>JBFWLN010000004.1:0-243852 GCA_050252135.1 Desulfobulbus sp.
CATTCCGAACACGGAAGTTAAGCTCTTCAGCGCCGATGGTACTGCATGGGAGACTATGTGGGAGAGTAGGTCGCCGCCGATTCTTTATACTAAGCCCCAATCAACTTCGTTGATTGGGGCTTTTTTTGTGCTTATCACCTCTTTACAAATCTGGGCATCCGGTTGCCCTAGCCTGAAATTATTTTTCTATAGCCGTATTTGCTATTCCCATTTTGCTCACCAACGGATTAGGCGGATTGATCGTCATTTTATTACTATTTAGGGAGCACACAATACACGGGGTCAGGGCTACGCTTTCTCCCCTCCCCCAGAACAAAGCCAGCAGGTTGGATCTGCGGCCAGATAATCACCGGTCAATTGGTAGGCCGCTCCTCGGCACCCATAACACTCCCCTTTTTTGCTGCACGTTCCGCAGGCGCCTTTAATCGTGTGTCTATAATTCTTCAGATCCCTGATCACTTGATGCTGCAACAATTCTGTTAACGGTTGCTTACGCACTGATCCCAGGGGGATGGTCACCCCCACGCAGGGCATAACCACACCGTTCGCAGTGACCACGCATGAGACCTGGTGGCGCATGCATCGATTGCCGGCCAAAGGTGGCTGGGGCTGCCAGTGGCGACCAAATTGAGTACGGTCTATTTCTGCGAGTTGGAGAAAAAGTGTATATAACTCTGAAGGTTCGACTGTAAGCCAACTGTTTTTTCGCGCCTTGGCTTGGGGAGTGAGAATCTCAAAGTAGGGCTCAATCCCCTGCTGCCGCATCCAGAGCCAAAGTTCGGGCAGCTCCCTTATATTTTGGCGGCAAATAATTGTACTGGCGGCGAGGAAAAGGTCTTTACCCGGATACCCGACCTGATGGAGATGATGCAGAGCGGTTTGAATATACGTAGCTGCCCCTCGGATACCGGCTAGCCGGTCCTGAAGCGCGGCATCCCTGGAATTCATCTTCACCACCACCCGGACCTTTTCCTTCGCCAAAACCTGCGCCAGTGGTTGTGTCACCCCGGATCCGTTGGTGAACAGTTCGACCTGGAGGCCAATTTGCCCCAAAAAATGTAGCATCTCGGTCAGGTGCGGGTAAATAGTCGGTTCACCGCCAAGAATTATGATCTTCCGGGCTCCCAACTCCTTGGCTTGGAGAATGGTCTGCCGGATCTCTTCACGAGTGAGTTCATCTGCTCCGGTGGTGTGCTCCTCCTGGTAGCAATATACACAGCGGAAGTTACAGGCCCTGCTGAATTCAATTTCCATGGATAGTAACCGGTCGGCAGCGGCTGCTTCTCTAATTTCCTCTTCACTGAATTCAAGGTTATAAAGCTGCATTGGTCAGTATCCTTGAAGATCCGGAAAGCTATTCATTCGTTCCCACCGATGTAATTCACGCTGATACCTTCCCTGCCAACCGACCTTCCTCATCACCCGCCAGTAATGCAGCTTAAGGAAGGGTTTAAACAGAAAACGCCAGATTGAGGTCCAAATTCTCCCCTGTTGTTTGACTGGATCCGGAGGATTCCACCAACCCAATACCACTTGGCGCTGGTACCAGAAATGATACTGCAATTGCTTCTCGGTGAGGTGTTTGGTTCGCACATTGGCCCACAAGCCGCTATATTTCTTATAGTCGTCAAGGTTAACGACCAACCCCTCGCTGATAAGTTTATCGCGCATAGTCGTCTTCGGGTACGGTGTTAGGATTTGAGCGTAGCATGCATCCGCTCCAATATCTGAGAAAAACGCATAATTTTTCCTGATCGACTCCACATCATCTTCTGGAAATCCAAAAATCAAACCACCGATCACCATCATCCCGTGTTTATGACAGTTCTCAATCGCCTTCCTGGACGCGGCAACGATATCCCCTTTCCCTCCGGTGGTCAGATTTTTTTTTGACCCGTTCTCTATCCCCAAAAATACAGAACGAAAACCGGCCTCGGCCATTTTCGCCACCATAGGTTCATTTTTTGCCATGGTCAGACAATCCGCCTGCACCATCAGAACCAACCCTTTGTATTTTTTTGCGATTATCGCCTCACACAGTGCCATCACCCGCTCCTGATCAAGCACCATGTTATCGTCGGTGATAAACACCCACCGCGTTTTCCGTTTGTAGTAAATATCGTCCAGCTCTTTAATCACACGGTTGATCGGATAGGTTCGAAAAGTTCGCCCGTACATATGTTGCATACTGCAGAAATTGCACGAACGGGTGCATCCACGCGAGGTTTCCAGCGACTCGATTTTTGAATACATAACGTGGTAGCCGCTGGTCAGGCGGCGTTTGTCCCGGATAGGCGTTTTTAGCGTATTCAGGTCCAGATTCAGTCCCCGTGGGGTATGAAAAAAAACACCGTCCTTTTTATACGAAAGTGAGGGAATTTCCTCGATCTTGCCATCTCCGGTCAAGGCATTGACCAAGCGTCTGCAGGCCTCCTCCCCTTCCCCACGAATAATAAAATCAATCCAGCGAGCCTCGGGAGCTTGCGCAATCTCATCGGCCATCAGGGTGGCATGATAACCGCCGATCACAATTTTGACGGTGGGATCAAGTTCCTTTAAAAGATGGGCTATACGGACGCAGGTGTCGTACTGCCAAGCCATGGCCGACATTCCCACCAGCCCCGGCTGGAAACGGCGCATGATTTTAGTGAGATATTTTTTGATGCTTCTACGCTTGCGGATGAGGTCAACCAGATAGACTTGGTGTTGCCCGTCAATATTGCCGCCCACCGAAGCAATGCCGTGATTGGGCATGTGCACCGCTGTTTCGTGGATAATCACAGGGACCACATCCGGCATGGATACCAAGAGAACCTTCATGACAATATCTCCACTCAGGGGTTGCAAACCTCGAAATTTGCTTCACCGTCCGAAATCGACAGGCCGTCATGCATGGATTGCCTTACCCTGTCATGCAGTAAATCCACAGACATCGATTCTTCGCCTGGATCGATGCTGGCCACGATCCGCAGGCTGATGGCCTGATGACCCACCCTCGTTGAAAACACAAACTTTCCCGGAATAAACACTTTATCGGTATTCTGCAGACAAAGGACATAGATGGGGACCCGGCAATGCAGGGCCAATTTTAGGGCACTCCGGTTCAACTCCGCCAGGCCACCCTCTCTGTTCCTGGTGCCCTCTGGAAAGATAAACAGATTACCGCCACTGGCCAAATATGTGGCTATGGTCTCCATTTGGGCCAGCATGAGCCCTCCATATTTTCCGGAAGCGGTGGCTGGAAAGTATCCGGCACCCCGCAGAACCCAACTGAACAGAGGGATGGCGAAAAAGGCGGGTTTGATAACGGTTTTACTCCGCCCAAGCATGGCGATCAGCAGCAGCGGATCCAAGTAGGAACGGTGATTGCAAAGGACGACGGATGAACGGATGGCCTTGATGCGACCATCCAGGATCCAGCAATGACGGGGAGTCACTGCCTGGAGCAAGGCAAAAAAAATTCGGTAAAAATTGCGATTGTAGCGCTGAAAGGCCTGTTCCCTGGTCCGGGGGCGCAACCAAGCCACAACGTAGAGGGGGGCGAAAAGAACCATAAACCCCAGGGTGAAGTACAGCCAACAAAGGACGGTGACGCCGAAATCAATGCATCTGTCCGTCCCTCGCCATTGCACGGCTATGCCGCTACCTTGCTGCCGTTTTTGACCAAAAGACAGGTATTGACGCCGCCAAAAGCAAAATTTTGGATGGAAGCAATGGTCGTCCGCACGTCGATCAGTTCGGGAGTGTGACGCAGCGTGCCACAGCGGGGATCGACATCTTCCAGGTTCAAGGTCGGGGCGAGAAAGTTCTGCTCCATCATGTAGAGGGTCATAATCAGCTCAATCACACCACAGGTGCCCATGGTGTGGCCGGTGTAACTCTTAAGGGCCGTAACATAGGGTCCCCGCCCGAATACCTGTTCTATAGCCTGGGATTCGATGATATCGCCCATCTTGGTCGCGGTGGCGTGGGCACTGACGTAGTCCACCTCGGAGGGGTTGATGGCCGCATCAGCCAGTGCCAGCCGCAGGGTGGTGGTTATCCCCTCTAAGTTGGGCAGGATCAGATCACCGCCGTTATTATTACAGGCAAACCCCAAAATTTCTCCCAGAATGGGGGCTCCGCGCTTGCGGGCTGATTCGTATTCCTCAAGCAAAACCGCTCCTCCCCCTTCCCCGACCACCAGCCCGTCGCGCTTGCGATCAAATGGTCGAGGCGTCTTTTCCGGCGAGTCATTATAGGCTACGGAGCAGGCAAGCAAGTTATCGAACACTGCGACCGTGGTGGTATCGTACTCATCCGCCCCACCGCACAGCATGGCATCCTGCATGCCGTATTTGACCATTTCGTAACCGAAACCAATGGCCTGACTGCTAGTAGTACAGGCGGTGGACGAGGCGATGACCCGGCCGGTGATACCGAACATCCGCGTGATGTTGACAGCGGTGGTATGCACCATGGATCGAAGATAATCCACTGCCCCGATGGAGGAAAATTTTTCTTCCAGATTCTGAAAAAATGTTTTGTAGATTTCGCGCTGTACCGTTGGGCTCCCATGGGTGGATCCGAACGCCACACCCAGCCGGCCGGAGGAGATGAATTCTTGCGCCAAGCCAGAGGAGCTCAGGACATCGCCCGCAACCTTACAAGCATAATACGCAACAGGACCCATGGTTTTGCGCTGGGAACGGGTAAAATTATACGTGACGGGCGTATTGACCGTACCAAAGACCCGCGAATGAATATGCTTGCTGAGCAGACCGTCATCGCGTAATGGCCTGACTCCGGACCGGCCCTGTTTGAGGCTCTCAGTGATCTGCTGTTGACCATAACCGACAGGGCTGATGGCGGAACATGCTGTGATGACAACGCGACGTCTCATTGATAACGAAGAAACCCGTTACTGGGGGCGGTTCTGCTGAATTTTTTCTAGATAATCGAGAATATCGTTAATCGTCCTGATTTCCATGGCCTGTTCCTTTTCCGCCCTTGTCAGGGAGTACCCGAGTATCAATTCGATCTTACCGAGCAATTCAATGGCATCGATACTATCAAACCCATGATCATCACGGAGGTTGTCTTCCAACCCCGGTTGGTTAAACTCGAAATCTTGGGTCAAAATGGTCAAAATTTTTTCTTGTAGGACAGCTCTGATCATAATGCAATTATGTGTGCGAGGTCTTAAAGCTGAGAGTTAATAGCCTCGTCCCTCCAAAAAAAGGAAAACCACGCATCAAAAAACAGCGTGTTACGAAGCGTGAAACGTCGTTCTCGTGTTTTCTTACGAGAACGACAAAGTCCAGAAAAGTTGAAACTTTACCCTTATTCCCCGCAAAATGAAAAGAAAATAATCCCGGTATCTCGGCCTGGATGTTAGACAATCTTGTCTGCTCGTCAGTGCTGCAAGCCACACCCTCGGCAATAACCGGATCAATGGTCATGGAAAAAACGATCAAAATGATACCATTCCGAGGGATGGGAACGAAGGGCCTCTTCCAGCAGATCGGCATATCGTTGGGCCGCCCCAAGGAGGACTTTATGCCGATCTTCCTTGGTATCGGCACGTACAAAGATCGGCTCGGAGAGAGTGATCCGGTAGTGGTTCTTCCCAACGCGAAAAGCAAAAAAAGCCAGGATGGGTGCCCCGGAAACCAGGGCAAAAACAAAGGGCGCTTCGGGAAGAACAGCCTGTTGGTTGAGAAAACGAACCGTCAGACATCGTTGGTCCTGACGCCAGACAATATCCCCGGCCATGGAAACCAAACCGCCGGCTCGGAGCACTTGAATACCCTCGACAGCACTAAACGGAACATTGCTCTTCCGATCCACACCAATGATCTTCACCCCGGCTTGTTGCAGTTCCTCTTTCTGGGTTCGCTCTACCCCCTCCTGTTCCTTGATGCCCATATAGAGGAGCAGCTGCAGATTCCGGCGATTCTCCATCAGCAGACGGGCGGCGATTTCCCAATTACCAAGATGCGACATGAGCAGAATGGCACCGGTCTGGGGCATCCGCCCTTCCAGCAGTTCGTCTCCGGAAGAAGTCAAGCGTGTCTGCTTTCCCAGATTATACAAAAACCTGTCGTAATGAATGGTGGTAAACTGCTGATATTGAAGAAAGGTGCGCCACCAGGCCCACCCCATGCTTTCGCTTGGAAAAAGACGGGCATACAGCCGCACGCTTTCTCTCCTCCTGGAGGAAAAAAGGAAATAGCCAACGGCAAGGGTCCGGGAGACAGCGACAAATATCCAGGGACCGATGAGTCGGGCGGTACGCGCCAGCAGGGTGTAGCCATCCCAGCTCATTGTTTGCGGAACCAGTAGGCAAAACGTTCAAAAAACAACCGGGAGAAGATCGCTGCATTTCGTCGAAAATCAACCCATGGCTTAAAATGGCTGATCCGTTCCCCCTTGGGTTGATACACGACGGAAACCGGAACTTCAACGACCTCGATTCCCCGGCGCTGGGCCAGAACCAGGATCTCGACCTCCCACTGATAGCGCCGGGACAAGGTAGGGCACTGTAATACCTCGGGCAGGGGATACAAACGAAACCCGGATTGCGAGTCCCGCACCGACGGACCACCCACAGCCCATACCCAGAAGTTGGAAAAAAGACGACCAACACGGCTGGTCCAGGGAACATGTTCCCCCACCATCCCCTGGCGATTTCCAATGACCACCACCCGCGAGCTCTGATTTTTTGCAGCATTGAGCAATCGCAGGCCGTCAGCGGGCCGATGCTGCCCATCTCCATCCAGGGTTAACGCCCAGTCACAGAGAGGGGCAACCGCGGCAAATCCGGTCAGCAAGGCCGCACCCTTTCCCAGATTGCGAGCATGGTGCAGGACTGTGATACCCTCCAATTCGGCCAGCACCTCTGCTGTCCGGTCGGTGGAGCCGTCATTCACCACAAAGATCGGCAACCCAAGGGCAGATGCATCCCGGACCACAGCCGCTATCCGGTTGGCATGATTGAACACCGGAATAATCACTGCTGCCCGCATGTCACCCTCCCCCGCCAAAAGCCAAGGACCAGGTCCCCGGGCCCATGTGCACGCCCGAGGTGAGGCTCAGGGGGACAACATGACATTCCGCCTGCGGCAGTAGCTCCCGGACGATCGGCAGTACATTTTCCTCAACCCAGGGCCTATTATCAGAATACTGCACCAGAAGCAGGGTGTGTTGTGAATCATCGACCTCGCTCTCCAGTCGTTGCCGGGCAAAGGCAAGCTGGGCCTGGGGAGTGCGGACCATTGCTATTTTGCGGACGCCATCCGGCATGGGACTGATCACAGGCTTCAGCTGCAAAAAATCCCCCACAAGCCCTGAGGCCCTGCCAACCCGGCCACCAGCCACCAGATATCGCAGGCAATCAATGAACACGTATTCCCGGCAGGTCTCGACCAGTTTGTGGGCATATTCCCATACTTCCTCAACCGAGGTTGCGGTTCGCGCAAAACGGTGGGTGAACAGGGCAATGACCGCCAGCCGCCCCGAAGCGGCCCCGGTATCCATAACCCGAAATCGATTTTTGGAATCATGCGCCGTCTGCCAATTACGAGCCACCGCATAATTGCCGGTGAATGCGCTGCCCACGCAGAGGTATAAACATGGCCCATACAGTTTGCATGCGCTAAGGAAGTGCACATGCCGCTCCCTTAACGAGGCCTGGCCTGTCGTCAACCGGCGTCCTTGGCGCATCACGCCATACACCTCATCCGGTTGGCACAAACTCTCGGGGCGTGCGGTGACGCCATCGACAATATAACTGTCCAGCAAAGTTATACCATGGGCCATGGCCATGGTTCGGGGCAAAGACCCCGCCGCATCGGTCAGGATATGGACGCAACCGATCTGCTGACCCGTGGCAGCGCCCCCGCCTGTACCAACGGTGATCCGCTCCTCATGCCAACCTACCACCTCACCCATGGCCTGCAGTTCCTCATGCAGTTGCCGTGGATTTTCGGTATGTACATGGATCTTTATCCCTAAATCACGGGCGGAAAGGACCACACTCTCCCCCTGGGCGGAGAGTTGTTTGAGATCCGGTTTCGACCCCGGTTGGGGGTGAAGAAAGGTCTCTACACAATGCAGGGTGGTCGCTGTGGCCCGGTATGTCTGCACCACGCTTAAGCGACCGGGAAAAAGTTCGGTCGGCGGAGTTAGGGGAAGTTCAGACCCAACCACGGTCTGAAAAAATCCAGCCAGAAAAAGGTACAGTCCAAGGGCGCCGGCGTCGACCACGCCGGCCGCCTGCAAATCGGGCAAGGCCAGGTAGGTGGATTCTACCGCTCTTTGCAACCCGTCCAACAGGGCATGGGGGCCGGAGGCTATGTCCGGATGCTTGCCAAGGTGCATTACCAAGGCATCCATGACATCGAGCATGGTCCCCCTGCGCGGTTCGACCACGGCCTGCCAAGCCCGATCTCGTCCGAGTTGTATCCGTTCGGGCAGATCAACGAGCCCATCGGCCTGGACCATTTCGGCAAAAAAAGCAGCGGCAATATTCCCTGAATTGCCGGTGGCAAAACGAACCAGTCTCCTCGCCATATCCTGTTTATCCCACCCTTGTTCACGCAGTGGCGCCAGGGTTACCCGGAAGTTGGCACCGGTGTCGGCATCGGCCACGGGAAAGACATTGATCCGGTCAAGCAGATCCGCCCACCCGCTGAGATTGGCGTATCCGGCGGCAAACCCCTGCTGGAGCGGGTTCATGGGATAAACAATCGCAGGATTTGGTCGCGGTCATATTTGCCGTTTTCCTTGACCGGGATCCGGGCGACCTGTTGGATGGCTCGCGGCTGTGCATAGGGCTCACACTGCGTGCGCAACCGCCGACGGAGTTGTTCCAGATCGACCTGCTCCCCTTCCACGACCGCCACAATCCGGTGCCCGCGACCACTCGCCTCGGGCACGGACAGGACCAGAGAATCTCGCACGCCAGACTCCGCCCTGATCAGGGCCTGGATCTCCTCCAAATCCACCCGCTTGCCGCCGACCTTGGTAATTGAATCGATCCGGCCCAGGAGGACAAAGGAATTGCCCCCGCAACAACTCACCCGATCGCCGGTGGCAAAAAAACGGTTTGCATCGTAAGGTAACTCGGGGGAAAGATAGGGGGAACGGAGACAGAGGCGATCTTTCCGAATTGTCCATGCAAGCGTGGCATACGGCGTGAACCCCTCTTCTCCATGGGAACGATTACGTAGACCTATCCCCCCGGTTTCCGTGGAACCGTAAACCTCGACAATGCCTGCGGGGTTGTCCCGGCAGAAAACGGCATTGTCTTCCGGCTCCAGGGCTCCGGCCGAGGAAAAGGCCAGCCGCAGGGACTCGCCCAAACACCCTTTTCCCCGGAGCGCCCGATAGTGGGCGGGGACGCTGACCAGAATGGTGGCCGCCTGGTCGAGAATGGCCGACCTGATCTCTTCCGGAAAAGAGGGTGTCCCCGGCAGCACCGAGGCTCCCGAAACCAGGGGCAGGAGGACTGAATAGAGCAGCCCATAGATATGATAGGGGGAGATGGAGGCCGCAATTCGGTCCTTGGCTGTGACCTCAAATGTGCGGGCCAAAAAAAGGGCCTCGTCGATTAGATTTTTCCCTGTCTTGGACCAACTCTGCGGCGTACCGGTGGACCCACCGGTATAGAGCCGCAGCACTTCCCTGTCGTCGTGGAAGTGCCAACCGGATACGTCAGCCGGGGGTAGGTCTTGGGGAGGACAGAGAACCCGGGTGGTGACGGGAAATGGACGGTCCACATCGGAAACGGCCAGGGTGTACCCGGTGGTTTGCTGCATTGCAGCCAATGCCTGAGGGGAAAAACTATACGGCAACAAGAGCACCGGCCCACCTGCCAGGGACGCAAGGAAAGCGGCGGCGATCAAGCCCTTGTCCTCGGCGGCCAGACAAACCACGTTTTGGCTGGAGTGTGCGGCCAGGGTCTGCCGTAACCACCCGGCCATGGCCCAAACACGCCCACGACGGTCTCTTTGCTCAACAAACCAATGGTCGGAGCTGACACACTGACCCAATCGTTCGGCCAGGGGGATGTCGGGTGAGGGTTTCATTGCCCTACCGCTCCCGGCCAAAAGTTTGACCAACGAACTCACGGTTCCTCGGCCTGAAGGTTTGGTCCGCCATTTCCTTTCTCACTACCTGCTGAAAAAGTTTGGCCATCTTGACCTGTTGCGGCTCGTCCTGATAAAAGCTGTCCCAGGCGTAATCAAGCAACGCCTGCAACCGTTCCGCGCTCATGTTCTTCGGTTGGTACACCACCTGATCCGCCGAATAGCGGTCCCAATCATAGGAGAGAATCCGGTTCTGCCGATGGAGGTCGTCAAAGGCTTTGGTGTGTGGGAACGGGGTCAGGACCGTGAACTCGGCCAAGTCGAGTTCGATTTCCAGAAGAAAATCGATCAATTCTTTAATCGAATCTTCCGTATGGCTGTCAAGCCCGAGAAGAATGGTTCCTTCCACACCGATGCCATGGTCATGGTAGCGTTTGATCCGCTCCCGGATATACTCGGAGGTGTCAAAAACCGCCTGATACACATACCAGGCACCGGCTTGCGCTGCGAGATCCAGCACCTTGGGTTTGTCCTCGATAGGATGCGAACACCATTTCTTCTTCAGCGGGATCATTTCCCGGAAGAGTTCAAGCTCCCATTCGGTATCCTGGGCCAGGGAATTATCAACAATAAACAACCGATTGTTGTCGATGGCGGCCATCTCGGCAATGGCCTTGTCGATCGGCCGGGGCCGGAATTTCCGTCCTCCCAGATAGGCTACGGCACAGGGGTAACAGTGAAAGCGGCAGCCCCGGGAGGCATGCACCAAATCCACCATCTGGACCCCACGGTGGTTATAAAGCCGCCGGTTGAGGATATCGCGGCGGGCTGTGCCCACCAACCCGATATCCGGTCGCTGATCAATATAATTATAGCAGGGGGCGAGGGCTCCCCGGCGCAGATCGGCAAAGACCTGCTCCATACGGCCCTCGGCCTCGCCGAGAAACACCGAATCGGCATGGGCCATGGTTTCCTCGGCATGGAGCATGGTGGCAATACCGCCGAAAATCACCGGAATGCCTTTCTTGCGATAGATATCGGCGATAGCCCAACCCCTGCGCACTTGCACGGTCAGCATCATCGAAATACCGACCACATCCACGGCCATATCGAAATCAATCTCTTCCAGATTTTCGTCAACGAATTGGACTTCAATATCCTTCGGCAGGGTTGCGGCAAAGACGACAGGGCCATGGGGCGGCAGATGAAATTCGGTTTGGCGGGCCAGCTTGGGCCATTTGGGGTAGATCAGGAGCATTTTCATGCAGCACTACCTTTCACGGGACAGAGGTTCGGCGCTCAGCAGGCGCAGGTTGATGGTATAGCCGACAGGGCCAGGCACTGTCAGTTCCATGGTGTCGGCAACAAACACCGAGGCAACAGCATGGCAGGCGCGGGTGTCAATGGCCACGGCGCCGACCCGGTCAGTGTAGAGCCGTATCTGCCAACACCCTTCGTCAAGGGGCAAGATATCGGTGATTCGTTTCGGGGTTTCAAAGCGGCAGATCAACCGGCCATCTTTGAGGCGGCCCTGCCGCAGCGAGCCGGGTGGGGGCCGAAAAAGCACTCCAAGGTCGCGCATCAACCCCGAAGCAAATGCTTGGCCGTCAAAAGGCGGCAGAGCCCGAAATATCTCGATCTGCCCATCTGTGGCGATCTGGGCCTCGAATAGGGTCAACCCCTCTACAGTCATCAAGGCGCAGCGGATGTTTTTTTTGTCCAGAAGTACCACCCCCATGGCGCTACCTCTGTCACCGTTGGCCAGGCGAAAGGTCAAGGCATGCACATACTGCCATGGCTCACGGGGAAACATACGGGTGCAAACCTCATTTTCGCGAGCACCCGCCTCCATTAAACGGATATCCGGCACCACATTCCGGTCCGCCGATACGCAGGAGCAGAGCACCAAGGCGGTGAAAAAAAGGCCACCCAGAAAACGCATCACGGCGTTATGAACCGTTCCAGCGGAATCTCCTGGTTCAGCAGAATATGGTGAAAATACAGATGAGTAGAGGTCTCGGCGCTTTCATAGATACCGACCTCCTCCACCACACCGGCCTCTTCCCCCAGCAACAGTTCAATACGCTCGACAACCGAACGTAGTCCTTTCGCCTTTGGAGTAAGCACCACCTTGCGCGCATCCGTATGAACGACAGTGAACTGGGGATTTTCGGTAAACCGCCCGTCCAACCAATTGCCGATGTCCTGAAGCACGATCTGCATCGCATCCAGACCAGCCCCACTTTCCTGGGTCAGAACACCATCCTGTTCGATCCATTTGCCCACGCGACCGCCATGCATCAACAGCAGGCTATGGAGCGGCTGCAGATATTCCCAGCGCAACGATCCCGGAGCCTGGAAGACAAAGGTGCCGTTTGAGTGCAGCGGCCGGATAAGAATCTTCATCTGTTTTTCCTGAGTAAACTCCGCCTGAACCGAGCGTACCGACAGGGGCGCGGCCAAAGCCGCTTGCGGCAAAAGCAACAGGCACAACAAGACGATACGGCCGGCCTGTTGCATCACAGCATACCGCCGTTCACCGAAACAATCTGCCCTGTCACATAGGAAGCCGCATCCGAACAGAGAAAGCCGACCACCTTGGCGACCTCCTCGGGGCTGCCGATCCGCGCCATGGGAATCAAGTTTTTAATATGTTCCTTGGGAGCCTTGGCAATCATCTCGGTTTCGATCAGTCCCGGGGCCACAACATTAACCCGAATCCCCAAACGGGCGACTTCCGCAGCAAGGGTTCGGCTTGCAGCATTAAGACCGGCTTTGGCCGCCGCATAATTGGCCTGTCCCCGGTTGGGCATCAACGAGGAGGCCGAGGAAATGGAGACAATGGCTCCCTTGCGCTGGCGCACCATCCGTTCCAGGACCGGATGGGTGACATTATAAAAACCGTGAAGACTGGTATCGATCACCCGATGCCATTTTTCCGGCGACATCATCAGAAACAGCCCATCATCAATGGTTCCGGCGTTGTTGACTAAGATGTCGAGGGATCCGAGCCTGTCAGCAAGCTCACCGATGACGGCCTCAACGCGTTCCCGGTCGCGCACATCAAAACCGCAGATTTCTCCAACGCCTCCGGCCTCCGTCACATGGCGCAGGGTTTCCTCGGCACCGGCTTGATTCCGCATGTAATTGATCACCAGATAATAGCCGCTGGCAGCCAATTCCCTGCATACGGCCCGGCCGATCCCACCACTACCACCGGTGACGATGGCAACATTTTGCATGGATGCTGTGCTCATATCTCTGTTTCAGCCTGAAAAAGTTGCAGAACGACCTCGGCGACAACCTGGGCGTCCCAATACAGAACACTGGTCACTTCCCGAAACCGATCAAACACCAGGGTATTTTCCGCCCTGGCTCTGATGATTGTTCCCTGAGGAAGAGGACCGACATGAAATTCGGCTTTTTTCACCGCCACCAGCCAGCCCATCTGATTGGAGTCGAGCCCTAGGCTGTGGACCCGCTCCCAGCCGTTACAAACCCCGGCGGTCTGGGCCGCCAATTCAACACAGATAAGCGGCGCCACGCCACCTTGTCCGAACAACGGCCACGACGGCTTGACCGTGCTCAGGGTCATGGCGTGCTTCGTATCCACCTCGAGAACAGTATCGAGCAGCAGCATGGTCCCTCGATGAGGGACCAGATCTTCGAGGGTCAGACCGGCGAGATCGAGGGGATTGGCGGAGTCGGCCGTGCCACTCCGGTTGTTCCGGTCTTGTTTTTCCGTCATAAACAAAAATAATAGGTGCGTAAAAAAATGGCGATGCAACGACTCATGCGCGGGAGCGGCTTGGCCGCCCCTGACAATACAGTGTATTGATGACAAATATTGAAAAGGGACTATAGTAGTTGTTTTTTTCTTCCTTGCATTATTTTTTCTTGATGGCGGCCTAATATCTCCATTTCCGGACCTTTTACGCCCCCAACGAAACAACACCCGCACCTCCCATGAAGCCACTTGTTGAAGAACTGAAAATCAAGCTCATCGAACTGCTCAACCTTCCGGATGTCACGCCGGAGACCTTTGACGAAAACGCCCGACTGGTCGGCGGAGACCTTGGCATCGATTCCATCGATGTTCTGGAAATGGTCGTCATGGTGGAAAAGGATTACGGCGTTATCATCAACAGCCAAGAGGTCGGAGAAAAGGTGTTTGCGTCCCTAACAAGCTTGGTCGACTATATCCGCCTGCATTCGCCGGGACAGACGGTTTGACCGGAACGCCGGTCTATATCGAGGCGGCCGGCCTGGTCACCCCGCTCGGACGCGGACTCGACGCCACGGAAACAGCCTTGCGACGCAACGAAAGCGCGATCGCCCCTCTTCAGGTTTTTTCTCTCTTGCAGGGAACGCCGTTGCCGGTCGGCCAGATCTTCTCCACCAATGGCCCGCCTCACCTCCCTAGGACCCATCAACTGGCCAGGGAAGCGGTACGAATGATCCTCGACACCTCCCCCGGTCCTCCCGAAGCGCTTATCCTCGGGTGCACCACCGGCGGCATACTGACCACTGAGCAGTTGCTGCGCACCCAGGAACAGGAGAAAGCGGCCTACCTCTCTCACGGTCTTCACTCGCTGAGCGAAGATCTTGCCGCGTTCTGCGGGTGCCTGGGGCCGATAGTAGCGATTTCAAACGCCTGCTCGTCGGGGGCGGCGGCCATTGCGCTCGCGCTTCGGATGCTGCGCCGGGGCCAGATGCGCCGTATCCTTGTCGGCGGGGTCGATTCACTGAGCCGCCTGACCTACTTCGGTTTTCATTCCCTGCAATTGGTGGATGCCAACGGCTGTCATCCCTTGGACGCGGACCGCCGAGGGCTCGCAGTTGCCGAAGGTGCCGCCTTTCTCCTGTTGACCAGCGATCGCCCTCCCCGTCCCTTGGCCACCGTTCTTGGTGCCGGACTCTCCTGTGACGCCCACCATGCAACGGCACCCCATCCGGAAGGATGCGGCGCACAGGCGGCCATGGCAGCAGCGCTGGAAGATGCAGATCTCCTACCGACGGATATCGATTATATCAGTCTCCACGGTACCGGAACACCGGAGAATGACCGGGCCGAAGCGCGGGCAATTAATAGCCTTTTTTGTCAGCCGCCTCCGCTTTCCTCCATCAAGGGTGCCCTTGGACACAGCTTGGCGGCCTCGGGTGCTATCGAGGCGGTGATTTCGGCTCTCAACCTGGCCCACGGGTGGATCCCTGGCAACATCGGACTCAACCGGTTGGATCCGAGCCTTCATCTCACTCCGCAGTTGTACGCCGAATCACGGCCCCTGCGAACCGTGCTCTCCAACTCCTTTGGATTCGGCGGCAACAACGGGTGCCTGGTTTTTGGTCGCGCCGATATCCCGGTTACGCAGCAAGGGTGCGAGGTGTCCGGCTGTACGCCTCTTGCCGTTCATGGCTGGGCCTGTTGCACCGGTGCCGGCGACACCGAACAAACACTCGCAGCCCTGTTTCAAGGAAAACAGGTGCGAGGAATGATCGACAACAGGATCTTGGAGCGTGACCTACCGCCACGACTCATCCGGCGTTTGCAGCGGCTGCCCCGCCTAGCCCTTGCCATGGCCCGGGAAGCCCGCCAGGACGGCAGCTCCACGGAATCGCCCACAGCGGTTTTCATGGGAACCGGTTGGGGTCCGCTTTCAGAAACCTATGACTTTCTCGATAAATTAGCGACATCCAGCGAGCAATTCCCCAGTCCGACCGACTTTGTCGGCTCGGTCCACAACAGCCCGGCCGGGCAGATCGCCATGTATTTCAAGGCAACAGGCGCCAATATCACCACCAGTGGCCAAGATCACTCCTTTGAACAAGCGCTGCTCTCCGCCCAGACCATGCTTGATGAAAACGCAAATTCACCCGTCCTCCTCATTGGTGCGGATGAGGCCCATCCATCTTTTTCTCCCCTGCTCGACCCCTCCATACGAGCGGGCTGCCCGCTGGCTGACGGCGGTGGAGCATTAATCGTCAACCGTGATCGCAGCAAGGCCCGCTGCCTCCTCCATCTCGCATTCTCCGGACGCGGCCCCGAGGAGCATTTGGTTTCCAGGTTGATCGACGCCCTCGGTGGAAGCCAACGGATCGCCCGTAATACCGGGGCGGTTCTGGCGGGAATTCCCCGCGGATATTCTGCGCAGGGGATCGGCCAGTTGCAGCGCTTTCTCCACCTTGTGGAGATACCGCTCCCCGTATGGCACTATAGGGACCATGTCGGCGAATTTGCCTCCGCGTCGGCCGTTGCCGCCGTCCTGGCAAGCTCTTTCATTACAGCTGGAAAGGTGCCAGGAACAGTGTTTGACACTAAAGAGATTCTTTTGCGACCAGGGCAAGACATCCTGGTACTGGGTACAGGCCCCTCCCTCAGCGCCATGGTGTTTTCCCGGCCATGAACATTCTCTTGATCTCCCCCAACACTTTGACCACGCCCTACCCGGTTTATCCGATAGGGTTGGATTATGTCGCCGGCTCAATCGAGGCCAAGCATAAAGTACGTATCGCCGACTTGCAGATCGTCAGCCATGACGAATTGGCAACGCTCCTAACGACATTTGCCCCTGACATCATCGGCATCGCCTGTCGCAATATCGATACCACGGATGCCGGCGACCGACTCTTTTTCCTCAACAACTACGCCGAACTCGTCGGTTGGCTGCGTCATCGGACCAAAGCCGTACTTGTTGCCGGAGGCAGCGGCTTCACCATCATGCCGGAACAGATCTTCGCCAAACTGGGCGTAGACTATGGAATAATCGGCGAGGGCGAACGGTTCGGGGTGCTGGTGGAAGCCCTGGCGGAAAATAGAGAACCGTCGGCCATCCCCGGAGTCTTTCGCACCGGGGAAACCGCCGCTCCGCCGCAACCATGGCAAGGATCGCTGCTCCGCCGATTCCGCCCGGACGCACCGCAGACCGATTTTTACATGAAAAACGGAGGCATGCTCAACCTGCAGAGTAAGCGGGGATGCACCTTTCGCTGCCTTTATTGCCCCTACCCCAGGATTGAAGGGGACACACACCGCCTGATCGATCCGGAAACCGTGGCCCGCACAGCCCTCCAACTTGAAGAAGCTGGAGCCAAATATCTCTTTTTCACCGATTCCGCCTTCAATTCTGATATTCCCCACTCCTTGGCCGTGGCACAAGCCCTCAAGGCCGCCGGGTTGACCATTCCCTGGGGAGCCTTCTTTGCGCCGCTACGCCTTCCGCCAGACTATTTCAAGGCCATGGCCGATGCAGGTTGCCAGCACGCGGAGTTCGGCACTGAATCGATGTCAGCCGCCATGCTTCGCACCTACAGGAAACCATTCCGGCCCGAGGAGGTCATCGCCGCCCACCAGCAGGCCCAAGCAGCAAATCTGCATGTGGCTCATTATCTTCTACTCGGCGGTCCGGGAGAATCCACGGCCACGGTGACCGAAACCCTGGACAGCCTTGAACAGCTCGACAAGGCGGTGTTCTTTTTCTTTATAGGTCTCCGCATCTACCCGGGAACAGCCCTTTATGACATTGCTCTGGCCGAGGGAAAAATCAAACTCCAGGACGATCTGCTCATCCCGGTGTTCTACGAATCCGATGCCATCACCATTGAAGCCATCACCACCTTGGTCACTCAACGGGCTGCCCGCCGGGCCAATTGGCTGGTCGGTGCAGGCGGTTCTTCAGTCGCCGCCCTGACCAGGATGATGCATCAACAAGGCTATATCGGTCCCCTGTGGGAGTTTCTCATACGTTCTCCCTGAACCCGCTTTGCTCCACTCAACGGAAAAAATCCTTCCCAGTTGTCCCGCCCTCCTGTAGGTTGCTGCTTTCTTGATATTTTCCATGGACACAGGACAGAAACATGTGGTATTCGTTGCTCGATTTGAAGGAAGTTGCACCAGGCGCGCTGCTGGCCCAGGTGGCTGTCACGAACAAGTCTCCATGGTTTTCCGGTCATTTCCCCGATAATCCCATTTTGCCGGGCATTGCTCAGCTGGACATCGTTGCCGCTGTTATCGCCCGGTCATGCAACAAGGCGTTTATCATACAGCGATTAAACAGAGTCAAATTCAAAAAGATTGTCAGCCCCGGAGAACTGCTCGAAATACATACAGCACACACACCCATCACAGACCTCTATTCCTTTCGGATAACCAGTGGGCCTGAAGATGTCTGCTCTGGAATGATGACGCTTTCCGAACAATAGTTTAAATGCACACACCAATGAATAACGATATCAATCAAACCATCACCCGAATCGCCGAAATCATCATCAACGAACTCAAGCTTGAGGATGTAACCCCGCAAACCTTTGCTCCCGACCTGGATCTTGTGGACGAAGTCGGTATCGATAGCATGGATCTGGCAACCATTGCCTTGGTGATCCGGGACGAATTCGGTATTCGCATTGACGAAGACGATTATCCAAAGCTGACCACGATTCGTATCATTGCCCACTATATCGCCGAAAAACAAAGTAGCGGCGAATAATGGCGAGCTCAACCGAAGAGCGACAATATAGCTTTGCCGACATCCTGGCTGTCCCCGCCATCAGAGAACGTTGGGAGCGGGTACGGCGCTATTTTTTCCTGCGTGAATCCACCTACGACATGACCAATCGCTGCAATATCCGCTGCGAGGGGTGCTATTATTTCAATGGGGAAAAACAATTCGCCCAAGAAAACGGCGGAGAAAAAGCGTGGCAGCAGCTCATGGCCATTGAGAAAAAGCGCGGCGTCACCTTCGCCGTCCTGGCCGGAGCCGAACCCTCCTTGGTTCCGGAGTTGTGCCGTATCTGCGCCACCTCCATTCCACTCGGAGCCATCGCCACTAACGGGCTCAAATCTATCCCTAAAGACATTGATTACCGCATCCATATCTCGGTGTGGGGTAATGACCGCACCAGCCGGGAGACGCGAGGTGCCGCCGATATGCTCACACGGCAGCTCGCAAACTACGCCGCCGACCCGAGAGCGATTTTCGTCTACACCTTCACCCCGTTCAACATCGACGAAGCTAAAGAGGTGGCTGGATTACTCGCCCAGAGCGGACAACAGATGACCTTCAACATGTTTTCCGCACCTGTCGGCTATACCGGACCGCTGCGCCATACCCCGGGAAGCCTGCAAAAAACCGGGGCCATGATGACCGAGTTGCTCGACATCCATCCGCAGACCGTCTTTTTTTCCGCATATAATATCGTCGCCCACACCCATGAACAGGGATTACATACCCTGTTTTCCTGCCCTTATCCCCGAATGAATCCGTCCTCCTCCATGGGTCTTGGCCGGTCGTTCCGGCAATACCGGACCGATCTGCAATGGGATCGTGATGCCGCCTGCTGCGTGCCGGATACGGACTGCGATGACTGCCGCCATTACGCCGCCGGCAGCGCCGTGGTCACCGCCAGGATGTACCGTCATGCCACCGATCCGGAAACCTTTTCCGCATGGCTGGACTACGTGGACACCTACCTGGCCGTCTGGGTACGGGGATATGCAAAGGGGCCGAACCTTTGCCATCATCCCGTGGCTCCCCCAAAGGGACAATAAACAAACAGCGCCATGAAAACAGTCAGTTCTCTCCTTGATGCGCAGTGGTACGAGCGTTACAAACAGATATCCAAGCTCAATATCCGCAGTTCCATTTACGATGTGACAGACCGTTGCAATCTCCGATGCAAGGGCTGCTTCTTTTTCTCCTCCGGCGAGCACGAGGTGGCCAGCGAAGAAACCGATATCAACCAATGGCACGCCTTTGTGGACAAGGAGATGCAACGGGGCGTCAACCTTGCCATCCTCATCGGTGGCGAGCCGACCCTCTGTCCCGAGCGGATCGATACCTTCTACAGCCGCCTCCCCACCTTTTGCGCCACCAACGGCCAGATCAAGGTAGATCGACAGCGCTTTCCCGACCTGATGGTGGGGATCTCGCTTTGGGGGGACGAGGAAGACGAGAAGCTCCTCCGGGGTAAGGATACCTTTCGGGTTTCCAGTGCCCATTACGCCGGTGACCCCAACGCCTACTACCTCTACACCATCACCCCCAAACAGCTGGGAAAAACAGATGCGATCATTCAGAAAATCAAAGACGTGGGCCTGAAGGTTCACATGCAGTTGCTTTCCAACGATGAGGGAGTAGATGGCTTTTCCTGGACCCCGCAAGAATTGACGGATGTCCGGGAGGAGATGGACGGCCTGCTTGACCGTTATCCGGAAACCGTGATCTCCTCGAAGTACTATCACCGGATTATCACCACGGGGACCATGTTCGACCGTACCTTCGGTTGGCGTGAGTGCCCTTCGGTTACCGATCCCCTGGACCGACGCAATCCACGCCCAAAACGGCTGACCAATTTCATCCGTTGGGCCTCGGACCTCAAGACCATGCACCGCTGCTGCACTTCGGAAACCCGGGATTGCAGCACATGCAAGGATGGCGCCGCCCACATGAGTTGGGTCATGGTCAATAAGCGGGCCCACATGCGCAGCACAGAAGACCTCCAAAACTGGGTCGAAGTCTACGAAATGTTCGCTAAGCTCTATCGCTTCATCCCCTGGTAGGCCTGTTGCTTCATTCGAGGAAAACCAAACGCAAACAGGCGGTAGTTGTTGGCTACGATGCCGTTTCGTCGCTGGGCAATGAGCTGGAAGGCCAGTGGAAACGAGCCTTGGCCGGAGAAAGTGGGATTGGGCCATTGACCCGTTTTCCCCTTCGCGACGACTTTCCGGTACGGATAGCGGGCCAGATACCGGAGCTTATCGATACCTCCTATTCTTTTCTCACGCCCCGGCATCAGGCGGCTTGGCATTCGCCGGTCTTCACCTACGGCCTGCTCACAGCCACCCGAGCCCTGGAACGCAGCGCCATTGTCATTGATTCGACCCTTGCGCCCAGGGTCGCGATCACCTACAGTTCGGCGGTCGGCGGAGTTGACGCCGTCCTGGCCGCAGACCGTCGGCTTCAGTCCGAAAACAAATTGCCGCACCCGTACGCCAACCCGAATTCCTGTATCAACATGATCGGCGGCAAGATCGCTATCCACACTGGAGCCACCGGCCCTATCCTCTCCACCATCACCGCCTGTGCCACCGGCCTGACCTCAATCCTGATCGGCGCCATGCTCCTTGCCCAGAATCGGGCTGATGTGGTCATCTGCGGGGCTGTTGATTGCGCTCTGGTCGAACCAATTGTGGCCGGATTTTACACCATGAACGGCATTTTCATCCCCAAACCAGGGCAGGAAAACGAACCGCCACACCGGGCCAGCCGCCCCTTTTCCCTCAATCGGCGAGGATTTGTTCTCTCCGAAGGGGCGGGAGCCGTCATCCTGGCCACCCGTGAATTTGCCGCCAGCCACGGTCTTCCTTACCGTATTGAACTGGCTGGCTGGGGCATGAGCTCCGATGCCCACCATTTTGTCATGCCTCACCAACCAACGATCCGACAGTGTATGGAAGATGCCCTGCGTGACGCAGAACTAACCCCGTCGGACCTGGACTTGATCAACGCCCATGGAACCTCTACCCGCATAGGCGACCAGGTAGAATTCGAGGCGCTCCGGTCCGTCTTTGGTTCGCAACTGCCGCCGGTCACGGCCAATAAATCGCTAATCGGTCATGCCATGGGAGCCTCCAGTGCCATTGAAACCATTTTCAGCCTGCGTGGCATGGAAGAAGGAATAGTGCCGCCGACCATCAACTATCAACCCGATCCCGAACTGGAGCTCGACTGCGTTAGTGAAGGGAAACGACAGCTTCGGCAGGAACATGTCATGAAAAACGCTTTTGGATTCGGCGGGTGCAATGCCTGTGCAGTCTTTCGACGCGTCGGCTAACCCCACGGAGTCCCCACCAACCCCATGAAAGCACCACAAAACAGAAAAGTTGTTGTTCTCGGCTACGCAGCGGCCACCGCCTTGGGTAAAACATTTGCGACCACCTGGGAAGGCGCTGTGGCCGGGCGTGCGGGCTTCCGTCGACTCACCCGCTGTGAGGTCCCAACCCGCAGTAACGTGGTCGGAGAAATTCCAGATTGGACGGCAACCGATCTTCCCTATGTCAGCCGCAAAGATGCTGTCCAGTGGAATGCGAACTATGTCTGTCTTACCATGGAAACCTGCCGCCAGGCCCTGGAAGACGCCGCAGTGGAGATCACGCCGAAGACCGGGCCAAGAACAGCCTGCCTGATTGGATCGGCGCTCAACGGCTCGGATGCCTACCGCATCGCCATGGATAATTACACCCAACGGGGTCCGCTCAAGGTGAGCCCCTACCTGCTGCCCAACCTCTGCGCCAATCTTCCCGCCGGCAAGGCCGGCATGCTGCTGGGTTTTACCGGCCCGATTTTTTCGCCGCAGGGTGCATGTGCCTCGGGCAACCATGCCATCGGCATAGGAGCCCGCATGATCCGGGACGGTGACTGCGACTTTGCCTTGGCCGGGGGGGTAGAGACCTGTCTGATACCGGAGATCATTCTCGGATTTGCCAACATGCTGGCCACAATCAAGGTCGGTCCCAAGGATCGTTCTTTTACCGATCCCACCCAAGCCTCGCGGCCGTTCAGCTTGGACCGTAAGGGCTTTGTCTTGGCCGAAGGTGCAGGTGTCTTAATTTTGGCCGCAGAAGAAGTGGCGCAGGCACATGGTTTGTTGCCCAGAGCCGAGATCGCCGGTATTGGTTGGAATTCCGATGCCCACCATTTTACCCGCCCAAACCAGGCAACCGTACTCCAGGCCATGCGCGACGCGATCGACGATGCCGAAATATCCCCAGAAGACATCGGTGCCATCAATGCCCATGGGACCTCCACCCCCACCGGCGACAGCACGGAGGCGGAATGCCTGCGCAGCCTGTTCGGCAAACGTCTGCCCGATATTCCGATCTCAGCCAATAAATCGCAAGTCGGCCATTCCCTTGGCGCTTCCGCCGCCATCGAAGCAGCCCTGTGCATCGAGGCTATGCGCCGATCAATCGTTCTGCCCACGGTCAACCACATACCCGACCCCCAACTCACGGACCTGGATGTGGTCCCCAACCGCGCCCGCTCCCATGCCCACGAATTCGTCCTTTCCAACTCTTTCGGGTTCGGCGGCACCAACTGCTGCGTTGTTTTTCGAGGTCTCTAATGCGCCCCAAACCCTTTCGTCCTGAATCCTTGCCAGGCCAGCCTTCCTGTGTTCGTGACAATGGCACTGGCCTCGTCTGGCACCGCTGTGAGCTGCGTACCCTCTATGTGGACACCGACCGCTCCCAGGTGGTCTATCATGCCAATTATCTTCGTTACTTTGAATTCGGTCGTGCCAGCCTGATGCGTGAGGCCAACTACCCCTACAAGCAGATCGAGGAAAGTGGGTATATCTATCCCATTATTAAGACCGAACTCAATTACCACTCACCGCTTTTTTATGATGATCTCATGTACATTCATACCCGTCCGGCTCAAATGGAACTGGTCAAGGTCCGTTTTGACTATCTGATCACCCGGGCAGATAACGGTGAGATCGTCTGCACGGGATACACCCTCCACTGTGCGGTGAACAGTAAGGGGATTCCGGTGGAACTTGATGAAAAAACCATTGCCCTATGGCAGCAGTTCCCAAGCTAGTGAATGTTGTCAGGAACTGGACACGCTTGTTGATTGGGCCATGGTTCAAGGATCACTGTTTTGATGGGATCAATATCCTGCCAGCGGTGGAGGCCCTGGAATTTCTGGCTCAGCAGGTACACGCGCGGTATCCCGAGCAGCAGTGTTGCCACATGACCGATGTGAGTTTTCCCCGTTTTTTGCAGCTGACTCCGGGGCAACAGGCAATTGAGGTCTTGGCCGTCTGCACACCGACACCAGGGGGCGGAATCCGGGCAATGCTCCAGACGAGAAAACAGTTGCAAACCATGACTCGCCTGCTCAGCCATTGTGACGTTCTTTTTGCCAATGGGACGATGAAAACGCCGCCATCAGCGGCTCTTTCTCCCTGCACACCGGTTATGGTAATTGACGTCGATCGTCTTTATCAGGATTTGGTGCCTTTCGGTCCGATGTATCGAAGCCTCCGCGATCAGGTGCAGTTGGAAGCGGCCATGGCCCATGGCCAGTTGGAGCCGCCCGTCCTTCCGGGGGATTCTCAGGAGCACTCCCTGCTCGGCTCACCTTTTTCCATGGATGGAGCCATGCATCTGGCCTGTGTTCATGGTCAGGGATTGGTTGATTTTATCCCTTTTCCGGTCGGTCTGGCCCAAAGGACCGTGCATGTACCAACACGCGCCGGTGAACGATACGAGGTGCGGGCCCACCTCCGTATGCTCACCGCAGAGGAACTGGTCTATGACCTGGAGATTGTTGATCAACAGCAGGTTCGGGAAACGATTCTGGGACTGCGGATGCGGGATGTCAGCGGCGGCCGGATCAAACCGGTGGACTGGATGCGTAATGCTTTAATAAGGTTGAGAGAAGAATAATAGACGGCTTGAAGATCAGCGCTTCCCGGAAAAAATCGCGGTACATTCCTCGGGTGCAGCCCAAGCAAGAGCCCATTCCATAGTAATCCGGGTGAGCCAGCGACAAAAAATCAGGGAATACACCGCCCCGGAAAGCGACATACCCAACAAAAACACCAGGTGGGACACCCCGTACACCAGAGGGCCGCCGATCACCACGATCCACGGGGTCTGTAATTTCAGCGAAAGCACCCCCAAGGCGGCTACGGCTGGCCAGCCGAGAAGAAAACTCAAGGCGATCGTCCCCACCCCGGCAAGGACCAGAGGGGTGGGCTTTTCGCGAAAAGCACTGAGATCTGCACGCTCGGCAATGGCCCTGCGTACAAAGTCCGTTGCCCCAAAAAAGAGGATGATCTTCCGAACACGGTGTTTCATTTAAGGGTGTACTCCGAGGATGGTGTTGAACAGGAAGAGGACGTTCCTGTCTTCGCCACAAAGATTCGTCTAATGTAGTATAGAGACGCTGAGGAAGCAATATGGAAGATGAACAGCGACACATGGCTGCGACCGACCGTTGGGCCTTCTTTGACAAAATCTACTGCATCACCCTGAAAAGCCGCCCGGACAGGACGCATGGAGCCAAACAGCAATTCGCGGCAGTGGGACTGGTTGACCGGGTTACCTTTCATGTCACCGAAAAGGACAGCGAGCACCCAGCCCGGGGCATCTATCATTCCCACATGGCCTGCCTGACCAAGGGCCTTGCCGCCGGTGCCCGCCATATATTGATTTTTGAAGATGACATCCTCTTTCGAGGATTCAGCGAGCCAGCGCTGAGCGAGGCATGCGCATTCATCAGGCACCAACCTCGGTGGGATGCTTTTTTTCTCGGGTGTCTGATTGAACGGAGCACCGTCACCGAATGCCGAACGCTCATCCGGGTACGGTACCGATGCCTCGCCCACGCCTATTGTCTGTCCGCTTCCTTTGCCAACCGGATTGTCCGGGAACCGTGGCAAGATATCCCCTTTGACGACTTTCTCCGACGCCGTCACGGGGTGTTTTTCGCCCTGTCGCCCATGTGCGCATTCCAAGGCAAGAGCCTCAGCGATAATCGGACCGTGGTGATCGAACGTTTACGCACCCTCTGCGGCGGCCTGACTTTCATCCAACGATGCAATGAGTTTTTCCATAACAACAAACAAACGATCATCCTCGTGCATATTTTTCTCGGAGCCATTCTCCTGCTACTGTTCAGCCTGAAACCATGACCAAGCCTGCTCTTCGCATTCAGTATCCTCTCCTCGTGCTTGTCACCATTGTGGTCTGTGGCTGTGCTTTTTTCGGATTTCAACGGCTCAAGATCGATACCGATGTGATCCGCTCTCTCCCTGCCCACGAGCAGGAAATCACCGATGCCTTGGAAATCTTCCGCAGTCACCCTCTCTATGACCAAGTCGCCGTGGATATTGGCCTGAATCGCCCTGACCCGGACGCGCTCGTGGCATGCAGCCGTTTTGTCCAGACACGCATGCAAGCCAGTCACCTGTTCACAGAGATCGGCATAGAGGACATTGGTGCACTGCTTCCACAACTGACCCAGGATGTTGTCCGTACACTTCCCCTGCTGTTCACCGCCGAGGAACTTGAACACCAGGTTGCCCCCCGATTGATAGCGCCATTCATCCATCAGCGGTTGCAGGGTTTTCTCCAAGCAATGGGCGGACTCACCGGCATTGGACAAGCAGCCTTTTTCAGTGCTGATCCCCTTGGTCTGAAGGATTTGGCCCTTGCCCGACTCTCGCAACTGGCCCCATCAGACCACAGCTCGCTCTACAAAGGCAATCTGCTGTCCCAGGATGGGCGACATCTCCTGCTTGTCGCCCGACCGCGCGTTGCCGGCACCGACACCGCTTTTGCCCGACAATTAGCCGCTTTTTTTACGGCCACAGCCCGCGAGCTCCAGACGGCCCCTATTTCCAACGGCTACCAATGCACCCTGACTCCCGTAGGCGCCTTCCGGGCAGCCCTGGACAATGAGGAAATCATCCGCCACGATGTGCGGTGGGCCTTGCTGTTTTCCACGGTGGGAATCGCGTTGTTGTTGCTCATTGCCTTTCCTCGCCCCTGGTTGGGGTTACTCTCTTTGGTACCGGCTCTGGCGGGAACCGCCATGGCCCTGTTCACCTATTCCCTTATTCACAGTTCCATCTCCATCATGGTACTCGGCTTCGGCGGAGCACTCATCGCCATCACCGTGGATCATGGGATTGCGTACCTGCTGTTCCTGGACCGTCCCCAAGCAACCGAAAGCAAACAGGCCGCTCACGTGGTTCGCCGGGTAGGAGGGGGTATGGCCCTGATCACCACCATGATCGCCTTTCTTCTACTCAGTCTGAGCGACTTCCCCGTGTTTACCGAACTTGGTCAGTTCACCGCCCTAGGCTTTCTTTTCACCTTCCTGTTTATCCACCTGGTGTTTCCGCGGATACTGCCCGGACTGCCTGCGGCATCCGACCGTCGCTTGCCGCTACGCGGACTGCTCGGCGCAATCAATAGCACCGGCAAAATCGGACTGGCGGTTGCACTGCTCATAGTGCTGCTCCTCGTTGGCTTTGCCCGCCCGGTGTTCAAGGTCAATCTCAGTGACATGAACACGGTCAGCAAACAGACCCGGGATGCAGACCTTCTTTTTGCACAAACCTGGGGCGCAATCGACAACAAAATCTATCTGATATCAACGGCCGCCACCCCGACTGATCTGCAACAGGTCAACGATCGGTTGCTTACGCACTTGGAGCAAGCGATCTCCGCCGGGCAATTGCAACATGCCTTTGCGCCTTCCAGACTCTTCCCCGGCCCCCAACGCAGTCGGGAAAACTGCCAGGCCTGGAACCACTTCTGGTCTACGGAAAAACGATCCCAAGTCGAGGCGGCTTTACAACGCGAGGGAGCAGATCTCGGTCTGACATCCGACGCCTTTACCCCGTTTGCCGACCTGTTGGCCCATCCCTGTACCAATGCTGGAGCAGCCCTCCCCCTCCAGTACTACAAGTTGCTGGGAATTACCGAGAATGATCGGCACCAACTGGTTCAATTCCTCCCCCTGACTCCAGGTCCGGCCTATGAATCCTCAGCCTTTCATAAGATATTCCAACAGGAGAACAAAATTTTTGACGCCCGTGCCTTTTCCCAAAAACTCGGCCATCTTCTCTTTAACACTTTTGCCGTCATGTTTGTCCTCCTCGCACTGGCGGTTGCCCTGCTGTTGTTTTTCCAATTTCTCAGTTGGCGTTTAACCGGTCTCACCTTGCTGCCGCCTCTGTTTGCGTTCATCTGTACCTTGGGAAGCCTACATTTGATCGGTCATCCGCTGGACATACCCGGCCTCATGCTCTCCATTATCATCCTGGGTATGGGCGTTGACTATTCCATTTATATGGTACGTGGCTGCCAATGGTACGGCAGCGTTGATCATCCCGATCATATTTTGGTCCGCAGCACCGTGTTCCTCGCCGGTAGCTCCACCCTGATCGGGTTTGGTGTGCTCTGTGGCGCAGAGCACAGCCTGCTGCGCAGCGTGGGGATTGTATCCCTGCTGGGAATTTTTTATTCGTTGGCGGGTACTTTTCTGCTGTTGCCACCACTCCTACGCCATGTTTTTCGATACAAAGAACACATCCGTGACGCCTCTTTACCCATCGAGACACGCATCCGTTTCCGCTACCGATTACTGGAGGCCTATCCACGGATGTTCGTCCGTTACAAACTTAAACTCGATCCATTATTCAAGGAACTCGATCCAATCCTCGCCGAACATCAACCCACCATCATCCTTGACATTGGCTGCGGCTACGGCATTCCTGCCTGCTGGTGTCTGGAACGATGGCCTTGGGTACGCATAATTGGGGTGGATCCGGATTCGGAACGCATACGGGTGGCGGCACGGGCCGTCGGGGAACGTGGAGAGGTGTTGGTGGGGGCAGCACCGCACCTACCGGTCCTGCCTGAACCGGTCGAGGCTGCGCTGTTGCTGGATATGGCCCATTATCTCAATGACAATCAGCTGGAAAAGACCCTGCAGGCTATCATGGTACGTCTGACTCAACAGGGTATCATTGCCCTGCGTTTTGTCACCCGCCCGGAAGGCCAAAAATCAATTTATTGGTATATGGAGGAATGCCGAATCCGGTTGACAGGTCAGCGCGCATGGTATCGGACACCAGAAGCCATGATTCGTTTGCTGCAAAAATGCGGATTTGTTATCGTCAACCAGAAGCCATCGGCCAACAGTGAACTCTACTGGCTGGTTGGCCGCAAACAAACCACCCCCTGATGAACGGGCCAGCCTTCCCATATGTGAGCTTGGCGACAAAAAGCGGCTATGCGGCCCTGAGCTTGGCGTTCCTGCTGGCGTTCCCCGCTCCCCATCTCGCGATCCTGCCGTTGGCGGCCTTTGTGCTCGTCTGCCTGACCGCCCCCTTTTTCCCGCAGTATTCTTTTTTTCTGCCGGTGATCAGCAGGGGCCGGGCCGGTTCAAAAAGCATCGCCTTAACTTTTGACGACGGGCCTTCACCTCATTCAACCCCGATCTTGCTCGCCCTGCTGGCCAAGTACCGCCTCAAGGCCACCTTCTTTGTGGTCGGGTGCCAGGCAAAGGCCCATCCGCAGCTTATCTGCGCCATTCTCGCGGAAGGCCATACCATTGGCAACCACTCCTATTTTCACGACAATTTGCTGATGCTCAAGAGCTCGCGAACACTGGAACGGGATATCCGGCTCACCCAACAGGTACTTGTCCAAACAGGCGTGCGGCCGCTATTTTTCCGACCTCCGGTGGGCATCACCAACTCGCGACTGGGGGGGGTTCTGAGTGGGCAAGGGCTCCACGCCCTCACCTTCAGTTGCCGCGTTTATGATCGCGGCAATAGAAATATCCGCAATTTGGCCTCAAGGGTTCTTGCAAAAATACGACCGGGTGACATTCTGTTGCTACACGACTGCCCCCCGAAAAACAGATCGACCGATTACTGGGTAAAAGAACTGGAGCTGCTTTTTCAAGTTCTGGAGCAACGACAGCTCGTCACCCCCCTGGCGGAGTTGATCGGGCATCCGATCATGGTCTCCGCCAAGGAGAATACAACGACTTAATCCAACAAATCAAACTGGTCCTTGGTGGCATAGCACATCGGACAGACCCATTGGTCGGGCAATTCCTCAAAGGACGTTTCCGGCGGGATTGCGTTCATCGAATCACCTTCTGCCGGGTCATAGATATAGCCGCAGTTGGCACAGATATACCGGTCACTGTTCTTGGTCATGGTTACACCGCAAAATACTTGGCCTGTGGATGATGGACCACGATGGCAGAGGTTGTCTGCTCGGGTACCATCTGCATATTTTCAGTCAAACTGATATCGATACCTTCAGGTTTAAGAAACGCAAAAAGCGGTTTATGCGCATTAAGATCCGGACACGACGGGTAGCCAAAGCCGTAACGAGATCCTTGATAATCCTGGGTCACTGCACCATAAACATCCCCCTCCCCTTCTCCTTCCATGCCCAATTCCAGACGCATTACCCGGTGCCAGTGCTCGGCAAGGGCATCGGTGACCTCAACGCTGAATCCGTGCAGCATCAGATAATCATGATAGGCATTGGCTTCATAGAGCTTGGCAATTTCTTCTCCAATTTTAGATCCGATGGTGACGACAAAAAAACCAGCTACATCGCCCCCCTCCTTTGCAGTTTTAAAATAATCCGCAATACAAAGAAAGGGCGCTTCACCCTGCCGCGGAAATTCGAAGCAGTGCTCTTTGCCCTCCGCTTCAACCAACAAGGCGTTTTCCTTGGCATGGCAAGGGAAATAGCCATAGCTGATTTTGGGTTGCAACCAGCCCTCGACAATTGAGCGCTCTATCAACTGCTGGTACAGGGGACGGACCGTTTTGTTGATTAACTCCTCATACTCCCCTGCCCCCATCTTGCCGCGACGGTAGCCCCAACGACCTCGAAAAAGTGCCTGTTCATTGATCAATGAGAAAAGAACAGCAGGGTCCACGTCTTCCACATAGCGTTGGCCCAAGAATGGCGGATCGGGCACTGGGTTGGATCGATCAATCTCCAACACCTTCACCCCGGGTTTCATCGGCTTGACTGCTGTTGCACTATCCCATCGGGTAGCCGCTAGCGTCCCAGCCTCAAACTCCTGAACCGCCTTGAGCCCGGCAAAGGCATCGGCACAGTACACCACCGGAGCGGGATAGGCGGGCACACAGGATTCGGCAACAAACTTGGGCGTAAGTGCGGCCCCCCCCAAAAGAATCGGCACATTCAACCCGGCCTCACGGTATTGGGGCATGCAATCCTGCATCACCAGAGCTGACTTAACCAATAAACCGGAAAGCCCTATCATATCGACTTTGTATTCCTTAGCCTTCTCAATAATGGTTTCCACCGGGACCTTGATGCCGATGTTGTACACTTTATACCCATTATTGCTGAGGATGATATCCACCAGGTTTTTGCCGATATCGTGGACATCCCCCTGGACCGTTGCCAAGAGAATTTTAGTGGTCGAGTCGCCGTCGGCCTTTTCCATGAAGGGTTCAAGCAAAGAGACCGAGGCCTTCATCACCTCAGCGGATTGCAAAACAAACGGCAGGAGGATCTCCCCCTTGCCGAACAGCTCGCCCACATGGCGCATGGCCGGGACCAGAATCTGGTTAATAATATTGATCGGTTTGAATCGCTGCCGCAGGATAGCCAACAGGTCTTCAATCCCGTCTTTATCCCCATCCATTACCTTGGCAAAAAGTTGCTCTTCAACGGTGCGGTCTGTCCCCTGCTCATCCCGATCGGTCGTTGCCGTCTTATCGCTGAAATAGTCGATAAATCGCATTAGCGGATCTTTCTCTCCCTCCCTTTGCCGGTTATGGAGCAAATCCAAACAGACATCCCGATCCTCCTCGGGAATGCGGGCCAAAGGAATGATCTTGGCCGCATCGACGATGGCCGCATCAAGGCCTGCGGTAACGGCCTCGTGGAGGAAAACCGAATTGAGGATTCGTCTGGCGTGGGGAGCCAGACCAAAGGAGATATTGCTCAAGCCAAGCACTGTCAAGCAACCCGGCAATTCGCTTTTGATGAGGCGTATCCCCTCTATGGTCTGGATGGCCGCATCACGGAGGGTGTCATCTCCTGATCCAACGGTGAAGGTCAGACAATCGAAGAGAAGATCGTGGGAACGCAACCCGCACTCATCCACGGCAATGGCATGAATGGCTTTGGCAATCCGGATTTTTTCCGCACTGGTCATGGCCATCCCTTTTTCGTCAATGGTCAAGGCCACCACGGCCGCACCATATTTTTTTGCCGCCTTGCAAACCCGACGAATATTGACACCACCATCCTCGAGGTTGACCGAATTGATAATAGCCCGGCCCGGATAAATGCGCAGGCAGGCTTCAATACACTCCGGCGTGGTCGAATCGATCATGAGCGGAGCTTTCAGGCTGGAGGCACAGAGACCAACCAGGGTTGTCAGATCTTTGCGTTCATCCCGTCCGGCGTAGGCGGTACAGAGATCGATCACATGCGCGCCCTTGTTCTCCTGTTCCACGGCGATTTTCAGGCAAGCCTGGTAATCGTCGGCCAGCAGCAGTTCACGGAATTTTTTCGAGCCGTTGGAATTGGCCCGCTCACCGATCAGTAAGGGAGGAATCTCCTGTTGCAATTCAACGGCCTGGTAGAGGCTTGATACGGAAGGTTTCATGCGATCACCTCCCGGGCTGCAGGTTGAACACCGGCGAGCGTGTCCACCAGCGCCTTGATATGGGCGGCAGTGGTGCCGCAACAGCCGCCGACCACACTCACCCCGTATTCGGTGACAAAACGCTTCATTTCCTGGGCATAGCGTTCAGGAGTGAGCGAATAACAGGTCTTACCTTGCACGACTTCCGGGAGGCCTTGGTTGGGTACACAAGAAATCCGACCGGGCCAGTTCCGGCTCAACCAACGAATATGTGATTCCATATCTTGGGGGCCGGTGGCACAGTTGAGGCCAAAGGAGAAAATCGGAAAGGGCTCAAGTGTCACCGCTGCCGCCGCAATATCGGTTCCGACCAACATGGTGCCAGTACGTTCGATGGTTACCGAGGTCATCACCGGAACCTCCGTATTCAAGCTTTCCAACGTTTCAAAACAGGTGGTCATGGCCGTCTTGATCTGGAGCAGATCCTGGCAGGTTTCGATGATGAGCAGGTCAACACCGGCCATGACAAGGGCACGCACCTGCTCGGCATAGGCGGCAGCCAGTGCATCGACGCTGATATGTCCCAGTGAGGGTAGCTTGGTGCCTGGGCCAATGGATCCGGCAATATAGGTGTCGGCTTTTCCGCCAATGGCCTTGCGGGCGTTGGCGACTGCGGCCTGGTTGATGGCCTCGACCTGATCCTGCAGTCCATACTCTTCCAGAACAATCCGGCTGGCACCAAAGGAGTTGGTCTCGATGACCATGGCACCGGCGTCGACAAAGCTTTTATGGAGGGCAACGATGGTCTCCGGCGCAGTCAGATTAAGGAGTTCGTTGCACCCATCCTTGCCCTCCCAGGCAGAGATTGGGATAATCATTTCCTGAAGATTGGTTCCGCAGGCACCGTCGAGGATCAGCACCTCATGATCTTGTGGTCGCATTCTTTATTCTTCTCGTGGTTCAAAATTCTCTGAATTATGTTGATATTGCATCAATTTCTGCAATGGGGCCGGACGTCAGTGGCCACACTGTACGAATCTTCCCCCGGCTTTGCATCACTTTTTTCCGTTTATCCGTTCATGGCCTTGATTGCAGGACCTTTTCCCTAGGGAAAACGCACCAACTGATGCTTGTCAAACCGTTCTTTTTTTTCTACAGTGATCTGCTTACGCTCAATTTTTCTTCATACTTCAGGATTTCCCCATGCAGCCATCAATTATTGCCGTTGTCCTTGCCGCAGGCAAGGGAACCCGAATGAAATCGGCCGTAGCCAAGGTGCTGCATCAGGTCTTTTTCCGGCCGATGATCCATCATGTTCTCGATACAGTTAAAAACGCCGGGATTGACCAATGCGCAGTTATTGTCGGCCATCAGCGGGAGAAGGTCGAACAAGCGCTGGCTGCTTATACGGTGAGCACCGTTGTCCAGGAGCAGCAACTGGGAACCGGCCATGCGGTGCTCTGTGCAGAAAAGCCCTGTGCAGCAAGCGATGAGGTGCTTATTCTCTGCGGCGACACCCCACTCATCCGCCCAGAAACCCTGCAAAAGATGATCAACACCCACCACCTGGAGCAGGCCACCCTGACCCTGATGACCACCCTGGTGGACGAGCCTTTTGGCTATGGACGAATTCTCCATAACCAGCAGGGACGAATCCAGGCCATTGTCGAGGAAAAGGATGCCACCAGCGAGCAGCGGCAGATCAAGGAGATCAACGCCGGAATTTATCTGGTCAGCCGCTCCTTTCTCTTTAGAGCTCTGCGTCAGGTGGGCACTAACAACGCCCAGGGCGAGGTCTACCTGACTGATATCGTAGCCCTGGCCAACCAGCAGGGCTTAAAGGTCCACACCTTTGTTCATCCCCAGGCAATTGATGTATTAGGGGTCAATTCCCGGGTGGAGTTGGCCCTGGCCCAGACAACCCTGCAGCAACGCCGCAATCGTGATCTGATGCTTGCCGGAGTCACCCTGGAATCACCGGATACCATTCTCGTTTCCGCCGACTGCACCATCGGTCCGGACAGCCATCTTCAGCCTAACGTTCGCCTAAGCGATGCAACCATCCTGGGAAGCGGCTGCCTGATTGAAAGCGGAGCCGTCTTAAAAAAATGTCGTTTAGGCGATCGAGTGAGCATCGGCGCCAACTCGGTTCTTGATAACAGCAGCCTTGATGCGGGCAGTACGGTGCCACCGCTGACTTTTCTTGGCCAAGCATGAACCGCCCCAAAAAACCATCTTCTACCCGGCGATTGACGTCGGTTGAGTTCTTTATGGAGTCCACTATCCCATGACTGATTTGAAAAAAATGTATTCGACCCTGCTCGGTGATTCCTTTCCCATGGATATGAGCATCACCTTTGGTGACCAAACCCTGGTCTATCGGAAAAAGACCTGGAAAATCCCGATGGAGGACGGCACCATTGACGAACGGGGCCTGCGCTATGGAGAAAATCCGGATCAGGAAGCCGCGCTCTACGAATTGGTGAACGGCAACCTGTTGCTGGGTGAATGCACCTTTATTGAACCGGGCAACGGTCTGGTCAGCGCTATTGCCGTTGAAGATATGCTCCAGGTGGGCAAGCATCCAGGTAAGATTAACCTCACCGATGTCGATAACGGGCTTAATATCATCAAGTACCTGATCGATAAACCAGCCGCGGCCATCCTCAAGCACAATAATCCCTGCGGGGCCGCCATCGGTACCAGCCTGGCCGATGCCTACAATCGGGCCAACCGCTGTGACCGAATTGCCGCCTTTGGAGGCGCCGTGGTGACCAGCAGACCACTGGACAGAGAAACCGCAGAGTTGATGGCACAGAATTATCTGGAGGTAGTCTGTGCGCCTGATTTTGAGGATGGCGTACTCGATATTCTTGCCCGCCGCAAGAACCTGCGCGTCATCCGCATGGCCGGCATCTCCCGCCTGGCCGATTTCGAGCATTTCCGTTTTGTCGATTTTAAATCCCTGATCGATGGCGGCATCATTGTGCAGCAATCAGCGGTTAACTCCATTCGTTCAGCACAGGATCTCAAGCCAGCTGTCACCACCTACAAAGGGGTTGATTACGCTTGCGAACGTCAACCCACGGAGCGTGAGATCGAAGATATGCTCTTTGGCTGGGCGGTCGAGCACGGAGTGACCTCCAATTCGGTCATCTACGTCAAGGACGGCTGCACCACCGCCATCGGCGCCGGAGAGCAGGATCGGGTCGGGGTGGCGGAGATTGCCATCCACAAGGCCTACGTCAAATATGCCGATGTCACCTGTTTTGATACCTTTGGAATTCCCTATGCGGACCTGGCGCTCCAGATTGCCCAGGGCAAACGGGACAAGGCCGACAAGGAGGCCATTGATGCCAAGGTCAAGGCCGATCGGGCGGGTATCCCCGGCTCGGTAATGATCTCCGACGCATTCTTCCCCTTCCGCGATGCCGCCGATGTCGGTATCCGCGAAGGCGTCACCGCCATTCTCCAGGCCGGTGGTTCCATCCGCGATTTTGAGTCGATTCAGGCTTGCAACGAGGCTAATCCCCAGGTGGCCATGATGTATACAGGCCAGCGCTCATTCAAACACTGATTGCCTCGAAAAAACAAAGATACACAACAAGCGGCTCGAAGTTTTCACGACGCCATCGGCATTAATTCCGGACAAAAAAGGGGAGCACCTCCTGCTCCCCTTTCACACATTTTCCCATCCTCCCTTGGAGGCCGAGCGCAAACAGGCCGCACACACCCTGATGGCAGCCAGCCCCACCTCCGAAGGGATGGGGTTCGTCGCCTCCCCTTGGAGAAATCGATACCAGTCCTCTAAAAGTGGCACAATGGTGCTCACCGCCCCTTCACAGGCAAGCGAAGTCCGTTGCATCCCTTGAATAAACTCCAGTTGGTTATGAACTTGGTCACCGAGCAGCAACCCCTTCTCGCCGAGCAGCTCAAAACGGCCTGAACGCGCCGGGCCGATTTTTGAACAATCAACCACTCCAAGCAGTCCCCCTTCAAGTTCAACCAGCACCACCAGGTGATCTTCAAGATAAGCACTATGCAGACAGCGGGTACGGGCCATCACTCGCACAATTTTCTGGTCGGTAATATAGCGGATGGCATCAAAAACATGGACTGCGGAGTGGAAGCTGACCCCGGCTCCGGCATATTCGGGTTGATCGAGCCAGGCCTGAGTAGCCGGTTCCAGCCGCTGGTTGGCCGAAAGGCTATAGAGGGCACCTACCAAGGGTAACTGCGCCCGCAATTCGTTGATAACCGTGTTGTAACGAAGGGTCTGACCGATGGTGAGGCCCAGGTCCTTTGCGGCGAAACATGCATGGATGGCCAAGGCGTCATCAACGGTGACGGCCATGGGTTTTTCAAGCAGTAATGGTTTTCCAGCCTCTGCACAGGCCTGGGCTACCGAGAGATTGAGCGTGGGTGGGAGAGCGGCGACGATGCAGTCCACCTGGGGAGAGTCAACCAGATCCTGCCAGTTCGCATACCAACGGCAGCCCAATTGCGAGGCCAGCAACCGGCCTTCATCGCTGCGGCGACTGATGGCAACAAGCCGCAGTCCTTCAACATCATTGAGAATATGGCGGGCATAACGGCTACCGTGCTTACCGGCGCCGATCACGCCCACGCGCAGCGCACGAGTGGCTGGACACATGGTCAATCACTCCGGGAATATTTTTCTCACAAAAACATTTAAGCCGCCACGGGCTCAGAGCGGCGCTTGCTCACACAACGCTTCCCAACCCGGTGGCAGAGAGGTGGTCTCAAGCCCCAAGGCCAATACAAAGGTATGCAAAGCATCGGCAGCACAGTTGATGGTTGGTTTACGCATACCTGCCAGTACTTCACGCTGTTCCAGGGTCAGATAGTTCAACAGGCTCTGCGCGGCCTGGATTTGAAATGTGTCGACCCCGCAATGGATTCGTTCGCAGAAACGGGCATAGCGGTACCAGTTGTGATTGGCCCGTCTGATGCCGCGAAAAAGGGAAAGATCCCGGTTAGCAGGATCAAGATCGCGGAGAATGATTTCCTCATAGCGTGCCAATGCCGCCTGCTGCAGAGGTTCCATCTCTTCCTGGGTGAGAATCAAATGCGGCCCTTCGGGATCCTCTCCCAGATAATGGAGGCTTGCGTGCAGGGCGACCTCGGGAATTTCCCCTGAATGCCTCACCAGGAGCCATTCCTCTTCCAGGATATACTCGCGGGCGCTCTGCATCATTTTTTGTCCTGTTGGTTGCTCCCATTATCCATCTGGTACAACTCGCGAATGGTTTTGATCCGTTCAGGCAGAGCAATGCAGTGGTTTTCCGTCTTGAGGAAATGCAGCGGCGGATACGCCAGTTTACCGGTGATCCCTGCCACCATCTTCTCCAGTCGTTGCCGCGACTCACTGTCCATACCCTCAAACCGCCCCAAGGTTTTCTCCACTTCGCCCCGTACCTGCTGCTCGATCATTTCCCGCAACTGGATGATGGTCGGGGTGGACTCCATGTTGGCAAGCCATTTGGAAAATTTGAGTTTTTCCTCGGCTATAATCCGCTGCGCCTTGAGGGCCTCCTTATCACGCTCGGATTTGTTCATCTCCACCACATTATGGAGGTCATCAATGTCGTAAAGATAGACGTTATCGAGATCGTTGATAGCCGGATCAAGATCGCGGGGCACGGCGATATCAATAAAAAAGAGGGGCTGGTTTCGGCGCCCGCGCATCACCGGACGGACATCCTCCCTACGGAGGATCAAATCAGGAGAGCCGGTGGAACTAATAATAATATCAACCCGCTGCAATTGACCGAGTAACTCCTCCAGGGAGATGGCCTGTCCGTTATAGCACCGGGCAAGGTTGATCGCACGTTGCAGGGTGCGGTTGGCCACCACCACCTCGGAGACCCCCTGAGCGACCAGATGTTCGGCGGCCAATTCCGCCATCTCACCGGCACCGACCAACATGACTTTTTTACCGTGGAGATCACCGAAGATCTTCCGTGCCAGTTCAACGGCGGCGTAACTAATCGAAACCGCGCTGGCGCCTATACGGGTTTCGGTTCGCACCCGTTTTGCCACGGAGAAGGCTTTATGGAGCAGTTTGTTAAGAATGAAACCGGTGCTGTCGGCCTTGGTGGCATGGCGGTAAGCCTCCTTGAGCTGGCCAAGAATCTGAGCCTCACCGACAATCATCGAATCCAGGCTGGCTGCAACCAAAAAAAGGTGCTCCGCAGCCTCGAGATTGACGTAATTGTATACGTGCCGCTGCAACTCCTCGGCAGTGATCGCCTGACCAAAGAGAATGTCCTGGACCCGCTTGGTGGCCCGTTCAACATCCCGGCAGGTGAACAACACCTCCACACGGTTGCAGGTGGAGAGGAGATAGTACTCGCGCAATTCCGCCAACTGACCGAGAGAACGCAGTGGATCTTCATAACCAGAGGAGAGCGCCAATTTTTCCCGAACTGCTAGAGGCGTGGTTTTATGGTTGACGCCAAGCAGGACAATGGCGTCACGAGACATAGGTATGCACTCCTTCTAAAAGAAAGGAAACACCCCAAAGGGTGAACAACACAGAGAGAAAACCGATGATGCTTAAGATAGCCACCCGCCGTCCACGCCAACCAACAGTGAACCGCTGGTGTACAGCGGCGGCATAGAGAAACCAAGTGATCAACGACCAGGTTTCCTTGGGATCCCAGTGCCAATAAGCGCCCCAGGCTTGTTTCGCCCACAGGGAACCGGTGATCAGCCCGAGGGTGAACAGGGGAAATCCCACACTCAGACAATGCTGATTGAGCTTGTCCAGGGATTCCAGGGAAGGGAGGCGGGAGTAAAATAAACCAAAGCGTTTGTTCTTAATCTCACGTTCCTGCAGCAGGTACATGATGCCACCGATACAGGCCAGAGCAAGAAAGCCGTCGGCAAAGAGAGCGATCGTGGCATGAACCGGGAGCCACCAGGATTGAAGCGCCGGCGGCAGGGGTATCATTGCGCGTGAAGAGAAGGTGGCAATCAGCATCAACGCAAAAACCAGGAAACTAACAAAAACCCCTAGATTTTTCACGGTATACCGCCAGCGGAAGGAAAGATAACAGCAACTTACCGACCAGGCAAAGAACGAGACCGTTTCGTGATGACTGGTAATGGGTGTATGTCCGGTTTCAACCGCCCGGGTAATGATATTGACGGTGTGGACAAGGAATGCCACCAGAAAAATAGTCCGCCCGATGCGACGCAACGGTGTTTTTTGAGTGAGAAAAAACACCAGATAAGCGGCAAAGGAAAGTAGATACACCGCAACACTGCCCTGAAAGAGCAAGAAACTCATGGATTCTCCTTAATCAGTACCTCCAGATCTCGACCCAACGGTCGACCGATCACGCTCTCCAGGTGCGCTTGCACTTTGTGCCATTGCCGCTCCCGGAGCCAGAAGACTATATCGTCCTGAAGGATCTTTTGAAACAGTATCTTTTTCTCCGCATCACTTCCCGCCGCCCCAATGACCTCTTCCCGGATGGCTCCTATCAGTGAGGTCAGCAATGCGTATTCCTCGCCGATCACCTCTCCCAGCCGTTTGCGGATCAAGGCCGCCACAGCCGGTGTTTTACCGTTGGTGGCGATACTGATGCTCAAATCGCCCCTTCGCAGCACTGCCGGAACCTGAAAATCGCACAGTTCCGGACCATCAGCCACATTAATCAGGAGATTGCGGGAACGGGCAGCCTCGATAATCTCGGCTTGCACCGAAGGTTTGTCCGTGGCAGCAAAGACAAGAAAGGCGTCGGCCAGATCCTCGCTGACAAACGTTTTCTGCCACCACTCGATTGTCCCCTGCGCCACGAGTGTTGCAAGCTGTGGGGTAAGTTCTGGACTGAGGATCCGCACTCGACCTCCGGCAGCAAGAATGCCGCGGACCTTACGGGCAGCGACCTTACCGCCACCAACAACCACGCAAAGCCTGCCTGTGATCTCAAGGCTCACCGGATACATTGCTACGCGTTTGCTTTTTGCGGCAGAAGTTAGTTACGGGGCTGGAGTCTATTGAGAAGAATAATCTTATCCCCATCAATACTCTTCAAGCGTTTCTGGGAAGCAGCGATGCGGTATTCTTTCTCTGCCATTTTTAAAAATGGTGCCAGGCTTTGTCGATTGACATCATGGGCTAGGTAGACCACGCCACCGGGCTTGAGTGTTTTCTTCAATACATTGAGCAGCGGTTGAAAGAATTCCTCCCGGAAGAGGATCTCCGCACCGAGAATAACATCAAACTTCTCCATTTCAGGGGGATTGAGCCAGTCGAGCATGAGGCAATCAACATTCTGCAAACGGCTGGCCGCAGCATTGATACGCTCGAACTCAAGAATCAAATCCTCGTAATCGGAAAGGGTAACGCTATACCCCACTTTTGCCGCTGTTAGCCCCGGAGCGCCAAGGCCAGCACCGAGCTCCAGCAGTGTTGTCCCCGGCTCACAAGGCGTGCCGGCAATAAACTCGGAAAGGACAATTGCCGCCTCCCAGAGCCGAATCCAGAAAGGAAAGGTTGAGACATCCTTAAGCGGATCCTTTCCATCAAGAATCTGCTCTAGGTCGGTCATCTTAAGCAGGTGTATGGCATGCTCTCTGATTTTGAGAGGCTCAAAGGCTACCTTGTACCGGCTTTTAATTGCATTGTATAGATTCAGTTCTTGTTCTGGTAAGGTTTGCGGATCCATGCGCGGGTCTCTCTACTGGGCAGTCAAAAAAATGGGAAGTGGTTCAACAACCTTTGGCCGCCACTATGCCGGATTACGGCGCTAAAGGCAACCAATCAGGCGCGGAAACAAGGTAATACAAATAAAAAAAGAGCGGGTCGATTAAAGAAATCGACCCGCTCTTTACAACAAATAAACGCTGTCAGGCTATCAGCAGCCTTCCAGTTTTTTAGCAGCTTTAACGGTTACCTTGTCACCGGCTTTAAAATCAGCTTTATCGCAGCTCATGGTAACTTTGGTGCCCTCTACGCCGTCTACGGTGCAGGTGGATTTTGCAGCAAAAGCAGCACCTGCACTCAGTGCAAATGCGGCAACAATCAGGGTAACAACGATCTTTTTCATGGCGGTCTCCTTATAGAATATGGGTTGTACAAACCAAACCGATTGCCTCTTTCCTGTGTGGAAATCTAAGAAATACCAGCAAGAATGTCAACAGCAAATAACCAATACATGGAGAAGAGGGGGGATCGATTAAAGTACCGATTCAATATCTCTTTCCAGCAGACTCCGTGGAACCAGGCCCGCATACTTTTTGACCACATGCCCCTGCTTGTTCACCAAAAAAGAGGTGGGAATGGAAGCCACGCCTCCAAAATTATGTCGGGTACTCTCGTCGGCAAGCAACACCTGGTAATTGATGCCTGCTTTCTTCACCAACCGGCCAACTGTCCCCGCCCCCCCTTCATCCACAGCCAGGGCAACCACGGAAAATCCCTGGCTCTGATATTGGGATTGCACGGCTTTAAGCGCCGGAATTTCCTGCAGACAGGGGCCACACCAGGTGGCAAAAAAGGTAATCAGCATCACCTGCCCCTCATAAGCGTCACTGGAAACTAACAATCCATTGAGTGCGGTTGGCAAGGTAAAGGGCGGTAGATTGACCGCAGCCATAACCGGACTCGTCGACAACAGGCAGAGCGTCAAGGCGCCACCTAGGAAAAATCGTTTTATTGGTTGTCTATATTTTTTCACTGCTTCCTCCACTCGCTCATTGGATAATATCAACCGGCCAGAACCACCATCGCTTGGCGACTACAGCCGGAAAACCGTTGCGCCTTTACTTGCTTCCGGTTAGATAATTGTGATCGAATTACTAAAAACACAAGAAATAAAACCGTATTCTTTATAAAAACAGGGTGTTATGAAGAACGGCACGTCGTTTTTTCATTTTTCTGCAAGAACGACAGTTGTTGCCCAAGTATATTAAACACACCGAATTTCCAATCAAACATCCCTTTCCCTAATGACATCATGATCCAACGAATTCTTCTTTTTTGTGCCCTTGCCAGCCTCTTTGCCCCCCTGACAAATGCATCCGCCAGTATCGTCGATCGCAGTGTCGCCGTTGTTAACAACGATACCATCACCCTGTCCGAGGTCAACGAACTGGGCCAGTCCTTCTTCAAAAAAATCACCGATGAGACCCCACCCGAACGGCTTTCCGAAGCCCTTTATCAGGCCCGGCTCACGGTCATAGACAAGCTGATCGAAAAAAAGCTCATGGTACAGGAGGCCAACAAACTCCACATTCAGGTCAGTGATCAAGACATTGATGGGGCTATACAACGCATCCTGACCAACAATAAAACGACCATGGAGCAATTTCGCAAGGAATTGAGTTCCATGGAGATGAGTGAAAAACAATATCGAGAAGAACTGCGCGACCAGATTCTCAGTTCCCGCCTTGTCAATTATGAAGTGCGGACCAAGGTCGTCATCCCTGAAGAAAAAATCCTTGATTACTACGATACCCACTTCATCGAGCAGGCGGAAGGTGGCGGATACCACCTGCAACAGATCGGCTGCGTCTGGGGCAGGCCCCTGGTCGATGGCACGGTGCCAACCCAGGAGCAGGCCAAAGAAAAAATCCAAAAAGCCTATGCATTGGCCCATGACGGTGACAACTTTCAGGATTTGGCCCGTAAATACTCGGATCTTCCCAATGCCCAAGGTGGGGGTGACCTGGGCCTGTTCCAGCTTGATGAACTTGCCACCTATATTCAAGAGGCCGTTTCCCATCTAAAATCAGGAGAACTGAGCCCCATCGTGGCAACCGGTAACGGGTATGTCTTTTTCAAGGTCGTTTCCACGGAAAAAGGAAAAATTGCCGCCAAAGCCTCTTACGAATCGGTCAAAGAACAGATCCGCGAAAAACTCTCCAAGCAGGCCATGGAAACGCGCTTTAAAGAATGGATGCAATCTATCCGTGAAAAAGCATATATCAAAATTCTGTAAACCTGGTGAGCTCCTGAATATTGTTCAACGCAAAATTATGTTTATCCCTGTGACATGAGCACAGATTTCTCCGAAACTACGATAGCCGAACCGGTGGGAGAACAACTCCGCCAGGCTCGCCTTGACCAAAAACACACCCTGGAAGAAGCGGCTTCTCATACCCGTATTTCTCTTGCCAATCTCCGGGCAATCGAGGATTCGTCATTTGAGCAGTTGCCAGCCGATGCCTTCACCAAAGGCCTGGTGGCACTTTATGCGGCCTACCTTGACCTTGACGGACAGAACTTGGCAGCGCAATTCCTTCAGGAGCGCGGTAACGGAAAAAGCAAGTTCCTGACGCCGTTACAACAACGCCAGGTCTCCCATTCATTGGAACCTAAAAAACTGGCGGAGCAGGCGAGGGTATCCTCTGCCGTGGCTGCGATGGTGTTATTAATTTGTATTATCTTCTCTTTTACCGGCTTTTGTCTGTATTATTCGTGGAATCCCTTTGCCTACCTCACCGACAAGGCGCTCTCCCTCACGACCACGGTCAAAAACACATTTCACCCTGCCGACCCGGCCACCAGCGGCCTGCGCTCGCAAAACGTTCTGGCCCTGCAGGCGGTTTTTTATGCCGATTGCCGGGTACGGGTGATCATCGACAACCAACCAGCAATCGAACAGACCTATCTCAAGGGCTCGACCATCCAATGGGAAGCAGCACGGTCGATGCAACTCGACTTTTTCCAGGAAAATTGCGCTGATTTCCAGTTCAACGGCAGCCTCCTGAACGCGCCTGTTTTTCGGGATGGGCAGGCCACCCTTCGTTTACCTCTCCCTGTTCATGGCCCGTGATTTTCCCCAAACCACCTGCGGATATGTCCTCAACATCAATGGGTACGGCGAGGCCGATAAGCTTGTCACCTTGTATAGCCAGGATCTTGGTCGTTTTACAGCTATTGCCAAAGGTGCGCTGAAAAGCAAACAACGCTTTGTCAACAAGCTGGAACCATACAGTCAATTACGTCTGTTCTATCAGCCACCACGCACCACCTCCGGTCTTTTTTTTCTTCAAGAAGCAGAGCTTCTTCATGCCCACCTCCCTCTTCGGGAAGACCATCGCCGCTACATTGCGGCATGCCATTTTGCTGAGTTGATCCTCCATTTTACCCGTGAACTCGACCCAGACCCAGAACTCTACCTCTTACTTTCCTGGACCTTGACCAACCTAAGCAGTGCCCATTACCCGCCGCAAATATCGGTCTTCGCGCTGGTACATCTCCTCGACATTCTTGGCTATCGACCTGATTTGCACGCTTGTGGCCAATGTCACCAACCGGTACATACGCCCCGGTCCTATCTTTTACTGCCCGGTAACGGCACCCTTCTCTGCAATACCTGCCACCCCAGATCGTCCTCCTTTCCCCGCCTGTCGGTGCAGACCCTGAGAACTCTCGCTGGTGCGCAATCAACGCCCCTTGACCGACTCACACGACTCCACCTCTCGGCACGGGGCATCACTGGAGCCTTGGATGCGCTCCACACCTATGTCGTACACCTCCTCCAGCAGGATATTCACTCCTGGCAACTCCTGCGGACATTAGCCCCTACTCCGAGCTCTGGACGTCGAACTTAGCGGGCAATCTAAAATTGATGGACTCGTAAAAAGGCCATCACATTCCAAAAGATGGCCCAGCAAAAACACAGATATACAAGAAGTAGCTTTCACCCAGGCGCAAAGGCATGCATAAGGCAATCGGAAGTGTCGGTAAAAACGCTGCGACGCCATCAAAATGGAGTGTTTAAAGCACTACAAGGTACAAGCCTGTGTTGTTTTCGTTATAGAAGTATCGGCTCCAGGTTTTTTGTGCGTCTATCCAGATTCATTTGCACTTTTTCCATTTTTCATGTGTTATAGTGACACCTTTTTTCAAAGGCCTGCGTTTATGATTCCTTCACCTAGAGATGCGCAATGAATCAACGCCTCTTAACTCTCTCACTTTTTCTCTTCTGATCCCTATGAATCGTTCCGGTATCATAATCACCATCATCATGGGTTGTCTGGCACTCCTGCTCTGGAAACTCGTCAACCAGCCCAATATTGAGCCTTCCTGGCCCTCAAAGATCCAAGGGTTTTCCTTCTCGCCCTTCCACGAAGGCCAGTCGCCAATGAAAAATATCTTCCCGAGTGTGGAGCAGATCGACAAAGACCTGGCACTGCTTTCCGGAGACGTGCATGCGGTCCGGGCCTATACTGTCCAGGGCACACTGGCGGAAATCCCCCGGCTTGCCGCCGCCAGAGGACTCAATGTCGTCCTCGGTGCATGGTTGACACCGGACGAAGAGGAAAACGAGAAGGAAATTGCCAAACTCATCAAAATTTACCGGGAAAATTACCGCAACGTTGTCCGGGTGTTGGTCGGTAACGAGGTCCTTCTCCGTACCGATTTGACCATGGAACAGATGTTTAAACATATCGACACGGTCAAGAAATCGGTATGGGCGCCGGTAAGTATCGCTGAGCCCTGGCACGTATGGCTGAAAAATCCGAAGCTGGTTGAAAAAGTCGACTTCATTGCCGTTCATCTCCTCCCTTACTGGGAAGGCGTGCCCGTTGATCAGGCCGTCGATTACTGCGTGATGCGCTACAACGAGCTCAAGGAAAAGTACCCGGACAAGGAAATCATTATCAGTGAGGTCGGTTGGCCAAGCGGCGGTCGTATTCGCCAAGGAGCGGTTGCCAGCCCGACCAATCAGGCTAAATTCCTCCGTCGTTTTCTTGATGTAGCTGAAAAGAACCACTACACCTACTACATCATGGAGGCCTTTGATCAGATCTGGAAAAAGAATCTTGAAGGTGAGGCCGGAAGCCTTTGGGGGGTCTATAACGATAACCGCGAACCCAAATTCGAGTTTACCGCTCCGGTTATTCCGATCCCCCAGTGGCGGGAGTTGGCGGCCATCAGCATTGTGCTGGCAGTCCTGATTCTTGCGCTCCTGTTTCGTGATAGTAAGGGGTTATTGGATACAGGACGCGGCTTTCTTGCCTTTATCGCCTATGCCATTACCACCTTCGCCGTCTGGGTTGTCTATGACTTCCAGCGCCAATACATGACGGTTTCTTCCCTGTTGGTCGGCATTGTCCTTCTGTTGGCAGCGACCGGTGCCATCCTGGTCATCCTTGCCGAAGCCCATGAGTGGGCGGAATCTGTCTGGACTAAAAAATTCCATCGTCTGCCGCAGCCAATCGATGTAACTGACGACGAGTTGCCCATGGTTTCGATCCATGTACCGGCCTATAACGAGCCGCCGGATATGATGATTCAGACCATCAATGCCCTTGCCGAACTGGATTATCCACAGTTTGAGGTGTTGATCATCGATAACAACACCAAGGATCCCGAAGTTTGGCAGCCGGTCGAAGCCCATTGCCGGACCATGGGGCCCCGATTCCGCTTTTTCCATGTGGATCCACTCGCCGGGTTCAAGGCTGGTGCGCTCAATTATTCGCTCCGGGAAACCGATCCCGCAGCTGAGGTGGTGGCGGTCATCGACAGCGATTATATTGTCGAACCGAATTGGCTGCGCACCCTGACCCCGCAGTTCTCCGATCCCAATATGGCCATCGTCCAGGCTCCACAGGATTACCGCGATGGCGAGGAGAACACCTTTAAGGCCATGTGTTTGGCCGAATACCGGGGATTTTTCCAGATTGGCATGGTGACCCGCAATGAGCGCAATGCCATTATCCAACATGGGACCATGACCATGGTCCGACGCAAAGTGCTCGACGAGGTCGGCGGGTGGGCCGAATGGTGCATCACCGAAGATGCCGAACTTGGCTTGCGGATTTTTGAAAAAGGCTATGCCGCCTGCTATGTTCCCTATAGCTTCGGCAAGGGGCTGATGCCGGATACGTTCCTCGACTTCAAGAAGCAGCGTTTCCGGTGGGCCTACGGCTCGGTCCTGATACTCCGCCACCACATGATGGCCATGTTCGGCCTTAAGAAAACCGGGCTCACCGGTGGGCAACGCTACCATTTCCTCGCGGGCTGGTTACCCTGGTTTGCCGATGGCATCAACATGCTGTTCAACATTCTGGCGCTGCTCTGGTCCTGCGGCATGATTATTTTTCCGGATTACCTTTCACCGCCACACATTGTTTTCGCCTTTTTACCGATCGTGCTCTTTTTCTTTAAGAGCTTTAAAATGTTCTTTCTCTACCGCAGCCGCGTTGTTGCCACACGCAGGCAAAGTCTTGCGGCCGGCCTTGCCGGTTTGGCCCTGTCGCACACCATTGCCCGGGCCATGCTCACCGGCTTTATCACCCGTAAAATTGGCTTTTTCCGAACCCCGAAAAAGGCGCAGGCAAACGCTTTTTTCAAAGCACTGGGCGATTCCCGTGAAGAGTTGCTCTTTGCGGTGGCCCTAGTCCTCTCGATTGTCGGGGTGCTGCTGCGCAAGGATGGCGAAATGCTCGACATTCACGTATGGGTAGCGGTTTTGGCTATTCAGGCCATTCCCTACAGTGCGGCGGTTGTCATCTCACTGATAAGCGGCCTCCCCAAGCTACCGGCGAAACTGGTTGGGACGATGGCGCCGCTCAAGGGGTTGGGTAACGAGCAATAGCCGCCAAGCAAAAACTCGGCAAAAAAAACAGGCTCCGCAAAGTTTTCCTTTGCCGGAGCCTGACTTATTTAAAACTCTGGATGTGAAAAATTGTCGTTTAACTGGATCGGATCAACTCCAGCAGTTCCTCGGCGCTGATCCGGGTGCTGACATCTGCACCCTCAAGCAGAGAATTGGCTAAATCCCGTTTCTCCTGGTGTAGACGAACAATTTTTTCTTCAATGGTATTGGCGGTAACCAGCCGGTAAACAGTCACCGGCCGCTTCTGTCCGATACGATGGGCACGGTCGGCAGCCTGGTCCTCCACCGCTGGATTCCACCACGGGTCCATGTGGATGACATAGTCGGCCGCAGTCAGATTCAGCCCCAACCCACCGGCCTTTAGGCTGATCAGGAACAGTTCGCCCTCCCCTGCCTGGAAACGCTCCACTTGGTGCTGCCGCTCCTTGGCGGGAGTGGTGCCGTCGAGGTATTTGTAACAAATCCCCTTGCCATCGAGATACTCTCGTATCAACGCCAAATGCCCGGTAAACTGACTGAAGACCAGGGCTTTGTGACCGCCACCGAGCAGTTCATCAACGGTTTCGGCAAAGACCTGTAATTTGGTCGAAGGAATTTCGACCTGATCGTTGATCAGGCGTGGATTGCAGCAGGCTCGCCGCAGCCGCATAATTTCGGCGAGAATCCGCAGGTGGCGACCGGTCTTCTCGCTGCTACCCTCGATATTTTCAATTGCCTGCTGCCGCAGGGCCTCATAAAACTGCAACTCTTCCGGTTGCATCTCCACCCGCAGGGTGATTTCGGTACGCGGCGGCAGTTCCTCCAAAACTTGGGACTTGATGCGCCGGAGCATGAAGGGACGGATCAGTTTCTTCAAGGTTCGGCGAGCTTCCCGGTCGTGGTATTTTTCAATCGGAATGCCGAATCGACGGTTAAACTGTTTATAGGTTCCCAGCAGGCCGGGATTGATAAACGCAAACAGGTTCCAGAGCTCTCCCAGATGGTTTTCAATCGGCGTACCAGTGGTGATCAACCGGAAACGACTGTCCACGCGCATCGCGGCCTTGGAGCGCTTAGTGGCGGCGTTTTTAATTGCCTGGGCTTCATCAAGGACCACGGACTGCCACTTCACCTGGGCCAGAAGTTCAATCTCCTGCTGCAACAAGGTATAACTGGTGACCAAGAGATCAAACTTACCCAAAGTAGGAATAATCTCATCCCGGTTCGACTCGGAAAACATATGGAAGTTGAGCGTAGGCGCAAATCGCTGTACCTCGGTTTCCCAATTCATGCATACCGATGTCGGTGCAACCACCAAGGACGGACCGAGGTGGGCCAAACTGAGGATCACGGTGATGGACTGCAGGGTCTTGCCGAGCCCCATGTCGTCGGCCAGGCACGCCCCGACCCCGAGATGGGCCAATCGGGTCATCCAGACAAAGCCGTCCTTCTGGTAGTCGCGAAGCTCGGCCTTGAGCGTCGACGGCACCGTGGGCGTCAGATCCTGGACCTCGGCGATGGCCTGCAGCCGCTGCCGCCACCCCTTATCGGCATTGGTCTGGGCCTGATGGGTTAACTCCTCCAGGGCAATGGCGGCCAAAGGATGAATTTTGACTTCATTTTCACTGCCTTGCTGGCTATTTCCATACAGGATCAACTCCTCAAGGCGATTGCGAAACTCCTGGGTGAGGGCAATAAATTGGCCGTCCCCCATGGGAATAAACCGACTACGCGTCTCTCGCACCTTATCGAGCAGGGTCTTTAACTCCATGACCTCATCTTGGTCGATTTTCAATTGGCCGGTGAGGGAAAACCAGTCCTGCTGGCTGGTGCGAATGTTGAGATTGAGTTGGTTGATCCCGGCCTGACGACGTACGGCCAGCTTTTCTCCTTCCGGCCATTCAAGAACCACCTTATCCTTGATTTCCTCGATCTCAAGCAATACCTGCAGACATTCCTCAGGATCCAGCAAATGCCATTCCCGCTTGTTTTCCTGCTCAAAATCAATGGCCAAATCGAGCATAGGGCAACTCTCTTCAATCTCGCGCGCCTTCTCCTCTTCCTGGCGCAGATTACGCTTGGTACGGAGCCGTCGACCATCGATTTCAGTCATCAGGTTGGCCACGCCAACGCCGGGTTTTAGGTAAGGCCCGCCATGCTTGAAGGGGCGGACAAAAAGCTCGATCCGAAATCCGCTCCCGTAAGGAATGATGTGGACGTAAATGGTGGGATCACTCTCCACCTGTTCTGCAGGCACTCCTTCTCCGGGCACTTCAATGGCGGAATGCACGGTCATGAAGGAAGCGATTTTGCCGATGGCATCCAGCACCTTTTTACTGGCGGCTATCGGAACTAGCAAACCGTCACGCCCGGTGATTTCAGAAACCTTGCGATGCTCGTCACTGATCTTGATTATGCGAAACCGGGTTGGAGTCTCCCGCCAAACAGCCACATTTCCCTCGCCGATATCCTGGAAAAAATGGATAAAAAGCGAGTCCCCTTTGCGTTCCACCACCAATTCCGGCTCGCCGGCCACGATCTCCACCGGTGTTTGCGGGGAACGTTTGAGAAAAACGTAGGGATGGCCGATCAATGCCGATAAGGATTCATCCCGATTAAATACATAACCGCCGTTTTTACTGCTTTCACCCGACTGATACAGGGCGGAACAGATCTCGCGGTCCTGATCGGTGAGGTAGTCCATGCCATGGTGAACCAGACGTTGATAGGCAATGGTCCGGCCCTTGGTCCAGCCACCGGTGGTGGTTTTCTTCTGTTCCTTGGGATGCAAGTCAAGGGTATCGTTAACGTGCTCGACCATCCAGCACAAACGGGTCAATCGATCCGGCGCCCTTAATTTACTGGAAAGATCGATAAGTTCCTGCAAACTTTGTTTCCAAGTGGCGTTTGGAGCAATGATGTGGGTGAGAAAACGGCTCTGCAGAGCGGCGGACAGTTCCTGGGCGACCAGGGCAGCCTCTTCCTGCTCTTCATCCAGGGTTGCTAATAACTCAGCGGATTCCATAGCGACCCAGAGATAACCGCCTGCCCGAGCTTGATCATGGAGAGATTTCAACATCTCCTGGAAATCAGCAGGAATTTCAATCCCCATCCAGTGCAGCGACAACAGGGCCACCAGGGAGGTCAGGCTGCGTTTGTCTTCAATCAGATCCTGCGTCAAAGCCAACATATCTGGCATGACCTCATCTGAGGCTCGGAGCACTGCAGCAATAAAACGGTAGGGAATTTCTTCCGGGCAGCCGTTACAACGTCTCAAAACCGTATCGACAGCAGCCCGCACCCGGTCTCTGTCACCTTCCTCGTCACGGGCCAACAGGGCGAAGATACAAAACAACCCGGTTATACCGAAAAAGAAGAAGGGCTGATCGCCGGCGTATTGTTGGAGATGGATCAGATCCTCGTCGAAAAGTTGCAGGGCCAACTCGGTGTCACCGCAAAGGAAGGCTACCGTGCCAGCAAATCCGGATCCTTGAAAAGAATCACTATAATCAGCAAGAAGTTGCCGCAGCGCTTCAAATCGTCCCTGCAATAGATAACTTGAGGCCAACAGCCGACGAAAAGGTACCCGTTCATCGGGAGAGACGGTCTGGGCCTGTTCATCGGCCAAGTAATCCAAAACGGCGGGGAAATGATGCAACCGTTCCAGGGAATAGCGAACCGCCTCATCGAGCAAGAAAAACTGAAAAGATCCTGGAAGCGAAGCAAACCATATCGGTTCAAAGGCACGGGCTGCCACTAAAACCGCCGGTGGTTCACTCTTCAAATAATTATGCCCCTCTTTCTCCCAAAAGAGCAGGGCCTCATCCATCTTGTCAAAGTTTTCGCTATACAGACCAATGCGGAATTGGCGAATCGCACGCCAGCACCGGGTGGACCACTTGCCGTGCGTATAATCAACCGGGGCGGCCCGCTCAACGAGGGATACAATGCGAGTAAAACGCTTCTGGTGGATTGCCTGTCTCGTCAGCATTTCAGCCAAGACTTTGGGACATTGGTTTTTACCACTGAGAAATCCTTTACGCCGCAGACGGGCCACCATTTCGCTGACCTCTTCGCTGCTGGGCTTCCGATCACCGAGAAAACTTGGTACCAGGCTATTCAGACAACGGGCGAGAAAGCTTGCGGAAACCGGTTCGTAAATGATGGAAGCAAGTTGCAGTAGCAGCTGTTCGGCGACAGGAAGTGCTTTGACAGCTTGCAGGTCAACAGCATCCTTAATTGTGCGTGTTGGTCGAGGAGAGAGGTTTGAAGAATCTTTCAAAATACCGAATTAGACTGAAGTTGAAGAATGTGTTCCTGATTTAGGCAACGGACATTCCATGGAAAAGAGCTTCTGCATCCCAATGCTTGTTTATTAAACCACAGAAGCGGAAAAAAGGACACGCCCTTAAAAAGGGCGTGTCCTTAAAGTTGATGCGGATAAAAAAGAGTCCTGTCATTCCAGCATTTGAGTATTGATCCAGATTGTAGCCTCCTTTCTAAGCAGCTCAAGCCAAGAGGTCACAAGGAATTTTTTCTGAGCGGCGAGGAGCTGTTGTTCAAGGTTCGTACGTTTGCCCGCATCCAGTTCGCTTTTACCGGTACGGGAGTCAAGAATTTGGTAGATTGAAAAAGATGTCCCTTGGATCAACACCATTTCTGGAAAAGTGCCAAGGCCAAGACGGGCAAAGGCATCTTTACGAATGGCATCGGGAATACCAACCGCTGGACCGATTCGCTTGATATAGGCAGATTCCTTTTTCTCCAGCCCTTGCGGCCAGGCGCCTGTTTCCTTAGCTTTTTTCAGGTAGTCCTCTGCCGCGGCACGTGCAAGCTCGCCACTCTTTTCCTGGGTATAATCGATGACAACACGTTCCCGCACGGCAGCAAGCTCTGGAACCACGGGCTCCTTGACATCATCGGCAAAAATGATGGCATAACCGGTGGAGGTCTCCACGATCGAACTCAACTCACCTTTACGTAGCGCAAAGGCGGCCTGGAGAAAGGCGCCATCGCCGGCCATGGCCATTTTCGGTGGGCTCGCTTGAGCAAAGAAATCTGTATGAAGGATGGTAGCGCCTTCTTTTTCACTGAACTTGGCCAAACTACCGGCACGAATAATGTCCTCGTAGGTGGCCGAGGCCTTTTTGAAGGCCACAGCTTGTGCCTCTTTTTGCGCCAAGTGCTGGCGGATTGTTTGACTAACCTCAGCAAAACTACGAGTAGCCTCCGGCTGCACTTCTTCAACCTTGATGATGTGATATCCAAAGGGTGATTCGATAACCGGGCTGACCTCACCGGCTTTTAATGAAAAAGCACTGCGCTCAAAGGTGGGGACCATCTGGCCACGGCTAAAAAAACCCAGGTCGCCACCGCGTTCCTTAGAGCCATCTTCGGAAAACTTTTTGGCCATTGCCGCAAAATCCGCCCCCTGGCGAATCTGCTGTAAAACCTTTTCAGCCTCGACTTTTTTTGCAGCCTTTACTTCACCGGAGGTATCTTCTCCCACCTTAAAAAGGATATGGCGTGCCCGCCGCTTTTCAGGAACCTGATACTCTGTTAAGTGATCTTTATAGTAGGTTCGCATGGCCTCTTCCGGTACAGCTTCCGTTTTGGCGAAATTGGCAAAGGAAAAACTCAAATAGGCCAGCTTGGCCTGCGGGGCAGTTTTATAGTTCAGCTTATGCGCCTCATACCAAGCAGTGAGTGCATCATCAGTAATCTTCACCTGGGATCGGTACTGTTCCGGCTTAATCATCGTGTAGGCAAGTTTAATCTCCTGATCGATGTATTCCAGCCAATGGTTCATCTCGGTGGTGGGCATTTCCGCAAAGTAACCGATTGTCTCGGAGGCCCGGGTAATGAGAAGGTCGTCATGGATGCCGCTTTCAAAGGTGTTAGGCGACAAATGATTGCGCTCAAGGACAGCTTTATACTGGCTTAAATCAAACTGCCCATTCTGGGTGAACGCCGGAATGGTCTTGATCTTACGTTGGGTAGCCTCCTTGCTAATCCGGATTCCGATTTGCTCGGCACCCTGGCGAAGAAGTTCCCGCTGCACCAACTGATCAAGGACTTGCGCCTTCAGATGAATCCCCTCCAGAAACTTCTCCGGTAACTGGCCACCAAATTGCTCCTTATACTGCTCAACCGCCCGTTCGTAACTCTGCTTGAACTCCCGGTAACCAATCTCTTTACCATTGACCACGGCCATGGCGTTGGAGGAGTTCTTCAGCTTCGAGCCAACACCCCAGAAGATAAAGACAACGGCAATGATGACAACCACCGCCTGGATAACAAGAGATTGGGCATTTTTTCTTATGATATTCAGCATGATAGACGAATCTCCACAAACGCTCGACAAATTATATACAATTTTGAAGGTGGCATTATGTTCAATTTGTCAGGAAGTTACCAGAGAAAAATGCTTTGATACCACAGCAAAAAATGTCTGATCCCTCATTCAAAAAAATCTGGGTGTTTGCTTGACAAAGCCCCCCCCCTATAGTAATTAACTTGTGATTTTTTAGAATAGGATTTGATTACTCATCAATAATAAACACTTCGGCCAAGGAGGAACACATGGCAAGTATTGAGCACAAAGGTAAGAGCTACGAGGTAGATGAAGACGGCTTCCTGTTGAAAGGTGCTGAGGAGTGGGACGAGAACTGGGTTGACTATGTAAAGTCCGTTGAAGGCATTGCCGACATCACCGATGAGCACCAGAAAGTTATCGATGCTTTGCAGGAGTATTACAAAAAGAACGGTATTGCTCCCATGGTTCGTATCCTTTCTAAAACCACTGGTTTCCCGCTGAAACGCATTTACGAGCTGTTCCCGTCTGGACCTGGTAAAGGCGCTTGTAAGATGGCTGGTCTGCCGAAACCTACTGGTTGCGTCTGATCACTTATCGGATTTAAGTTGCATAAAAAAGGCTGCCTTTTTCAAGGCAGCCTTTTTTATTGGCGTTTTCGCTAACAGCCTCGTGAACAACGTTTCGAGCTGTGTAACTCTCTTTTTTTGTCTTTTACGAGACCATCTTTAAATGAATTGGCAGGGCCTTTCTGCCCTGCAGTTCTCCTTAAAACGACATCTCGAGAAAATGGGCATGAAAACGGGTCAGATCTTCGCCACACTTGCCGCAGATGAATTTGACCTCGCCAAAAATCTCTGTTGAATTATCCTCCGGCGTAAACGAGCCGTCACTGTTCTGTAAATAATATGTCGTTACCAAAACGTTTTCGGCAATTTCAACAAAATTTGTCGTATTCCCACACTGCTGGCAGATAATCCGTCCGGCAGGCTTTCCTGTGGGTATTTGCACTTTTTTCATAGTTTAGGTTGGTTCACTTGGTTGATTATTTATAAAAATCCGTTTTCACCAAGAAAAAACGCATTTTTTTTAGGGCGTGAGGGGCTCGAAAACAGTCCATCACATTCTGAAAGATGGCTCAGTGAAATCGCTGCGACACAGTACATCGAAGTCTTTACGACGCCATCAGTGTGTAAAACGGATCTTAAAGGGACCTGTGATCCCCTGAGGGGATTCCTCATTATAATCGACCTTGGTTACCTGGGAAAAGGGAGAACCTACATACAACCAGGAAAGTAGCTGCTCAATGTGCTCTGCCTTTCCTTCAGCCAGCACCTCGACCGTGCCATCGGTGCAGTTTCTTACCCAACCGGTTAGCTGCAGATCAACCGCCGCTCGTCTTGTGTACTCGCGAAAAGCCACACGCTGCACCCGGCCGTGCACCTTGGCTCGAATACATTGTACGTTTGTCATCGTTGTCACTCTCGCCCAAAGGCCCGAATACGCCATTTTACCATTCGTCGCTCACTCTTTTTTGTGATTCACGGATTTCCATTTTGTAAAGAGGCCATCAGAGTTCAGCTTCCACAAGAGCTAGGAATTGGGATTCATCAAGAATCCGCAACCCCATTTCCCGCGCCTTCTTTTGTTTTGAGCCAGCCTTTTCGCCTACAACGACATCAGTCACTCGGCCACTGATACTGGTCGCTACATTTGCCCCATGCCGTTTGGCCAGTTGCTTAGCCTCCTCACGAGAAAGATGCGATAATGTCCCAGTGAACAAAAACACGCGTCCATCCAGAGAGGCGGCTGTTGTATCAGCCGCTGTTGTTTCAATGCTCAACCCAACCTGCGCAAACGATTTCAACATTTCTCGGGTAGCCGGATCTCGGAAAAAATCGATCACCGAATCGGCAGTCTGCTCGCCGATACCTTCAAGATGCAGCAACTGCTCTTTATCGGCATTCATGAGCGAATCCAAGTCGGGAAAGTGCTCGCCAAGCAGAGTGGCGGTCACCTCGCCCACATGACGGATGCCAAGGGCTGCAACCAGGCGACCAAGGGATAGCTGTTTTTTATGGGCAACCGCCTCCAACAGCTTGCTCGCCGACTTCTCTCCCCACCCTTCAAGCCCCGCAAGGCGATCAGCGTCAAGTCGAAAAAAATCAGCAGGCCCACGAACCAATCCCTCGCGAACCAACTGCTCGACATTTTTTTTGCCCAACCCTTCAAGGTCCAACCCGTTCTTGCCTGCAAAAAATATCAACTTTTGCAGTTGCTGCGCCGGACACTCCGGATTGACACAACGAACGACAGCTTCCTGCGGATTTTTCACCAAGGGATGATCACATTCTGGGCAAAAACTTGGAAAAATGATTTTTTCCTCGGAGCCATCCCGCTGGTCGACCATGGCCTTGACCACCTCGGGAATGACGTCGCCAGCACGTTGCACCAAGACCGTATCACCAATGCACAGATCCTTACGGAGAATTTCGTCCTGATTATGCAAGGTAGCCCTTTTGACGCTGACACCATTCACCTCAACAGGCCGCAGATGGGCAACAGGAGTAACAGCACCTGTGCGGCCCACCTGAAATTCAACCGACTCAATAATGGTGGTAGCTTGAATAGCTGGAAATTTCCATGCTACCGCCCATCTTGGCGCCCGAGCAGTCGTCCCCAAACGTTGCTGCAGCATCAGGTCATCGACCTTGACCACCATTCCGTCAATCTCATAAGCAAGACCATGGCGAAGCTCGATCATTGTATGGTACTGCCGTTCAACCTCAACGATAGTGGCACAACACTGAGTCAGCGGATTGACCGGGAAGCCAAGCTCGCCCAACACACGCAAGGTTGCCTCCTGGCCTGCAACCGGAAGGGTTTCAGGATTGGCGACCCCATAGACAAAAAACTGCAGCGGACGCTTCGCAGTAATCCTGGGATCGAGCTGGCGCAAGGAACCTGCAGCGGCATTACGGGGATTTGCAAACAGGGCTTCTCCTGCCTGTTGCCGCTGTTGGTTGAGTTGGGCAAACCCCTTCTTGCCGAGAAACACTTCGCCGCGAACAATCAGGGTCTCAGGGATATGCGCGCCCTGCAGGCGAAACGGAATCGAGGCCACCGTGCGCAACTGAGCGGTTACATTCTCGCCGACAAGGCCATCGCCGCGGGTTGCCCCGAGTACCAGCAGACCGCCACGGTACACCAGTTCAACCGCCAGGCCATCCAATTTTGGTTCGCAGATATAGCGCACCTGCTGATCGGTTCGAAGATAGCGCACCAGTTTTTCTTCAAAGTTGCGCAACTCGTCCGCACTAAAAATATTATCCAAGCTGAGCATGGCAGTGGCATGCTCAGCCGGCTGAAAAGATGATAAAGGCAGCCCGCCGACTCGATGACTCGGCGAGTCCTCGGTGATCAGTTCGGGAAATTGCGCCTCAAGATCAAGCAATTCCCTAAAAATGAGATCATATTCACCATCGGAAATAAGAGGATCATCCAGCACATAATACCGATGCGCATGAAACCGGAGTTGCTCACGCAACGCCTGCACCCGCTCGACGGCCTGCCCTTGCTTCACCGCTTACATATCCTCGATCAATACACCGCCTTTGGCGATGTTCTCACGGGCCTCTTCGTCGATAAACAGCAACACGGCCTCTTTGGGCTTGTTGGCAACCTCTGATATAACATCGGTTACGCCTTTGGCGATTTTTTGTTTTTGTTCTTTGGTGAGCTTTCCAGCTACACGGATACTGACGTAGGGCATACGGCCTCCTGCATGGGTTACAATCATGGTGTCTGCACCGATCAAGAAATCCAGACAACCTGGCAGCGATCCTGATCGGTGTTACTCAGCTTTTTTCGGGACAAACACCGGGAACACGGTTAAAAGATAGCAAACTTTTCCAGGGAAGTCGATCAGCATTCCATAGGTGTTCGCTTCCCTTTCTTTCACTTTCAAGGAGCTCGCCAAATGCATGTTGTTGTCACGGGTGGTGCCGGATACATCGGTAGCCACACCTGCCTGGAATTGCTCAACGCAGGATATACGGTAAGTGTGATCGACAATCTCAGCAATGCCTCCCAAGAAGCTCTTAACCGGGTGAAATCGCTCACCGGAAAGAGTCTTACTTTTTTCAAGGTGGATCTCTGCGATCTGGACAAAGTCCGTGAAACCTTTGCCCAAATATCCGACCCCGATGCAGTGATCCATTTTGCCGGATTAAAAGCGGTCGGCGAATCGGTTGAACAGCCCCTGCGCTATTATCACAACAATCTGGATTCGACACTTAACCTTTGCCAGGTTATGGAAGAGCACGGCATGCGCAACATCGTCTTTTCCTCCTCGGCAACGGTTTACGGTGACCCGGCAACCGTACCTATTCGCGAAGATTTCCCCCTTTCCTGCACCAACCCCTATGGACGCACCAAATTGATGATCGAAGATATTCTCCAAGATCTCCATAGGGCAAATCCGCTGTGGAATGTGGTCCTGCTTCGTTATTTCAACCCGGTCGGCGCCCATTCAAGCGGCATGATCGGCGAAGATCCCAACGGAATCCCCAACAATCTCATGCCCTATATTGCCCAGGTTGCCATCGGTAAACTGACCCGGCTCTCGATTTTTGGCAACGATTACCCTACGCCTGACGGTACCGGCGTGCGCGATTTTATCCATGTGGTAGATCTTGCACGAGGTCATCTGAGCGCTCTGGAGAAACTTCGACAGAATCCCGGGGTAGCTATTTATAATCTGGGAACAGGGCAAGGATATTCGGTACTGGAGATGGTTGCCGCTTTTGCCCGTGCCTGTGACAAGCCGGTTCCGTATACAATCGTTGATCGAAGACCGGGTGATATTGCCCAATGCTACGCCGATCCAACGAAGGCGTTGCAAGAACTCGGTTGGAGAGCTGAATATGGGCTAGAAGAGATGTGCGCCGACAGCTGGCGCTGGCAGTCAAATAATCCTAACGGCTTTCGTTAAAAAAATCTGGGTAGCACCGACAGACAAGAATTAAATGATCGCCGGATTCAATCAAATTGTTCGTTCTTATAAAAAGCTCGAGAACGACAGATTTACTCGCCGTAAAAATTAACTGCCCCCCTCACAGCTCGCGTGTTTTTTGATTGTTTTTCGCTTTTGGGAAATTTGTTATTTTAAACTATCCAGGATGCCAGGCTCTATGGTAAGCACATTGGCTCAGATTTAACTCTATAAATGCATGGCCCTAACTTCGAAAACGCTAGGCCATCATTTTGTTTTATTCCAGACAGTTAACAGCTATGAGCGAAGACACTCTCTACGCAACCGGAAAGGTTGGTGAAGATTTCAGCTTCAACGATCGGGTCGCTGAAGTTTTTGACGACATGCTCGACCGCTCTATTCCCTACTACCGGAGCGTGATTGAAGGCATGACCCAGCTACTGGCCCGCAGACCCCAAAGGAATACAACCATCTACGATCTTGGTTGCTCCACCGGCACCACATTGCTTGAACTCAGTCGCCAATTGCCTGTGGATCGATTCCACTTTGTGGGGATTGACAATGCCCCGGCAATGCTTGAAAAGGCCAGAAAAAAAAGTGCCATGTTCAGCAAGAAAACGCTGATTGAATTTCGCGAGGACGATATCACAAACTGCCCGTTGTCGGAGGCAACGGCGATTATTTGCAACTATACCATGCAGTTCCTGCGGCCTATGACCCGACTGGCATTTGTCGAACGAATTCATGCAGCACTGCCCGAGGATGGGATGTTTTTTCTCAGTGAAAAAACCATTTCCCATGACAAGCGACTCAACCGTGATTTTATTGATATTTATCATAACTTTAAACGAAAGCAGGGCTATTCAGAGCTCGAAATTTCCGCCAAACGCGAAGCTTTGGAAAACGTCTTGATTCCCTTTTCCCTTGAAGAAAACATCGCCCTACTCCGGGACGCCGGTTTTGCTGAAATTGAACCCTATTTCAAATGGTTTAATTTCACTGCCCTCGTTGCCGTAAAATGTTCATCCAATGCAACTTACTGATTTTTTCCCACAAGCCGATCACGACCAACTCGACCGCATACTGGCCCAAAAGGATGCCTGGGTTAACCAGGATAAAAAGGGATTTCTCCGCTACCGTCGTCCCTTAGAAGAGATCACCCACCTGCGTGCATCCCACTGCGACTTTAGCGGCGATGTAGTCCGTATCGGGACATCGACCGACATAACCGATACAGAACAAAAACGATTGCATGCGGTCCTCCGAGGGTTGATGCCCTGGCGCAAAGGCCCCTTCTCCGTCTTCGACATTGAAATCGATGCCGAATGGCGCAGTGAACGCAAATGGAGGCGACTTCTCCCCAACCTTCCTGACCTTTCGGGAAAGATCATCGCCGATATTGGTTGTAACAACGGCTATTATATGTTCCGGATGGTGCCGCATAAGCCCGCACTCGTTCTTGGTTTTGAGCCCTATGTGCACCATTATTTCACCTTCAACCTCCTCAACACCTTTGCCGATCAACGCAACCTCCGGATAGAGCTTTTGGGGATTGAACATCTCACCCTCTTCCCTGAGAGCTTTGATGTCATATTCTGCATGGGCATCCTCTATCACCGCCCCTCACCCATTGGCGCATTGCAGGAACTGTTCACCGCACTCAAACCCGGTGGATGGCTGTTGATTGAATCACAAGCCATACCCGGCCAAGAACCTATCGCCCTCTTTCCCGAGCACACCTATGCCAAGGTACCTGGGACCTGGTTCGTGCCGACTGCCATCTGCCTGCACCACTGGCTTACACGCGCCGGATTTCAAGAGGTAGAATGTTTCTGCGAACATGACATGAGCAGTGAGGAACAACGCCGAACCGCGTGGATGGAGTTCGAGTCCTACCAAGATTTCATTGACAAGGATAATCCGGGGTTTACTATAGAAGGGTATCCGGCACCCCGCAGGGTATTCTTCAAGGCGACCAAATAGTTATCGTTGTTGCAAAACCGGGAAAGCGACGTCTCGTGCCTTCCAATCTCTTTTTTGTGGAAGATCTTCTTTCGCTTTCAGATCTGCTGCATTTTTTCGCTTTCGTGAAAACAGGCTATTTGGAGCAAAGAAAGGGATCTCGAAGCCTTTTCTTTTATACAAGAAAACAAATTTGCTAAAAATTGCATATCCAACCGGTTATTCCAATCTCATCAGCTAGCTTGATTGGTCGCAACCGACTCACCTTAGAACGAGCACACAGGAAAAAACATTATGAATGCACAGGACTGCACATTGTATCACGGCGGATTAAAAGGCGCCGAGTCCCTTTTCGGCGAGAATGCCGAAAAATATGGGGTTAAGGAAACCGTTTTCACCTTTGAGGGCCATAGGCTCAATCGGGAAAAAAATACGGTCACCTTAACTGAAGACGACCTGATGCGGGGCGATATCAGCATGGAGTTGGCATCGCGGATGATGAACCGGACCTATTACGAGACTGAAAAAATCCGCCGTGTCCTCCAGACCATTTTTCACATGGTGAACAAAGGACATCAGGTATTTGTGGTGGGCACCATCCTTGAAGACAACTCGGTAAAAGGTGGCACCGGTTGGGCGGTTGAGTTGGCCAAACTGTTCAACAGACCCTTGCATGTCTACGACCAACACCGAAGCCAATGGTTTACCTGGAAGGACGGGATCTGGCAGGAGGATAGCCCCCGAATTTGCTACAACACCTTTGTCGGTTCCGGTACCCGCTATCTCAGTGACGATGGTATCGAGGCGATCAATAAGCTCTTCATCGACAGTTTCAACGAATAAAAAATACCAAAAGAAGTGTCGATGGACTCGTAAAAATCCCAACACCCCCTGAGAAATGACGACGTAAAAGCACAGATATGCAGGGCGTAGCATTTTTCCCGGCACCATCAATTTTATCCAAAGCACACTCCCCTGGCATGCTGCAATTAACGTCCAGGGGAGTTTTTTTATCTCTGTCCAATCAACGCCAAAAGGCGTTGCTTTACTTGCCGATACAAAATTGGCTGAACACTAAGTCCAGCACATCATCGGGTGTGGTCAATCCTGTAATATCCCCAAGATAGTCTAAAGCGCTCTGTACTTCCACCGCCAGCAAGTCCACCGGCGCGCCGTCGTGAATAGCGGATTTCAAACTCCGGCAGGCAGCAAGCGTCTTGGAAAGGATAGCCTTGTGCCGGGTGTTGGGGGCACAGTTCATCTGCTCGCACAACTCCGCCCCCCCGTTACCGATAGTGCTCTGGTAAATGCACTCTAGGAGCTCCTGGATGCCTTGCTGATGCTTGGCTGAGATCGGCACCACCGCCACCCCGGGAAACGCGTTGACTATCCCCGCAATTTGCCAAGTCTCCACCAGATCAGATTTATTGATCACCACAACATGTGCCTTGTCGCTGATCGTTTGATACAACTCCTGCTCAGCCGGGCCCAATCCAGCCATGGCATCCACCAAAAAGAGAATCAGATCCGCCTGCTGCATTTTTTGCCTTGCTCGTTCAATACCCAAGGCCTCAATTGGATCCTCATGTTTGCGAATACCCGCCGTATCGATGAGGTGCACCGGAATACCCCGAATGACAAACTGCTCCTCAATCGTATCTCGGGTTGTTCCCGGTACCGAAGTCACCAGAGCCCGTTCTTCCTGTAAGAACGCATTCAAAAGACTTGATTTACCGACGTTGGGTTGGCCGGCGAGGACCACCTTAATCCCCTCACGAACAATCCGGCCCTGATCGGCCATGGCCAGCAGATGTTCCAAGGGAGCGATGATGTGCTCCCGCAGTTGCACCAGTACTTGATCACGTTGCACGATTTCGACATCGTCATCCGGAAAATCAATTGCCACTTCCAGTAGGGCGAGAATCTGTATCAACTGATGGCGGACTTCTTCAAGGTGGGTAAAAAGAGCTCCTTGCAGTTGGCTAGCCGCCAGCTGGGCTCCTTTTTCAGTCTGTGCCTGAAGGAGATCGACAACTGCTTCTGCTCGGGTCAGATCGATTCTTCCGCCCAAAAAAGCACGCTTGGTGAATTCCCCTTGCTCTGCAGAACGTGCCCCAAACTCCAGAACCGTCCGCAATACCTGCTGGAGAACCACATAGGAACCGTGGCAGTGGAGTTCGACCACATCTTCACAGGTGTAGGTATGGGGCGCGCGCATATAGACAGCCAAGGTCTCATCAAGAACTTGTCCGGCTTTGTTGTTCACCGTACCGTAATAGAGCCGGTGGCTGATGAATTGGGGAGGTGTTTTGTAAGGAATGAAGATTTGATGCAGGAGGGGGAGGGCATCAGGTCCTGAAATACGGATGATGCCGATCCCTCCTGTTCCTGGGGCGGTGGCGATGGCCGCAATGGTATCAGTCGCCGGATGAACGGCCACCCTGTCCTCCCCGACGTTTTTTTGAGGCCGGACGTCGGCCTTTTCCTGGTTTGTAAATCAACACTTTTTTAAACAGTCCTTCGCCAACGGAGCGACTGCGTACACCTTTGTCCTCCTGGAGGACCATGTGCACCACCCGTCTCTCCGATGGATTCAGGGCTGGGATTGATTGGGTTTTTCCGTCAGCCTTGACCATAGCCGCCAATTCAACGGCCCGGATTTTGAGTTCCTCCGCACGCCGCTCGCGAAAGTCACCGGCATTCAGAGCCAGCATGATGCGGTCTGGAAGATGGCTGGAAACCATTTTTCGGAGCAAATATTGGAGACTATCGAGAGTACGCCCCTCTGCACCGACAATCTGTTCTTCGTGGCAGCCGGTGATATGACAGTGCACCGTATTGTCCTCAAAACGGACATCCACTTCCGAGGGGAGCCCCATCAAATTCAACAGGGATTGCAGATCAGCCTGAATAGCGGCAAGCCCTTCGTCTGAAGGCGGTTCCACGCTAACAAGCTCTTCCACCTCCTTGATTTTAGGTTCGGATGCGTCCCGGCTGCTCTCGGGTTCCTTTTGGCGGACAATTTCTAGGGCGGATTGCGCGGCAACCACCACAGGAGGCTCCTCCTGCTTCGGTTTAGCCTGAATTTCGGGTGTCGCCACAGCCTTTTTAGGGGCCTCGAATTCAGGTACTTTTTTGCGTTGCGGCTGTACCGCTTCAGTCTCAGCCGATACGGTTTCCTTGTGCTGTACCCGGATATGGGCTTTTTTCTTACACAGCCCAAAAATACCGGCGGATCCGGTTTCCAATACCTCTATGTCCAATTCTTCCCGAGAAGCACTGAGCTCCATACAGGCCTGTTCAATAACTTCCGCTATATCCTTTCCGTAAAAATCTTTTCCTTTTCCCATAGGTACCGTTCGAGGTCAGAGGTTCAGGCCTTCACTTGCCGGTTGATAAGCGTCTGCTGGAATATCGACAACAGGTTGTTGATAAACCAGTACAGCACCAATCCAGAGGCAAAGTTAAGGAACATGAAGGTAAAAACGATCGGCAGAAATTGCATTATCCGAGCCTGATTGGGATCTGCCGTGGTCGGGGTCATTTTCTGCTGCAGGTACATGGAGGCTCCCATCAACAAGGTCAATACCGGAATACCGTGCAGGTAGGGAAGATCAAAACCTATCCAGAGACGGTCCGGGGCGGAAAGGTCGGTGATCCAGAGCATGAAGGGGGCATGACGAAGCTCAATCGCGGCCATCAAAACCCGATACAAGGCGAAGAAAAACGGAATTTGGATCACCATCGGCAGACAGCCGCCAATGGGGTTGACCTTGTAGGTCTTATACAGGGCCATCATCTCTTGGTTCATTTGGCCTGGGTCATCTTTAAACCGCTCACGAAGCTTGGCAATTTTCGGCTGCAGCTTTTGCATATTTTTCATCGACTTCATACCCTTCTGGGTAATGGGCCAGAAGGCGCCCTTCACCAGAATAGTCAACAGAATAATCGCAATACCGTAGTTGCCGCTGAACTGATAAAAAAAGTTGAGCAACCAGAGCATGGGTTTGGCCAGAAGATCAAACCAGCCAAAATTAACCGCACCGGCTAAATCATGTCCGGCGGCCTGCAGGACTTTTAATTTTTTCGGGCCGAAGTAGAGGGTATAGGTAAATATTTTGCTTTCACCACTGGGAATGGAAACAATACCCTCGGACACGACGGAACGGACGTGTTGTTCCGATCCTTGAAGCGTTACGGTGTGGGCATTGGCCGAGGTCGGCACGACGGAGGCCATGAAATAGTTGTCAACATAACCGGTCCAACTTACCTTGCCTTGAAGCACGATTGGCCCGTCAGTCAACTTTTTCGCTTTGGTTTCCACCAATTCGCCGTTGACAAAGGTTGCCGGACCGGAAAAAAGATATTGGCTGGTCTGGCTGGCATGCGCGAAGGGCTGGTTGGCCAACGATAATGCCGGGGAGATTTGGATTGCCTTGTCAGTACTGTTTACCACCTTATAGGCTACATTGACCAGGTAGCTATCACCCCGGAATTCCATCGTACGGTCAATTTTCAAGCCCTCGGGAGTAACGGCATGCATGGCCACGCTGCCGGTTGCTGCCGGTTGTGCCAAAGTCAGGCTTGTTGTATTGGTATCCTGAAAGACAGGCAAAAAATTTCCGGCGCCGTTATCCAGTGAGAATAACACAGGCAGATCTGCCGGATTTTTTCCGGTAATCAGCTGCATCGGGCCAGAATCTTTGTCGTGGGTATTGCGGTACTGTTTGAGAACAAAACTTTTTATGCCGCCACCCTGTTCATTAACAATCGCCGCATACAAGGGGGTATCAATGGAAATTTCCCGAGCTTTTGGGTCCACGGCAACAGTCGGAATCTCTGCCGTTACAGCCGGTGTTGCCGCCGGAGTATTGGTAGGTGTTCCCTGTCCGCTCGATTGCTGGGTCTGGACAGGAGCTTGTGGAGACGGTGGAACGGGTTTAACAAAAAAATACTGGTACCCAAACAAAATAAGAAACGAGAGTACAACAGCCAAAAAGGCTCTTTTAAGATCCATAGTGTTATCTACCTAGAAAAGCCTCGATACCTGAGGCGCTGTCGAAAAAAAGATGGGCCGCGATTTCATTTGACTGGATCGTAGCCGCCTCGAGAGAAAGGATGACAACGTAAAATACGCCACATTGCCAGAAGCATTCCACGAAAAACGCCATACTTTCGAACTGCTTCGATAGCGTACTGGGAACAGCTGGGAACAAAACGGCAGACAGGGGGGAATAGAGGGGAAATAATATATTGATAACCTTTGAAAACGGCAATCAGGCAAACTCTGGGAAAAGTACGCAAGGAGAACCGATCATTGGCCCCTGTTTGGGGATTCACTGACTGATGATCATCTGATGACATCGCCTTCCACCCGATGTTGATCGCCGGTGATCGCAAACAGTGCTTCCTGGAGAATCTCCAGACTATCGAAAAGGAAATTGGGCCGGATGGTAACGACAATGTCGCAACGCTCTGGGAATTTCGTCCGGTTGCAACGAAAAATCTCGCGAATCAAACGCTTGATTCGGTTACGCCGAACCGCATTTCCAACCTTTCGCGGGACGCTTATTCCCAAACGGCTCCAGGATAAGGCATTTGCCAGCACAATGACGGCAAAACCATTTCCATAAGACCGCCTCCCGGCCCGATAGACGCACTGAAACTCCCCATTGGTCCGCAAAAGATGTTTTTTGGGGAGTGTATTCCGATCCAATCGGCTCAGACGGCCAGTTGCCTACGTCCTTTTGCGCGTCTTCTTCGGATAACGGCACGCCCATTTTTGGTTTTCATGCGAAGGCGAAATCCATGGGTACGTGCGCGCTTGATGTTGCTGGGCTGATAGGTCATTTTGCTCATAATTTTTTTCCTTTATTGCAAATATTCGTGGTGAAAAGGCAGGTGGTAATTTCCCCTCTCTTCAAATACGATTTTTCGTTTTCCTGGTAAGTTTTCCGGCCCAACACGACCGCTGAAGAAAAGGGCTGGACAAAAGCCACTGGCAAGTGTGCCGTCTTTTGCCTATAAAAAGAGGTCTATTCTAATCATAGAGGAGCATCTCTGTCAAATTATTTCCCTATGATTGACATTTCAGGTATCCTGAAACAACGAAAAAAGGGAAAATCGCCTTTAGACTGACGCCACCACCCTTTATTGGCGGAAGTTTCCCCAAAGTGCGATCCCCCACTCCTTCTCCTGGAAACCAGCACACCATGTGGTTGCATCAGTGGCGGGAAAGCGTGTAGTATGGCCTACTCTCACCAGAGAATCTGGACTCTTACCATACCGACTTTTCTCCAGCTTAAACATATTTTTTAGAATGATCATGACCGATTTTGATATAGCTGTAATAGGTGCCGGCCATGCCGGTTGCGAAGCTGCCCTTGCCGCGGCACGAATGGGGTGCCGCACCCTGGTTTGCGTCATCAACGTAGATACCATCGGCGCCATGTCCTGTAACCCTGCCATTGGCGGGCTTGCCAAAGGCCACTTGGTGAAAGAAATAGATGCGCTCGGTGGCGAAATGGCAAAAAATATTGATGCCACCGGCATTCAATTCAGGTGCCTAAACACCAGTAAGGGACCTGCCGTCCGTTCTTCCCGCGCGCAGGCGGATCGACTCCTTTACCGGTTACGCATGAAACACATCATCGAAAATCAGTCCAACCTGTCCATCCGTCAGGCCATGGTGGATGAGATTCTGGTTGAAGACGGCAAGGTCGCCGGCCTGCGAACCTCATTGGATGAGCATATACGAGTGAAGGCAATCGTCGTCGCCACCGGCACATTTCTCAACGGCCTCATCCATGTCGGCCTAAAAAACTTTCCTGCAGGGCGCATGGGGGATTCGCCTTCCACCAAATTGGCGCAATGGTTTAATGCAACCGGTTTTGCTGTCGGCCGGATGAAAACCGGCACAGTTCCCCGCCTCGACGGTAACACCATCGATTATTCCAAGCTCGAGGCCCAATATACCGATGAAAATCCAACTCTTTTTTCCTTTTCCTCTGTCGGCGGCCCGCCGCTTGAACAACACCCCTGTTACCTCACCTATACTAATGAGCGGACCCACGAAATCATCCGCTCCTCTATTCATCAATCCCCGATGTATGCGGGGATTATTGAGGGGGTCGGGGCACGTTATTGCCCTTCAATAGAGGACAAGGTCATGCGTTTTCCAGAAAAACTGCGGCATCAAATTTTTCTTGAGCCTGAGGGGTTGGAGACTATTGAAGTCTATCCCAACGGCATCCCTACCAGCCTGCCGCTTGCCACCCAGATTGCCATGGTGCACTCCATCCCCGGCCTGGAAAAAGCCCGCATTATCCGGCCTGGCTATGCCATTGAATACGACTACATTGATCCACGGGAGCTCAAAGCCTCGTTGGAAACAAAAAAAATTGGTGGTCTTTTCCTTGCCGGCCAAATCAACGGAACCTCCGGTTACGAGGAGGCTGCCGGACAGGGCTTAATGGCCGCGATCAACAGTGTTCAGTATGTTCGGGGCGAGGCTCCGGTAATCCTGGATCGATCCCAAGGCTATCTGGGCGTACTGATCGACGATCTGGTCACTCTTGGGACGAAAGAACCCTATCGCCTGTTTACCTCCCGCGCCGAATACCGCCTTCTGCTTCGCGAGGATAACGCCGATATCCGCCTGCGGGAAATCGGTTACCGAATCGGACTGGTCGACAAGGATACCTGGCTCTCTTTCCAAAATAAAGTCGAATGCATAGACAAAACCATCCACCATTTACAGGGGGCTCGCATCAAGCCGCAACCGGCAATCAATTCCTTTCTCCAGCGCCACAACTCCACTCCCCTGACCCAGGCCATCACCTTTGCCGACCTTTTAAGACGACCGGAAATCTCCCTGGCTACCCTGGTCGCACTCGACCACGACGTCAATGACACTTCCATATTTTCTGAGCAAGCATTGAACTATCTGGATGAAATCGAACTCCAGGTTAAATATGAAGGCTATATAAAAAGGCAGGAAGAGCAGATCGCTCGATTCAAAAAACTTGAACGGATCGAGTTGCCCACTGATATGGTGTATAAAGGGTTGCCTGGGCTTTCCAACGAGGTGGTGGAAAAACTGACCAAGGTCCAACCAAGATCACTTGGCCAGGCCTCCCGTATCTCCGGAATCACCCCCGCTGCCCTTTCCGTGCTTCAGGTGCACCTTAAACGGCTTGGCCTTCTTTAATCCCCTTGATTGTCACCCTCGAGATACGTCCCGAGATTAACGCTTTAGGATCGAGGAATGAAATAAGTATTCTAATAGTGCGCCGGATTTAGGCCTGGATGCAAGGCGATTTAAGTCGTTGATATCTAATATATTCACAACTTAAAATAACGCCGTATCCGGGACGAAAGACAAGCAGGATGGGATAAGTATTTTTTCCGTGCCCCTTATGCTTCACAAGACACTTTTTTGATTTTTGACGTTTTTTTATGAGACCATCATGATTGAATACCCGCATATTGACCCGATTCTGCTCTCCATCGGCCCGCTGCAAATTCACTGGTACGGGCTGATGTATGTCATTGGCTTTGCTGCGGCCTACTGGCTGGTTCTCTTTCAGGCAAAACGATTCGGCTGGAAGCAACTGCTCACCCATGTGGACAACTTAAATCTCGCCTTGATCCTAGGCGTTATCCTGGGTGGAAGGCTTGGGTATGTCGCCATTTACAATCCCGCTTATTACCTGGCCCACCCGCTCGAGATCCCGGCAACCTGGTCCGGCGGCATGTCTTTTCACGGAGGATGCATTGGTGCCGTGCTGGCTGGATACTGGTATTGCCGGCGTAATAAACTTGATTTCTGGAAGGCTGCGGATATCTACATAACCCCCGTCCCCATCGGTCTCTTCTTCGGCCGCCTGGGTAACTTTATCAACGGAGAGCTCTTCGGCCGTATTACCACCGCCCCTTTGGGAATGATTTTTCCAAACGGAGGCCCCCTACCTCGCCACCCGTCCCAGCTTTATGAGGCGGCACTTGAGGGCATATTTCTCTTCATCCTGCTCTGGAGCCTGAAGACAAAGCCATGGCAACCGCAGCAAACCAACTGGCCCCATGGTTCACTTTTGGCCCTTTTTCTCTGTGGTTATGGCGGATGCCGCTTTGTGGTTGAATTTTTTCGTGAACCCGATGCCCAGTTAGGATTCATTGTCCTCTATTTTTCCATGGGACAAATCCTCTCCGGGCTCATGGTTTTGGCGGGAGTGGCTTTGTGGATTGGGCGGAAACAATCAGCATCACCCAAGGTTGTTGCCTGACGAATTCCGCCCAAGAAAAAAGAGTTTGTTGTGCGAAACGTCGTTTGCGAGGTTTCTTGCGAAAACGACGTTTTTTTACTACTGGACCTTTCCGGATAGTTCTTTTCCAGGACGAAACTTCACCACCTTACGGGAAGGGATTGGCACCGTTTCACCGGTTTTCGGATTGCGTCCGATTCTCGGAGCGCGATCCACGACCGAAAAGCTTCCAAAGCCGACCAATGTTACTCGCTTACCGTCCTTCATGGCGGCTGACAGCGTGGACAGCAATCCATTCAACCCTCGTTCTGCTGCAATTTTACTAATTCGAGCTGAATGGGCAATGGATTCAATGAGATCATTTTTGTTCATGGCTTTCCCTCACTATTATTGACATGGATCGGCGTCATGGCCAGCATGTTCGGACTGTCCAACTCGGAATAGTTCAATAAAACGTCAGGGAAAAAAAATAACAATTGTCGGCCTTACCTATGGCCGCATAGGTAGCATTACCGAACAATAATATAAATATCGTATAAATTTAAGGTATTATGCAGTGGAAGAACAAAAAAATACGGAGATAAAAATCGTAAATTTATTGTCGGTCCCGCAAAAAAAAAACAAGGAAACGACCTATCGTAGGTGGTAACAAGTATTGTTGAGGGGTGAAAGATATGTCGATTTTCGGAAAAAAACGCTGCGACGCAGTAGATCGAAGTTTTTACGATGTCATCATTCATCAGAAATGATGAGTGCATTGCGCACCACATGATTGACCAAATCCACGGTGTTTTTCATCTTAAATTTTTTCAAAAGACTCGCCCGATGATGATCAATTGTACGAGGGCTCAAATCTAGCATCTTGCCTATTTTTTTGCTCGACTCCCCCTGTACCACCAATTTCAACACCTGTTTCTCCCGATCACTAAGCACGACCAATGGGACTTTCCCCTGATCGCGGAATGCCGTCATGACCTCATCGGTGACATCGGCCGACAATCTAGGTGAGATGTAGGATTTACCGCTTTTGATCGTGTCTATGGCATGAAGCAATTCGGCTTCAGAATCTTCCTTCATCAGATACCCATGGGCACCGGCAGCAATCGCCTGATAAAAATACTGACTATTGGGATACATGGTCAGCATCAATATGGCGATTTCAGGATTAATTTTCCGAATATCCGCCATGGCATCCAATCCGTTGAGTTGCGGCATGGCGATATCGAGGATAACCATGTCTGCCGGATTACTCCTCAACAGATCCAACAGCTCGAGCCCATTACTGGCCTCGGCCACTATAATCAATGAAGGTTCATGGACAATGATCGTCTTTAACCCCTGACGAATCAGCGTGTGATCATCGGCGATTATGATGCGGTATGGTTTCATGCCAAAGCTACTCTCATGCTCTGTCAACGGAAGACGATGGACACCGGACAATGATCAGACCCGGTAATATCGTTGTGTATGGCTGCTTCCATTATCCTGGATTTACTGGAATCGTCGACCAGAAAATAGTCGATTCTCCAGCCTATATTTTTTGCCCTCGCACTAAACCGGTAACTCCACCAAGTATACTGACCCGGTTCCTGATTGAATTGGCGAAAGGTATCGACATAGCCAGCAGCAACGACCTCATCCATCCAGGCGCGTTCCTGTTCGGAAAACCCAGGATTTTTTATATTCGCTTTGGGATTGGCTAAATCGATCTCCCTATGGGCCACATTTAAATCCCCACAGAGAAGCACTGTTTTCCGTCGACGTAGTTGATTCATGTAGTGAAGTAGAACTTGATTAAAATCTTTTTTAAAATCAAGGCGTTTTAATTCAGGCTGAGCATTGGGAGAGTAAATATTCACTAAATAGAAATCGGTATATTCCAGAGTCAAAACCCGACCTTCCCCGTCAAAACCGGCATGTTCAATCCCATAATAAACATGCAAAGGAGTTTTTTTACAAAAAACAGCAGTACCGGAATACCCTTTTTTCTGTGCTGGAAACCAATAACTCTGGTAGCCGGGCATTTCACGAACGTCATCTGGTATCTGTTTGGGATGGGCTTTAATTTCCTGCAGAGCCAATATATCGGGATTTAAGCGAGCTATCGCTTCATGAAAACCGTTTTTTATTGCGGCCCGTAGCCCGTTGACATTCCAGGAAACGAAACGCAGCCCATCCTGGACCGGCCTTTTGCTCTGTTCGTTACAGCCCCGTCGAGGAGTCACCCCGATTTTCGGGCAAAGATCGTTGAGAACACAGCGTTCACATTGAGGCCGCAGCGGGGTGCATGTTCCCTGGCCAAAAGCAACCAACAGACCATTAATCCGAATCCAATATTTCTGGTCCAGTTTTTCCCTGAGTGCCATTTCGGTCTGCAAAGGGGTTTCAGTGTTCACGTATCCCCAGATATTCATGATTCGGTGCACATGGGTATCGACACAAATGGCAGGCTTATTAAAGGCAACCGCCACCACCAAATTGGCGGTTTTTCTTCCAACCCCCGGTAACTGTAATAATTCTTCGATAGTCTCCGGCACCTGCCCTTCAAAACGGTCATGAAGCACACCGGGTAACTGATGCAGATATTTTGCTTTATTCCGAAAAAATCCCACCGGGTATATCAGTTTCTCAAGCTCGGCCTCCGAAAGCAACGCAAGTTCTGTTACCGTCTCCGCTTTGACAAAGAGGCGCCTGGCTGCCAAGGCCGTTACTTCATCCTTCGTCCTTGCGGAAAGAATGGTCGCAACCAACACCTTGAACGGGTCGTGAGTTTGGGTCGCAATCAGATCGACCACCGGCACTTGATATGTACGGACCTCTTGCTCCAAACGAAGAATGATCTCGTCAATGGGAAAGCCCATCTGTGTCCTCAATGCGCCTACGGTCTCACCGTAGGGAAAAATAGCTTGGATTTCAACTGCATAATTAGCACAACTCAAGTTATGCACGCAACGATTTAAGAGGGGAAAACGACTCTACGGAGTTTACCCTTTTCCTTTGGGCAAAAAAATACGCCTGTCTCACCAGGAGGGAGAGCAGGCGTACGTTAAAAATCAATTCACCGATCCTTCAATCAACTCAGGAGAACTACCTTACCTGTCTCCAAATCGTAATACGTTGCGACCACCAAAACTCTGCCTTCCTGGACAAGATCGCCCACAATGGGCTCTGATTCGGCGATTTTTTTGGCGGTCGAGATGGCAAGTGCTTTAGCTGCGTTATTGGGCCAGTTGCCATCAAGGCCCTTGGTTTTTTTAAGCGCTGCGTCAATCGATGGGGTAAGGCTGGCGATGTGTCCATCCAACTTGACACCTTGAGCCACTGCACTCACAGCGCCGCAGGAAGAATGCCCCATGACCATAACGAGCGGGGTATGAAGATGGGCGACAGCATATTCGATACTGCCGAGAATTTGATCATTGATGATATTGCCAGCAACACGAACCACAAAAAGATCGCCCAGCCCTTGATCAAATACGTCCACAGGAGGGACCCGGCTGTCCGCACAGGTTAAGACCACCGCAATCGGGTCTTGGCCGGACACTAAGCCGCGTCGGGATTCTTCACAGTGGTTAGGGTGTTCGAGCTTTCCGCTAATAAAGCGTTTGTTGCCGTCGAGAAGTAGCTGCAGGGCATCCTTACCCGTCAGCTTGGTTTTAGATTGCATGTCCAAGTCCTCTTTGTGGTCAGATCATTTGCTTCTATAAAACGATACATTCGGCCATCAGGGCTTATTCACACTTCATTACGATGAACAAAGCATGAAAACATATCAGCAAAAATGAAATCAAGCCACAAAAAAAATGAACAGTGCGGAAAACCGTTACATTAAGGGATCCTGACCCCAAAGAACGGGTACCTCATCCTTCCACAACACCACAACAAATCACTTGGGCCGCTTAGCGTAATACTCCTGTTGATATTCGTAATAACCAAAAACCTTATAATCGAGCATGGTCGCCTTGTAGGCATTAAAAACGACGCCGAGAATCTTATCACGACCAATGGTGTCGGCGAGCGCCTTGACATATTCACGTCGCGATCTGCCATAACGCACTACGAGCACAACACCATCCACATGTTGCGCTAAAACGGCGGTTTCACTGGCGGCATGAAGAGGCGGGCTATCTAATAAAACGATACGATCATCATATCTTTTACTAATTTCATCCACCAAACCTGTCATGGAAGTTGAAGTCAATAACTCTGCGGGGTTAATGGAAGAGGGCCCGGCTTGGAGGATGGAAAGCTTGTCCACACCCGAGGGGACCAGCAGTTCCGAAATCCGCCTTTTATGCTGTAGATAATCGGAGAGGCCAGCCTTGTTACTCAAACCAAAGAGGTCGTGCTGAGTTGGACGACGCAGATCACAGTCAACCAAGAGGCAGTAATTGTCCATCCCCTGCGCCAGGGATATAGCCAGGTTTGCGCAGATGAAGCTCTTCCCTTCCCCTGGGGCGGCACTGGTCACGAGAATACTGCGCGGGACAGGCCCCTCACTGGGAAAAAGGATACGAGTGCGAAGTGCACGGATGCTCTCAGCCACAGGCCCGGTTGTTGCAGTGGCCAAGACAAGCCGATCATCCCATTTTCCCAGTTGACGACGAGGTTCCTCCGATATCTTCTTTTGAGGCTCAAGTGAACCATGATCGGGTCGATCTGCCGTAGCGGAGGACGTCTCAACAACCTGTTCAATAATTTGATCGGTTGAATTGTCTGATTCATCAGCCCTCTTTAGGGCTTCAAACACCTTTCCCACACGTACCTCCACTTGGCTCAAAAACAACGGACAGAAAAAAAACGATGCTTGTTCTAAATTTTTTCATCGATAATATTGCCACCACAACCCCACCACCATACCGACGACGACCACCCCACCCAGAACTATCCACGACCAGCGCCTTCGAGGTGTTGGTGCGGCAACCGGTAGTGGAGTGCCTTCACCGGGAAAATGGAGATCATTAACACTCTCCTCAATTAATTCAGGACCGATAGTTGACTTATTTTCGGCAAAACCGGTTAACAGGGCATGGTCACAGATAATATTAATGAGTCTGGGCGTCCCCTGGCTGAATTTATGTATGAGAGTGATGGCTTCTTCAGAAAAAATATTGAAATGCCGTGCTCCTGCATGACGCAATCTAAAAACGATATACTGCCTGGTCTCCTCTAGAGAAAACCTGTTCAAATGAAAACGAAGACCAATGCGCTGTCGAAGCGGCAAAAGACGGTCATCGCTCATACGCTCGTTGAGTTCTGGTTGCCCGACAAGAAAGATAGAAAGGACATCCTGTCCCTTTTCTTCGAGATTGGAAAGAAGACGAATCTCTTCCAACAGGTCAACGGGCAACACATGCGCCTCATCAAAGATCAGCAGAACCCGCTCATCTTTTTCATAGCAAACCTTGAGCATCTTGCCAAATTCGATCAGGAACATGGCTTTGTTGCCATCCCACTCCAGACCGAGTTGTTTGGCTAAAAAGGAAAAAAATTCATCTCGATAGAGAATAGGATTGTTTAAAATACTTACATGCACATCTTGTTCAAGACTGGTCACCAATGCCTGTAAAAGCGTAGTTTTTCCAGACCCAACATCGGCCGTCAAAACTAAAAAGCATTTTTTACTCAGGACACCATACTTGAGAATCGCCAAACCCTCCTGATGCGTCTCGCTCATGAAGACGGTTTTCGGATCCGGGGTTAGATTAAAGGGCTTTTTGGTGAGTCCGTAATATTTGGTATACATGGATGCTGTCCGCTCACTTAAAACTTAAATTATGATCAAGCCCCTTGTCCATAACACAGAAAAAACGATGACAAACCCTAGGGCATACGCTCCAATCCCCACTACGCTGATTAAAAAAATGAGCCTCTCCCTATGGATTTCGGCTGGTTTTTCAATAAAGGGGATCGCGCAAATCACAGGCACACCGATAGAGTCTTCCAATTCCCCAACGTCTTTGAAGGACGTATCGATGAAATCCATGGCTAGAACCGAGCCAACGCTCAAACCGAGACCAGCAACAACGGCCACCAATAAAATTTTAATAAAATTTGGTTTAAATGGTTTTTCAGACAAACGGGCAGAATCGACAATCTTAAACTTACTCCCCTTTTGATTCCTCTCCAGATTTTCAGCCGACTGGGCTTGCAAGTTGTTGGCAACCAGCTGATCGTAGTGCCGCCGCAATTCGTTATAATCACGAGTGAGGATATTCCATTCTGCTTCACGTACCGGGGCGGCTTCAACCCATTTTTCATACTGGGTAATTTGCGCAGGGATCGCGGCCTGAGATTGATGCAACTGTTGAATATTGAGATCAATCTGCTTTATCTGCGTCTGTAGACGCTCACGCTCCAAATTCGCTGCAATTGAAGCACGACTTGAGTTATTGCCTCCACCAGAAATCCCGGGGGCACCTGCTTTAACACCTTTGGCTTCCAGTTGCTCAATCTGCTGTTTGACACGTCGAACTTCAGGGTGCATAGCAGTGTATTTACCTTGCAATTGGGCAAGATAATTCTGCAAACGCAGCAACCGTTCTCCATCAGTTTCCGGATGCGAAGGGAGTGCATTTGGTGCGGTTTGTTGCGTACTCAAAGCTGCTAATTGCTGCTGAATACGAGCCTGTTCAAAAGCCAACACTTTGGTTCTTTCCAAGTCTTGAATGGATGTCTGAATCCCTTGATTTTGCTCAACCAAGGCCCTCAGCTGAGCCAAGTTACTTTGTCGCTGGCTAGGCATTTCGTTGAAATACTTCAGCTTATAATCACGCATTTGCTGTTCTTTGGCGTCAAGTACCTTCTTTGACTGAGCCAGTTCACTTTCCGTATATTTCGACGTCTCGGTTGCTCTCTCCTCTCGATATTTCAAGTTCTCTTCGATAAAAAGCGAGGCCAAGGCGTTGGCAACCCGAACTACCTTTTCTGGCTCTGCGCCTTGAAACGATACACTAAAAATATCCCCCTGCTTAACGGGCTTTATATCGATATTTTTCCGCATCGATTCAATGACATCTTCGATAGGAAGCTGTTTTCTCGCCTCTTCATACAAGGAAAATTGCTGGATGACCTTTTCAAGACTCGTACGACTGGTTACCAATTCTTGGAGTGTAGCCAAGGATTCTCGTAATCTTTGACGGCCCTGTTCCGGATCCATTTTTGCAGGGTTAATCTGCTGGGATTCATAACTCAAAAGAGCGGTGCTTTGATAAATTTTGGGGATGTAGAAGTAATAGCCAAGTCCTATGGACAGCCCTAAAAGCAAAAAAATGCTGATAAGCCGCCAACTATGAAAGACCAAATCTACATATTTTTTTATCAACTGGCGCTGTTTGATATCCATACTGTGCTTCTTTCCGGCTAAATTAATTATTTTCTATTATGATCAAGACTGGTTCAACAACGTGCGTCATCGGCGATATCCACGGCAGCCATGCCGCTCTGACAACGCTCCTAACAAAGGTGCTTCACAAAGCAGAAACCATTGTGTTTTTAGGGGATTACGTTGATCGGGGGCCGCACTCCCAAGAAGTTGTATCCACCATCATTTCCTTGCAGCAAAAAAAATCGCATCGCATCGTTCCACTCATGGGCAACCATGATTTTCTCTTTTTGCAATTCCTCTCGGGTCGAGATGCATCTGTTTTTTTGCAGGTCGGCGGTCTTCAGACCTTGGCGAGCTATGGACTTTCCCCCTCAGCCAACCTACCGGAAAGAGCAGCCAAAGTTCCGGAGCAACATCAGACCTTTTTTAAGAGTCTTCCCCTGTGGTGGCAGGATCAACATGCCATATATGTGCATGCCGGTTTGCAACCTGGCCGGCATCTAAGCCAACAAACTTCGCAATGGTGCCTTTGGGCCCGCGAACAATTTTTTCAAAGCAAATACGATTTCGGTAAGCCTGTTATTTTTGGGCATACAATTTTTGACGAGCCGTTTATCACCCCTCACTGCATCGGCATTGATACCGGAGCAGTGTATAACGGAAGCCTTACCGCCATATTGCTTCCCTCCTTAGAGATTATCAGTGTTCCAAATCCAAAGAAAGACGGAGGTGACAACACCCATGGTATAGGATGAAGGAGAAAAAACAAACAAAAGCCTACAATGTATCAAAAATAAAAGGCAACGAATCTGACAGAGTAGTACCACCAACCAGGAGCATGAACAATCGGTCCACCCCCAAAGCAATCCCGGCGCATTCTCCCATGGCTGGTAAATCGGCAAGAAAGTGTTCCGGCATACTAGCCTTGCCTCCGGATGAACAAATCACATCTATCTCATGATGAAAGCGTTGCCGCTGTTCATCGGCGTCCGCCAATTCCGAAAACCCGTTGGCGATCTCCACCCCTGCAATATAGAGTTCAAATCGTTCAGCAACTTTCGGATTGCCTGGTTTACGTCGGGCAAGTGAGCCCAAAGACGTTGGATAGTCGTACAAAAAAGTTGGCTTTGTTTCTCCCAGGTGCGGCTCCACCAAAGTCACGAGCACTTCCTCGAAAGTATCCTGCGCCAACGCATCTTCCACAGCCATGCCGGCATACTGTTGAAATGCTTCCGCCACGCTTAGACGCGTCCATGGCGGTGTGAGATCCACCCTCTGCCCTCGACGAACAAGAACAGGACCGTCATTGACAAAACCTTGCAGAGAAGCGAGTTTATGCGCTAGGGAGCAGATCAAGGCCTCGCACTCTACCATCAGTTCATCATAACTCCAATTTTTGTGATACCACTCCAACAGAGTGAACTCGGATTGATGCAATCGACCCTGCTCTTCTTTGCGGAAACAATGACAGATTTGAAAAATACGTTCGCAACCTCGAGCAAGTAGGCGTTTCATGCAGAGTTCCGGCGAAGTCTGCAGAAAACAACCCTCACTGGAAAAGGGAAAAATATTGGATTCGGGAATAAGGACAGGAAGTCGAATGGGGGTATCGACCTCGACATAGGCACGCTCATAGAAAAAGGCGCGCATGGCCTGCAGCAACCGGGATCGCTGCTGCAGGCCTTTGGGTGTAAGCATGCGGATTTATTCTTTAACGCGAGTAATGTAAGTGCCGGTACGAGTATCGATTTGAATTTTGTCCCCTTGCTCGACAAAGGGTGGTACCTGCAGCTGAAAACCGGTCTCTACGGTGACGGGTTTGGTATCAGACCCCGATGTATCGCCCTTGGCCCACGGATCGGCAATGGTCACCTCAAGATTGACAAAGGTCGGGAGACTGATGTCAATGGGACGCTCGCCAAAAAAGAGCACCTGAACTTCCATGTTATCAATAAGGAAGCTGAGGTTGTCGCCAAGCTGTTCTTTGGTCAGGAAGATCTGCTCGTAAGATGAGGTATCCATGAAATGATATTCCTCATCCTGAGCATAGAGGAACTGCATGGTGCGCTCCTCCAGATTAGGGCGGTCGAACTTATCGTTGGAGCGGTAAGTCTGGGTGAACTGAACCCCGGTGATCATGTTACGCATTTTGGTGCGATAGAGAGCCTGTCCTTTTCCTGGTTTGGAAAAATCAAAATCGGTGATGATGTAAGGCTCACCATCAATCTGAATTTTCAACCCTTTACGCAAATCAGAAGCTGTAAACATAGACGTATCCTTAACTCATTATTTATTGGTTCATTTAAAGGGCGAGTATGTTACGTGAAGTCCCTCTATTTTTCAACAGCTTCCTGCACTCGATGTCACTTTCTCCACATGAAGAGAGCTCAGCTCTTGTTTTCCCCCCCTATTTTTCTTACACTACTGTTCTCGATAAATTTTCGGACATCCTTTTTCCATGATTATCAGAGTAGGCATTCTTTCCGACACCCACCTCGTCCGCCCAGACAGCCGGTTCAAAAAACAGGTCCGTCATTGCTTTCAAGGCTGCGACATGATCATCCACGCCGGCGACTTGACGAACCCATCAATCCTCGAAGTTTTTCTAGGAATACAGATCGTTGCTGTGCATGGCAACATGTGCGGCGAACCGGTCCGCACACGCTATCCGGCGAGACAACTTTTCGCCCTGGGCCGATTTACCATAGGTCTTACCCATGGTGCAGATCTCGGCCCGGATATTGAAAACGCCCTTTTTGACATCTTCCCGGAAGCCGACTGCATGATTTACGGACACACCCATCGCCCCAGCATTCAGTATTATGGCGACATACTCATGCTCAATCCGGGTAGTTTTCAGGCGACCAGCCGCTATGGCACTCCCGGCACCTATGCCATCCTTGAAGCAGGCGAGCAACTCAGCGCCTCTATTCACGAGATCCCGTCCCTCCTATGAAAACCCTCTGGACACCCTGGCGAATAGAACATGTTTGCGGAACAGCACCGCGATACACGGGCTGCCTGTTTGAACCACCGGGAGAAGTCTGTTTCTCCAAGGAACACCTGCTGCTATTTCGTGACGAACTGGCCGTTGTCCTCCTTAACCGCTTTCCCTACGCCAACGGGCATCTGTTGCTTGCGCCACGGCGACACGTCGCCGATCTCACCGATCTCAACGAGGCAGAACAACTTCGGTTGATGGCGCTGCTCTCCAGCAGTTGCACCATCATCCGACGTCATCTCCGCCCCCACGGCATCAACATCGGCCTGAATCTTGGCAAAGTCGCTGGCGCTGGGATCTCCGACCATCTCCATTATCATCTTGTTCCCCGCTGGGAAGATGATCATAATTTCATAACCGTTTGCGCCGAAATCCGGACCATCCCCCAGCATATCGAGAACACCTTCGATCTGCTGCTTGATGACTTTCAACAGCTCCTCACGCCACCAACCCCATGAGTACACCCAAAATCACCCCCATGCTCCAGCAATACCTGGAGATCAAAGAACAGTATCCCGGCACAATTCTCTTCTACCGAATGGGTGATTTCTACGAGATGTTCTTTGAGGATGCCGAGGTCGCCTCCAAGATTCTGGGTATCACCCTCACTTCACGCAGCCATAAAGACGATGCCAACAAGATACCGATGTGTGGAGTCCCCTTCCATGCGGTCACCGGTTATCTGGGGAAAATGGTCAAAGCAGGGTTCAGAGTGGCCATTTGCGAGCAGGTGGAAGATCCAAAGGAGACGAAAGGCATAGTTAAACGTGAAGTGGTTCGGGTTGTTTCCCCTGGAGTCACCACTGAGGATCAACTACTGGATGCCAAGACCGACTGTTATGTCAGCGCCCTGGTCATTGAGAAAAAATCAAACAAGGAGTTATTGGCTGGCCTCGCCTTTGTCGATATTTCCACCGGCCGTTTCCAACTCACCGAAATTAGCTATCCTGCGAACAATCCTTCTGCCCTTATCGACACCTTCACCAGGCTTCGGCCTGCCGAATTGCTGCTGCCACAGGGGGAAATCGAGGGGCTGTGCGCTTTTACCGAACAGCTGACCCTAGAACTGGGCCAACTTTGTCTCACTTCGCGACCAGATTTTCAATTTGAAACGGAAACCGCTCTCACCACCCTGACCGAGCATTTCCACACCGCCAATCTTGCCGGTTTTGGTTGCGATCAGTTCACTGTAGCCATCAATGCTGCCGGTGCGCTGTTACAGTATCTCCACGAGACGCAGAAATCCGATCTGGCCCATATCAAACAGCTCTTCCCCCTCCACCAGAGCGGTTATCTCATTATCGACGATTCCTCTCGCCGCAACCTTGAGTTGCTCGAAACCCTGGTGGGTGGACAACGTCAGGGCTCTCTTTTAGCCGCCCTTGATCTAACGGCCACCCCCATGGGTGCACGATTGCTGCGCCGATGGCTGCTTTTTCCGCTCCAGGATCGGGAACAGATACTGGCCCGGCTTGATAGCGTAGAGGAATTGATCCAGAAAACCGAGGTCCGCAAAAAAATTCAAACCCTGCTGGCCGAGGTTTACGATCTTGAACGCCTCTGTAGCCGGCTTGTCCTTGGCCATGGCAATGCCCGCGACATGAGTGCGATTAAAACCTCATTGGCCCAGTTACCCAATTTGCAGCAGCTTCTACAGGAATGCACCTCCCCGCTTCTCCGGGAAATGGCCCTCTCCTTTGATGTTCTGGATGATCTCCACAGCTTAATTGATGCGGCTATCCGTGACGATGCACCAAGCAGTCTTCGTGATGGAAACCTCATTTGCGAGGGGTATAATGACGAACTCGATCACCTCTTGCTGCTTCTTCGCGACGGCAAAAAGATGATCTTGGAGTTGGAAAATGGTGAACGAGAACGATCGGGCCTGGGTAAACTCAAAGTTGGATACAACAAGGTCTTTGGCTATTATTTTGAAATCAGTCGCAGCCAGATGGTGGAATTACCCGACTATTTTATTCGGAAGCAGACCCTGGTTAATGCAGAACGCTTCATTACCCCAGAGTTGAAGGAGTTGGAGAATTCCATTGTCACGGCACAGGATCGGCGACTTGAGCTGGAGTACACCCTCTTTACCGAAGTACGCGATCAATTGACCAAGCAGGATCAGCGCCTGTTACAGACAGCAGAACTACTAGCGCAACTCGATGTATTAACCAATTTTGCCGAGCTGGCTGTTCGATTTCGCTATTGTCGTCCTGCAATCAATGCGGATCGCAGCTTAACCATTGCCGAAGGGAGGCACCCGGTTATAGAACGCAACCTGCCTCCTGGCCGATTTGTTCCCAACGATGTCCATCTCGATCAGGAGCAGCAAGAAGTCCTTATCATTACCGGTCCGAACATGGCCGGTAAATCAACGGTTCTTCGACAGACTGCCCTGATTGTACTCATGGCCCATATCGGTTGTTTTGTACCGGCTGAATCGGCTGAAATTTGCCTGGTAGATCGTATTTTCACCCGGGTCGGTGCCATGGATGATCTTCGACGAGGCCAGTCCACCTTCATGGTGGAAATGAATGAAACCGCCAATATTCTCAATAACGCCACCAATGACAGCCTTGTCATCCTTGATGAAATCGGCCGCGGAACTTCAACCTATGATGGACTTGCCATTGCCTGGGCCGTCGCCGAGGAATTAGCGCAAAAAAATGAGCTTGGCGTAAAAACACTCTTTGCGACCCATTATCACGAACTGACTGACCTTGCAGCCACCAGCGACACCATTAAAAATTTTTCTATTGCAGTCAAAGAGTGGAACGATACGATCATATTCCTGCATAAATTTGTGCAAGGAGCTACAAACCGAAGTTACGGTATTCAAGTCGCCTCCCTGGCTGGTGTCCCACGCAAAGTCATCGACCGAGCCTATGAGATACTAAAAAACATAGAACTCGGAGAGTTTACCCCCCAGGGTGACCCAAAATTTGCCCCCACACCAACTCGCTCAAAAACATCGCCTCAGCAAATGGCTCTTTTTGCGCCACCATCTTCTCCGGTCGTTGATTTTCTACGCCATATCCATCCAGACGACCTTACCCCCAAGCAGGCCCTTGATTTGCTCTACCAGGCAGTCGACCTTGTGCAAAAAAAGCTGAATTAATTTCGACATACTGGTTCACAGCGATTTTCCCGGAACACGATATGATGAGGTAGACCTTCGAGCCTGGGAAAATATTGCCCTTGTAGGTTTGGGTTCCCCCTTTTTGCCGACCCAGGAATGCAGATTTCCGTTTGAGATCAAAGTATTTGTAAAGTTTTACAGCAAGTATTTCACTGATATCCCAATGATAAACTTCCGAGCATAATGTCGAAACTGGATAAAAAAACCATTTTGGCATGGGCACGACTTAGCCCCCAATCATGCAGTACCTGGACTGGTACAACCGATCCCGCCCCCCACTCTAAATTAGAGAAAAGGACCCCGGACGAAGCGTATGCCGTGATGTTGCCGACGGTTAAACAGACAGCCTAACACCAAGCAGAGACTCCACTTAAAAAAACAGAAAAACTGCCCGAGCGAACTGAGCCACCTGTATCAGAGGGTGATGGATTTTGTTAAGAATCTATCATTTTTTGGTTTAATTTTTTAAATCACCCAACCCCTTCTCATCGTTAAACTTTCAAATTTTTATTCCACTCTATTATAAAAAGTACAATTTCTTTTACTCCTAACTCTAAATGAAGTATAGTGGAATATCTAAGCTAGGTACTCATTTTTTGGAAAAAATTTGGTATTTTGAACTCTAACGACAGCTTTTCCATGCATGCCCTCATCCTAAGAACTGTGCGTTGCATATGTTCTCCTCGCATCATACTCCTGTTTGTGTGCCTGTGGGCCAACATGCTCCCGGGTTCACTATTGGCACGCTCAGTGGCAAAACCTTTTCCAGCTATAAAAGATTTTGCCGTGTCAAAGACTCCTCAAGAGCGGTACAACGACACCAAAACGAAGCTTGCAAAACTCCTCGTCAGTAAACAATCCATACATAATCGCAGTAATTGGCTTGTCACAGCCAATGCCTTTGGTGAACTTTTTTTGGAGAACAAAAAGACTGATATAGGACCATCGTGCCTGTTTATGCAGGCTCGGACTTACCATCTCATGCATGACCGGTTTCATCTCACCGAAGACGCTGAATCCGCACGAAAAACATATCTTGAGGTAGCTGATCTTTATCCAGGGAATATTCTCAGTGATGATGCTTTGTACAAAGCCGCCTCCTTGACTATCTTCGTAAAAGATAAAACGCCAACTGTAACAAATCTCTATCAACTAATAACACATCAATACCCTCAAGGAGATTACTTCTCCAAAGCACAACAACATCTTGCACAACTAGAGCCCCTTCCTTCTAAAGAAGAACAGCTCGTCCCAGCCACTCAAAAAAATGATCCTGCACAAGAAATGGCTGACAAACACGAGAACACCAACTGGGTCCAGGTTGGACAGAGCAAGTTTTGGTCTTCGGATCAGTATAGCCGTGTAGTCATCACTGCTAATTCAAAAATCCCCTATACTGTTAAGCAGATAAATAATTCGCTTACTCTGGATTTAAAGCAAGCGAGGATTGACCCCAAATTTTGCAGTGTTCAACAATTTGACAAAGGCCTTCTCCAACAGGTGCGTACAGGCCAAGTTGAGCAGGGAGTTGTCCGACTTGACCTTGGTTTACAACCATTTATGGACTACAAGGTTTTTACCCTTAACGATCCGTTTCGAATAATTGTGGATGTGTACGGTGCTGAAAAAGCGACGCCTATGCAACCTGAAAAACCAGAATCCATAAGCTCAATGGCTGCCAATAATTTACCGGTCGGCAACATACCGATACTAACGGACAACAAGAAACTCGATGTCACGAGTTCGACCCCGCATATTAAAATGGATCGTGAGCATCTTTCCTTGGCTCAGCAGCTTGGCTTGGGGATAAAAACCATTGTGATCGACCCGGGCCATGGTGGCAAAGATCCTGGAGCGATGGCCTTTGGACTCAAAGAAAAAAATATCGCCCTTAAAATAGCCAAGAAATTAGCACGGATTCTTACGGAAACCTTTCATTACCAAGTTGTTTTAACGAGGACCAAGGACGTTTATATACCCTTGGAAAAGAGGACAGCGGTTGCCAACGTCAAAAAGGCTGACTTATTTGTTTCCATCCACGTCAATGCCCATCCAAACCATTCCAACAGCGGGATAGAAACGTATTTCCTTAATTTGGCTACCGATGCCGATGCCATGCGTGTGGCGGCTTTAGAAAACGCCTCCTCAACGCATAGTATTGGTGAGCTTCAGGATATCCTCAGCTCATTAATGAATAATTCGAAAATCGATGAGTCATCCCGCCTGGCCCGCTTTGTTCAAACCAACCTGATCAATGGTTTGAACAAAACTTATAAGCCACGTGACCTGGGGGTAAAACAAGCACCATTCTATGTACTTATCGGCGCAGAAATGCCAGCCATTCTGGCAGAACTCTCCTTTATCACCAATCCGCAGGAAGCCCAGTTTCTCGAAGACGACAAGCATCTTGAGAAAATCGCCCAGCAACTTGCCGGTGGCATTGTCGCCTACATTGATCATCACCGAGCAGCGGTACGCTTTTACTAATCTGGAAGATTCGACCTCTTTCACAAAGACAATAACGATGGCATCGAAAAACTTCTCGATCTACTGCATCGCAGCCTTTTTCCGACACTCGAGACTATGGATGCCTTCCCTTTGCAGAAAAGGCCCCTTCTTGTAGGAATGTAGCGGATTTTTTTACGAATACAGTCCATCCTGAAACAGCAAAAAAAAAGCCGCCTTTTACAAGGCGGCTTTTTTTATGGTCTCTATCGGTTGATCAACTGCGGGACATCTCTGCAGTTCTAATCCGTGCCATGGCCCGTTGAAGGGCGGCCTCTGCACGAATCCGATTGATTTTTTCGGTGCTTTGCTGTGCTTGGGTTAAACGTTTCTCAGCACGTTCCTTGGCCCGCAAAGCGCGATCTACGTCAATATCATTTCCAAACTCGGCACCTTCCACAAGGAAGGTGATCTTGTTGTTGGATACCTCGGTGAAACCGCCGGACACCATCAGGAATTTGGACACACGATCTTTTTTAAAGCTCAGCGTTCCGGTTTTAATTGTACTCAAAAAAGGAGCATGATTGGCAAGTACACCAAACTCACCACCAACACCGGGCGCAGTGACGATATCAACCTCTTCACTGACAACCGCTCCGCTTGGGGTAACTACTTCTAATTGAATTTGCGCCATTGCTCGTACCTCAGGTCAGAGTAGAAGGGATCAAGCGTTAGCTTTTCGTGCAGCGGCCTTCTCAATAGCCTCTTCAATGCTGCCGACCATATAAAACGCGGTCTCGGGCAGATCATCATGCTTACCTTCGAGGATTTCCTTAAAGCTGCGTACGGTGTCCTCAACTTTAACATATTTTCCGGGGAAGCCGGTGAATACCTCAGCTACGTGGAAGGGTTGAGAAAGAAAACGCTGCACCTTACGGGCACGGGCAACAGTCACCTGATCTTCCTCTGAAAGTTCGTCCATACCAAGAATGGCGATGATGTCCTGCAGCTCTTTGTATTTCTGCAGTGCAACCTGAACGCCACGAGCAGTCAGGTAATGCTCTTCACCAACAACGTTGGGGTCGAGAATACGAGAGGTAGAGTCAAGCGGATCAACCGCAGGGTAAATACCAAGCTCTGAAATCTGGCGGGAAAGAACAACGGTACCATCCAAGTGAGCAAAGGTGGTAGCAGGCGCAGGGTCGGTCAAGTCATCGGCAGGTACGTATACGCACTGTACCGCAGTAATAGAACCCTTTGTGGTGGAGGTAATACGCTCCTGGAGGGCACCAAGGTCAGTGGCCAAGGTTGGTTGGTAACCAACAGCGGACGGGATACGTCCAAGAAGAGCGGAAACCTCAGAACCAGCCTGAGTAAAGCGGAAGATGTTATCGACAAAGAAAAGAACGTCCTGCCCTTCCTCATCACGGAAGTACTCCGCAGCGGTCAGACCGGTCAGAGCAACACGCGAGCGGGCACCGGGAGGTTCGGTCATCTGGCCGTAAACGAGGGCGGCTTTCGGCAAAACGCCGGATTCTTTCATCTCGTTGTACAGATCGTTTCCCTCACGGGTACGCTCACCGACACCGCAGAAAACGGAAATACCACCATGCTGCATGGCGATGTTGTTAACCATCTCCATCATGATAACGGTCTTACCGCAGCCTGCACCACCAAATAGCCCCATTTTACCACCACGGGGGAAAGGTACCAGCAAATCGATAACCTTGATGCCGGTCTCAAGGACGTTAACCTCGGTGTCCTGCTCGGTAAATGAAGGAGCCGGGCGATGGATGGGCATTGTTTTCTCGGAAGAAATCGGGCCCATACCGTCAACCGGACGACCAACAACGTTCATGATCCGGCCGAGTGACGCTGAACCAACGGGGATGGTGATAGGTGCGTTGGTATCGGTTGCAGCCATACCGCGGACGAGACCATCGGTCTGATCCATGGCAACGGTACGAACACAGTTATCACCGAGATGCTGTGCAACCTCGCAAACCAAGTTGTCCGGCTGATCGTTAATGGCAGGATTAGTAATAAACAAAGCGTTCATAATCTCGGGCAGGTTGCCCGGTTCGAACTCAACGTCAACAACAGGTCCAATAACCTGTATGATTTTTCCTACTCGTGTCTCACCCATGTGAAATGCCCTCCTCTAAACTTTAAAATACCATTAGGTATTGAGTATTATTTCAACGCCTCCGCGCCGCCGACGATATCCATCAATTCGTTGGTTACGGCGGCCTGACGCGCTTTGTTGTACAACTGAGTCAGATCTTTAATAATATCTTTACATGCATTGGTTGCATTATCCATGGCTGTCATACGAGCAGCATGTTCAGAGGCACCGACTTCTAGCATGGCATGATAAATTTGAACATTGAGAAACAGAGGCAGGAGCACTTCCATTATCTCACTGGGGTCCGGCTCGTACGTGTACGAGCCGGAAGCACCGGTAATATCCTGGGCCGCGACTTCGTCTGAGGCAACAGGCTTGATCGGCAAGAGTTCCTCAGTAACCGGTCGTTGTACGCCCACCGAGATGAACTTACCGTAAATGATGTCAACCTGATCACTCTCACCGGCGAGGAAGGCCTCGGTAATATCCAGGGAGATCTCACGGGCATTGAACATCTGAAAGGAACCCATGATATCATTGAAGGACTTACGCAGTTTCCCTGTTTTTTTCAGAGGTTGCGTACTTTTCCGTCCCACGGTAACGAAACTGACGGATTTACCTTCAGCTTCGTATTTCTTTCTGAGCTTTTCAGCTTCTTTAACAATATTGGCGTTGAAGCTACCGCACAATCCTCGGTCGGATGTAACAACCACGATCTCAACCGATTTAACATCACGGACTTCCATGAGAGGAAGGTCGCTGCTTTCCATGCCACCGGATAAATCGCGCATTGCTTCGGCGAATTTTCCAGCATACGGTCGAAAGCGCTCCATCTTCTCCTGAGCGCCACGCAATTTGGCCGAGGCCACCATATTCATGGCCTTGGTAATCTGCGCGGTTTTCTTCACGCCGGTGATTTTATCTTTAACGTCCTTTAATCCAGGCATAAGAATTTACCCTTGTGCTCAGTTCAGGCCCTTTGTTGCCTTGAAGGTTTCACCGAAGGTAGCCAGTGTTTTTTTCATCTTCTCTTCCAACTCGGGAGAAATAATCTGTTTCTCAGCGAGTTCCGTGAAAATAGAAGGCTCATTGGTTTCGATGTAGGAGTACAACTCTTGCTCGTAGTCAGCCAAGGTGTTGACCGGGAATTTGTCGAGGAAGCCTTTGGTACCGGCAAAAATGATGGTAACCTGCTTCTCCATGGACAGCGGCTGATACTGCGGTTGCTTGAGAATCTCTACCAACCGCTCACCACGGGTCAACTGAGCCTGTGTAGCTGCATCCAGATCGGAACCAAAGCTCGCAAAAGCAGCCAGTTCACGATACTGAGCCAAGTCGAGGCGCAGGGTACCGGCAACCTGTTTCATGGCTTTAACCTGGGCAGAACCACCAACACGGGATACAGAAAGACCAACGTTGATTGCCGGGCGAACACCGGCGAAAAACAGGCTCGGCTCAAGGTAGACCTGACCATCGGTAATGGAGATTACGTTGGTTGGGATAAAGGCCGAAACGTCACCAGCTTGAGTCTCGATGATAGGTAAAGCTGTCAAGGAGCCAGCACCGAGTTCGTCACTGACTTTGGCAGCACGCTCAAGTAACCGGGAATGGTTGAAAAAGATGTCACCAGGGTAGGCCTCACGTCCAGGAGGACGGCGAAGCAGCAGGGAAAGTTCGCGGTAGGCAACAGCCTGCTTGGAAAGATCATCGTAAATGATCAACGCATGCTCGCCTTTGTCCCGAAAATACTCACCCATGGAACAACCGGCAAAAGCGGAGATATACTGCATCGGCGCAGGATCAGAGGCACAGGCGGCAACAACGGTGGTGTACTCCATGGCCCCGTGTTTACGAAGATTCTCAACAACCAGAGCTACGGTTGATTTCTTCTGGCCGATGGCGACATAGATACAATGCACATCGGTGTTTTTCTGGGCGATGATGGCGTCAACACAGAGTGCGGTCTTACCGATCTGACGATCCCCAATAACCAACTCGCGCTGCCCTTTACCAACCGGGGTCATAGCATCAACAGCCTTGGCGCCGGTATAGCACGGCTCGTGAACACCTTTACGGGCGATTACACCGGGGGCGATCACCTCTACCTTGCGGGTCTCTTGGGCGTTAATCGGTCCCTTGCCATCAATGGGCAGGCCAATACCGTCAACTACACGGCCTTCCATTTCCGGACCAACCGGAACCTCGGCAATACGACCGGTACGTTTGACGATGTCACCTTCTTTAATATTGCGAACGTCACCAAGGACGGCGCAACCGACGTTATCTGCCTCAAGGTTGAGAGCCAGGCCGTAAATACCGCCGGGGAACTCAAGCAATTCCATGGCCTGACAATTTTCAACACCATAAACACGTGCAATACCGTCACCTACGGAAAGTACGGTTCCGGTTTCCTTCAGGTCGATGTCATTCTTATAGCCAGCGATTTGATCTTTTATAATCTGGCTGATTTCTTCGGCTTTGATCTGCATTGATTATTCTCTCCCCTTGATAGATTCCTTTAATCCATTAAGTTGCGTCTTTATACTTCCGTCCAGCACCAAGTCACCTACCTTGGCAATAATACCGCCTATAATGGACGGATCGACCTGGGTTTCAAGTATAACCTTATTACCTGTGAGTTTTTCCAAAGTCGCCTGAATTTTGCCCAGCAAGGTCTGGTCAAGTTCAATGGCGGATATTATCGAACCGTGGCTAATGTTCTGGTCCTTATCAACCATGATTTGCAATTCATGGGCGATATCAGGCAGAATATCAGCACGTTTCTTTTCAATCAGCAGATTCAAAAAGCTGGTCAGTATCGCATCAGCCTGGACGGACTCTGCGATTTTTGCCATAACTTTCTGCCGAACATCCAGCGGGTACAACGGATTATTCAGCGCATCGCCGACGCCTGCTTCAATGTCGTCATACAGACCGGCGATGGCGGCGAGCACACCGCTGTACTCTTCTGTTTTACCTTGCTCTTTTCCCAGGGAAAAAAGCGCTTTTGCATATCGACGAGCTAATATTGTATGTCTCACTGTACCGCACCCACTCTTTCAAGATACTGTTCAGTGATCGCTACCTGATCCGCAGAGGTCAGATTCTTGACGATCAACTCCTCAGCCATGGCTGCAGCCTGCTCAGCGACTTCCTCACGAAGGCTCCGCTTAGCATCTTCCAACTCGGCCATGACAGCCGCTTCCGCCTGACGCTTAATATCTTCAGCAGCTTTTTCAGCTTCAGCCAGAATTCGTTCTTTTTCAACATGAGCCTGCGCGATGGCTTTCTCGACGATAACGTCCATTTCCCGCTCCATGCCGGCGAGCTTGACCGAGAACTCCCTATAGGATTGCTCAGCCTCGTCGCGACGGGTGGTCAGGGTTTCGAGTTCCTCACGGATTTGCTGCTGACGGCCACTCAATCCGGAAATAATCGGTTTACCACCGAATTTTACCAGAAGAACAACCAAGGCAAGAAAGTTCACTGTCCGCCAGAACAGGTCTTTCAATTTTTCCGGAGAAAGCGATTTTTTCCCGTGCGCCTCACCATGACCGGCAGCACCATTGGCCTCCACGGCTGCACCGTGAGCGTCGACTGCAGCACCGTGGGCTACAACCGCTGCCTCATGCCCAGCAGCTACTGGCGCTACCGTATGGCCTTCCGCCATTGCCTCCTGATGCGCAGTGGCTGCCGGCGCCTCGTTTGCCATAGCAAACGTCGGCGGCATCACCCCGATCAGAATAGCCAGCAATGCTGGCCGTAAAACTGTTGTGATACAAGCTCTCATGCGTCCAGACTCCTTCCAAGTATCTTTCCTGCCATTGCCTGGGCGAACCCCGCGGCATTTCCCTCAAGCTCTTTTCTGGCAATATCAATCTGCGAACGCAGATCAACCAGTTGCGTCTCTTTCATGCCGTCAGATTCCTTGCGAATAGCTGCCAATTTCTCAGTACCGGCGGCCTGAGCTTGGGCACGAGCGCCATCCAAAGCCTTTTTTGCCTTGTTGCTCGCCTCACGCATTTTTTGATCAAGCTCTGCCTGCCGCTGACGGGCATTTTGCTCAAATTGAGCAACTTCGCCATTAAGCGATTCGATCTTCTGCGCCCTTTTCTCCAGGATTCCCAGGACGGGCTTGTACAGAATTGCATTGAGGACAAACATCAACACAACCATGTTGACAATGTGCATTAACAGCGTGACATCAATCGAAATCATTTAACTACCCCTCATTACTAAAAATATGGCAATTACCCGCCAAATCAAGTGAATGGCGGTTCATCTTCCGCTGTGGATAACTACTGAAATTTGCAACTGCTGTCAAATCTTTTTAAATAATATTTATATGATTTTTCAGTTATGCTTCTTCCAGACGATATATGACAATATTGTTAAAGTTGGTTTTTCATCACAAACGCTGCCTCGGACATAAATCCCGAAGTCACGAAAGCGGGCGCAAGATACCGTATCTCCGTCCTCATGCCAACCTTAAATTCGCTTAAACCTTACCATTTCCTGCGTAAAGTTGCGCTTATCAATGCTGTAACCAGGCCAGCAGTCGTTCCATGCCGACCTTTGAAGCAATTTTTTCCTTATACCCCAAAATATTCTCAGCTCGTCCATGGCTAAACCAATGGGAATGGGCTAACTGATGCGCGAGGAAACGGGTCATTTTGGGTTCTTCCAACCGCCCTGTCAGAGTGGCAGCCACCTCAAGACAACCTCCTACTATATAAGCCAAGGGAAACGGAACTCGAGATGTTACCGGATCGATTCCCATTTGGGCGAAAAGTTCATTGATCCATTTCCACAAGACCACCGGCTCTTTTTGGCCGATGAAGAATGCCTGACCAACTGCGGTTCCTTCTCCTTGGAGATTTTTCGCGGCCAGTAGATGCACATGGACCACGTTATCGATAAATGCGATGTCCACCAGATTTCTACCTGATCCCACTTTTTTAAGTGCGCCTTCCCGGCCGCGGTCGAGCAAGCGGGGAATAAGGTGATGATCCCCCGGGCCCCAGACCAGATGGGGTCGAATGGCTACGGTGCGTAGTTGCTCCCTGTTGATGCCTAACACCGCCTTTTCAGCGGCAATTTTTGAGGCCGCATAATGGCACAAAGGGTTGCGGGCATAGGGCAGTGACTCATCTCCACCGGCAATATCTTCACCATCAAACACAACGGAGGGGGTCGAGGTGTAAATCAGGTTGGGGACTTGATTGTGCAGACAGGCACTGATAACGTTTTGGGTACCTATGGTGTTGATGGCAAAATATTCCTTTTTCGGCCCCCATATTCCGGCTTTGGCGGCCACATGAAAAACCGTGCCGCAACCGGCGAAGGCCTGATAGAGGAAATCGAGATCACGGATATCGCCCTGCAAGCAGGAAACACCCATGGCCTGCAAATCGGGGTAAGGATTTCGCCCGATGACAACGACGTCTCCCCCCTGTTTGACCAGCTCCTTCACCAAGGCCTTGCCGATAAAGCCGCCACCGCCGGTCACCACCACCCTGCCTGTGATCATTGTCTTCCTTCTCCCATCTCACCTTTCACCCGGAAAGGCATCCGATTATCAGCCGCAGGGTAAGTGAACCCTCTTACCGGCCCAATCAGCCAGTTTTTCACGAAAAATTTTGGCATTATGGCGGATATCCACGGGAAAGGAAGGATGCAACAAAAAAAGTTCGATATCCCGGGTCAAGTCATTAGCCTGTGCCAAATTCCGCAATTCGGCAAAGAGTTGCTCCTGGTTGTGCACCTTTGCATGCGTTTCGACAATCAACACCGGGGTCTGCGTTCCCCATGGTCCTATTCCGACCAAGGCGGAACGGCGAACATGGGGATGCTCATTGAAAATAGCCTCGCAACAGATGGTGTAGAGCATTCCCTTGACGGTGGCGACCCTGTGTGCCTTTCGCCCGCAGAACCATAATCGGCCTTGCTCATCCAAATACCCCATGTCGCCCATGCGATGCCAAAAATCCTGGCCATCCTTGATCTTGGCTAATCTTGTTTCTTGGCCATTTCCGGCATAGGCACGGGTAACGACCGGACCGCGCACCACGATTTCACCGGTAGTTCCCGTTTGGGCTTCTCGAGTCTCTTGCCAACAGTCAATCGGCCCATCAACGGGATCAATAATTTTCAGTTCCATCCCCGGTAGGCTTCGGCCGACGCAGGCACCGCGACCAACACGGGTTAACGCCCAGGTTTGCTCAACAATCTCCCGCCCCTCAATGGCAACCACCGGAAGACTTTCGGTGGCACCGTAGGGAGTGAAAATGAGCCCGTCCGGTGGCAGAATTTGCTGTACCCGCTCCACCAACTCACCCGAGACCGGCGCACCGGCCATAAGGACCTTGCGCACCGGCAGTTTGATGCCCTGTGCCAAACAATATCGGCTGACCACGTTCCAGATTGCCGGGGAACCAAAGGAATAGGTGACACCGTATTGGATTAGAGTACGCACAAATTTTTCTGGATCGACCTGGGCAGGACGTGTCGGGTCCATATCCGGAATGACCGCCTGGGCCCCCAGTGCGGTGGCAAAAAGACCAAACAGAGGAAAACCCGGCTGGTCGACGTCCCCCTCGCCGATACCGAAATAATCACGGATAAGACGTAGCTGGGTATGAAAGATACCGTGGGTGTACTCCACCCCTTTGGGTGGCCCGGTGGATCCAGTGGTAAAAATAATGGCCGCCAAATCATCTGCCTGAGCTTCAAATTCGGGAAGATCTCTGCCATGAACCGGAATAAGACCGGCTCCGGTGAAGAATCCTCCTTGACCGACAAGAATCCGCTGTCGAAGCGTCGCAAAGGGTCGGCGGAAGATGCGACTGAAAAGAATGGCCCTGGAAATCCCCACCAAGATGTCGGGCCGGACAGAACCAATACAGCGTAAAAGGTTTGTATAGCCCATGCCCGGATCGATAAGAATGACGACCGCTCCCAACTGGAATAAAGCAAAGGTGAGGCAGACGAATTCCATTGAAGGACGCACCATCAACATCACCCGATCACCCCGACGTACCCCCCGCGCCTGTAGTGCTGCCGCAAACCCTTGGCTATTCTCAGCTAATTGGGCAAAAGACCATTGTTGCCAGATCCCCTTTTCAAGAGCGGTCAACGCCACCTGCTCTCCCAGCCGACCTGCGGACCGGTGCAGGGCCGAGGCAATATTGCAATCAGCCATGGTTTTTTCTTGCCCCAAGTGTGCGTCCGAGAAACTGATCGACAAGCGGCGCGATCTCATCAAAAGCCTCTTCAAGCAGATAGTGTCCGGCCCGCTTGAAGTAATGTGCCTCGGCCGAGGGGAATCGACGCTGCCATTCTTGATAGAACCAGTCATTAAAACAAAAATCCGCCCCACCCCAGCAGAGCAGCATCGGGACTTCAGCAAGATGTGCAAGTCCCTCTTCGATGGCCGCCAGGGTAGCCCAGGAAGGATGGTTCGGCTTCATGGGAATATCCTGAACAAAACGGTGGACCGCAACCCGGTTGTGCCAATTGTCGTAGGGGGCGAGAAAGCCTTGAGCAATCTCCGGCCGCATTCGTTTTGTCACCGCCATGAAAATCGCGGCTCCGGCAAAACCATTAAGACCACGCACAAGAAGCTCGCCCAAGATCGGCCAGCGACACATCGCTATTCGCAGCGGCATGCGCCTGGATCGAAAGGCAGCGGTGTTGAGCACCACCACCCCCGCCACTCTTTGGGCATGTTTTCCCGCCCAGCCCATGCCGATGGCTCCACCCCAATCATGGACCACAAGCACACAACGCTCGATGGCAAGCTGATCAAGCAAGGATTCCAGATTTTCCAGGTGGTTCTGCAAACGGTAGGGATAGTTCTGCGGCTTATCGGAAAACCCACAGCCCAAATGGTCGGGCACAATACAACGATACCGATCCTGCAAATGGGTTACCAGATTGCGATAGAGATACGACCAGGACGGGTTGCCGTGGACCATGACCACCGGCAGCCCTTGCCCCTGGTCCAGGTAGGCGAGACGATGGCCGTTGATGTGTACAAATTGTGGCTGAAAGGGGTATTGGGCACGCGGCATTGAGGTCATCACCAATCAACTCCCAACATCAGCGAATTAATACCAGAGCCGATCCCAAGCAGTGCCGCCCTCTGTCCAGGAATCAATGCCCCCTGTTCAATGCCCACGGCCATGGTTATCGGTGCAGAGACCGAGCCGACGTTACCGAGTAGCGGGAGGGTTTCAAAATTTTTCTCGGGATTGAGTTGCAAAGTGGAAAACAGCAGCTGGGCGTGGGCGCGCCCAACCTGATGACAAAAAAAACGATCAATTGATTCCTTGTTCCAGCCCAGTTCACCATGGAAAGCCTGCCAACAGGCTGCAGCGGTTTCGATCCCTTTTACCAAGAGCAACTCCGAATCAGTGGACATCAGCGTTCCTTGCTCGGCATTCTGCCCACCCTGACAGAGATTGTTGTGGTGGGTGTTGGCGGCACAACCTCCGCCACAGAGGTAGTGCCCGGTATCTTGATAATCCCGTCCGGTCATCACCAGAGCCACGGCCCCAGAACCGATGGTCAACGAGGCAAAGAGCGGCTTGATTGATTTTCGAGTCAGGCTTGAATCACTGAGCAGGTGGCGCAGGGTTGAGGCGATGAGATCTTCAGCGGTTTCGCCAGCCACTATCAGGCCGGCGCGAACCTGCCCGAGCTCAATCATGTTAGCGAGCATTACCATGCCGTCCAGAAATCCGAGGCAAGCGTTGGAGATATCAAAAAGGAGGCAGGAGGAGGGTAACTCAAGACAACGATGGACAAAGGAGGCCGTTGCCGGTTCCATCATGTCACGACTGACCGAGGTAAACAGCAGGCATCCAATATCCTCGCGTTGAATACCAGCCTTTTTCAGTGCGGCCTCACCTGCGGCAGCGGCCCCTTGACTGGGCCGGGTCCCCGGTTGCCAGAGTCTCCGGTTCCTGATGCCGGTCATCAACTCCAGACGGCCCGCCGGAAGCTTCAGCCGATCATATAGTGGCTGCAGTTGTGCCTCGATCTCCTTAGAGGAGAGCTCGACCGGCGGCAGTTGATATCCAAATTCGTGCAGACAAACCCTGCTATAACGCATTATTTTCTCTTTGATTCTCTAAAACGTCATTTTTCCAAAGGTGCCGTCATTATTTGCGGTCTGTGGAAGAAAAACCATTGGCCCAGGCGATGAGCAGGGCTATCAGGGCGAGATCATCCATCACCCCGAGCACCGGCACCCATTCCGGAATCAGATCATAGGGGGAGAGGACATAGAGTACCCCCAGCGCAAGGACGAATTTAACGTAGAGGGGCGTGGTTGGCGAAAAAAAAACCGCCTTGGCATGCACCACCATCTGCCAAATGCGGCTAAGTTGCGGCGGCAGTTGCATCAAACGCTCTCAGCTCACGACCTTGCGCACAATAGCGCGGTCGAAATAATTCATCCCCATCCCCGCGTCGACCACCAGGCATTGACCGGTCATGCCGGAAGAGCGCTGCGAAAGAAGAAAGGCGGCCACATCGGCCGTCTCTTTGGTCTGTACCGCCTTTTTGCGCAGGGTGGCCTGCTCGGCATAAAGATAACTATCGATATAGCCGGGAATTCCTGCCGAAGCCGAGGTTTTGAGCAGACCTGGGCAAACGGCATTGAACCGGACTTCAGAAAAGGCAGAAAAGCTTTTGGCTAAAAAGCAAAGCGATGATTCAAGTGCGGCCTTAACCGGTGCCATATAGCCATAATTTTCAGCCGCCATGCGAGTGGTCGAAATAGAGATGGTCACCAGGGAGGCCTGTTGCGCAAGCAGTGCCTTAAAATGGTTAGCAATGCTGATGAACGAAAAACAGGAGATATCGATGGCCTGAAGAAAATCCCGCTTCGGGGTTTCATGGAAAGGCCGCATGCCCTCCGAGTAATTGGCAAAGGCGATAGAATGAACAATGCCGTCAATGGGAGCAGCGAGGTGTTCGCCAATGGCATCACGAACCATGACAATATTGGCCTCATCCTCGACATCGCAGCAGAAGATCGGCGACTGAGGGAACAACTTGGTAGCGGTTTCAACCCGCTGTTCGCTACGTACCACATGAATCACCCGGGCACCGGCCTCCACCAGGACTCGAGCGATGGCGCAGGCCACCGACTTCTTGTTCGCCAGACCAAAAACAACGATTGTTTTTCCCGCAAGCTCCAGAAAATTCACGCCACCTCCTTACACGCACAGGCAAAATCAACCTGTACCGCCAGTTTTCCACCAACCCGAACCTTCCCCTTTATAATCCAGGCAGGCCCCATCCGTTCCACCAATTGCGCGGAAATTTCCAGGGTATCACCGGGCCGCACCTCTCGCTTGAACTTAGCACCGAGAATGCGGGTCAGTACCGGTACGCCTTGGGTGGGAACCTCACCCGCGTTCTCCATCGACTGGCCAATAAGGAGCGCCCCGGCCTGAAACACAGCCTCGCAAAGGAGCACGCCGGGCATGATCGGATAGTCGGGGTAATGACCACGAAAGACATCTAAATCCTGCTCGAGAACCTTTTCGGCCCGGATTGTATCGCCTGAAATTTCCAGGACCCGGTCCAACCAAAGAAAGGGCGATCGGTGTGGCAGTCGTTCAAGGATAAAGGGATCGGTCATAAATTACAGTCCACCAGTGATTTCAAGCACTGCACCATTAACATAGGCAGCCCGATCACTGAGCAGAAAGAGGGCTGCTTCTGCCACCTCGATCGGGGTGCCAAATCGATTGGCGGGAACCATCTTTTTGTATTCTTTCAGCTGGCTTTCGGAAAGGTCATCGATGAGGTCGGTGGCAATAAAACCGGGGGAAACGCAGTTGACCGTAATCTTGCGTTTGGCCACCTCTTTGGAAAGCGATTTCATCAGTCCGACCTGACCGGCTTTTGAGGCGGAATAGTTGGCCTGGCCGGCAAAACCGAGATGCCCCATGGGCGAGGTCACAAAAAGAATGCGGCCGTATTTCTGCTTCATCATCAGCGGCACTGCAAATTTACTCGTGATGTAACCACCGGTGAGGTTGACATCAATCACCCGCCGCCAGTCCTCTTCTTTCATCATCGGCAAAACGGCGTCACGGCGAATCCCGGCATTGTTGACCAAGATATCAAGCGTTTCCCATCGTTCTTCCAGATCGGCAAAAAAACTCGACACGGCCTGAAAATCGCTAACATCAAGCTGTTGCAACAAAAGACGGTCGCCGTACTGGGCGCAGTCCAGCTGCATGGCCTCTGCTGTCGCCTGATTACCGCCAAAAAGTCCGATTACCGTCGCTCCCCGGGCCAACAGCGCCTCGGTAATGGCACGGCCAATGCCACGGGTGGCCCCGGTAACCACCGCTTTTTTCCTTTCAAATTCGAGCATGTTTTTTTCCCTTAGAGTTGCATATGCAGAAACATTGTCGTCAACAGGGTACGCTTATCAACTCCTTAAATAGCCATCCACATCATTGGCCACGATTACACCGTAGTTAATTGCTCCCAGCCAGCCGCTCATGATGATCCCGACCGAGCCGACATGAAACAGACCACCAATTTCCTTATGCAGGGAACGCGAGATATCAAGCCCCTCAAACTTGGTGCCGAACGAAGTGCCCTTGGTGTGCAGGGTGTAGCGATGAAAGGTCCGGGGGGTAGCCGATTCAATGGTGTCTATCTTATCCCGAACCCCAGGAATATAGCGCTCCAATGCCACCAGACATCGTTCGATCATCGCTTCCTTCTCCGCACGGTAGTCAGCCTTATCAAGGCTTGCCCAGTCATCAAAGTTAGCGTTCATTGAGGCCACTATGGTGTAATCCGGTGATGCATCCGGCCGGGTCTTAGGGTAATACAGCGAGAAGGTACGACTTTGGGTGTCCATGCGCCGCATCTCCTCCGAGGAGAACTCTTCCGCAGTAGAGGTAAAAAGGAGATCACCGATATTTTCGATCACCTCGCCCTTGCGAATGCCGAAGTAGACTTGGCAACTGGAGTTATTGACCTGGACCTTGTTGAACCGGCCAAGAAAATCAACTGCAAATTGTTCCCGGCCGACCAAACGATCAATGGTGTTGGTAATGCCCGCGTTTGAAATGACGGCCCGGGCCTTGATGGTTCGCCCTTTCACCACCACACCGACGGTTATCCCGTTCTCCACTATGACCCGGTCCACCTGGGCATTGATGCAGATATCCACGCCCTTGTCCAGCAGTTCACGGCTCATCATGCCAATCAGCTTGTCGGTGCCGCCTTCAAAGGTAAACACCCCCCGATTCATAAAATTCGAGAAGACGATGCCGTAGGTGATGGCCGGCTCATCCAGGGTCGAGCCATTGGCATAGGTGATCGGCTCCATCAAGAGCCGGTGGACATCAGTACGGCCGGGGAAAAATTGATCAAACAATTCACGGGTGGTCAGGGACTGATCGTCATAGAAATTCATCCCGTCCACGGTGGCAAAAAAATCCCCGACCACGTGGGGTTCAATGGCGAATCGCTCCTGAAGGATACGGATGAAATCGTCCTTACTGAAGGTGGTGGTGAGCGAAAATTGAGGGTTATCGAAAACAATGTTGTTCAGCTGAACGATGGAATCGCGAATGGCCTTACCCCAGTATTTCTTACAGGTTTTCACCATGCCGTAGGGGAAACCGTGGAGGGAGACGTCGAAGATATGACCGCCGCGTTTGAACCAGGTGGCCAGTCCGCCGAGTTGGATATGATGTTCCAGCAGGAGCACGGAATGACCGGCTGCGGCCAATCGATTGGCGCTGGTGAGTCCGCCAAGGCCGGAACCGACTACCACAACGTCATACTGCGATTGCAGGGAATCCAAAGGCGTGAAATGCATTGTTCTCCATGGGTATGTGACTGATCGAGAAGGCACAGGGAATCACCACCACACAAAAAAATGGGTGGAATGCACGCTCAGCGCAGAATGTGCTGATTGACCACCGTTATGCCGCTGAGCATGGCGCCGACTATGCCGAGATATCCCTGATCGGTGCCAGCAACAAAAAGATTGGGCCAAGGGGTTCGGCCATCCTTGATTTTACGACTGCTGCCATACACCGCCCCTTGAGCCTTGCGGGTGAAGCGTTCAATGGTGACAGGGGTAAAACTGTCCTGATATACAATGGACGGCTGATAATTCCCAATAATTTCCTCACTGGCAGCTAGTGCGGCCCCGGTCCAGTGCTGCTTTTGCGCCGCATAATCCTCGGGCGTAAGCCCCTTCCATAACGGATAGTTGGCGGCATTGGTCACCCGTATCTGTCCGGTCTCGCTGGCCGGAAGTCCGGAAAAATGTTCGGGAAAGCAGATAACCCCCCAGGAAGTATCAAGAAAATCATCCGGACGCCGGTATTGCAATCCAGCTCGCGTGTTGTAAAAAATAATGGTGCGATCCCGACCCAGCTCTGCGGTCTTTTCAGTAGGGAGAACGGAGATGGTTTCCATGAAGCTCATGCGACCGCTATAGATGTTCGCATCGGCCTGCCACCCGGAAAGGCGAATGGTCTCGGGGATGCCAGCGGTGGAGAGGACGGTGTCGGCTTCCAACATCTCACCGTTTTCCAGAAAAACTCCGGTCACCTGTTCCCTCTGAGCACAGATTTGGGCCACAGGACAGCGGTAACGTAACTCGCCCCCGAAATTGCGGTACTGATCCACCAAAAGGGCAAGGAATTCGCGCATGGTGGAATCGGGGCGGAAAAACCCTTCCTCAAACACAGCCCGAAACATGATCACAAACTGACCGAGGTCCATATCCTGCTCTTCGGCATTGCCGTACACCATCAGCGGCAGGAGGAGCATCTCTTCAAGCGCCGGGTCCTGGAGCTGCTGATGCAAAAAGCTGCGTGCTGAACGCCACGGCACCACCGCAAAGGGATCATAGGCGGCGAGCTGCTGTTTCAATCGCAAGAAAGCATCGATTTGCCGAGGAAACCAGAGGGCGACCTCCTCTTCCAGTATCGACGGATCGTTGGAGAAGCGCAATTGGCGCTCGGGAAATCGTATCTCCGAGGCGATCTGCTCATGAAAATTGAACTGCTTCCGGGAGAGGTGTAACTGGCGAAACAACCGGTTGAGGGGGGCGTGCTTATCGCGCGGGCCAGCGCAGTTGGTCATGGCGTGCAGCCCGGTCTCAAACAACCGGCCCTGACGCGTATAGTAGGAGTTGAGGCCGCCGGGAAGCCCATGCTGCTCAAGGATCAGCGTTTTATACCCAAAGCGGGCGGCGCGGATTCCGGCTGCCAATCCCGAGAGTCCACCGCCAATGATGATGAGCTGATACGCAGCCATGAGTGCGGGAAGAAAAAGCGCTCCACCGATTACATTTTTCGGAGGAGCGCTGAAAAAAAAATCAGGCGTTTTGCAGTTTCGGTTCCAGGTAGTCGACACAACTGGTCAGGGTCGCCAGTTGCGGGTACTCCTCTTCCGGGATCTGCAGCTTGTAGCGTTTACGCAGCTCCATGACAATATCAAGAAAGTCCATGGAGTCAAGATCAAGCTGATCACGCAGGGGTGCATCCGCATCCAGGTTGTCAAAATCAGCTTCCTCGTCAATATCGGCTATGATTTCAAGGATCACGTCCTTGATTTCGTCACGGGTCATGCTTCGTTTCCTTTATATATTAAAAATATCAGTCGTCGGGGTAGGGACGAAAGGTGTGAGAAATACCACAGATACCCTTAGTTCGCCACAAATCTCTCTACAATCACCACCGAATTTATACCCAGCATGCCAAATGAATTATTGAGAATGGCATCAACCTGGGGGAGCTGCTTTGGGGTGTTGGCGACCAGTCCGGGCAGAGCACAGTCCGGATCAAGGTTATCGAGATTGATGGTCGGGTGGACCATGTTGTCGGTGAACGAGGGCAGGTTACCAGCCAACTCCAGCACTCCAGCCGCGCCCATGGCATGGCCGATGCTCGATTTGGTGTTGTTGATCCAGGTGTTGCCGCAGCCGGCAAAAGTATCGCGGATGGCGTTGCACTCCTCAACATCCCCCTGCTTGGTACCGGTGGCGTGAGCATTGAGAATGGTGATCTGCTCCGGTTTAAGCCCAGCCCGATTGAGGGCGGCTTGCATGCACTGTTTCTGGCGTGGCCCGTAAGGCAGAACAAAATCACGAGCATCGGAGTTCATGGCATAGCCAGTAATTTCCCCGTAGATCTTGGCACCACGTTCCAGGGCCCGATCAAGCCGCTCCAGGGTGAACAGGCACCCACCTTCGGAGATGACAATGCCGTTGCGGTCCCGGTCAAAAGGGCGGCTGGCTTTTGTCGGGTCTGCATGCTCGGCCAAGGCTCCCTGGGAGCGGAAGGAAGCAAAGATGCCAAAAGAACCCACACATTCGGAAAGGCCACCGCAGAGCGCCAGATCGACTTCCCTTAACCGCAGCATCTGAATGCCCTGGATCAGGGCTGCATTGCCTGCAGCACAGGCTGCGCCGATGGCATAATGGGGCCCGGTAATCCCGAGGTTCATGGTGATTTCGCCAGGCGGATTATTCAGCACGGTGCGCGGATTATGATGATGCGTCCAGTAGTTGACATCATGATCGTACTGACCGATGTTGTAGACTTCGTTTTCGGTTTCCACCGTGCCGTGCTCGGTCAGACCGATATAAACCCCGGTGGTGGCCCGGTCATAGGAGGAAAAATCAATGCCCGCATCCACCAAAGCCTCGTTGGCGCAGTAGACACCAATACAACCGGCGCGGGTGCCACGGCTGTTTTCCCGTTTCTTACGATAACGGGTTTCGGCAAAACTGCAAAGCCCAGCGGGATGGACGCCCATATAGCGCAGGTCAAGCGTTGAAACTCCGCTCTTTCCCGCCAAAAGATTCGCCCGGAATTCGTCCAGGTTGGAGGCACCGGGAGCGGCCAAGCCGACACCGGTGATAACGATACGTTGCTGTTCAGGGAGGTTTTTCTTCATGATTGTCGTTCTCGTAAAAAGCCACGAGAACGACGTTTCGTGCTTCTTAACTTACTGTTATTGTAATGCATCATTTTCGGCATTTTGTTGTTCACGAGGTCATCATGCATGACGATGACGGCTTCAGATTCCCCCCAAGCCTTTAATAATACTCGCCACGCTGCCGATGGCCTCGTCAAGTTTATCGGGCATGGGACCACCGGCCTGCGCCATGTCAGGACGACCGCCCCCCTTACCGCCGACAACGGCAGCCACCCGATTAACCAGCTCACCGGCCTTGATCCGTCCGGTCAGGTCCTTACTCACCATGGCCAGCAAAGCGGCCTTGCCGTCAAACTCACCGCCGAGCAGGATGATACCGCTGGCCAGCTTATCGCGGACCTTGTCGCCGATTTCGCGCAGGGTCTTGGGCGAATCGAGCGGCACCCGACTGGCGATGACCGGCATCCCGTCAATATCGATCGCGGAGGCCAGCAGCTGATCCAGATCGGACAGGGCCATGGAGGCATTCAGATTGGCGATCTGCCGCTCCAGCTCTTTCTGTCGCTTGAGCATTCCCTGAATCTTGTCGACCGCGCCCTCAATGGGTCCGGAAATAACAGAACTGATAGAGGAAGTCTGGCGTGCCAGCTCCTGCACCCAGTGTACCGCACCGGCACCGGTAACGGCTTCAATACGGCGAACACCGGCGGCAATGCCGGTTTCCACCACAATTTTACAAAACCCAATATCGCCGGTTCGCCGGGCATGGGTTCCACCACAGAGTTCCTTACTAAAACCGCCAATACTGACGACCCGTACCTCTTCGCCGTATTTTTCGCCAAAAAGGGCTGTGGCGCCTTCGGCAATGGCCTGTTCGCGTCCCAGCAATGCGGTATCAACCGCAACATTCCGACGAATCTCTGCGTTGACCAGCTGCTCGATGGTGCAGATCTCCCCGTGGGTCAGCGGTGAAAAATGGGTGAAGTCAAAACGAAGCCGGTTATGGTCGACCGCGGACCCGGCCTGCTTGACATGGTCGCCCAGCACCTTTTTCATCGCCGCCTGCAGTAGATGGGTGGCGGTGTGGTTCAGCGCTGTGTCATTGCGACGCTCGGCCACCTGCAACTCCACCTGGGTCCCCACTTTGAGCTCACCCTGAAGGAGTTGCCCCTCGTGGAGGATGAGTCCAGCAATGGGGGCAAAGGTTTTTGTGACGGTGAACCGACCTTCGGGCCAGACAATCTCTCCCTGGTCGCCGATCTGACCACCGGATTCGGCATAAAAGGGGGTTTGGGCACAGAATATTCGCAGTGTCTCCCCTGGTTGGGCAACTTCGACCAGCTGGCCGGATGCGCCGACAATGGCATCAACCGTGGATACCCCCTGGGTGGCACCGTAGCCGATAAATTCGGCCTTTTTACATTGGTTGCCCAGTTCGATGATCCCGGCCTCGAGATGGTCGACATCACTGCCCTTCCAGGATTTCCGAGACTGTTCCCGTTGCTGCTCCATGGCCTTGGCAAAACCGGGTTCATCAAAGGCAATCCCTTTCTCGATCGCAATATCGCGAACGATGTCCACCGGGAAACCATAGGTGTCGTAGAGTTTGAAGATAAAATCACCGGCAATGATCGCCTGCTCTCCATCCTCTTTCTTCAACCGTCTGATCTCCTGATCGAGCTTGTTCAACCCATGATCCAAGGTCTCGCCAAAACGCTGTTCTTCGTTGGTGACCACTTTGGCAAGGAGCTCGCGGGTCCCCCCCAGATGCGGGTAGGCCTCAACCATAAGTTCGGTGACCAGGGCGCACACGCCCGGAAAAAAAGAACTTAAGTCCAGGGCCCGGCCATAGCGTATAGCCCGGCGCATGATGCGACGCAGCACGTATCCACGGCCTTCGTTGGAGGGCAGTACGCCATCGGCCACGAGAAAGGTCGTGGCGCGGGCATGGTCGGCAATGACGCGCATGGAAACGTCATCCGCCTTATTTTCATGATATTTCTTCCCGGCCAAGCCGGCTACGTGGTCGATGATGGGGGTAAAGAGATCGCAATCAAAGTTGTTGAACTTGCCTTGCAGGACCGCCGCCACCCGCTCCAGGCCCATGCCGGTGTCGATGGAGGGCTTTGGCAACGGGGTCATAGTCCCGTTTTCATCGCGGTAAAACTGCATGAACACCAGGTTCCATAACTCGAGAAACCGGTCACAATCGCACCCCAGGGCACAGTCGGGCCGACCACAGCCAACCTCCGCCCCCTGATCGATATGAATCTCGGAACAGGGGCCGCAGGGACCGGTATCCCCCATGGCCCAAAAATTGTCTTTTTCGCCCAAACGCACGATCCGACCATTGGGCAGGCCTTCAACCTGCTCCCAGAGTCCAAAAGCCTCATCATCGTCATTATAGACGGAGACCCAGAGTTTTTTGGGATCGATACCGAGTTTTATGGTCAGAAATTCCCAGGCAAAAGCAATCGCCTCCTTTTTGAAATAATCGCCAAAGGAGAAATTGCCCAGCATCTCAAAAAAGGTGTGGTGACGGGCCGTATAACCGACGTTTTCGAGATCGTTGTGTTTACCGCCGGCACGAACGCTGCTTTGAGCCGTGGTTGCCCGGGTATAAGGGCGTTTTTCCTCGCCCATGAACACCTTTTTGAACTGGACCATGCCCGAGTTGGTGAACAGTAAGGTGGGATCATCCTGGGGGACGAGTGAGGAGGCGGTGACCCGGGTGTGTCCTTTGCTCTCAAAAAATTCCAGAAAACTTTTACGAATGTCGTTACCGGTCATTGTGTTGTAATGGCGTTAGTTATTATCGTTCTCTTAAAAAGCCACGGGGACGTCGTTTCTCGCGCCGTAACTATTTATTGTTGAGATACATAGTTTTTCGATTCTTGTTTTTTTACAAGGCCATCATTCTTTCAGGGAGTCCACACCGGAAGGCGGGAGCACGCGCAAGGCTTGCAGCCCCAGCACAAGGGGCCATGGCTGCGGAGCCAAAGATAAGGTGGCCGGATACCGTTCTCCCTGCAAAGCTCTCCATGATACCATGAAATCAAATGTTGCAAAGAAAAAATGACACAGTGAGGCCCGCAAACAAAACAGGCGGGATGCCAAAGCACCCCGCCTGATGGTGACGAATCCGTCGCAAAGGCCAAAACCTTCCCGAGGATAGTGTCTGATTGCAAGATCAGCCCATCTGTTTTTTACTCTCTACCAACTGATCAACAACCGAAGGATCAGCCAAGGTGGAGGTATCGCCGAAATCTTGAAAGTCGTTGGCCGCAATCTTGCGCAGAATACGGCGCATGATCTTCCCAGAACGAGTTTTCGGCAGCCCCGGTGCCCACTGAATCACATCGGGTGAAGCAATCGGGCCAATTTCCTTACGTACATGCTGACGCAATTCGGCGCGCAACTCTTCAGTCTCTTCAGCCCAGGACATCAGGGTGACATAGGCAAAGATGGCCTGGCCTTTAACCGGATGCGGCATGCCAACAGCTGCAGCCTCGGCAACCGCTTCATGGGCGACCAGAGCGGACTCGATCTCAGCAGTGCCAAGACGATGGCCGGAAACGTTGATTACGTCATCCAACCGGCCCATAATCCAGAAATAGCCGTCCTCATCCTTCCGTGCCCCGTCTTCCGGATCATAGGTATCCGGATACCGGTTAAAGTAGGCTTTCTTGTACCGCTCCGGATTACCGAAAACACCACGGAGCATGCCCGGCCAGGGTTTACGAATAACCAGATGCCCACCTTCGTTGGGGCTGGCCTCTTGCCCTTCTTCATTGAAAATGGCCGCATCAATGCCCGGCAGCGGCAGGGTCGCGGAACCCGGCTTAAGCGGGGTCACGTAGGGCAGGGCTGAGATCATGATACCGCCGGTTTCAGTCTGCCACCAGGTATCAACAATAGGCAGTTTCTCCTTCCCCACATTGATGTAGTACCACATCCAAGCCTCAGGGTTGATCGGCTCACCAACAGACCCAAGGATACGCAGACTGGACATGTCCCATTTCTTAGTTGGCTCAACGCCTTCACGCATCAAGGCACGAATGGCAGTCGGAGCGGTATAGAAGATGTTGACCTTGAATTTCTCGACAATTTTCCAGAACCGGTCCGGCGCCGGATAGGAGGGCACGCCCTCGAACATCACCGTGGTAGCGCCCAAGCCCAGCGGCCCGTAAAGGATGTAGGTGTGCCCGGTAATCCAACCGAGGTCGGCGGTACACCAGTAGACATCATCATCCTTGATATCAAAGACCCACTGGGAGGTGTGCATGGCGTAGGTCAGGTAGCCGCCTGTGGTATGAACAACCCCCTTAGGTTTGCCGGTGGAGCCTGAGGTGTAAAGAATGAAAAGCATGTCCTCGGAGTCCATGGACTCGGGCTCACAGACCGAGCTGATATCCAGGGCACTGACTTCCTTGTGCCACCAGCAATCACGCCCATCTTTCATTTCGATATCATTACCGGCCCGGCGCACAACAATACAGCTTACGACGCTGGGGCAGGTCTGCAGGGCCTCGTCGGCATTGGGTTTGAGGGGAATGGCCTTGCCACTGCGAATTACGGCATCGGCGGTGATCAGCACCTTGGCATGACAATCCTCGATACGACTCTGCAGGGCTACGGAGGAAAAACCGCCGAAGACCACCGAATGCACCGCACCAAGACGTGCACAGGCCAAGAGCGAAATGGCCAGCTCTGGCACCATTGGTAAGTAGATGGCAACCCGGTCACCTTTTTTTACGCCTTTTTTCTTGAGGACATTGGCAAAGCGGCAGACCTCATCATGCAGCATCTGGTAGGTATAGACGCGCACATCCTCTTCCGGTTCCCCTTGCCAGATGATGGCTGCCTTGTTGCGCCGCCCGTCTGTGAGATGACGATCCAGACAGTTGGTGGACACATTAAGCTTGCCATCAACGAACCACTTCACCTCGGGAACCGACAGATCATAATCGAGAACCTTGTCCCATTTTTTGTCCCAGGTAACCAGTTCTTCCGCCCGCTGTGCCCAAAACCCTTCCGGATCGTCCATGGAGTGGGCATAGGCCTTTTTGTACTCCTCCATCGATTTGACCCAGGCCTGGTCACGGCCGTCTTCCGGTGGTTGAAATACCTTCCCTTCGGCCAACAAACTGGTGATCTTATCTTCCATTGCACTCATAACACTTCCCCCTCCACAAAAAACCGCTTGTTCCAAAAAGTTCATCCACGAGAAAACACAATCAACTCGATCGAGGATAAACACCTTCTTGAAGTCCATTGCCGCATCAGGCAAAGATCACAGAAACGGCACATCGCCCTGAGTCCCTTCTCTGTGATCATTCCCCCTTACCGGACAAGGCTTCCGACTAAAAAATGTACAGGAGTTTTGCAAAAAAAGAAAACCTTTACCATCTAAATTCGACATCAAACGTGGTTTTTTTGCAAAAAATACTCAATACCGTCAAGCTTTGCCCTCTTTCATCAAAATTATCGAGCAACCCCTTCAATTTCCCTGTCATTTTCGCCCGCTCCCAACCACTAGATTGCTCCTTTTTGCACAAAACGCCCAATATTCAATTATACTATCGCTTTGATCGCAACACGTACCTTTTGACAAAGGAATGCATCGTGATTAAGAATTTTATTAAACGCTAAAATAGACGCATCGTTTTTATGAAAAAACAAGATATCAGCACCATTGCCGCTCTCTTAAAATCAATGGCGCACCCTATTCGCCTTGAGATTCTCTGTCGCCTGCGAGAGGGAGAGTTAACAGTCGCCGATCTGCAGACCACAGTCCAGACCTCCGACGGCAATCTTTCCCAGCACCTGGCCATCCTCCGCAACCAGGGGATTATCACCTGTCGTCGGCAGGCCAATTATATTTACAATAGGATCAGTGACGCCAGAACCCTGGCTTTAATAAACAGCCTACAGGCGATCTACTGTCCGACCCTAAAGAAGATGGACTCGTAAAAAAGCAGTTTCACAAGGAATAATGCTTTTCCAACCCCGAATCCAGGCATAAGGCCTGTCAAGTTTTGGAAAAAACACAGCGGCGCAGTAGAGCGAAGTTTTTTACTTCGCCCTCAAAGAAGCAATAAATCTCCATATTCTTCCAACACAACGAGGATACCACCATGATTATCACAGACTGGATTCATGTTATTGCCGGTTCCTTCATCCTACTCAGCCTGGCTCTGGGTGTGGACAGCACCATCAATCCTTTTTTCGTCAGCCGCTATTGGCTGTTTTTCACGGCCTTTGTCGGCGCCAATCTGCTTCAATTCGGATTCAGTAAGTTTTGTCCACTGGCAATCATCTTAAAAAAGCTGGGCGTAGCGGAAGGCCGTTAATTCCGTACCGTCTCGTCAGCCAACTAACTGTTTTTCCCCGACTGACTCCGCCATATCCGGGGAATAGAAAGCACACCAACAATACTTAGCCCGAGGATCAGGTACCAAGGTAGACAGCCCAAAGTCATTTTAAAAGCCTGATCCTCAAGCATGCCGCCGGACCAACCGGGATGGAGCGCCTGTTGCCCCTCACGAAAATGCTGGACCAGGGTAGCAAAAACCACCCCGATAAAACCATAGGCCGCATTAAAGGCCAACCCCTTGAAACTGAGCACAGTGGCCCGTTGACGGGACGACGTTAAACTGTTGAGATAATGACTGGTGAAAAAACTGGTCAGCATCATGCCGATAAAAACTGCGACCATAGGGAGAACACCCACATAGGGCAGGAACAGCGCCAACAGAAATAAAACGCCGACCATGGCCACACTGAGGATTCCCGCATTCCTTCCAGGTGAAAACCGTTCGCTCATCCAGCGGGCTAACTGGGGGACAAATAGTCCGACCACCGCCACCATGGAGCCCAGGAGCCCAAAGCTGGCCTCAGGCAGACCGATCAGCCGGTAATATTTACTAGTCAGGGTCACAATCATCCGCAGGGTATGGTCAAAGGTCATGCCAAAGAGGATAACGGCCAGAGCCAGGGGCGTATGCAAAATCCATTTTCCTGCCTGCAAGGTCAAACGGGAAAGTTCCCAGAGGCTGACGTCGCCGGTCTCCCCCTTTGATCGGCCATTATCGGGCTCCTCCATCCGCAGGGTTGTGACCAGAGCCAACAGGGCGAAGACCAGGGTCAGATAAAGAGGAAAACGCATGGAGATCTGCTGGTCCACCTCCCAACCTCCCCCCAACCAGGCAACGACCCGATTGACCAAACCGGGATCATAGACGGCAGCCCCAATCGTCATGGCAAAAATATAGCCCAGGTTCTGGGCCCGCATCTGCACCTCCAGCACCCGCGGCCACTGTTTGGCCATCCCATGGGCAACCAGGGTATCGTAGGCAAGGGCCTCGTCCGCGCCGCTGGCCATTGCCTCGGCCAAACCGCTGAGTATGCGGTTGCCGAGGAAAGCGGCAAAGACCCACTGTGGATGAGCCAGGGGCACAAAGGCAAGCAGCGACATTTCCGCAACCATCAACAATGAGGTCGCCACCAGCAACTGTTTTCGCCCCAACAGATCCGCCAGGGCACCGGAAGGGACTTCGGCAAGAACGATGGTTACCGCCCAAACCGTGTTCAGTAGGGCAAACTGTTCCAGACTGAGGCCAAAATCGAGGAAAAGAATCGTGAAAACCGGATAATAAAATCGGGCATTGAAGAAAACCCGAAAGAGAATAAACCAACGAATATTGGGTAGTCGATAAATGCTAGCCAAGGGTTGAGCCCGGACAACGTCTTTTTTTTCTTCAGGACCGGCCACTATTCCTCCTTTTGTCGCCATTACCCCCAGAAGGCTGCAACCCCAAGGAGTCGCGCCGACGGAAGCCTGTTAAGATCGACCTCATCAAGGATCAAAGGAAGCCTTAAGGGGCTTTCGACAAACCCGCTGATATGGAAATGCATTGGACTATTGCTGATTTTTTTTCTATTATTCTAAGCAATCATGCATATCTAGTGGATGTTTATTCTTCGGCGCCTGGAGGGGCACCTGCAACCACTCAACACTCACCGCAAACCGCCCTGCATGGGTGTTGCCGCCATGATTTGCAGCGGTTGGATCAGCCATGACCATACGAACAAAAATTTTTTCCAGCTATACACTGTTTCTCCTCTTTCCGCTATTGGTGGCCCTGGGGGGCAGCGCCTATCTCGTGGCGCGCAGAGAGGTGCAATCCCTGCAACAACAGTCCATTGCCTCCGTTGCAGCTCTCCAACAAAGTACACGAAGTGCGGCCAACGCGTCCCTGGTCCAAGCCCTACGCACCACTGCTGAAAACAGCCTGCTCATCATTCAATCGCTCCACCAAAAAAGCAGTTCCGGTTCCCTGTCGTCAGACGAGGCCCAATGGCTGGCCCAAGAGGCCCTGATCGCCCAGCAGGCAAACTCTGCAAGCCGTTTACTGTGCATCGACAACCAGAGCAGAATTTTGGTGCATCCCGACAAAACCCAGCTCCACACCCATTTGAAAAGCGACCTCCTTCTTCGCCTAAGGACAGTTTCCAATGGAGCCCTCATTCGCTCCATGGGCGAAGGCCAACAGCCCACCGTTTACTGCAAGGCGGAGTTTGCCCCTTGGGGGTGGACCATAGTCGCTTTCTCCTCCATGGAGAATCTTCCGCATCTGGTGCCGCTTGATCAACTCTCCCTGACCATGTCGACCTTTACGTCCGCATCCCTCTCCTCCCAACCCTTTGTCGTTGATCCCGCAGGCACCTTCTGGCCCCATCCTCCGACCACAGCCGCAACCGGTACTCTAACAAAGGAAAGCAAGGCTGCCCTTGGCCAACAACTCATCGGGCAGCAGCAGGGAATCGTGATCTGGAACCCAAATGATCCCCTGGGGGAGCGCAGCCTTTTTTTTGCTCCCGTCCCCGAACTCAACCTGATTGCCGGGGTCGCCGTTCCAACCAGCGAGCTCACCCGGCCCATGACCCGTTTTTTCCAGTTCTGCGGGCTCATCCTTGTTCCCGGCGCCCTCCTTTTGCTTGGCCTGAGTTACCTGCTGGCCCAACGAATGAGCCGCCCATTGCAAAACCTAGCCATGCTTCTTGAACGCCCCGAGCAGCGTCTCTTTACCCAGGAATGCAACAATCTGGCCACAGAAGAATGCCTCCGTATCGTTGCCTCCTGTCGTCAGATGCTGACCGCCCTTAACAACCAACAGCGGATGCTTACAGAGGAGCAGGACACCAACGAGACCATCCAGCAACAGTTACACCAGGAAATTGCCACTCGCCAGGAAGCGGAGCAAAAACTCCTGGCCGAAAACACCACCCGCAAGAGTGCGGAAAAATACCTTCTCCTGTTCAAAAACATTTTCGACAACGCCATTGAAGGCATCTATATAACTGATCCTGAAGGCCGCATCCTCACCACCAACCACTCTTTTTCCCGCATAACCGGCTATCCGCCCTCGGAAATCATCGGTCAACACCCTTCCCTGCTGGCCTCCACGCCCCTGGTGGAAGGTTCGTTTGTCGCCATGTGGAAGAGCCTGCCCCAGACCGGTTCCTGGTCGGGTGAGATTTGGAACCGCAAAAAAGATGGCTCAATCTGCCCGCAATGGCTCTCGGTGAGCGTCATCCGCAACGAAGAGCAGGAGATCACCCACTATTTTGCTTTTTTCCATGATATCACCGAGCTCAAGCGCAAAGAAAAACAGATTTCCATCCTTGCGTACAGCGACGCACTGACCAAACTCCCCAACCGGACCGCCCTGGAACACCGCCTGAGCAAAGCCATCGCCCGGGCGGGCCGCGAAAACCGGATCTTAGCCATTTTCTTCATCGACCTGGATAACTTTAAAAATATCAATGACTCCATGGGCCATGACAAAGGCGACCAGGTCTTGGTCGAAGTGGCGGAACGGCTCTCCGCCACCATCCGTAGCGAGGACACCCTCTCACGCCTTGGTGGCGACGAGTTTATATTACTCAGCGAAAGTATTGATAACGAAAACGCGGTCTACAACCTGGCCAGCCGTATCCTGGCTTCGCTCAAGCAACCGATCCGCCTCCACCCCAACACGATTTACGTCAACGCCAGTATTGGCATAGCCCTCTTCCCCAACGACGGCCGCACCTCTCAGGAATTGATCAAGAATGCCGACATGGCCATGTACAAGGCCAAGAGCGAGGGCAAAAACAAGTTCGTCATGTTCACCCGGGAGATGAACGAAAAACTGCTCAACCGGATTCGGATCGAAAATGCCATCCGCAGCGGCCTGAAGCAACACGAGTTCATCGTCTTTTACCAACCAAAGATCGACTTGGCCAATGAACTGCCCACCTCCTTCGAGGCTCTGGTCCGTTGGCGGAAAAACAGCACCATCATCACCCCGGATCAGTTCATCCCCATTGCCGAAGAATCGGGATTGATCGACGAGATGAGCTTGTATGTCCTTGATGAGGTCTGTATATTCCTTACCAAAATGCAGGAACACAATCTTCAACGCCTGCCGATCAGCGTCAACATGTCGCCTAGAACCTTCAACCAAAGGAATATCGTCGAAACCATTGACACCATTCTCGGCGCCCATCGAATCAATCACCAGCTGATCGAATTTGAGATTACTGAAACCACCGCCATGAAGGACGTACAGCACTCCCTGAAAACCATGCACCGCTTCTGCGAACGCGGTATCCGCTTTTCCATCGACGATTTCGGCACCGGGTATTCATCCCTGAGCTACCTCAGCGAAATGCCTGTTTCGACTATAAAAATTGACAAGCGTTTCATTAACGCAGGTGATACCAACAGCCGCAGTATCGTCTCCACCATCACCGCCATGTCCAAACAGATGCAGCTCAACGTTGTTGCGGAAGGGGTGGAGACCAAGGATCAATTGCACTGGTTGCGCCAGATCGGCTGCGACGAGGTCCAGGGCTATTATTTCGCCCGGCCCATGCCGGAAAAAGATTCCCTGCATTACCTGCAGTTTTTCGCCGAAACCGCTCAGAACGACGTTATCGCCTTTCCCGCCCTAGCCCGCTAAAGCCCCATGTCTGTTTCCGCGCTTTCCCCTGCCCCATCATTGGTGATGGTCTGCCCCAGCTGCAGCCAGATCCTGCAACCACCGCAACTACACCCCAATCAGGTGGCCCACTGCCCTCGTTGTTCCCGGCAGTTGCGTCGCTACAAGCGTCATCCCATCCAAAAAGGGGTAGCCTTGAGTTTGACGGGGCTATTACTCTATCTGCCAGCTAATCTGCTGCCGCTGTTGACCTTTTCCGTACTTGGCATCGATAGTCGCAGTTCGATTTTCCAGGCCTGCCTGCACATGTTTGCAAGCGGTCAGTACTTTGTGGGCACGATCGTTGCTTTGACCACGGTGGTGTTTCCGCTGCTGCTTTTGGCCTCGCTTCTTCTGGTGACGCTGGGGCTGGCAAAAGGTCGAAAAAGCCCTCTGATGCCGCCCCTGTTCCGCGCCTATCACCACTTAGGCGAGTGGGCCATGCTCGATGTTTTCCTGGTCGGCGTGTTGATCACCATTATCAAGATGTCCCACATGGCTTCGGTCTCGCTCAATGCCGGCTTTTTCTGTCTACTTGGCCTGGTGATGACCACGGTGGCCGCTCAGACGGCAATTGATCCGCAACGTTTTTGGTCAATGATGGAGAAAAACCCACAACAGCCCTCTGATCTGCTGCAGTCTACCGATCCCGCCGATTATCTGCTCTGCCACGACTGCCACAAGCTCCTGCCCGCCGACTACCGGCAAACCTCCGGCCGGGACCACTGCCCCCGCTGCGGCCATATTTTGCACCAACGCAAACAGAACAGCATTGCCCGCACCTGGGCTTTGCTGCTGACCGCCGTCGTCCTCACCCTACCGGCCAACCTGCTACCGATTATGGAGGTCGATTACTTCGGGGTTCCGGATCAATCCACCATCATGGATGGAATCATTTATTTTTTCAAAGAGGGCTCCTACGGTATAGGCCTGGTGATATTTATTGCCTCGATCCTGGTGCCGCTGTTCAAGGTCATCGGCCTGGTAATCATCCTTCTTTCCATCCACTATCGCTGGCGCAGCTCGCTCCGACATAAGGCGATCATGTTTCGCTTCATCGAATTCATCGGCCGTTGGTCGATGCTCGATATTTTTGTCATCACCCTGCTCTGTTCCCTGGCGCAGTTCGGCTTTCTCTCCTCGATCTCTGCCGCGCCCGCCTCTCTCTATTTCACCGGGGTGGTCCTTTCGACCATGTTCGCCGCCCTCAGTTTTGACCCACGTCTTCTGTGGGATGCGGCCAAAGCCGCTGAAACCAAGTAACCGCCATGGAAAAGCCGATTATCCGCAAACGTCGCAGCCTCTCTCCCATCTGGATTCTGCCCTTGGTCGCCCTTTGTATCGGTGGCTGGCTGCTTTACACCGGCATGCGCGACGCCGGTATTGACATCACCGTCCACTTCGAAGATGCCACCGGCATCAATCTCGGTAAAACCAAGGTCATCGTTCGCGGCATTCCGGTGGGAACGGTAAAAAAATTGAACATTGATCCGGGAATGCAGGGGGTCAGCTTGGTCATCACCATGGATAACCAACTCCGGTCAGCCCTGGTAACAGACACCGCCTTCTGGATCGTCAAGCCTGAGGTCTCCGCAGGCAAGATCAGCGGTCTGGACACCTTGTTCGGCGGCTCCTACATCGGTATGCGCCAAGGCACCTCCACCACCTTTGCCGAGCATTTTAAAGGGTTACCTGAACAGCCTGCGATCGACAACGCCAGCCCCGGCTTGCATATCACCCTGGAGACCGACACCCTCCATTCCCTCCAGCGCGGATCCAACATCTACAGCAAGAATCTGCAGATCGGCTACATCGAGGATTATCTCCTTCAGGAAAACGGCAAGATCCTGCTCAAGGCATTTATAGAGGCCCGCTTTACCCGCCTGATCCACACCGGCACCCGCTTCTGGAACGCCAGCGGCCTCAGCCTCACCGGCGATGTTCAAAGTGGGCTGACCGTCAACATGGAGTCGCTGGCCTCACTGATCTATGGCGGACTCAGCTGTGAGACACCACAACCGCTTATTGAAAGCCCGCTGGCCGAGAACGGAACCGTTTTTTCATTGTATAAAGATTTCGAGGATGCCGATTACGGCATTCCGGCCAAACTGCAGCTAGCCACCGGCGACGGCATTGTCGTCGGCAAGACCAAGGTCATGTACCGTGGCCTCAAAGCGGGCGTGGTCAAGCAGATCGTTATCAACAACGATGCGCTCCACACCGTCACCGCCGAACTCCTGCTCGATCCACGGATGGAACAGGCACTAAGGGAAACCACCCGTTTTTGGACTGTCCGCCCCCAGGTGCAGATCACCGGGGTAAAAAACCTGGAAACCCTGCTCACCGGTCCCTTCATTACCTTTGAGATCGGCAGCGGCGACAAGCGGGAGGATTTTATTGAAGAGACCGGCCCCATGCCCAATCCGATCAATCGGCCCGGGACATCCTTTACCCTGGTTGCAGAGGAAAGCGGCGGTCTGAACGTGGGTGCGCCGATCCTGTACAAGGAGATCGCCGTGGGCGAGGTTACGGGAGTGACCTTAGCACCAAAAGGGGAAAACGTTCTGGTGAGGATGACCGTCTTTGCACCCCACGATACACTCATTACCAAGAAAAGCGTCTTCTGGAAGACCGGTGGTTTTACAGTGGACGCGAGCCTGAGTCGAATCAAGGTGGAACTGGGCTCGATGCAGTCGCTGTTGGCCGGGGGAATTGCATTCATGACGCCACCGGTGAAAAAAGAATCGCCGGGGGCCACAGCGGAGAGCCGTTTCCCCCTGTACCGATCATACGGCGATGCCATCAAGGCCATTCCGGAAATGGAGTTGCCTGGGCTGCGACTGCATCTCATTGCAGCCCAAGCGCCTCGGCTCAGCAGCGGGGCGCCGATCCTGTTCAACAACATTAGCGTGGGTGAAGTGCTGGGTTTTGATCTGGCGCGTAACCGCCGGGATGCGGTGATCCATATCCTCGTCAAAGACGAGTACCGGGATCTGGTCAATACAACCTCGCGATTTTATACCCTCTCCCCGGTTAAACTCAATGCCTCGCTTCAAGGGATCAGCCTGGAAACCGCGCCCTTCAATGCTCTGGTCAACGGAGGAATTGCCTTTACCACCACAACAGGCCAGGGAAAGGCGGCGCGTCCGGGACAGCTTTTCCCTCTGTACGCCTCGCTCCAGGAGACGGAAAATGCCGATACCCTCCGACTTCAACTGCGCTTTAAAAGCGGCGAAGGCATCAGTACCTCCACCGAGATCCGCCATCAGGGGATTAAAGTCGGCCGCCTGTGTGCCCTTCATCTTGAGCCGGCAAGCGGTGAGGTTCATGCCGAGGCCTGCGTTGATCCGGCCATGGCCACCCTGTTCCGTCGTAACTCCCGCCTGCGCCTCGTCCGACCTGAGGTCAACCTCACCGGCATCAAGCATGTGGAGACCATCGTCAGCGGCGCCTATATCGATCTGCAGAGAGGACTGGGGGCCCAGATCAAGGACTTCACAGTGCTCCCCCTTGCCGAGGATACCACAAAGCCCAAGACCGGGTTAAACATTGTCCTGGAGACCAGCAGCCTCGGCTCGCTCAAACAGGGTAGCCCCATCTACTATCGCCAGGTCAGGGTGGGCCGGATCATAGGCTACCAGCTCTCGCCCACGGCCCAGGAGGTCTGGCTCAACGTTAACATTGAGGAGCCCTACAGCAGACTGATCTACACCGGCACCCGCTTTTGGAACGCCAGCGGCATCAAGGTCAGCGGCGGCGTGCTCAGCGGCATGACGGTACGCACCGAATCGGTTGAATCGCTTCTGGCCGGCGGGATTGGCTTTGCCACCCCCGAAGGGACAGCGATGGGGCAATCGGCATACCCGGGCCAACATTTCAAGGTCAGCAAAACCATTGACGAGGCCTGGCTGCAATGGCAACCGAAACTGGTTTTGGAACAAGAAGAACCAGCAACCAAAACCACTTTCAACGAGAAGCGATGAACGAGATACGCCTAACCGACCTACTCTTTGATCTTGACGGCACCCTGACCGACCCCAAGCCGGGGATTACCCGTTGTATCCAGCACGCCCTCAATGCACTGGGCCTGGAAGCACCGGAGGCCGATGAACTGGAATGGTGTATCGGTCCACCCCTGACCAGCTCCTTTACCCGACTCCTGCAGAGCGATGATCCTGAGCGGGTTCAGCAGGCGGTGCTTTTGTACAGAGAGCGTTTTGGCGAAATCGGTCTCTATGAGAACCAGGTCTACGACGGTATTCCGCAAGCTCTCCAAGCCCTCCAAGAGCGTGGATTCCGCCTCTTTCTCGCCACATCCAAGCCCCGTATTTTTGCCGAGCGTATTCTTGAACATTTCGGTTTGGCCCCCTTTTTCACCGAGGCCTTTGGCAGTGAACTCAGCGGTCACCTCACCGACAAGCCCTCCTTGGTGCGTTATATCCTTGCGCAGACCGGTGGTGAGCCCAACCAAACCATGATCATCGGCGACCGCAAGTATGACCTTCTTGGGGGCCGCGCCAATGCCATCCATGCAGCCGCCGTCACCTACGGCTACGGCAGTGAAGAGGAACTGCGCCAGGCCGGAGCCGATATTTATTTCCATTCACCAAAACAGATAAGCAGCGACTTGTTCCACCGTTTCCACGACCAACCCGCTTGATCCGCACCCTCCTTTCGCCACGCATCCGATGCTCACGCACCACATTTGTCCAAAATCCGTCTTCTGCCTTTTGCCCAAACCCCATTCATGCTTATAATGGCACCTATCCAATTTTGATGGACTCGTAACAAGGCCATCACACTCTGAAAGATGGCTCAGTTAAATCACCGTAGAGCGAAGTTTTTACGGCGCCATTAATTTTTTCGGGACCGCTTTTTGAGGAGGCTTGATCATGGCCGGACAACAACGCACCTTTGGTTTCACCACCCGTCAACTCCATGCCGGACAGACGGCCGACCCCACCACCGGCAGCAGGGCCCTGCCCCTGTACCAGACAACCTCCTACCGCTTTACGAGTTGTGAACAGGCGGCCAACCTCTTTGCGCTTAAGGAGGTCGGTAACATCTACACCCGGATCATGAATCCAACCACCGATGTGCTCGAGCAGCGGGTTGCCTCCCTGGAAGGTGGCTTGGCTGGCCTGGCTGCCAGCAGCGGTCACGGTGCACAAACCCTGGCCTTCTTCACCCTTTGCCAGGCCGGTGACCATATCGTCTCCAGTAACAGTCTCTATGGTGGCACCTATAATCAACTCCGCTACACCCTGCCCCGGTTGGGCATTGAGGTCAGCTTTGCCGATCCTGCCGATCCGGATTCCTTTGCCCGTGCTATTCGCCCCAACACAAAATTGATCTACGGTGAAACCCTGGGAAACCCGGGCCTAATCGTTTTTCCCTTCGAGGAGGTCGCTGCCATTGCCAAGGCGCAGAATATCCCTCTGGTGATCGATAACACCGTGGCCACGCCTTTTCTCTGCCGACCGCTGGAATGGGGGGCCAATATTATCAGCCATAGCACCACCAAATTCCTCAACGGACACGGAACCTGTTTGGGCGGTATCCTTATCGACGGCGGCAACTTTGACTGGACCTCGGGGAGGTTTGCCAACTTCACCGAGCCCGACCCCTCCTACCATGGTCTGGTTTACAGCAGCCTCGGTGCACCGGCCTTTATTCTTAAGGCACGGGTGCAGATGCTCCGCGACCTTGGTGTCTCGGCCTCGCCCTTTAACAGCTGGCTCACCGTGCAAGGCATTGAGACCCTCAGTTTGCGGATGCAGCGCCATGTAGCCAACACTACAGCCGTGGCTGAATTTCTTCTTCAGCATGGTAAGGTCGACTGGGTCAGCTATCCAGGCCTGGCGGATCATCCCAGCCATGAGCGGGCGTTACAATATCTACCTGATGGGGCAGGTGCCCTTCTCACCTTCGGTATCAAGGGCGGGCGTGAGGCAGGGCAACAGTTCATTGACCATCTGCAGCTCTTCAGCCATGTGGCCAACATCGGTGATGCCAAGAGTCTGGCCATCCATCCGGCAAGCACCACCCACAGTCAGTTGAGTGAGGAGGAGTTGCGTGGGGCCGGAGTAACGCCGGACATGATTCGCCTAAGTATCGGTCTGGAAGATAGGGAGGATCTGTTCTGGGATCTGGATCAGGCACTGTCGGCCTGATCCAGAGGGGTATGGAAATTTATTGCGGAGAGGACTGCCCGGAGGAAGTATCGATGCAGTCGGTGGAAACTTCGCAACCATCACTGCTGCCGGGAAGTACAAGCGGGTCGGATTGCCCTGGTACATCAGTGGCCACCGGCACGGCCAGATAGTCCAGAATCGCAACTTCGCCTTCACGAATCATCAAGCCCTCGGGCGTTTTGGTCATCAACACCGGGATTTCATTGATCCCCAGGGAACTGAGTAAGGCCTTGTTCAGTGCAAAGGAATAGGTTGGCTGATAGAGCACCTGGGGCAGGTCTATGGCGGTAACCTTGTCGACCGGATTAAAGGAGACGGTGGCCTTGGTGTTGGTTCTCAGGGCCGCGATCACCTTTTCACAGTGGGGACAGGTCGCGGAAAAAAATAGGTAATGTTGCGGTGAGGCAACCACTCCCGGTCGCTGTGCCAACACCCCGGCGGTGAAAGCCTGTCTTCCCGGAACGCTCTTGTTGACGTCCAGGCTGGCAAAGGATAGGGAGGCTGCGGCACAGATAAGGATGCCGGCCACAATCTGCCGAATTCCCAACAGCAGATTCAACAAAACGACGAAGAAAAAAATCCCGATGCAGTAGGTACAAAAGGTATGGGCCACCAAGTACTGAAAACTGACCAAGACCCCCTCCGCCGCCAACCCGGCGAGGAGCATATTTTTTATAAAGTTGGGCACTCGCCGCTGATCGCCCCGGGCCGCGTGCAACCCCCAGTAGACGGTCTGAAAGAAAAGCAGCCCTATCGCATTGAAGACCAGAGGCGAAACCCGGGTCAGCTTTTCCACCACTTTGCACCCGTCGTTGAGACAAAGGGGTGCGCCTTGATAAAAAGTATAACCGATCTGTCCAGCAATCAGCAGGCTGGCCACCAGAGCTAAAAATTGCGCCAGACGCAGAACTGTATTTTTTCGTTTTAACATGAGATACCGGTAGTTGACTCATTGAGAGTGGGAGATCCTTGGGACTTAATGCGGGCCCGAAGACACTATGAAGCGTCTATAATGAACCATTCTCCACGCGGTGTCAACTCTCCGAAAAAAAACAACGCTACTGCAGCGAAATGGCCGCCTCTTTTGCCCGTTTGAACAAAGATTCGGCCTGATAGGAGCTGCGGACAAAGGGGGCGGAGGCCACCGCGCCAAATTTTAAGGCGCGTGCCTCCTGTTCAAGTTCGGCGAATTCCTCGGGCGGCAGATAACGAACCACCGGCAGATGCGCCTTTGAGGGCTGCAGATACTGACCGATGGTGAGGATATCGCACTCAACACGCCGCAAATCCTGCATTAGTTGGTGCAACTCTTCCCTCCCCTCCCCAAGCCCCACCATAATACCGCATTTGGTAATCACATCCGGGGCTATCAGCTTGCTTTGCCGCAGTACCTCAAGACTCTGCCCATATCCGGCCTGAGGTCTGACCGTGGGATAAAGGGATTCCACGGTTTCCAGGTTATGGTTGAGCACCTCAGGCCGCGCTGCAAGCACAGTGGCGAGAGCCTCGATGTTGCCCTGGAAATCGGGAATCAACACCTCAATGAGCGTCCGTGGATTCAAAGCACGAAGGGTATGGATAGTGGCGGCAAAATGGGTGGCCCCGCCATCGGCAAGGTCGTCCCGGGTGACCGAGGTAAGCACGCAGTAACTCAGCTCCATGGTCCGCACCGCCTCCGCCACCCGTCGAGGCTCGTCCGCATCGGGCACCCCTTGCGGTCCGTGTCCCACGGCGCAGAAACGGCAATTACGGCTGCAGCGATCTCCTAATATCATGAAGGTAGCCGCTCCATTACCGTAGCATTCAAACTGGTTGGGGCACATCGCCTCCTGGCAGACGGTGCTCAGGCACTGATCCTTAATCAGATGGCGGATACGTTCGTACTGCGGCCCGGAGGGGAGTTTTCGCTTCAGCCAACGAGGTTTGGGTTGAAGGGTCATGCAGATTGTGTTCCGTGGAGGATGGTGAAAAGATGCTCTTCATCCATGGTTTGCAGATCGAGTCCAAAGAGTGTTTGCAGATGATACCGCAGACGGGTTTTGACATTAGCCATGGTGCAATCGTTTGCCCCTTCACGCACAAGCGAGGTCATGCCCACCCCGGTCAGGCCGCAGGGGTTGATCCAGGAAAAAGGCGTCAGATCGAGCTCCACGTTCAGGGCCATGCCATGAAAGGCCACCCCGTGACGAATGGCAATACCGATACTACCGAGTTTATTGTTGCCCACCCAAACCCCATGATTACGGGGGTCACGGTTGGCGCTCACACCGAAATCAGCCGCCAATCGCAGCATCAGGTCCTCAAGCAGACAAACATAAGCACCCACCCGAAGGTGACATTTTTTCAGACTCATAATCGGATAGAGCACCAGCTGCCCCGGGCCGTGGTAGGTGATCTCGCCGCCGCGCTCAATCGGCACCAACTCGATGCCGCGCTCGGCAAGGAACGACTCGTTCACCCCGAGGTGGCCGCGGCTGGCGTGCCGCCCCAGGGTGAACACCGGTGAATGCTCGACACAAAGGAACAAATCCCGAGAGACTGTTCCCCGGTGGCGTGTCGCCGCCAGTTGGACCTGGAGTGCATGCACCCCTGCGTAGGGACGCAACCCCAGGTCGATAAAACCGGCCGTATTGATCATTGCAGAAAAGCTCAGTCCAAGGAAGGCCCGATCAAGCAGGGACAGCGGGCCGCCTGCACCTCGTCCATCCGTCGCACCTTGGTCGTCTGCGGTGCCTGACGCAGTAGTTCGGGCTGCTCTTTTGCCTCTTGGACGATGGCCTTGAGGGCCGCAATAAACTGATCGATATCTTCCTTGCACTCGGTTTCGGTGGGCTCGATCATCATCGCCCCGTGGACCACCAAGGGGAAATAGATGGTCGGTGGATGATAGCCGTAGTCGATCAGGCGTTTGGCCATATCCAGGGTGGTGATCTTATCGGCCTGCTGATTCAAGTCGGAGAACACACACTCGTGCATACAGGGGCGGTCATAGGGCAGATGGAGCACGTTTTTGAGCTGCTCCTTGATGTAGTTGGCATTCAATACTGCCAAGCGACTGGCCTGTTGCAATCCGGGCTCGCCCATGGTGAGGATGTAGCTGTAAGCACGCACCAGCACCCCAAAGTTGCCGTGAAAGGCGTGAACCCGCCCCACGGACAGGGGCAGATTTTCCTCCAGGCGATACTTGCCGCTCGCGCAGACCACGCGGGGAACGGGCAGAAAAGGTTCAAGTTCACGGGTGACACAGACCGGTCCGGCACCGGGACCGCCGCCGCCGTGCGGGGTGGAAAAAGTCTTGTGCAGGTTGAGGTGGAGGACATCGATGCCGCAGGCTTTGGCATCGATCACTCCGAGCACCGCATTCATATTGGCGCCGTCACCATACACCAGCCCGCCCTTGGCGTGGACAATTTCGGCGATTTCGCGGATGCGCTCCTCAAAAAGGCCCAGGGTATTGGGGTTGGTGAGCATGATCCCGGCGGTATCCTCATCCATCAGCGAGGCGACAAGGGCCGGATCAAGCATACCCTGTGCGTTGGACTTGACCGAGATGGCCTTGTAGCCGCAGAGGGCGGCAGAGGCGGGGTTGGTTCCGTGGGCCGTATCCGGAATCAAAATCTTGTGGCGCTGTGCACCACGACTGCGATGATAGGCATGGAAAATCAACATACCGGTGAGCTCGCCATGGGCACCGGCGGCCGGCTGCAATGAGACCGCGTCCAGACCGGTGATGGCAGCCAGATACTGCTGCAACTCATACAAGAGCTGCAAGGTCCCCTGGCAGAGTTCATCGTCAAGCATGGGATGGGCGGAGGCAATGGCCGGGGTCGCGGCCTGGCGTTCGTTGGTCTTGGGGTTGTATTTCATGGTGCAGGAGCCAAGCGGATACATGCCGCTGTCGACCCCGAAGTTCCACTGGGAAAGCCGGGTGTAATGGCGCACCACATCAACCTCGCTCAGGTCCGGGAACTCCACATCCGCTCCCAGAAGCCCCTCATCCAGGACCGCCATGGGGACATCACTTGCCGGAATCGACATTCCGATCCGTCCTTTTTTCCCCTTTTCCCACAAAAGCGGCTCATTGAGAATCAGTCCGCCGGTCCCTAAGGACGCGGTAGTGCTCTGTTGTTTGCTCATGCTCCCACCTCCGCCACAATGGCGTCCATGGTTTCTTTATCGATTGTCTCGGTGACGCAGAAAAGATGGGACCCACTCAACTCCGGATACAATCCACCCAGTTCCAGGCCGGCAACAATGCCCTTGGCAAGCAGCCGCTGACGTGCCGCTGTGAAATCACCCGGGATACGGACCACAAACTCGTTGAAGCTCGGCCCGGCGAAGCCAAGGCTGGCCCCGGCACGGATGAGGCCGTTTTTGAAATACTCGCTCTTATCATAGTTGAGCCGGGCCAGTTGGCGAATCCCGGTTCCACCGAGGGAGGCCATGTACATGGCCGCAGTCATGGCACAGATGCCCTGATTGGAGCAGATGTTGGAGGTGGCCTTTTCCCGGCGGATATGCTGCTCGCGAGTGGCCAGGGTGAGCACGTAGCCTCGTTGTCCATCAAGATCCTTGGTTTCCCCGACCAGACGACCGGGCAGGTTGCGGGTATACGATCCTTTGCAGCCGAACATCCCCAGCCCCGGTCCACCGAAGGAGGGCGCGATGCCAAAACTCTGCCCCTCGCCACAGACGATATCCGCACCACAAGCACCCGGACTTTTCAACAGTCCATAGGCCAGCGGTTCCGAAAAACAGGCCACAAACAGGGCTCCGGCTTCATGGATAGCAGCCCCGGCCTGCTGCAGAGCCTCAATCACCCCGAAAAAGTTGGGCGACTGCAGGGCCACCGCAGCAAAATCGTTCCCCTCTCCAAGCCCACTTACATCAGTGCGCCCGTCTTCGAGGTAGTCGAGTTCGACAATCTCGAAACCGGCTGGCTGGAGATAGGCCCGAACCACGGCCCGGTAATGGGGATGAATCGCCTTGGACACGGCCACCCGTTTTTTCTTTTTGGCGATGCGCAGCCCCATCAGCAGGGCCTCGGCCAAGGCGGAGGCTCCGTCGTACATCGAGGCGTTGACCACCTCCATCCCAAGCAACCGAGCGGTCAGGGTTTGATACTCAAAAATGCCCTGCAGAGTTCCCTGGGCCATCTCCGGCTGATAAGGGGTATAGGAGGTGAGGAACTCGGAACGGCTTGCCAAGGCACGCACGGTCTCGGGGATATGGTGGCGATAGCTGCCGGCCCCGATCAACACCTTGGTGCCCTCATCAACCCGCATGGTAGCGGCCAATCCGCGCATGTGGTCATCGAGTTGCCACTCGCTCTTGGGTTCGGGCAGGTTCCAGGACGCAGTCATCCGACACGCTGTCGGCACGGATGCAAACAACCCCTCCAGGCTCTCTGTGCCGATCACCGCGAGCATATCACTGATTTCTTCGGGGGTATGAGGCAGGTAGCGCATAATTTATCCTTTAAGCATCTCAAGATAAGCGGCAGCCTTGTGCAGCGCTTCAAATTCACTCGGATCGCTGGGTTTGATTTCAATGATCCAGGCCTCGTAGGGATCCTGGTTGATCAACTCCGGGCTATCGGTGAGCGCGGAGTTAATCGCTACCACCTCACCGGACATGGGCATATACAGCTCGGAGACCGCCTTGACCGATTCCAGGGTGCCGAATTCATCACCCTTAGCAAAGCTGTCGCCAACAGCCGGCAATTCAACAAAAACGATATCCCCCAGCTGATCCTGGGCATAATCACTCACCCCGATGCGCACGCTTTCACCGGTGATCCGGGCCCACTCGTGGTCATCGGTGTAGCCAAAATCCGAAGGTAATTGCAATTCGTCGAGTTCTTTCATCTCTTTCTCTCCTGTCTCATGGAATAGGGAATTTTGATTCTGTCTGCAGGCACAAATCGGTGACAAACCCTGCTTACCTAGGCTTTCGATTTGTTCTGCGACACCACACGCGTCCCGGAACCCAACCGGGAGCCGGCATATCTCCGGATAAAAGTCAGGTAGGCATTGCCGCCATTCGTCCGCCTTTGGATCGATCGGTAGACTGCGGCCAGGACCTTCACCAGATCTTCCTCGGCAACCTCTTTCAAATCGAGGGTAAAGACTTGGCGCATCTCGGCAAACATCGTCGCGAGCGCATCATTCTCGACGGCGGGACTGCAATCTTTAAAGTGATGCACATCGAGCAGCAACTCGATCAATCGCATGGCGGTTTTGTCGGTGAATGCACCATTGCCCTGCACATCGAATGTACAGAGAGCGGATTCAATCACCCTGGAAATTTCCTCAAGGACGATGGAATGGGAGAGTTCCGAGGTTTCAAAATAAGGCACGCTGCGGTAATTTTTTTTTGGCACCCCACCACTAAAAAACGAACAGGCGGCACAGGTCTCGGAGGTGCGCGTTTCGCCGCAGCACTGGCTGCACACCACTCCGCCCTTCAAACATTTTCTTTTTCCTTTACGAGCCGTACAGATCGAACAGGTAGCCACGGTCTCTCCTTGATGCCATGATGGGGGAAAGGTTTAATCCCGGTTGAGCATAGTCTGCATGGGTTTGCGGGCGGTGCGGTCTGGCCGGATGTCGTCGCGGATCTCCACCTTGAGTTTACGTTTACCGTCGGTGAGCATGACCTCACTGCCAATGGGCAGCTTTGTGTTTAAGCGAACAAAGCCGCAGCAGAGGCCACGCGGGGTAAAAAGTTCCGGTCTTCCCAGTTCCACCGGAGTGGCCAGACTGATAATCCTGCCATCTACCCGATCAATCGCCATATCCGTGGTGCAAGTGAGGATGGTGCCAATGGTGCCGCCTTCAAGACTCGTTACCCGGGCATTGTCACTGAGGGTGATCTTACGCGGATCATAGCCGGCAAAAGCCTGCGTTGCGGGAGGATTCTGCTCGGCAAGCACTGCTCTAATTCCCAGACACGCCTTGGTGAAGCCACGGCCGCTCTCGTCCCAAGGGAGGACGAACAGCCAGGGGTTTTCGGCAAAAAGCCAAGGACCGATATCCTGATGAGAGAGCGGCAAACCGGCACCAGCACGAAGCGAATCCCGTGCTGCCAGGCCGCAGGCAATCAGGCCGTCGGCACTGCCGGCTTCCAAGAGCAGAGTCCACAGCCGCTCAACATGTTCCGGCCCAATAAAAAGCTCAAAACCAAACTCACCGGTATAGCCGGTGCGCGAGACCATCAGTGGCGTGCCGTCCAATAATAAAGTGGTGGATCCTGGAAGTTCCTCAGGAGCAAAGCTGCCCTTAAAGGAAAAATAGACCATCTTCTCAAAGACCTGTTCCGGGTTCTTGAGCACCCGGCTGAGGATGGCTGTAGCCTTGGGACCTTGGATGTCCATCTTGCCCACCCGGTCGGTGCGATCCACAATTTCCGCCTCGCCACCGAACCGATTTTGTTCCCGCAGATGGCTGGCTATTGGCCCCCCCATGGAGGCGTTCACCACAAGCATGTAATCGATCCCTGTACACTGGTAGACGATGGCATCGTCAAGCACTCCGCCGCTCTCATCCAGGAATACACCATACACACAGCGGCCGGGAACAAGCGGCCCTTTCTTCGGCCCGAGGCACCGCTCCAAGTCTTTGGAAAAGCAGGCCTGCAACAGATCACGCACCCGCGGACCACGCAGGGTGAGCACAGCCATGTGACTGGTATCAAACAAGCCGGCGCCAGTAATAACGGCCAAGTGCTCGGACTTGGCCCCCGCCGGATACCAGAGCGGCATCTCGTACCCGCCAAAGGCGGCCATATTGGCGCTTTGCCCAACATGCCAGGCATGCAGCGGCGTGGTCTTCATGGCTGTTTCCATGGTGTGGCTCCTTATTTTGAGTCAGAAGGCTTCTCAACTGTCGCCAAAACCGGTTGATTGGTCAAGGGCACATTGAGGTTAAAACTTTTATAGACCACAAAGGTCTCCACCGAACGCACGTTATCGATGGTGGCGACCTCTTGGGTAAAAAACTCGAGCAGGCCGAAATCCGTGCTGAGCATGGCGGTGACGATCAGATCAAACTGGCCGGTCACCACGCAGACCGAAATCACCGAACGCAGCTTGCTAAACTCCTCGCCCTTCTTGACCAGATCCATGCCCTTGACCCGTACCCCGACCATGATGATCTGCTGGTCCGGCAGGGCCTCGGGATTCACCAGGCCACTGATCGAAAGCACGCCCTCGTCCATGAGCTTTTTCACCCGCGAACGGACTGTGCCCTCGGCCAGGGACAGGTCTTGGGCGATTTTCTTGTAGGAAGCACGCCCATCCTTGAGGTGATTTATAATGGCAAGATTGGTGGCGTCGATCAGCATATGTTTGACCTTAGGTTTTGCAAAAGCATTCAATCACGCTACGGAAAAACATGCATTCTGTCAATATTGTTCTCAAATTTTGCCGGATCCATCAATAATCGCAAAAAACTCTTTCAGCAAGTTCAAGTGGTTATTTTCAAGCACCAGGATAAAAAAAAGCCCCGGTCGAAATCGACCGGGGCCAGAACTACAACAACAGCTAAAAATCGATTATTTCAGCGCGGCCAAGGCAGCATCATAGTTGGGCTCCTGGGTGATCTCCGGCACCTGCTCGGTGTACACCACCTTGCCCTCGGCATCGGCAACAACGATGGCGCGGGAAAGGAGCCCGGCAAGGGCGCCGGTGGTAATGGTCACACCGTAATCCTTGCCAAAGGCCTGTGAACGGAACACAGACAGAGACTCAACATTTTTCAGCCCATCGATTTCACAAAAACGGGTGTGAGCAAAAGGCAGGTCGGCGGAAATACAGAGAACAACCGTGTTTTCGGTTTCACCGGCCACCTTGTTAAAATTACGAACCGAAGCAGCACAAACCGGTGTATCAATGCTGGGGAAAATATTGAACACGATCTTTTTCCCTTTGTAGTTAGCAAGCGTCACCTCGGCGAGGTCGGTTTTGACCAGGGTGAAGTTGGGCGCTGCAGAGCCTACTGCAGGCAATTCGCCAATGGTGTCGATTGTATTTCCTTGCAGAGTAATTTTGGCCATGATGTCTCTCCTTTGTGGAATGTTAAGATATGATGGACTCGTAAAAACAAAGATATACAAGGGCGTCGTTTTTTCCGGCGCGAAGGCATACATACGGTATGTCGAGTGTCGGGAAAAACGTTGCGACGCAGTAGATCAAAATTTTTACGACACCATCAAGATATACAACTGAGTAATCGGTCAAGCCGAGCCATTAGGTCCGACCCCGAAAAATAAAAAAGCCTGTGTGACAGGCTGCTTACTCGCCAACCAAAAGATGGAAGCCTTTCAATGCTGCACAAAATAATCATTCTCGTTTAGGAGTAAAGCACAACTTTCAACAAAATGTAACTTTCCTCCGGGACACTCCTTTGAAGAATATCAGAGGGGGGAAAAGCGATTTGTCGCAAACACTCACGCTCCTTTCTTGGCGGCACAAGCCGTACAGGTTCCATGCACCACCACACTGGCGCGATCGATCTCACCAATTTTCCCCAAACTTGCGGGTAGGTTCATGGTATCAAATAAGGGCCAGAAAAAATCAAAGACTTGGCCGCAGCCATCACAGAGAAAGTGGTGATGGCGAAGACCGAGGGCTTCGTAACGGGCTTGACAGACCATGGTTTCCAGGCGTTGCACCAAATCCAGTTTTTCAAAGGTGGCCAGGGTGCGGTAGACGGTATCCAACGACAGGGAGGGCAAAGATTTCTCCAACCGCTTATAGAGAGTTTCAGCGGAAGGATGATCGTGCGATTTGAGCAACTCCGAATAAATGACCAAACGCTGGTGTGTCAGCTTGAGTCCGGCATCTTTGCAGATCTGCTCGAAATGACTAAGTTGCTCCTGAAACTTCTTCCCTGCCATACAACCTGTTTGAGTATATTTATTAAAAATGAGAGAACTATTCTATCCTTAAAGGTACTTCTCTTCCCGTCAGTGGAATTTGCTCGACCATGGTTGACGTAACGTAGGCAACTCAGACCGATCTTTATTGCACGGTATCAATTTGTGTTAGCAGCTCAATGACTTGCTGATAGGCGAGCATATTTTCAAACCAGTGTTCGGGTAGAGCCTCCAGGCCCAAGTGTGCCCCCAATGTCATGCCCACCACCAGTCCACGGGCAGCCGAATCACCTCCGGCCATCACATTCTCGATCAAAGCGGTCTTGAGATCATCCGGGTATTTCAGCACCAGGTGCAGTGCCCCCGGCAGGGCAGCGGCAATGCCACACATCTGCCCGAACTGCTTGATCACGTCCCTGCTCTCTTTGGATCCCGAATCAAGCGCACTGCGGATACGGATGTCCAGATCGATATCCGCCACGCCTTCTTCAAGCGCCTGCTCCATGGCCGCATCCGGACGTACGCCCTTCAGCACTTCCAAGACGACTTTAGCGATGAACTCCGCGCCTGCTAGGGTGGCGGGATTGTTATGAGTCAGCATGGTTTGATCATGCACCGCTTGCAACAGGGTTGCGCGATCGTTTTGGTATCGATACACCAACGGAGCGATCCGGGCCGCACCACCTAAATCCGAGGATCGTGATCCGCATTGATCAAGGGCCAAGTTGCGATCCATGTTTTCCAAGGTTGCGGCGGTGGCCTTATCGACATAGCCCTGATAATCGGTAAACAGCCACCGCCAGGCACGGGCAAAGTCCTCCAGGGAAAATTTTCCGGAAAGGGCCACCGACTCGAGCAGCACCAAGGCCTGATCGCCATAATGGGTAAAGGCACCACGCTGTTTGCCCTTATGATAGGAATCCGCACCGGGTGCGAGTAACGCTTCCACCCGACCAAATTTGCGATCAATCTCGGCGGTGTCGTAGATCCAATGGGCGCCGAGCGCCAGACTGTCGGCTGCGAACGAGGCCAGAACCATTGCCCTTGCCTGTGTTGTCATAGTGCTCCTCCGATGAAGTTTCTCAATTATTGGAATGAGGGCTCTCTTTGTCACTAATAGGCCCGACAACATCCTTTGTCAAACAAGCTCTCGCCCCTTAACTCCACCGAACGGTGTGCCGATATAAGCAGGTATTCTTTCTTTTTCTTCAACCCTAAAGGAGGAGCAATGTACATTGCTGCGACCGCTCTGAGCATGGATGCGTCGCAAACCTACAAGGAAGTAGAACAACGAGTCAGTGGACTGACGAGCACAAGCAACCTGGGTACCGGACAAAGCGATGCCTTTGGCATCCGTCTGGCGTCCATGCTTGCCAGTTCAAGCCAATCCCAAATCTGCTGCCAGTCCGAGGTCTGCCGGACTGCAAACAGCAATAACCCGGCAACATCGCCCGAGGGCGGAACCAACCAAGCCGACACCACCCTGCTCTCACAGATGACCCAACAGGTCATGGGACAATCGGTAACCATCCGTGCGTTGCAGGACTCCCTCACAACCACCACAACCCTGCAGGCCTTGCAGCAGGAACAAACGCCTCTTTCCAGCCCACAAACGGTTTCGTTTACCAGCGGCAGGGTGTACAGCGAGACGTCTTCCCTGCTTTTTTCCGCCCAGGGAACGGTGCAAACCACCGATGGTCGGGAAATCAACTTCGACCTCGGTCTTTCCATGGAACAGAACACGGTCGCCATGGAGACAGCTTCGTTTGCCGCCACCGGCCTGTTCATCGACCCTCTCGTCCTCCAATTCGATCTAGATTCCCCCCTGCTTTCCGACAGGAGTTTTCTGTTCGACATCGACAGTGATGGCGAGATGGAAGATCTGGCCTGCCCCGGCAGCGGTTGCGGTTTTCTCGCCTTTGATCGCAACGGTGACGGTCGGATCAACGACGGAACCGAACTTTTTGGCCCGGAGACCGGATCGGGATTTGGGGAGTTGGCCGAACTGGACAGCGATGCCAATTGCTGGATTGACGAAAACGACCCTATCTTTGATCAGCTGCTGATCTGGACCCAAGACGGTGAAGGCGGGGAGACGTTATGCTCGCTCAAGGAGGCGGGAGTGGGAGCCATAGCCGTCACCCATGCCGGGACCGACTTTCAGCTGCGCAAGGAGGATGGCACCGTGGCGGGGACCATTGCGGCCAATGGTCTCTTTCTCACCGAGGATGGTGAGGTTCGCCCGATGCAGGAGGTCGAGTTGGCCCTTGACGCCTCACAAACCGGGACTGTTTCCGCAACCTCGAAAGGAAACCCTTGGTTCTCGGGCAAGGAAAACCAAGCCCTGCAATCGCTACGCGACATCATCAGCATGCAAAGGCTACGGCTGAAGATGATGCTCACCGGCAAACGGCTACATGGCGCCCTTGAGGATCAATCGCAACAACAGCAACTCTTCTTCGATTGGTTGCATGCCCACCAGCAGTGGCAGGATACGGTGACCCAGCAACTGGCCGAACAGCAGACAACCGAATCGGGCGATCAAAGCGCGTCGCTAAGCACGTAAACCACAACCAGCGGAGGGTCGGTTCAGTCCGTATGGACCGTTCCCTCCTGATCCACAGCCTGGAGCAGGTACTCGACAAAGGCGGCAGCAACCGGAGACAGCTCCCTATTTTTACGCTGCAACAGGTAGATAGGTCGACAAGCAGCAGGATCGTCGAGTGTAATCGCTGCCAAGGTACCACACTGCACATCCTGGGCAACCGATCGGGAGGAAATGATCGCCACCCCGACCCCGGCCTTGACCGCCTCTCGAACAGCCTCGTTGGATCCAAGCATGGCTACTTCCTGCAAGTCCGTCTCGCGTATCCCCTGTTGCTCAAACATACGAGCCACCACTCGCCGGGTACCGGATCCCTGTTCCCGCTGAATAAAGGGCAAATCGACAAGGTCCTGCACCTTGACGCTTTCGGCCTCGGCCAATGGATGCAGTACTGGTACCGCCAGGACCAGGGTATCGGTGAAGGCAGCAGTCCACTCCAGACCACGCTCGCTCCAGATCGCCCCCACCAGACCGATATCAACGCTGCCTTCGACAATCTGGGCCGCCACCGCCCGCGAGCTATTGATCTGGACCAGGGGTTTGACCTCCCGGTAACGGCGGCAGAAGGAGCCGATCACCGGCGGTAGGATGTAGGAACCGGGAATGGTGGAAGAACCGATGCGCAACTCGCCGCTAAGATCACCGTTGTACCGGGCCACCGCCTGCAAGGCCTCCTGCTGCAGTTGGGTCATCCGCACGGCATAGCGATACAGCACCATGCCCACCGGGGTTGGTTCAACTTCCCGACCCAGCCGATCAACCAGCTTCAAACCCAGCTCATCTTCCAGGTTGCGGATATGCTCGCTGACCGTGGGCTGGGAAAGCAGCGCCGCCTCGGCAGCCTTGGTGAAACTTTTCAGCTCGACCACCTTCCGGAACACATCCAATTTTCTGATATCCATCCTTAACTCCTGGGCTTGATTTCTGGGATTGATAATCCTGGGCTGCTAGGTGCCGCAATCTGTCGCTGCTGGCTTTGCACGAATCCATCGAGTTTGCGGGCCAATCCTGAATAACGAATAACCTGCCTGCTGGTGGTGCGCAAGAAAAGTTCTTGGGTACTAAAGATCGTCAGCCGCCGTTTGGCCCTGGTGATACCGGTATAAAGCAGTTCCCGGGTCAAGACCGGCGCATCCTCCTGGGGCAAAAGCAGCAGCACCTGATCAAACTCCGACCCCTGGGACTTGTGCACGGTCATGGCATAGGAAGGCTGCCAGGCAGGCAGGCGGGCCAGACTAAAAGAGCGCAATCCGCCGGTATCCTGTTCAAACCAGCCGTGCAACAAGCCTTGGTCATCAGGCCACAAGACTCCGGTGTCACCGTTGAACAGCCCCAACTGATAGTCGTTACGGCTGATGAGGATCGGCATTCCCGGATAATAACGAGCCTCTGGGGGGATGGCCCGCATCCGGCGCAGGTGCATCTGCACCATACGGTTGACACCTTCCACTCCGTTTGGCCCCTCGCGCAGTGCACTGAGAATGCGGCCTGCGGTAAGAGCCTGGAGCGCGGCTTGGGGCGATGCTGCGGCAAAGAGCGGCTCGAGAAAGCCGAGCAACCGTTTGCGGATCAGGGGTGTTTGTGCAGCCGTTGCATCGATAAAATCGACATCCGGCCAGGAGGTCGACAAGACCCGGTTCACCGGTTCTGCCAAACCACTGTTGATCGCCTGGGCCAGTGCGCCAATACCCGATCCCGAGGCAAAACGACGGCTGGTCCGCAGGAGGACCAGGGAGTCGGCCAGAGGATTGGACAATGCCCCCGCCGAAGGGGTGATTGTGCCTAACAGAGGTTTGGTGGCGCGCACGAGGGATTCCGACCAGCCGATCTCGCCTTGGCCGCAAAGATCGGCAAAAAGATTGCCCGCCTCCACCGAGGCCAGCTGGTCACGATCGCCAAGCAATATGATCCGGCAACGCGGCGGCAGGGCTTCGAGTAGGGCCGCCATCAACCCCACATCGATCATTGATGCCTCGTCAACCACCAACAAGTCCAAATGCAGGGGATTGGTGCGGTTATGGCGGAAGCCCGGCCGGTTGACCTGGAATCCCAGCAACCGGTGCAGGGTCTGGGCCTGGAGGGCAAAAACCGTCTCCGCAACATCGGCGAGCCCAACCCTGGCCTGTTGAATCGATTCCTGCAAACGGAGTGCGGCCTTGCCCGTGGGAGCCACCAGGGCTATGCGCAGCTTATCCGGGGCCAGTCCGGTCAACAGGGCCAGGATCCGGGCCACGGTATAGGTCTTGCCGGTTCCGGGACCGCCGGAAATAATCACCAAAGATTTAAAGAGGGCAAGGACCGCGGCTGCCCGCTGCCAATCAATCCCGTGCTCGTCAGATGGAAAGAGTCGATCAAGCAGGGGCAGGACCTGCGCCTCATCCACGGGTAGCCTGTTTTCCGCCCGGTTGCGGAGCGTCTGGGCAATACGCTCTTCGTAGGCATGGTAGCGGTAGAGGAAGAGTTTGTTGTCCCGATCAAGAATTAACGGCGTAAAGCTGCCCGGCTCTCCCACCACCTCGGAGTTCAAGAGTTGGCTTCGCAGGGCCCCCGCATCCTCCCAAGACGTACCGTCCCGACCAAGGTCGCGCAAGAGGCCGCCTACCGCGGTGAGCGGCAAACAGGTATGCCCCTGGCCCACGGCCCAACTGGCAAGGGTTGCCAACAGCGGCAGCACCGCAGATCTGCCCTGATCAAGGCGCGCAAGCAGGCGGCCTGCCTGGATATCAATGGTCCGCAGAGAAGGAAGAGCGGCAAGTTCGGTGTAATCCAGCATCAGCGTTCTCCCCGGCAGCAGTCATCCAGCGCCTGGATCAGGTCCTTCTCCGGCCTGAAGGCGTAAACACCGCTGGCCGGTGGATGATCCCGCCCCATGGCGCGGAGGAAAAGATAATAGATCCCGCCCAACTGGTTGTCGTATTCGTATCCCGGCAGGCGGACGCGCAAAAACCGATGCAGGGCCAGGGTATAGATCAAGAGCTGCAAGTGGTACTGATGGCTCTCCATGCAGGCAGCCAAAGCCTCGGGCCCGTAGTCGGCTACACTTGCCCCCAGGTAGTTGGACTTGTAATCGACAATAAAATAGCGGCCTTGATAACGGAAAACAAGGTCGACAAAACCCTTCATCAGTCCCTGCAGACTGGACACGGAGAGGGTCGTGGCTCGGAATCCGGCGGAGGTAAGCAGTCCATTGAAGCGATGCATATCCATCTGCTCCAGAGGAAAGAGGAAGTTGAGTTCGTTGATCCGGTCCTGCGCGGACAGTTGCCTAAGGGCGCAGGCGCCGGGAAGTTCCACGGACAAGATATCGTCAAGCCAGCGGCCGAGAGATTCTTGCCAGCGCGGATCAATCCCGCCCTGCTCCAAAACCTCGGCAATGAGCGTCTGTTGATTTCCTGCTGGCTGGTTAAAATCCAAACGCTCCAACAGACTATGTAGACTGGTCCCGGGAGCCGATCCCCGAGGAAAGGAGAAGGGCGAATGGAAATCCTCCGCCGGAGGAGCGAGCAGGGAACGAGGCTCATCGCGCTCGGTTGCATCGATCGGCGCCGGCCCCTCGCTGCTGAGCCGTGAATAACTGGTCATGGTCCAGCCGGGAAGGATGCGACCAAGGAACGGAAGGGGTGCAAGCTCCCCCTCCTTTTCTTGTTGCTGAAGCCGATAGTCGGGGAAGTCGGCCGGACAGGAGTGCAGGGCCAGCAGATGTTCGGTGGCGTTCAGCCGCTCAAGATCTTCGCGCATGCTCGCCTCGTTTTGCGGACAAGCCCCCTGGTGGAGCAGATAGGCCATCCCGGTCCACTCCAGGCCACTGATCAATCCCCAACAAAAAAAGCAGCAGGATTTGGCGCGGGTCAGGGCCACATAGAGTAACCGCAACTCCTCGGCCAGGCGTTCCTCCTCGGCCAGCCGACGGTGCTCCGCCTCGCCGCTGCCCCAGTCGATGGTCAACTGGTAACTGTCGCGGCTATGAAACTGGAGCGGCTCCTCTTTGGGCAAGGCTCGACCGTTCCAGAGAAAGGGCAAAAAGACCACCGGGAATTCCAACCCCTTGGCCCGGTGGATGGTAACAATGCGGATCAGCCGCTCATCGTTTTCTAGGCGGATCAGTTGCGCCTCGCTCCCCGGGTCCGGATTGTCGAGCTGGCGTTTGAACCAGCGTAGAAGGGCTGCGGCCCCGTGATCTCCGGCCGGGCTTTCCTGGAGCAACTCCGCCAGGTGGAGGTAATTGGTCAGGCTCCGTTCTCCACCGATGCGACCGGTCAATCTCCTGGTCACCCCTTCCCTGACCAGCAGTTGCTGGAACATGGCCATAATCCCCTGCTCCTGCCAGAGTTGCCGATACTGCTGCAACTCGACCATACGCGCAGACCAGGCCTGTTCATCCCCGCGCAGTTCATGGATGGTTTCACCATTGCAGCCAAAGAGTTCCGTTGCCAGACAGGTCCGGATACGCCCGGCATCGGTGCAATCCACCAAAGCAGCGAGCACCTGCTCCAGTTGCCCGGCCTCTGGACTTTCAAAGACCGAGCTCTGCCCCAGATAGAGCGAATTGATACCACGCAGGCGCAAACCGGCTCGCATCGCTTCGGCCTCTCGATTGGTTCGTACGAGGATGGCGATATCAGCCGTGCCCAAGGCACGGCCATCGATGGTGGCTTGGCCTGCGGCTCCGGCCTCGAGCAAGCGGACAACCTGATCGGCACAAAACAGGATAGCGGCTTCCTGGGCCCTATCCTTGCTAATGGTTGCCTTGTTCGCTTTCTTTAAACAATCCTGATCAAGCAAGAGCCCGATAAACGGCGGCAGAGGCCGATCATCCAGGAGCAAAGGCGCAGCCTTATCGACTACGGCCGAAACCGGATGAAACTCGATAGCATCACTCAAGACAAAGGCATCTTCACGCGCAGCAAACAGCGTGTTGACGGCCTGCACCATGGCCGGTGTCGAGCGATAATTGACGCTCATGGTGTAACGGCTTTCCGCTTTGGTCTGCTGCCGGGCCTGCATGTAGGTAAAAATATCGGCCCCACGGAAAGAATAGATCGCCTGTTTGGGATCGCCGATCATACAAAGAGTGACGCCTTCCGCACGATAAATACGGGAGAATAACCGGTACTGCACCGGGTCGGTATCCTGGAACTCATCCACCAGAGCCACAGGATAGCGGGCACGCAGGGCATCGGCCAACCGGGCGCCACTGCCGGATCGGGCAAGGGCGGTATCCAACTGAGTGAGCAGGTCGTCGAAGGCCATCAGACCAAGCCGCTGCTTGCGCTGGGCAAGTGTGTTGCGGAGGAAGTCGCGGGCCTGGGCGAGCACCAGGAATTTAAGTTCCCGGGTGAACTGCTGATGGAGCGGATAAAAATGATCAAAGGCCTGAAACAGGGCGTGCTCGGGCGGTTGATCGCATTTTTTCTTCAGTTTTCCAGCCATCACCGACCAGGCCAATTTCTCCACATCCTTATCTAGATGGTACGGCATTGTCGGCAATCCAACCCACGCCTCCATGGCCCGGCACAATTCCGGGACCCGGTCGTTTAGGCGATAGTCTTTTTCACTTCGCTTCAGACAGGAGTTCTCCATGAGGATTTGCACGACTGCAGCCAAGTCTTGCCGCAGGATCCTCCGCACCTCGGCAAAGCCATCTTTGGCCCGCTGCTCCAGATATGCGGCCGATTCGACGCTCACTTCGGGTACAAGACGGCATTCGCCAGTGGCGGCCTTGCCTAGAGCCTTGAGCAACCCGGTGGGATCACCAAAGGTGTGCAGGGCCCAGTCAGCCTCGGCAACACTGCCAGGATAGAAACGATTGCGCCAGAAATCCTCCATGATCTCCCGCTGCAGAAACAGGTCGTTATCCATCAACTCGACCGCAAAAGAGGTCCCGGATTCAAAGGCATGTTCCTGGAGCACCCGCTGGCAAAAGCCGTGGATGGTATGAATCGCGGCCTCGTCCATGCAGACGAGGGCATCCCCGAGCCGCTGCCGGGCCAACTCCGGGTCTATCCGCTCAAGCAGCGCCTGAAGCAGCGGGTCATCGCAGTGGCCTTGCTCTAGAGACAGCAGGGCTTCCCGGATGCGCCTACGGATGCGATCCCGCAGCTCGCCGGTGGCGGCCCGGGTGAAGGTGACCACAAGGATACGATCCACGGCCAGTCCCTGTTCGAGCAACAGGCGGAGAAAGAGCAACGCCAGGGTATAGGTCTTGCCGGTACCGGCGCTAGCCTCCAAAAGCAGCCCCCCGTGGAGAGGGAGTTTGAGGGGCTCAAGAGGTTGCATCCACATCCTCCAGATGATCAAAGATTGGTGTAAAGAGCGTGGTCAGCTCGACAAAATCCTCGCTGAACGGCAAAACCTGCGAGGGATAGAAATAGCCATAGGCCGGATCGCTGCCTTCCCCCTCCCATTGGAAGCCGCCGGCCCAAACCGCCTTGGCCTTGTCCGCCTCCGTACCAGGTTTTGCCTCGGCCCATGCCAAGCTGGTTTCCGGAAAAAAAGAGAGAGGGCTGCGGAGTCCCTGCCAGTATAGGGTAAGCAAACGCTCCAGGATCGGCTCAGGTGCCGCCACGGGGTGCAGCAAAGATTGCTGCACGCAAGAAACCTTCTGTTGCCGTTCCCAGGAAAAATGAACCGAGCTGTCATTCTGCCCGGGAGGCCGCAGCAAGTTCAGGCAGAGGTGCCCAAGCCACCACTCCATCATGTCCGCCCCTTTCATCCGCCCCGGTCGCCAGGTGACTCTTCCCAGTGGATACAGGTTGTGCAGCCAGCCGGTGAGATGAAAGGGCCCAATGCTCCAATCAATCTCCAACGGCTCCAAAGGATCGCATAACAGCGGTTGCAGCCGGCCCGCGAGCGCCCTGGCCTCGGTTTCGATCTCCGCAAATTGCACCCGGCCGAATCCGGCCTGGGGCAGGCGGCCACTGCCTTCCAATCCGGCAAAATGCTGGGCGTCGGATACGCCTGTAAGCGCGGCTGATACAGCCTCCTGTCGAAGAAAATATCGCTGGAGTTGGTCGAGTTGAAAAGGCTCGCTCTCTTCAACAAAACCACTTTCGCCTCGCAAGCGGAGCCCGAGACGCTGTTCCAGGAAAAAGCGAACCGGGTGGCGCCAAAATCGAACCAGCTCCGCAAAATCGACCTTGCGCAGGCTCTCATCCGCTGCAGGAAGAGGCGCACTGAGGAAAAGAGGTGGATCGCCCGCTTCCGATGCCGGCAGCCAGGCTGGATTATAACTACCGACAGAGGTGCTGCCGTCGAAACAGCGCCGACTAAAGGGCTGCATCGGATGCTCCGTGGTGAGCATCTCCGAAAAAGGCTGTTTTTCGAGCCCTTGATCGCTGCAGCTCTGATCGATGTAATCGCGCAATTCACAGATCACCACCGAAGGCGGAATCAGGCTCTCGTCGCGCTGGCTGCGCCCAACCCAGGAGAGATAGAGCACCTCGCGGGCCGAGAGGAGGGCCTCGAGAAAAAGATACCGGTCGTCATTACGACGATTTCGATCACCGAGCCGGGGCGATTCAGCCATCAAATCAAAGGAGGGCGGACGTTGGCTGCGAGGAAAATCCTGATCGCCCATACCCAACAAACAGATGACTTTGAACGGCACCGAACGCATGGGCACCATGTTGCAAAAGGTCACCCGACCGCTGAGAAAAGGCTGACCACCACTGGTCTGCGAAAGATTTTCCTGAAGATGGGCCTTGAGCACGGCAAAGGACAGACTCCCTTGCACATCGGCCAGGCGGAACTCCGCCTGCAGACGGAGTATGGTTTCCTTGAGCAGGGTAATACCTGGATCTTCGACATCAACACCAAAAAAATCAGCCACCATTTCCAGCAGATCCGTGCACCACTGGCTTGGTGGCCGTTCGTTGCGGACCTGCTGCTGCCAATGGGCCAGGGTGTCAAGCAGTTGGACAAAACCGCCCAAGGCCTCCGCCTCCCCTGCTGCCAGATACCCATAGGGCAACAGGCCGGTAAAGGTCTGGCTATCCTGCCCCATCAAGTAGCCAAGTAGCAGCCGGTCCAACCCAAAACGCCAGCTGTGGCCGGAGCCGGCCTCAATCTCAAGTTGGCCTCGGTGATCGGCGTCCAGGCCCCAGCGGATACCCGCCTCCTCCACCCAGACATGCAGCCGGGGCAACAGTCCCGCATCCAGGCCAAAGCGTGCCAGCAACAATGGATTTTCGCACAGAGCCAAAACATCGGGGGCGGAAAACCGGCTTTCCAACAGGGCAAGCAAGTCAAGAAAACAGAGGATCTGGGGCTGCTCCCTGGCTAAAGACTGATCGGTGACCGACCAGGGGATACGATGTTCCTGGAGCACCTCGCCAAACACGCCTCGGATTGCCTCTGCATAACCGCCGATGTCCGGGGCACTCACCAGGATATCGCCCGGCGTCAGGTCGGGATACGCGGCAAAAAGATCGAGCAACCGGTCGTGCAGGACCTGGATTTCCCGAAGCGGTGAATAACAGCAATGCAACTGAATCGAGCGATCAGCCGGATCGGGCCGGTAAGGCTCCTCGCCGGCAACGGATCGGTCCCGGAGTTCGAGGATATCATTTTGGATCACCGAGAGCAGATGGTGTTCCTCTCCCTGCTGATACAGGTCAACCTCCGGCAACGGATAATCCTGCAATTGCCGGAAAAAATCCTGACCGGTACGGCCCATGGAAACCAGCAGAGGATGGCCTTGGTCATAATAAAAGGCATCGCCGACCTCACCTCCCCGAGCCCGCATGGCCGCCTGTTGCCGGGCCGAGACCAAATCGCCCCAATAGTGCAAACAGGGACTGAGATGATATAGGTGTAACGGAAGTAACCGGCCCACCTGGGCGAAAATCTCAAGATACACCGGTGCCAACGAATTGAGGCCAAAGAGGTGCAACCGCTGGGGCAGTCGCCTTGCCTCCGGTGGCGTGCCTGCAAGCAGTTGTTTCCACCACAGGCCAAGCTCCACCCGCTGGGAAATGGCGGTCTCACTCAGATGCCGCCAAAGAATCGCCTGCCAATGGTTGTCGAGCCCCTGCTGCCAGTTCATGAGCACATCAGGACGATAGACCTGATACTGATCAAAGGCATCGCTGATTTTCACACTGAGTTGATAGAGTCGGGTGCGCTCAGAGTCTCCCTCCAAATAAGAGGCGGGTTCGGCAAAGGCTGGTTGGTCAAGTAATCCCGGTAACAAGGCAAAAATGCGCCAACGGAGAATTGGTGTCTGAAAAAGATCCTCCCCCGGATTTTCGCCGGTGAGCCGATCAAACAGATCCCAGATACAACGACCAGGAAGGGGAAAATGAAGATTTGCGGCAATGCCTGTGGAGAGCGCAAGTTGGCGGCTCACCCACTGGGCCATGCCTTGATTCTGAACCACGATAATTTCCGGCTGCAACGGATCATCCGGCGGATCTTCGAGGATGACAGCGAGTTGCTGGAAGAGATTTTCCAAACGATTGGATTGGTGCAGCAACACGATTGACTCCTGAAAATAGACAAAAAAAGTTTGCCGTTCTCATCAAATGCCAAGAGAACGACGTTTCGCGCTTCGTCACTCATTGTTTTTTTTGAAGCGCGGGCTTCCCGTTTTAGGCCCATTTACGAGGCCGTAAAGGTTTGATTGCAAGCCCCTTGGGCCAATATCCTTCCCCAAAAGGGGTTTTGGCAAAAATCGTATTTTATTTTATGGATATGCAAAGAATTTGCTATAGTTATTCAATCGAGTTTTTTGCTATTGTTCCTTTCTCCCTCGCGTTACCATGAGTCACCACATCAGCTATCAACCCATTGTCCTGGCTCTGGCAGCAACCCTGCTTGTTGCCGGACTCTTTTATCTTCCATACTTGGCGGTGCGCTCAAAAACCATCGAAAACTTCCACAGCCAACAGGTTCTCCTGGCCCGGCAAGCCTCCACAGAATTCCAAACCTATTTTTCCACCTACGAAAAAGCGCTGACCTACCTTAGTCAACAACCCTCCATCCAGGAGCTCGACGAAAGCGGCAAGACCTTGCTTCGCGATTTTTTTTCCATCCACCCGGAGGACCTCAACGGTATTATCCGCCTTGATGCGGCCGGTCACCCTCTGTTCGCCTATCCAGACACCACCGCCACGGCAGCAGCGTCCGGCCACTGCCCAAAGTTGCGTTACCAGAGCTCCCCCGAAATCAGCGAATTCGCTGTGATTGGCGGTGAAGTACCTGAATTGGAGTTTATCGCCCCAATCGTTCATGAAGAACAGTTTTCCGGCTGCCTTGCCTTCCCTTTTCCCTACCAACAGATCACCGATCGAGCGCTGCGCCGCATCATTCTCCACCAGAATGGCTATGTGCTGCTTTTCAGTCAGACAGGAAGAATTCTACATGCGCCAGAGCCGAGTCTGGTGGGAACCAGTTACAACAAATTAAATGGAAGCGATGAGGATGTTGAGCACATCGAGTTGGCCGTGGCCAATGGAGAAAACCGGCTGATCAAACTCAGCCGTTCGCTTATCGCACCTGAGAGCATGGATGCTCAACCGATGTATGCGGTGCTCTATCCAGTGCGCCTATTCGGCGGCAATACCTGGTCGATCGTCTTGGTGACCCCGGCCAAGGAAGTCTTGGGGGCCATGGCCGAATTTCGTTCCCAGTGGCTTTTGGTCACCAGCGTTGCGGTGGTGACCGTTGGCTTGCTCAGCTTCTTTCTCTACGGCATTGTGGACGCCCGCAAGCAGGAACAACAGGCTCGTGCCATGGAGGAACAGCTGGCAAAATTATTGGCGCTGGTGCCCATGGGTGTGGTGGTGCTCGATGCCAACCAGTCCATGGTCTATGCCAATCTGGAAGCCAAACGCTTGATCGGAGAGGAGGAACACCCCTTGCTCATAGGTGCTCCCCTGGCCGATTTTCTCCATCCGGATTGCCGGACCTCGGTTCTCGATCAAATCCGCAATCCTGCCCCAGGCCAGACAATCGATATCGAGCGGGCAGTATTGCGTTCCGCTGGAGGGACGCTGCACGACATATCCATTACCGCTTCCGCCTCCACTCTCGGCAGCCAACAGCAATGCATTGTACTTATCCGCGACACCACCGAGGAACGGCGGGCACTGGCCTGGCAACGACGCCTAGCCATGGCCGTGGATCAGGTCAAGGAAGCGGTTCTTATTGCCGCCGCCGACGGTACCATCGAATATGTCAACATGGCCGTGGCTGAAATGACCGGTTACAGCCGGGGTGAATGTCTTGGCCAGCCAGCCCGCATCCTCTGGGCCAAGGAACAGGATGCCCATTTTGAACAAAAGATGGTCGATGTGGTTGACCTGGGGGAGGTCTGGCGGGGAAGAATCGTCAACCAACGCAAAAACAGCAGCCTCTTTGTCGCTGCCGCCACGGTGTCGCCAGTGCGCGATTCCCAAGGAACCATCACCCACCTCGTGCTCGTGCAGCGGGATATCACCCATGAAGTGGAGATCGATGCCCGTATGCGCCAGGCCCAAAAGATGGAAGCCATCGGCACCTTTGCCGGAGGGATTGCCCATGATTTCAACAACATACTCGGAGGCATCATCGGCTTCACCGATATGGCCCTGTTGCAGACAACCCAAGGAACCGACCTCCATAGCAACCTGCTCCACATCCGTCAGGGCGGGAAACGAGCCGCGGATCTGGTACAACAGATCCTGACCTTCAGCCGACAATCCACGGAAGAATTATCGCCGATCATTCTTGCTCCGATCATTCTCGAAAGCCTGAAATTGATGCGGGCCACCCTACCCTCGACCATTGAAATTACCCAGGAACTCGAAACGGTCACAGCCAAGGTCGTGGCAGCTCCGGTACAAATCCAGCAGATCGTGATGAATCTCTGCGCCAACGCCTTTTACTCGATGAAGGAAAAGGGGGGCCAGCTCACCATTCGCCTCCACGAACAAAACGGTATGCAACTTGGGAAAACCGAGGAGACAGAAAAACTTTGGGCAGTGCTACTGGTCAAGGATACCGGCCAGGGCATGAAAGATGAGATCTTGCAGCAAATCTTTACCCCTTTCTTCACCACTAAACAGCCTGGCGAAGGCACCGGGATGGGCCTGAGTGTGGTACACGGCATTGTCCGTGAATTGGGTGGGGAAATTTCGGTCCACTCCGAACCGAGCAAAGGGACTATATTCACAGTGCTGCTGCCGATTGTGGAACACAACGGCAACGGCGGCATGCTTTCCAGCGAAGAACCTCTGCTTAGGGGAAGCGAACACATCCTGGTGGTGGACGATGAAAAGGAAATCAGGGAAACTTGCAAGATGATGCTTGGACATCTCGGTTACACCACCACCACCACCGCCCATCCCGTGGAGGTGCTAAAACTGATCGGCCATGCCGAGCCGCCGGTAGATCTGGTGATCACCGATCAGACCATGCCCAAAATGACCGGCCTGGATCTCACCGAAAAAATCCGCAACCAATACCCTCAAATTCCCGTCATTCTCTGTACCGGTTATTCAGATCGGCTCAATTACGACATCGCCCGTGAGGCCGGAGCATGCGACTTATTGATGAAACCGATTGACCTCCACGGACTGAGCGTGGCCGTCCGCTTTGCGCTGGAAATGGGCCGCTAGCTCTTGCCCTACGATTTTTTTCTATAAATCCTGTTCTTTTATAAAACCAGCCGCTATCATGGTTTAAACCGATTCGACTCACAGGAGTTTTGAATAATTTAATTTTTCAATCAAAATCAAGGCATGCAAAAAATTAACCGTAGGCATATGATTATTATCCCGAGGGTTAAATGCTGTGCACAAGACCGATATTGGAAGAAAAAGCAATTATTCTAGAGTCCTAACCATTATTCATCCATATCAAGTTCCAACATGCACAAAGGTATCTTTCTCGGGCTGGCAACTACCGATATCGTCTACTACGTTCCTCATCATCTCCAGAACAATGAGAAACTCAAGGCTGAACGGCAAATCGTCTATGCCGGTGGCCCGGCCACCAATGCGGCGGTCGCTTTCGCTGCCTTTGAAAACAATGCCGACCTAGTGACCGGCCTCGGTCAACATCCCTTAGCCCACGCGGCCAAGCGCGACATTCTTGACTACAAGGTGAACCTGATCGACTGTACCGATCAGCCGAAGCGGCCACCGGTCCTGGCCTCGATTATGGTTGACCTTTCCTGCGGTGATCGAGCAGTGGTCTTCTCCAACACCGACCTGCGAAAACTCCGCCACGGTGCGGTCACCGAAACCACTCTAGAGTCTGCCGATCTGCTCATGCTCGACGGGTATTACCTACCCCAAGCCATCCAACTGGCTCACTGGGCCAAAATCATGCGTATTCCGGTCATCCTTGACGGCGGCAGTTGGAAAGAGGGCATGGAGAAACTCCTGCCACTGGTTGACTACGGCATCTGTTCCGAAAATTTCTTTCCACCAGGTTGTGAACACAGTGACGAAGTAATCCGGTCTCTCCACCAATTCGGCATTAACTATATAGCCATCACCCGAGGCGGTGCCCCCATCCTGGCCCACACCGAGGATGCGACCAGCGAGGTGCCGGTAATGCAGGTTCAACCGGTGGATACCCTCGGCGCAGGCGATATCTTCCATGGCGCCTTCTGCCACTATATTCTTGAACGAAACGACTTTCTTATCAGTCTGGAACTCGCCGGAGAGGTGGCCAGTCTTTCCTGCTCCTCACTTGGTACACGAGCCTGGATTGAGCAGGCCAAATTCGCGTAATCATAAGATACCGCTGAAAGAACGACATTCCCCACATGCGTCCGCAAGGGCATCGAGGCTTTAGGCACCATCGAAAAGAGCACCCTGGAGTGTGAAAGAGTAGCCTCGCTTCTTCTCAACGCTGGCGGAAGGGAATCTGGCAGTAATCAATCCCCCGTTTGGGAATGATACCGTTTTGCTCCAAAAACATCTTCAACGAATTCATTGAGATGTTTACATTAGCCGTTGGCCCAAGATAGAGATGATCCATCACCGGCGGCTTACCGCCAATACCGAGGTCAAACTCGATATAGGGCACGAGCATGGCATGTCCCTCACGAAATAGGATCGGTGCCTCCGCTGTGTTGGAGATCACCGGCGAGACTATCCGCCACTCTTTTTCTTCACGGAAGGATGGGTGTTTAAGGATGGCGGCTATCCGCAGCAAATCAATCTCGACAGTGGCAAAGGCCTGCCGGTACAGGCTGGAACGCTCGCCGACCGAGTATTCGTCGCAGGCCAAATCTTCAACTAACTGCTCCACCGCATCCACCACCTGCTTGATCAGCGCCCGTTGTCGCTGGGGCTCGTAGATGCACTTGCCGATCATGAACCGCTGTTTTTGCGCACATTCAAGAATGTAATCCGGGCAGAACCCCAAGCTCACCCCCTTACCCAGAGAACTGTAGCCCCGCCATTGGCTGAGCAAGTTGCCATGTGACCGGAACGAAGCGCCGAAGAGCATGTGGCCGTTGGTTATCCGGTAGGCAACCCAGTCAGCAAACTGCGACAGCAGGGTGCCGTTGGTGTGGCCGCTGTCGATCCGCTCCCGGATTTCAGCCTTGATCAGGTCGGCAGTGTGCTTGAGTTCTGCCGAATCATTCATGTAGCGAACATCACTGGCCCAAAGGGCCCGCCTACGAACAATCCCGAGCAAACCGCTGAAGGTGGTGTAGTGGTACAGGGTGCCCATGGGAATATCGGCATAGAGTTCCCTGGATAGGAATTCGATCTCCTTCATTTTTCGATGCTATCCTCATATTTTTAGGCCTGATATCCATGAACGGACCGACCATAACCTAGTTGAGATTTACGCCGTTTTCTGGTAAGAAAAATGATTTGATCCTGCATTCGCATCAAAGGCGCACTTTCTTATCCATTCAACGGGGCACGCTGTGCCGCCCGCATGCGTCTGCGGTGATTCCACAGCTTCAAACCGCTGGGCCGATCTTGATTCGGCCGCCAGCTTCCAATTCCTCTTACATAGGTAGCTTATCCGATGTATAGAAATTTCAAAATAGTCCCCAATATCATTTTCGGCCGAGGTTCTTTCAATCAGTTGGGTGACATTCTCAAAGCCAAACGGGTTTCTCCGGATTCCTACATGGTATTCGTGCTTGACGACGTCTTCAAGGCCAAAGCCCTGGAAGGCCGCCTGCCCATGGAAACCGGTGACCTGCTCCTGCTTGTTAACGTCGACGACGAGCCCAAGACCTCCTACATCGATAAGTTGGTTGCCGAGGTCAAGGCCTTCAACGGTACACTGCCTGCCGGTGTCATCGGCCTGGGCGGCGGTGCCACGATGGATATTGCCAAGGCCATTTCCCTGCTGCTCACCAATCCGGGCTCATCGGTTGATTATCAGGGATGGGATCTGATCAAGAATCCGGCTGTGTACCATGTAGCCGTACCCACCCTCGCCGGCACCGGGGCCGAGATTTCCCGCACCACGGTTCTCACCGGACCGGAGAAAAAGCTCGGTATCAACTCCGACTATACACTCTACGACCAGATCCTGCTCGATCCGGAACTGCTGGTTGGCGTACCCAAGGATCAGTGGTTCTACACCGGTATGGACTGTTACATCCACGATGTGGAATCGCTCAACGGCACCTTCCTCAACGAGTTCAGCCGTGCCTACGGGGAAAAATCAATCGAACTCTGCCGCCAGGTTTTCCTTGATGATCACCCGGACAAAGATGATAAATTGATGATGGCCTCCTATTTCGGAGGTATGTCCATTGCCTATTCCCAGGTCGGCGCCTGCCACGCCCTCTCCTACGGCCTTTCCTTTGTTCTCGGCACCCACCACGGCATCGGCTGCTGCATCACCTTTGATTACCTGGAAGAAATCTATCCTCAGGGCGTGAAGGAATTCCGCGAGATGATGGCCAAGCACGACATTAAACTGCCGCGGAATCTCACTGCTGGTCTTGATGAGAAAGCCATGGACACCATGGCTAACGTGGCCCTTGGCTTGGCACCGCTTTGGGAGAACTGCTTAGGTAAAGACTGGAAAAACATCATGACCAAGGAGCGGGTTCTCGACCTTTACCGCCGGATGTAATCCGGCGGCCCTAGGCATTTTTGATGGCGTCGTAAAAATTTCGAGCTACTGCGTCGCAGCATTTTAGCTCACGACAACAAAGGCCCCGGTCACTCTCTTTGCGAGAGAGACCGGGGCCTTTGCTTTTCACTCTTGTGAGGTCGACTCAGTCCGGCACCACGGTCAGGACCTCTGCCCCTTTATCATACTTGACCAGATACTCGCCGATCTTTTCAAAAGTCGCTGTCACGGCATCTCCAGGTTGATCCGAGAGGGCAACCTCGTCAGTGAACATCGCCCCAAAAAATAACTTGAAAGGATTGACGTTGACTTTCTGAGCCTGAAAATAGGCCTTTTCATGAGCCTTGATCCGGTTGATATCATCTGTCTGATAGATTGCGGCATTGATCACATCAAGCACAAACTCGGTGCAGTTCTGCCGCCCCAGGGTAAAGGGGTTGGCGATGAGCGAATAGCGTGAGTCATGCAGCGATGCGTACACCGGAGAGGTGATCGTCGCCAGCAAACGTTTCTGCAGCGCGGGCGAAGGGATGATCACCCCGGCCTCAAGATCGGCCACTCCGGCAAAAAAGTCCGGCGGATAGTCGAGCACCAGATCGCTGACATCCGGATGCTCGTCCTGTTGATACAGATTATAGATAACATACCCCGGCACCTTCCGTCCTTCCTTGGTGCTGATCTCCGAATAGACGGCAAAGGCGGTGTGGGTGAAGGCCATGCCTTCGGGCATCTCCGATTTCGGTCGTCCCTTGCGGGCTACGATGGCAACGTAGGCCACCTTCCCAGCCAAGACCCTTTCCACCTTCTTGGCAAACTGCAGGATCTGTTCCGGCTTATAATGCATGGTTGCACCGGCCTGACGACTGGCGGAGCTAAACCCCGGCGATCCAAAGGCCAGGGAAGATTGCAGCATCCAACAGAGCAGTCCGATGACCATGATATTTCGTCGCATAAATTTCCGGCTCTGGGTCTCAGGGTTGTTTCAGGGCCTGGTCCGGCGGTACCGTTACCAGGGATTCAGAGATGAGGGGCAAGGGCTACTCCACTCTTTTTCCGCAATTTGCACGCTCAAAATCCCTGTCCCCCGAGCGGTAAGGGTCCCTTCTCTTGCAAAAGCAGGGAGGCAAAGTCTTCTGCCGACAACGGACGGCTGGCCAGATAGCCCTGAATAATCACCTCATCACTCATTGCTTTGAGTAGATTCAGTTGCTCGACAGTCTCAACGCCCTCGGCAACAATGGCCAGATTCAGAGCTTTGGCCAGAGAAACGATTGCCTCGGTTATAGCCTGGCTGTCGCTGTCGTTTTCGAGATCGCGGATAAAGGAACGATCAATTTTCAAGCCATCCAGAGGCAGCCGTTTGAGATACGAGAGCGAAGAGTAGCCGGTCCCGAAATCATCCAGGTAAAATTTTCCCCCCAGAAGGCGTAACTCTTCCAAAGTTGCCTGAGCCTTGGCGAAATTTTCCATGAGGATCGACTCAGTGATCTCGAAATAGAGCCGACCGCTTTTCAGCCCGGTACTGAGCAGGACCTCGCGCAACAAGGTTGTCAGTTCCTGACCGACAAATTGACGGGAAGAAATATTGACGGAAATGTCGAGGGAATGCCCATTATCCTGCCACTGTTTGGCCTGACGAGCCGCTGTCCGTACCACCCAGGCTCCCAGGGGGAGAATCAACCCGGATTCCTCGGCCAGAGGGATAAACTCGGCCGGAGAGATCAACTGCCCTTCATGGCGCCAGCGAATCAGGGCCTCGGCCCCGATAATGGTGTTGGTGGTGCAATGGACCTGCGGCTGGTAATGAAGTTCGAATTCTTCCAGCTCCAACCCTTTGCGCAGTTTTGCTTCAAGAGAAATCCGCCGATGGGCCTTGGAATCGAGCTCCGGGGTGAAAAACTGAAAATTGTTCCGCCCCAGATTTTTGGCGCGATACATCGCCATATCGGCATTTTTGATCAGAATTTCGGCCCTATCCCCATCCTCCGGAGCTATGGTTACACCGACGCTTGCGGTCACAAAATATTCAACACGCTCATGAAAAAACGGTTGGTTCAAGCACTCGAGTAGACGCAATGCGACCATGCTCACATCATCGACATCCTCGACGTCACCTAATAAAACCAAAAACTCATCACCACCTTGGCGAGCCAGCGTATCACCGGCTCGCAACTGTTTTTTCAACCGCTGCGACAATTCAACCAACAGATTATCCCCGGTGGTATGTCCGAATCCATCGTTGATATGTTTGAAATTATCCAGATCAAGAAATAGCAGAGCAACTTTTTTCCGGTTACGCTCCATCCGTTTAAGAGCCTCTTGCAAACGATCATTAAGCAGAACCCGATTAGGCAGGCCGGTGAGCGCATCGTGCTGGGCCTGGTGTTCCAGAGCATCCTGTTGCCGTTTGAGCTCGGTGATATCGTGAAAGATGGAAACATAGTTGGTGATTTTGCCATGGGGATTGAATATCGCGTTAATGGTCAGCCATTCCGGATAGATCTCACCGTTTTTTCGCCGATTCCAGATCTCACCGGACCACTGGCCTTCTTTCGCCAACTGCTGCCACATTACCCGATAAAAATCTTCGGAGTGGCGGTTGGACTTGAGGATTCTCGGATTCCGACCGACCGCCTCCTCCGGGCTGTAACCAGTGATACTGGTAAAGGCCTGATTAACTTGAAGAATAGTCCCGTTGCTGTCGGTGACGACAATACCCTCGATGGATTGTTCAAAAACCTTGGCCGCAAAAACCAATTCCTCCTCGACCTTCTTCCGTTTACTGATATCACGGATGATGGCCAGGCTGGTATGGACCTCCTCATCGACACGCCACAGGGCCGACACCGACAGGATTACCCAGACCGGCCGACCATCCTTGCGGACATAACGCTTCTCCACCGTAAATTCGCGAATTTTTCCAGCCACCAAATCCCGTCGCTGCTGGGTGTCGATACCCAGATCCTCGGGAAAGGTGATGTCACGGAAGGTAAACTGCTGCATTTCGGCTTCCGAGTAACCGGTGATCTCACAGTATCTTTGATTAACCTGGAGAAACCGGCCGCTATGGGCATCCGCCTGGGCCACACCAACGCTGGCAAGTTCAAAAAAAGAACGGAAATTGTGTTCACTGGCCGCCAAGGCTTCGGTCCGCCTTTCCACCTCTCTATTCAACCGCGTAGTGAACATCAACAACACGATTCCCACCCCAATCCCGATCACAATGGTGATCGACAGCCCCCCCATCACCAGGTTCTGCATGTGGTGCTTGTTGGCATCAAGCTCCTGCCGGATCTGGGAGTAAAGGAAGCCATTGAGGGTATATTGGGAAGAAATAAGACCCAACCGCACGTAGGTATCGGCGATAAAGCGCCAACGTTCCGGGCTCATATAGCCGATTTCCACCAGATTGGGTTGAATCAGTTCCCGCATGGTCCGGGCCTCAAAGAGCAAATGCTCCAGTGTCTTTTCCCGGGAATATCTGTTGAGAATCAAACGGGCAACCTCTTCGGGATGGGCCAGGGCATAACGCCACCCCTGCTGGACAGCCTGCAAAAAAGCCTCGGTTCGTTCCGGATGATCACGGATTTCATATGCGGTGGTCACCAGGCAGTCTCCGTAAAAATCAATGCCGTAATCTATCGGTTTGAGTAGTTCTGACTCTATTCCACGTTTTTTCAAGAGATAGGGTTCGTTGGTGAGATAGACCGTCTGTGCCGCGACTTTTCCGCTGATGAGATCGTCAACAAGGTTCCAACTGTGTTCGACCATCTTGAGGCTATCCAGGGGCACCCCGTTGCTGATCAGCATTGCCTGGTTTTCCGCATCGGTATCGGCGGTAAACATGACCCGTTTGCCGCGTAGATCCTGCGGAGAAGTGATGCCGGTACCCTTGATGGCCATAACGGCGGTGGCCGAATGCTGGAAGATCGAGGCTAGAACCACAAAGGGTTTCCCTTGTTGGCGTTCGATCAAAACCACCGGCGACATCACGGCAAATTCAACATCTCCAGCAAGCAACAGATCAGATGGCCGCAGTTCAGGTGTGGCCGGCAACAGTTCCACGTCCAAACCGGCATCACGAAAATAACCTTTTTCCACCGCAGCGTAATAGCCGGCAAACTGGAACTGGTGCATCCATTTCAATTGCAGCCGAACCTTCTCCAGAGGTTGATCGTCACCAAGGGCCGCTCCTTGCCACGTAAAGAGGAAAGCCCACAACAGCCCGAGTAGAAATTTGGTGAACAGGGACACACAAGGAGGTGGATGATGGGGGGAAAAAAAGAAGAAGAACCGATGCATTGAGCTGTTCCGGAAGCAGGATAGGATTGGAGATGATGAAGCCATATCCGTTTTTTGTGTTTTTACGAAAATGGCAACATCAATGTACTTCACATGGTATCAACTGCCAGAAGCCAGCTCAAGGTGAAAGCCTGAATATGTGTAATTTTGCGGGGTGAGGAGACTGTGTGGGACGTGTACGTTCCCCACGATTTGCAAAAAAAAGTCAGGAACTCCGATGCCGCCCAGTGACGGCACCGGAGAAGACTGTGGCGATCAGACTTTAAAACGCCCAACAAGGTCTTGCAGTTTGTTGGAAAGAGCGGAGAGTTCCGCCGATTTTTCGTTGACCTGACCAATGGAAACCGAGGCATCCTGAACAGCCTTGTTCACCTCTGCCATTTCATTGGTGATAGAACCAATCACCACCGAGCCCTGGCTGACGTTCAGGTTAACTTCCTGGATTCCGGCCGAGGTCTGGGAAATATTGTCGGCGATCTCCTGGGTCGTGGTGGCCTGCCCTTCCATCTCACCGGCGATCGAGGCTACGTTTTCACCAACATTGTTGAAAATCTCCAGGATCTGGCCGACCTCGGAAACAGTATCATCAGTGGCCTTCTGAATATTCTCAATCTGGGTCTGGACCACCTGGGTAGCCTCTGCGGTCTGTTTGGCTAGTTCCTTCACCTCGGAAGCGACTACGGCAAATCCCTTGCCCGCATCACCCGCCCGGGCGGCCTCAATGGTGGCATTGAGTGCCAGGAGATTGATCTGATCGGAGATATCGGAAATCACCTCGGTGACCTTGCTGATTTCCAAAGTGCTTTGGCCCAGACGCCCCAGTTTTTCCGAAACCTCGCTAGCCTTGGCCACTGCGGACTCGGAAATGGATCGGGATTTTTCCGCCTTCTGGGCAATCTCCCTGATGGTCACCGTCATATCATCGGTCGAGTTGGCGACCATATTGACGTTGGTGGCGGCTTCTTCACAGGCGGAAGCAACCCCGCTCATGGACACGTCCATTTCCTCGGCACCAGCAGCCACTGTTCGCGAACGCTCGGCCATCGCCTCCGATCCCCGTTTCATCTCCCCGGCAATAACAGAGAGTGCACTGGATGCCTGATTGAGGGAACCGGCATCTTCAACGATCTGGGAAATAATCTCGCGCAATTTTTCCATGAACAGATTGAACCAGGTCGCCAACTCGCCGACCTCGTCCTTGACTTTGATATCGAGCCGTTTGGTCAGATCTCCTTCGCCCTCGGCAATATCTTTTAGCATATCGACGGTATGCCGAATCGGCCGGACAATACCACCGGAGGCATACCAGAGGAGCATGATTGCCAGGATGCTGGTTACAGCGCCGGCACCGATGAGCATGTACATCGTGCGCCGACCGGCATCGGTCAATTCCTTATCCAGGGCAATGGCATCGGAAAGCACGGTATCCTGCTTCACCCGGATCATCACCGACCAGGGCTTACCGGTGCGTCCCAGGTTGATCGGCGCAACGACCTCGAATTGATGGTCTTTCTCATTGAGGGCAGCCACGCTTTTCCCGGCCTGGATGTCCTGGATCAGTTGATCCGCCCCTTCGGGAATGACGTCTTTCAGGGGACTGCCGATCAAATCCGGTTTTTCGCTGTGGGCAACGATCAGGCCCATATTACTGACAATGATGATCTCACCTTGACCGTCGAAGACCTCTTTATCGACGCTTTTGGAGAGCTCCTGAACAAAATTGAGGTTGTAGTCGGTTCCAGCAACACCGTAAAATTTATTATTGACCAGGACCGGCACCGACAAAGTGGTCAGCCAGACCTGCTTACCCTGAACAATATAGGGGAAGGGATCCAAAACGCTTTCCGTGTGGTTTTCGCTGGGATTAATGTACCAACCGCCCTTGAGCACGCCGTTGGGGTGACGATCGCGGGTATCGTATTCGACCAGGGGTTGGACCGCAATATTGCCTTTCTCGTCACGATTCCAGTAGGGAGTGAAGCGGCCGGTCAGTTTGTTGTTGCCGTCCCGGCCAGTTCGGAACTCACTGTCGCTTCCATCCAAGGCATCGGGTTCCCAACAGGAGTAGGTACCGTTAAAATTGGGATTGTCATGCAGCACCTTGAGCAGGATCGCATTGATCTGAGTGCGCCCTAATACCAGACCACCGTTGTCGCTTTCCTTGGAAAGAGAAAAGATATCGGCCATGGTGCGGGCCGCATCAAGGGCAACATCGAATTCGGCCCGAATTTTACCAGCATAGTTGCTCGCCAAATTTTTCAGACCATCCAGGGAACGTGTTTCCAGCAGCGTGGTCACTCGCCCGTTTACATGCTGCTGGCTCGTTCGAGCAGTGTAAAGGCTGTAGCCGACGAGCACGGCCGAGGAGATAATCAGACAGGCCCCGGCTATGCCCGCTATTTTGGTACGAACGGACGTTAACTGCATACTTCCTCCTTTGTCATCTTTATTCCACTCCGGCGATCGGACCATTACGCCATATACCGCCCTATCCAATGGACGTTTCGCCAGCATTTATAAACTGCAAACTAATGCTATACTAATATTTGCAGTATAGGGGATGTTCTCAAATTCCAAAGCAATAATTGAAAGAACCAATCATTTTCACTACAAAAATCCATCAAAAAAATACCAAATCAGTCATTTTGACCCAAACATACAATAGCACCAGCTTGCATAACCCCAAAAAATCCTAAAAAAAGTGTCTCTTATCAGAGGGGTAGCAAACAAAGCCCCCCTTTGACTCAGCATAAAAGCTATTCGAGTCATTATGTCTCAACCCGATGCAAGAAAATGGGAGCATCTACCCGAGGACGGCGCCTCGCAATCAGTCACACTTCCCCTCCACCTTCTCAGCACGCCCCTCTCAAGCCTAACCGGTCTAAAGATGTTTACAAATTTAGGTTCTTCGACGAACTTCGTATTGGGACTGCGAACAGGTCTGAACAGATCGACATCAGCCGCCAGCACCCGGATCTCCCCTCCGCTGAGGAGGACAGAGGCAACCTGATGGGAAATCACCTCCTCCGCATGCAAAACAATCGTTTTTTCCTATTTGGAAAAACGGCTAATTCGGGTTACAAGGCGGCATTTACAGGGAGAAATCGTTTATCATTTCCAACATGCCTACACTAAAGCCCAAGAGCAGGCTCCGCCTGCTCCGCCCCTGGAACCGGGAGACTCTCGTCCTTTTCATCCGTTGGATACTGGCTGCGATCTTTATCTATTCCGGGGTGATGAAACTGTTTAATCCGCCGCGATTTGCCCAGATCATTGCCGGATTCGGCCTATTACCGGCGTCCTTGCTCATACCGGTGGCCATCCTTCTGCCTCTGGCGGAACTGATCGCCGGCATCGGTCTGCTCCTCAACAAGCGCGGTGGACTCACTGCCATTGCCCTCATGTTGGTCTTGTTCATGACGGTGCTGATCTACGGCATCCACCTGGGCCTGGACATCGACTGCGGTTGCTTTGGCCCCGAAGATCCAGAGCAGGCCTACAAGGGGCTAAAGCCGGCTCTGGTGCGCGATGCGCTGATGATGGTTGCGGTGATTTGCCTATATTGGTGGCGTAAGCGCAAGGTCGGCGCAAGCAAGGGACTCTCTGCCCCCCAAGCCTGAAAAAGCAGCGGCGACCTGTAGTACAAGAAGTTACAACTTCAAAGAAATCGAGGAAACATGCTTCCCCGACAACACACACAAAGAGGAGAACTCATGGGATACAGCAACACTTTCAGTAAAGGCTTGATTACCGGACTGATTGTTCTTGGCCTCAGCACCTCGGCCTTGGCCTTTTCTTTCGGCAACGATAAATTCAAGGAAGAGGTGACCAAGGAGCAGGTCGCGGTTAAACTGACGAGGGAAGTGCAACAGGGCGGCTACGGAATTGTTACCACCGCCGAGCTTAAAGGAATGATCGATTCCGGCAAAGATCTGCTGATCATCGACACCATGCCTTACAAAGATTCCTATCTCAAAAATCACATCCCCGGTGCCAAGCAGTTTCTATTCCCTATTCCCGAGATGAAAGAGTGGGACAGCAAGGAAACCGACGGCAAAAGCCAGGAGGATTATGAAAAACTGCTGGGTCCGGACAAAAACAAAACCATCGTGATCTACTGCGGATTTGTTAAATGCACCCGCAGCCACAACAGCGCTCTTTGGGCAAAGAAACTGGGGTACACCAATGTGTATCGCTATCCCGGTGGCATCTTCGCCTGGAAAGGTTCGGGAAATCCGATTGAATCAGCCAAGTAAGCTGGCATTGACGACCGCTGGGGAATCCATCTCCCCAGCGGTTCCTTGCACCTCGCGTTTACCCGCGACTCGCCTCACAGGTGGGGCTGTTGCATGATCCGTCGCCGCCTCTCCTCCCTGGGCCGTCATTTTTGCCGCCTACCAGATCTTCCCGCACCCCAACCCGCACTCGAGTATTCCATAAGCACCCAAATGGAAGCGATAGGCAAGCGCTGTAACGACTGCGGCGCCTGCATGCGTCACTGTGCCTTTCTTCAACATCACGGTTCTCCCCTGGCCATTGTCCGTCGCCTGACGCCCGATGACACGGACCAACTGCAAATAGCCTTTGGCTGCAGCCTGTGCGGGCTCTGCACCGCTCTCTGCCCGCAAAAACTTGATCCCTGCAACCTGTTTCTTGAGATGCGCCGCCAACGGGTCGGCCTCGGAAATTTTGACTGGAAACCATACCGGTCCTTGCTCACCTACGAGGCCTTGGGCCGTTCCACACTTTTTTCATGGTTTGGCCTGCCTCCCGGCTGCAAGACGGTATTCTTTCCTGGCTGTGCCCTTCCCGGCACCCGGCCCGCAGTCACCCTGCGTATGTTTCAGCACCTCCAGAAGATGATACCAACGCTTGGCATTGTGTTCAAATGCTGCACCAAGCCCTCCCACGACCTGGGACGCCACGATTACTTTCTTGCCAACTTTCGCGAAACCAAAACGCGCCTGCAAGCCCACGGCATCACCACCGTGCTCACGGCCTGCCCCAATTGCACCAAAATTTTTCGCCAATACGCACCGGAAATAACCACACAGAGCGTCTTCACCCTCTTGGCCGATCACAGCCTGCCCAACGCAACTCAGGGCCAGGGCCAGGGCCAAGAAATCACGATCCATGATCCTTGCCCACTGCGGGATGATCAGACCTCCCAGGAGGCAGTGCGCATCCTACTACAGGGACTGGGGTACATCTCAATCCCCATGCCTCACCAACAAAAACAGACTCTCTGCTGCGGTGAGGGTGGTGCGGTCGGATTCGTCCACCCCGGTTTTACCGAAGCCTGGACACACAAAAGGGTCGCTGAGGCTGCCGGTCGGCCTTTAGTCACCTCCTGCGCCGGTTGTAGTATCATGCTTGCCCGCTCAACCGAGGCCATCCATTTGGCGGATCTCCTTTTCCCCTCCACCCGGAAAGGACAAAAAATCCCTGCCGTCTCCCGGCCGCCCATGACCTACCTCAACCGTTTGTGGCTGAAATTTCGATTGAGGCGTCTCCTCAACACCTGACAATCCAGGCTGGCTCCAGCAACTATTTGACCGACATTGGGAAAAAAAACGACGGAAACGGGCAACGAGTGCGCCCTGCCCTCGGTGATTTTTTGTTGGTGATGCTCATCCTCCAGCCACTCAATCTTTTTCCACTCCAACTATCCTAAACATCTAAAGCGTGAGAATCGCTTAAGGATGACAGCGGGGCCAAGCTATGGTGACGCCCCAAATCCTGAACAACGATTTCAGCTGTTCGCCATTATGAGAAACAAAGGTCTATGATCGAAGCAAAGAAAAAGGAGAGTCACACACCCGAGTTCATGGCGAAGGTCGGATTGGTGGCCTTACAGGGGGAAATGTGGCCACCCCCTATTATCAGTAGGGTGCCGAACACCGTAGGTTTCATTTCTTGGCAGTACAATCTGATTCGACAACAGTAAAAACAAATTGACAGCATCTCTTTTATCAGATAACTGTTTCGATAAATATAAAATTGGAAAAAGGAGCGTATGGAATCTGAACAAAGCATCGCCATTATGAAGGCCCTGTCCGATCCGTCGCGCATTGCCATCATCAACTCACTCTTGGAACGACCTCACTACGTGGAAGAACTCGCAAAGAAACAAGCACTTGCTCCCTCGACCGTTTCGTTCCATCTGAAGAAGTTGGAACGAGCGGGTCTCGTAAGTACCAGTAAGGAACAGTACTATGTCGTCATCAAGGCAAATGACGTCATGTTCGACATTACCCTGCGTGAGATAGTGTCAGCGTTTACTGTATGCAATGAACTTCAGGATGTACGGATGAAAGCGTATCGCCAAAATGTGTTAGATACGTTCTTTCGTCATGGCAGACTGGAAAGACTACCTGCTCAGCACAAAAAGCAGTTGATCGTGTTGGAACGATTTGCTGTTCAGTTTGAACTAGAGCACCGCTACAGTGAACACGAGGTGACAGGGCTTATCTTGCCACTATTTGATGACTACTGCACAATCCGCCGTCTGTTGGTGGACCAAGGGTTTATAAAGCGTGAAGGGACCGAGTACTGGCGAGAGCAAGGTGAACATGCAGCGTCTGAACAAATAATTCCGCTACCTATCAAAAGGAAACGAATGCCAAAAAATTCTGAACGGGCCGATATTAAACGGGCCTACAAGCAAAATGCGCCCACTATGGGAATCTGCCAGATTCGTAATAAAGCCAATGGAAAAATTTTTATTGAGAGTAGTAAAAACCTCGAGGGAACGCGCAACAGCCGGATGTTTCAATTGCGTATGGGGAAAATCGTCTTCAATCGGGGACTACAGAAAGATTTGATCGAATTTGGCGTGGAAAATTTCGAGTTTTCAGTGCTTGCGACATTAGACCAGCCGGAGCCACAGGAGAACGTGGAGCGACTGCTCGCCGATCTAAAACTTTCTTGGCTGGAAAAGTTACAGCCGTTCGGCGAGCGCGGTTATAACAGTGCCAAGGCGTATCAACGTGACAGCAAGCATAGCAGTAAATTGGGGACAAACCACGTCTAAAATTTAAATTGTGGGCTGCCACAAATCAATTATATTCATCTGTTAAAGCAACACCGTAGCAGGGCCGAAAGACAAACAGAATTGGATATTTTTTTCCGCGACCCTAAATTAGGGCCCGAGAGGAATTCGGCTCAACGCAGAAAAATCAACACCGTAATCCAAGCGTTGATGTACCCGCCCGTTGGCCTGTGCAAGGGGCCACGCCATCTGCGACCGCCCCGCGCCCACGCGGACGGCGCAGCCGGCGGCCACCTTGCCCTGCCGCTCCGCTTACCTGCCCCGTACTCAGCGACCTCTGGCAAGACGAAAGCCCAAGTTGTCGAAGTGGTAGGAAGGCTCGTTCCTGTTACGGATTGCAGAACGCACGAGCCTGCGGTCGTAGCCCCACGAGCCACCGCGGAGAACCCGGCCATCACCCTTTTCCAAACCGTGGGGGTCAGTCACAGGTCCGCTGTCCAGATCCGCCTGGCCAGTTTCACCACACCACTCCCACACCGCTGCCAAGCTACACATAACGTCTCTCAGCGTTGCAAGATCACATAGTCAGCAGCACAAACAGAACGCCAAGCCAAAACCACACAGCAGAATAACCTCTGCTTACATAGTGCTTACACGAGCTCTAAAAACAGAAAAGCCCCGTTCTCAAGAAGAGAACGGGGCTTATATATATTGCCTGTAATTTCCAGGACTTAAAAATGGTGGCGATGCAGGGAATTGAACCCCGGACACTACGGATATGAGCCGTATGCTCTAACCATCTGAGCTACATCGCCAATATCTGAAAAAGCCTACGGGCTTGAATCGGAGCATTATGCTGGATTAGGCATTAGATGTCAAGAAAAAAACCTTCAAGTTTTCACTTAAACCAAATTTTCACAAGAAGGACAAAAAAAACCTCTTTCGGGAGTCAATCCCGAAAGAGGTTCACTAAAACAGCTAAGCTAGGTGAGCTTAGGCTGGGCGTATTACATCATGCCGCCCATGCCGCCCATGCCACCCATGCCGCCCATACCACCAGGAGGCATACCGCCTGCACCCTTATCCTCTTCCGGGAGCTCGGCAATCATGCACTCGGTGGTCAGGAGCAGACCAGAAACAGAGGCAGCATTCTGCAGCGCAGAACGGGTAACCTTGGCCGGGTCGATAACACCGGCTTCGATCAGGTCCTCATATTTCTCGGTGGCTGCGTTGAAGCCCATCGGGCCTTCCAGGTTCTTCACATGCTCAACGATAACCGATCCCTCGCGGCCAGCATTGGCGGCGATCTGGCGGACCGGCTCCTCAAGAGCACGACGGATGATATTGATACCCAATGCCTGCTCGCCAACGAGCTCGATGGTGTCGAGCACTTTGAGGCAACGAAGGTAAGCAACACCACCACCGGGAACAACGCCCTCTTCCACGGCAGCGCGGGTAGCGTTGAGTGCATCCTCAACACGGGCCTTCTTCTCTTTCATCTCAACTTCGGTAGCGGCACCAACATTGATCACGGCAACACCGCCGATCAGTTTGGCCAGACGCTCCTGCAGTTTCTCGCGATCATAATCAGAGGTGGTGTCCTCGATTTGAGCACGGATCTGCTTAACGCGGGCAGCAAGGCTGTCCTTGTCGCCAGCACCGTCGATGAGTGTGGTGTTGTCTTTGTCAACCACGATGCGCTTGGCGGTGCCAAGGTCGTTAATGGTGACGTTCTCAAGCTTGATACCAAGATCCTCGGTGATAACCTGACCACCGGTGAGGATGGCGATGTCCTCAAGCATGGCTTTGCGGCGATCACCAAAACCCGGAGCTTTAACAGCGGCAACATTCAGGGTGCCACGCAGTTTGTTGACAACCAGGGTAGCCAGCGCCTCGCCGTCTACGTCCTCGGCGATGATGAACAGCGGTTTGCCCATCTTGGCAACGGACTCGAGGATCGGCAACAGGTCTTTCATGTTGGAGATCTTCTTCTCGTTGATCAGGATGAAAGGCTCATCCATGCTCACTTCCATGCGCTCCGGATCGGTAACAAAGTAGGGAGAGAGGTAACCGCGATCAAACTGCATACCCTCAACCACGTCCAGAGAGGTCTCCATGGATTTGGCTTCCTCAACGGTGATAACGCCTTCCTTACCAACCTTGTCCATGGCCTCGGCAATAATGTTACCGATGGTCTCGTCGTTGTTGGCGGAGATGGTCCCTACCTGAGCAATCTCTTTCTGCTCTTTGGTGGGGCTGGCGATTTTGCCGAGCTCGGCAACAACCGCGGCTACGGATGCGTCGATACCGCGTTTGATCTCCATGGGATTGGAACCGGCGGCAACCAACTTGGCGCCTTCGGTGTAGATAGCCTGGGCCAGTACAGTGGCGGTGGTGGTACCGTCACCGGCAACATCAGAGGTTTTGGAAGCAACTTCCTTAACCATCTGGGCGCCCATGTTCTCGAACTTATCTTTGAGCTCGATCTCTTTGGCAACGGTAACACCGTCTTTGGTGATAACCGGCGCACCGAAGGATTTCTCGATCAGTACGTTGCGGCCTTTCGGACCGAGGGTAACTTTTACAGCATTGGCAAGGGCGTTAACGCCAGCCAGCATTTTCTCGCGGCCCTTGCCGCCGTATTTCAACTCTTTTGAAGCCATGTTCTATCTCCTTAAACCGTTTGAATACCGTGAATTAAGCCTGAACTACGCCGAGGATGTCGTCCTCGCGCATAATGAGAAAATCTTCGCCGTCCAGTTTAACTTCGGTTCCGCCGTATTTGGAGAACAGTACGCGATCACCGACCGCAACATCCATGACTACACGCTCTCCGGCATCGTTGAGTTTGCCGGGGCCAACGGCCACGATCTCTCCCTCTGCCGGTTTCTCTTTAGCAGAGTCGGGGATAATGATACCACCAGCGGTCTTCTCCTCTCCTTCCAATCGCTTGACCAGGATGCGGTCATTCAATGGACGAATTTTCATGTAGATTCCTCCTGTGTGTTTCTAGATATGAGATGATAATAAATGTTTGAGCCGAAGGGGGAGCCTAGTTGGTCTCCGGTCGACGCAAGCCTTGTTTCTTTTTTAGAAAAAGCGAAGCTGCAGCCTTTCGACTGCGCAAAACAATAGGTTCGGTTTATGAAAAATCAAGGGCGGGTTGAACGAAAAAATAATTCATTCAACCCGTTAATATGAAAGGAAATTTTAAAGATAGGAGTGTTTTTTGATAGTTGTTCAACCAACACGGACCCGCCATTTGTGGGGGTCGTCCTGATAGCCGAACTGGATGGCCTGGAGCTCATCATAGAGCCGTTTAGCCAGTTCTCCAGCCGCGCCGCCGTTTATCTGGAGATGCTGCTCCTGGTAACAGAATTCCCCCACGGGAGAAATCACCGCCGCGGTACCAGTACCAAAACTCTCCTTGAGCGCGCCGCTCTTTCCGGCGGCCACCACCTCATCGATAGTGATGCGACGTTCGCTGACCTGGTAGCCCCAGTCGCGGGCCAACTGAATGACCGAATCACGGGTGATACCAGGAAGGATTGAGCCCTCCAGCGGCGGCGTGATCAGTTCGTCGTCAATGAGGAAAAAGATATTGGAGGTACCGACTTCCTCCGCATAACGACGCTCGACCGCATCCAACCACAGCACCTGGGTATACCCCCTGTCATGGGCCTCAACCTGGGCTTTTACGCTGGCGGCATAATTACCGGCGGTCTTGGCGTTGCCCACACCACCGGGAACGGCACGGACATATTTATCCTCGACATAAATTCTGGTGGGGCTGAAGCCTTCGGAATAATAGGCACCGACCGGGCAGCAGATGACGAAGAACAGGTATTCCTCGGCCGGACGCAGCCCGAGTGCAGGCTCGGTGGCAATCATGGTCGGGCGAATGTACAGGGTTGCGCCCGGAGCACTGGGAACCCACTCCTGGTCGAGGTAGACCATGGCACGCAGAGCCTGGAGCACTCGATCCTGGGGAAAACGGGGCATGCAGATTCGCACGGCGGACTGGTTCATACGGGTGAGGTTATCGGCCGGACGGAAGAGGAAAATCTGATCGTCCTTGCCGCGATAGGCCTTCATACCCTCGAAAATTGCCTGGCCGTAGTGGAAGACCATTGCCGCCGGATCCAGCATAAATTTTTTATAAGGCTCGATGGCAGCATCATGCCAGCCATCCTGCTTATTCCAGCGCATGGTGAACATATGATCGGTAAAGACCTGACCGAATCCCAATTTGGACTGATCCGGTTTCGGTTTCATCTGGTCTGCCGAGGCCTTATGCAGCGTTACTTCGAGTTCTTTCTTGAACATCTTTCCACCTGAGCTCGCCGGTTCGCTTGACCGGTTTCCGTTGACGATAAGAGTACGGGTCGGCGGCAAGAATGAAGCATCATGTCGCCTTTACTCAGCAACAGTCCCTCCACACCTGCCCAAACAATTCAGGGAGAATAATCTATTGCCCCCGTCGGCACAAGCAGTACTCAATTTTTTACGGTAAATTTGCCAAACGCACAAAAGATGAAGCATCCGGCAATGGCTCTCGGCAAGCTCGGCAAGCCTTCATAGAAGGCCTACCGCTGACCTTGCAAAAAGCGCTGATCTTTTTTGAATTCCGTCTCGATTCATGCTACAAGAGCACCTCATGCCACCCCTTTGGCCAAGCTGCATAGAGATGCCCCAGCCCCTAATTTATCGTTGTCGACAGGAGAATACCCGTGTCCGCACTTATCCCGGAGAACATTGAAGAACTCGTTACCGAATATAAGCGACTCTGGCCATTGATGCCCAAGCTGCACCGAAACCTCGCCAAGATGGCCGATAAAAGCACTATCAAGGCCTGCGCCAAACGGCTGCACATTTATACCAAGCAGGGGAGCAAATTCGGCATGACCTTTGAGAGTGAATACGAAACGGAACTGCTCCAGGACTATTTAATCTACATGCACCGACCACGGGGATTCAGCCTAGTTCGACAGATGCGCAACCGCAAACCGTATCCCGTTGGCAGCGATGAGCAGGTGCTTCTAGAGGGAATGCACCAGGCCCGATTTTCGCTGTTCTGGGTCAAGGAACTGCTCCCGGTGGGAGGCATGGTGGTTTTGGATGTGATCACCGGCGAAGAGCTGTTCGTGCTTGATCAGTCGTTGCCGCAACAGGAGGTGATCGGCCTGGTGGCGGCCTTCCGCATCTTCCCCTTCCACGAGGTCTGGATGCACACCGGTGCCACCATGATGGCCTTTGGCATTATCAAGAAACCGGAAGGACTCAAACCGCTGGGGCAGCAACTCAACGAGAAGGAAGAACAAGAACTCAACGAGGAAAATTTTCTTCGCTGGCGGGCCCTGATGCGGGATCAGGAGTAATCTCTCCTCCATAGCCGCCAGGGGATAAACATCGGCGTCCGGCGACAGTACTCGCGGTAGACATCTCCCAGAAGACTTTGCATCTTCCGCTCCTCAAGAAAGGCACCGATAATGAGATAGACGCTGAGGATAAGGCGGGTAACCAGGGAAACGTTGGTCAAGCCCGGAAGCCCCCAAAGCAATGCAATGCCACCGCTGTACCAGGGATGGCGGAGATAGGCAAGAATGCCGCTGGTGTTCAGCACCGACGGCGTGCTTACCTTGCCCTGGCGGTACGCCCGCCACTGGCGCAAGCCGAGAAAGGCCTGCAGGTCGTACACCCGCAGGCCACCGACAAACAGTACCGTGGCGTAGAGGAGCAAAATGCCCCTGAGCATTTGCACCCAAAACGACGGCGACGCAAATGGCTGCTGCGGTAAGGAGGCCGTGTACCACAACACCGGCATAAGGGTAACGACCGCCACCCCGATATAGACCAGCCGATAGAGCCCGAGCCAGGGGCCGCCCTTCCCTTCGATCCATTGCCGGACAACGGTGGAGATCAGCAGGCTGTGCAAAGCGCACCAGCCACCCCAAAGCAGTACCAATTTCAACACGACGATGCCTGTCCCCTATTTTCAAATAACTTTTCCCCGTCCCTACTCATTCCGAAAATCTCGCAAGCTGTTGGCATGATGCATTTCGTCTGCCATGTCCACCGTGTGGCAGAGCTTACAGTTACGATTTGACCCAATGGGCAGGCGGTTGTCCTGGTACTGCAACGGCTGAAGCACATCGAGCTGTTTCCCGTAGGGGTTGTCGGCCGGATAGACCGCATGGGGGCTGGAATGGCAGGTTCCGCAAAACAGGCGACCACTGTCGTCGGTACGATTCCGATACAACCCTTGTTCATCGGCAGTCCACGATTGAAGCAACGTATCCGTTTCCGGTGCCTGATAATCCACGTGGCAATGCAGGCAGTCGGGCTGTTGGCTCCAAGGACTACGGGGCTTGATAGCGTCGATGGAATTAACCGCACGCGGTGCCAAACGCAGCATCAAGGCCTGCGCTTGGCCTTTACCGCCCTGTTGTTCCTTTTTCAAAAGCCCCAAGGCCTGATCTTCAAGCACGCCGTGGCAACTGGTGCAGTCCATGGCGATGGAGCTATGAAAATCACGCAACATTCGGGTACTACCGGTTACGGACGAAGGATGACAAAGACCGCAGGCAGCGGCGCCCTTCTCCTTGAGGTAGTTGGCATGGAATCCGTGAATGCTGGCGGAGAGGTTAAGCAACTCCGGCATCCCCTTGGCCTTGTAAAGGCTGTCGGCATGGCACTCGCGGCACTGTACCATGGTGCCCTTTTGCGCCTGCTGCAGAAGGCGGGTCTTGCTTAGACGATCATGCGCCGCAAGGATGTTGAAGGCGGTGCCTCGTCCCAGGCCGGGGCGGTCGCCGAGTTCCGGTGAAGTGCCGTGGCAGGTGGAGCAGCCGATCTCGGTTGAAACCGGGAGCACGACCTTGGTGGTTGCCAGCAGCTTGCCGCTTTCATCCTTGGCCGTCAGCTGCAAGATCGGATAGGGATCAAACGCCGCACCGCCTGCCGGGTTAATGACAATATGTTCCGCCACGAAATAATCGTCCTCGGCCATCATCTCACCGGAGAACGTCTTTGCAGTATTCCCCGGCTTTTCCTGATCCAGCCGATAGGTGAGCAACACGCCCTGGTTGATGATTTCCGGGATTTCCCCGCGCTTGATCAGCTGGGCCCGCAGTTCACTCCCCGGCGGCAGCAGGGAGAGAACGCCCTTGACTTCGGCTACGTTTTTCATCCCCCCCGGACTCCAGACCAACAGTATATAGGGATCACTTTCAGAATCAAAAGGAGGAATTTTTACCTCCTTGGCCTGCAATGTCACCGGTACTGGATCTTGGCGGCCATTGAGTTCCTCGGCAATGAAAGCGGCCAGGGCTCGGCGCTCTTCTGTGGTTCCGGCAAAGGGCGGCATGGACGGATGAAAAATATGCATGCCGCTGATCATGGCATCAAGCCCGCTTGGGGTATAGGGCGCGGCTGACTTCTTGATATCCCGCATCGGGCCGTCAATGGCGTGGCAGGACAGACAAAGCAGGTTGTAGATCTCCCGCCCGGCGGCCAGACGATTCTCGGGCGTGATCTCGCGGTGCTTTACCCATTTGGCCAAAGTAAGAATGCCCTGATCCTGAATTCGATCCATATCCTTTTTCAGGATCGAGGTCGAATACATCACATCGCGAATGATATAAGGCCGACGCCCACCTTCACGGATAAATTCAAAACAGCCGATGTAAAGCTGGCCGACCACCAACAGCACCAGAGCCAGTAAGCGGCTCAAAGCCGGAGGCAGGCGGAAAATCAGGAGCAACCCGGCCAGGACCAGGATCGGCGATCCAATGAGCAGGCCCTCAAAAAAAGGCTGTATGGACGGCATACGCTGAAAAATCAATTCCTGCAACTCCGTCGGCAGGGCCAACTTGTACCACCAGGCCGAAACGACAAAGAGGACAAAGGGCAACAGCAACCAACGGGCACAGAAACGCACCATCGAATTGCGCAGCCGTCGCTCTTTCAACCAGGTGGCAGTTACCAGACCGAAGAGGCCGGCAATGATCAGGCTGAGGAAGGTGCGAAAACAGAGTGAGGGCCAGAAACTGGGATTGAAAAAACCAGACCAGAAGTTGCCGTCCTGGGGCCAACGGCCCGGAGTGAGCATAAAATCGATGATGCCGTTGATGAGAAAAAGTGACATCCAGGCAGAAACGAAATAGATCCAGCCCAAAAGTCGGTGTTTCCACCCCACCATCCGGCCGAAGGTATAGGCGTAGAGAAAGAGGGAAACAATCTCCAGAAGGAAAAAGACCCACTCCATAGCCCAGGCAAAAACAAAGGTATGGATCAGGATCGAGGTCGCAGCTGGATTGAGCAGGGCAATAATAAACCAGATGCCCACACCGGTGATCGACCCGGCCACCATGGTGAGTAGGAGAAAAAACTTGGCGTGGACGCGCACGTAATCGAGCATGGACGCGTTACCTTCGCGCTCTGCCTTGCGTTCCGCCAAAACCAGGAAAAGACCACCGCCCACGGCAAAGTGGGCGATATAAACATGGAACACGGCAATGATAATGATCCAGAGGCCACCACCGAAACTGTCTAGCTGCCAGACAGGATAGTTCATGACCTAACCCCCTTATGCCCGCAATTCTTAAGAGTAAAGGGGACCATCCAGGCGATGAGCCCTATGCCGAGGGCAAAGAGAACTAAAAAAAGAACCAACGGAGTAAAGCTGGGTTGTACCTGTAGTTCTCCAGGCGAAAACCAGGGAGCGAGCAGGGAGCGACGCAGCACATCCCGGGCCAAAACCATCAGGATCACCGTGCCCAGGGTCCACCAGACCGCTGGCACCACCCGACCGGCAAGGCCGGCGCGGATGGCAGGTAATGCCAAAAGCAGACCCGCGCCGATGGTAGCCGCCAGCACTTGACCACCAGGAATGGTTAGATTGAGGAGCCCATGCGGCAGGCTGAACAGAAACCAGAGGCCGATGAGAATATTCAACATCGTGGCAAAACTGAACCAGCGGCAACCGGTACGGATCCAGTCCATCCCGGCCCAATCTCCGTGTTTCTGCTGCCGATGAAAATAGCCGGCAATGACTAGGCCGCCCACTGCCAGCGATGAGAAAAGAAAATGGAGGTAGCGCGGCAGTTGCATCGGATCCTGCATATTCAACAGCAGTCCTCTGGGCTGCAAAAAATATCGTTCCCAGGTGGCAGGAGCTTGCATCAGGCCAATATTGTTGACAAAAACAAAAGCAATCGCGGCAAAGAACAACACGACCACAAACAGGGTCGGCACCCGCAGCAGTCCCAGTTTTGGGTAGCGATATTTATAGAGGTAGGAAAGCGAGTAGGCACCGATCAGCAAACCGATAACCGCGAGCCAATACACGGCCATGAGAATGGAACTACTGTAGAAGAGATGCCCGTAGAGCACTTGGATAAAAAGCAGTGGCGCCACCCCGAAGTTGACCGTGAAGGCAATAGTAAAGGGTAGGGTATGGGAAACGGATTCGCTGCAGGGAGTCTTCAAACCACCTCGACGAAAATGGCTAACCAAGGCAATGAAGGCCGAGCCGAACATGGTGTTCATCAACAGGATGTGCACCAGAAAGGTCAAAAGTAGTAGGGCTTGAAACCAGCCCCAGGGCACGGGGATGGTATCGGGGGCAGGCAGAAGTGCGGCGGGATCCATGCAATCCTCCGGTGAGGGGTTAGGTCACCGAGTCCGGCGCAGGCTTCTCTCCGGCGAAACCGGATATCAGTGACGGAAACAAGGGAAGAGTGAGGAGTTTGCTCAGGAAGACTTCCGGCCCAGGGGCCTGATCAAGGAAGTGTTCCCCTCCTCTTCAATGTGGATACATTCTTCCGGCCACATGCGCTGCAGGTGACACAACCACTGCAGCGGTGCTATCGACGTTGAGGGTATGCATCAGCGGCCGCTTAACAGCCGCAGCCGGAAAAGGCTTCCTTGGTAAATTCTTTATCAGGCTCGATCGGATAATTTGCAGTGAAACAGGCGAGGCAGAAGTCCTCTTTGGGCAGCCCGGTGGCCTCGACCAAACCCTCGACACTTAAATAATGCAGCGAATCAAGGCCTAGATACTCACGAATGCCGTCGACGGTGTTGCCGGAGGCAATCAGCTGGGAACTCGAGGGAAAATCGATACCGTAGTAGCAGGCGTAGCGGGTGGGCGGGCAGCTGACCACCATATGCACCTCAGCGGCTCCGGCACGGCGTAGCGACTGGACCCGGCTACGACCGGTGGTGCCGCGGACAATCGAATCCTCGACAATAATCACCCGTTTGCCTGTAAGCAGCTTGCGCACCGGGTTGAGTTTAACCCGTACGGAGAAGTCGCGCATGGACTGGGTGGGCTGGATAAAGGTCCGGCCGACATAGTGATTGCGGATCATACCCATTTCCAGTGGAATGCCCGAGGCGCTGGAGTAGCCAATGGCGGCGTAATTGCCGGAATCGGGGAAAGGCATAACAAAATCGGCATCAATTTTGGCCTCTCGTGCCAGGATTTCGCCCATCCGCTTGCGGGAGGCATAAACGTTGAAGCCAAAGATGTCGCTGTCGGGGCGGGCAAAGTACACCTGTTCAAAAATACAATAGCTTTTCTGGACCGGCGCCCAGGGGAACATGGAGGTCAGCCCCTTGTCATTGATGATCAGGACCTCGCCGGGCTCGATATCGCGGATGTATTCGGCCTCGATCAGATCCAGGGCGCAGGTCTCGGAGGCGACCACATAGCCACCGTTATCGAGCACACCCAGACAAAGGGGCCGGAAACCGTTGGGATCACGAATGGCGATCATTGTATCCGGAGTCATCAGCAAGAGCGAATAGGCGCCCTCGATACAGGAGAAAGCGGTCTTGATTGCCTCCTGTAGGCCGCGGTCCATATGCCGAGCCATGAGGTGGATCACAATCTCACTATCCATGGTAGTTTGAAAAATCGACCCCTGCTGCTCCAGATGGCGACGCAGGGTAATGGAGTTGACCAGGTTGCCGTTGTGGGCCACACTCAGCGGTAAGCCCTTGTGGGTTGCCAAAAAAGGCTGTGTGTTGACGATACTGGACTCACCGGTGGTGGAATAACGGACATGGCCAGTGGCCAGATGGCCGGTCAAGCGCTGCAGGGTCTGTTCACTGAACACGTCCGCCACCAGGCCCATGGCCTTGTGAATGACGACTTTTTTGCCGTCTCCGGCAACAATGCCCGCACTCTCCTGTCCACGGTGCTGCAGCGCATACAGTCCGAAATAGACCAGTTTCGCGGCATCATGGTGTCCGAATACTCCACAGATACCACATTCGTGCTTGGGTTTAGCCGAAATTTCCTGTTCAGGTATGTACGTGTTCATATCCACTGCCTACATTTTTGTAAAGGTGCTTCAAAATAACAAGCTCGCAAAAAACCAACAGATAAAAGAACGATTATCGTAAAAACAGCAGAGTAGAAAGCACCCCCCGCCGTTTTCTCGGCTTTTTGCGAGAACGATAAAAATCGAAAGGCACAAAGAACAATTCCTTGTGCCCGTACTTTTGTCGATCCATTTTTCGCAAAGAAGATTATCTACAACCAGATTACACGTTTTTTTTCAAGAGAATATCAGGTATCTTCAAGAAATATTGTTGACTGAATCCGTAAACGTTCACTCGATTCCATTTCCCTTTATGCCGTTTCGTCCATTCCGATGACCACCACGCCGATAAAATTGACCAGCACCGTCAAAGCTGCAGGCTGAGCTGCCAAGCTGGGCCCGGGGGACCTGGGCCGAATACTGTGCGGACTGGAACTGCCGCAGGATCCCAACCTTTTGGTTGGAACGCAGACCTGCGACGACGCCGGGGTCTATCGTTTAAACGACACCACCGCCCTCATTCAGACGGTCGATTTCTTTACACCCATTGTCGATGATCCCTTCGACTTCGGCCGGATCGCCGCGGCCAATGCCCTCTCCGACGTCTACGCCATGGGCGGAAAACCGCTGTTATGCATGAATATCCTCGCCTGCCCCACCAAAACCATGGATTCAAGCGTGTTCCGCCGGGTGATCGAGGGCGGCTTGGAAAAAATTCGCGAGGCCGGGGCGCTCCTGGTCGGCGGCCACTCCATCGAGGATGCGGAGCTCAAATACGGTCTGTCGGTTACTGGGCTGGTCCATCCGGATCAAGTGCTGCAAAACGGCGGCGCCAAACCCGGCGATGTTCTCCTGCTGACCAAGCCCCTGGGCACCGGCATTCTTTCCACCGCCATCAAGGGAGGGCTCACCGATGCCGCCGAAGAACACCAATTGGTGGAACTGCTCGCCACCCTCAACCGGTTACCCATGGAACTGCTCAACCGGAATCCAAAGCTGCGAGCCGGTGTCCATGGCTGCACCGATATCACCGGGTTCGGGCTCTTTGGTCACCTGCACGAGATGGCCGAAGCCTCCAAGGTTTTTATTCGGGTGCATGCCCGGCAACTGCCGATTTTCCTCAACGCCCGCGACTTCGCCGACATGGGGATTATCCCCGAAGGCGCCTACCGCAACCGTAGCTTTTACAGCCAGTGGGTTCGTTCTTCCCTACCGGAAATGGATTCCCTGGAACTGATCGGCTACGACCCCCAGACTTCGGGTGGCCTCCTCCTGGCCATTGAACCGGAGGCGGCCCGGCACCTGCTGGATCAGCTCAAGCAAGAGGGATACCTCCCGCAATGCCGGATCATCGGTGAAGTCGGTTCCGGCGCCCCTGGGATGATCGATCTTAATTAGCCGTTTTCTCAACACGAAGTTTCCGTCAACAACGCGACCAGTAGCCGGGTCAGGTCAACCATGTCCTGTAATTCCACCTGTTCATTGGTGGAGTGTACATTGGTCATGCCGGTGGCGACAATGGCCGTTGCCAGACCATTACCGTTGAAAACATTGGCATCGCTGCCGCCGCCAGCCTTCTCGTAGGTCAGCTCCATGCCGATGGAACGGGCTGCGGCCGCCACCCGTCGCAGAACCGCATCCTCGGGGTTCAACTGCATGGCGGCAAAATCCTGCCGCACCTCGATATCGACCTTTGGCGCCCCCTTGGCCGAACCGGTCGGGTCCGACCAGTCCGCCACGGCAGCTTTAAAAACGGCTCCAATCTCCTCGGTTACCTTGGCCAATTTCTCCATCGAATGGCTCCGCACCTCAGCCTCGATAACCACCTTTTCCGGGACAATATTGGAGGCCGCGCCGCCTTGGATGGTGCCGAAGTTGACGGTGGTCTCTTCATCGATCCGGCCGGTCGGTACCTTGGCCAAGGCCTGACCGGCAAGGACCAGGGCGTTGACGCCCCATTCCGGATGCAGACCGGCGTGGGCAGCCACACCTTGAAGGGTGATGGTTATCCGGTTCAGTGCCGGTGCATGGGTAACCACCTTGGCAAAGCCCGTGGAATCGAGGGCGTAGCCCTCTTTGGCAGTGACAAGGCTTGGGTCAAGTGCCTTGGCCCCAATAAGGCCGATTTCCTCACAGGTGGTAATCACCAACTCCAACGGCCGGATGGGGACATTACCCTCCCGGACCAAACGCAACGCCTCGATACAGCCGGCAATGCCCGATTTATCGTCACTCCCGAGAATGGTCTCACCGGCACTGGTGAACAGATCACCAATACGCTTGACCTTCACCCCCTCGGCCGGCAGCACCGTATCCATGTGGCAGCTGAAAAAGATGGGGGGCAGATCAAGACTCCCGTCAAAACGAACAATCAGGTTACCGCAGTCCGATCCGGTTCGGGCTGCGGAATCATCTTCCATAATAGCCACGGCTCCGAGTTCGGTAAAAATGGCCCGCAGCCGCTCCAACATCCGCCGCTCTTTGCGCGACGGGCTGTCGATTTCACAGAGCTCGATAAAGTTCGCTGCCAGCCTCTCTCTATTGACATCCATGTTCTGACCTCACAAGAACGACGGCATGGGCGGCAATGCCCTCGCCTCGTCCGGTGTATCCCATTTTTTCAGTGGTGGTTGCCTTGATATTGATGTCCCCTGGGGCCACCTTGCAACTTCTCGCCAGATTGGCCTGCATCCGCGCCAGATGCGGCGCCAGTTTCGGCCGTTGACAGACAATGGTGATATCGGCATTGCCGAGCACATACCCCTGTTGCTCGGCCAACTGCTGCACATGCGCAAGAAGCAGTAGGCTGTCGACCCCTTTATACTGCTGATCGCTGTCGGGAAAATGGCGACCAATATCACCAAGCCCAAGGGCCCCAAGCAGTGCATCGATCAAGGCGTGGGCAACAACATCGGCGTCGGAATGGCCGTCCAGGCCAAGTTCAAACGCAATGTCCACCCCCCCAAGAATCAACTTGCGGCCGCCGACCAGCCGATGCGCATCAAAACCATGTCCGATTTTCATAATGGTTGGCTCCTGCAAAAGGTTTGAGGCCACCTGCAGATCCTCCGGCCGGGTTACCTTAAGATTACGCTCGCTGCCCTCGACCACCCACACCGGGGTTCCCGCGGCCTCAAGGATCGAGGCCTCGTCGGTACCGATGAAGCCGCTTGTCGCAGCTTTTTCAAAGGCCTGTTCTAAAAGCATGCGTTGGGCGGCCTGGGGGGTTTGAGCCTGCCAAAGTTCGCAACGATCAACAGTGTCGGTGATTTGCCCCGTCTCCGCAACTTTTTTCAGGGTATCTTTTACCGGTATCGCCGCGATCACCGCTCCGTACTGTACTGCGCCTTGCAGACAACGCAGGATGGTCTGCCGATCGATCAAGGGTCTGGCGGCATCATGCACCAGCACCAGTTCGATCTCCGGCGGCAGGAGACTCAGCCCTGCTCGAACCGAATCCTGGCGGGTTGCACCACCCACGGTGAACAGAAGCCGTTTAAACTCTTCCTTAGGCAGATGATTTTGCAGCAGATCGATGCTTGCCTGGTAATGATCTTTTGGTGCCGCTATCGCCACCAAGGAAATTTCGGGGATCTGCAAAAAGGCTCGACAGGTGCGCACCAGTATGGGCACGCCGATCAGATCGAGAAACTGTTTGGGGTGGGAATGGCCAAAACGGGAACCGATCCCGCCAGCGGGAAGAACGACCCCGACGGGAGGGTATGTGAAGATTTGGTTATGCACGAATAAAAAAAAGGGGTGAACTGTAAGCCGAATTCTGTTTCCACCCGAGGGTGGACCATGATCATTTAACTTGGACACCGGTCGCCCGGTGCCTCCTGCAACCTACCCGGAGACTTCAGGCGGGCAGCCCTCAAACGTCTCCCTATTTGGTCTTGCACCCGGTGGGGTTTACCCTGCCCCCCATGTCGCCATGGAGGCGGTGAGCTCTTACCTCGCCATTTCAACCTTACCTGTGAGCGCGAACGCCCCATCGGCGGTGTTTTTTCTGTGGCACTTTCCCCCGGTTACCCGAAGTTCGCGTTACGAACCACCGCGCCCTGTGGTGTTCGGACTTTCCTCCCCGGCCCGAGGCCGGAGCGACCATGCGTTCACCCCTTACTCTTTAGGGTGGCTTGAATAATGCAAACTTTCAATTAAAATCAAGGCATGCGCAAAATTTCATCATAGGCAGAGGAAGATATCCCAAGGATAAAATTTTGAGCGTAACACTGAGATTGGCAGAAAAAGCAATTATTCAAGGTTCCCTTTACTCGAACGACAGCGACGGATTTTAGCCTGTTTAGTCGTCCCTACCGTCTATGCCCTGATTGGCCAGTTGGTCGGCCCGGCTGTTCTGCGACCTGGGCACATGCATGACCGACCATTTGCGTAACCGGGAAAGCCGCTGCTGCACCTGCTGAAACAGCGGCAGCAGGGTTTCATTTTTCACCTTATAACGGCCCTGAATCTGACGGACAATCAGTTCCGAATCAAGGGCTATCGCCAGTTCATCGCACCCAAGTTGCAAAGCCTCATCCAGACCGAGGATAAGCGCCCGGTATTCGGCTACGTTGTTGGTGCAGGTCCCCAGATAGGCCGAGTGAGCAATCAATTCATCACCGGCAGGCGAAAACAGTATCGCACCGGCTCCGGCCTGCCCGGGATTTCCCCGGGAAGCACCATCGGTAAACAGCCGATAACAGCCTGCTGCGTCAATGGGGGGAGAAGGTGGAGGAGAAACCGCTTTCCGACTTGGCGCTTGGCTACCGCCAACGATCAGCTGCCGCAATTGCCTCTGATTCACCCCCGGAAAAAGTGCCTCCAGAGTCGCATCATCCAGGTGCTCGGCCAAACGTTGCAGGACATGGTCCCGCGTCAGGATCTCAGGCTTCGTCAACGGCAACTTCCTCGGGTGCGCGATAGTAAAGAATCCGCTGACAGGTGGGACAGAGGTTGAGTTTTTCGGCCTTGCGCACCTCGTTGACCTGTTGCGGCGGCAGGGACATGAAACACCCCTGACAGACGCTGCCATTGATCGGCACCACCGCCAAGCCGTCGCGTTTGTTCAACAGCAGGGTGTAGCGTTTGAGGTAGGGACCTTCCAGCTCTGCAGCCTCGGTCTCACGTTGGCTGGCCACGGATTTTTTCGACTGCTCAATCCGCTGGATTGCCTTGTCAACATTCGCTATTTCCTCGGCCAACAGCTGCTGCTCACCTGAACAGAGATTCTCAAGGCTGGCCACATCCTGCTCCAACTGCTCGATCTGCTCGATGAATTGGAGAATGCGCTCTTCAGACTCCTTGAGCACTTTTTTATTCTCCTCGATTTCTTTTAGCAACGCCTGATGCTCACGGCTGGTCTGGACCTGCATCATCTTATTCTGCCGATCTTTGACCCGGGCTCCGGCATCATCGTGCTCGATGTTGGTCTCTCGCTGCTTTTGATTGAGTAGATCAATCTTGGCGCGGTGGTTGGCAATAGCTTCCTGTTTCTCCGCAATGGCCTGCTCACGACCGGAAATAATTGCCTGATGCTTGCCAATGGCCTTATCAAACCCGGCGATCTCACTGTCAATGGCCTGCAGTTTGATCAACTTGAATATTTCTTCTTTCAATGATGAACTCCTCAATCGGTCAGTCTAATGGTTACTCATATAAATAAATCAGGGGAGCCATGACACTCTTCGGTCACGCACTCCCCTTTCTAAAACTACCTCCCACCAACCGCAACGGCGGATTTTGACGGGTAACTTCAATGGTTAAAGTCCAGCTCCGCTGTTCGACCTCTCGACACAGCCGGGCGCGTAGCGGTTCCATGGCTGGATTTTCCGTGGCAAAATGACCGCCATCAAGCAACCATAAGCCGACCTCCTCTGCCCAGCGAGCCACGGAGTGCTTCACCTCGGCAGTGAGAAAAACATCAACCCCGTTTCGTTTGGCGACCTCGGCAAAATCCGAACAAGAGCCACCGCAAACCGCCACTCGAGCCACCTGCTCCGGCCTGGGACCGGCTTCAAGCAACCAGGGAGGTTGGAGGGCTTGTTCAATACGGGCCAAAAATGTTTCAGGGGAAAGGGGTTGGGAATAGGTGCCGATCTGCCCCAGACCGCAGGTTTCCGGGCAGTCGTTTTTGGAAGGCAGCAACGGCCGCAACTGTTGCAGGCCAAGGATCCGTGCCAGATGGCCACTGACCCCATCGGGGACACTATCGAAATTGGTGTGGCTGGCGATAACGCTAATCTGGTTTTGGGCGGCTAGGGCGATAAATCTGCCGGTGGGGGTGTCTGTACGAAGTGCTTTCAGCGGCCGGAAAATGATGGGGTGGTGGGTAAGGATGAGATCGACGCGGTCTCGGACGGCCTCTTCGACCAAGGAACAGGTGGGATCCAGAGCCAGGAGTATCCTGTGGACCGGTTGCCTGGGATTCCCCACTAGAAGACCGACATTATCCCAGTCTTCAGCCAGGTGTTCCGGAGTTATTTGATGCAGAATTTCGAGAAAATCTTGTACGGTAGGCACTCTTTTTCGTACTCAGTAAAGAAAAAGAGGTACATCCCCGAAGATGTACCTCTTTTCAGACATCTTTTTCAATGCCCCGCTGATCTGTCAGCCATGGTTGCCAGTCGTTTTTCAACGTGTTCAATAACGTATTCAAATCAGGTCGTCTATATGATGGTGTCACAAAAGATACGTTGTTCCACTCTGTCGAAAACATGGTGGGCCCACCTGGACTCGAACCAGGGACCGACCGGTTATGAGCCGGTGGCTCTAGCCAACTGAGCTATAGGCCCAAAAGTTACAGCAAACATAATAAAATAACAAAGAAACTGGAAAGGTCAATACTTTTTTCATATTTCCCCAAAAAATCAGGGTGGTGTTCGCAAAAGCCCTAAAATTGGATAAACGATTCTGGCATATTGAAGCAAGTGTGCATACGGTAAGCAGCAATCCGTGGTCGGCTTGAAGTTGCGTCCGACGACGTACTCTCTCAACACAGGCAGGTGATCATGCTCTACAACAACTTGCTCTATTTCCTGGTGGTTATATTTGTTTTTTCCACCAATACCCCCGCCGCCAAACCAACATTCTCAAGCTCTTGGACCTTGGTCGCGGTTGGCCTTACCTATTGGCTCTACGCCCGGATTGCCGCACGACTCTTTACCCGTGCCGGTTATGGCCCCAACGGCTATTTTGCCGCCGAAAAAAAACTCTCCATCTTGGCGGTGATGGTGTTTATAGGCATGGTCTACCTCCTGGACATCAAACACTTCCTCAATCCACTCTCCCTGGGAGGCCGATTACCGGTACTCACCGATCTGGCCGGGCTTGGATGCTTCTTTCTTCTTCTGACCCTGTTGTGGCAGGCAGCCCGCAGCCGCTATGAACACATTTTCCAGCGTGCTTACAGTCCCCTGGCCTTTATCCGGTCCAACTTTAAGGCCAATCTGCCCATCGTGCTGCCCTGGATTTGCCTTTCCCTGGTCTTTGACGCCCTCCAAATGTTGCCCTTTCCCCAACTTCGGCAGCTCCTCCGTTCTCCCTGGGGCGACCTCGTTCTCTTTCTTCTGTTTCTGGTCTTCCTGACCCTGGCCTTCCCTCCCCTGGTCCGTTTTCTCTGGGGATGCACCCCACTGCCCGCCAGCCCTTTACGGGATCGGCTGACGGCTTTCTGCGATACCCAGGGATTTCATGCCGAGATCTACACTTGGCCGCTGTTTGAGGGGCAGGTGCTGACCGCCGGAATAATGGGTATCGTCCCCAAGTTGCGCTATCTCCTGATCACCCCCGCCCTCCTTGAAACCCTGAACCAGGAGGAACTCGACAGCGTCCTTGCCCATGAAATCGGACACGTCAAACATCTCCACCTCATCCTTTACATGGTCTTGTTTCTCGGATTCAGCATCCTGGCCGGTGCGGTGGCCACGCCGCTACCGCACCTGATTCTCTCCAATGACCTCTTTTATGCCCTTCTCCCGAACCTGCCCTTCAGTCCGGAAAATGTGCTGGGCGTCCTGGCCACAGCGCCCCTACTGGTACTAATGCTGGTCTACTTTCGTTTTGTCTTCGGTTATTTCATCCGCAATTTCGAACGGCAGGCGGATGCCTATGTCTTTCGTGCCCAAGGAACCAGCCGGCCGCTGATCAGTTCCTTTGAGAAAATTGCCAGCCTAAGCGGCGGCAGTCGTGATGAAAAAAACTGGCACCATTACGGTATCGGCGAACGAATTGATTATCTCAGCCTCTGCGAAAACGATCGAAGCCAGATCACCCGCCATGAACGCAAACTGCGCAAAAGCCTCCTGGCGTACTTCGTTATCATCGGCCTGCTCGTGTTCGGCCTGCACCAACTCAATACCGGCAAGCTCTCCGAGGAGCACGAGACCAAATATGCCGAGGCAGTGCTGATGCAAAAAGTTCGGCAAGAACCAAAAAACAGTCTCTGGCTCATCTATCTGGGCGACTTTCTCCAAAGCCGTCAGATGGAAAAAAAAGCCGTGGAGGCTTATGAGCGGGCGCTAAAACTCTCGCCGATGAATGCGGAGCTCAACAATAACCTGGCCTGGCTGTTACTGACAGCCAAAGACGGTGCCATCCGCAATGCGGACCGTGCCCTGACCCTGGCCCTCACAGCTGCCATGATCAATGAACACGGCCACATCCTCGATACCCTGGCAACCGCCTACTGGGCCAACGGCATGATCGACGAGGCGGTGGCAACGGAGCAGCGGGCTTTTCGCCTGGATCCGAAAAATCAGCCTTACTATTTGGAGCAACTGGGTAAATTCAAGAGTAAACGGTGGGGCGAGGAGAAATTGGCTTTATAGGCGGCAAATAGTTCTGATGGCCTCGCTGCATCTTTCCCGACACTCGGCCGACCGCCTGCCTTTGCGCCGGGAAAAAAGCGACACCCTGTATCTATCTGTTTTTACTGCGCCAGCTTTCAGAATATGATGTGTTATTACGCGTCCATCAGCTTTACAGGACGATATTGGGAAGATCAAGATCCAAACGATCAACGGCAGCGGCAAAGGCCTTAACCACGTTGGCATCAAAACCACTGTCCGTATCGGCAAGGATCTTAGCCTTGGCCTCCGGTGGCAACAGCGGTGGCTGCTGATCAATGCCGGTGGTCAACAGGTCGTACGCATCGGCAACGGCGAGGATTCGGGCGCCGAGAGGAGGGGCGGCAGGTTCTTCTTCATTGATGGCAGGCTCGGGTTGGGTATGCTGACCAATCAGCATCGGCAAAATCCGTCCCATGGGGCCACTGAGCGGGTGAGCGTCCAGACCCTGTTCCCCCAGGAGGGATGAGGGCAGCCGGTTAATCCGGGCGGCTTTAAGCAGGATGGACCGACTAATCTTCAGATGGCCGATATCATGAAGCAGTGCCGCCGAACGGATATCCTCAATTGCCTCCTTTTCCAATCCCATGGCGGAGGCAATACGAGTCGCATAAATTGAAACCCGGAAGCAGTGGTTTTCCTTCTCCTCATCCTGGGCGATGAAGTGGCGCAGAATCAGCAGGAGCCCCTGATAGGTTTGGCGCAACTCCTCCATTTTGAGCTTGTTGCGCTCATACAGGGTGCCCATGGTATAGGCGGTCACCAGAAGGATACAGCCCCAGGAGATGATATGATACCATTGGTTGTCGCCGCCGATTCCAGCAAACTGGACGCTGTCAAAACGGCCGGGATTGAAATAGTTGACCAGCCCAACCAGAAGGATTGACGCAAACGCCGTAAGCACCGCCTGACGACGGCCAAAAAGGTAGGCCGAGACCACTGCGGGAAGGGTATACAACCCTAAAAGCAGGTATTGGGAGGCAAGGGAGTAGTTGAGCATCCAGGCAATGCCGAGCATGGAGAGGACGATCAATAACTCTTTGTTGATTTGCTTCAAATGCTCTAGTGTAGGGTTCAGCGGTGCCTTTACCCCCCCCTTGGCGATGGCATATCCCTCCTCGTTCAGTTGACTGGCATCCCCCTCCCGGTCCCACCTTTCAGCCTCATGGGCAGGAAGAAACAGGGCGATGGCCCCCAACTCCGAAAGCCGCCCAATCACCAGCTGGCCGGTTTCCTCGGCAACGTTTCGGCTCAAAACCACGGGCAGACTTTTCAAGAGCTGGGGTATTTTTTCCGGCGGAATGCTCTTGGCCCGCTTCTCCAGATAGGCGATGACCTGCGCCTCATCGGCGTCCGGGGAAAGTGCTTTGAGGATGAGCGAGCCTTTGGTATTATCCATGATTGCTGCCTACGGCGTCTTTACGAGGAACATGTCGCTGGAAGAGATCATTACTCTAGGCAGTATACGGAAAGACGATGAACGATTCAAGACATGGTCCCTCTTTTCTCCGGAGAAATTTCTTTTGAAAACAAGCCGAACCCCATGGTTATGGAAGCTTGAGCTCATCGCGTTCGCCATGAGCGTGCTGGCAATACTTGCCTTCCGCATGCAGTTGCTTGGCTGGCGCCCGGCCTTACTCCTGACGGCCGCCACATTGACCGGAGTGGTCCTGATCGGATTTCTCAGTTTGATCGTCCTCTTTGCCAAGCTCCGGTCCGGTCGCCAGCAGGGTGCAAGCCGCCACTGCCTGCTCGCCGCCCTTCTCTCTCTCCCGGTACTGATCGCCATCCTGCTTTTAGGCATGCGTGGGACCAAAGTACCCCCTATCCACGATATCACCACAGACCTGGCCAGCCCACCGGGGTTGACAGCCGCCGCTTCCCAACGGGCTCCCGACGACAACAGTGTGCTGTACGCGGGACCTGCCATTGCCGAACAACAACGACAGGCCTATGCCGACATCGCACCCATCAAGACCTCAATGCCACCGGACCAGGCCTATGCCCGAGCCCTGGCCACGGCTCGGGCACTTGGCTGGCAAGTTGTGGGTGAAAATCAAGCGCAAGGATCCATTGAAGCAACGGATAGCTCTTTACTCTTTGGCTTCATCGATGATATCGCCATTCGCATCACCACTGATGGCAGCGGCAGCCGGATCGATATCCGCTCCGCCTCCCGTGCCGGTGTCAGTGATCTGGGGGTCAATGCAAAACGGATCAGGAACTTTATCCATCACTTCAACAAGCCCAAAGATTGATGGCGTCGTCAAAACCTGGATCTACTGCGTCGCAGCATTTTTCCCGGCACTCGACAGACCTTCTGTATGCCTTCGCGCCTGGAAAAACGCTCCTCTCTGCATATCCGTGTTTTAGCTTAGCCATCTTTCAGAAGATGATGGCTTTTTTTCAAGTTGCAAGATTAAGAGGTTAGTCCATGGAAAAACCGCTCATCCTGGTTACCAACGATGACGGCGTCTACGCACCTGGAATCCGTGCACTCCACGAGGCGGTCAGTTCGTTGGGCGAGGCGATCATCGTTGCCCCGGAACGGGATAATTCCGCCGTCAGCCACTCGCTGACCATGAATCGCCCGCTGAGGGTGATCCAGTTGGCGGACAACATCCATACCATCGACGGTACCCCCACCGACTGCGTGACCATTGCCACCAATAAAATCCTCAAACGCAAACCAGACTTGCTGGTTTCCGGGATCAACCCCGGGCCCAACCTTGGTGATGATATCAGTTACTCGGGAACCGTGTCCGCGGCCATTGAGGGGACCATGTACGGTATTCCGTCCCTGGCTTTTTCACTGGGCGGCAACCAACCCTTTGACTTTGAAGTTGCAGCCGCGGTAGCCTGGAAGCTGGCCTCCATGGCCTTGAACATGCATCTGCCACCTAAATCTCTTTTAAATATTAATATTCCACCGCTGCCAGCGGGAGAAATTCACGGCATCCGCTTTACTCGCCAGGGTCGCAGACGCTACCAGGATGCCATCCAGGAGACCTTTGACCCCTGGGGGCGCAAGCACTATTGGATTGGTGGCGGCACGGTGCACTGGTCCGGCGGTGACAATACCGACGAGCAGGCGGTCCGCCAGGGCTACATCTCGGTGACACCGATCCAACTCGACTTGACCAACCACAATGGGTTGGCATATCTGGAACAGCAGTGGCAAATGTGATGGCGGCGTAAAAAGGAATAAATTGAAGAACGTTTCCACTCAACAAGGAGCCTTGCCGATGCCCTTGCTCGGAGCCCATGAGTCCATTGCCGGTGGACTGCATTTGGCCTTTGATCGCATTACCCAGGTGGGCGGTGCGTCATTACAGATATTTACCGCCAACCAGCGGCAGTGGAAGGCCAAGGCCCTGACCGATAAGGATATCCACCTCTTTCATCAGGCCTGGCAGGGTTGCGGCTCCATGCCGGTAGCCTCCCATGCCTCCTACCTAATCAATCTCGCGGCGGAGGCGCCGGACAAGGTGGAAAAATCCATTACCGCTTTCTGTCAGGAACTAATCCGTTGCCGACAACTCGGCATTTCCCTGGTGGTGATTCATCCCGGCAGCCATGGCGGCCGTGGCACGGAGGCAGGTCTGGCGAGCGTGAACCGTAATCTCGAACAAGTCATGGTTCGCGCCGGGATTCTGGACACAGAGTTGAAGATACTCCTGGAAACCACGGCCGGCCAGGGAACATCCCTTGGCAGCAACTTCGAAGAACTGGGTTTTCTCCTTCAACAAAACCTTTATCCGGAACACCTCGGTGTCTGTGTCGACACCTGTCATATCTTTGCCGCAGGCTATGATATCCGCCAACCGGAAGTCTATGCCCAAACCATGGCCGCCCTGACAGAACACATCGGCCTGGAGCAGGTCCACTTTTTCCACCTCAACGATTCACAAAAAAACTGCGGCAGCCGGGTTGACCGCCACGCCCATATCGGTGAAGGTTGTATTGGTCTTGAGGGTTTTCGTCTCCTGCTCAATGACAAACGGTTCCACCACCTGCCCATGACTCTGGAGACCGACAAAGGGCCGAATCTCGCCGAAGATATCGACAACCTCCAGCGCCTTCGAGATCTTATGCCCTAGCCTGCTCCGAGCTGTCCATTTTTTGCCAACACCCCGTTTGTATTCATCATTTTCAAAAGCAAACAAATTCCAAAAAACAACCCCTTACCCTTCCCTTTTTCTTTTCATGTGGTACCCTGGCTGTAGCAGGCAAATCCTAACCAGGTGGGTTTCCGATGAAGAGTGCAGGCAAGGTTTCTCTCAAGATCAAAATTATGGGGACGGTACTCGTGCCCATACTCCTTCTTGTCCCGATGATGCTCACCCTCTATCTCCAGGGGACCGGGCAACTCAAAGGAGAGCGCAACCGTGCCATCGCCACGGCCAACACCATCGCCTTCGACAGTGTGCTCGCCAGCCAGGCCAAACATCTGGAAAAGATGCTTACCAATGTGTTAATGACAAGCGAGCTCCTCGAATACACCCTCAAACCCGGCAACAACACCGCGCGAATGGTCCTCGAAGGCCAGTTCCTCTCTCTGGTCGAAGAGGGGATCATCCGCTTTTCCATGTACAATGCCGAGAAGCGGTTGATTTTCCAGCAGGTGGAAAATGCCCCCAACCGTCCCGAAACCCTGCCAAACACCTATTTCGACACCTTTGCTCTGGCGGCAAAGGATGCGGCTTTCCATTTTTATTTTCGCGGCAGCGAAGGCAGCATGCCCGCCACTGCGGCAGAATACTGCATCCTCTCCAGTATCCTCGATGATAACGATGCCACTGTCGGCTACGTAGAACTGGCCGTTCTCCCCGCCCGTTGGCTCCAACGCATTGCCGAGCTGACTGAAGGGAGGGTTTTTCTGTACGACCCTACCCATCGCGCTATTCCCGCCAGCGAACCTCGCGAGCAAGCTGATCGGCTTCTGAGTCAGCTCCCCGAAAGCTTGCAAGGTCGGAGCTTTGTCCAGACAGGGATCGGCGGCCAGCATTACCTGGTTAATATCCTCCCGATCAAAGATCCACAGAAACAGCTCTCCAGTTATTTGTTAGTCGCTCAGGATGCCTCCCAACTGGTCGAAGCGGAAAAAAAACGGCAGCTCTATGGCGTGATTGTCGGTGTTGCTATTCTCGCTTTTTCGCAAATTCTTGTCTACCTGATGGTCAGCAAGGGAATCACGGATCCGATCAGCCGTATCATTGCCTTTGCCACAAACCTGGCTACGGGCGATGTCTCCAGTTCCCTCAATATGCGGGCCAAGGGTGAAATCCTGACCATGTCCAACGCCCTGAATCTTATGGCGGATCACATCCGCACTCAGGCTAATCTCGCCCGGCGGATTGCCGACGGCGATCTCACGGTGGATATTGTGCCCGCATCGGAGAAAGATGTTCTCGGCAAGGCATTGGTCGCTATCACCGGCAATTTTGGTAAGATGATCGAGCAGATCAGCCGGAACGCCGACCGGCTTCTCGCAGTGGCCGGTAGCATTACCGGCCTTTCTGGTGAATTGCAGGGTTCGCTCAATGTGATTGAATCGCAAACCAAAAATCTGGCGGAAGCCTTCGCACAGATATCCAACAACCTTGAAGTCGTGGCCAGTTCCACGGAGGAGATGTCCGCCTCCATCCAGGAAATCAGCCAAACTAGCAGCGAGAGCAGTGAAACCACTCGCCAGGCCAAGCAGTTCTCCGATGAAACCAGCCGGGTGATGGAGCAACTCAGTGCGGTGGTGGCCAGTATCAGTGTGGCCAATCAGTCAATCTCCGATTTTGCCGACCAAACGAACCTGCTCGCCTTAAACGCAACCATCGAGGCGGCACGGGCTGGAGAAGCGGGTAGAGGGTTCGCCGTGGTCGCAGCTGAGGTCAAAGATCTGGCGCAAAAGAGCATGGGCACGACCAAAGCAATCCATGAGGATGTGGTCAATATTGAACACTGCACCAACCAGGCCGTGACCAGCAGCAAAACCATCGGCGAAGCAGTCACCCGCTCAAAGGACGCCACTTTTGGCATTGCCAGTGCCGTGGAGGAGCAGGCAGCCGTGGCCAACGACATCTCCCACAACATTGCCAACACCCACACGATCGCGAGTGGTTTTTCAAACAATATCGACAACCTGCAAAAAGTCGCCTCGGTAACCGGCAAAACAATTCAATCCATGAACACCTCGGCGGACCAACTCTCCCAGCTCGCTGAAACGTTGAAAAAGAGTGTCGATATCTTCAAATTACGTCGACCATCCTAAATCTCTCCCACATGAACATCAATGCCGCTGGACTCTATGAACGGTATTCCATGAACCCAACAAACAAGGAGGAAGTCATGAGGAAACAGAATCGCTGTTCAGTTCTAACATTGGCCGTGGGCCTGGCGCTATGCGTTGGTTTTATGAGTCTACAGTCGGCCACCGCCCAGGAGGTCGAAAAAGGAAAAATCCCCAAGGATCAGCTTGCTGCCTCGTATAAAAGCCTGCCGTGGGGCGTGGCTATTTGGGATGTTCCTGAGGCGGTAGAGCAGTTGGCCCATGGCAGTACGGTGCTCTGGGTGGATACGCGGCCGGAAAGTTTCTTCAAGCAGGGGACGGTCAAGGATGCAGTCCTGCTGATCTACGATAAAAAAGGTGCCGCTTCCAATACCCTAACCGCGGAATCTCTGGAAAAAGCCCTGGCCGATAAGGGCCTGCCAAAAGAGACGACCACCATCGCCTTTTTTTGCCAGGGGCCCGCCTGCCACCGCAGTTATAATGCCACCTTTGCCGCTGTCAGCGAATGGGGTTACAGCCCGGATAAAGTGATCTGGTTCCGTGCCGGCTACCCGCATCTGCTTCAGGAAGTAAAAGCAAACGCCAAACTCAAACGCAAAGCCAAACAGTATCTCAGTGACGCCGGGGTACGCCAGTTGTAGCGCATTCTCCCCCTAATTCAGATGGCACAAAAGTTGTTCGATGAACAAACAAAGGGTTCCCTGGAAAATTCCTTTTCCAGGGAACCCTTTTATATTTACAACCGTCTCCTACGGCTTCCCCTCACGGGAAGGACACACCAAACTTACCGAAACATTACTGTATTTTAGAAAAAGATACCGGTATCTTCAAACCTCCATAAACATGATTGAATCCTTTAGGGAGAAGAACGAAATGAAAAAGTATGTTGCGGAAACCTTTGGAACCTTTTGGCTGGTCTTTGGCGGTTGCGGCAGCGCGGTGATTTCAGCGGCATTTCCGGAATTGGGGATTGGCTTGCTCGGCGTGGCCTTGGCATTTGGCCTTACCGTCCTGACCATGGCTTACGCCATCGGCCATATTTCCGGCTGCCATCTCAACCCAGCCGTTTCCATCGGCCTATGGGCCGGTGGGCGTTTCCCTGCCAATCAATTGGTCCCCTATATTCTCGCCCAGATGATCGGTGGGGTGCTCGCCGGGGGCGTGCTCTATCTCATCGCCAGCGGCAAAGCCGGTTTTGATGTGTCAGCAGGTTTTGCGGCCAACGGATACGGAGCCCATTCACCGGGAGGGTACTCCATGATGTCCGCATTGATCACAGAAGTAGTTTTGACCATGATGTTCCTGTTGGTCATCCTCGGCTCCACCGATCAGCGGGTTCCACAGGGGATGGCCCCCCTCGCCATCGGTCTCTGCCTGACCCTGATTCACCTGATCAGTATCCCGGTCACGAACACCTCGGTCAATCCGGCACGGAGTCTCGGCGTGGCGCTGTATGTGGGTGACTGGGCACTGACCCAGTTATGGCTGTTCTGGGCGGCACCAATCGGCGGTGCACTCATAGGTGCGGGTGTTTATCGCTATCTGGGAAGCAAAGACTGATCCTTGGCCCACGAAAAAAAACATCGGCGGCGGGCCGTTCTGTCTCTCGGAACGCCGCCGATACGAGACTGCGTTTCCCCTTCAGGAGAGGATCGACGCCAGGGGAATAACGGGGAGATCGAAAGCCTTGGCCACACCGGGATGGGTGATCTTGCCCCCTACCATATTCACTCCGGCCGCAAAACCGGGATCATCCAAGGCGGCCTGTTGCCAGCCCTTGTCGACAAGGGTAAGAATGTAGGGCAAGGTGGCATTGGTCAGGGCCTGAGTTGAAGTCAGGGGCACGGCACCGGGCATGTTGGCCACGCAGTAATGCAGCACGCCATCCACCTCAAAAACCGGCTCGCCATGGGTGGTCGGACGGGAGGTTTCAAAACAGCCACCCTGATCAATGGCAACATCCACCAACACCGCACCGCGTTTCATGAAACCCAACATCTCGCGGGTGATCAATCGGGGCGCCTTGGCTCCTGGAATAAGCACGGCCCCGATCACCGCGTCCGCCCTGGGAAGCAGCTCACGAATGACCGCAGGTGAAGACATCAGTGGCAGACAGTTTTTGGGCATGGTCTCCGACAAAGAACGAAGGCGACTGAGGCTGGTATCAAGCAGATAGACCGTGGCCCCGAGCCCACAGGCAATGCGGGCAGCCTCGGTGCCGACAGTGCCGCCGCCGAGCACCACCACCGTTGCCGGGGACACACCGGGGACACCGCCCATAAGGATCCCCCTCCCCCCTTGGTTCCGTTCCAGGTATTTGGCCGCCTCCTGGGCAGCCATTCTCCCAGCCACCTCACTCATCGGCGTCAACAGCGGCAATCGGCCGCCCGAGTCGACGATGGTCTCATAGGCAATACAGACCGCACGGCTTGCCAGCATTGCCCGGGTCAACTCTTGCGATGCGGCAAAATGGAAATAAGTGAACAATATCTGGTTTTCACGAATAAGACCGTACTCCTGTGGGAGCGGTTCCTTGACGTGCATCACCAGATCGGCCTGCCCATACACCAAAGCCGGGGTTGCGACCAGTTCCGCCCCCGCCTCAAGGTAGAGGCTGTCGGCAAATTCACTGCCGGCCCCGGCATTGTTCTCCACCAGTACCCGGTTCCCCCGCGCCACCAACTGTTCCACCCCGGCAGGTGTCACGCTGACGCGATTTTCCTCGGTCTTTACTTCCTTGAGCACCCCGACAATCATCGCTACACCTCCGAGCTAAAGGAATCATGGTTACCCAACAGGCAACAGCTGCCTGTTACATTAGTGTAAGCAGTCTAAAACCATTTGGCAAAACGAACAGGCTATAGATTCGTAAAAAGTGAAAAGTCGCGAGAATGACAGCAAGCTCTTTTCAACTTGCTGTTTTTGTCATGCTTTCTTCATAATTTCAATTTTTTACGAATCCATCCATATTCAATCACAAATTTCAGCATACCCGTCTTCACACAATCGGGCCGGTACCCGTCCCCGCACGCTGTTGATCAGAGTGATGGCCTCGGCCTCGGCAAGGCAGTTAACGGATAGGCAACGCTCTTCGATTTCACCACCATCCAGCAGATATTGGCGATAGGTTCCGGGCAAGAGGCCGCAACGAACCGGAGGTGTATACTGCCGACCATTCAGGGTTATCAGGATGTTGGCAATAGTCGTCTCGGTCAACTCGCCATCCTGGTTGTACAACAGGACATCATCCACTTCCGGCGGCACGGCGGCCCGTGCCTGTTCATAGACCTCGCGCAGGGTTGTTTTATGATAAAGGAAGGCATTGTTGCGATCTACAGGGCTCTTTGCCAAAACAAGCCGCATCAGAGAATTACCCCCCAGGTCAGAAAGGGGCATGGTTTCAATCCGCACAGTACCCCGACGATCAAGCAGCATCCTCACCTTGCAACCGGGGCCGGAATGTGGATCCAGGGCCTCTGCCAAAAGGCGCTCAATTGCTCTGACATCGCAGGGATAGGCAAAATATTCCGCTGACGCTTGCAGCCGCATCATATGTTCATCCAAAAGTGCAATCCCCCCTTCCATTGTCCAAAGCAGGGTTTCAATGAGGCAAAACTCGGGTACAGGCTTCCTACAAACTAGACTTTTGACCCGGGTCTCCTCCCATTCGCCGGAACTGGACGAATCAGCGGTAATACCGCCGCCGACACCATACTCGATAACGTTTTGATGGTGGTCATGGAGCAGGGTACGGATTGCAACATTGAATTGCGCCCGCCCATCGGGCATGAGGAAACCGATGGCCCCTGTATAGATCCGCCGCGGAGTGGTTTCCAACGCCCTGATGAGGGCCATGGTTCTGGCCTTGGGTGCGCCGGTAATGGAGGCGGCTGGAAACAGGGCGGCAAAGGTATCGGTTAAGGAGGCGCGGCTCCGGCCGGTCACGGTTGAGGTCATCTGCCACAGGGTTGAATAGCGACGAACCGCAAACATCTCCGCCACCTGTACAGATCCGGGATCGACGATCCGGGCCAGGTCATTGCGTACCATATCTACGATCATCACGTTTTCCGCCCGATCCTTGGCGCTGTTATGGAGCTTGAGCCCCTGAAGGTGGTCATCCTCAGCACTCAGGCCACGCCCAATGGTTCCTTTCATAGGCAGCGAGGTGAGCAAATCATCCTGGAGGCGAAAAAACAGCTCCGGAGAAAGCGAGAGTATTTCCCAACGGCCGAGGTTGAGATAGGCACCAAACTCCGGATCATGGCTGGAAGCCAGCTGGATAAACAGGGGCCAGGCGTCCCCAGAATAAGGTGTTAGCAGCCGGTAACTGAAATTGACCTGATAGGTATCGCCCGCGGCGATGTAGCGATGAATCCGCCCAAAGGCTTCACGGTATGCCCCCTGAGTCAGGGTTTCTTGCCAGGCCAGTAAGGAAAAATCGTCTTGGATCAAGGGCAAGGGCATACTGCGCGCCTGCGGATAGAGAGCAAACCAAAGTAGGGGGAAGCCGGTGTGGTCATGATGCACCAGCAGAGCCCTGTCAAAGGCACTGGCCGCCTCATAACCGACAAATCCGGCGGCGATCAACCCATGCTCGGTCACAGCTGATTCGACCTCGCGCAAACAGGCAACAACCTCCTCAACCGTACGGGCACAAATAACTCGGCATGGATCGGTCAAGACCAACCACTGTCCATTTTGGGCATCACGGAGGACAACCGAATTTTCAGGACAGGACTCTACGGCAGCACAGGTGGAGGAAACAGGCATTCGGACCATGAGAAAGTTTTCGCAAAAAAAAGAGTCAACAAAGCACTGCCACAAGGGGGGAATGATGGGGGACAGACGGGAGGTGCTTCCTGGATTAAGCAACTATTTCAGCAGAGAACAGATGGCTTGCTGAATATTTTCGGTGGTGTCGAGTTTATCGACAATCCCCACCGGTTTGACGGCATCGGCCTGGGCGAGAAGGTGCGGGTCCTGATAACCGGTAAAAAAGAGAATGGGAATATCCTGGATGGATTTGATCCGCCGCGCGGTTTCAATGCCGCTCATCACCCCATCCAGACTGATATCCATCAGGATTGCATCCGGTGGATTCGCCTGCACGGCGCGCAAAGCTGCCTGGCCGTTAGTAACGACTTGGGTCACCTCACAGCCCAAAGCCTTGACGTTTTCCGCCAACATCAAACCGATGAGCTTTTCATCTTCAACAATCAGAATTTTTTTGACCATACACCTCGCTTCCCGGTTGCAGTGTGAGGGACGGAAGAAAGTTCAGCAATCACTTAAATGAGTTTTCATTTCTTGGCAAAGTTTTCCCTCAAGGTCAAGCAGTTTTGTCATTCTTTTTTTGTTATCGTTGCAACCAGTTACACAGCCAAGCGATATCAACCAAGCGATATCAGCCAACCCAGAGAACGTCATTTCCTCAAACCCTTTGAGCCGCAGTTGTTTTGAGCGACTGGGAGACATGGCTCTTCCAAGAGTCATCCCATGCCCCCTAATCCAGACAAAAAAGTACACTCCCTTCAAAATGGTCACACTATCGACAATCACTTTCCCAATCATGTCATTCTTTTTTAATCACAAAAATATACAACATGCTGATTTCAACCAATTTATGCTGAGAAATTCCTCTTGGCACATGGATTGCGATACCAATGGCATCACAGAGATGTTCACAATGAGGGGGATACTCATGGAAGCAGTAGCACTCAAAGAAAGAGAAAATCAAATTTTCGTCAAAGGCGACAAACCCTTTGATATCGTCTGCAATAAAGACAGTTTAGCCGGGGCAGTCAGCCAGCGGGCCTGTGTGTTCTGCGGTTCAAGGGTCGTTCTTTACCCCATCGCCGATGCAGTTCATTTGGTTCACGGGCCGATCGGTTGCGCCGTCTACACCTGGGATATCCGCGGTGCTTTGTCCTCAGGTCCGGAGTTGCACCGCCTCTCCTTTTCCACCGATCTCCAGGAGAAAGACGTTATTTTCGGTGGAGAAAAAAAGCTGGCAGCCGCCCTGCGTGAGCTGATCGCCCGCCACAATCCCAAGGCTGCTTTTGTCTATTCGACCTGCATCGTCGGCATTATCGGCGATGACTTGGAGGCGGTCTGCAAGGCTGCGGAGGCTGAATGCGGCATTCCGGTAATCCCGGTGAAGTCCGAGGGGTTCAAGGGGAACAAACGCGCCGGCTATCAGGCGGCCTGCGACGCGCTGTTTCGCCTCATCGGCAGCGGCGACACCTCAAGCGTCTCCAAATATTCGCTCAACATCCTCGGCGACTTCAACCTCGCCGGCGAGATCTGGATGATCCGCGAATATTACGAACGCATGGGGATCCAGGTGGTGGCCAACATCACCGGCGATGGCCGGGTGGCCGACATCCAGAAGGCCCATGGCGCCGCCCTCAACGTGGTGCAGTGCTCTGGTTCGACCATGCAGCTGGCCAACATGATGGAAGAAAAATACGGCATCCCGTCCATCCGTGTCTCCTACTTCGGCATTGAGGATATGGCCGAGGCACTCTACGACATCGCCCGTTTCTTTAAAGATCCGGAGATCATGGAACGAACGAAAAAAATCGTCGAGGAAGAAGTCAAAAATCTCGCCATGGCCCTGGAGCCCTATCGCAAGGCTCTGTCCGGAAAAAAAGCAGCCATTTACGTCGGTGGCTCGTTCAAGGCCTTCTCGCTCGTCAAGGCATTCCGCCTGATCGATATGCAGGTGGTGATGGTCGGCTCCCAGACCGGCACCAAGGAAGATTACATCGAGCTGGCAGCGATTGTTGATCCCGGTACCGTTATCGTCGACGATACCAACCCGCTGGAGTTGACCTCCTTCCTCAAGGAAAAAGAAGTTGACGTCTTTGTCGGCGGCGTCAAGGAACGCCCCATTGCTTACAAACTCGGCATAGGTTTTTGCGACCATAACCACGAACGCAAAGAGGCCCTGGCTGGTTTTGAAGGCATGCTCAACTTCGCCAAGGAAGTCCACGCCTCGGTAATGAGCCCGGTTTGGCAGTTTGTCCCGCGCAAAAAAAGCGCCGACCCCACCTGTTGATCACAGCTTTGAACGCGCAAGGAGACGACCATGAGTAAGAATCCGCCCACCTTCAGTAAACCGAAGAAACCCAATTACCTCTCCACTACCAACGCCTGCAAACTGTGCAAGCCGCTCGGTGCCTGTCTGGCCTTCAAAGGCATTGAAGGCGCGGTACCCTACCTGCACGGTTCCCAGGGCTGCGCCACCTACATGCGGCGCTACATTATCAGCCATTATAACGAGCCAATCGACATCGCCTCCTCCTCGCTTTCCGAGAAGCACGCGGTCTATGGCGGCGGCCCCAATCTCAAGCTTGGATTGACCAATGTGGCAGAGAAGTATCGCCCCGAGATTATCGGCATTGCCACCACCTGCCTCACCGAGACCATCGGCGACGATGTTGGCAGGTATCTACGTGAGTACGCCGAAGACACCAAGGGCTCGGTGGGATTACCGGCCCTGGTCAATGTCTCCACTCCCAGCTACTCCGGCACCCACATGGAAGGCTTTCATGCTGCGGTCCGTGAGGTAGCGGCCCAGTTGAGCGAAGGCGGCCCGCGCAACGAAACCATCAATCTTCTCCCCGGTTTTGTCAGCTCGGCCGACTACCGCTTACTCCATGAGATTCTCTCCGATGTGGGACTCAATTATACGCTCCTCCCCGATCTCTCCGAGACCATGGACGGCCCGGCTCTCGTGGAATACGAAAAGATCCAGAGCGGCGGCACCCCCATTGCCAAAATCAAGAGCATGGGGCGGGCCAAGGCCACCATCGAATTCGGCCCGACCCTCGGCGCGATGAAATCCGGCGGCGACGTGCTCAACACGAAGTTCAGCGTCCCCCAGCACCGAATCGGCATGCCGATAGGTATTCGCGAGACCGATGTTTTCTTCAACCTACTCGAACAATTGAGTGGGCGACCGATGCCGGAAAAATATGCCAAACAGCGCGGTCGCCTGATCGATGCTTATGTCGACGGCCACAAGTATGTCTCCGGTAAGCGGGCCGTGGTCTATGGTGAAGAGGATATGGTGGTCGGCATGTGTTCCTTCCTCACCGAGATCGGCATCCATCCGGTACTCTGCGCCTCCGGAGGCACCTCGGGCAAATTGAAAGAGGCCATTGCCGCCGTTACCGGCGACACCCTGGCAGAACAGCCCCAGGTCTTTGAAAACGTCGACTTCTACGAAATCAACGAGATGGCCGAACAGATGAGTATCGATCTGGTGGTCGGTCATTCCAAAGGTTTTCCTCTGGCCAAGAAGCTTGGCATCCCAATCATCCGGGTCGGCTTTCCCATCCATGATCGGGTCGGTGGCCAACGTATCCTCCACCTTGGTTATGCCGGTGCCCAGCAGTTGTTCGACGCCGTTGCCAACGCCTTGATCGAGAAAAAACAAAACGATTCCCCGGTCGGCTATCTCTATATGTGATTTTCGTCTTCCGACAAAGGAGCCCCGATATGCTTAACGAAAAAGATTTCAACCGTCATCCCTGTTTCAACGTCAAAGCCAAAGGTCAGTACGGTCGAGTGCATCTGCCCGTTGCCCCCAAATGCAACATCCAGTGCAACTATTGCAACCGTAAATACGACTGCGTCAACGAATCACGTCCCGGCGTCACCTCGACCCTGCTTAGCCCCGACCAGGCCCTGGTTTACATGGGCAAGGTTTTGGAGAAGGAGCCCCGTATCTCGGTGGCTGGTATCGCCGGTCCCGGCGACCCCTTTGCCAACCCGGAAGAGACGCTTTCGACGATGCGCCAGATCCGTAAACAGTATCCGGATACCATTCTTTGCCTTTCCACCAACGGCATGAACCTGGCACCGTATGTACCCGAATTGGCCGAGATCGGTGTCTCGCATGTGACCATTACCGTCAACGCGGTTGATCCGGAAATCACCCAGCACATCTATGCCTGGGTTCGTGACGGCAAGGTGCTCTATCGTGGCAAACAGGGTGCAGAACTCCTGCTTGCCCGTCAGCTGCAGGCGATTGAGCTCTTGAAGCAGCATGGCATTACCGTCAAGATCAACACCATCGTTATCCCCGGCATCAACGACCACCATGTTCCCGTCCTTGCAGCCAAGATGAAGGAGCTGGGGGTTGACCTGCTCAACTGCATGGCCATGTTCCCCAATGCGGACACCGCCTTTGAGCATATCGAAGAGCCGAGCAAGGAAATGATGGATCGTCTTCGGAATAAGGCGGAGGAGTTTCTGCCCCAGATGCGGCACTGCACACGTTGCCGCGCCGACGCAGTGGGTCTTTTGGATAACGACAAAACAGAAGAATTCCGTGGCTGCCTCAGCGCCTGCTCGCAGCTGCCCAAACCTGAAGAAACGGTTCGCCCCTATGTCGCGGTTGCGACCATGGAGGGAGTGCTGGTTAACCAGCATCTGGGTGAGGCGAGTCGATTCCAGATCTGGGCTGAGAACGGTGAAGGCGGCTACAGCCTGATCGAAGAGCGCCCGGCTCCGCCCACCGGTGGCGGCAACCAACGCTGGCTCAATATTAGCCGTATCCTTTCCGATTGTCGGGCTATCCTGGTCAACGATCTGGGTGATTCTCCCAAGGAGATTCTCAAGAAAAAAGGCATCCAGCCCGTCACCATGGCTGGCTTCATCGAACGTGGCCTGGAAGCAGTCTATACCGGACGTGGCTTGACCGCTCTTCAGGGCCGAATGCGAAAATGCTCTTCCAAGGGTGCCTGTGCAGGTGGCGGGAATGGCTGCGGCTGATTGATCCCCCTCATCAGTCGCGCCACCCGCCGCTGGGGCATGGGTTCCGGGCCGGTTTATCGCCGGTCCCGCTGACCGGTGCCCCATTTTTTTTTCTTGCGCGGTTTTCAACGGGCTGTTTTGTTGTCCGGATAACGACAGACAGACGATTAACAGAGAAGTTGCCGAAAAATATTTTTTACCCGGATCAGGAATAGCCCCAATGCACCTTGGCGTTTTCCCTTCCTGTTCGTCTCCACCAGTACCGACAACCTGGAAACAAACCTATGCCGCCTCTCCATCTTGATCTTTCAGTGAAAGAATGCCTGGACAGCTACCCGCAGACCCTGCCGGTCTTCCAGAGCTTTGGGTTTCACGATTTCGACAATCAGCAGATTCGGGAGAAGCTCGGCCCCTTTCTCAAACTTCGCACCCTACTCAAATTCAAAAATATCGATGCCACGACCTTTCTCGACCGCTGCCAGGTAGCGGTGGTACCCCAAACCGAATCAGCAGCAACTTCTGCTGCGGATATCCGCGGCGCCCAGCCCACGCTGCTGGCGCTGTTGCCCTGCGGACTCAAGGTTTCACTGAACAATGCCCTGCAGAGTTTTGCCGAGGAACTGGCCCAAAATGATACCCCCCTCGCCTACCTTGCCGAGGGAAACGTCAACCATGAGTTGTCCTATTACCCCTACATCGATTCGGTGGAAACGGTTGAGGAATTGCCCGATCTGATTCTCAGCTCGGATATCAATGCCTTTTACCACCACCGATTCGTGGAACGCTTCATCAAGCCAGGCCATTTTATCAGCGTCAACGGCCCGATGGCACCGCAGATGGCAGAAATCGGCTTTGCCGACCCGCACGCACATTTCACCCTCTTCTGTGCCAACGCCCTGGTAGTGGTCCACGTCAAGGATATCCGCCCGGACTTGCCCCCCCCAATCGCCTGGAAGGACCTGCTGCAAGAACGGTATCGGAAGTCGATCATCATGCGCGGCCAGGACAGTTTCTTTTGTTCCGGAGTCCTGGTGCCTTTCTTCCGCCTCTTCGGCAGCGAAGCCATTCCGAAACTGGCCGCCAATGTCGGTGGCGGCATGCATCCCTCACAGATGGTAAAGATGATCGACACCCATGTCGAAAATTGCCCGCCCCTGTTCATCATGCCCTGGTTCTTTGCGCGCAAAATCAAGGCCAAAGACCGGATTGCTATTCTTTTTCCCGAAGAAGGTGCCTTTATCAGCCCGGTGCAGCTCTTGGTCAAAAAGAGTAAACGTGAGGAGCTGGCCCCGGTGGTCGATTTTTTGATGAACCGCTCATTACACCAACACTGTAGCGACAACTTCTTCCCATCCCCCCATCCCGAAGTAATTTCTAACCTGCCTGAGGGGAAAAAACTGTTTTGGATTGGCTGGGATTTCATCTACCGCCACGACCTGGAACAGGTGAAACGGGAGATCGGCGAAGCCTTTACCGCGGAGTACCTACGCACCGGAGGTGGCACGTGCAGTTGATTACAGTGGCCGGCCCGCCGTCGAGCGGTAAAACCTCGGTCCTGATCAAGACCCTGGAAGCGATAATGGCCGAAAGTGTCAAAGCCGGGGTCATCAAATTCGACTGCCTGGTCACCGACGACGACGTTATCTATGAGCAGGCCGGAATCCCGGTACAAAAGGGGCTTTCCGGCGTCCTCTGCCCGGATCACTATTTTGTGAGCAATATCGACCGGGTGCTGGAATGGGCCGGCAAACGACAACTGAGCATGACGGTTATCGAGAGTGCCGGGCTGTGTAATCGCTGCTCGCCCCATATCAAAGGATCGCTGGCGGTCTGTATCCTCGACAATGTCAGCGGACTGCACACCCCAAAAAAAATCGGCCCCATGCTCAAACTGGCGGATGTGGTGGTTATCACCAAGGGCGACATCGTCTCACAGGCCGAACGAGAAGTCTTTGCCTACCGGGTACAGAGTGTGGCCCCACGGGCCCGCATCATCCAGGTCAACGGCCGCTCCGGCCAGGGATCGCATGCTTTAGCACAAATCTTTCTTGCTGCCCCGACCATGAACGGAACCCTGGAAAACCTGCGGCTCCGATTCCCCATGCCGGCGGCGCTCTGCTCTTACTGCCTCGGCGAAACAAGAGTCGGCACCGATTACCAGATCGGCCAGTTCCGCAAACTCAACATCGATTAGAGGAAACAGTGCCTGCCCTTAACCCGGAAATACTGGCCCAAACCAGCCTTGCCACCCTGCTGGTCGAGTATCCCTTGCTCGAATCGGCTCTGCTGGAAGTGGGCATCGAATTCGATCCCGATGAAGAGGCGTCCCTAGGATCCAAACTGGAACAATGGGCCAATCTACGACAGCAGTCGGCAAAAACCTTTCTCGCAGGACTCATTGAACGCATCAATGAGTTACAGGCTCTGCTCGGCAGCACCACCACCCTTACCCAGGTGGAAATCATCGCGGGATTTGACAAGTCCGCCCATCCCGAATCGGTGGAACGGATTTGCCTCAAGCGGGGCGATCTCCTGGCCATTGTCGGCCCCACCGGTTCCGGCAAAAGCCGATTGCTGGCAGACATTGAATGGCTCGCCACCGGCGATACACCCAGCGGTCGCCAGATCCTGGTGGATGGCCTGACCGCTGCCGATAAACGGTTCTCCACCGGCGGCGATCAGCTGATTGCCCAGCTCTCCCAAACCATGTCCTTTGTCCTTGATGCCACGGTGGAGGAACTGCTCGGCCTCCATGTGGAAAGCCGAGGCATGAGCAACTCGCTGGTGCAGGGCACCATTGACGCAGCCAACGAACTCTCCGGCGAGCCCTTTGCGGGATCAACCCCGCTCACCAGCCTCAGTGGGGGCCAGACTCGGGCACTGATGGTGGCGGATACGGCGCTGGTTTGCCGCTCTCCGATTGTTCTCATTGATGAGATCGAAAATGCCGGCATCGACCGGCGGGCCGCCTTTAATTTACTGCTCTCCCAAGAAAAAATTGTTCTTTCAGCCACTCACGATCCACTTTTAGCCCTTTTGGCCCCACGCCGGCTGTGCATGCGGCACGGAGCCATGCACTCGCTTCACCAACGGACACCGGAAGAGGAGGCAATCCTCACCGATCTGGAAATACTTGACGATATTCATGCTGCCGTCCGTAACCAGTTGCGTCACGGTGAACGGATAGCGCCCATCCATCTTGAAGCAGTACGGAGGAAGATGTCATGAAAGCCACTATCCGCTTTTTCGAAAAGCCCCATTGCACCGGCAACGCCCGGCAAAAAGCCATTCTTCTCTCCGCCGGGCACCGGTTGATCACCGAAAACCTGCTCGAATTCCCCTTTACTAGGGAAGAGCTCCGCTCCTTCTTCGGTGCCCTGCCGATACCGCAGTGGTTTAACACCTTGGCACCCAAGGTGAAATCAGGCGAGGTGGATATTTACAGCATGGATGAGGAGCAGGCCCTGGATGCGATGCTTGTCGAGCCGCTGCTGATTCGCCGGCCTTTAATGGAGGTGGGGAGCGTTCGTTTGGCAGGGTTTAATATCGATGAGTTGGAGCGCATCGGAGTGAGCTGCAAGACCAGCCCGCGGCTGAATCTCTTGCACGGGGTTGACTTGGAAGGGTGTCCCGGCGACGACATCGGCATTCAATGCGATGAGCCCAGAACCCTGCCCATGTTGGGGTGAATTCAGGATCTCATTCTCCATAGCTGGATCACAGGCAGATAAACCCGGGAAAAATTGCCCCGGAAAAAGACTCTCCCGGGTCATTTTGCGCCTGGCATTTTTCCGCTAACCGGCTTACATTATGAACTATTCCTATTTTACAGGACATTCGTCTCCAGCGCGGCAAAAAACAATCGACGGCTGCCATTTCGACCAACGGGAGAAATCCTCTTTTTCCCTGATCGTTTTTTTTCGCAACCGCTCGAAATGACAAACTGATCACATTTTTCAGTTGCTATCTGAATAAATGCTGTCGTTGTGCTATTGGCGCCGGAGGTTCATGAAACCATTCAATGACAATCAACCTTTGGTTTTGGAGTAACGCCCCATGCACATTAAAAAAGTGGTCGACGATATCTATCGTCTTTCCGTCAACATTGAAGACAAAAACTATCTTTTTGAGGGTATTTGGCCGATCCCTCACGGTATTTCCATCAACGGCTATCTGATCAAGGCGGGAAAAAATGTCCTGATCGATCTGACCCAGGATATTTTCAACTTTCCCCAGGAATTCACCCAGCAGATGGGTGGCGTGACCCTGGACATCGAAGATATCGACATTCTCATTGTTAACCACATGGAACCTGACCACTCCGGCTGGTTGCGCGAATTCTGCAAGAAAAACACTAAGGCGGTTATCTACTGCACCAAGAAGGCTATTCCGCTTTTGGCTGCCTTTGCCGAGGTTCCGGCGGAGCGCGCCATTGCCATCACCGACGGCATGACGCTTGAGGTGGGGGATTACGAGCTGCAGTTCTTCGATACTCCCAATATCCACTGGCCCGAAACTATGATGACCTATGAGCGCAAGCGGGGCATCCTCTTCTCCTGCGACGCCTTCGGCTCCTATGGCAGCATCGATGAGAACGCGATTTTCGACGATCAGATCTCCTCGGAAAAGCACAAATTCTTTGAGGAAGAGGCCCTGCGCTACTACGCCAATATCGTGGCCACCTTCTCTGCCTTTGTTCTCAAGGGACTCGATAAACTTGGTGGATTGGATGTGAAGGTGATCTGCCCCTCGCACGGTATCATCTGGCGCGACAATCCCGCTGTTATCATCGATCTCTATAAACGCTACGCCGAATACAGCAAGGGACCGGCCGAACGTGAAGTTACCGTGGTTTGGAGCTCCATGTACGGCAACACCAAGCAGGTGCTGACCCAGGTTATCGAGACCCTGCGTAGACGAGAAATTCCGGTACACGTGTTCCAGGTGCCCGGCGATGAGATTGGCTACATCCTGGCCAGTGCCTGGAAATCGGCCGGTCTCATCTTCGGCATGCCCACCTACGAGTACAAGATGTTCCCGCCCATGGCGCATGTCATCGAAGAGTTGCAGGTAAAGAAGGTCACCAATAAAAAAGTGTTCCGCTTCGGCTCCTACGGCTGGGTCGGCGGGGCACAGAAGGATTTTGAAGCCAAGACCGAAAAGTCCGGCTGGGATAAACTCGGCTCTTACGAGTGGCAGGGTGCACCCACCGATGAGGACAAGGCCAATATCCAGAAAGCCGTGGAAGCCTACTGCGATACATTGATCGAGTTCACCAAGTAAGACACGGACGATAAAACCATCATCCCCATAAAAAAGGGGTGTACGGGAAGACGGCTTCCACGTACACCCCTTTCTTTTTTCAAACAACATGAAGAGGGAGAACAGTGCTCCCCAAAAGAGTTGAAAACGGGAGATCGTTTGCCTCCCTTTTTTTATGCGTTTTGCTTTTGCCCCTGAAACAGGTGCTGACTGACCAGAGTAAGGAGAATGGCAAAAATCATGGCGGCAGCACCAAGGAGCACGTTGTAATAGACCGGTGCCACCAGGGCGAGACGGATCATCAGGGTGGAGAGGGCATAGCCCGAGTTACGGAACATCATCTTGGCCGAGGGATGAAAACACTGCGACACCAAAACGATGAGGATATCGGTCAGAATCAGCTGGGTGTAAAAGCTATGAATAAAATCTGACTGCTCAATGCCCATCAGGCTCTGATAAATCGAATAACTGCCCAAACTGACAAAGGAGATCAGCAGAGCCAGCGAGATCGCTTTTTTCGAGGCGACAAAACTGTACAAATCGATGTGGCGCCCGTCTTCCTCGCTTCGCCGTTGGATCTTGTAATAAACCCCGAGTAGGGTGAAGATCAGCAAAGCACCGAAGCCGCTGGCGAGAATGTGCAGGATCTTCTCACTGTTGCCCGCGTACCCCAATGGTTCAGCAAAGTAGGAAAGTTCCTTGAATGCATTTCGGATCAGAATCAGGGAGAGAATCTCGAACTGCTTGCCCAATGAACGGGAAAAGGAACAGGGCAGAACAAAAATCAGGCTGATCACCTCCAGCACCAGAATCACGGTAAAGGCGGCATGGACGGCAAAAAAGTGGTTTCCCGGCACCATGGTAGCCAGATTCGGTGGTAACAAGCCCTGGCGCTTGAGTTCGATCGCGGCCAGGCTGGAGAGAAAAAGAAAAACCAGGAGAACGGAAATTTTCCGGTGGACCTTCTCGTGTTCGTAGATTGTTTGTAATGGATCAAAAATGTAGGTGATACGGGCAAAAAGATTGTTCATAACAGGACTGCTTGTTTAGAATTGATGTAAAGCGAAAAGCCGTGTGCGGAAGGCACGCCTTCTACTGCGCGCAAGACCGTTCTGCAAGTAAAAATTGGATGCATTTGAGAATATTTATCACATTCGCCATCATTATACATCTGTTAAGTGACAGGTTTTTCATGATCGGATTAAAATTTCTTTAACTCTTCAACAAGCACTCCATGAATCTGCTGCTCATCGATGCCATCGGTCCCTTCTTTCGCGACCTCCCCGCAGGACGCCTGAACTGGTCCAAAATCCCCTTTTCCCATCTCCCCCTGGAACCAGCAAAAAAGCGCCAACGATTTGACCGGATCGCCGAAGATATGCACACCTTTGCCACAAGGGTTGCAGAAATCGGGTACAACGCGGTCAGCCTCGATGATGTGGTCCATCTGGCCAACCACCCCTGGTACGAACCAGAGGTTCTCGATTCGATTGCGGTCTTCCGCGAGGAATTTCGCCGCTTGTTTGCTCTGCTCAAGCAACAGGGATTGGGCATCTACCTGACCATGGATGTGCTCACCTTGACCCCGCGTCTTAAGCGCAAGCTCTTCGGTGACGAACGGCGTATCATTGCATTTCTCTGTGAACTGCTCGAAGGCCTACTCCAGGATTTTCCCGAAATTTCCGGGGTAATCCTGCGTATCGGCGAGAGTGACGGACGCGATGTAAAGGACCGGTTCCGCAGCGAGCTCCACATTCGCACCCCGGAACAACTCAACCGGCTCCTGGAAACGCTCTTACCACTGTTTGAACGCGAAAGCCGCCACCTGATCCTGCGCACCTGGACAGTGGGCGCCTACCCGGTGGGCGATTGCATCTGGCACCGCAACACCCTGGCTCGTAGCCTGGAGGGAATCAACAGCCCGGCCTTTATCCTGTCGATGAAGTATGGGGAATCGGATTTTTTCCGCTACCTGCCGCTCAATCCTCAGTTTTTTGCCACCAAGGTCCAGAAAATCATCGAATTGCAGGCACGGCGAGAATACGAGGGATGCGGAGAGTACCCCTCATTTATCGGTGGGGACTACGAAAAGTATGCCCGGGAGTTACAACAGGCGGAAAATGTGGTCGGGATTTCGGTCTGGTGCCAAACCGGTGGTTGGGTGCCCTTCAGACGCCTGGCCTTTCTCGACGACCAGACCCTGTGGACGGAAATCAACGCCTTTGTCAGCCTGCATATTTTTGCCCAGGGGTGCAGTGCCCGGGAGGCGGTGGAACGTTTCTGCGCCAGCCGGGGATTCCAGCAAAGCGAGGCGGTCTGGGAGCTACTCCAACTCTCCGAAAGAGCCGTCAAGGAACTGCTCTACATACCGGAATATGCCCAGAAGCAATTCTTTTTCCGCCGGGTACGCATACCGCCACTGCTCTCGGTGTACTGGAATACGATCTTTATCAACCACTCGATGCGCAAGCTGATGCGCCATTTTGTCAGCGACAGCGAAGCCTGTCTCAACCAGGCGCAGGATGCGCTGGCAAAAATCGGGCGCATGCAGCAACTGGCGAAAGAAGCGGGGTTACCGGTTGACGACATCGACTTCATGCAAGCGACCTTCGCCCTGCTGGCCCTGGCCCGGGAGTACGCTCTCCTCCCCTTCTCCGAAGAACTGAAAGACCGGCTGAAACAGGCCAAAAAGAGATACAAACAGCGCTTCCCCTCCGGTAGTCGCAGCCGCTACAAAATCAAACTCAGTTTCAAGCCCTTTCGCCTGCGCAGGCGTTACCTTGGTTGGCTTTTGGGCCTCTTGCTGCGTCGGCAACGGGGCTACAGGCTCATCGATCATCTCCTGGTGCTGCACCTGCTAGCCTTGACCTATCGCCTACTGCACGCCTCCCGTCCCGGTCTGATTCCCAAATTCGCCCGGAAACGGGCCATGGGCCTCGAGACCATCTTCAAATAAGGTTTCCTCTGGGGTTTCTTCTGCCACCATGTTGATCGTGCCGGTATAAAGCCGCATCACCTCGACCTTGGCCATGGCTTCGCGTAGAGCCTCGTTAATCGGCAGACGCCGAGTGCCCAGGCCCGGATCCATGGCACTCAGACGAATACCGGCCTCGCTAAAAATGGGCAAGAGACTGGGCTCGAGGGCAATCAGGGCCTCGGCCCGGGAGACCATTTCCGGGCTCACCAGCCGCATCACCTTGCAGGCTGCCAGTTGCGGCACCCGATCGCGATCAAGATTACCGGCAAAGGCGAACAGACGGCAGACAACCCCGCGATGGGCGTAAGCGCTACAGTGACCATCCAGCCCTGCAGGATCATAAAGCACACAGTGGGCGGCCAGGCCGGGTTGGGAGAGCCGCTCGATCAGGCGATCACCGGCCTCGCTCCCCATTAGGCTGATCGCCAGGGGTAAAAGCTCAAGCACCGTTGCCTCGACCTTGTCGGAGAGACAGCAGGCACCGCAACCGGTGGGACATTGCAGGCCGGAAACAGTACGGAACTGGGCCGTGCGGGCGTCCAACTCCTGAAGAAGGGCCATAACCCGAATACGCAATTGATGGAGAAACATGATGGATTTATAAAGGAATCAGGGACGAAAGAAACGCAACCGGTTGGCGTTGGTGACGACCGTCACCGAGGAAAGCGCCATGGCGGCACTGGCAAACATAGGCTCCAGCTGCCATCCGGTCAAGGGGTACAACAATCCCGCTGCCAACGGGATACCAATCACGTTGTAGATAAAGGCGCCAAAGAGATTCTGGCGGATGTTACGAATGGTTGCGGTGGAAATGGCGATGGCATCGGAGACCAGCATCAACGAATCGCCGGTGAGGGTGATGTCCGCGTTCTCAATCGCCACATCGGTACCGCTGCCCAAGGCAAAACCGGTATCGGCCTGGGCCAGTGCCGGGGCATCGTTGACCCCGTCGCCGACCATGCCCACGCGCAGTCCCTGCTGCTGCAGCTGCTGAATCACCGCAAGCTTCTGCTCTGGCAGGATCTCGCTATGCACCTCGACAATGCCGACCTCGCGGGCAACAGCGTTGGCCGTGGCCGCATTATCGCCGCTGCACATCACCACTGTAATACCCTGCCGCTGCAAGGCCTGGATAGCCTTCACCGAATCTGGCCGTAAGGGATCCTGGAGAATGAGCAAGCCAAGCACCTCACCCGCACGTCCCAGCCAAACCGGCGTACCGCCCAGGTTTGCGGCCCGGGCGGCCTCGGCGAGTAGAGATTCGGGGAGCGAACAACCCTGCTCTTTGAGGAAATGGTGGTTGCCGAGGAAATAGCGTTGCCCCGCAAATTCCCCCTGCACGCCCCGACCGGGAACGGCGGTGAAGTTATCCGGTTTGAGCATTTCTCCCCCGCACTCGAGCTGGGCGGTCAGCACTGCCTCGGCCAGGGGATGTTCGGAGCCGCTTTCCAAACTGGCCGCCCATTGCAACAACTGCTCCTCCCTCATGCCCGCAACCGGGAACAGCCCGGTCACGGCCGGGCGGCCCTCGGTGAGGGTTCCGGTTTTGTCGACCACCACATGGGTCAAGGTGGAGGCGGTCTGCAGGGCATCGCTGTTGCGGATGAGCACATTGCACTGAGCCGCACGGCTGGTGCCGACCATGATGGCGATCGGGGTAGCCAATCCCAAGGCGCAAGGACAGGCAATAACCAAGACGGCAATGGCCGCGGTCAGTCCATGGGCCAGGGGTAAGGTTACGGCCAGACCCCACCAGCACAAAAAAGTGAGCAGGCTGATCGAGATCACCACCGGCACAAAGACCCCGGCAATACGATCCACCAGCCGACCAATGGGTGGCTTGCTCATCTGCGCGGTCTTGACCATGCGGATGATCCGCGCCAGGGTAGTGTCCTCACCCAGTCGCATGACTTTGAGAACAAAAGCACCGGAACGGTTCATGGTACCGCCGGTGACCGAATCGCCAACGGTGCGGGCCACGGCCAATGGCTCGCCGGTAAGCATGGATTCGTCGATGCTGGTCTGACCTTCGACAATCTCCCCATCAATGGGCACCTTTTCCCCAGGTTTGACCCGGACACGATCTCCGAGACGCAGCAGGGAAACTGGGATCTCCACCTGGGCAGCGGAACGGATCACCCAGGCGGTCCGGGCGCGCAGCCCCACCAAGGTACCGATGGCCTCGCTGGTGGTCCGTTTGGCCCGAGTTTCCAGGGCATGCCCTAGTTGGAGAAAAGCGAGGATCATCACCGAGGCATCCAAGTATAAATGATCCGCGGCGCCGGGAATGAAGTCGGGTTTGGCGATCACCAGCACCGAGGAGAGCCAGGCGGCGCCGGTGCCCATGGCCACCAGGGTATCCATATTGGCCGCCGCATGCCGGGCCTGCTTCCAGGCACCGATGAAATAGTTACGACCACTGAAAATCATCGTCCCCAGGCAAAGAAGAGCCATGATCGCCCAGAACAGCCGTCCCTCCTGAAGATGGGGAAAGAATCCGCCCATGTGCCCGGCCATAATGCCAAAACCGACCACTGCCGCCACCAGGGCCCGCTGCCAGGAGCGACGAATCTCCTGCCTGGTTTCCTCGGCCTGACTCAAGCCAGGATCAATGTAGGTTTCCTCCAGAGTGACCATATAGCCGATGTCGGTCAATCGCAGCAGAACATCTGCGGGGTGTTGGGCAGTGACGATCTGCAACCGGCCCGGCTCCACCTTGATCTCAGCAGCCGCATCCTGAGCAAGAAGAATCTCCCGCACCTGTTCCAGGTCCGTTTCTTCCGGCCAGGGCTGCAGACGAAGGTAAAAGGCTTCTCCGGTTTGCGACTGCCGCAGTGAAGCACCGTATCCCTGATCAACAATCGTCTGCACCACCCGGTCCGGGTCGCCGCCCTCCACTTGGGCCATTTTCTCGATCAGATTGACCGAAGCGCTGGTCACCCCGGCCACACCCAGGATTGCCTGCTCCACCCGGCCAACGCAACTGGCGCAATGCATGCCGAGCACATCGATCTCATAACCGTTCCCGGCCGGTTTTCGTTCATCGCGAATCAGGGATGCCCCATAGCCGGCATCAACCACCGCCGCCACCACCGCCTCGGGATCACCGCCACTCACCCCGGCACTCTTCTCCACCAGGTTAACGGCCACCGACTCAACTCCAGGAACCGCAAGGATCGCCTTTTCCACCCGGCCGACACAACTGGCGCAGTGCATATCCTCGACCTTCAACTGATAGTTCCCGACGGAGACGGCTTTGACCGGACCGGCATTGGGAGTGTCAGCACCCGGCAAGGGGCAGGTTTCGGCTACTTTTTCCTGTAGCCGGGCCGGATAGCCCGCAGCAATCACGGCCTGGAGAATAGCCTCCGGGTCACCGCCGTTCACAGTCAAGTTGGCGGCGTTCAAATCAACCCGAGCCAGGCGCACGCCGGCAACAGCCCGCGCCGCAGCCTCAACCCGGTCCTGGCAATGTTCGCAGCTCATATCATCAACGCTGAAAACATGGGTTTCCTGATCGGGAAAACTGGAAAAGGGGGCAAGAGAAGCCATCATCACCTGGGGGTAAAAGAAAGAAAAAATCGGTACCAAGCATACATTCCGCAAGGCCCAGTCCTCTTTGCAACAATAAGTCTGCTCAGGTCCTTGGCAAAGGTTTCTCTTGTCGCCCCGCGTTGAAAACCATAGCAGTCAAAACCCTGCTCCTACAACGGCAGAATATGTACCTCCTCACGCAGAGGGTAGTTACCCTCGATTAACAGACCATGGCGACCATCCATGGAGATCGGGGTGCCGAAGGTGATGCGGGTGCCATTAATTTCAGCATATTCTTCGGTCTCGAAAACCTGCATATCACGGCAGCCAACCACACAGGTTTTTTCCAGGCGGGTAGCCACCACCGAGGCATGCGAGGTCTGCCCGCCGCGTGAGGTCACTAGACCGTCTGCCAGGGAGATCTCCCGGATATCCTCGGGAACGGTATCGCGACGAATGAGAATCAGCGGCGTACCCGGCTCCTTCTCACGCAAATTATGAATGTTCTCCTCGGTGAACACCGCCTTGCCCGACATGGCCGAACCGGAAACGCCGATGCCTTTGGCAAGAATCGACTTGTGCGCCAGGTCGGAATCGTTGAACACCGTCAGGTGCTCCTTTTTCTTGATCGTAATCATATCCCGGGTCTGGAGGAGGTACAGCTGATCCGCCTCCGGTCCCTCAAAGGTGAACTCGATCTCTTGCGGGTTCCATTCCTTGTCGTAAACCAGCTCGCGGCTGATATTGAGCAAGCGTTTATAGACCTCGGGAAACTGCCGCTCCAAGCTCTTGTTCTCGTCGCGGCCATCGATCTCCGCCTGCTCCACCGATATCGGATGACTGGTGACCAGACCGGAGACGATATCCTCACCCTGATCGCCGATGGCATAATCGCCCCACAAGGCCACCCGCCGCACCTTGCGGTAGGGATGGGCGGTGAAGAGCACGCCGCTGCCCGCCTGCAGTCCCAGATTACCAAAGACCATGGTCTGGACAATGACCGCAGTGCCCCAGTCATCGGAAACCCCCATCAAGTGGCGGTACTCCTGGGCCTTGGGGAAGTGCCAGGAGTCGAACACCATGTCCACCGCCCCGACCAATTGCTCCCAAGGATCTTCCGGAATGCCAAATCCTCGGCTTTCCACGGCTTGCTTGTAGTTCAGTGCCAACTCCCGCATCTGCTCCGGCGAGAAATCGCGCTTGTAATGAATATTGTGGACCTCCTTTTGAACGTTCATCAGCTCCTGGAAATCCTCCCGTTCCATGCCGTTGGCCATGCCCCAGGATTGCTGGAAGCGGCGGAAGTTATCCCAGGCAAAGTACTTGTACTTGGGATGGTTGACCACGAACTCCTCCACCAGCTCGGCATTGGCACCGACGTTGTGGATGGTGGACATGATTCCCGGCATGGAGATGGCGGCGCCGCTGCGCACGGACAACAGCAGCGGCCGCTCCGGTGAGCCGAAAACCCGCCCGGTCAGTTGCTCGATTCCGGTCACCGCCGAACGCACCCGGCGCATGTACTCGTCACGTGCCCGTTCAAACCTGCGGATGGCCCGATAACAACGAAAAACCTCGGTGGTGATGATGAAAGCCGGCGGCACCGGCATTTTATCGCGGGTGAGCACCACCAGATTAAAGCCCTTGTTGCCCAAGTGGATCAGGTTATGGGTGCGCAGGTTCTCCGCATGCAGGCTGCTGATCGCTTTCTCCGGGTTATAGGTCATGAGCAGATCAAGCGTATTCTCATCCAGGATATCCTTCTGCGCCTCCAGGGTGTTGATCACCTTGCCGATGAAGTTATCCAGGTGCTGCAGGCCGAAGGTAGTGGAGATCAGGTCGCGGAAAAAGATCTCGGAGATCCGCAACACCGTTTCCGGCATGTTCTTCACGTTCCATGAGCTGTGAAACTTAATCAACAGGTTATCCTTACTGATCTGGGGCACGATGATCGAAAGGTTGTTCTGATGAATGTTGGTGTAGTAGGCGTAGATGATATCTTTCACGCCCTCGGAAAGTCCGCGCATGATATCGAGGTGCTGGGTGTAGGAAAAGCGGCGGATACCGATCGAGGTCGCCAGCAGACTGATGTAGGTATCCAGGCGCCGGCTGGAGATGCCGTCGATCTGCAGCGCGCGGGTAAAAAGGCGCAAGCATTTGAGAATGCGGATAAAGGTCGCCTGGGTGATAAAATTGAGGTTTACCGTGGCAAAGAGTTTTTCCAGGTAAACGTTGGCCAGGCTCTCCAGACGAAAGGTCAGGCCGAGGGCATCAAACTTGCGTTCGGAATAGCGGCCGTAGACCGAGGGAATATCCACTGCGATATGACGCTTGTAATAAATTTCCTCCTTGGGTTCGAACTTCTCGGCGCTGAGAATTACCCCCTGCAGATGCTCCAGTTCATCAAGCAGGACATCCAAGCAGTGAATCGGGTCATCCTCGGCCAACACCTCCAGCAGCCGACCCAGTTCGGGGAATCCGTTGCCAAGCGCATGCTGCAGTTGAAGATGGATTTCGGGTAGACTGAGGCTATATTTCTGGTGCAGGAGTTTGTACATCCGCACCAGAAGAGTAAACCGCCGCCGCTCCACTTCGGAGAGATCGGTCTGGCGGTCGAGGAACTCCTGACGCTCCTCATCCTTCCAGCCCAGGATCTGGGCCATGCGATTGAAACGCAGTTCCTTCTTGATCCGCCCGGCGAGGATATGTTGGTCAGCGACAAAGGGGCCGTTTCCCGTCACCTGCTGCAACACCTCTTCGGGGAGATAGTCGCGCAGATACGATTTATCCAGGGTGATCCAGAAGGCAAAAATAGCCTCAATGAAGCCGACAATCAAATTGCTCGACTCCACATGGGCCTGTTTGCGGAGGAAATGGATCAGCACATCCTTGCGTTTATGAATTTCGTCCAACTCGGTGGAAACATCGCGCAGCTCGCCCTCGGCACCGATCTCGTTGAAAAACACCGGCATCAGCTTGGTGAACTGCTTGGCCAGGTTATAGATCGGACCGATGGGATGATTGAGCAGGTCGGTGATGTCACGCTGAAAAAGGTCGGTGTCACGCACACAGGTGCCGGAGAGCCGCAGGTTGATGATCAGGGCCGAGAACAGGGTCGAGCACCACTTGGGTTCCTGGGCGATCAGGTTAAGCCAGACCCGAATATTAGTCAGGTGGGCCGGATTGGCAATGGGCTGCCAGTCCTCATCCACGCCGCGAACATTGGCATACTGAAATCCAAAGCGAACCGTTTCCCACAAAAAGGCCTCTACCAACCGCGAATTGCCGCGTTTGAAGACCTCATTGCCGATCACCTGGATGCACTGCAGCGAGGTGTGCGGGTAGCGGCGGACATTGGCCTTGAGCAGATGAAAAGTGGTGACGAAGAACTGTTCGATCTCCTCGAAGCTCTGCTTGCGGATCAACTGCACCAGCGAACGATTGATCTCGCGCAGGGTCTCCTCATGAATCAGGGTCAACCCCTTGGTCTCCATGATCCGAAACAGGAAAAGCAGTTTGCGATTCTCGACAAAATGGCTTGCCGCCTCATCCTCTACCTCCACCGCCACCATCTTGGTCGGAATCTCCTTGTAGAGGCGCACCAAGTCCATATGGTTGGGCAGGGTGAGAATTTTTTCCAAGGCAGCCTGGTAATCGGCGGCAAAATCGATCCCTTCCAGGGTCCGGCGACACTCGAGGATACGCGTATGCGAGATACCGATCAGTAAGGCCTGGCCTTGCCACTTTTCGCAGTAAGCCCCACACTCCTGCGCAAACCAGGGCATAGGGTCGTCCTCGGACAGCCAGTACTCATAGTTGCGTTGGAGGATGGTTCGCATCAACAGGGATAATGCTTCCAGATCAAAAGGCTTCTCGGCTTGCTGTCGCCGCAGGGCAATAACCTTCTGCGCCATCTTCCGCACCGGGTGGTGCCCCTGCACCATGGAGAGCATCACCTGGGGCTCGCTCTCATTCAGGCTGCGCAGCCGAGTGAAAAACTCGGCCAAGACACTCTCGTAACGGAACAAGGCCGCACTGTCCATGGACAGGATCAGCTTATCGGCGTAGGCAAGCATGGCCTCAAGAATGCGCTGCAGCAGTTCGTCATTGCGACTGGAACCCTTGAGCGAATCAAAAAAAATCGACATAAACAGGGAAAAAGCCTCCGGCCCCTGCTCGTGATCGCGGTAATGGTTGCAGTTCTTGAGCACATAGGCCCGCAGCTCGGGAATAATCAGCTTCCAGTTACGGTAGGGATGGCCGATTTCATAGAGTAGGGCATCGAGTTTGCCGAGAATCCCCTGAAATCGACAGACCACATCCCGCAGCAGCTCGTAGGCGGGGTTGATCACCGCCGGGGCGGCGGTTTCGCGCAGATTGGCCTTCAGCGCATCGGAAACAAGGGGTAAAGGGCAGGGTTCGTTGGACATGGGCAACCTCCTCCACGGATTAAGACTTATCGGACCATATCTTGAATATTGTAGTGTTGTTGCACGCGAAAGTCAGCAGGAGTTTTTGCTGGGGAAAAAGCGGCCCCCATTCTTTCAGGTATTACCCCAGGGAGGACTGTAGCAGATGATAGAGAAGCGGGAGGAAGATGGCTGGCAGCAGATTGCCCACCCGAATTTTGACCATGCCCAGCATGTTAAGGCCGATGGCCACGATCAGGAGGCCGCCGACCGAGGTCATTTGGGTGACCGCAGCCGGAGACAAAAGCGGCTTGAGCAACACCGCCGCCAGGGTCAAGGTACCCTGGTAGAGAAACACGGAAACACTGGAAAAAAGGACCCCGATGCCCATGGCCGAGGCAAAGACCACCGAGATCACACCATCCAGGATCGATTTGGCAAACAAGGTTTGATGCTGGCCGGTCAGCCCGCTCTCCAGAGAGCCGACGATGGCCATCGAGCCCACACAGTACACCAAACTGGCGGAGACAAAGCCGCGAGCCAGGGAATGGGTATTGCCGGTTTTGGCACTCACCCGTGCTTCCAGCCACTGCCCTAAATCTTCCAGTCGACCCTCGATTCGTAACCATTCTCCGAGCAAGCCCCCCACCACGATGGAAAGAATAACCACCAACAGGTTGTCCGCCGGTAACGCGCTTTTCCAGCCGATGAGGATGACCGCGAGGCCAACGCCCTGAAGAAGAGTTTCTTTGTACTGTTCAGGGATGCCCTTGTTGCAGATCACCCCCAACAGGCTGCCGACCACAATGGCGATGGCATTGACGATGGTTCCCAACATCAAAATCGATGGCCTCGTAAAAAGTAAAAAGAATGCTCTCTTGCCTGATATTTTCTCCCAAATCTGAAAGGGTTTTAGTTGCCTATCGCCTTCGAGTCAACAGCGGGATGACCATACACGGCATCACGAATAGCATTGGGGAATTGACCCGACACGCCTTCGACTGCGGTGTTTGTCAACGAAACCACCACCAAGCCGAGTTTGGGATCCACGAACCAGGTGTGTCCCCACACGGCCCCCCATTTCCAGGTACCCGGTGACTGTGGTGTTCCGGCGGCTCGAGGATCAGTGAGCACTGCGCCCCCATAGCCAAACCCCCAACCCGGTCCATCAAGAATGGACAACCTGCCTATATGGTTCACCATCATACTCTGAGCCGTGGCCGGCTTGATCAAGCCTCTGCCACCTGTCCGTATGATTTCAAGCAAATGCGCCATATCGCCTGCACTACCGCTCATGCCACTACCGGCGGCGGGGAAAGAATCGGCATCAAGGATACGCCCCGGTGAAAAGAGGATACCGGTATGTCCCGAAAACGGGACCAGATGAGGATCGTTCATTCGTACCGGCGGTTTTCCATCCGCATACGGTGTGGCAAGTCGGTTGCGGTCTGGTGGCGAAAATCCAGTGTCCATCATACCTGCCGGTTCGGTGACCAGCTTCTTGACCACCTCGGGCAAAGACATATGTGCCACTTGCTCAACAATCACCCCTAACACATCAATCCCTAATGAGTAGCCCCACCATTTTCCTGGGAAATAACCAAGCCCTGCCGCTTGGATACGGTTGATTTCATCGTGTATGGTTGCACGGCGAGATCGAGGCTTTCCCGACATACCGCTCCCTGGAAAGGGAATGTCTGTCTGCCGTAAAAAATCAGAGGAAAGGCCCGCCGTATGCGTGAGAATCTGACGCAGGGTGATGACCGGCGCGGTACCATCGGCAAGTTTTGGTTTGAAGTCAGGCAAATATTTTGTCACCGGATCATCGAGATCCAGCTTGCCTTCCTCGACAAGCCGCAGCAATGCCACCGTAACAATAGGTTTGGACAGAGAGGCAAAACGAAAAACAGTGTTCTCGAGCATTGGACGACCGGCCTCACGGTCGGCAAATCCCGCGGCTCGATGGCAGACTAATTTCCCATCGCGCAGAACCACCACCACCGCACCGACAACCTGTTGGGTTGCGACCGCTCTGTTCAGCACAGTATCAACCCGGGAGGCAATCTCCTGCTCATTTTCCAAATAAGCGTGTGCTTCCATACACAGTACGGTGGCTAACAGACCAAGAATTTGCCCCCAAAAACGCTTTGTACGCCTACGAGAAATCATGGTGTTCATGCGAGACAATACAATATGGATGCGAGAACGATCGCACTGCGGACGAGCGGCTTTGTCCCTACACCTGGGTATCGGTATGGGGAGGGCAAAATTCCAATGGTTTAAAGTGAAACTCATATCTAATGCGCGAAAAGCGCTCCACGGAAAGAATATTTCGTCAACGGAAGAATATCTTGGCGAAAATGGAGGACAAGGAGGTAATAAGGGAATTCACATTTGCCCAAAAGAGAGAGGGCAACGATAGGTTTCCAGCAAGCGCAGCAGTACGCCAAAACGAACGACTCTGCGTGGCGGAGTGCGGAAAAAACGATGACGAGCCATACCTAGCCAAAACACGTGCACGTGATGCGACCGCCCTTTAACAAGAACAGCCGCCTGTAGAGAAAAACAATACTTCTCCTTTGAGAAATTCGCCGTAATCTTCTTGCGTCAAGATAAATTTATCCCCCTAATAGATACGTTATAGAGCATGGAAACCACCGACTCCCTGAACAATACCTCCCTTTCTTTTTGCCCCCGTGTACTGGGATAAATATGAACCGCTATCTTCTCACGATTGGCCTCCTCTGTTGCAGCAACATCTTCATGACCTTTGCCTGGTACGGGCATTTGCGCAGCCTCTCGCATAAGACCTGGCTGATTGCAGCCCTGGTCAGTTGGGGAATTGCCTTGCTTGAATACCTACTCCAGGTTCCGGCCAACCGCATCGGCCACACAGTGATGTCCGTTGGCCAGTTGAAGGTTTTGCAGGAAGTCATCACCCTTTCCATATTTGCTCCGTTCTCGTTGCTTTATCTCAAGGAGAAGCTTACTCTGGATTATCTTTGGGCCGGACTCTGCCTCTTGGGCGCGGTCTTTTTTCTCTTTCGCAGCAAGATCATGGGTACCTGAATCCAACCTCGAAATACCCTTAACCGGAGACTCGACCATGCCGACGCCCCCCCCCCGCTTCACCCTCGACCTGCCCGGCTGGGCTTCGAACGAACTGCAGCAACTCCCGGCGAGTATTCCCAACATGGAAGACCGGATGAAGGCCGTGATCCGCTTTGCCCAGCTCAACACCGAGCACCAGAGCGGCGGGCCCTTTGCCGCCGGGGTCTTTGAACGCGACTCGGGCAAACTGATTGTCATCGGGGTCAATCGGGTGATGCCGCTCAACTGCTCCTCGGCCCATGCCGAGATCACGGCGCTGACCCTTGCCCAACAAATCCTGGGCACCTACGACCTGGGTGGACCGGGCCTACCTGCCCATCAACTGGTAGTTAACTGGAGTCCCTGCGCGATGTGTTTCGGGGCTGTACTCTGGTCCGGGATTCGTTCGCTAGTGATTGCCGGGGCTGATCCGGAGATGATGGCTATCACCGGTTTCGATGAGGGGCCGATGCCACGAAATTGGCGGCAGGAGTTGGCGGATCGGGGGATTGAGCTGGTTGAAGGGTTGATGCGGGAGGAGGCGCTGACGGGTTTTCGGGATTTTGCGGCGGCGGGGGCGGTTGTTTATAATGGACGACAGGGGGATTACGAATAAAGGCTTTGTAAAAGTAGCTGCATTTCTTTGCTTGCCCCAAAAATACCCCTCTGAGAGGGTTAGTTTCCTTGCCCGTATCAGTGGCTTCGATCTTAACCCAGCTCGCCCTCTAAATCCTCTCACAAAAGTTGCGCTCCAGCGTGAAGGCATACGACGGTATGTCGAGTGACGGGAAAAACGCTCCGGCGCAGGCGATCGAAGTTTTTACAACGCCATCAAAATTTATATTCCTTCTCCCCTTTATTTCTACCTAATCAGCGCTATGTTTTCTTTATGGAACAGTGATTATCTTTAGATCCGCAAATGGGTTGCGGCATTTTGGTATTGCACCAATAGGGAGCACATCATGGGCGATAAAGTTGGCAAAAAAACAAAGGATAAGGCGAAGAAGCAACACGATGACAAGCTGAAGCACAAGGAAGAAGAACGACTGCAACGGCAGCCCAAAAAAAGAGAATAGCTCCATCCCCAGGAGCAACCCTCAAAATTGCCCCTGGCCATGAAACTCAAAAATCCCCCTCGGTAACAACCGGCGGGGATTTTTTCTCTCAGCAAGAGGAAAAGCGATAGAGCAGGGAAGATGGCACTCAAGTGGTGTACGCAACGTTGGTAAATAATCGCAAAATAGCAATATGCTCACAGGCGGGATTCAAACCAATAATCAACTTCACTTGCTTATTTTTTCCGGAATACCATATTTTTTTTCCGCTAATTGATACAAACATATCAACTAGTGGGAAACGTCATCTTAGCAATCAAACAATACCAATACCTCCACGCCCTGCACACCATAAGGAACGAAATTTGCAGGAGAAATACGAATAGAGAATACCCACAACATCAAAAGGAGGAAAAATGAAAATTTCGAATTTAGCACTTGTATCAACAGTAGGGATTTTTCTTTGCCTGCCAGCCCCCCCTGCCCAAGCGTTCCCCATTGCGGCAGCTGGCACGGAAGGTTTGTCGATTTATGCGGCAAGCACCAGTAACATAATTGCCACCTATGAAGGGAATTCAGCCTCATATAGCAATGACTTGTATTTAGCTCTGGATGCGAGCGGCAACCCTGGCGATGACGGTAATAACTCCAACGATCTATTTATTTTTAACAATCATTCAAGCGCGGTAGGAAGCACGGTAAACCTTGGCTCATTTGACATCGGCACTGAACTTATCTTTTATATTTACGTCAACAACACTGGATATAGTTTTTTCACAGGCTCGGCAAGCCGTAACCCAGACAATCATGAGCATGCAAGGGTTGAAGAAAACTGGGCTGCCAATACAACCCTGGTAAGCTTTGAAGACTTATACAATGGAGCCTTCATCTATAATGATCTGAGCTTTTCTTTTACCAATACTAGCTCAACTTCCCCTGACACCACTTCACCGGTACCTGAACCAACAACGATGACCCTATTCGGATTGGGCCTTTTAGGATTGGCCGGTATAAACACTGCGCGGACAAAGAAAAATGTCGCTTGCAAATAAGGCTCTTTTAGCAAAAGGTATCGAGATTGCGAAGATTTTAGTGTAGGCATATGCTAACGTTCCAAAAATAAAACTTTGAGCGAAAGCCCCAGGCGAAGAGTTCGGGTTATAGAAAAATTATTCCAGTCCGCAAACAATCCTCAAAGTTGCCCTTGGCCATGCCCCCCTTGCCGGTAACACACCGGCGGGGGATTTTTTCCCTCAGAGGAAGGCAATGAACTGATTCGCTAAACCCCAAAACGGCATATTACGAAAACAACAAAGTTGCTCAAATTCTTATTAGGCAAGTCTGCGCAAGGGGTAACGGCGTAATCACGATCTCCTTGCCAAGCTTTTCAAACAAAATCCCAAGGACATCCATGATCCTGCTGGCGAGCAGCGGTGTAAGCTCCATGCCGGTCTCCAAACACTCCGGAACCACCGTGATAAACTGCACCTGCCTCGGTACTTTTCCCCGAATACGACAGATATCGAGAATATCCAACATCCCGATCTGATGGGGTGACATCCGGGTCTGAATATCTCCGGAACGAACATCCGCATCGCTGAAGCAGTGCACCGAACCGGGAGCATCCTCAATATCGACGACGTCGATCACATAAAGCAGGTCGTACTGCTCAATGAACGGGGCCAAAAGAATGCCTCCTGTGCCGCCGTCAACCACCTGCACATTTTCAGGCAAACGGTAATTCTCTTCGAGATATTGAATGCAGTGGATACCAAAGCCTTCATCGCCCAGGAGCAGATTGCCAAGCCCCATGATACCGATTGCTGTTTCTTGTTGAGCCATATTTTGTTTTCCCTTATGCAGAGGTCCTCCTCTTTCCCCGCGTCTCAGGGACGAGGAGGACCTTGACGTAAACGCGTTTTAAAGCACCTTGACAGTGGAGAGTTTCTGACCGTTCGGATTCAACATGTGGACCGCGCAGGCCATGCAGGGATCAAACGAATGGATCGTCCGCAAAACCTCCAACGGCTTTTCCGGATCAGCTATTGGGTTGCCCACCAGGCAGCGCTCGTAGTAGCCGGGTTCATCGTTGGTGCCTCGCGGGCACGCCAACCAGGTTGAAGGAACAACCGCCTGATAGTTACGGATTTTCCCGTTCTCGATCACGATCCAGTGCGACAAGGTCCCACGGGGCGCCTCATGGATGCCGACACCACGCTGCTCCCCTTCCGGGAAGTGGGGCGCGTTGAAGGTGGTGCAATCACCGGATTCGATGTTGGAAATCAGAGCTTGCCACTGCTCCGCCATGGAATCCTGGACAACTGCCGCCCGGATACTGCGGGAGATATGCCGTCCCATGGTGGAGGGCAAAATGTCCATCTCGTACTTGGTCTTGCCGATGGCAGCCATTCTTTCCAGCATCCAGTTGGTGTATTTCATAGCCGGGGCGTGTCTGGCGGCATTCATGGCCAGGACCGAGGCCACAGGACCTACTTCGGCGGGCTCATTGAGGAAGGACGGCGATTTTACCCACGAATATTTGTCATCCAACTTGGCGTCGGTGAATTTGGGCTCGGTTTCCTCCACGTAGGGGTGCATGGTCCAATCACCGGAATAGAAGGAGTGTTTGACGCTCTCCTTAACATTCTCTTCAAAATAGGGATCCCTGGAGGTGGAGATACGCCTGAAGGTGCTCAGGTCTCCGCCCTTGATATAACCGCCAGGCATGGCGAACTGCAGCCCCTTTTCGTCCATGGGCATCTCGGGCACGGAGAGATAGTTGCCGTTGCCTTTGCCATAGGTGCACCAGTCGGGATACATGGCACCGATAGTGGCCACATCCACCATATACACCTGCTCAATGAAATCACGGACCTCGTCCATCTGGGTCTTGATATAGAACAGCCGCTCCATGGTCAGGGTGGCCGGGCTATCGAGATTGATCGGATTGGCCACGCCGCCGACAGCCAGATTCTGGATATGCGGGGTTTTGGAACCGAGTATTGTGACCACTTTGTTGATCTTACGCTGGTATTCCAATGCCTGGAAATAATGGACCGCGGCGATCAAATTAACATCCGGATCCAACTGCATTGCCGGATGCCCCCAGTAACCGCTGGAGAAGGGACCGAGTTGCCCGGATTCGATGAATTTCTTCAGTTTATCCTGAACCTGCTTAAATTCCTGGTAACTGTTGTTCTTCCAGGGAGAAAGCTTCTGGGCAAGCGCTGCCGCATTGCGGGCATCCGCCTTGAGCGCGGCGGAGGCGATATCCACCCAGTCGACGGCGGAAAGCACGTAAAAATGGATAATATTATCGGCCAGACAATGGGCACCGACAATCATGTTGCGGATATACTGGGCATTGACCGGAATATCCATTTTCAGCGCATTCTCAACCGCACGGACCGAGGCCATGGCATGAACCGTGGTGCACACACCGCAGATTCTCTGGGCAATCAGCCAAGCCTCGCGGGGATCCTTGCCTTTTAAGATTGTTTCAATCCCGCGCCACATCGTTCCCGTTGACCAAGCATCAACGACCTGGCCATTATCCACGGCACATTCAATGCGCAGATGCCCCTCAATTCTGGTGATGGGATCAATGATAATTTGCTTCGACATGATTCTTACTCCTTAACGATTCGATTCAGCGGGGGTATGCGCACTGAAGACAGGAAATATTTTGACAAAAAGGGTGTACATCGCGATCTCAAAGGCGATCAATCCATAAGTGATCATCTGCTCGCCAACGGAGGGGAAGTACTTCCAGCCGGTACCGGGATCAAAACCAATGATGTAGGTATTGAACCGGTACAGCGATCCGCCGATAAGGACACACACTGCGGCGATGAACAACAGCCGTGGGTTGGACCGGTAGCTGGGATAGGCCAGAATAAAGAGCCCGATGAGCAGCATCAGGTTTTCCAGCAGGAACATATTGCCCAGGAAGGTTCCGGAAAAAGCGTTAGCCATCTGCCCGCGGATGAAAATATTCTGAAACCGGATAATCAGAAAAAAACCAAGCACATACACCATAATGCGCGCTATTTTGGAGAGCATGGAGGTCTCATCGCCAAGCTCATAGACCCGCGAAGAAATTGTGGCCTCAAATACCACCATGGAAAATCCCATGATCACTGCGGTCAACAGAAACAGCAGCGGTAGGGTCGAGGTGTGCCAGAGCGGGGAGAGTTTATACCCAGCCATCAGCATCATGGTGCCAAGGGAGGACTGATGCATGGTCGGCAACAGGACCCCCAGGGCGATAATGGCAAAGATAACTTTATTGAGCCGCTTGCCGAAATTCTTCAGCCCCCATTTCTCCACAAAAGCCGGAGTGAATTCCATCCAGAGAACAAAGATATAGGTGCCGATACACATGGCCACCTCGAACATGACCGAATGAAAATTCATCTGCCAGGGCAGGTAGAGATTGTACACGTTGAGGTAACGGCCAATATCGAGAAAAACGGAAACACCGGCCAGGGTATAGCCGAACATCGAGGCCACCAGGGCCGGACGTACCAACGGATGGTATTCCCCCTTGTTGAGGATGTAGACCATCAGGGCCATGACATACCCGCCGCAGGCAAAGGCTGTGCCGACAACAACGTCGTAGGCAATCCAGATACCCCAGGGGAAGCCATCGTTCATATTGGAGATGGAACCGATACCAAAAATAAAACGCTTGATTGCAAAGTAGCCGGCTATTGCAACCACAAGCAGGCAGATACAGAACGTGGGCGTGAAAATTCTGCCGCCCAACGGCTTAGCTTCATGACTCATGCGTCTCTCCTTGATCAGGCGTGGAGGCGGTTTTTTCGACCTCTTCACTGTTCTTATTCTTTTTGGCCATAAAAATGAGACCGGCAAGAACAACCAGGGGGTACACCATTCCTTTGTAGATGGCGTACTGGATACCACTGGCCATGGAGACAAAGGATTCCTTGGGAAAACTGGGGAGACCGAACTTTTCAAAGGGAACCGCCGCCATATACATAACCTGGGCCCCGCCTAGTTCCTCCTGACCGTACACGTGGCGCACATACTGCGGAGCCTCGAAAACATGCGATTTGCCGGAATCAATGGACGAGACCGGGAAGTCGTAGCGTTTGCCCGGTTTCATCTGCAGCCTTCTCCTGGTTTCTTCTTGCAGCTTGGCGACCGGCCCAAATAACGAAGCTCCGGTGGGACAGACCGAACAGCAGGCTGAAATGCCACCTTTGGCGACCAGATGGGAGCAGAGCTGGCACTTCACGATCTCTGGATAAGGATCAGCCCATTGAAATTTTGGGATATTGTAAGGGCAGGCCACCTGACAATAGCGGCAGCCGATGCAGGCATTCTTATTATAGTTAACGATACCGGTCTGCTTATCCTTGGTCAGTGCGGATACCGGACAGGCGGTGACGCAGGATGGATCCAAACAATGGAGACATTGCCGTTTGATAAATGCATAGCCGTCTTCCACCTGGTCTTTGTGCTCACCGGTACCACTGGAGTAGCGCTTGATGATGTTGAGGGTGGAGGCGGATAAATCCTGGGGATTATCATAAAGCACCTGCTCACCCCGCGATTCCGGCTCCATGGAGTTTGCTTTTTTGCACGCAGCCATACAGGCATTGCAGCCCACGCACAGGGTCGAGTCATAGAGAATGCCTAGAGCATCGGGAGGCAGGGCCTCAACCGTACGGGCATCGACGACCTGGTCATCAAGGGTCAGAAGTGCCAGGCCACCGGCAGCTCCTTTGAGAAATTCACGCCTTTTCATCTTCATGCTTGGCCCCCTTGTTGCCAAGTTTTGCCGCAAACACCGCCCCCGCTCCGAGTGCGGCGCCGCCCAATCCAGCCATCAGTGCCACCGAGCCAGCTGATGCCCCCTGTCCACGTTCCACGGTGATGGGCGCATGATCCGCAGAAGGTGCCACATGCAGAACCGGGCTGGTGGAAAATTGCGGCATGTTGAAGCCGACACCTTTCTGGGCGCAACCAAAACAGGGATGACCAATGGCTACCGGCCAGCATCCCGACCCCGCATCACCAAATTGGGAGGTGGAACAGTTGGCATAGGTCACGGGACCTTTGCAGCCGAGGTAATAGAGGCAGTATCCTTGGCGATGGCCTTCATCGCCAAAGGCACGGGCAAAACGTCCGTTGTCGAAATGGGGCCGACGTTCGCAATGCTCATGGATAAGGCGACCGTAAGCGAACTTGGGTCTGTTTTCCTGATCAAGGGCCGGGAACTTATTGAAAGTGAGGAAGTAGATAATGGTGGAGAGCAGGTTGTACGGGTTTGGCGGACAACCGGGAACGCTGACCACCACTTTTTCCTTCAGTACCTCCTGTACGCCAACACACTCGGTGGGGTTGGGATCCATGGCAGCGACACCGCCCCAGGAGGCACAGGAGCCCACAGCAATAATGGCACCTGCCTTAGGGCTAATCTCCCTGACCACATCGACAAAATTCTTTCCACCCACGCGACAATAGATGCCGCCATCTTTCAAAGGAACCGCCCCTTCGATCACGAGGATAAATTTGCCGTAATTGGATTCAACCGCATGCTCCAAGGCCGCTTCTGCCTGATGACCGGCGCCGGCGGAAAGGGTCTCATGGAAATCCAGGGAAATGAGGTCAATGATAAGCTTTTCCAGGGATGGATGCTCTGAGCGCAGCAGGGACATGGAGCAACCAGTACATTCTGAACCGTGCAGCCAAATAACCGGTGGCCTGTTCGGACTGGTGATGGCATGGGCTATTTTCGGCGCCACAGCCTCCGGAAGGGCCAAGCCGGCTGCCACAGCCGAACAAAATTTCATGAAATCCCGGCGAGAGACTCCACCCAATCGTTGTTGAATTTGATCATACTCTTTCTGTTGCATACACTTTCTCCTAATTAGCGGCACGGCGGGCATCGCGATTCATCGGATGCCTACTCAATTATTGCTTCCGAATTACTTACAAAATTCCTCCACATCGGTTCCCGACGGGTTACTGAGGCACCTTGCAAGCGTCTTGCGCTCCTTCTTCGAGATGTCCGCACCGAGCTTAACCATGGCATCGAGTATTTCGCGCCATCGCCCCTCACTCTCGCCAACTTTTGCACAACTTGTTGAATACGAGTGACACTGCATGCATTTTACCTTGAGCACTTCCTGGCATGATTCACCAGAGTGGCATCCAGCAAGCACAACCAGAAGAGCGGCCCCAACCAGGCCATCATTCCCGGCTTTTACGCCTAACTGGTATATTTTACATGGAATACTCGCACTAGTCTTCATCAATGCACTCACCTTCAAGCTGTGCTTTTCCCTCTGATCGCAGAGCAAAGCATAGGTCTACCTGATTTGGAGCTCATAACACATTTTGCACATTTCACACATTATTTTTCAGCGCTATCAATCATTTTTGCTGAACAGGTCCATCTATCCGATTGTTAGCAAAAACAACCCAAGCAAGTGTAGGGAACTCCTCCGACCCGGCTCTTCCCTTGTTTTTATTTGAAAAAAATAATTCAGCCGCCTACAAAAAATGCAAACATCCCGTTGGGGGCTGCGACACCGGAAAATTGAAAACACGTATTGGATTTTTTTTTTGAACAAATGGGCGAAACAGCCCAATGAAAGCACAACGAAGAAACCGAGAGCCCAAGCATACTCTGGGAGGAAAAGCAGGGAGCCCGGTGAATACCCGGGCACAAAGGAGAGTTGTTGCTCACACAGGCAAACCAGGAACTCTCCCGGACTGGAAAGAAAAAAAATCCCCCGCAGGGCGCACCCAGCGGGGGATTTTCAATGGACAGAAGGTTGTCGTTCAGGGCTCCCTTCCGTAGCCCATTTGAAGGTGGGATCAGTGCCGCTCGCGATACTCACTAAACAAATCAGCCGACTCCTCCAACACTTCGGCGATATCCTCCCAGGTGATCAAACCGACCACGGCCTCTTCGGAGGTTGCATGGCCACCACGACCAAGCACAACGGCAACGCTGGCGTGTGGGTTGTGCATTCGCTCGACCAGATCGGCCAGTTTCTCGTTTTCAGCGGCAAAGATAAAATCGTGGCGCATGTGGTCGGTCACGGTTTGGGATGCCTTACCCCGGCCCTCCAGATTTGCCCAGGCGCCGTCCCGGGCAATGATCCCGACCGCCTTTTCCTGATCCAACACCAGAAACCACCGTTGCTCAGGATGACGAACAGTCAACTGCCGCAGTTGATCCAGATCGGCCTTTCCGTCGATGCCGACGACCTCGGATTCCATCACATCACGGCTGGAGCGGATATGTAGCAAATTCACTTGCAGAGCAGCGGGCATGTAGTGACCGCGGCGTACAAGCTTGAGCGTATAGATGCTTTCTTTGAGCAGTAAAGTCCGCAGGCCAAAACTCAGTGCCACCGTAATCGTGACCGGTAGGATAACACTGTAATCCAGGGTCATTTCAAAAATCATGACAATGGCCGTCATCGGTGCACCGGTGGCTCCCCCGACCATTCCGGCCATTCCGGCAACGGCAAAGGCGGCAGGGCTGATCGCCATCCCAGGCAACAGGTGCTGACAGAGCACACCAAAAGCGCCGCCGGCGGTGGCTCCAAGAAAAAGAGCCGGGGAAAAAATACCGCCCGAGCCGCCTGAACCAAGGGTCAGACAGGTGGCGAGCAGTTTAACCGCAAAGAGCGCCACCATAAGCCCCATGGCCTGCATCTGCCCGGAAAGGGCATCTTGAATGGCACTATACCCTACCCCATCAATGTAATAATGGCCGGTGACGAGCATAATCCCGTACATCAGCACCCCGACCGCCAGCATACCACCGGCATGGCAGAGATAGGGATGATGCTTGGAATAACCGCTGAATAAATCCTCGAAACGATAGAGCGATCGAATATACAGGGTAGCCAGCCCACCCATGCACACCCCCAAGAGGCCATAGTAGAGCAGCAACCAGGGACTGACCGCAGAAAAATAGGGTTGTTCCAGAGCCGGGATGACAAAGGCCGGATGCACACCGAAAAACAACTGACCGATATAGGTGGCGGTGACCGTGGCCAGGGCCACCGGCACCAGAGTGGAGACACTGACCTCGTGCATCAGCAGTTCGATAGCAAAGAGCAGTCCGCCGATTGGGGTGTTAAAGGTTGCGGCAATACCTCCGCCCGCCCCGGCGGCAATGAGGGTGATACGTTGTTTGGCGGTCATGGGAAAAATCTGGCTCATGGTCGAGCCAAAGGCGGAGCCGATCTGGGCGATGGGTCCCTCGCGGCCGACAGAGCCGCCGGTTCCGATACAGAAGGCTGAGGCCAGGGCCTTGAACAGGGCCACCACCGGCCGGATAATGCCCTTACCGTAATAGACCGCGTCCATGACCTCCGGCACCCCGTGCCCCTTGGCTTCGGGGGCAAACTTGGTCACGAGGAAGGTTACGACAAGAGCACCGAGCACCGGCACCAGTACCACCGCCGGTCCCCAAGGGCTAAGCGGGGTGTGCTGGTTGGCATCGTAGCTCAAGGAAAAGGTCCCAAGAAAGAGACCATTGTGGACCAGGGCGATCAGCCCGCGAAAAAGAAGTGCACCGACACCGGCAATGACGCCGGTGAGCACGGCAAGAAGCAGCAGCGCGATTCTCGGCAGAGGCCGGGTTTCGGGCGCCTTTGCCCTTTGGTTGACGTTGATCATAACATACCTCCTCTTCCAGCCACGGATCTTCACTTACGCCCGCGACATTGTGGCGGCAAAGGCGGAAAGATCGGTCACCGTATCGTGTGCAAGTCACCTCGGATATTGTTAGGCCGGTCGACAGTTGTTGCCAAACCAAGCAAAAGGATCAGGACGTTCGGTGCCCCAAGGGTCGAAGGCGCTATTGAAGACGTGGGAGTCTGACGGTGAGCTTTGTTATTATTCCCAATCCGCTTTCAAAGGTAACGCGCCCCTGATGAAGATCAATAGTTTTTTTCACGATTGCCAAACCCAGTCCAAAACCGCCGAACTCCGTTGCCCGGGATTTTTCTCCCCGGTAAAACTGATCAAACACCTGCGGCAACTCTGCTTCGGCCACCCCCGTCCCGGTATTGGCGATGGTGATCACCACCGCATCATCGGCCTGGGTGCAGGATATGTCTATGCGGCCACACTCCCTGTTGAATTTAAGCGCATTATCAAAGAGATTGGCAAAAGCTCGATGCAGCTTCTCCGGTGCACCCTGAATCAAGCAATGCGGCTCTATCTCGCCTTTGATGGCAATATGACGCTCCTCGGCTAAAACGCCGAAGTCCTCAACCAGGGAGTTTAAGAGTGCCGACAGATCAACCGTGCCGCATTCCACCCCCGCAAGCGTCTCCAGGGATGATAAGGTCAGCAGATCCTTAATAAGGCGTTCCAAACGAAAGAGCTGATTATTGACCCGCAACAAAGTATCCCATACCGGGCCTGAAACCGACGCCTTTTCCAAGGAAAATATTTCATCGATGGCTAACCGAATAGTGGCCAGGGGTGTTTTTAACTCATGGGAGGTGGCAAAGAGAAATCCGCGCTGCCGCTCAAACGAATGCTGCAGCCGGTCAAGCATAAGGTTGATCGTCTTTGCCAGCTCGTTGATTTCATCGCCCGCCTCCCGCAACGGGATACGCTGGGCGAGATTTCTCTCACTGATCCCCTTAGCCAAGTCCTTGATTTGATGCACCGGCTGCAGAATCTTGCTGGCCACTGAGCGGCTGATCGCGCTTAAAATAAGGGTTGAGAAAATAAGCCCCGCAAGCAGGCCAAAAAATAAGTCCCAGATTTCATCGTGCAACTTCTCCATTGGCCGGCCGATCTGGACTCTGAAGCCATGTCCTTCCAGAGTAAGAGAAAAGGTTTTCACCCGAAAAATAGGGCTGCTGCTTCGCTGCCATGGCAGGGTTACGGTTGTATCCACCATCGGTGAACGGACAATTGCACTGGAACCGGAAGGCAGGGGAGCAAGCTGTATTTGCCTTGCCAATGGCGAACGAACCAGTACTCGCTTGCTTTCAGCATCCGACACCTCAAGCCAGTATTGATCCACCCCCAGCCCCTGGCTGTTGCCTTTCCCCGACTCTATCTTTTCAGGAGTATCGACCAGTGATCGAACAACCCTGGTGGCCTCTTCCTGCAACACGGCATCCAACAGGTTAAACGGTTGCTCGACCATTTCGAAGAACACGACCACGGAAAAGAGCAGGCTGGCAAAAAATCCCGAGCCGACGATAAAGAGCATGATGCGGGTCTGAACGGTCATACAGTGGCACTCCGGTTGGTGGCTCTTACAGCCCTGCCCTCTTGCTTGGCCTTGACCTCGCCGCCCGGGAAGTTGCGCTCATCTTTAGGCCGACCTCGTTGTCAGCCAGACTCCCAGACAAATAACAGCAATACCCAACAAACGGGTGATGCTCATATTTTCCTGAAAAAAGAGCCAGCCGGCACAGGCGGTTACAATATACCCCACCGAAAGAAGCGGATAGGCGTAGCTCACTTCAACCCTGGAGAGCACCAGCAACCAGACAACAACACTGATAACATAGCAGGACAGCCCAACCCAAATAAAGCCATTGGAGGCCACTGCAAAAAAGACACGACTGATATTCTGCAGGATAAATTCAAAATGTCCGACTTGGCGCATGCCCTGCTTCAGCGCCAGCTGGGCCGCGGCATTCAACAAGACGCCAAAAAGAATAAGGGGAATATAGATGGCCATAACGCTCCTTTTTACAACCGTTTATGGAAGGCAGCAACCCCATGAGAGGGCTGCTTTTCCATGTGTTAGAATTTGAGCAAGACATACCCCTTCTCCCCATTCTGATCCTGCGTCAGAGGTGTCGGCAGGGCATCGCGCCAGCGGGCAAAAGTTCGTCCCCGGGCAAAGAGCACTGTCTTGCCCGGATGCTGCCTGATAAGTTCCGCAGCGGACTTGAGATCAAGCCGCCGCCCAGCGCCATCCGGGTAACCAAGCCCATAGGTCAACTCACCGGTAGGACCGAGAACATACACATCACTTCGCTGCAGGTACCAACAAACGGCACGGATCAAATCATCGTCGGCAATGACGATATCGTCCGGCGCGATGAACGGCTTATGCCGCACTATCAGCGAACCAGGGCATTTCACCTCGACCGTTCGATCCGGGAGGGCGTAATGGGCCAATAAATAGAGAAAAAGCAAAGCCATGGCCGCAAAGGTAATTTTGGTGTGTGCGCTTTTGCCCTGATACGACCAAAAACAAAACAGGAGAAAAAAGAGCAGGCCATTGACGATCATGATCACTTTCCAGGACTGGCTGTAGGGCGGGACCCCATTGAAACCAAAAAACTGGAGTGCCACAAAGGCGATGAGCAGCACCGCAAACAGCAGGCCATTGACAACCACCCCTCCCCGAAACAGCTTGCTTTGCCCGTTGTTGCGTAAGAGTTGCAGCAGCCCGAGGCCCATGAGGAGAGCAAAGGGCGGAAAACAGGGCAGGATATAGGTGAGCAGTTTCCCGTTCGACAATGAAAAGAACAGAAAGGGAACAAACAACCAGCACAGGCAAAACTTCAGCAGGCTTGAAAGCTGCGGTTGCGCACGCCATAGCTGTTTGACGCCCGCACCGGCGGCGGGAATCATGAACGTCCACGGAAAGACCAGACCTGGTGCCGCAAGGAGGAAAAACCAGATCGATTCCTTGTGCTGGGCCTCGTGGGAGACAAAACGGCGAATATGCTCGTTCCAAAAAAAATATTGCCAAAAATCGGGTTCTTTCAGGTGAATACGCACTGCCCAGGGCAAGACCACGATCACGGCGACGAGAATCGGCAACCAACTCATGCGCAGGATGTCGCTAAAGCGGCGCTGCCAAAGCAGATAAGGGACCAGGGCCAAAATCGGCACGGCAAAGGCCAGAAACCCCTTGGTCAAAAAGGCTAGCCCGCACAGCAGACCGGCAAGGATCAATAAGCGCTTCTCCCTGGAACTGCCAGGGGTCGCTTCCGTGGCCCAATAGAAGAAGGCTATGCAGGCGGTCAAAAATAACGAAAATAGGTTGTCCAGCACTGCGGTATTGCCGACCCCGAAAACTTCAAAGCAGGAGAGAAAAACCAAGGCTGCGGCGAGCGGCGCAAATTGTTTGCGCTCGTCCTGTTGGTCCCATCGAGCCTTCTTGGCCAGAAAGAAAACCAACAAGGCCGAGAGGCCGACCGCAAGCGTCGAGGGAAAGCGGACCGCAAAGCTATTTTCTCCAAACAGGAGCAGGGATCCAGCATTCACCCAATAACCCAATACCGGTTTTTCAAAGTATCGGAGGCCGTTTAAGTGGGGAACAGCCCAGTCACCTCCGGCAATCATCTCGCGAGGGACTTCCGCGTACCGGGTTTCATCCGGGACAAAAAGGTCGCGAGACCCCAACGGAATGAGGTAGGCAAGCAGATAAAAGGACAGCAGTAGCAAGGCATAGAGAACCGTACGCTGTCGTGTTTGTTGCGGATTCAAATTATTCACGGCACACATGCCCCTGATATTTCTTGCAAAGGCCCGTCGCATGCTTCCTCGCAGGCGAGCCATCCATCTCTGCCGGTAACAGTTTTCTGCACCATTCCGGCCTCCGCAATTTTGTCTGTTCGGGAAAGCGTTTCACCAAGGGGCTCAAAAACAACGGACCGCTCTCTTGCTTTATTGAGAAAGTCCTCGAACTGGGCCAGGCAGGCCCCTCCTTCCACTTCGGCGTGAATGGTCAACACATTGCAGTGGTCCGGCCGAATCAATGCCAGCAGATGTTCGTTGTACCCTTCCGGTGAACAGGCAACGCCGATGAGTTCGTCGTAGGTCGGCAAGGTGGTCGGCACCTGGACATGCCGATATTGCCGCCCCTGAATGACCGGCTGGAAAGGGCCACGCCCACGGCAGTCGGATTGAAAGCGAAAGGCAAACTGCTCGAGAACCGCTAAGGCCGCCGGAGTCACCTGCCAGGCAGGCGCGGCAAAGCACTCCGGCCCCTTACCCAGGATATCGGCAAGCGCGTCATACCCTTTGCCAATATCGACCGCGATCGCTTCTTGCCCCATACCTTCCAACCGGGACTGCCAGCGATGATGATCCCACGCATGCAGCCCCACCTCGTGCCCATCTTCGGTGGTTTTCCGTATAATCGACGCACAACGTTTGCCGATCTCAGGGCCCGGCCAGAGTGTGCCCCGCAAGAGGATATCCCATCCGTAAAGGCTGGCAGCCCGCGTCCGCAACATCTTGAAGAGGAAACGGGGACGCAACAACCGCCAGAGATGACGCCCCATATTGTCCGGTCCTACCGAGAAGAAGAAGGTGGCCTGAATGTGGTAACGTGCAAAAAGAGCGAGCAGATGAGGCACACCCGTGCGGGTTCCGCGCAGGGTGTCCACATCCACACGCAGGCCGACGTGGCTCATGGAACCACCGGCAAGGAACCGATGAGGTCGTTAAGAAAATAATCCAAGGTTGCACTGACCGATTGCTCAAAGGACACCTTCGGTTCCCACCCGAGAATATTCCGCGCCTCACGGATAGAAGGCCGCCGATGCTGCACATCTTGATACCCCTCACCGTAGAAGGCCCGGGCTTCGATGTACTGGGTTCCGCCTTCCGGGGGGAAGTGTCCCCGCAGCGGATGCGCGGCAAATCTCTCACGCAGGATGTCGGCGAGCGCCTGCATGGAGTACTCGTTATCCGGGTTGCCGATATTGAAAATCTTTCCGTTACAGCGGTCGTCTTTATTTTCAATAATCCTGAACAGACATTCGACGCCGTCATTGACATCGGTGAAGCAACGTTTTTGCCGCCCACCGTCGACCAGGCGAATGGGCGTGCCTTCCACCAGGTTGAGAATAAATTGAGTGATAACCCGGGAACTGCCGATGCGTGCAGACTGGAGGGAATCCAGTTTCGGCCCGACCCAGTTGAAGGGGCGGAACAGGGTAAACGGCAGATTCTCGGTGGAACCGTAGGCCCAGATGACCCGATCCAGCATCTGTTTGCTGCAGGAATAGATCCAGCGCTGTTTATGGATGGGGCCGAGAACGAAATTGGATTGTTGTTCGTCAAACTCGTCATCCTGGCACATGCCGTAGACTTCCGATGTTGAAGGGAAAATCAACCGTTTACCGTACTTTGCGCAGTAACGGACAACCCGCAGATTTTCTTCAAAATCGAGCTCGAAAACCCGCAGAGGATTGCGGACATACTCCATTGGGGTGGCAATGGCCACAAGCGGTAGGATGACATCGCATTTTCGCACGTGATATTCGATCCATTCCCGCATGATCGAAATATCCCCTTCGGTGAAATGAAAATCCGCCTGCCCCATGAGATGCTGGATGCTGCTTGTTCCCAGATCCATGCCATGGACCTCGTAACGGCCGCTCTCCAGCAATCGCTCACTCAGATGATTGCCGATAAATCCGTTCACGCCCAAAATGAGGACATGTTTTTTGTGCCTGCGCTGGCTGATATCACCGGCCCGGCCATCGAACCGCATGCCAATGGCCAGGTTCAGTTCCTCGGCCAATCGATTGCCGTTTAAATACACCCCGTCTTCGACCTGCCCATACTCCACGGTCACCGCATCTTCACCGCAGGCAATCGTCAGGGGGTTGGTTGAAATGACCGTGCCCGGCAGAACCTTTTCCGCTTGTGGGATGACGGCGACCTGCCACAGAAGACACTTCCGGTTGACCAGATAGGTAAAGGCTCCGGGATAAGGTCGGGTGACGGCGCGAACAAGGTTGCGGACTGCCACCGCACTTTGGTTCCAGTGGATCTCTCCATCCTGTGGCCCCCGTCCCCCGTAATAACTTGCCTGCGCCTGATCTTGGCGAACGCGCTCGTTTATGCCGGCCTTGATTTTGGGCAACTGGTCGTCGAGGAGCGCTGAAGCGGCCAGATCCAGTTTGCCGAAGAGCGTCAAGGCGGTATCGGCATCATCAATGGGGACAGATTTCTGGCCGATGATATCGCCATCATCGGGTTTCGCGGTCATATAGTGCAGGCTCACACCGGTTTCCCGCTCACCGTTGAGTAGAGCCCAGTTAACCGGACACCGCCCCCGGTAGCGAGGCAGCAACGAACCATGCAGATTGATGCAACCCGAAGGCGGGATGGCCAGGATCTCCGGCCCCACCATATTGCGGTAATAGAAGGAAAAGAGAATATCCGGCTGCATCTCCCGGATCTTATCCACCCACAGGGGATGGTTGATATCTTCCGGTGCATAGACCGCAATATTGTTGGCAGATGCCAGCTCGGCCACCGAATCGAACCAGATGTTCTCCTGCGGATTGTCGCGGTGGGTAAAGATGGCCTCTATTTCGTACCCATGGGCCAGCAAGCCCCTGATACCGGCGCATCCGATGTTGTGGTAGGCTAAGACGACAGCTTTCATTGTTCTCTCCTGAATCGAGACTGAAAAATTAATGCGATTACGATTGATTAACTTATAAAAAAAACAGATAGATAAGGACGAGCGTTCTTCCCGCCGCGAAGGCATACATACGATATGTCGAGTGTCGGGGAAACGGCTACGACGCCATCACGATTGGTTTGCAGGAAAATCCGTTCCTTGCTTTTGCGAGGTGGTGTTGCCCACCCCTCTGATTTCATGAATGAAAAACCGGGGCCTGCTGCGGACATCATGGTAAATACGGCCGATATATTCTCCGAGCAGGCCAAGACCGATAAACTGGGCGCCGATGAAAACGAATAATAGGGCAAAAAGGGTGAACACACCTTCGGCTGCCCAGGTGGCACCGTAGACAACCCGCAGCAGCATCAGCAAAAAACCGAAAGAAATGCCGCACAAAGCAATCACCGCGCCAAGGAAGGAAAGCAGCCGCAACGGGAAGGTGGACATTGAGGTGAGCAGATCGTACTGCAGGGAAATCAGTTTCAAAAAGCTGTATTTGGACTGCCCGTTTTCACGTCGTGCATGCCGAACCCCAATCTCGGCGGTGCTGCCGGCAAAGGTGTTGGCGAGAATGGGAATAAAGGTGGAACGCTCCGAACACTGCAACATGGCCTGGACAATCGATCGGCGGTAGGCGCGAAGCATGCATCCGTAATCATGCATCATCACCCCGGTTGAGTGCTGCACCATGCGGTTGACCAGGCTGGAGGCCACCCGGCGAAAGAGGCTATCTTGCCGGTTTTCCCGCACCGTGCCCACCACGTCAACGCCCTCATCCATTGCCTTGACAAGATTGGGAATCTCCTCTGGCGGATTCTGGAGATCGGCGTCAAGGGTGATGACGACCTCCCCCCTACTCTGCTGCAAGCCGGCAAATACCGCCGCGTGCTGGCCGTAGTTACGATTAAGGATGATACCGATGATCTCATCGTTCCTATCCGCGGCCTCGGTAATCATGGCCTGGGAGCCGTCCCGGCTACCATCGTCCACGAGAATGAGCTCAAAGCCGCGCCCCGTACTCCGGCAAGCGGAGAGACATCGGTCAACAAGTTCGGCAAGGTTCCCTTGTTCGTTATAGACCGGGATAACCACGGAAAAATCCGGCGCTTCATTCATGCCAACACCTCCTTAATGGCTCGCACGACATCATCCACATCCTCCAGGTTCATTGCCGGAAACAGCGGCAGGGAACAGAGGCGATCTGAATTCCATTCGGTGTTGGCCAATGTACCTGCAGGTTGAGGCAGGGTTTCGCGGTAGTAGCGCTGCTGGTGAACGGCTTTGAAGTGGATACCTGTGCCGATGTTGCGCTTTTTCAGTTCCGCCATGAACCGATCCCGATCCATGCCCGCTTTGGCCGAATCCAACCGGACCACAAAGAGATGCCAGGCATGGCGCATGGGGTACGCTGGCGAAATGAGCGGCAGGACTTCGGGCACCTCAGCAAGCAGAGCACGATAGCGCTCGGCCAGCTCTGTGCGTTTTTCAATAAAAGCATCAAGGCGGCTTAACTGGCCCAGCCCCAATACCGCGGCCATGTCGGTCAGGTTGTACTTGAATCCCGGCTCCAGCACTTCGGCCTGGGGAGAGCGGCCTTGCATGGTCCGATCAAAGGCATCCACGCCAAGACCATGAAATTTCAAGCGGCGGATATGTTCGAGCAAATCGGCATCGTCGGAACAAAACATTCCACCCTCGCCGCAGGTCAAGTTTTTGATCGGATGAAAAGAAAAAATCGTTGTGCCGCGCTGGCCGATTTTTTCTCCCTGGTATTCGGTCCCGGCTGCGTGGGCGGCATCCTCGATCAGGGGAATATTGCGCGCCGATGCCATCTGCCGTAGAGGTTCCAAATCCACCGCCGCACCGGCAAAATGAACCGGAAGGATCAACCGGGTCCGCTGAGTAATCAGGGGTTCAACGGTTGCCCGGGAAACCATCAGGGTGTCACGGTCGATATCGGCAAATACCGGAGTCGCGCCGAGCAGTCGGATGAGATTCACGGTCGAAACCCAGGTAAGCGAGGGTGTGATGACCTCATCCCCCGGACCGATACCCATGGCGGTCAGCAAAAGATGCATGCCCCCGGTGGCGGAACTTAAAGCCACCGCATCCGGAGCCTTGCAGTAGTTGGCAAAGGCCTGTTCAAAGGCCGCGGCCTTGGCCCCGGTGGTAATCCAGCCGGAGCGCAAGACATCGGCAACAGCCTCTATTTCCGCTTCGGAAATAGAGGGTTTTGAAAACGGCAGAAATGTTGATCGCATCATTTTTTCTATTGTTGTTGATCATGGATTTGCTGAACGCGGCTTTTTTTGCCGTGATCAACGTGCATTGGGCGACACCATAACAAAAAGTTGATGAAGAAAGGATGAAGATGGAAAAAAATCGACGTTGGCAGCACCAGGTGAAAATATCCCGGAACAGTCAACAGGATGAAACGTTTGTGACAACAAGCCCACGAAAATTCGCCTTACCCATGGCTCAGAAATGACAAGACCCTGCTCCAGCAGGAGAAATACTGGTGTAATAAAAAGGAAGGCATTAATGTTGCGTCAGGAGGTTGGGCCAAGACGCCCTTCCCCCGCCAATGTAATGGTTACCCGGAGACCACGCTCTGTTTGCGGATCGGCCGCAGCCAGTACGACACTGACCCCGATGCGTTGAGCAATGGTCTGCACGATAGACAATCCGAGCCCGGAGCCGACCTGTTCGTTGCCAAGGACACGATAGAACGGATCGAACACCCGTTCCCTTTCTTCCTCGGGAATACCGGCGCCATTGTCCTCTACCACCAGGCTCACGGTTCCTGGGCCAGCGTCCACCGATAGATCGACGCGACCACCGGACGGAGTATAGCGAATGGCATTGTCCACCACATTTTTCACCCTGGCGCGATGGCAGGCATAAGGCATGTCGAGTGGCGGGAAAACGCTGCGACGCCGTAAATCGAAGTTTGTACGAGTCCATCGACATTGAAGCCGCTGCTTTACTCCGACAGCTCCCCGCCTTCTTAACAAAAAAACTAAATCCGGAGACTCTTGACTCGAGAGAAACAGTACGCCTATACTGATTCCTACCAGTTGCCCGTAACCTGAATTCGGGCAGTAAAGGCTTCCTCCAGCCAAAAAATCCGCCGGAATCGACATGAATATTTTTAAAAAAATCCTGATTTCCTCCACCGCAGGCCTTGTCCTCCTCGGGCTACTCTCCCTTTTCTGGTCGGCGCACACTCTGGACAAACAGGGGCAAGAGGAACTGGCCACTATCCGCGCCTCAATGATGGACGAAAAAACCAACGCCATCCATAACCTGGTGGAGGTGGCATACAAGGTAATCGAGCATGCGGCTAACCAACGGCAACTCCCGGAGGAGGCACGCAAACAGCTGGCCATCGACACCCTGCGAGCCATGCGCTACGGCGCCAACAATTATATCTGGATCAACACCCTCGACTCCGTGATGGTACTGCATCCGGCCCAGCCGAAGCTGGAAGGCAAAAGCATGGCTAATTTCCAGGATGCCAAAGGGTTTCTGATGTTTCAGGAATTCAGTCGCGTTGGCCAACAGCAGGGCGAGGGGCTGGTTTCCTACTTTTGGCAGAAACCGGATAGCGACCTGCCCGAGGAAAAACTAGCCTATGTCAAAAACTTTACCCCCTGGAATTGGCTCGTGGGTACGGGAATTTATATTGGAGATATCAATCAGGCGATACGGCAAAGGGGCGAGCAGATCCAAACGGTGGTGAACCAGCAGCGGTTCCATCTGGGGTTAATGATTGTTACCGCCCTCATTCTCACCATTGGCGCAGTGGCCTTAATCAGCAAACGGATCACCCGGCCGATCGTCAATACCGGCGAGATCCTCCGGGAAATTGCCCAGGGTGAAGGGGATCTGACCAAACGATTACAGATACATGGTAACGATGAGGTCGGAAAAATGGCGGGCTGGTTCAACGCCTTTATCAGCAAACTCCACGATATCGTCCGCAATATTGCCGAATACTTTGAAACCGTAACCGCCTCGGCCAATCAGTTGCTGATCATCTCCAAACAGATGGACGAGGGCGTCACGTCCATGAGCGATAAATCCTCGGACGTTGCCCGGGCCGCCAACGAAATGAGTCAGAACATGCACTCGGTGGCAGCTGCCACCGAAGAGGCCGCGACCAATGTTCGCATCGTTGCCTCAACAGTGGATACCATGAACCAGATGATGGCCGAAATCGGTGGCAGCTCGGAAAAGGCCCGCTCGATTTCCAACAAGGCTGTCTCCGAGACCTTGCAAGCCTCATCCAAGGTCAACGATCTGGGCAATGCGGCTGCTGCGATCAGTAAAGTCACCGAGGCCATCACTGAGATTTCCGAACAAACCAATCTCCTGGCCCTCAATGCCACCATCGAGGCGGCTCGAGCCGGTGAGTCGGGCAAGGGATTTGCCGTGGTTGCCAACGAGATCAAGGAATTGGCCCGCCAAACCGCCAGCGCCACTCACAACATCAAACAGGAAATTGAAGGGGTGCAGAACCATATCCGCGAGACCGTCTCCGATATCAGCCGCATTGCCGAAGTCATCACCGAGGTCGACACCACGGTTTCTTCGATCACCACTGCGGTGGATACCCAGATGACCGCGGCAGAGGAAATCATCCAGAATCTTCATCAGGCTTCCACCGGCATTGAAGAAGTCAGCCGCAACGTTGCCGCCAGCAGCACCTTTTCCGGAGAAATAGCCTCGGATATCAACGAGGTCAACGCCATTGCCAAAACCATCGCCGACAGCAGCCATAAAGTCAGCATTAATGCCAGCGACCTGACCAAACTGGCAGCAGACCTGAAGGTGATGATCGGTGAGTTCAAGGTGGATCGGTCCAACGAAACCAACAACAAAATAACCGACAACGCACCGGACCTCATCACCTGGGACGAATCCATCTGTTTCGGTATCGACAGCATCGACCAGCAGCACCATCACCTGGTGGACCTGGTCAACAAACTACACCACGCCATGCGCAGCCGAGCCGGTAAAAGCGTACTCGGGGCCACCCTGGCGGAGCTGGCGCAGTACACGGTTGAGCACTTTCAAAGCGAGGAAAAAATGATGGCGGCGGCCAAATATCCGCAACTGGAAGCGCATAAGCGCGAGCATGAAAAACTGGTGGCCCAGGTGGTGGATTTTCAGCGCCAATTTGAATCCGGTAGCGTCACTATTACCCTGGATTTGATGAACTTCTTAAGCGATTGGCTGATCAACCACATCAAGGGGGTTGACCGGCGTTATGTGCCAACGCTCAAGGAATTGAAAAATTAGGAAAAAATACCTTTGCTGAATTGGCACTAGATGAAGCGCTGCATCAATTGATCGCAGATCTGATCCACGTTCTCCGGTGTCACCATCCACTGCTCGACATAGCCCAAGGCCTGATGCCTGAGGCCGGGATGTTTGAGATCTGCCAACTGCCTGAAAACACCGGTGCGGCGACCGATCTGGTAGAGGACCTGCTCATATGGAGGCAGGTTGAGGAAACGGTCGATCACCGCCAGCATCCGCGCCTGATCACCGGGGAGCACACCATCGATCTCCTCAAAGAGATTGAGGATATGATCACTCTTGATCCGGCTGTTGATGCCGGAAAGCGACTGGAGAAATAACCGCATTTCCTGCGCTGTTTCCCGGTCGCCCAGTTTGACAAACCGGCCACTAACCTGCTCTTGGGCTAGTTCCAACTGCTCAGGCAAGGCTAAAGTGCGGATACGGATAAAATCAGGATTGATCCGATTCAGAACCGCCGCGCTGTCCAGGGCATGTTCCTGCGACAACGCCCGCCCGCCTAATCCCGGCATGTAGTATTCGGAAAGCTCTATTCCTGCCTGCCTGACCTTGACTCCCGCAGCCACATGGATCTCGCTATCGGCCCCCTTCTTTACATTGGCGAGCACCGCATCAGAACCCGATTCCAAACCAATGTGGATCCGGTTGAGTCCGGCGGCTGCAATGGCGGTGAGGTCGGCCTCGGCCATGCGGGCGATGGTATGGGAACGGGCATAGGAGGTGATGCGCTCGATTTTGGGAAAGGATCGGTGCAGGTGTTCAAGAATTCTCACCAGATCCTGCGGCTTTATGATCAGGCTGTTGGAATCTTGGAGAAAGACAGCTTTGGCCCCGCCCATGAGCCAATTACGGGCGGCATAGAGGGCCATCTGCTCGCTCCAGTCCAGACTTGCATCTCGAGACAAAAAAGTGTCACCGTTTTGCAGGCCCACCACAAAGCGATGCACGGTGTCGATATCGCGCAGTACATGTGCAACCGGACGTCGGCTGAACTGCTCGCCCTTATAAAGGCCGCAAAAGGTACACCGATTCCAGGGGCAGTTACGGGTCACCCGGATCAACAGGCTACTGCTTTCGCTGGGAGGCCGGATCGGCCCCTGTTCAAACCCATTATAGGACTCTAAGGTTTGCATGTCGTCCACCGTGCTCAAGCAGACCTCCGGGAAAGGTTGCGTTTAAAGGTCCAAAAATCTGGGTGAAGCATGGCCAGAAAGGGAATCAATTCCAGTCGGCCGACCACCATGTCGACAATGAAAATGATTTTCGTCCACGGAGAGAGACCGCCGAAGGTACCCATGGGGCCGATGGTGCCGTAGCCGGGGCCGATGTTGCCGATAGTAGCTGCAGTGCCGATAACGCCGACCACGGCGTCGCTCTCGATCACGGTCACGACCAACGAGGAAATGATCATCAGGGCGATGTAAAAGAGGACAAAGCCGAGAATCTGGCGCTGAATATCCCCAGGCACGGTCACCCGGTCGATTTTGATCGGCAACACCGCCTTGGGATGGACCACCTGGGCGATTTCCCGCTTAAGGTATTTCAGACCGAACAGCACCCGCACGACTTTCACACCGCCTCCTGCGGAGCCGGCACAGCCACCGACCAACATCATACTAAAGAGGATGGTCTGGGCCGGAATAGCCCAGAGCCCGAAATCCACCGAGGCAAAACCGGTGGTGGTGATAATAGAGGCTATCTGAAAAAAGCCGTCGCGCAGGCCGTTTTGCCACGTATCCTTTTCAACAAAGACCAAGGCGGCGCAAAGGGCAAGCGACATCACCACGACGATATTAAAGTAAAAACGGAACTCCTCGTTGTGCAAAAGCGATCGAAACTTGGCCTGAAAAAGCACCCGATACTGGAGGGCGAAGTTGCCGCCGGCAAGAAACATGAACAAAGTAATGGTCCAGGTGATGGTGCTGTTTTGATACCCCTGGATCGATTGCGGATGGGGGGAAAACCCGCCCGCAGCCATGGTGGAAAAAGAGTTGCAGACGGCATCAAAGAGCGGCATCCCTTGGAAGTGCAGCAATGCCGTCTCGGCCACGGTCAACAGGATGTAGACCATCCACAGAGCCTTGGCCGTGTGTGTAATACGGGGTGTGACCTTCTCCTCGGTGGGGCCGGGAGCCTCGGCAAAAAACATCTGCCGCCCGGCCACGGCAAACTGAGGGAGAATGGCCACAAAGAGGACGATGATTCCCATACCGCCCAGCCACTGACTGAGGCTGCGCCAGAAAAAAAACGTCTTGGGATAGGGGGAGAAATCCTGGAGGATGGTTGCGCCGGTGGTGGTGAATCCCGAAATGGATTCAAAGTAGGCATCCAGAGGCCCCAACTGATAAAAAAGATAGGGGATCGCGCCGATACAGCCGGTCACCAGCCAGGCCAGGGTCACGATCAGCATGCCTTCGGTGCGTTTGAGGTTGTCAAAATCCCGGGAAAAACCACCGTGCCACTGAAATAGAAGCCCCAGGACCACGCTGGTGCCGCAGGCCACCACAAAGGGCAGGATCGAGGAGTATTCTCTGGTGAGCAGGGCCACGCTGATTGGCGTGAGCATGATTGTGCCCAGGGCGACCAGAATAATCCCAAGGACGTTGAGAATGGCGGCCATCTTCATCGGGCAAAGACCGCCTTAATGGCTTCAGCATCTTTGGCCATGGTAAAGATAATTAGCTGATCATCGCTCATAAGTGCGGTTTCACCGTGGGGAAAAATCACGTTACGGCCGCGTTTAACCACACCGATGATCGCCCGTGCCGGTAGCTTGAAATCCCGAACCAGGGTTTCCTCAAAGCCTTCGGGAAGGGTCAACCTCAGGACCTCTCCCTGCCCACCCTCGACCAGGGCAAGGATATTGACATCCTTGGCCTGGAGACGATTGAGCAGTTCCTTTAAGGCCGAATCCCGTGGTGAAACAACCACATCGATGCCGACCCGCTCAAAGAGCGCTGAGTTACGGACGTTACCCACCCGGGTGATAATCCGCTCGCAGCCCAGTTGTTTGACCAGGAGTGAACAGAGCAGGTTTTTTTCATCGTTGTTGGTCACGCAGACTGTGACATCGCTATCGCCGATCGACTCCCCCTCAAGAAGCTCAAGGTCCGTGCCGTCCCCTTGGAGAATCAGGCTTTTTTTCAGGTTATCGGCAAGGTAGGTACAGCGGTTGCTATCACGCTCGATCAGCTTTACCTTAATATTCGCCTGTTCGAGCTTCTGGGAAAGCATGAATCCGACACTGCCACCGCCGATGACGGCTGCGGTTTTGATTGTGTTCACGTTTTGAAAAAATTGTGCCGCCAGGATATCCAATGCCGGCCCCGTCCCCATGAAGATCACCTTGTCATCGGTCTGGATAGTGGTGGCGCCGTTGGGAATAAACAAGCTGTGCTCGCGAGTGATGCCGACGATAAGGACATTCTGGGGGAAAGAACAGTCCATGATCCGTCGGTCACGAATAATGGAATTTTCCTTGATCCGATACTCGAACAGTTTCGCCTTACCGCGGACAAAGTACTCCACATCAATGGCATCGGGCACCGAGATGATCCGGAAGATATCCTGGGTGAGGAGCTGTTCCGGCCAAATAATGGTATCAATGTCGTACTTGGTCTGATACCGATTCTGCGAAAGCGAATTGAGGTTGCGATACAGTTCCATCCTGCGGACAAAACAGATGGTCTCGGCCTCTGTGATTTTTTTGGAGGTCCAGCAGGCCACAATGTTAGCCTCGTCGATCAGGGAACAGGCAATGAAAAGTTCAGCCTTTGCGGTGTTGGCCCGCTCCAATACCTGAACATCGGCGCCATTGCCCGCCACGAAACTGATATCAAGGTTGTTGAACTTATCAGGCAGCCGATCGATATCGTCGACGATGGTGATATTGTGTTTCCGGTATAGTTGCGAAGCCACCATGTATCCAGTCTCGGTGGCGCCGTAAATGAGAACATTCATAGGGGTTACTCTTGATGTGGCAGGGATGCGTTTAATGGCCGAAATTTGAGAGCAGCGTAAAAAATCACGCGACACGTGCACCAAAAAAAGGGTCTTTGTCAGAGTTGCAGAAAACAAGAAGGGGTTGACTGGTTAAAAATTCTGCCATACCAAGTAATTGCTCAGATTATTTGAATATGGTGAATTTAAACTATGTCCAGTCACCCCTC
>JBFWLN010000005.1:0-168686 GCA_050252135.1 Desulfobulbus sp.
TTTCGACGCCAAGCGCCTTTTCAAAGATTTTTTCCATTGTTTTCAGGGTCAGGGGGGTAAGGTAGGGTTGGTCGCCAATACTCTACCTCAACCCATTACCCACCCGTTTTGAAAAAGAGCCAATAAACTTTTGTCCTCTCCGCACTGCACCGCTTTTTGATTAATCGACAGGTGTCTCCCCAAACAACTACATTCCCACCTTCCCCTTGGCAAAGCTGTTGACAGTGATCATTGTTTGGGATAACTAACAATGACTGTTTCACCAAGGAGATTTGGCCGTGACAAGTTTCTTTTCCGCCACAATCTTGATGCACACAACCTTTTTACTATAAAGAAACAACCAGCTGGTTGAGAGAGAATGTTTGGACCACGAAGCGTCGTTCTCAAGGCTCTCAAAGAACGGTAAGCTTCGGTAGTGCTTGACCCAATTTCACCAGGCGTTTGTCGTGTTCATGACCAAAGATCAACCTGAAGCATCCTGCTTTTTCTTGACCGATTTTCTTTCCCGATGTCGTCGTCGGAAAAAATGCGGCCATCAGGCCGGGCAATCGGGCACCCCACTGCCCCAGACCTGCTGCAACCGTCGTTTTCGTGTCTGCGCCATCAACGGTGACAGGCGAACCTGTGCCAGGATGGCTAGTCTTGGTCTCCTCCCCGGTTGCGAACTCGAATTGCTCTGCAAGGGAACCGGGCAGCAATGTATGGTTAAAGTCAACGGCGGCACTATAAGTCTTGATGCACCGACGGCAGCCAATATTATGGTTGCCCCAGTCTGACCTCCTCCTTCCCAGTCATTGTCCATTATGCATCCATTACCTCGGAAATCCCCTTAATTCGGGGAAGGAGACGATTATGCAGCATTTACTTGTTGCCGTGACAATGGTGTTTGTTGTTTTTTTCCTTGGCCGACGACTCTGGAAAGCGTTCAGTTCCGGCCAAAATCTGGATTGCGGCTGCGGATGTTCCGGCTGCTCTGGACAAACCGTATCCAGCGGCCCTTCGCATCCTTTTCCGATGCATAAACCCTGATTTCCCCTGCGGACGTCCTTTTCGCTTGCCCGACTTGGCATTTTGGGGCAAGCAGGGCTTTAAAAACAACATTTTTAATCTCTGTCCACTGTAAGCCTACGCACAAAATCCATGAAAACAGCATTGACCATCGCCCTGGCAGGCAATCCCAACGCCGGAAAAACGACCCTTTTCAACCATCTCACAGGCGCCCGCCAACATGTAGGCAACTATCCGGGAGTTACAGTTGAACAGAAAGAAGGTTGCTGCCTTCACAAGAACCAAGGCCTAAAAGTGGTTGATCTGCCCGGAACCTATTCCCTGACAGCCTACTCGGTGGAAGAGTTGGTTGCGCGGGATTTCATCATCAACGAAAAACCCGATGTGGTGGTGGATGTGGTCGATGCCTCCAACTTGGAGCGGCATCTTTATCTCAGTTGTCAGTTTCTGGAGTTGGGTGTGCCGATGGTTATTGCACTCAACATGGTGGATGCGGCCGAAAAAAGGGGCATTGTTATCAACGCCAAAGAGTTGAGCCAACGTCTTGGAGTAACGGTAATCCCGGTCATTGCCCGAACCGGAAAAGGCGTTGAACAATTGCTGGATGCCGTTCTCACCGCCGCGACCTCGAAAGCCCGGCCACAGCCAGCTTTCCTCCGTTACGGCTCCGACATTGACGAGACCCTCTCCGCCATGCAGGAGGATATCACCCTCTGTACCGAATTAACTGCGATCTACCCACAAAGGTGGCTTGGAGTAAAACTTTTGGAACACGACGAGCAAATCGTGCAAAAAACCCAGGCCACCTACCCGGAAGTTGCTGAACGCCTCCTTGCCCATTGTGACGAGGTGGCGAACCATCTCCAGCATACCCTCGGGGTGTATCCCGAGGCGATGATCGCCGATCATCGCTACGGCTACATCAAATCGATCATTCATAAGGGTGTGGTTTCGCGCAAGTTCGTGGCCGACCGCCTCTACACATCGGACAAAATCGATAAGATAGTTACCCATCGATTGCTGGGGCCATTGATCATGGCCGGGATTCTGTTTGCTCTCTACACCTTTACCTTCAGCTATAGCACGGTCATGGTTGACGGGCTTGCCCGGGTCTTTGCCTTTATCAACAACACCATCAATGGTCTTCTCCCGGATGGGCCCTTTAAATCGATGCTCATCTCCGGTGTTGTCGACGGTGTCGGTGGTGTCATGGGCTTTGTGCCGATCATTATGTTCATGTTTTTTGGCATCGCCGTGCTAGAGGACTCCGGCTACCTGGCCCGAGTGGCCTTCATGATGGATAGGATCTTCCATTTTTTCGGACTGCATGGTTCATCGGTGATGCCCTTCATTGTCTCCGGCGGGATTGCCGGCGGCTGCGCTGTCCCGGGTGTTATGGCCACCCGTACCCTCCGCTCGCCCAAGGAGCGGATGGCAACCCTGCTGACGGTTCCCTTTATGAACTGTGGCGCCAAACTGCCGGTGCTCACCCTGTTAATCGGCGCTTTCTTCTCGGCCCATCAAGCGCGTTACATGTTCCTGGCGACGCTGGTCGCCTGGCTGGTGGCCCTCTGTGCGGCCAAATTCCTCCGCATGACCGTGCTCAAGGGTGAGTCCACCCCCTTTGTCATGGAGTTGCCTCCCTACCGTTTCCCCACCATTAAGGGTCTTTTTATCCACACCTGGGAACGGACCTGGCAATACATGAAAAAGGCGGGCACCGTCATCCTCGGTATTTCGATCCTGATCTGGGCGATGATGACCTATCCAGGGCTTTCCCGCGAGCAGACAGCCCAGTTCGAGCAACGCCGCCAACAGGCCGAGGTGAGTTATGCGGTTGGTTCGGCGGAGTTAACCAAGGCCGTTCAGGTAATTGATGCGGATCAGGCGATGGAGCGGCTGCGTCACTCCATCGGCGGACGGATTGGCGTCGCCGTTGAAGAGGTCAGCCGCTATGCCGGGATTGACTGGCGAACGAATATTGCCTTGATAGGTGGGTTTGCAGCCAAGGAGGTGATTATTTCCACTCTGGGCACCGCCTATTCCCTGGGCGTAGTTGATCCTGAAGAGACGACTTCGCTCAGGGATCGCCTTGCCAAAGACCCGAACTGGAACCCGGTCAAAGCACTGGCAGTGATGGTGTTCATCATGTTTTACGCTCCCTGTTTTGTCACCGTGGTCTGTATCGCCAAGGAAGCCGGCTCATGGAAATGGGCTGCCTTTTCCATGGCCTTCAACACCATTTTTGCTTTTGCCTTATCCGTGGGAGTGTATCAGGTCGGCGCTCTGCTTTACCTTAACTGAACCTGCCTAGGCCTTATAGCCAGCAAAACGCTCCAGCACCTCGCCCATGGCCTCCGAGCCCAGAATCGGCGGATCGCTGACCTGGAGGGCCTGGAGGTACATTCGCGCCAGGGCTTCGACCTCGATCGCCAAGGCCAAAACCTGCTCAAGATCGTTGGCATAACAGATCATACCGTGATGGCCCAGCAAGGTGACGGTGCGATCCTGCAGTGCTGCAACCGCAGCATCGGATAGAGCCTGGGTACCGAAGGTGGCATAGGGCGCACAGCGAATGTTATCGCCGCCGGCCATGGCCACCATGTAGTGAAAGGCGGGAATCGGTCGCTCCAAACAGGCCAGGGTGGTGCAATAGACGCTGTGGGCATGGAGGATGGCGCCGGCCTGTGGATAGTGGCCATAAATATCTCGATGCATCCGCCATTCAGATGATGGCCGCCGTCTTCCTTGGGCCACTCCCTCCATATCCATCCACACCAGATCCGACCGCCGACACTGATCGTAGGCAAGAGCCGAGGGCGTAATCAAAAATCCATCGTCCTCGCGCACACTGACATTGCCGGAGGTACCCTGGTTGAGTCCTTGGCTGTTCATCGCCCGGGCAGTGACCAGCAACTGCTCTCGCATCGCGACCGTATCCATCAGCGTCGCTCCGGATAGAGTTCCAGCAGCCCGTCCCTACTTGCCGAGCAGATTCCGCGCTCTGTGATCAGGCCGGTCACTAGTCTCGCCGGGGTGACATCAAAAGCCGGGTTGGCCGCTGGCGTTACCGGCGGCGCAATCGAGAATCGCTGTACCGCACCGCTGTCATCCAAGCCCATAAGCTGCAGCACTTCCTCTTGCTCCCGCTCTTCAATCGGAATTTCGGCCACGCCGTCATTCAGCGTCCAATCCACGGTGGATCCCGGCAGTGCCACATAAAAAGGCACCTTATTGTCGGCAGCGGCTAAGGCCTTAAGGTAGGTGCCGATCTTGTTGCAAACATCGCCGCTGGCCGTAGTGCGGTCGGTGCCGACGATGCAAAGATCGACCTGGCCATGCTGCATCAGATGTCCGCCTGCGTTATCGACGATTAAATGGTGAGGAATCCCGGCCGCCACCAGTTCCCAGGCAGTCAGGCTGGCGCCTTGATTGCGAGGCCGGGTTTCATCGACCCAGACATGGACCGGGAGACCATGTTCAGTGGCTTTGAAGATCGGAGCCAAGGCCGTTCCCCAATCAACCGTGGCCAACCAACCGGCATTGCAGTGAGTCAGCACATTGACCGGTTTTCCGCCGTTTTTCGCATACATTGCTTGTATCAGCTTTGCCCCGTGACTGCCGATGGCCTCGTTGGTGGCCACATCTTCTTCACAAATCCGGCCCGCTTCGCGATAGGCCTCGGCAACTCGTTCTTCCTCGGGTAGCGCCAACAGCAAGTTGAGCATCCGTTCCACAGCCCACCGCAGATTGATGGCGGTGGGCCGGCTGGCAATCAACCGTGCGGCCATCTCCTTCAGCGCTTCAGTGGCCACACTGTTCCTCAGTCCGAGACAGATGCCGTAAGCAGCGGTGGCCCCTATAAGCGGAGCGCCGCGAACCAACATCCGACTAATCGCATCCATGGCCTGCTCCACCGTATCCAGGCGTACCACTTTAAATTGAAAGGGAAGCAAGGTTTGATCGATAATTTCCACCCCTCTTCCATCTTTTGCCAACCAAATGGACCGATATGCCTCTCCGTTTACCTTCACCGTGACCCTCTCTCAATATAGTGATTTGCCCTATCTTCCCCAACGACACTACCGAATGGAGTTACGCAGGGTCAAGGGTAATCTCCGCCAATTATCAAGAAGCAGCAAATCTGCAAGGTCCCACTCAGCTTACAGCCTTCATGGCCTGGATTTTTCCGCCACCCTCTGCTATACAAGTGTAGGCTCCCTTATAACTTACCCTTGAATCCGTGACCTAAGGATGTTCTCGGATTAAGGTTACCGATCTTCCGGGCTAAATAACCGATGAATACGCCGCAGAAAGTCCTCTCCAACCTCAAAGTTACCGGAAACCTGCCCAGCATGCCGCAGGTTTTGGTCCGACTTTTGGACAGCAGCCAAAACCCGGAAATCAAACTCCAGGCGCTCGCCCAGATTGTCGACAAGGATGCGGCGCTCAGCGCCAAGGTGCTGCAACTAGTCAACTCCGCGTTCATAGGGGCCCGCAAGGCTATCCGTAGCATCGATCAGGCGGTGGTATACTTGGGGATCGACACCGTCCGTAACCTGGCAATTTCCGTCTCCGTGCAGCAGGTGTTTCGTCGGGTGGAAAGCAATGGTCGACTCTCCATAGATCGTTTTTGGCACCACTCCTACACCAACGCCCTGCTTGCGCGAAATATTGCTCAAGCGATCGACTATCCCGACCTCTCGGAAGCATACCTGGCTGGTTTGCTGCATGATATCGGTAAACTGGTTCTCTGGATGGCCTTTCCTGGCAGCTATGCCCCTCTGTTGCTCAAAGGTGTTCGCTGTCATGATGCACGACTCGCCTTTCTCGAAGAGGAGAAACTGCATGTCAACCACTGCCAGGCCGGGGCTTGGCTCTGTGAAGAATGGCACCTGCCCACACTCATCGCCGATGCCATCCGCTACCATCACCATGCCATTGATGAGGTCCGCCAAACCCTGCCGTTGACAAAAATCATCTGTTTTTCCGACTTACTCAGCCACAACCAACCCAATGCGCCGGAATGCCTCGACGCGGCGGAACAACTGTTCGCACTGCCCCAAGATTTAATTGCCCCATTGGTGGAAGGCCTTGATGAACAAATCGAACAGTTGGCCCAGCAGCTTGGCATCCATATCCCGCGCATTGCCAAAACATCGCACGACAAGGAGCCGGAAAGCGAAGAGGTGCACAGGGAAACCTCGTTGGGCCTGATCAACCGAATCCGCAACATCTCTCAGCTCAGCGGCCTCCTCGACAACCTGCTCCGGGCCGAGAATCGGGAACAAATCGTTCTTGCCATTGAACAGGGGATAAAAATTCTCTTCAACGAAGAACGATGCCTGCTCCTGCTTCCCGATGTTGCGACGGGTCATCTCTCAGCCAAAGCCTCCCCGGAAAACAGCCTCGGCAGAGAAACGGAGGGCCTTGTTTTTCATACCGCAGACGCCCCGAACAGCCTCCTTGCTCAAGCTATCCACACAGGCCACCTGCAACATTCCTTTTTGGCAAAAGCAGAGCAACAAACGCCTACCAATCTCTTCGACAGCCAATTGCAGCATTTGCTTCAAACCGAGGGCATGGTCGTTTTCCCCCTCACCTGTCACAAACAATTTGAGGGTCTACTTCTCATTGGTTTGATGAAAAACTCCTTCCGTTCCCTCAACAGCCAAATGGGCGCCCTCAAATTGATGGCCAACCAGTCCGCCGTGGCCCTGCAACTTGAAAGGACCCGACGCCTACAGGCGGAACGGATTGTCGAGGAACGTCTGCAGGCCGCAACTCTGGTTGCCCGTAAAATCGGTCATGAAATCAACAATCCATTGGCGATATTACGCAATTACCTGCATATCCTGGAACGTAAGATCGCAAAAGGCCATGGCATAAATGAGGAGATAGCCATCATTGACGGAGAAATGGAACGACTTGCCCGCATTACTCGTGGACTGGAAGACCTTTCACAAGAAACCGATCCACCGCATTTTAGGACTGTGGATCTGCAACAATTGCTGAACAAAACCCTGGCGCCCTTTCGTGCGGCCCTCCCACCGGAGAGTAAGGTGCAGATTTTTCTCGTCACCACGGAGCCTCCCTTGCAGCTCCAACTCGATCCGGGATACCTGCAGCAAATCCTACACAACCTGATTAAAAACGGCTTGGAAGCGATAGAAAACCAAGGTACGCTCACCGTTCGTGCTGAACGGGAGAACAACCATGTCCATATCCGTGTGGAGGATGACGGTCCCGGCATTGCACCGGAACAAATCAAAGAACTTTTTAACGCCGGATTTTCCACCAAAAATAACGGACACCGGGGCCTCGGCCTTTCCATTGCAGCATCACTCTCCAGGCAAATGCAGGGGACGCTCAGCTGTACCTCCACCACCGGGAATACGATCTTCACCCTGACGCTTCCTCTGGAATCGGCCTGAATCCCTTGTCACGCTTACACAGTTGGCTTTTTTTCGGTGGACATTTCACGCGAGAAACGCTTGAATGATTGGTGCGAGCTTGACTCACTGAGAAAGTCATTTTCACCGGTCGACAACCATACAAAATTTTCTATAATTCCGTTTTTACGAACTTATTTCATGCAAATCCTGCACACAGTACTCATCGTTGACGATGAAATCCGTTTCAGCAGCAGCCTCGATTTCCTGCTCAAGGCGGAAGGATATCAAGTGCATGTGGCCAACACCGGTGAGGAAGCCTTCTCACTTCTCAAAGAACATCCCTTTTCAGCGGCCCTGATTGATATCAATCTGCCCGATACCAGCGGCAACCTTATCGCCGCCCGTATCAATGAAGAGCACCCGGAAACCGCGGTCATCATCTTGACCGGAAATGCCACCGTCGACAATGCGGTCGAATCGCTCAGGCAAGGCGCATACGATTACCTGCGCAAACCCTGTTCTCCGGAACGTCTCCTGCGGACCGTTGCCCAATCCATCCAACACAAACAACTGTCCCGTGATCTCCACAACAGCGAAAAACGGTTTCGCCAGTTAGCCCAGGCCACCTGGGAAGGGATCATTATTTATGATCGGGGGGAGCTGCTCCAGACCAACAACCAGCTTTGCAAGATGTTCGCCTACCAGGAGCATGAACTGATCGGCAAGCAGATCTTTGATGTTCTGTTGGACCGAACCTCCATACGGGCCATGGAGCTACCAACGGACCCTGAGACCATTGGCCCATTCGAGGCACGGGGCGTCCGCAAGGACGGCTCGACATTTCCGGTGGAGTTCAGGGTCAAGCATATCGATTTTCAGGGTCGTCAGGTTCAGGTGGCTGCCATTCGTGATGTCACCGACAATGAGATCGCCATGCAGCAGAAAATGGTGTTGATGGAAAAACTCGCCGATGCCAAACGGATGGAATCCCTCGGGCTTATGGCGAGTTCCGTGGCCCACGATCTCAACAATATCATGGCCGGAATCATTACCTATCCGGAATTGCTGCTAATGGATATGGGGATGGATTCCAAGTACCGGGAGGAACTGATGATGATCCGCGAGGCTGGCAAACGTGCCGCCGCCGTGGTCAACGATCTCCTCACCGTCGCCCGGGGAGCGACCTCCAAGAAAGAGCCGCAAAATGCCAACGCCCTCATCACCGAATATCTCAACTCGGTGGAGTTCCGAGAACTGAGCCAACGATATCCGGAGATTAAGGTCACCCCATACCTTGAGGGAAAACTGAAGCAAATTAACTGTTCAGCCATCCATCTGTCCAAATCGATCATGAATCTGGTCAACAATGCCGCCGAAGCCATTCAAACCAGCGGCCAGATCAGAATTGCCACAAAAAATGTGCAGATGACCACAGCCTACCAGGGATACGAAACCATCGAACCCGGAAAATACATCATGATCTCAGTGGAAGACGATGGTCCGGGAATATCCTCCCAGGATATCCAACAGATCTTCAGTCCGTTTTACAGCAAGAAAGTTATGGGGCGCAGTGGCACAGGCCTTGGTTTGGCCGTTGTCTGGAACACGGTGCATGACCATGGCGGCTTCATCGACGTGGTCAGCAGCGACACAGGATCCATGTTCGCGATTTATTTTCCGGCCTCGGAATCCAGGGACCACATTGCCGTCACACCAGCCCCCATGCTCCATAAGTATCAAGGAAACGGCGAACGCATCCTCGTGGTTGATGACCAAAAAAGCCAGCGGGAAATCGCCCGTCGCCTGCTACGACGCCTCGGCTACCAACCGATTACCGTTGCCTCAGGTGAAGAGGCGGTGGAGTTCACCAAAACCACCTCGGTTGACCTAGTCATCCTTGATATGCTTATGGATCCGGGTATTAACGGCTGCGAAACCTTTGAACGGATTTTGGATCACAACCCCAGTCAAAAAGCCGTGATTACCAGCGGCTATTCCAATGCCGATGCTATCAACAGTGCCATGAACCTTGGCATTAGCCAATTTGTAAAAAAACCATACTCCCTCCATGAACTGGCTTTAGCTTTGAAGATGGAAATCAACCCGGAACTGTTCTCCGCACGAACCTAAAAGCCGGTTATTGTCCACGGCTCTTTGCGGGAGAGCTGAATACGCCCCCTCCTGTTGCGCCAACAACGCTTCTTCTCCTTTTTGTTCCACCACTTCTGTTTGCCGCTCTCGCAACTCATTGTTTCCGCAATGCAGCACTTTGCGTTTTCTGGCTATATACGAAGCCATCCTGTTTCAGTTCCGACAGCATCGTGGTATGCTGGGAAAAATGCATGATTCTTCATGTACAGTTTTTTCCAACACCTTATGATATTCATTAGCCTCGAAACAGGGGCTACCCGCCCAAAGGTTCTCCCATGAAAAAAATTATCTGGCTCTGCACCCGGCCCTTTTATTGGTTATGGAAATTTCTCAGTTCCGGGTTATCGGTCCTCTCTAACCTGATCTTCCTCGGCCTTGTCCTAGCGATTGTCACCGCGTCTTTTTATACGCCGGATATTAAAATCCCAAACGGCAGTGCCCTCATTCTGGCACCTGAGGGTGAGATCGTCGAAGAACGCTCCCCCATGGATCCTGCAACCAAGATTATCAGCCAGATCGCCGGTACGCCGCTGCATGCGGAAACCTTTCTTCAGGATATCCTTGACGTCGTGCATGCCGCTGCCCAAGATCCTCGCATCAAAATGTTGGTGATCAACACCAATCGCATGGAAGGGGCCAGCCTGGATCAGATCCAAACCATCGGCAAGGCATTGGAGCAATTCAAGGGTGAAGGAAAACAGATCATCGCCATTGGTGATAGCTTTAACCAGGGACAGTATTACCTAGCCTCCTGGGCGGACAAAATCTATCTTCCTCCCATGGGGACCGTTAATCTGCGGGGATTTTCCGTCTATCGCCTCTATCTCAAGGATATGCTTGATAAACTGGCCGTCGATTTTCATGTCTTTCGCATTGGAACCTTTAAATCGGCGGTGGAACCCTTTCTCCGCAATGACATGTCCCCGGAGGACCGGGAAGCGAACAGACTTTGGCTTGGCCACTTATGGAACGCGTACAGTGCCGACATCACCAAACATCGCCGGCTTGATCCGGAAGTTTTTGCTGAAAATGTCAACCAGATGGTTTCCCAGTTGGCCTCAGTCGGTGGAGACCGAGCACAGCTTGCCCTGGCTACCGGCCTCGTGGATGGACTGAAAACCCGTCAGGAGCTGGAAGCAATGCTCCTGGCTCAGGTTGGACCGTCAGAGGACAAAAAAAGTTTCAACCATATCAGTTTTCAAAACTACCTGCAGAACATCACGCCCTCCTACAGTGCCCCCGCTGGCAAACAGGGCTTGATCGGTATCATTACGGCCAGCGGCAACATCCTGCCCGGAGAGGGCTCGGTTGGCCAAATCGGCGCCGATAATCTGATAAAAAAAATCCGCAAAGCGCGGCAGGACCAGCGCATCAAGGCGATCGTCCTTCGAATCAACACCGGTGGCGGCAGTGCCTTTGCCTCGGAACTGATCCGCCAGGAATTGGTCCAGGCCCAAAAAGAGGGCAAGGTAGTGGTGGTTTCCATGGGATCGATGACCGCCTCGGGAGGTTACTGGCTCTCGGCAGATGCGGATAGTATTGTCGCCGCCCCGACCACGCTCACCGGCTCGATTGGTATTTTCGGCGCCATCCCCACCCTGGAAAAAAGCCTGGCAAAACTTGGCATCCATGGAGATGGCATCGGTACTACCGATGTTGCCCATTTCGGCAATATGACCTCGGCCATGAGTATGGAAGAGGCTTCAGCTCTGCAGATGGATGTGGAACAGGGCTACAAGCAGTTCGTGAGCATCGTGGCCCAAGGCCGCAAGATGCAACCTGCCGCAGTGGAGAAAATTGCCGAGGGACGGGTTTGGGATGGGGCAACAGCCCTGAAACTGGGTCTGGTGGATAAGCTGGGCAACCTTGAGACCGCCGTTGCCGAGGCTGCGAGAATCGCGCAGGTTCCGCCTGAAAACGGATTTTTCATCGACCTGACTCCGGAAAACCTGCTGGAACGGTTTAAACAGACGGACCAGCCGGTCGAGGCCCAAATGAACCGGCTGCTGCAAACCGCGCTCATACCGACCCCGTTAAAACAGGCGGCTGCGACGCGACTTGATTTCCTTGTTCAACGGGAAGATCCACGAAACATCTACGCCCACAGCATGCTCTCCTGTTCTCCGGTAAATCTCTGGTAAAGCAACTGAGCTGAATACAAGGGGAAAAAGCCCCCTCTTTATCCTTTCACCACCGCCAGGGGCGACAATTCGACAACGACCTCAATCAAATCGCGCTGATTGTCGATAACCCTGGCAATATCCTTGTATGCGCCCGGTGCCTCCTCGAGATCATTTTGGTGACGAAGATGATGGAGGATATGCCGGGCGTTGAGTTTCCCCACCTCCTCTTTCAAGTCCAGCACCCGTTGAGCTTCCCTTCGACCCAGTACCCGGCCAGCGCCATGGGAGCAGGACATAAAAGACTCCGGGTTTCCCAATCCGCGGACAATAAAGCTGGCGCTCCCCTGGGAGCCGGGAATAATGCCGTATTCGCCGCTCAGGGCACGGGTCGCACCTTTGCGGTGTACCCAAACCGTACGGGAAAAATGCTGTTCCTCGGCAGCATAGTTATGGGCCACATCCAGGGGTTGATCAAAGAGGTCACAGCCGGTTGCCTCGTTCACAATCTCTTGAAAAACGGCCATCATCTCCGCTCGATTGGCCCTGGCAAAATCCACACAGTACCGCATCTCCGCCAAATACTGCTGGCCAACGGATGCCGAGAGCGGCAGCATGGCCAGTTGCCAGGCATTGGGAACTCCTTTCTTTTCCTCGGCAGCCAGTTGCACCGCCAATTTGTTGTAGTGAGCGGCCACCTTATAACCAAGATTGCGGCTGCCGGAATGAAGCATCAACCAGATGCGATTATCGCTGCCGCGTTGGATCTCAATGAAATGATTTCCCCCTCCTAAGGTACCTATCTGGCTCCGGGCACGGACAAATTCTTGATGCACCACCGGTAATTCCCGATCTGCGCCCATGGGCGTGGGCATAAGCTCCATCGGTTTGGGTTCTTTGTGGTGCTGAAAACCAAGCGGGATTGCCTTACGCAAACCGGTTAGAATTTTTTTAAGGATATTGATTTCAATGAAGTGGAGTCCGGTACGGACCGCCCGCATGCCACAGCCGATATCTACCCCCACCCCATTGGGAATCACAGCATCCATGGTTGCAAGAACGCCGCCGATGGGCATACCGTAGCCCACATGGGCATCGGCCATAAGAGCCACATGGTGGAAGGCGCAGGGCAAGTTGGCTAGGTTGCGCGCCTGGGCCATGGCCTCGACATCCAGATCGTCAAGCCAGAGCAACAGTGGAATTTTTTCGGTTGTCACGACCTGTTGCACAGTGTCCTCTTGCTCTCTTTGCTCGCTGGTATATAGTGCCGCGTTATGCGCTGTCGGCCGCCCTGTGCTTGTTCAGGGAGTTGGCCTCTTCTTCTCCCCCCAACCACTACTCTCTGAGAATGGTATGATCACCCAGGATACACTGATGCATCTTTGGCTCCACCTTGGCTGGCCCCTTTTACGTTTACTGATGTACCTGGCCATCGGCCTGTTGGCGGCACTCCTCATTGAATCGCTCAACTGGACCCGAAAATTGGCTGTTGTCGCTCGCCCCCTCACGCGTTTCGGACACCTTTCCCCCATTACCGGCGCCTCCTTTTCCCTCTGTTTCTTTTCAGGGATAGCGGCCAACACCATGCTTGCCGAAGGGTATGACAACAAAAAATTGAGCCGCAAAGAACTGATCCTGGCCAACCTATTTAACAGTCTCCCCAGCAACTTCCTCCATCTGCCGACCACCTTTTTTATCGCCGCCCCGATTATCAAGGGCGCGGCCGTGGTCTATATCGGCCTGACAATAAGTGCCGCAGTCCTGCGCACTCTGGTCGTCGCGGTTGTCAGCAGGGTACTGCTGCCCAAAAACGACAGGGAGGCCTTGCATAACGAGCTCCCGCCTGATCCGGGCAACCCCTTCCGCACAGCTTTAAAGAACACCATGAAACGTTTTAAGCGGCGTATTCGCAAAATCGTTACCTACACCGTGCCCATTTACATCTTCTTTTATTTCCTGAGCGAGGCCGGTTTTTTCAAGACCGCCGAGCATTTCATGGGACAGCATCTGGCCTGGATGAGTTGGCTCACCCCGCAGGCACTTTCCATCCTCACCTTCCAGATGGCAGCGGAGTTCACAGCCGGACTCGCCGCAGCGGGATCGCTACTCGCCAGCGGTTCCATGGAAGCCAAGGAGATCGTGCTGGTATTGCTGATTGGCAACGTTCTCTCCTCACCCATCCGGGCGATCCGTCACCAGTATCCCTACTATGCCGGTATTTTCAAGCCGGTGCTGGCGGCACAACTCATCCTGTTCAGCCAAAGTTTCCGAGCCTTGAGCATAGCCCTGATCGCCTTTTTGTACTATACTCTTTCTATGTAAAATCGAATTGATACATTCAAACTACCGACCGGCGAAAATTTCGTGCGCGCCAAGGAGGATCGGATGGACAGAACTATTCTTGTGGCTATTGACGGTTCAGTATACAGCTCCAACAGCCTTGATTACCTAGCAAAACTATTTGCGGCCGATCACAAGCTGAACATCCACCTGCTCCAAGTGGTGTCCTCCGGAGGGGCCGACAAGGATTGGATGTACGACGTTGATCCGCTCAGGGGCCAGGGGGCAGGAAACGACAAACGTTCCATGGTTGCCCGCAAGCATCTCAAAGAGGCCCAGGAACGCCTGCTCCGCCACGGTTTCACTGAGACGCAAATCCAGACCCGGGCCAAAAATGCGTCCGGAATATGCACCGCCATCCGGGAAGAGGCCGAACGCGGCAACTACGACGCCGTCCTCATCGGCCGCCGCGGCCTGGGGGCTATGGGCAACATGTTTTTCGGCAGCACCACCTCAGATCTGATCGAGAAATGCCACCGTTCACCCTTGTGGATCGTGGATGGCAATGTCAGCGCTCCCCACTTTCTTCTTGCCGTTCACAGCCACCCCTCATCGCTGATGGCTGCGGATCACCTCGCATTTATGCTCAAAGGGCACCCCAGCGCCGAAATCTACCTGTACCACTCCAACTCTGTATTCGGCAAACAGGCACCTGCACGGTCCGAAGATTTCCACGCCCAATGGGGCAAGGAGTGGTGCGAGAAATACCTGGATCTGGACAATTTTCTTTTTTATGCCCATGCCCAACTGTTGGTGGACAGCGGTTTTTCCCGCCACAGGATCAAACAGTTACCCGCACAGATGCACATGGACGTAAGCAGCGATCTGCTCAAACAGGCCAAGCGACACAATTGCGGCACTATCGTTATTGGTCGCAGGAGACGTGATCTGAGCCACGGCCAGCTCAAAGGCGTTTCCGACAAGACGGTCAAACAGGCACAAGACTTGGCTGTCTGGCTGGCCGGTTAACCTTTCCTCCCTTTATCCCCTATTGGGGGCGCCTGAGCCTTGCCGTTTCCCTCAGGGCTGACGATCACCGTGGCCGCCTGCCCCGGCTTTAGATACTGCCGGGCAAGATCGGTCAGTTCGTTGGCTTTGATGGCGGCAAACCCTTGCATGATCGAGGGCGGCCACTGCAACTGCTGGGGATGACGACTGGAAAGGTTAAGCACCGATTCCATCCAGTACCGGTTGTTGCGCTTGATGTCCTTGATCGAGGTTAGAATCGGCTCCAGTGCGCGATGCAGTTCGTCCTCACTCACCCCGTTTTCTCCCAAGCCGGCTGCCACATCTTTAATCACCTGAGAAAGCGATTCCGCCTGCTCCGGGGCCACAATCAGAGAACTTCGCATCAGCCCGAAGCCAGCATGGCCTCGACTGGGCTGACTGACCACCTGGGGCGAATAGGTGGCGCTGAGCTCCTCGCGAATCTTGACCCGGAGGCGATCATCAAGAATAGCCGCCAAAAGGTTAAGGCGGCGGGTCCGGCCAATATCCCAGAAATCGCTGGTTTTCCAGGCCACGGTGAGCATCGTTTTCTTGATGGAACTGGCCACCGGCAAATATCGTTCCTGGCCGACAGGAAAAATCGGCGCATCCTCGGAAAGGGTTGCACCAGCCCGGCGTTCCTCACGGCCGAAATAGCGGCTCACGAGCCGCAGGGCCACCTGGGGATCGATATCCCCCACCACGTTGATTTCAAGCGGTGCCCAGGTAAAGGCAGGAGTAAGCCAGGATCGTATTTGCGCAAGTTTCACCTTGGCAACGTCATTCCAGGAAGCCATACCGTATTCAGGGCAAGAACCTGCGAGGAAACGCTCGCCTTCAATCTGCTGAATTCCCTCAACCGTATTGTTCAACTGGCGGTACATGCGTTGCAGGCTGTCCCGGCTGCGATTGAAGGCATCTTTGCGAAAAGCTGGATCATGGAGATGATGATAGAGCAGTTGCATCATCAACTCAAACTCGCTTGTGAGCGAGCTGCCGACAAAGGAGAAACTCTCCGGCCCGATTTTAAACCCCAATTCCGCGTTTGATCCCGCCAAGGTGGCCTCGAGCTGTTCATTGCTCAACCGACCGACCCCACTCTCGCTGACAACCGCCTGGCCCAGTAAGGCCATACCTTTTTCTGGTTCCGCCTGTTTCCCCTGACCGAACTGGACAGAAAGCAGTACCTGGTTGGCTTGAAAATCGGTTCGTTTGACGTTCAGCCGCACACCACCGACAAGTTGGTAGGTACTGACGCCGATTTCCGGGTACTGTTGTTGGTTGATAATCACTCCGCCCTTAACCGGTACCTGCAAATAGGGAAAAGGAGCCCTTTGTTCGTCAACCCAAAGCGTTACCGACGATTGTTCAGCCTGGGCAAAGGCCTGCCGGACCTTCAGCTCGCCCTGTTCTCCTCGAAGTTCCGGTGGCATACCCCCAACCACCTCGACCAACCGGCGGGGATGTCCCCAGAGACGACGTATGACCTGGTTGACATCAGCGACGGTAGTGTTTTCCAAAACCGGCCCATAGAGCGCCATCTCCTGCTCAGGGGAAAGAACCACCTCCTGGTCATTCAGCTTGCGAATGATCTCACCGGCCAAGGTGCCGCTATCACGAGTGGTACTTGTTTGTACGGCTTTTTTCAGCAGGGCTTGGATTTCTCGTTTGCCACGGGCCAGTTCTTCGACACTAAAACCATCACGGAGCGCCCCAGCCAGCGTTGTTTGCAGCAGTTGTAAACCCTCCTGCCATTGGCCGGCTACCGCACGCCCAGTCAGGGAGGCAAAGCCATAGCGCCCCAAAAAGATACCCCCATGTACAGCCGGTTGAGCAAGTGGGCAATTGGCTCGTTCTTCCAGCTGTTTAAGCCGATTTGACAAAAGAAGAACAGCAAGATATTGGCGAATTTGATCGGTTTCCCAGGCCAAGGTATCCGGCCGTGGGGTGTGATTGAACACTGTGGTCAGAGCAAGGCCGGTATAGCCCAATTCCTCTTCAGGATACACCAACACATCCGTGCCTGTCTCGGGCAGCCGGCCATAATCCAGACATTGCCCCACGTTACCCTCACCCCGCAAAGGCGTGAATGCCCTGGCGAGTAACGGTTCAATCGCCTGGGGCTGAAAATCGCCAACCACCACGACAATCATATTTTCCGGTCGATACCAGTGATCATAATAACTGCGTAAAAGACGGCTGTCTGCAGCCTTGATCACAGCCTCTGTGCCGATGGGATCACGCTCGCTCACCAGGGTTCCGGCGAAATCGAACTGCATTTGTTTTTTTGAAACCCTACTGGCAGCCGAATCCCGGCTTCGTTTTTCCGCCAGTATCACCCCTCGCTCCCGATCAACCTCGGTTTCAAGGAGCAGGGCACCACGGGCATAATCGGCCAAGACCTTGAAACCCTCAACTATAACCTCGTTTCCATTGGACGGCAGGAGCAGGTTGTACACGGTTTCGTCAAAGCCGGTGTGAGCGTTGGTATCACCACCAAACCCCATGCCCAGCGATTGAAAATATTCCACCAGGGTCCCTGGAGGATAATGGGTGGTGCCGTTGAACAGCATGTGCTCAAGAAAGTGGGCGACTCCACGTTGATCCACGGTTTCGTGCAGCGAACCGGTCTGGACATTGAGGTACATCGCCACTCGCTGCTTGGGCTCGGCGTTGGCCTTCAACACATAACGAAGCCCATTGGGCAACTGGCCAAAAACGAGACTGGGGTCGGGTTTGAGATCGCTTTCATCCTGCGGCCAGCCGGTGGTGAGACAACTTTCCGGCTGCGGTTCACCGGCATTGACCAGGCTGATCCGGCCTGGGAAGCACGGAAAAAGCGAAACAAGGAAAAGAACAGTAACTACGCGTTGCCAAAGAGAATACTGCATTGTCGAACCTGTTTACTTGGTGTATGAGGGGAGAGAAGGTGTCTAAAATCTAAAACTATAGTGTAGTCTTGGAGGAAAACAAGATGCAGATACGCGGGAAAAGGGCGCTGGTTCTGGGGCCTTCCCGGGGCGTGGGCCTGGCTATTGCCAGAAAGTTGGCAGATGAGGGCGTACGTCTAGCCCTCCCCTGGCATGACTGGCCGGAGTCGGCTGTGGCCATGGCCGAAGAATTCGGCAAGCGTGGAGAAAACCATTTTGCCATGCAGGCCGACCTGCGGCACCCCCAGGATATCGCAGCCCTAATGACCTCCATCGAAGAGCAATTTGGCGGTCTCGACATTCTGATCAACAATATCGAACGCGGCGGCATGCCGATTCTCCATGGAGGATATCATCGGGAAATCAACCGGGAACAATGGCAACTGGAGATGGAAACCACCCTCCATGCCAAATGGCTGGTGTTTGACCTGGCCTTGCCGCTGTTGCGCCGCAGCCCGGAGGCCACGGTGGTCAACATTTCCTCGATTGCCGCCGTCACCGGACGCAGCGGGCCCACCGGTTTGCTCTTTAATGACGGCTACAGTGCTGCCAACCGTGGAGTTGCCTCATTGACGGAAACCTGGGCACGATTGGGAGCCCCGTCAATACGGGTCAATGAACTCATGCTGGGCCTGATTGATCAGCGCCACGGTCCGGGCACTAGAGGCTGGGGATTGCTGAGCAAAGAGCAACAACAAGCCCTGGTCGACCATACACCTCTTGGACGAACCGGCACTCCGGAGGAGGTCGCTCAGGCAGTCTTATTTCTGGTACGGGATGCGGATTTCATGACCGGTTCGGTCTTGAGAATGGACGGCGGATTCGTCCTCGGCGGCGATCAGCCCTCAACCATGCCTGCTGGCGTGCTTTGAGGGCTGAATGAAGATCTGGCAATCAGATATCCAACACCCATTCAGGGAGGTGATGCAGGATATATTCGCTCACTTTTTCTCTGGCCTCCGGGTCGCTCTCGGCGATACCCGCATCACGCATCACATCGTCGAAGTCATACCAACACAATTCCTTGTCCTGGTTGCTATAGACGGTGAGGATCCGGTGATTTTGCTGGTCGATATCCTCTTCTTCTTGGATAGCGCCCACCAGACGAGCTGCCTCTTCATAAGGTAAACATCGGATTTCTTCTTCGCTCATCGTTCTCTCGGCTTTCCGGGGTGTCCCCCGGTGAATGGATGAAAAAAGGGCGAGATGAAAAGATCAACTCGCCCTGATACCAGTAGCCAGGAAAAAAATCAGGCAGGTTTGACAACAGCGCCGGAGCGGATGCATCGGGTGCAAACCTTGGCATGAACAGTCGCACCGTCGGCGTTAACCATCCGAACTTTTTGCAGATTGGGCAGCCAACGACGACGGGTCTTGTTATGGGCGTGGCTGACGTTATTGCCGGTAGAAGGGCCTTTGCCACAGATTTCACAATTACGGGCCATGATTATATCTCCTAGAAAAAGTATCGTTCTCGCAAAAAGCGGCGAGAACGACGTCCCGTGCTCACCAAGCCCCTGTTTTCATGATACGGGAGCCTATTGCTTTTTGTTTTTTTTGCGAGCTTATAAAATTAAAAGTTTGTCATCCTCGGAAAAAGCCACGAGAACAACGTTCCGCGCTTCGTAACCTACTGTATTTATGGTACACGGCTTCATGAATTTTGACCGTGTACGAATCCATCAAATTTCAATAAACACTTATATTACCCGCGCTCCATGAAAAATCAAGCCTTTTTAAAGAGGTGCAGAACGGATGAACTCGTAAAAAGGCCAACACGCTCTGAAAGATGGCTCAGCAAAAACACAGAGATACAAGGAGTAGTGTTTTTCAGGCGCGAAGGACGACAGAAGGTCTATCGATTGTCGGGAAAAACGCCACGACACAGGAGTTCGAAGTTTTTCGAGCACCATCTTTAATGGGAGTCCCCTACTACGCCCTTAAAAGTCACGGGGAAATCGCTGATAAATGTTTTCGAATTATTCTTCGCCCAGCGGTTGGTTTTTGTTATAATCATCCTTACTCTTGCGCCATCCGGAATGCTTGCCCAATAAGCATATCCGCAAAAGGGAGATGGTATTTTGTGCATCTCACACCGAAAGCACCAACTGTAAAGGAACTGTTCCATGGGGCATTCCGTTGCTCTTGCCTATGAATTTTTTTCATGGAGAGCTGTTCTCGACATCCTTCTCATCACCACCGCGCTTTTTTTCCTCTACCGAACCCTCCTCAGACTCGGGACTTGGAAAATCATGGCCGGCATACTGCTGGCGCTGGTTGTTTTTATCTTAGCCAACGCTCTCAGCCTCAAAGGGATTGAGTGGATCTACCAAAATGTGAGTCATGTGGCCGTATTAGGCCTCATTGTCATCTTCCAGCCTGAACTGCGCAAAATCCTCGAAAAGGCAGTTTCCGTCCCCCCCCATCGCCTCAAAGACCAGGACACCGAACTCCAGGCTCTGATTGCCGAAAGCATGATCAAACTGGCCCAGGAACGTTGTGGTGCCATCCTCGTCTTTCCGGGAAAGGAACCGATCAAAGAAAAAATCTCCGGTGGCTATCAACTCAACGCCGTCCCTTCGTTGCCGCTCATTTTAAGCATATTTGATTCCAATTCCCCTGGCCACGACGGCGCAGTCATCATTGAAGGCAACCGGCTTACCCAATTCGGGGTCCGGCTGCCAATGTCGCAATCGACTCGCCTCTCGGAAGAGTACGGTACCCGGCACCATGCCGCCATGGGCCTGGCTGAACAGACCGATGCCCTGACCCTGGTTGTGTCTGAAGAACGAGGCCAAGTCTCCATATTTACCAATGGCAGCATGCAGCCGGCGCGAAATGCTGAGGATCTCACCGAAGCTATTGTCGAGCACCAGCAACAGATGGGATTTTTCCGCCGAGACAGTTCACCCAAAATCCGTAAAAGAACGCTACTGCAGGTTGCGGCAAGCCTCATCATTGCGGTGGCCTTCTGGTCGACACTCATGGTTTCCCAACGGGAGGTGGTAGAACGGGTATTACCGGTGAACATCGACTACACCTCGCCTGCGGAGGATCTCGTTCTGGTTGGGGACAAGGCCAACGAGGTCAAATTGCACATCAATGGTCCCAAATCCGATATCGACAATCTGGCGATGAACCCGCCCAGCGTTAAAATCGATCTCTCCAAAATGGCCAAGGGAACGCAAACAATTATCATCACAAGTGAAAACATCCGACTTCCCAAAGGGGTTTCCCTACTCGACACCTCCCCGCAACAACTCAAAATTTCGCTGGCCGCAATGATGGAAAAAAGCGTCGCCATCACTCCGCAGATCATCGGTAAATTGCCCGGCGATCTCAAAATCAAACAGATTACCGTCACCCCAGATTCCGTACTCGTGAACGTCCCCGTTACCAAGGAAAGCAAAAATATCGACGAGGTTCTGACCACACCGATCTATCTCGAATCAATTTCCACCGACAGCAAACTCTTTTGCAAAGTCATTGCCCGGCCTTCCATTCAGCCGGTAGCCAAACGCTGGCCTGACGTTGAGGTTTCCATTGAACTCAAGAAATAGCTGGCAACGTTGTACATATTTGCAATTTTATCGTGTAAAAATTAATAATTTTGTAACAACGAATTAACCATTATCTAAAGCATAGATCTCTCCACCCCAAATAACCCCCTTTAAATATTTCATTTTCTTTCCATCTCTCCCGCATATTTTTTCTGGCACCAAAAGTGCTTTGCTCAAGCAGAGCGAAGGTTCAGTCTTGGCAAAGCACACACTTCCGCCTTTTTGGCCTTACAGAATAACGTGCCGCCAAACTGCAAACTTGTCATACATGATGAAGAATGGTCTTAAAAAAAGGAGAGAAACATGAAACGTATATTTTCCATGGCCGCTCTGGCCGCATTGACCCTCGCCGGAGGTGCGTCTCAAGCTGAAGCAGCAACTGCAACCGCGGCCGTAGATGTTAATAGCGCTTACGTATGGCGTGGCTTGACTTTTAACAACGGCATGGTCGTGCAACCAAGCATTAACGTTGCTTCAGATAATGGTTTTACTGTTAACGTTTGGACGAATTATGATATTGACGATTATGATGGAAATGTAGATGAATATCACTTTTCCGAGGTCGACCTGACCGCATCCTACGCCTTCAAACTTGGCCCTGTTGATACAAGTGTCGGAGTCGTTACATACACTTTCCCCACAACTTATCCAGACAATCTCGCTGGTGAAGGAACAGATTTCCCCAGTACCACAGAAATTTTCTTAGGTTTAGGGTATGAACTCGGCTCTGGATTTTCGATTGCAGGAAATATTTACTACGATGTTGATCAGGTTGATGATTTCTACGTCACGGCTGGCTTGAAATATTCCTATGGCATCAACGAAAAAACTGCACTATCTCTTGGCGGGCTAATCAGTTATGCTGGCGAAGATTTTACCGAGTATTATGCTGGCGGTACCGATAGTGGCTTCTTTAACTATATTTTAAATGCGTCTATTACCTACAGCGTAACAGAAGCCTTTGGCATTGGTGCCAATATCGCCTACTCAGATTCGATGGATGATGATGCTTTACCTGACGAAGCTGTCCACACCAACGTTTACGGTGGCTTGAACCTGTCCTACACTTTTTAATTTCCCGGGTCTCTCTCCCTCTCTCCGACAAAGCTTTACCTGTCGGAGAGAGGTTTTTTTTCTTCCCTTGTATCCCCCTCCATGTATACGGGCCACCAACGCGCCCAACCTTCCAATGCCTTCCTCCATTGCCTCGCTCCAGTGCGGGCCGCAACTGAAGCGGATACATTTATTCAACCATCCGGTGCTGTTCGATATCATTCCAGGAATATTATTAGGGTTCTGTTTCCTAGCTGCTTGATACAGCTCCATGCCATCACCTACAGATCCAGCTCCCCCCAAGGATGAACCGTCCCTGTGGCGCAATCAAACGCGCTATGGCATGTGCACTGTTGGGGCGTAACGGTTTTGCAGCGCTCCCGCAACCGGCGTATTAAGCTAGGAGACAACGCCGACAGCCCTCAACGCCACCTTCAAACAACACAGCCAAATCACTAAAAAAAAAATCGTTTGACTTTACAAAAACGATGCTAGTTAATTGATGCACAACGTGCTCTTGCGCAGTTGCCATAAACGCACCTCCCAACAGAGTTTACACTACGTGTGACACAGGTCAGAGAGCCCCGTCCTTATTCCAACCAAAGGCTTTAACCGGGTTCATCACGGAGCCGAGCAGAAACCAGTTCCCTGGATTTTTTTTCATACCTGAGCAGCCCTTCCCAATGGCAGGAGCCCCCAAGGCGACATTTCAGGAAATGATTTTTTTTTTTTTGCACTCGCCATAGAAATGGTAGCCTGAGCAATTTTTCGCTAACCACTCACATGTTTAGCATCACTTTTTAAGGAGGAAGGACATCATGAAATGGTATGTCAATCTCAAAATCGGCAACAAAATGCTGCTAGTTGCCCTGCTGGTACTCCTTGGCCTGGGTGGCCTGGGTTCTTATTTCATCGTCCAGATGGGCGAGGTCTATGATGAGGCCAACTATGGCAACGTGAACAGTGTGCCCAGCCTGGAGGTGATGTTCCGCATGCTTGGCGGTGCAAAAGATTTTTATATCGATACCCTTCGCCATATCCAAAATACCGACCCATCCCGCATGACCATGATCGAGGGATTAATCGAGAAGGCACGACAAACCACTGAAACAGCGATGGTCGATTACGAAAAACTTCTGTCCGACGACACCGATCGGCAGATGTTGAGTGAAGACCGCAGTGCTTTTAGCGACTTGGTGCGTGCGCAAGAAGAGCTGATTGTTCTTTCCCGCGCCAATAAAAACGAAGAAGCCCGGCTGCTCTTGCGGGAGAAAGGGCTTCCGGCCCAGGAAAAAATGAGCAAACTGCTCAAAGACCACATCGATTTTAATATGCAGCTTGCCAAGAAGGGGAGTGATGATGCTCGCGACGGATACCAATCCTCGCGCTTAACAGGCATAATTGCTATTGTCGTGGTCGCCCTAGTCCTTTTTGTGCTGATGCTTTTGATTGGCCGCTCGATCTCCGGCCCGGTAACCCAAGCCTCGTCGCTGGCCGAAAAGATGGCCAAAGGAGATCTCACCACCAAGCTCGACATCCAGCGAAAAGACGAAATCGGGCTGATGACCGGTTCGCTCAATTCTATGGTTACGCAACTCAGCTCCATGATCCGCGATATCATTAATGGTGTCGACACTCTTTCCAACTCATCAAGCGACCTGGCGGCCGTCTCCAAGCAGCTTTCGACCGCCGCTCGCGACACCTCGACCAAGGCAGGGACCGTATCAGTCGCCACCGAGGAAATGAGCACCAATTTTCAATCGGTTTCTGCGGCTATGGAGCAATCCACATCAAACGTCAACATGGTAGCGTCCTCCACCGAGGAGATGACAGCCACAGTCAACGAAATTGCCCAAAACGCAGAAAAAGCCCGTTCCATTTCCGAGGGTGCGGTCCAGCAATCGCGGCAGGCCACTGAGAAAATGACCGTCCTGGGTGCGTCGGCACGCAAGATCGGCCGGGTTACGGAGACCATCACTGAAATTTCCGAGCAGACCAACCTCCTGGCCCTCAATGCCACCATAGAAGCGGCCCGCGCCGGTGACGCCGGTAAGGGCTTTGCGGTTGTGGCCAATGAAATCAAAGAACTGGCGCGCCAGACCGCTGCGGCCACGGTGGATATCAAAAATCAGATCAGCGAGATGCAGGAGACAACCTCAACCACTGTAGAGGATATTGAAAAAATTTCAGAAGTCATCACTGAAATCAACAACGTCATCAACGGGATTGCCACCGCGGTCGAGGAGCAGTCGGCCGCCTCGGGCGAAATCAGCAATAACATCGCCCAAGCCTCGCAGGGCATCGCCGAAGTGAATGAAAACGTTGCCCAAGCCACGGTGGTGATTAGTGACATCTCCCGCGATATCGCTGACATCAACCAGCAATCGACCCAGGTGGAGCAGGGAAGCAACCAGGTGCAGTCCAGCGCTCAGGGCCTCTCCGAACTGGCTACGCAGCTCCACGACCTGATCAAACGCTTCAAAGTCTGAATACGGCATTGAATGGAAAGGGGCACAAGCGTCCCTTTCCATTTTTTCATTCCGCTTTGGCATACGTCCCTGACCGGCAACGACAGCGAATCACTGAACCCAGAGCAGCCTTGGCGGCAGCTCTGCGGGCAAAAGAGGTTTTACTGAAGGAGATCCTTGATGGACGCATAAAAAGGCCATCAGAAAGATGGCCCTGTTAAAACACAGGCATATAAGGCGTTGCGTTTTTTCAGGCGCAAAGGCACACATAGGGTATGTCGAGTGTTGGAAAAAAGACTGCGACGCAGTAGATCGAAGTTTTTTTTTTACGACGCCATCATCCTTCACAGGGTGAAAAATAATCTGGCCGTGGTTATCGACGGGGTCCTTTGCCAGCACCAACATTCAGCACTATCTCCAGCGCCCTTCCCCCCTCCCCGCAAATTCCCTTGCAGATTGATGCACAAGGAGTGTGAAAACTTCCTTTAACCGGGCCATTACTGGCGGCCTGATCGTTAATGGATTGGTGACAAATACGATTAAATGCGCTTTCCCCGATCCATTACCGGGACCAGCCTGAGCAGCCTGCGAGACAACATTTTCCTTGCCACCGTGCTGGCGGGCTAGGATTTTCGTGCGCTTGCCCTGCCCATGGAATCCGAGAATTTGCCCCCAAACCACTCACCAAGAAAGACTTGGCGGTATTGATACGAAAAGTGCTCCCCAGCGAATAATCCGCGTTTTAATTTCCAATCACACTCCCAAAAACACCACCTTGCACGAGGCTTATCTGGAAGACAAAAGGCCTCGCAACCGTCGCTGGCCGGACAGGTCACCTCTGGGCCTTTCCCGCTTTATTTCAAAGGAATTCTGCAAAGCAGAATTGGCACCGCTTATCTTTGGGTCAACACAAAACAATCCAAGTCCGTTGCCACGCTTATAGCGGAAAGTGTCGCCCACCTGCAGATAAGAATGGCTGATCAGGCGCGGATTTCAACACCTTTAAAGAATAATATCGGTGCAACAATCAGCCGCGAAATCCGATTTACCTGATCCCATAAGCATGATTTCTTGGTGGAAATTTCTCCAAAAGCTGATTAATGGCACGGAATGTATCCCTTTATCGTAGAATCAGAAAATTTGCTCACGAATGCCTTTCTCTCCCCTGGAGGTGGTCAAATTCGTTTTATGGCGGATAAAGGGTTTGGTATTGCGAATAAGGATTTGCCCCATATTTTTTAACGCTTTCTATCCCAGGGAAACGCTGGCCCGCCCCGCAGCATGCGGCATATCCCCCTGACCAGCCAACTGCACCGAGGGACCACCTGCCGGGTTGAGCTCGCTCTTGGAACACGATCGATTTTCAACCGATGACCAAAACCAACTCTGATCACGATATGCAAGCAACGCCGCTGCCCGCCCCCTCCCACAAAGAACGTCCGCGAATAAGCATCCGCGATAAGCTGATTGCAATTTTTATCGTCATTAAAGTCCTCCCCCTTATTGCCCTGGCCCTCTTTGCCGCTCGCCAGATCGATGAACTTGGTGAAACGTTTAAGGAAAACTCCAATGCCATGGTGGCCGACACCAAAAACCTGGTCAACCAGACCGGGGATCTGGCCACGAAGCAATCCATTGTTGCCCTTGATCTCAAGGCCCGGGAAAGTATTGAGCGCCTGACCACAGAAATCGCCGCGTCTGTAGCCGATTTCCTTAAGACACGGGACAAAGACATCCTCCTGGTTGCCGATCTCCCTGTGCGGACTGAATCTTATCGCAGCTTTCTTGCGGTGCACAAACGGAAGGTGATCGATCATCCCCCCTGGCACCTCAGTGAAGACGGCCGTTATTGGGAACCGACTGTCGCCGTGCAAACACCACTGGCACAGGTTTCCCCCGGCTCACCGGACAACCGTAAAGATTTCCATTATTCGCCCCCCACAACGGCAGATATTTCCCGCCAACAACCGCTGTATCATGAGATAACCTTTGTTGATCTGGACGGACAAGAACAACTCAAGGTCTCCGCCACCACACTCCTGCCCGCAGAACTTCGCAACGTCAGCCACCGTGAAAATACCTGGTGCGGCGCTGAAACCTACTTCAGTGAACTCAATAAACTTGGCCCCGGACAGATCTATGTCTCCAGGGTCATCGGACCTTATTTGCCCTCCCCGATCATCGGCACCTACACCCCGGAGCGTGCCGCCAAGGCCGGCATCCCTTATGCCCCGGAAAAGGCGGGGTACGCGGGCAAGGAAAATCCGGCGGGCAAACGGTTCCAGGGCATCATCCGCTGGGCAACACCGGTCTTTGACGGTAAACGAAAAATCGGCTATGTCACCTTGGCGCTTGATCACACCCATATCATGGAATTCACCGACCATGTGGTGCCGACCAAAAAACGTTTTTCAGACATTTCCGATGCCGGCTCAGGCAATTATGCCTTCATGTGGGACGACCAAGGCCGCAACATCTCCCACCCCAGGGATTACTTCATCGTCGGCTTTGACCCCCAAACCGGTGAACAGGCCATGCCCTGGCTCAGTAACGATCTCGAGTCCCTTTGGCAGCAAACAGAGGGCTCATTTTCTCGTTTTGAGCAGTTGGCCCCAAAATTCCAACAGCAGACCCTGGCCAAAAAACCTCTGGCTCTCTTAACCAAGGCCGGCATGGTGGGATTGGACTGCCGCTACCTTAACTTCGCCCCTCAGTGCAGTGGTTGGTATAGCCTCACCCAGCACGGCGGGTCGGGCTCCTTTCTCATCTTCTGGAGCAAATTATGGAAGCTGACCACCGCCGCTGCCATCCCCTATCACACTGGCAACTACAGTACTCCACGTGGTTTTGGCTTTGTGACCATCGGCGCCAACGTGGATGAGTTTCACAGCGCGGCCAACGAGACTGCAGCCCAAATCGGGGCCATCACCCAGGATTACGAAACCGACCTGGAGAACCGGCGCCACGCAACATTGCACGGAATTGAAAATCGGCTCCGCTCTACCATCACCAACTTAAGTGTTTCCACCGGCGTCATGATCGTCCTGGTCATCATGATTGCGGTATGGATGGCCGCCACCCTCACCGGCAAAATCACCACCATCATCAAGGGTATTAAAGATTTCCAAGCGGGCGAACTCGATACCCGACTCAAAGTGGAAAGCCGGGACGAACTGGGCGAGTTGGCCGAAGCCCTCAATGAGATGACAGATCAACTCAAGCAATCGATCATCGCCCTTGAAGGCGCTAAAGAACGCGCAGAACAATCGGACAAGGCCAAAAGCCTCTTTTTAGCCAACATGAGTCATGAAATCCGCACGCCGATGAATGCGATCATCGGCATGACCCACCTGGCGATGCAGGTCAATGAAGAGAAGAAGCGGCTCCGCTTCCTGAGAACCGTGCACCAATCGGCACAAAGCCTGCTTGGCCTACTCAACGACATTCTTGACTTCTCCAAGATGGAGGCTGGCCAGCTCAAACTTGTGGCCCTGCCCTTTTCTCTGCGGCATCTTTTGGGCAGCATCATTGCCACACTCAACATGCCGGCCATGGAAAAAGGACTCAAACTGCAGGTTCAAATCGATCCCCAGCTACCGGAGGTTTTTATCGGCGATGATCTGCGTCTGCGCCAAATCTTGATCAACCTGATCGGCAACGCCATTAAGTTCACTCCCAACGGCACCATCGTCCTCAGCGTCCAGCAGCAACAGGACTTTGCGTCGGAGAACGGCCTCATTGGGCTCCACTTTACGATCACTGATACGGGGATCGGCATTGCCCAGGAGAAGCTGGAACAGATTTTCAAAAGTTTTGAACAGGTCGACAACTCCTATGCCCGGGAGCACGGCGGGGCAGGACTGGGCCTGTCCATCTGCACCCAACTGGTGGGTCTTATGGGAGGCCGCATCTGGGCTGAAAGTCGGGAACATCAAGGGAGCACTTTCCATGTCGAGATTTACCTGCCAGCCTCGGAAGAGGAAATCGAGTCGACCACCGTCAACACACCGGTGGAAAAACGCCCGAAGCTGCAGGGTTTACGGATCCTGGTGGTCGATGACAACGAGGTCAACCGCGATGTCGCCGGAATGACCCTGGCCCAAGACCACACGGTGAGCACCGCCACCAACGGCATGGAGGCCCTGGTGATCCTGGCGGAACAGGAGATTGACGTGGTCCTCATGGATGTGCAGATGCCGCTTATGGACGGCTTGGCCGCGACTCAGACGATCCGTTCCCTGGAAAACGGAGAGACGGTGGCGATTCACCTGCCCGAAACCTTAGAGGAGATCCTGACCCGCAAGCTGCGCGGAGGTCATCTGCCGATCGTGGCCATGACCGCCCACGCCATGGGCGGTGACCAGGAAAAATGCCTGGCGGTGGGTATGGACAGCTACCTCACCAAACCCTTTCAGCCGGACCAACTACAATCAATCCTGGTTGAGGTCCTGACCGGTAGTCAGGCCGGGCCCAGTCGAAAAATGGCACCCAGCAAATTGGATGAGGCTCAATCGGTATCTGTTCCCCGGCGAGAGGCCATTCGCACCCACCTGCAGACCACCACCATGCTGCAACCGGAACAAATTGATCGGATAATGACAGCCGCCCTCCGCTCCATCGAAGAATGCCTCCGCAAGGTTTCGGAGGCGCAACACCATGAAGAACAGGAAGAGCTTGGCCGTGCAGCCCATACGTTGAAAGGGACACTCCTGCAATGCGGCCTTGATTTCTGGGCGGAAAAGGCTCAGGCAATCCATACAGGTATCCGTGACCAGCAGGCGCTGGCCTATGCCGACATGGTGATGGAACTACGGGAGGGGCTTGATCCGCTTCTGCAGGAAAGCTCAACGCATCATTGATGGACTCGTAAAACGTCCGTCACAGCCTAAGAGATGGCGCAGAAAAAAAACGCTACAACGTAGTAGAGCGAAGTTTTTACAATGCCAACATCCTTTATTTTGAGTGGATATTGTTCATGTGATCCGTGTACACTCTTTGTAAGGGACACCTGCAACCGGGCTTGGCGGAGACGGCACGGTTTTAATATCCAACCGATCAGAGGAGAATAAGGGCATAAGCCGCACACATGGGAAAAATTGCCATCATCGACGATGACGCTGTCTTTCGGGTCCTCTTGGAGGAACACTGCTTACAGCTTGGGCACCAAACCAAGACGGCGGCTAATATCAGCGAAGGAAAGGCGCTGCTGACCAAGCATCCGTTGGACTTGATCTTTCTTGACGTCAGCCTACCCGACGGCAACGGACTGGAGGTCCTACCCTTTATTCAAGCGCTCCCCAGCTCACCGGAGGTGATCATCATCACCGGTATGGGAGATGCCAATGGAGCCGAGTTGGCGATCAAAAACGGTGCCTGGGACTATCTGCAGAAACCGCTAACCCGGCAGGAGGTCCTGCTCCACATCCGTCGGGCACTGGAATACCACGAAAAAAAATTGCAGCGCTCCTCCCATATTAGCCTGAAACGGGACGAAATCGTCGGCAAAAGCAAGGCGATCTCCGCTTGCCTTGACCAGGTAGCCCACTGCGCGGCTGCGGAAACCGGGGTGCTGATCACCGGTGAAACCGGCACCGGCAAAGAAGTTTTTGCCCGGGCCATCCACACAAACAGCGGACGAGCCAAAGGCCCGTTTGTGGTGGTCGACTGCGCCAGCCTGCCGGAAAACCTGGTGGAAAGCATCCTCTTTGGCCATGTCAAGGGCGCCTTCACCGGGGCCACCAGCGATCGCAAAGGGCTTATTGAACAGGCCGACGGCGGCACCCTCTTTCTTGACGAGGCCGGGGAACTCCCCCTGGAAACCCAAAAAAATTTCCTCCGAGTGTTGCAGGAGCGGGTCTTTCGTCCCGTGGGCAAGGATCGAGAACACAAGAGCGACTTCCGCGTGGTGGCGGCCACCAACCGCGATCTCAAGGAAATGGTTGAGGAAGGCAGTTTCCGCAGCGACCTCTACTTCCGGCTCAACACCTTTAACATCCATCTGCCGCCCCTGCGTGAACGGGAAAAGGATGTGGAAAAACTGGCGATGAGTTTCGTGTTCACCCTTTGCCGCCGTAACCACCTGCCGATTAAAGGCGTGGTTCCAGAAACCCTGGAGGTCCTGTCGGCCTACCCGTGGCCAGGAAATGTGCGCGAACTGGAGAACACCCTGGAAAAAGCGATTCTCGCCGATCCAAAAGATCCGGTGCTCTACCCCATTCACCTCCCCCCGGAAATCCGTCTATCCCGCATTCGCTCCCGCGTAGGTGGCAAAGCGCAGGAGGAGAGCGAATCTGATGCATCCGCGCAGATAACCTCTGCTTCCCTCACCTTTCCGGACACGCTGCTTCCCTTCAAGGAATATCGACGCAAGCTGACCTTGGATATTGAAAAACATTATTTACAACGCCTCCTTCACGAAAGTGAAGGCGATATTGCCCGAGCCTGCGCGATTTCCGACCTGAGCCGCTCCCGCCTGTACGACTTGCTCAAAATCCACAGCCTCACCAACGCGCCTGATTCCCGTCCGGAATAATCGGACCCATTCCTGTTCCCCCTGTCCGATTTTTCCGGACAGTCCTCCTTCTATGGAGTATCGCCTTTTCGTCCCCTCGCACAAGACCTTGAATTATCGTGACTTGAAGAAATATATTTCATTGGCACGCATCTCGCTTCTCCCAGGGTAATAGATATCCGGAAATTTAATCCGGGAACCGTTATCAGAGGAGGAACGCCATGAAACTACGTACTCAATCCATTCAATTCAAACTTTTAACCACGGGGTTACTCTCCGTCCTGCTCCCCCTCGCTATCGTCGGTTACTTTGCGGTGACCCGATCATCTGATGCGCTGATGAATCTTTCCAAGGAAAAGGCGCAAACCATGGCTGCGGATTTGGCGGGGTTGGTGAACCATATGCTCAATGCGGAACTCGATGTCTCCAGAGCACTTGCCGTCAATCGCGAAACCATAGAAATGATGGCGCAACTCTCAGGGGGATTGAGGGACAACCGGGATGCCTTGGTGCATAGTCTTTATGAGGACCTGAGTTACGAATTCAAAGGAATCAACGCCAAGCAGCAGTATCAGGGACTGTACGTTGCCGATGCCTCCGGCCAGATCCTCACCGGTATTCTCGAAAACGGTGAGGAGTACAAACGGGTTTCGGTGGCGGCCAACGACAATTTCACCCGCGCAAAAAGCTCCGGCAAGGTCAGCCTGGGGGAAATGATCCGTTCCCAGGCAACCGGAAAACTGATCGTCCCCATCTCCGCCCCTATTTTTTCCCGTGATAACCGTTTTCTGGGAACGATCGGCTTGGTGTTGAAAGCCCAATATTTCACCGACCTCATCCCCAGCAAGCGATCAGGCGAAACCGGGTATGCCTTCATGGTCAATAACAAGGGTGTTCTCATCGCCCATCCCAAAACCGAATACCTGTTGACCAAAAACTTGGCTGATGAAAAAGAGATGCATGAGATCATGGGGCAGATGCTCCGCGGCAATGCCGGCGTTGAGGAATATGTCTTCACCGGTATTCCCAAAATTGCCGGGTTTGCACCGGTTGGCCTCAACGATTGGTCTATCGCCTTTACCCAAAATTCCGCCGAGTTCCTGTCGACTTCGACTCAACTTCGTAATATTACAATGATCGTTATCAGCTGCGCGCTCGGCATCGTCACTATCGTTTTGCTGTATTCCATCCGCAATATCGTCCGCCCGATCAATGCCGCCGTGGCCAGCCTCAAAGACATCGCTCAGGGAGAGGGTGACCTGACCATGCGCCTTGGGGTATTCAGCAAGGATGAAGTAGGCGAACTAGCCACTTGGTTTAATGTGTTTATCGGGAAACTCCAGCAAATCATTCGTGATGTCGCCGCTGGCGTGCAAACCGTTTCCTCCTCATCCACCGAACTGTCGCAGATCTCAGAGCACATGAACGGAGGGGCGCAGATGGCCTCGGACAAATCCAATACCGTTGCCACGGCTGCCGAGGAAATGAGTGCCAACATGAACAATGTGGCCGCTGCCATGGAGCAGTCGACCACCAATACCAATATCGTGGCCACGGCCGCGGAAGAGATGTCCTCCACCATTGGCGAGATTGCTCAGCATGCGGAAAGAGCACGAGTCATTTCCGATAACGCCGCCAAGCGGGCCAATGAAGCATCAGATAATATCAATGAACTGGGTGAATCTGCCAAATCCATCGGCAAAGTCATCGAAACCATCACCGAGATCTCCGAGCAGGTCAACCTGCTGGCTCTCAACGCCACCATTGAGGCTGCCCGGGCGGGTGAGGCTGGACGCGGGTTCGCGGTTGTCGCCAATGAAATCAAAGAGTTGGCAAAACAGACCGCTGCCGCCACTTACGACATAAAAGATAAGGTCGGCGCCATTCAGGGAACCACGGCCAAAACCGTGCAGCAGATTTCCGAGATCAATGCAGTTATCACCGATGTCAACGAGGTGGTGAGCTCCATTGCTACTGCGGTCGAGGAGCAGAGTGCGGCCACCCAGGAAATTGCTTCCAACGTTAACCAGATGGCCCAGGGGATCAACGAGGTCAACGAAAACGTCAATCAAAGCTCGGTGGTGGCCACGGATATCGCCAAAGACATCATCAATGTGAGCACCATTGCCAGCGAAATGTTCACCAGCAGCTCCCAGGTGAGCGAAAGCGCCCATGGTCTCTCAGCCGTGGCGGAACAACTCAACCAGTTGGTCGGCCAGTTTAAAACCGAGGACTCGGGGAATACCCAGCATGGTACTGAAAAGACCCTGAACACCGTAAAGGTAGCCTTGCCACCACTGAACGTTCGTCAGGCTGCTCGGGCATGAAATCCAGTATCAGCCGGAAAATCCTTGTACCGACGCTGATATTAATTGCAATCGGTCTAGTGACCACCCTGGTGGTCACCTATCTCAGCGCCAGGCAGGCGGCTTTCGTGGAATCGAGCCATCGCCTGCAACGGGAAACCGGCCTGGCATCCCGACTGATCGACAACTGGCTTCAGGCCCGGTTGATCGACCTCCGTCTTTGGGCCCAGGAAGATATCCTGATCGAGCTCTTGAAAAAACAGGGGTACATTGAAAATCGGTACGATCGGGCCCAACGATTTCTGGCCACCCAGCAAACCGGTTACCCCTATCTGGAAGGAATCTTTGTTGCCGATAGCGGCGGCAATGTATTGGCCTTCTCCACCATGGCCGCCCAGTCACTGGCACAGATCCGCCTGGGGGATCGCAGCTATTTTCAGGAAACCATGAGCGGTCGACAAATGATCTCACCCCTTGTGCTGAGCAAGCTCACCGGCAACCGGATCTTTGTCGTCACGGCGCCCATAAAGGTTGGGGAGGAGATCAAAGGGATTATTGGAGGGGTGATTGACTTTTCCGCCTTTAGTCACCTTTTTTTCGACAATTACGAGGACACTGAACCAGCCTTGCTCAGCGACATCAAGGGATTGGTGCTCGTCTCCTCTAATCCACAGATCCAAACGCTGCCGCAACAACTGCCCCGGGACAGGGTAAACGAGACTCTCCCGGTAGAAATACAACGTATCAACGACCGCGATCACCTGGTCGCCATCCAACCTCTCAAAAACACGGATTGGGTCGTTGTGATCACCCGATCCATGGATACGGTCTTTGAACCCCTGCATACGGCGAGTCAACTCAGTATCGTCTTTGCCGTTATTCTGGTAATTGCCATATCCCTCATTATATTCGCGCTCTTTTATCGTTTGCTGCATCGTCGTCTCCACGCCATGATCCGGGTCATCGATCAGGTCAAACAAGGCGACCTCAGCGGCCGGATTCTTCAAGTACCGGGCAAGGATGACGAGGTCAGTGGACTGGCGGCCTCGTTCAACCAAATGATCGAGCAGCTGGAGACAAACATTGCGCGTTTGCAGCGTGAAATCCAGATGCGCGAGGCTTCCGAACAGATGCTTTCCTATCATCAGCAAAACCTAGAGACAATCATTGCCGAGCGCAGTCGTGCACTGGAAAGGGAAATCATCGAACGGCAGCAGATCGAAGGACGATTGGCCCGCTCGGAAAAATTGGAAATGATCGGAACCCTGGCCGGCGGAGTGGCCCATGATCTCAACAATATTCTCTCAGGCATTGTTACCTATCCAGATTTTCTTCTCCTCAAGCTGCCCCCGGATAGTCCTCTGGCGACGCCTTTACGTTCCATCAAACGTACCGGTGAAAGAGCGGCGGCCATCGTCCAGGATCTCCTCACCCTCTCCGGAAACCGGGGTCTCGCCAAAAAACAGCTCTGCCTCAACACCCTTATTTTGGAATTCCTGCAGAGCCAGGAATATCACCATCTTTTGCAACGCCATCCAGAGATTGTCATCAGTTGCAACTGCGATACCGAGCTTGCTCCCATCCAGGGAGCGCCTGCCGCCTTATCCAAAGCTCTTCTCCACCTGACAGGATGTGCAGCTATGACAATGGGACAGCGAGGGGGCGGGATTATTCTCAACACCGAGCAGCGTATCCTTGCAACCCCGTTGCAGGCCTATGAACAGATCGAGGCCGGGATCTACATCGTCCTTGAGATAAAATCTGTCGGTCAAGGGCTGGCACCGGAGCATCTGGCAAGGATCTTCGAACCATTCTACACCAGCAAAAAACTCGGCTGGAAAGGAACCGGCCTGGAGATGGCGGTGGTTCTGGGCACAGTCAAGGATCACGGAGGTTTTGTCGACTGTAGCAGCGATATCGAATCGGGTTCCTGCTTCCGTCTCTATTTTCCGCTAATAGCTCTCCCCGCCGTCCAGTAGCCACAGCCAACGACACATATCGCGCCCAAGAATCGCTCAACATGAAAAATCGATAACCGCTGTTCACAGACACGTACATCCGATATAAAATGAGGTGTGAGCATTTAATATACTGTCACAAGATAAACGTTTAACGTCTCCGCCCCACGATAGAACTGGATCGCCATGATGCCTACAAAATCCACGCATATTGGAATACTGGCCAAGACCCTGCTCATTGTTTGCACCGTGGTCTGCGTCCTCACCCTGAGTTTCGTTGCGTTCTCGTTCAACCTAGTGACCACCAGGTTTCAGCAACTGGAAACCGACGAAGCCAGGGTCAACCTGGAGCGGGTGGTCATCGACGTCGATAATTCCCGTAAAAAGTTGGAAACCCTGGTAGGCGACTGGGCACCCTGGGATGACACCTACACCTTTGTCCAGGAACTCAATCGCGAGTACATCGAAAAAAACCTCTCCGAAGAGAGCTTCCAAACCCTAGGCCTCAATTTCATGCTGTTTTTTGATAACAGCAACCAGCTGGTTTACAGCCAATTCTTTGATCTTGATCGTCAAAAAGCATCGACACCGGACACCGGTGTTATCTATGCCCTGCGGGCCATACCGAACTTTTTCCGCTTTGAGTCTCCCCATACAAAAAAATCCGGTCTTGTTCTCTCCAATTCGGTCCCGGTTCTTGTTGCCGGAGCCCCCATCGTCACCAGTACGTACGATAGCCCCATCCGCGGCACGCTTGTCTTTGGCCGCTACCTCGATCAGACCAAACTGGATCAGATCAGTGCCCAGACCAGACTTGCGGTGGAGGCTGTTCCCTACGATCAGACGTGGAAAAACTTTTTTTCAGCCCCAAACCTGCCGCATTTCACCGTTGACAATGTTCCGCATCCCATTGCCTACCAGGGCCTCAACGACCAAGCACTGCGCGCCTATACCGTATTAAACGATTTGCGCGGTCAGCCTATCGAGGTCTTCACGATCACACTGGAGCGCAAACTCTTTCAGCAGGGGCTGGCCATGTGGCAGGAGCATGCCCTGTTTCTTGTTGTCCTGGGTGGTGTGTTTATCCTTGCCCTGGTGCTGTTGCTTAATCGGATCATTCTCCGCCGCCTGACCCTGCTCAGCCGTGAGGTCGGTCATATCGCCCTGGCTGGTCGTCATGACCTGCGGGTTACGGTGCCGAACCAGGATGAAATCGGCACATTGGCCATCGGCATCAACGAGATGCTGAGTTCTCTGCAATCGCTGCAAATTCTGCATGAAAAGAATGAACAACACCTGAAGGATATCATCGATTCGATCAATTGCGGGATCGCGCTGGTCGATCCGCAGGATCGCCGGATCATCTCGATCAACCGGACCGGAGCCGCCATATGCGGACGACTCCCCGAGGAGATTGTCGGGAAGATTTGCCACCAGCTCATCTGCCCGCACGAAATGCACTGCTGCCCTGTTCTGGATAACGGGGAGTCCGTCGAGTTAAGCGAACGTGTCGTTCTCCACGCCGATGGCCGGGAGATTCCAGTACTGAAAAGCGTCAGCCGTATTGAACGGGAAGAAAAACCCCTCCTGGTGGAAAGTTTTATCAACATCACGGAGCTGAAAAAAATGCAGACCGAACTTGCGCTCAGTGAAGCCAAGTACCGCCAGTTTTTTATGGAAGACCTCACCGGCAACTTTATCACCTCCGACCAAGGTATTTTAGTTGACTGCAATCCCGCCTTTGCCGAGATGCTTGGCTACGCCTACCCGAGCGAGCTCATCGGCGGCCTGATGCAGGAACATTATTTCACCCCGGAAAAGAGGCAACACCTGCTTGATCGACTGCGAGAAAAGGGTAAACTCGAACGCTATGAAGGCGTGCTCCGCCATCGCAACGGAAAGCCGGTGTACATTATCTGCAACCTGATCGGCGAATTTGATAATCAGGGCCGTCATGAGCGCACACGAGGCTACATCTTTGACGATACCAAAAGGGTGCTGCTGGAAAAGGAGATTCGCCAGGCCCAGAAACTGGAAGCGATTGGTACGATGGCAGGAGGGATTGCCCACGATTTCAATAACATTCTGGCCGGAATCATGGGATATACCGAGATTGTCCTGCGTGATCTCGATGAAGAACGCGCCCCGAAAAACTGCCGCAACCTGCGCAAGATTCTCAGTGCCGGGGAACGAGCCAGGGGGCTGATCAAAAAAATATTGACCTTCAGCCGCCAGACGGATAGTGAACGGCAACCGGTCAGTCTGGAGCGAGCCCTGGAAGATGTGCTCCAATTGATCCGGGTCAGCCTACCCAGCACCATCCAGGTCAAGACCCAGGTCTCCGATCCGCCCACGGTATTGGCCGATCCCATCCAGATCCACCAGGTGTTCATGAACCTCTGCACCAATGCCGGCCATGCCATGAAAACAGAGGGTGGCACCCTGACCATCACCTTGGACGCCCTCCATCTTGACGCTGCTTTTACCGGCCGCCATCCAGAGCTGACCAGCGGTGACTATGCCCGGATCCGGATTGCCGACACCGGCAAGGGTATTCCCGCCCACCTGACCGAATGCATTTTTGATCCTTTTTTCACCACCAAACGGAAGGGAGAAGGGACAGGGCTCGGCCTGTCGATGGTCCATGGCATTGTCAATGCCATGCATGGCCTCATCACCGTCGATTCACAGGAAGGAAGCGGCAGTTGCTTTACCATCTATCTTCCCAAAATCAAGGAAGAAGAAACCATGCTCCCCATGAAGCATCAGGCTATCCCCACCGGTCATGAGCATGTGGTTTACGTTGATGATGAGGGCTTTTTAGTGGATATCGGTTCCGAGATCCTTCGCGGCCTGGGCTACCGGGTGACCGGATTCACCGATAGCCAGGAAGCGCTTGACTTTCTCCTTGGCCATGGACCGGAGGTGGATGTGGTGATTTCCGATTTGACCATGCCCCGACTCACCGGCATCGAGTTGGCGCAAAACCTGCGGCGACTATCCGCCCCACCTCCGGTGATTATCTGTACCGGCCATAACGAAGGGCTGACGCTGAACGATGTGGCCCGTATCGGCATTCATGAGCTGCTGCTGAAACCGGTGACGGTCAACAAACTGGCCCAGGTTGTCCGGGCCGTACTCGACAACACCTCGTCCCACTGATACGGACGGTCACTTTTCCATGAGAGTATTTTCTTTTTTTTTCTGCTTGCGGCTATAATCGTGCAAACAGCAACCCAACAACGCTGGTGTAAAAATGCTGACCGCAAACCCTATCCTTGATGGACTCGTAAAAAGGCCATCTCATTCTGAAAGATGGCTAAGTTAAAACACAAACATACAAAGAGTGGCCTTTTTTCAGACGCGAAGGCGTATGTAAGGTTTGTCGAGTGTCGGGAAAAAGGCTGCGACGCAGTAGATCGAAGTTTTTACGACGCCATCATCCTTTCCATGCACCGATACCGATCGATCATTTCCCAGACAGCTTGTTGCAGTTATCCAACCCTTTCGAGTCGAGGATTCAAGTGTTGAGGGATATTAAGGTGGCCAAACATGTATTTCCAAGAAACGATCCCTCTCTGCGGACGGTAGGGGTTTATTCATGAAACGTCTCAACGTTGTTGACAATAGCCGCCCTTCCCATGTTTTCTCCCCTGTCCCTCGCAGTCTGCGCCGGCAGCTGCTGCTCGTTTTCGGCAGTGCCCTGATCCTGCTTCTGGTGGCAGGTCTGGCCGGGATTTATTTTCTGGTTCGCACCACTGAACAACAGGGCTGGGAGGGCCGTCAACAGGAAGCAACCCAGCGGGTGGTCAGATCGGTCAGTGATTTCATCGACCAACAGCAGAGCATGCTCAGGTTGATCAACCTGTTCGGCCGGGATGAATTTGCGAAAAACCTGGACGAGGTCAACCTGCTGCAGAGCAAATATCCGATCCTTCTTGAACTGGTGCATGTCAACCATGATGGCCTTATTCTTGCCAGTTCCGCCGGCGGCAAGGGTGTGTTTGAGCAAGCAAGCACCATTGCCCGCTCGGACTGGTTTCTCATCGCCCGCTCCGGAAAAAACTATATCGGCGACCTCAGGAATGAAGGCGAATCAGGCAGTAACCTGGTCTTCTCGGCACCCGCCGAACAAGGAGGGGTTATTGCTTGCTTGCTGCGTCCGGATCCTTTGCTCCACATTGTGAGCCATCTCCAGTTCGGCACGGATGGCAGTACCTTCCTCATTAATCGCGAGGGCCTGATCATTGCCCACAGCCGCCTGCACAACCAGGCGCAATACCCCAAAAAACGGGCGGTATTTTCACAACCGGGTCTACTGCATCCGCTACCGGCCAACTGGCACGGTCGCTATCAAGACAACGACGGCATGGAAGTGATCGGCACCTTGGCCGCCATCCCCAACACCCCCTGGATCGCGGTGACCGAACTGCCTCTGGACGAGGCTTATGCGGCCAGTCAACATGCCCTGCTACTCATGCTGGTCATGGCCGGATTGGTCCTGATCATCGGCACCTTGGTCGTCACCAATCTGCTCAAGCGGCAATTTCTTGATCCCCTTGCCCGTTTGCAGCAGGGTGTGGGCCAAATCAGCCAAGGTGATCTGGAAAACAGGATCGAACCCTCCGGACCGGTTGAGATTCGCCATCTGGCCGAGGCATTCAACCAGATGGCTTCACAGCTGCAACAACGCGGACAAGAAGCCGCCGACCATGCCCGAGCGCTTGAGGAAAGCGAAGCCCGTTATCGGGCCATTATCGAAGACCAGACCGAACTCGTCTGCCGCCATCTGCCCAACGGAATCATCACCTTTGTCAACAAGGCCTTTTGCCGCTATTTTGAAAAAAAGCGCGAGGAGTTGATCGGCAAGGATTTCAAGTCTCTCATGTCTCAAAAGAATCTGCAGATAAGGATGGCGGTGCTTGCCAGCCTGACCCGGGAACAACCCGTGAGCAGCCATGAATACCGTATCGACCGTCCCGGCAGGGAGAGCAGATGGCTCAATTGGACCGACCGCAAAATCTTTGACAAGGTCGGCAGACTCTATGAATGTGCCGGTGTCGGCCGTGACACCACCTTGCGCAAACAGGCGGAAATCGCCCTTTGCCAGGCCAAGGAAGAGGCCGAAGCCGCCAACATAGCCAAATCCCAGTTTCTGGCCAACATGAGCCATGAAATCCGCACCCCGATGAATGCCATCCTTGGCATGGCCTACTTGGCCATGGAGAGCCGGGATGAGGAAAAACGGCAGCACTGTCTGAGCACGGTTAAGCAATCCGTGGAGAATTTGCTTGGCCTGCTGAGCGATATCCTGGATGTGTCCAAAATGGAAGCCGGCCAACTGGAATTGCATCCGGCGCCCCTTGATCTCCGTCAGCTGATCGACGCGGTGGAATCAACCATGACTGACCAGGCGAATAGCAAGGGATTGCGCCTGTACGTCGAATACGACCACACCCTCCCGCAACGGGTGTGGGGCGATGCCCTGCGCATCCGCCAGATCCTGGTCAATCTCCTGGCCAATGCCATCAAGTTCACCCCGGCAGGTTCGGTGACGCTCAGTGTGCGTCGACTGCCTGCCGGGGGCCCCGATGGCAAGGAACGGTTGTCGCTGAAAGTGGCGGATACCGGGATCGGCATTCCCGAAGACAAGCTGCCGTTGATCTTCAATCGCTTCGAACAGGTGGACAACTCCTACGCCCGCCAGCATGGAGGCGCCGGCCTGGGCCTGGCCATCTGCACCCAGCTCACCGCCCTGATGGACGGCACCATCAGCGCAGAGAGTTCGGCAAACCAGGGCAGCAGTTTCCATTGTCTGCTGCCGCTTGAGCCCTGTTCCGCTCTAGACATCCCGGAAGAATCGGGAGCTCCCCCACAGGAAGAGACGGCAGCTGTGCGCAATCTGCGAATTCTGGTGGTGGACGACAACGAGGTCAACCGTGAGGTGACCGGGATGATGCTTGAGCACAATCATGTGATCACCACCGCCACCAACGGTGTCGAAGCCCTGATCAACCTGGCTTTCGGCCACTTCGATCTGGTTTTGATGGACGTGCAGATGCCGATCCTGGACGGTCTAGCCGCCACCACCATTATCCGTGCCCTGGAGGCGGACAAGCCCCTGAGCGTTAACCTCCCCCAGCATGTGGAGCAGATCCTGCGGCAAAAACTGCGAGGCGGCCATTTACCGGTGGTTGCCATGACCGCCCACGCCATGGGCGGGGACGATGAAATCTGCCTCTCCAGCGGTATGGATGCCTATGTGAGCAAACCCTTTGAGGCCACCGGTCTTGAGCAGATCCTCAAGACAGTCACCCAAAAAACATCGCCGCAAGAAAATGAGCCTCCCGAGACCGCCTCGACAGGCCCATTGACCGATGGCGGACCAGGCGATCGACCGACAATAGAAAATATCATTGCCTATCTGCAGACCTCCACCATGCTCAAACCAGAGCAGATCGAAAAAATACTTGCCGCCGCCCGAGAGAGTATAACCGCACAGTTGTCCGCAGCTGAACAAGCTCAAAGCGCAGGCGATACGACCAACCTGGCGAAAGCAGCCCACACCCTCAAGGGAACCCTGCTCCAATGCGGACTGGAATCCTGGGCGAAAATGGCACAACAAATATACACATCCATTCAGCAGCACCAAGAGGCACCGATCCCTGCGCTGCTGCAACAGCTCAGGGAGGGACTGAACAACGTCCTCGCATAGCGCTCACAGGTTTCGATGATAGAACAAGCAACGATCATAGCCGATGCAAGACGACCGCTGATCATGGTGGTTGACGACGACGTTTCCGCCCGGCTGCAACTCCGATTTACGCTTGAGAATGCGGGGTATGCGGTGGTCGAGGCCGCCAACGGCGAAGAGGCACTGGCCCGTTTCGGTGAACAACCGCCGGTGTTGGTCCTGTTGGACATCATCATGCCGGACATGGATGGGTTTGAAACCTGCCGCCGCTTACGGCAAACGCCGGGCGGGGAGCACACCCCGGTGGTGATGGTGACCGGCTTGGAAGATCCGGAAACCATCACCAGCGCCTTTGACGTCGGAGCCACCGATTTTATCAGCAAGCCGATCAATATGCTGATCCTCGGCTACCGGGTACGCTACTGGCTGCGATCCGGCTCCATCTTGAACGACCTCAAGGTCAGTCAGCAACGGTTGTTCAAGGCCCAGCAGATTGCACGTCTGGGGCACTGGGAGTTGCACCTGGAAACAGGTAAATTTCATATTTGCGCCCGGGATCCAGTCCAGTTCGGGGTCAGCAATCCCCACCGCTACGAATCCCTATTTGAACAAATCGCCCTTGCCGAACGGCATGCGGTGAAACACTTCCTCCAAGAGGCTCAAACCGAGGGCCGTTCCTTTTCCCTCAATTACCGCATCGTCCTGCCCAGCGGTCAGGAACGGATCATCTTTAACCAGGGCGAGATCGTCCATGACCGCAAGGGCAAGCCCCACATGCTCGTTGGCGTGGTCCAGGACATTACCGAACTCAAGCAGGCCGAGGATCAGATCCGTTACCTGGCCTTCTACGATAGTCTCACCGGCCTGGCCAATCGTACCCTGTTCCGCGAAAAATGGGCCAATATCCAACCCCAGGCCTCCCGTTCAGGAAAAAAAATCGCCGTCCTCTTCATTGACCTTGATCACTTCAAACGGATCAACGATACCCTCGGGCATCCGGTTGGCGACAAAGTGCTGATCACCGTGGCCGACCGTCTCAAAGGGGTACTCCGCCAGTCGGATGTGGTCTCCCGCGTCAATACCGAGCAGCCGATCTCAATCATTTCCCGGCTCGGGGGCGACGAGTTCACGGTGCTTTCGGCCAACTTCAACGCCCTCGACCAGATCGCCAAGCTTGCCGAGCGCATCACGCAGATCATCGAGCAGCCGATCCTCTTGAACAACCAGCCCATTGCCCTCTCGGCCAGTGTCGGCATCAGCGTCTATCCCGATGACAGCGATGACCTGGACATCCTGCTTAAGAACGCCGACACCGCCATGTACGAGGCCAAGGAAAAGGGCCGCAACAATTTTCAATTCTTCCAGCATCAAATGAACGATGCCGCCAATGCCCGATTCCAACTGGCCAACAGCCTCCGCAGGGCCTTGCAAAACAATGAGTTTGAGCTCTACTACCAGCCACAGTTTTGTAATCTGAACAAAAAAATCACCGGTGTCGAGGCCCTGATCCGCTGGCAGGATCCGAAAAAAGGTTTGGTCCTGCCGCTTGAATTTCTTCCCTTTGCCGAGGAAAACGGGATCATTCATGCCATCAATGATTGGGTCATCCTTCGAGCCTGCACCCAGGCCAGTCTGTGGGTTAAGGCCGGGCTGTTTGCAGGTTGCCGCATGGCTGTCAATATTTCCGGCCAAAATGTCAATTTCAAGAAACTGGCCAGCCGGATTATGGAGGTGCTCAAAGAGACCGGGCTTGAGCCGCAGTATCTCGAGCTTGAGCTGACCGAACGGGTGATGATGGATAACACCGACGAAGCCGTTGATTCGCTGCAACAATTCAAGGAAATGGGCATTACCATTGCTATCGATGACTTCGGCACCGGATATTCGGCGCTCAGCCATCTCCAGATTTTCCCTCTGACCACGCTCAAAATCGACAAATCTTTTGTGCAAAACATCTCGGCGCAAAATAACAGCCTCTCCCTGCTCCAATCCATTGTCGGTATTGCCAAGAGCTTTGACCTGAAGGTTATAGAGCCGAAGGTGTGGAAACCGAGGAGCAACTGCAGGTGCTGAATGCGATCGAATGCGATGAACTGCAAGGCTATCTGTTCAGCCGTCCCATTCCCCGGGAACAGCTGGAACATGGGCTGCGCTCTGGAATTTTCGGGCTTTCATGAGACGGCCGCCCACGCACTAATTTGCCTGCTGGTTCCAGCAGGTCGTAAAAGGACTGTTTTGTATGGCTACGCCGATCATTCTCATTGTTGACGACGAACCCACCAATCTCACGGTCCTCTCCGCCCTACTCCGCCCCTCGTACACGGTGCGAGTCTGTAAATCCGGTCCGCAGGCACTGAAGGCCGCCTCCCGCTCCCCCTTACCGGATCTGATCCTCCTTGATGTAATGATGCCCGAAATGGATGGTTTTGCCGTTCTTGACCAGTTGCGCCAACAACCCCAGACCGCTGAGATTCCTGTCATTTTCGTCACCGCTCTCGACGACGCCCTTGATGAGGAACACGGACTCCAACAAGGTGCGGTGGACTATATCACCAAACCGATCAAGCCGACGGTGGTCTTGTCGCGGGTGCAGGTTCATTTGGAGGTCAAGCAGGCCCGTGATCGGCTGAAAAGCCAGAATGCCTGGCTCGAGGCCGAGGTCAAGCAACGCATGAGCGACAATCTCTTGATCCAGGATGTTAGCCTGGCGGTCATGGCCCAATTGGCGGAAACCCGGGATTCCGACCTCGGCAATCACATTGCCCGCACCCAGGCCTATGTGGAGACACTGGCTCGCAATCTCCAGCAGCACCCGGAGTTTGCTCCACGCCTGGACGAAAACACGCTCAAACGCATCGTCAAAGCTGCACCGCTGCATGATATCGGCAAGATCGGCATCCCGGACAGTATCCTGCTCAAACCGGGCAAGCTCAGTAGCGAAGAATGGTCGTGCATGCAGACCCACTGCCAGATCGGCGGCAATGCCATTGAACGGGCTATCGCGGCCACCCTCCCCTACTACAAAACCGCCGCCACCGAATCCAAGCCCGAATCGTTGCTATTTTTGGAGGTCGCCAAGGAAATTGCCCTATTCCATCACGAAAAATGGGAGGGAAACGGCTACCCCTTCTGCCTTGTCGGCGAGCAGATCCCGCTATCCGCCCGCCTGATGGCGCTGGCCGATGTCTTTGATGCTCTTACCACGCCCCGAGTCTACAAACAGCCCTGGCCGGTTGAAAAGGCGACGGGGTTGATCCTTGACCAGCGTGGCAAACATTTCGACCCGGTTGTGGTCGATGCCTTTGGAGCCGAACTCACCACCTTTATCCGCATTCAGCAGCAGCTTGCCGATGCACCAACCGAGCGCTGAGTTATGCATCGCCCCTGGACCGATCCGAATACCCCGTTAACAGCCATCGCCTCGTACCGGCTGCAGTCTCTGGCACCGGAAGACACCCTCCTTGCAGCAGTGCGCTTGATTGGCCGTAACCGCATTTCTTCACTCCTGGTACTCAATGGAGAAGGCTGCCCCGTTGGCATCCTCACCGAACGCATCCTGCTCAAAGCCCTCCACAACGACCTCGTTCCGCATACCCCATTAAAAGACATCATGGGACAACCGGTGACCGTGGCTGGCACAATCAGTTGCCACGAGGCCTACCAGATTTGTATGCGCGAGGATGTCCGTCATTTGGTGCTGGTGGATGATGACCAGCGGGCACTGGCGTTGGTGAGCGAAACCGATTTTCACCGCCATCTCAACCTCGACACCCTGGCCGGCCAAACACGGGTCGGCTCGATCATGCGCCGTGGCATCTGCGTTTTCGGACCGGATACGCCCTTACATATCGCCCAGGAACAAATGTATGATCGCATAGCCGGGGGGATCGTCGTCGTTGAGGAGCAACGCCCGGTGGGTATTCTCAGTGAACGGGACTTGGCACGGCTCTACCTCGCATCCCCCGAAGAGCGCCGGTGTCGACTCGCAGAGGTAATGACCAGTCCTGTCCGAACCATTCCGGTTGACAACACCCTGGCGGAAGCTGCCACCGGCATGCTCAATTATCGTATCCGTCAATATCCGGTGGTGGATGCAGGCGGCGTGCTGGTCGGTCTCATCTCCTCCCATGACGTGATCCAGGCCATGGCTTTCGGACTGACCGACTCGGCCCTGGAACAGGAAACCGAAACCAACGACAATCTCTTGGAACAAGCCCCTTTCCCCCTCTTTATTACAGGGCTCGACGATGGCCGCATCTATTTTCTTAATGATCGTGCGGAATATCAATTTGAGTGTAAGCTCCATGAAATGATAGGGCAGCCGGTGGCACAATTTTACTGCAATCCTGAGGAACGAAAACACATACTCTCTAGACTGCAACAAGATGGCAAGATTTTCGACGTTAAAATCAATCTAAACAACACTCGGGGAAAATATTTTCAGGCGCTGCTTTCCTGCACCTTGATCAAGTATAAGAACAAATCCGCTATTCTCACCGCCATCAACGATATCACCGCGCAACAGCAGACCACCGAGCACCTGCAACGCGAACGCGCCAAACTTCATGCGCTGTTGCAGAGCATTCCCGATTTATTGTGGTTGAAAGACCCCGATGGCTATTACCTTGCTTGCAATCCGGCTTTTGAACGACTTTATGGAGCAACCCAGGCAGAAATCACCGGAAAAACCGATTATAATTTTGTTTCAAAAAACCTGGCTGATTTCTTTCGTGCTCATGATCAGAAAGCGATTGCCGCGGGCCAACCAAGAATGAATGAGGAGTGGCTCGAATTTGCCGACGGCAGCCGACGTGCACTGTTCGAAACCATCAAGACCCCGATCAGGGATGACCGCGGTACCCTCATCGGTGTGCTCGGCATTGCCCGGGACATCACCCAGCGCCGCCGGGAGCAACGCGACCTCCGAGAGCGGGTCAAGGAGCAGCAATGTCTCTATCGTATTTTCGCCTTGACCGAGGATGTGAATATTGCCTTTGTCGAGCAACTCCAGCAGGTGGTGGAACTGATTCCCCATGGATGGCAGTACCCGGAGAGTACCGGTGCTCAAATCTGTTACCAAAAGACCGCTTATGCGACCAATAATTTCCACCAATCACCATGGATGCTGAAGACGGAGGCCACCACCGGACAGGGAGAAGTACTGCAACTGACGATCAGCTATCAGGAAAAACAGCCGCAGGAGGATGAAGGCCCTTTCCTCCGCGAGGAGCGGGAACTGGCTGAAGCCATCATTCACCGACTAGCCGAGGTGGTCGAACGCCGGTACACCTTGGAAGCAATTAAGATCCGGGATGAACTCATTGCCTCCATGTTCGCGCAAACCACCGATGCCATTGTCCTTGTTGATACCCAAAGCCAACGGTTTGTCGACTTCAACACCATTGCACACACCTCCTTGGGCTATTCTTATGAAGAATTCACCCAATTGGGGGTAGAGGATGTAGCGGTTGAACTGACACCGGCTCAAATAGTCGAGGGGCAACATCGCGCCCTCCAAGGTGAGGCAATTTCGGTCGACACGAAATATCGTCACAAAGACGGATCGTTGCGCGATGTCACCTTGACCCTACGCTCCCTTTCCCTCCAGGGCAAACAACTGCTTTCTGCTGTCTGGCAGGATGTTACCGAACGCAAAGCGCGTCAGCGGGAACTCGAGGAGAGCCAAAAACGGCTCAAGGCCATCACCGACTCCGCCCTGGATGCCATTCTCATGATGGACAGCCGGGGGAATCTCTCGTACTGGAATCCGGCCGCGGAACGGATGCTTGGTTATCAGGCAGAAGAGGCCCTGGGAAAAGATCTGCACCAATTACTTGCCCCAGCGAAGTTTCACTCAGAGTACAACCGCGCCTTTGAGTTTTTTTTCCGGACCGGTTTCGGCAATGCTATCGGGAAAACCATTGAGCTTGCCGCTCTTCGCAAAGATGGCGCCGAAATCATTATTTCTCTGTCCTTATCTTCGGTCAACCTCAACAATGAATGGCATGCGGTCGGTATCCTCCGTGACATTTCCGAGTTAAAGCAGCATCAGATCGCGCTGGAAGCCGCCCTGGAAGAGGCAAGGGCCGCCAACCGAGCCAAAAGTGACGTTTTGGCGCATCTCGAGGAACGGGTGCAGGCACGGACGGCAGAGTTGGATGCGGTCAACGAACAGCTTCGCATCAGTGAAGAGCGCTATGCCCTCGCCCTGGATGCCACCAATGATGGCCTGTGGGACTGGGACATGGTAACCGATAGAGTGTACTATAGCCCCGCCTACTTCCGGATGCTTGGTTATGAACCGGGAGAACTGCCCCCCGACATCATTGCCAGTGGTAAGAACTTGGTCCATCCCGATGACCGGGATCTGGTCTCGACCGCAATCGAACAACAACTGCGCGGCAATGGAAATCTCGAGATTGAAAGTCGCTCGCTCACCAAAGACGGCAGGCTGGTGTGGATACTCAGCCGGAGCAAAGTGGTCTCCCGGGATGCGGAGGGACGCCCAACTCGGGCCATCGGCATTAACACCGACATTACAGCCCGCAAACAGCTCGAAACCGAATTGCGCGAAGCCTCCGCCGAACAGGAGGCTATTTTTAATACCGCAGCCTCAGGCATCGGTTTTATCCGTGACCGTACAGTGCTGCGTTGCAATCGTAAATTAGAGGAAATTTTCGGCTATGGACCGGGAGAAATGATCGGGGCCACGACCCGTTCCTGGTATCGAACCGATGCCGAATTTGTGGAAACAGGACTCCAGGTGGCCCACGACCTCCGAACCACCGGTAGACATCGTGCCGAACAGCTAATATGCCGCCGCGATGGCAGCTTGTTCTGGGCACGATTACATGCCCAAGCCTGGGACCCAACCGATATCTCAAAAGGGTTGGTGGGCATGGTGGATGATATAACCGAGGAGCGAAAGGCGGCGGAAACGTTGCGCAAAGCCAAAGAGGATGCCGAGGCAGCCAATCGAGCCAAATCCGAATTCCTGGCCAACATGAGCCATGAGATCCGCACCCCAATGAACGCCATCATCGGCTTTGCCCATCTGATCAAACGCGATCCCCTGTCTTTGCAGCAGCTGCACCAGTTGGACAAACTTGCCGATGCCTCACGCCACCTGCTCCATATTATCAACGACATCCTCGACCTTTCAAAAATCGAGGCCAACAAGATGACACTGACCGTTGATGATTTTGAGCCCGCTCGGGTGGTGGATAAAGTTTGCGATATTCTCTCGGACAAGGCACTGGCGAAACACATCGAGCTGCGGGTCGATCTTCAGCATATTCCCCCGATGCTTCGTGGAGATGGTCCCCGTGTGGAACAGATACTACTCAACCTGGTGAGTAATGCGGTAAAATTTACCGAAAAAGGGCAGATTACCATCACCATTCACATGACGAAAGAGGCCCCCGAACAGGTGATGCTCCATTGTACGGTTGCGGATACCGGCATCGGCATGGATGAGGATCAGGTCGATCGCGTCTTCAAGGCCTTTGAGCAGGCCGACAGCTCAACCACGCGGCGCTTTGGCGGCACCGGCCTGGGCCTGGCCATCTGCAAACAGCTGGTCGAATTGATGGGAGGCCGGATCGGTGTCACAAGTCGAGTCGGTCAGGGCACCCAGTTTTGGTTTGAAATCCCCCTTGCCCCCTCAACAAAGCTTCCCCAAGAACGAGTTCATGGAAAAGCCCTGAAGGGACAATCGGCCCTGGTGATTGACGATTCGCCGGAATCCCGGGAAATCCTCGCGTCCATGCTGCAAGAAATCGGCATGCAGGTTCAAACGGCCGCAAGCGGTGCGGTCGGCCTGCAACAGATCGATCAGGCCGACAAAAACGGTGCGCCCTTTGCCTTAGTGGTTGTCGACTGGCAGTTACGCGAGACCGACGGTTTAGCCCTCATGGAGCAGCTTCCCTCGCTCAATCTGCAGTCAACGCCGGTACTGCTGATGGTTACCGCCCATGGGGAAGCCCCGTCATTGGAAGCGGTCCAGCACGCCGGAATCCGTAAAATCCTGGTTAAACCGGTTACCGCATCCCAACTCCTGGACACCCTGGTCGGCATTATGCCCTCTGCACATTCAGACATCTCTCAGGCGCTAACTCAAGGGACCTCCCTGTTGCAACAGCGCGGGACGAAAATCCTTCTGGTTGAGGATAATTTTGTCAATCAGGAGGTTGCCTACATGCTGCTTGAATCCATGGGCATGGAGGTGACGGTCGTTGACAACGGTGCGGATGCGGTTGCCCGGGTTGCTCAGGAGTCCTTTGATCTGGTCTTCATGGATATTCAGATGCCGATCATGGACGGCCTGGAGGCAACAAAGGCTATTCGCCGATTACCCGATAAAAAGGATCTCCCCATTCTAGCCATGACCGCCAATGCCTTCAGTGAAGACCGAGAACGTTGTTTGCAGGCGGGGATGAATGATCATATCGCCAAACCAATCGAGTTGGAGAAGCTGCAGGCACTCTTGAACCAATGGGCTCCAGATGGAGTGTCGGATCAACCGATGGCAAAAACCTCCTTGGAGGCTCCGTTATCGATTATTGAAGAACCAGTGGAGATCCGCAGTCAGCTTGCGGCCATCAAGGGACTTGACCCTAAAGCCGGCTTGCGGCTTCTGCGTGGAGATGAACAAGGCTATCTCCGCCTGTTGGGACAATTTGCGGCGCAACATTGCCAGGATGCTAAATTATTGCAAACATTTGTTCAGCTTCGAGATTGGGCCATGGTCCGTGAACAGGCCCATACCCTTAAAGGCGCGGCGGCGACCCTGGGAGCATGGCACATCAATGAGCTTGCCGCTACGCTGGAAAAATCAGCCAAGGAAGCGCCCGATGAAGGCGCACTTCTGCGTGCTGTTGCTCAGTTGCAAACGGTATTGCAGCGTTTTTGCCAAAGCGTCGAGAAAATCAGCGCCACATCAAGCGTGAACCCTTCTGAAGACCAGGTCGACCTGCAACGGGCCAAAGAGATTCTGCAAAGGTTGGAATTGCTTCTCAGGATTGAGGACAGTGCCGCCAATGATCTGTTTGATGAAGAACAACCCCATCTGCTGGCCGCCTACGGAAACCGAATTCAAACCCTGGGACGTCAGATCGAATCCTTTGACTATATCGATGCCCTAACAACGATCCTTGATCTCCTACAAGGTGACACCTCAGCCTGACCCACCTTCTTTGCGACAACATCGCCCATTCTCAAATTTGATGGTCGCGTAACAGTCTCCCCCCCATTATCCTCATTTCCGCCCAGACAGGAATCCTTTGAAGTCAACAATTCAGCGTCACTCCAGCTTGCGATGGAGCAACGTTAAATCCGACTTTTTACGACGTCATCAAGTTTCCTCCAAACAAAAATCATATCCAACGCTGATCAAAACAAAATATAGCTCCGGTACAAGGCAGAGAATCTGCATTGAGGGAACGCCCCTCATGCCAATACTGCCAAGCCCTTCAGGCGAAGGCATCATTCATTGCAGGACACATGGAGTTCATGGAACCGCGCACAGAAACCTTGCTGCATAGCGTCATTGAGCAGCAGAATATCCAAATTCATTTCCAGCCCATTGTCCATCTCCAGACCCGGCAGATCTACGGGTATGAAGGGTTGACCCGTGGACCGGTCAACACTGTTCTCCATTCCCCAGCCCGTTTGTTTGAAGCGGCCACTCGCGCTGGTCGTCTGGCAGAACTCGACCTCATGTGCCGGCGGGCGGTGATTAAACGGTTTGCCCAATTGGGCCTTCCAGGCCGCCTGTTCATCAACGTCGATCCCTTCAGTCTGGTGCATGAACACTTCCGTGAAGGACTTACCCTCGAGTTCGTCGAGCAGGCCGGACTCACCCCGTCACAACTGATCATCGAACTGACCGAAACCCATCCAGTGGAGGATGTGCAGCTGATGCAACAGGCCATGCTCCATTACCGGGAAATGGGTTTCCGGGTTGCCTTGGATGACCTTGGTGCCGGTTACTCCGGACTCAAGCTCTGGTCCGAACTCCGACCGGACATTGTCAAAATCGACCGCCACTTCATCCAAGGAGTTGATCAGGACCGTACCAAACAACAGTTCGTGAGCACCATCCTCAAAACTGCCACTGCCTTGGGTTCCAGGGTAATCACCGAAGGGGTCGAGACTGAACGCGAGTATGCCACCCTGCGCAAGATCGGGGTGGAGATGCTGCAAGGGTACTATTTCTGCCGCCCGACCGCCGTTCCCCCACTCACGATCCCTTCCAAGCTCTTTCGCAAGGAAATGCGCAGTTATGAGGAGGATGAATCGCTCACGGTGGAAGTTCTGCTCAAGCCCGCGGTTTCAGTGCAGGCCTGTGCCAAGGTTATGGAGGTCGGTGATATCTTTACCTCCACCCCGGATCTCGAATCTGTGGTGGTGGTTCATGAAAGCGAGGTTCTGGGCTTGGTGTTGCGGCGGGAATTCATGAACCTCTATGCAAGCCTTTACGGAAAGGAATTGTACGGAAAGCAGCCGATCCTCCGCTTCATCAACCGTAACGTGATGCAGTTCGACAAACGGCTTTCCCTGGAGGAAGCCAGTTACCGTCTGACCACCTCGCTTGATATTCACACCGAAGAATTTATCATCCTTGATGGCTGTTGCCTGGCCGGGAAAGGACTCTTGATTGACCTGCTGCATGAGATCACCAAACTCCAGGTTCATCGAGCCCGCCACGCCAATCCGCTCACCATGCTCCCGGGTAACGTGCCCATCCAGCAGCAACTGCAAAAACTCTTTCACCAAAACATCCCCTTCACGGTCTGCTATTTTGATCTGGATAATTTCAAGCCATTCAATGATTTTTTCGGCTTCAGCCGCGGCGATAAAGTCATCCGCTTCCTCTCCGAACTGTTGGTGGCCAACATCAACGACCAGATTGATTTCATCGGCCATATCGGTGGCGACGACTTCGTGGCCATCTTCCGCAGTCATGACTGGCAGCAGACCGTGGAGCGGATTCTCAAACAATTCGACGACAGCATCGGCGGCCTCTACAACGGCCATATCGGCTGTGTAATCACAGCAACCGACCGCGAAGGCCAGAAACGTCAGTATGGCCAGATGACCCTTTCAGTGGGAGCGGTGGAGGTCAAACCATCTCAATGGCATTGCCCAATAGATCTCTCCGAGGAAGCATCCATCGCCAAACATCATGCCAAGGACATGCCAGGATCAAGCCTCTACATTCACCTCTTGCAGGCGGAACCGCCACCGGGTGAGTCGCCTGTCACCACTCCATCTCTCACGGTTCTCTAACCCATGCGCTTTCATTCAATTGCATTCTTTACGTCAAAGTCGCAATCCAAGCCCGCAACCTCCCGCAATAAAGGTGGGTTAACGGTTGGGCTCAAGCTCCTTCTTGGAGTTGCCCTTGCCTCCAACAGTTGTATTGCCGCCCTACTCTCTATAAATCATGGAGGGACCCTTCGGGTTGAATCCATGATGGCGGAGGTCATCAATATCCGCGACGAGATCGATAACAACCTCCGGGATTCCATTGTTCAGTTGCAGCGGCAATTTATTGCTCTGCCCAAACTGTTCAAGAACAGCCCGACCGAAGCAATCCTCCAAGCAGTGGGAGACGCGTTCACAATCGAAAATCAGCGTAAACTTGCCGGAAGGAATCAATACGGATCACTCTACACAAGGACGGAAAAACGTGATTTGACCAAAGGAAATTTTGTAGTAACCATCAATAATAACCAGCTGATGCTTTCCCACGGTTTGTTCAATGACGACGGTACATTCACCAATACTATCGAACAATCTTTGCTTGCGAGCCAGGATCCGCAGTCTGATCGTGAACGACTCACGGCCCTTATTGCAGAGGTTATGGCTAAAAGCGACAGTGTACAATTCTATGAGGAAAAAATTTCAGGATTACGAGCCCTTGTGGCGAACAGAAGCCTGGAGGCGGAACAAAGTCGCACCCAAATTCTTGGCTTTGTGGATCGAATCAATCTCCAAAAGCAGCGAATGCAGCAGGCCATGGACCAGCAGCAGTACCAAAGCCTTTATGCAGGTTTGGCAGCCGTGTTCATCAACATCCTGGCCCTTTTCCTGCTCACCCGCATCATTATCGAACGCCCGTTGGGACGATTGGCCGCCATTGTCGAAGCCCTGAGTTCCGGTCAATTTCCTGAAATTCCCTGGCGTACACGTCGAGATCAGATTGGTGTACTTTGTGCGGCGATTGATCGTTTTCGCAGCGCATTGCTGCGTCTGCAACAGGAAGAACAACGCAAAGAGACGGACCAACAGCACGTTGAACACCTGGTCGAGGACATGACCGAAACCATCCATGGGCTTGATACTCAGGCCACGGAAATGGTGCAAATGGCCCTGACTCTGCAACAACTTGCCGGCAAAACCGAGGAGGTCTCCACCGATGTGGCCAGCCTGGCCGATGATTCAGCCAAACGTACCCTTGAGGTCGGCAACTCTTCCCAGCAGATCAATACGGCTGTGGGTGATATTTCTCGGGAGCTTGAGGTGCAGAACGGGGAGGTCAACCAGTTTGTGGGCGAAATCGGCCGGGCACGGCAGCAACTGGATGAGTTGAGTCGCTCGGTAAGCGAAATAGATACCATTGTGGGAACGGTCCGCGCCATTACCGATCAGACCAAAATTCTTGCTCTCAATGCCACCATTGAAGCAGTCAAGGCGGGTGAGTTTGGCCGGGGATTTGCCGTAGTGGCCGATGAAGTCAAAAAACTCTCCCAGGATACGGCGCTTGCCACCCGTGATGTGCGTGAGAAAATTGAGGCCATCAACAGCACCTGTCGGGCCTTTATCGAGTCTTTCGACAGCCTTGATAACGGTGCCGATACATTGCAGCAGGTCACCCAAACAATCCATCGGGCAGTAGAGCGGCAACGATCCCTCACCGGTGCCATTGTGGACTTAAGTGGCGCCACCGGCGAAAATACCCGCGAAGTTTCCACCAGAATTGCCGAGGTCAACAGCGCTGCAGCCAACGTACTCAGCCTATCCCGGAATACCCGGCATCATGCCGAGGATATCGCGGCCAAGCTCGGCCAGCTCCTTGCTGGCAGTGTCAATGAGCTAGGCACAATGTATCACCAGGAAGGAGAGGGAGCGAAGGTCGAGACCTTAGAGGGTGTTGCCGCCACGACTCAGCAGCCAGTATCCGGCCACACCCGCGCACAGCGAACTGAACAAGACTGCCATCTTGGTTTGCTCCACAAGCAGGGGGTCCTGGAAGGCCAGTAATGTAATGAAGATTGACATGGTAAAACCGATTCCTCCCAGCAGGCCGACACCGAAAATGTGCCGCCAATTAACAGCTTGAGGAAGTTGGGCCAAGCCGGTTTTGACCGCCGCAAACGCACAGAGTACAATTCCCACCGGTTTGCCCACCAACAATCCGAGAAAAATCCCTGCGCTGTTGACCGTGGCCAATCCCGCCAGGGCCTCGCCGGTGAAGACCACACCGGCATTGGCCAGGGCAAAAATCGGCATGATCAGATAGGAGACCGGCTTATGCAGCACATGCAGCAGCCGGGTCGAGGGCGAATCCTCCTCCCCATTGCCAAAGGGAATGGCAAAGGCAAGCAGTACCCCGGCCAGGGTGGCATGGACCCCGGATTGGAGCAGGCAGTACCACATCACCACTCCGGAAATCAGGTAAATCGAGAGCCGTTTCACCCCGGTCCGGTTCAAGAGCAGCAGGCCAAGAAAGATGATAAAAGCCATGGCAAAGGCGGGCAAAAAAAAGCCCTTGGAATAAAACAGGGCTATGAAGACAATGGCGCCGAGATCGTCGATAATGGCAAAGGCGGCAAGAAATATCTTCAGCGAAGGCGGGACTCGATCCCCCAGAAGCGCTAACACACCCAAGGCAAAAGCAATATCCGTGGCCATGGGGATGCCGATCCCCGCCTGGGTAACGCTCCCTTGATTGAGCAGAAAGTGGCACAGAGCAGGAATCGCCATCCCACCGAGAGCCGCAAATCCGGGGAGACTGGCCTCTTTCCAGTTGGCCAGTTTGCCGATGTAAAACTCGCGCTCGATCTCCAGGCCGATCAGCAAGAAAAAAATGGCCATCAGACCGTCGTTGATCCAATGTTCCAGGCTCTGTTTCAACTCCAAGCCTGCCCCAACAAAACCTATTTTCTGTTGCCAGAACTCCAGGTAGGCCGGCCCCATGGAGGAATTGGCCCAACCAAGGGCAAGAACCGTGGTCAGAATCAGGAAAACACCCGAGGTTTGCTCGCTCTCCAGAAATTCGGTCATCAGACCACCCTGTTTACTTCCCTGCATAGCCTACACTCCTTGGTTATTCACCAACAACCGCCCCTTCACCGAAGATCGGGGAAGTTGACATAGACAAACAAATCCCAATCATATTGCCATGAACAGAGCGCAAGTTCAACCCACCTTCAACCTGCCAAGACCATCGAAAACAAAGAGCAGGAGGAGGGTTGAGTAGACCGACCTTATCATTCTATTCACTCTCCCTTGACTCCTGTCCTTAACCGTGAAACGAGCAACGAAACCAAAGGATCGGCACTGAGTCCGCGGGCGATGACACCCTTGATAATTGTACAAACAGCTGTCATCAAAATCGTTTTGCCGCCAGGCAGGTGTTCATTAAGAAACTGGGTATCGTAGCTCAGTCGTTGCTCAAGCGGCATGTTAAGCAGGATACCCCTGAGCCCCATAGACTTCCTGGTCGAAGATCCGTTTATCCCCATAAGGCGGGTCTCTTTTGTTTTTTTCTACATAATCCGACTGTTGATAAACAGATGCACCCAGATGCTGGCAGCATAGCCCAAGGCGATGACCGGGGTCCATTTCAGATGGGCCGCGAAGGTGTACGTGCCCCTGGCTGTGCCCATCAGAGCCACCCCTGCAGCTGAACCAATGGAAAGCAGGCTGCCGCCGACGCCTGCCGTCAGCGTGACCAACAACCATTGACCGTGGGACATGACCGGATCCATGGTGAGCACGGCAAACATAACCGGGATATTGTCGAGCACGGCGGATAATATGCCCACCGACACATTGGCAATGGTGGCGCCAAGGTCCTGATAGAGATAATTGGACAGAAGGGCCATATATCCGAACTGCGACAGCCCCCCCACGCAGAGAATAACCCCGTAGAAGAACAACAAAGTATCCCACTCCGCCCTGGCCACCTTTCTAAAGAGGTCAAAATTCAAGGGCTTGCGATGATCGGTTTGTAGCCCCAAAGGATTGTCATCCACATCGTAGAGGCGTTGTTCCTTTTTCTTCAGGTAATAGGAAAAAAAGCCTAGGTAGCCCAGGCCAAGCATCATGCCGGCGGCTGGCGGCAGATGGAGATAGTTGTGAAAAGAGACGGCCGTGGCAATGGTGAGCAGAAAGAGCACCATGATGCGTTTGGCACCGATCTTCATGCGAAAATTTGCCTCTACCTTCTGGGGAGCTTCCTTGCCCAAGGCAAAATTCATTGCTAGGGCCGTCACCAGCCAGTTGACCACCGACGGCAAGAAAATAGCAAAAAATTCAACGAACTGCACCTTGCCTTTCTGCCAAACCATCAAGGTGGTGATATCGCCGAATGGAGAAAAGGCACCGCCAGCATTGGCCGCCACCACTATATTGATGCAGGCCAGTACGATAAATTGCTTATTGGTGCCACCCACGGCGATGGCGACCGCGCCCATCAGCAGGGCGGTGGTCAGATTGTCGGCCACCGGAGAAATGAAAAAGGAAAGCAACCCGGTTAGCCAGAAAATGACCCGCAGGGAAAAACCACGGTTGACCAACCAAGTGCGCAAGGCCTGGAACACGTGGCGTTCATCCATGGAGTTGATGTACGTCATGGCAGCCAGAAGGAAAAGAAATAGCTCGGCATATTCAAGCAGGTTATGCCTAATGGCCTCTTCGGCATGGGTTTTATCACCAAGGCCTGCAAAGGTGACGGCAACCAGCACCCAAATGATGCCCGCAGCCAGGAGAACGGGTTTGCTTTTGCGTAAATGGAGCTGTTCTTCAAAGATGACCAGGATATAAGCCCCGACAAAAAGAAATATGGAGAAATACCCCATACCGGTGGCGGCAAGACTGGTGAGGTCAATTGCAGCACTGCCACTGCTAGCCAATGCTGGAAGGGTGGTCAGGATGAACAACAATGCAGTGGTGAGATAAAAAATCTTCATGACTCCTTCCTTGATGGATTCGTAAAAAGTCCATCACACATTCCGAGAGATTGCTAAGTAAATACAAAGATATACAATGAATAATATTTTTCTAGGCGCGAAGACATACAGATGGCATGTCGAGTGCCGGGAAAAACGCTGCGACGCAGTAGATCGCAGTTTTTACGACGCCATCTTCCTTGATGGGGGGTCACTATGAGGCTTATGATCGAGAGGGCCTCGCTTTTGAAAGCAAGCGCCGGAGAGAAAGAACAGCCACCAACCTATCCGAAAAAGAATCTACAATACAGCAAGTTAAAAGGAAACGCTTGAGAAACACTCCCCTAAAGAGGGCTCTATCACTCAACGCTCAGCGCGCCAAGCTCACTTCGCAGAGGCGGAGTTCTACTTCCTCTCACAGAATTCGGTCACCAGACCGACCCTTCTGCGCCGACTGCTGCGCAGCTCCCGTGCAACAAGCCCAAACAGGTGGCCACTCCGGCTGCAACTTGTACCAAACGTACCATCTTTCCCTCCACTCATGGTTGAGAGCCTCGTTGGCGTGCTTCTTGTCCAGGACTTGACTCTCCCTGTAATAATGCCGAAACTATTAAAGTACGTTTGTTCTCTCTTTTGGACGGAGGTTGTCATGTTGCGCAAAATATCATTGGCCTTTGGCCTGAGTGTTCTCATCAACCCTTGCGTCACCCTTGGCCAGTACACCAGCGGGGTCGAGCATGTCGACAATCGCGGTGCCGCATTTCTGGCCTCACCTTTTTTTGCCGCCTTTGATCCTGCCCCGCAAACACCACGGCCTCCGATTTACCGGTACCCAATTCCCCCACCTCCGGGTAAATGCCGCTGGGAACGACAGCTCCTCGCCCCCAACGGAACGCCCCTGCTTGATCAATCCGGCCAACCAGTACGCGAGTACATCACCGGCCCCTGTGGCCGTCCGCCATACTGAAGGCTAAAACAAACAAAAAACGGTGGGTTACAGACATACATGTGTCATACCCAAGGCATTTTCCGAGAACGACAACCCTGCGTTTAATCGTTGATTTCAGGCCCGCACATCACTTGCCGATCTCCATCTCCAGAGTGACGGTCGATCCGGGGCTGCATCCCGGAAAGGTCTTACCGAGGACCTTTTTGACCTTGATCGATTTTCTGTTGAGCATGCGTTTAAATTCATCCCGGGTCAAACGCGACTGCACCTGATCACCGCAACCGGATTTCAGTTTCTGCCCGTTTTGGGAGGAAATAAAAAAAATATCCGGGCCATCAATTCGCAAACTGACCGTCTGACCGCTGCTGGAGGCGGTAACCACATTACTCTTTCTCCCGGGGAACTCTTCCCCGCTGGCGGCCTGCCAAAGATCAAGATCCTGCCACTGTATGCAAGTTGGAGGAGAGCCTGCGTATTTACTGCAGACCTTGCCCTTAAAATCCGATCCATCAATTTCCATGGAGATGGTATCAAGGCTATACTCCTCCCGACCGGTATATTTATGGGCCTTAGGGTCATAAAAGCGGGTGACGACCAAGTTACCGACAAAGCGCTCCTTGATGGTATATCGAATATCTCGCCGAAGCTTGCCGTAAAAGGTTGAAGTACTCCCACTCGTGATCTCTAACGTCCCTGTCAGGGGCAGGGCATGGGGAATGGGAATAAGTTGCGAGGCAATGCCACGGGCTTCGTGCTCGCTTTCTTTTATGCGACTATTGATAGCCTCACGGCGACGAAGGATTTCATCCTCCGGATACGGTATCTGCTGCACAGTGACCACCTGGGATACTGCAGCAGGGAGAGGGGGGGGGGAAAGGACAATGAGCCCTAGGGCCAGACAGCAACAGGGAAAAAAATTCATGGAACCTCACACTTTATCATCTTTGATGGACTCGTAAAAAGACCATCCCATTCTGAAAGATGGCTACGTTAAAACACAGATATACAAGGAGGAGCGTTTTTTCAGGCGCGAAGGCATACATAAGGTATGTCGAGTGTCGGAAAAAACGCCGCGACGCAGGAGATCGAAGTTTTTACGACGTCATCGTCTTTACTCGAAACAAACATAACGGACAGTTCACCTTAATCGGGAGCACAAAGGCTGAGCACGCCGGAGGCGAGGAGCCATTCGATCTCCTCGCGGCTTAGTCCTGCCAATTGCAGGATATCTTCGCCGCCCTCCCCTACACGAGGAGGTTGCAGACGAAGAGGAAAACTCTGGTCATTAAGACGGAGCGGCAACTTGGGCAGTTTGACCTGGCCACCGCCGGGCAGGGCCACCGCGTCCAATCCGCCCGAGATATTCAGGTGGGGATCTTCCCAAAGATCCGCCGGTTGATTGACCGGGGCAAAGGGGATAGCCGCTTTTTCGGCCAATGCCATCAATTCGGATCGGGTTAAAGCCTGTAGACGACGCTGCAACTCGGGCTGAAAGGTCGTATTTGCCTCAATCCGTCCTTGGTTGGTTGCCAGTTGCTCATCCTCACCCCAATCGCTGAAGCCGAAAGTCTCGCAAAAACGGCGCCAGTGGCGGTCCGAAGTGAGACCGATAAACACCTGGTACCCGTCCTTGGTGGTAAACAACTCGTAGACCGACCAGGTTCGACCACGTTCGGGCATGGGGGGCGGCACCTCGCCGGTGACCGCAGCCCCGGCCATGTGCTGTCCCATGAGATAGGCCACGGATTCGAACAGCGAAGCCTGTACTTTCTGCCCTTGCCCGGTTTGCTGCCGCTGTAGCAGAGCCGCCAGAATCCCGACCACCCCGAAACTGCCGCTGAGGATATCGGTCACAGAGGCTCCGGCCCGCATCGGTTTTCCGGTTGGTCCGGTCATATAGGCTAAACCGCCCATCATCTGCACGACCTCGTCCAAGGCCATCCGATGGGCATAGGGACCGGGCATAAACCCTTTGAGAGAGCAGAAGATTAATCGGGGATTTCGTTTCCTGCAAACCTCGGCACCGATTCCGAGCCGCTCCACCGTGCCCGGAGCAAAATTTTCAATCAGGACATCAACCTTTTCCACAAGTTCAAGCAGCAGTTCCCGGCCCTGATCCTGTTTCAAATCAATGGCCAAACTCTTTTTGTTCCGGTTGAAACAGAGGAAAAAACCGGCTCCAAACCCCTTGAGATGGCGGGTATCATCCCCCTTGCCGGGCCGCTCGATCTTGAAGACCTCTGCCCCCAGATCAGCCAGGATCTCCCCACAGACAGGCCCCATAATGTTGTGACTCAACTCGAGCACGCGGATTCCGCTGAGTGGTAAGGCTGTACTTGATTGCTCCTCATGCATGGTGCGCTCCCTTTCCTCCATCGGCCCTTTCCCTTGGTTGCGCGTGCTTGAGACAGGTATCCTGTGCTTGTCTATGTTCTTTGCTACAGAGTGCAAACTGATCGCCGCCCTTGGCTTTGGCCTGATACATAGCTCGATCAGCGCGTTGCATCAAGTCCAGTTCGTCGGCGCTATGATCCGGGTAAATGGCCACACCGATACTGGCGCTCACCTGAACCCTATGCCCCTCAATGCTAAACGGTAAAGCCACCGATAGGCGAATCTTTTCCGCCACGTTGAGGGCATCCTGCCCATCCTTGATATTTGGCAGCAAAAGGACGAATTCATCGCCACCGAGCCGGGCCAGGGTATCGGAGGCGCGCAATTCACGGCTCAACCGGGTTGCAAGCGCCTGCAGCAGGCAATCACCCACCGGATGCCCGAGGGTGTCGTTCACCGCCTTAAATTTATCCAGATCAAAAAAAATCAGAGCAAGAAGAGCGCGTTCACGATGGGCCTGGCGAATTCCCTGGCGCAACCGATCCATAAGCAGAGCCCGATTCGGCAAACCGGTGAGCAAATCGTGATGAGCCAGGTGGGAGATGCGTTCTGCCTCGGCGCAGTATTCGGTGATGTCGGAGAAACCGGTCACCAGGTAGAGGACCTGCCCCTCATCGTCCCGCACCTGGTTGATCGACAGCCAGGCAACAAAGATCTCACCGCTTTTCCGGCGATTACGGACCTCACCTTCCCAGTGTCCCTGAAGGGTGAGCGATTGCTGCAGGTTGTGATAAAACTCATCGGTGTGATAGCCGCTGGCGAGCAGGCTGAAATCAGCGCCGACGGCTTCTTTGGGGGTGTATCCGGTGATGCGGGTAAAGGCCGGATTGACGGTGATAATCCGCTGATTGCCATCGGTGACCATTACCGCCTCGAGTACGGTCTCAAAAACGGTCGCCGCAAGCCGTTCATACTCACGTTTGCGTACGGCTTCCCGTTCAGCAAGCAGGCGGTGTTCCTGCCGATAAAAGATCGTGGCGAGATAGACCAAGATCACCAGGAGCATGCCCACCAAAACCACGGTCCGAGTGCTTTCCTGCCGCCAGTTGGCAAGTATCTGTTCCTGAGAGATATGGATCATCACCAGAAGCGGGAACTGCCGCGAGGCCCGGTAGGCGGTGAGGGTGGTGCCGTTACCGTTTCCTTTGCCCTGGTACCGCCCGATCTCCGCTTCGCGTAGGCGAGCAGCCAAGATCGGATCAGAATCAACGGCGCCGGGTAAGGATGTATTGCCGGTGGTGAACAGAACCAGACGATCATACCGCAGGATCTCAACCAAGCCGTTGTTCGGTTCCAGCCACTGGCTGAAATAATTAATGAAATAATCGGAATTAAGCGCTGCCAGCAGGCGAACCTTGCTGCCGTTGTACTCACCAAGGGCAAGTATCGGCACAAAGCCAAGCTCGCTCAAGGTCATTTTTTGCCCAACAATGGTCGATTTTCCCTGGTCAAAATCGCGGCCGGACCAGGGACGGCCAATCCGCAACGGCGTGTTTCCGGAAACGGAGACATAGGGAAAATAGTCGCCTAAATCCATCTGACAGCCTATGGCCTTGGCATTGGAACTGGCAACGATGCTGCCCTGTTCATCAATAGCCGACAAAGAACGCACAAACGGCGCCTGACGCAGAAGACGAGTAAAGAGCGTATTTACCTGATCCCCCGCAGTCTCCGAAGAACCAGCAGCGATAAAATCAGCCATTCGCCGAACGCTTTCCAGGCTGCGAGTCAGCTGTTCTTCAAAGTTGCGAGCATGGAAAGAACTCAGCTCCAGCCCTTCAATGATAGCGTCGCGACGCTGCCGATCAATAACAAAGGCAGTACTGAGACAGACCGAGAGGGTGGCGAGAACGATCAGAACCAGAAAGATGATATGATGGCTGAGGGCGCCGCGTAAGGTCACGGAATTTACCGTGCTTAATCGAGCCGAGCCATGGCTTCGAGGTGATAGCGTTTGCTGATGGCGAGCAGACGGCCGTCCTTTTTGGTGCTCGCAACAAATTGCTCGACACGATCCTGCCAACGGTCATCTCCCTGTGCCATGGCATAGGCATACGGGGTAATGTGATAGGTTGTCGGTGGAGCGATCAAACGCGCCCAGTCGGAGTTGGCCAACATTCGTTGGCTATACGGGTAGTCGGTCATAAATACATCGGCTCGCCCCGACTCAACTTCCTGCTCACGGGCAAAAGGCGTATCCAACACCGCAAGCTCGGCATAGCGCAGTTTTTCCTGCATCAGTGGTTCATGCAAGGTGCCTTTGGCCACAGCCACCACCCTACCCGGTTGATCAATATCCGCCCATTGCCGCACCCGCCGATTACTGCGGGTTGTGATCGCAAAGACGTCACTTTGCAGATGCGGTTTGGTGAAACAAAGTTTCTCCTGCCGTGCCGTGGTAATACCTATAGCAAACATGGCGATGTCGCATCGGTCTTCAGTCAGGTCGTCGATCAGGTGTGCAAAGGAGCTGTCAACAAACCGGACCTGCACCGAGGGGCCAAGATCATGGGCCAGTTCACGGGCCATATCAACATCAATACCGGAAAGTTGATTGTTTTTGGGATTGCGGTAACTGATGCCGTAATAATCGGGCCAGATACACACCCGCAACGTGTTGCTCTGGAGAATGGTTGCCAGTCTGCCCGCACCCACGGCGTCCCCCGCACAAAACAGCTGCACCGTACCGACAGTCACCAGTACGGCAAAAGGCAAGAGCTTCAGACGCATATGGTCTCCTTAAAGATGGGGCGCCGATTCCCAAGGAGGGAGAGCCTCCGGCAGAGGACTTCGCATTTGTCACAAATTACTGCACTATAGAGGGTTGGGTTTCTTGTGTCAATATTGGTATTACCTACTCAATATTGCGGATAACTTTCTCCATTTATCCGTTCTCACTCCAACGGCATCCACTTGCCAACGACTTTGACGGAGCTTATTTTTTCCTCACGTCACTGGCGCACCGCAGCTTCACTCAACAGGAACACAAAGCTATGGTCAATTCTTCAACATTTTCTCACGCGCAGATTCTCTATATACCCCATGGTGGTGGTCCCCTGCCGCTATTGGGGGAACCTTCGCATCAGCACTTGGTCGATTTCCTCCGTGCTCTTCCGAGCCGGCTGCGCCCCACTGAATCCATCCTCTTAATCAGTGCCCATTGGGAGGCAGAGCACCCTACCCTCACCGCGGCCGACCAACCTGAGCTGTTTTATGATTACTCGGGATTTCCACCGGAATCGTATCAAATTACATATCCCGCCCCAGGGGCTCCCGCTCTGGCAGAGAAAATCCATGGTCTCCTTGCGGAGGCAGGGTTGCAGCCGATCCTGGATCGGGAACGAGGCTTTGATCATGGCTTGTTTATACCCTTGAAACTGATGTATCCTCAGGCAGATATTCCCTGTATCCAGCTTTCTTTGCTCTCCGGTCTCTCCGCCCTGGCCCATCTCGACCTCGGCAAGGCTTTGGCCCCTTTAAGGGGGGAACCGTTGCTGATCATCGGCTCAGGTTTTTCCTTCCACAACATGCCCGCTTTTTTTGCCGCGTCATCGGATGGTCACGACATCAGGGCCGAGGCCTTTAACCGGTGGTTGATCGACACCTGCACCTCGGAGGTGTACAAGCCCGAGGAACGAACGCAACGACTGGCCCAGTGGCATCTGGCACCACATGCCCGTTACTGTCATCCCAGGGAAGAACACCTCCTCCCACTCCATGTTTGTTACGGCATGGCTCAAACCAAGGCCGAGGTGGTGTTCAATGATCAGGTGATTGGTAAACAGGCCTGCGGCTTACTGTGGGGGTAAGGGTCGCGGAAAAGATCAGGTCCGTTCCAGAGTCCGGCCTAAGGACGCAGGCAAATGGTGGCGAAATCCAGATGGTGCTTAAGGATCCTAGTGCCTCCGCCTTCGGAAACGATTTTTTCCACAGCGCCCGCATCGCGAACCCAACTTCCGGCAAGATGGGTCACCTTGGTCCCGCTAAAGACCTCAGGCCGCATAAAGGTGGAAGGCCCGAGAATAACCACGGTTCGCGGACTGCCCAGCCCTGCGAGCAGAGCATCCATGGTTCCGGTAATCAGCGATGTGGCAGTGATAATTGCCACATCGCATGCCGCCAGGGGGCCTCGCCCCTGTTCGGGGGTAAGAGTGCCTTCTTTTTCAGGATTCAGTTCGAGGATATCCAGCTGGCAGCCGATCTTTTTCAGTCGAGGGACCACGGGGCCGAAAAAACCAACCATCACCACATGCTCTTCAGGCTGCACGTCGATTAAGTCTAAAATCTCGGTGGGTACGGACTGCGGCCGCTCCAGGGAGGAGGCCAGCGCATTGGCCGTGGCCAACCCGAGGGACTTGGAGAGCGACTGACCAACCCCACCCAACAAAGCCAAGAGCTCCCCGGCTGGACGTCCGGCCAGGGTTCCGGCCTTGGCCTCATGACTGCAACTGCCCGATCGGGACTGAGCGGTCCAGGCAAGCCCCGCATGCCCATTTTCCAAGCGGACACTGGTGTACCCAAGACCTATACGCACATCCGCCACCCGCTCATTTGCTGCAATCGGGTCGAGCAGGTTGATGATCTTTTGCTGCATTGTTGTTTCCATCCACAACCTCCATCTATCTTTTTCTACCTATAACGACAAAAATTGATTAACCCGTGGCGTTTCCTCAAAGGTTACGCCATATTGCACATTACACCAGATGGTTGGGCTTGGCCACTTAGCTTTTCAGGGTCATGCGCAGATGGATCAAGGCCACCCGTTGCCCCTGCCAGTCGACCCGCTCTTCCAGGGCATAAGGCACGAATCCAAGCCTGGCATAAAGGAGCAACCCAGGGGTGTTGTGGTTGAAACAGGAAACCCTGACCCGACGTGCACCAAAGGTTGTACGGGCAGTGGCAATCATTTGCTTGATCAAATATTGCCCCACTCCACGACCCCTTACCTCCGGGGCGACCATAACATTGCCGATATTGGTATAGTGGCTATTCTTCAATCGAAATAAATCGGCAAATGCCACAACCTGGCCCCCATCTTCCACCACCGTTGGGGCCGCCCTTTGGGCAATCGTCCGTGAGAGTTGTTCCGGTGTCAACGGATATTGGGCTGTGGGAAAAAAATAAAACAATTCTCCCTCGTTCTGGGGGAAAGTGCATAACAGCGGAAGATCCTGCGCCGTTACCGGACGATGATACATCATGCAAGTCCCTTTGGTTGCACTGGCCTGGATTCGAATTCAACAAGGGCAACCAGGTACATGCAAGGGAAACAGGATCCCAAATTACTCCATTTGCAAAAGGTCAAAAATTCCCTCCCTATAAACATATCAAGATTATCGTCCTCGAAAAAAGCCTCGAGAACGACGTTTCAGCATTCGTAAAATTTTGTATTTACGACGCAAAATTTCATAAATTTTGACTTTTTACGAATCCATCATTGTTCAAAAACAGCTGTTGCCACCATCTTTTTTTGTTCAAAGTCCGCCGGTGAAATCACGTCCACCCATGCTGACCCCTTACGCACCAGAAGACGTTTCGCCCGATCCCCATCACAGGAGAATCCAGCATCACCGAGCCCTTCTACCGGTTCGCAAACAACTAACATCTGCAAGCCTTGGGCGACCTCCGTCATGGCCTTCTGGGCGCTGTCCGCATCCTTTTCCTGATACAGGGCATAATGGACGGAATGAAGCAGATCCTTGCTGAAGCTACAGGTATGGAGTTCCTCACTTGAACGATGTTGCACCTCACCCACCGAGCATCCCAAAATGACGGCGGCCTTGTCCTTGGTCATTGCGCCGCAAAACGGTTGAGCCCAGGCAGGAGCTGATGCCAAGAGTACACCAGCGGAAAACAGGGATAACATTGACCAGTTCATACACACCTCCTATGCGTTAATGGACTCCTGAAGAAAAGTTAAACAATATCAAGCAACAACTGATATTAGGTCTATAATCCGAGATCTTGATTAATGAGGGTCTCCTCCTTGCCTAAACCCTGCTCAAAGACCGCACCCGTATCCTGGGCGACAAATGCATCAAAATTATTCTTCAGCAGAACCATCCACCACTTTTCGATTCGCTTGGTTCACAAGAATATAAATTAAATCAAGATCTTGGCATGGCTGCTCAATAAAAACGTTTTGCGGGATTATTCAGGCTTCCCGGAGCAGACGACTACTCGCAGAGGGGCAAGTTCACTGCCATCTGGGGGCAGCTATAACGGGTCGGGTCAGCTGAGCAGCTTGTCAAAACCGGTATAGAAAAACTGTCCCAACCCAATGGTATAGAGTAGACAGCCGTAAAGCGCGTGTTCAAAGGAAACGGCCAGTAAGGAGCGGGTTTTGAAATACGTCCACGAAAAAAGATAGCCTCCGAAAAACGTCAGCACAATCGACAGGGGATGGAAATAGATAATATGGCCAAAGGCAAAGGCTATGGCACTTAAGTGGATCAAATACCGTTTTCTGCGCACCAGCTCGCCATACCGGTGAAAAAGAAAGGCCCGATATATCAACTCCTGCGGGTACACCGCCAACAGTGGATACACAACCATCAACGACAGCCAGAGAAAGAAATGATTACGTGGGCAATAAAATAGAAATTGCGGGTAAACAAGAGCAGTAAAGAGAAGCAGAACAAGGGCGATAACGAAAAAAAGACGTAGAATTCTGGGCAAATCTCGCATCCACCCTTTTTTATTGAGAAAAAACTCATTGCGAAAGCTTTCGTTTTTATAGAGGAAAATCACCCCGGCTCCACCGAGCAGTACCAAAAACATCAGGGGCGAGGAGTGACGATGGAAGGCGTAAAACAAAGGAACGAGAAAATAGAGTGCTGCAAACTCCGCCCAGAGCATGATAATTCTTCTCGGGATGCTCAAAGCTGTCTGTTCAGAGGTGGACATGACGGTTGCAATCCTTTTCGGTTGGGAAGCTAACGGAAATCGAGGGATGAAAATTTTCGTAAAAATAAGATATCCCCAAACAGGAGTTCAATCGCATTAATGCGTTGGCCCCTTCCTCTTTTCCAGAATCGTAATATGGCTCCAACAATCTCATCTTTGTGACCGACTCTCGGTTATGAGAATGGCTCTATCACAGATCAGTTCCCACCAGTGATAAGGGGCCACGAACAACTTCTTTAATTTTTATTCACGCCACTTTGAACCGTAACTGTATTACACCCATCAACATATCGAGCTACCCTGGTTTGTCCTACCGGTTTTCCATCTAACCTTGTTCAATGGCGCTGCGTCAATTAAGGAAAATTCGCCAAAGGCGCAATCCCACGGGAATATCGCTCCGGCGTCGGGCCTCGACTTACCGCACTGATCGCCGAGATTGCTGGCATTGCGGGAAACAGCCGCGATACCATCCGGACCTCATGTTCCTTTATGCCCGAGGTTCGCAAAAAACTAGGCACCGTTTTGAAACTGATCGACTGCATGGGGGCCCGTCCACACTACTACCAAGCCATCGGAGACAAGGCCTTCGAGGTACTCACCGACGCCATGGCCGCGCAAAGCCAAAGGCATCCGCCGAACATCTCCTGGATGCATTGTGTTAATTTCGGAGAAGATCAATTGGGAAAACGTAGCTTGTTACACGGCGCACTGAGTATACACTTTGTTCCTTTACGTGCTCTTTATTCGCTTTTGTACGATATGGTAACAAATACCTGAAGTGTAATGCTGAATATATCGGTGAGGAGCCGTTGCGGACCCTCGATAAATTCTGCAGTTTTTTTGCGAACCCTTGGTTGTTACGTGAAAAATATAACGAAAAAGAAAGCACCAACGATACAAATTAACAGTCTGATATTAAAGTATAAATTTTGCAATTATCGGCAATCAACACGAATCCTCACTGCTTTGCTACTGGGATCTGGACATCATTGTCTATTTTCTTGCTGCTCCATCCCCCTGGATTTTCTTTCTTCGTATCCGTTGTCGAAAAATTTCCGCAATCACCTCGAAAATTATTCTTCCCCAAAGCAACCTGTACGAAAAGAACGCCCGCCAGGCAATACCTCCACAATACGGAGATAAATCGTTACGTCCTGCATAATTGGCCTTCTGGTGGAAGCAGAGATATAAACACGTTTCATCTGTTTAGCGGGGGCAATGGCACATCGTTTGCTAGGTTCCATTATTGAATTGTCGTACCGCCTGTTCCCTGGAATTTTAAGTATGCAGGCAACCTACGCGATTTCTTCAGATCGTCACCTGAATCTTGCACAGCATTCAAACTTGCCTGCGGAACGCTCATGTGACGTTGCAGCCATTGCCGAGCTGACGCGGTCGGAATATTTGATCATAACCCCACATTCGGGTTACCGAGAATCACACGAACAAAAGGTGCTTTGTCGCGCCATGAGGCCTTATGGGCACTTTCACAAAAATGGACGCACCTGTTAAAGAATGCTATTCTGGTGTGTTCCAACACAACGATCCTCTCATAAAGGAATGCCACGCTGGAGTTTGCCGAGGCAGAATTGTACCCTTGCTCTTCGCCATGGGGAGAGCCTTGTCCGAGCAAAACGACCTCGCCCAGGCCCTAGAGGCCTTTCTCGACTATATGCGCGACGAAATGGCCATGGATCGGGCCATGGTCAATTTGCATCATCGCGAGACTGGCCGCATCTTTATCCATAAATGCATGGGGTTAACCGATGAGGAACAAGCCAGGGGGGTCTATTTCCCTGGAGAGGGCATCACTGGACAGGTCGTCGAATCGGCAAGCCCAATTATTGTGCCGCGAATTGGCGACGAACCCGCCTTCCTCAATCGCACGGGCAGTCTTTCCCGACCGGAAGATCGTGACCATGCCTTTCTGTGCGTGCCGATCTTACGAGGAAAAAAGGTGCTTGGCAGCATTAGCGCCATCCGCCATTACGACAACAACAAGGAATTGCTGGCCAAACATGTCGACACGTTGATGGTTGTTTCCTACATGCTGGCACAGGCGGTTGAATTGTACCTTGTTGAAAACGTGGACAAAGTTCTGTGGGAACAGCGCCATCGGCAACTACTGGAGGAACTGAGGGTACGCTTTAAACCTTCGAGCATCATCGGTTCTTCCAAAGCAATGATGGAGGTCTTTGCGCTGCTGCATAAGGTCGCCAAAAGCAAAATCACTGTTCTCCTGCTCGGGGAGAGCGGGGTCGGCAAGGAAATGATCGCCAATGCCATCCACTTTGAGGGACCCAATCCCGATGGCCCCATGGTGAAATTCAATTGCGCAGCACTGCCAGAGAGCATTCTTGAAAGCGAGCTCTTTGGCCACGAGAAAGGCTCCTTTACCGGCGCAACTCAACTGCGCAAAGGGCGCTTTGAAGAGGCGGACGGGGGAATGATTTTCCTCGACGAAGTCGGGGAATTATCGCTCGCCGTACAGGCGAAACTCTTGCGCGTTCTGCAGGAAAGGGCCTTCGAACGTGTGGGAGGCAACAAAACCGTGACGGTCAATATTCGCATTGTGGCCGCCACCAATAAAGATCTTGCCGAAATGGTAAACAACGGAACTTTTCGTCAGGACCTTTTCTTTCGCCTCAATGTCTTTCCCTTGCTGATTCCGCCTTTGCGTGATCGCGGCAGCGACATCATCACCCTGGCCGAGCATTTCGTTTCCCGTTTTTCGCAAGAAAATGAAAAGACAATCAAAAGGATCACGACCCCGGCGCTCAACATGCTCATGAAGTATCACTGGCCGGGCAATGTCCGGGAACTGGAAAATGTGATCCAGCGCGCCGTCATTCTCACCGAGGACGACGCCATTCATGGATACAATTTGCCGCTCTCTTTACAGTCGCCGGTTTTGCCCGGTTTGGACATCCAAAGCGGGTTAGAGGCCAAACTGGCGGCCATCGAGTATGAGATGCTGGTCGAAGCCCTCCGGCTCAATCAGGGCAATGCCAGCGAGGCTGCGGTGGCCCTGGGCCTGACCCGCAGGACCATGGGCTTGCGGATGAAAAAATATAATATCACCTACAAAGAATTTCGTCAGGTGATGTCGCCGGTACAGACCTTGGAATTGTAGACGAACGACGGTCCGCAAGCATCCCTTCTCGGCAGGCTTGCGGAGACAGACAGCTCCCGTCAAGAGCGTACCAAATCGAACACGGTGTCGAAGACGACCCAACGGCAGCGTTATCCTTCCCCCTCCCCCCGCAATCACATCGTACAATCGTAGTACCCCTCGCTGGAATATTCGCCTGACGGCAGACGACGGGTTCATCACATTATTTTAACGTATTACCAATCTTCCTCGCCCCATACAAGGACCTTCCCAACGTTGCGCGGGGCCTGCCCAATGCCGGTTCAGATCTCTATTTTTCCGCCTGCCTCCACCCACCTCCCCTATCAAAATAACCAAATGCTGTTTCCGGCGCCCCTTCCCAAGCAAAAATACGGTTGCGAACATTCAAACGGAAAAAAGATACCTTTGGGTATGAATCGCTGCTTCCGTGGTGGGAATCGGCGCCTCTGAGACCGACGCAACAGACCTTACTATTAATTAACTATTCAATAATTCGTTGTTTATCATTTTCAACCGGAGGAATTTTTTCCGAAAAATGGTTTCAGAGACTATTGGCACGCTAATCGCTATAAAGCTATCAAACAATGGCGATTCCATTTCGGTATCTCCTACTTCTCATCATCGGAGTATGATCATGACACGTAAGATTGCAATTTATGGCAAAGGCGGCATTGGAAAGTCAACAACTACACAAAACACTGCAGCAGCTCTCGCACATTTTCATGACAAAAAAATATTTATTCATGGATGCGATCCAAAAGCTGATTCGACTCGCCTCATTCTTGGAGGAAAACCTCAGGAAACATTAATGGACGTGTTGCGCGAAGAAGGGACAGAGAAGGTCACCAACGACAAAGTCATCAAAGTCGGTTTCAAGGATATTCATTGCGTGGAATCTGGCGGCCCTGAACCTGGTGTTGGTTGCGCCGGTCGAGGCATCATTACCGCCATCAACCTGATGGAAGAAAACGGCGCCTACACGGAGGATCTTGATTTCGTCTTTTTCGATGTTCTTGGCGATGTTGTCTGTGGCGGGTTTGCCATGCCGCTCCGTGACGGCAAAGCACAGGAAGTCTACATCGTCGCATCAGGAGAAATGATGGCGATCTATGCGGCCAACAATATTTGCAAGGGTCTGGTCAAATTCGCAAAACAAAGCGGCGTCAGGCTCGGCGGCATAATTTGCAACAGCCGCAAGGTGGATCGGGAGCGGGAGTTTCTTGATGAATTCACCGCGTCCATTGGAACGCACATGATTCATTTTGTGCCGCGCGACAACATTGTCCAGAAAGCTGAATTCAACAAAAAAACGGTTACTGAATACGACCCGACTGAAAACCAGGCCCTGGAATACAGCGAACTTGGACGCAAAATTATTGAAAACGATAACTTCGTTATTCCCAAGCCGCTGATGATGGAAGAGCTCGAAGCCATGGTGGTCAAATACGGCCTTGCCGACTAAGGCAGAATTGCCAAGGAACAATAATATGAAAATGATCAGAGCAATTGTTCGACCTGATGCTGCCGACAGCGTTGCTGACGGCTTGGCGGAAGCGGGTTTTTTCTCCATGACCAAACTCAGCGCCTTCGGTCGCGGCAAACAAAAGGGCATAACCGTTGGCACGATCCATTATGACGAGCTTCCCAAAGTCATGCTTTTGATGGTGGTTGAAGACGCCAGCGTGGCAGAAGTTATCAAACTTATCAAATACAAGGCATATACCGGCAACTTCGGAGACGGAAAAATTTTCGTCACCCCGGTGGATGAAGTGTTCACCGTGCGCACTGGTTCGACAGGACTCTGATAGGTGACGATATGAAGGAAATAATTGCGATTATCCGCCCTAAAAAAATGGGCAAGACCAAAGACGCCCTGGAAAAAATGGGATTTTTGAGCCTCACGGCCATGCCTGCGATCGGACGAGGCAAACAACGCGGCATTGCCAACGAGATCAGTTGCGACATTCCACCCGAGCTCATGGGACAGGGGAAATCCGGCGGAATGAAATATATCCCCAAACGTCTTTTTTCCCTGGTTGTCCGCGACGCCGACGTTGGCCCCGTGGTGCAGGCGATCATCAAAGTGAATCAGACGGCCCAGATCGGCGACGGCAAAATATTTGTGTGCCCAATTGACGACGCCGTGCGGGTGCGCACCGATGAAACCGGCGAGAAAGCAATTTTGTAAGGTTATGCAAGGAGAAATGAACCATGCCCTATCACGAGTTTGAATGCAGCAAGTGCATACCCGAGCGAAAACAGCACGCTGTCATAAAAGGGGCGGGCGAGGATTTGACTTCAGCCCTGCCATCCGGATACCTCAACACCATTCCGGGGTCGATCTCCGAACGCGGCTGCGCCTACTGCGGAGCAAAGCACGTTATCGGCACCCCCATGAAGGACGTCATCCATCTGAGTCACGGTCCCATTGGATGCACTTACGACACCTGGCAAACCAAGCGGTATATCAGCGATAACGACAACTTTCAGATCAAGAACACCTTTGCGACGGATATGAAAGAAAAGCACGTCATCTTCGGCGCTGAAAAACTGCTCAAACAGGCCATTATTGATGCGTTCAAGGCGTTTCCGAACATCAAAAGGATGTCCATTTACCAGACCTGCGCTTCGGCCTTGATCGGCGACGACATCGACGCCATTGCACAGGAAGTGATGGAGGAAATGCCTGAAGTCGATATCTTTGTCTGCAACTCGCCAGGGTTCGGCGGACCAAGCCAATCGGGCGGCCATCATAAAATTAACATTGCCTGGATGAATCAAAAGGTTGGAACGATTGAGCCCGTCATCACCAGCCCCTATGTGATTAATTATGTTGGCGAGTACAACATCCAGGGCGACCAGTACGTGATGATGGATTTTTTCAAGAGAATGGGCATTCAAGTCCTTTCCACCTTTACCGGCAACGGCTCCTATGACGACCTCAGGGCGATGCACAGGGCGCATCTCAACGTTCTCGAGTGCGCGCGTTCCGCCGAATACATCTGCAACGAGCTGAGGAAACGATACGGAATTCCGCGCCTGGACATCGATGCGTTTGGTTTCAGCACCTTAGCAGAGGGGCTGAGGAAGGTCGGGATGTTCTTTGGCATCGAAGATCGGGCCGAAGCGATCATCGCAGAAGAAACAGCCCGCTGGCAGCCGGAACTCGACTGGTACAAGGAGCGGTTGCGGGGCAAGAAGGTGTGTTTGTGGCCCGGAGGTTCCAAGCTCTGGCACTGGGCGAACGTCATTCATGAAGAATTTGGCGTTGATGTTGTCTCGGTTTACTCCAAATTTGGCCATCAGGGTGATTTCGAAAAGGGGATCTCCCGCTGCGAGGAAGGGGCGCTTGCCATCGACGACCCCAACGAACTTGAAGGGCTGGAAGCTATGGACATGTTGCAGCCCGACATCATTTTTACTGGCAAACGACCGGGCGAGGTGGCCAAAAAGGTTCGCATTCCCTACCTGAACGCGCATGCCTACCACAACGGCCCGTGGAAAGGATGGGAGGGGTGGGTCCGGTTCGCGCGCGACATCTACAACGCGATCTATTCACCGATTCATCAGTTGGCCTTGCTGGACATCAGCAAGGATGAGATTCCAACAGACAAAGGCTTTGTGACCCAACGGATGCTCTCGGACGCCAATCTGAGCGAGGAGATCACCTCTTCCACGGTCCTGCGGCAGTATACAGGAAAATATGACTGCCTCGCGGACCTGAGCAACAAGACCTACCCAAGTTTTGAAATTGATCTGGCCGATGCGGCGTGAGGGAGGCAATCATGGATGACCTTATGAAAGATAGAATTGAACAACTCGTTGACTACATAATGAAAAAATGTCTCTGGCAATTCCATTCCCGCGCCTGGGACAGAAAAGATCAAAATGAGGGCGTCCTGACCAAAACAATGCAGTTGTTGTGCGATGAACCCGTCGAACTCGAGACGCCGGCGGACCGGTGTTATTGGGTGGATGCGGTCTGCCTCGCGGAGGCCTACAAAAGTCGCTACTCCTGGCTATCGACGATGAACAAGGAAGAAATCAAACAACTCATGCACGGGCTTCATGAACGCATGGACTACCTAACCATTACCGGATCGCTCAATCTTGAGCTCACCGATCAGCATTATTAAGAAGGAGCGTTGTCATGCATTGTGAAGTGAAAGAAAAAACACGCAACGGTTGCATCAATCCGATATTCACCTGCCAGCCTTGTGGTGCCCAGTTTGCCAGCATAGGCATCAAGGATTGCATCGGGATTGTTCATGGCGGACAAGGATGCGTTATGTTTGTTCGCTTGCTGATCTCCCAGCATTTCAAGGAAAGCTTTGAGATTGCCTCGTCTTCGGTACACGAAGACGGCGCGGTCTTTGGCGCGGTCAAACGGGTCGAGGAAGCGGTCGACGTGCTGTTGATGCGATATCCGGACATAAAAGTGATCCCGATCATCTCGACCTGCTCAACCGAAATCATTGGCGACGACATCGAAGGCGTGGTGACCAAGCTCAACGCCGGGTTGCTCAAGGAAAAATACCCCGGCCGGGAGGTGCATCTCATCCCGATTCACACCCCGAGTTTTGTCGGCAGCATGGTAACCGGCTACGATGTCGCGGTGCGGGATTTCATAATCTATTTTGCCCAAAAGACCGAACCGAGCAAAAAACTGAACCTGATTACCGGCTGGGTCAATCCCGGGGACGTCACTGCGCTTAAACATTTGCTGGCGGAAATGCAGGTCGATGCGACAGTTCTGTTTGAAATCGAAAATTTCGATTCTCCCCTGATGCCCTATGGAAATTTTGTTTCCCACGGCGACACCACTGTTGAAGATCTTGCCGGGACGGCCAACGCCATCGGCACCATTGCCCTGAACCGATACGAGGGCGGCAAGGCGGCCTCGTACCTTGAAAAAGAATTTGGCGTGCCGACAATAATCGGCCCAACCCCCATCGGCATCCGCAACACCGACACCTTTCTGCAAAATCTGAAAATAATGACCGGGAAGCCGATCCCGGAATCCTTGGTGCGCGAGCGGGGCATCGCCATAGACGCCATCACCGATATCGCCCACATGTTCCTGGCCGACAAGAAGGTGGCCATCTTTGCCAATCCGGACCTGGCCATCGGCATTGCTGAATTTTGCCTTGATCTCGAGATGAAGCCGGTGTTGTTGCTTCTCGGCGACGACAACACAACCTACCGGAAAGATCCACGAATTAAGGCACTGCAGGAAAACGTCGATTTCCCCATGGAGATCATTACCAACGCTGATCTCTGGGAGCTCGAAAATCGGATCAAGAACGAGGGGCTGGAACTCGATCTCATTCTCGGCCATTCCAAAGGCAGGTTCTCAGCCATTGACAACAATATCCCCATGGTGCGGGTGGGATTCCCCACCTATGACCGGGCGGGATTGTACCGGCATCCAGTGGTTGGTTACGCAGGGGCCATGTGGCTGGCCGAACAGATGGCAAACACCATTTTCACTGACATGGAATACAAGAAAAACAAGGAGTGGATTCTCAACGTTTGGTAAAACCTCAGGGGGAACCGCTTAGTGCGCGATTTCTCCTGAAATTGAAATGAAGGAAATCAGCTTTCCACCTTTCTTCAGCATGATTTTTAAAATGGTAAAGAGGCGAGTATGAAGATCGCTACATTTGTTAACAATAATCTGGAAGTGACAAACTTCTATGACGATGGTGTTATCTGCTTATTTGATAATAACTCGGGATGTTGGAATTGTTGCCAGCAAATACCCCTTGCAATAAATAGGAACATGGGGCTTGCAGAGTTAAAAAGTGCATTCAGAAATATTGGAGCACCATTGGTAAACTGTGAAGTTTTCTTGATCGACGCGTCAAAAGGTGTTTTCCATGTTTTTTTGGAAGAGTTAGGGTTTCGCACATGGAAATCGAGTGGAACGTTGTTTGAACAACTCGATCATGTCGCCCAAAAGGACGCCGAAAGTGTCGCTACGGCGAAAGATCAAGAAGCAGCAGTGCATCAAGGCGCCACTTGCGGGGTGGCTGGTTGCGGACGCTCCCCCAGACGCGCTCTAATTTCGCAAAGCAAAGGAATGACGGCGGCTGATCGAACTCTTCCGACACCGCTTTCAGTGGGAGACACGAGCGACGGTTATTACCGAATCGATCTTGCCGAGGTTTTGGATCGTGATCCAGATCTTAATTCAAAACAGATACTGATCCCATTTTTTCAAAAAATCGCTTTCAAAAAATTAGAGGTCTTGTGCGATCATCGCCCCAAATGGTTCAGCAAAGAATTTGGTTCGCTCAAGGTTTGCATTGCATCAGAGGTTGCGGCTGATTCTGGTCATGGAATAACCGTAACCATTTGTCCGAACAAATAGCTCAAAAGGGAAAGCAGAAAGCATTGAACAAGATATTTGCAATAATTTCACAGGACACGCCATGAGAGATTTTTATAGTAGATCATATCAACTCTATTTTCTCTACGGGTCTGATATGAATGTCGAGCAGATAACTTCCCGTTGCATCAACCCTGAATTCTTTGCAGTGGCGAGGTTGAGCGACTATAGAATTGCATTTTTTGGGCATTCAAAAACTTGGGATGGCGGTGAAGAATGCCTAATACAGGCTCCAGGAGAAGAAGTGTGGGGAGTAATCTTTAAATTATCTTTTTCTGATGCGGATCGTCTGGACGCTTGGCAGGATGTCCGTCTGGACGGCTGTGGTGCACATTTCCTGTACCCTGCTGATGTCATAGACATCCAAGGGAACAATTTCCCGGTTCTCCTTATAAAAAGAAATTTTCTTGGCGAGCCTACGGTTCCGACTAAAGAATACCTTCAATATATTGTCGCAGGGGCTGATTTTCACGCGCTTCCAGCAGCATATATAAGCGCATTGAAAAATATCAAGACAAAGAAGGCAAGTTTTCCTGTACCCAAACAAAGCAAATTTGACCGCGCTCTCCTGGCCAATCTGTCATGTGATTGCGGCGAGGCGTAAATCGGGCGAAAAAGACGGGCTGAAACGCCCATATCGAAACAGCCGTACAAATACATCAAGGAGTCATTATGCACGAATCAAAGACAGGACACCCTCATGGTTGGCCGATGCGGCGCAAAGATCGAGAAATTACTGACCGCGCCGAGATCGATGCAATTCTCGGTTCAGCGCATCTTATGCGCATAGCATTGGCCAATGGAGACACGCCCTTCCTCGTCCCTGTTTTCTACGCCTTCGACGGCACGGCAATCTATTTCCACTCGGCGCAAGCAGGCACAAAAATCGACATCATGAAACGAAACAACAAGATCTGTTTTGAGATAAGCATTGATCACGGTGTTGTCGAAAGTGATCTGGCCTGTGATTTTGAAGCGCAACATCGCACTGTTATTGGATTTGGCAAGGTCGCTTTTGTGACTGACGATGGAGAAAAAATCAAAGCTCTCGATAGGATCGTCGCACAATTTTCTGATAAAAAATTCGAATATCCACAAACAAACCTAAGCCGGACTGTCATTATTCGCATCGATATCGAATCAATCAAAGGCAAAAAACACGGATTCAGCTGATCAACGGCACCCCCTTGGTCATAAAGAAAGAGAGAGTCCGCATCCAGCGCCCACCGGCACGGAGGCATACAAAAGGCATGGCGAGTGCCAGGAAAAACAACTTGCCGGTTATGCCCCATGTTGGATGCTTTTGAATATTCACTACTTGGACACGTCCGGCTTGATGCCCAGATGCTTCATTGGCATCACTTGCTGTTGCAACGTTTTAGCTTTCTTTTTTGTTTGGGATGAAGGGACCTGCAAATTCGACTGAAGACTCCAAGGGCTGTCTCCCGCAGGGCTTTTCACCCTTGCCTTAACAAGCCATGAACCAGGGGTCAATTCAACCAGCTTCGTCACACTGTTATTGTTCAGATTGACTACTTTTGTAATCAGCTCTCCTCCCGGCATGCCCGGCCAGGCTGGAATCACAAACTGAACTTCAATCTGAGGTGTTCCGATTGAAGGGTGATCCGGAACGAATTTATGGGCAACGAACACGACTTTTCCATCGGCAATGACGGCGTTCGGTTCCGGCGACAGGACTGACGGCGGCTCCTTGGAATAGGCGGCAAACATCAACGATTGCCGCATAGCCTCAGACATGGTTTTGGCTGAGCGTGGATAGGGCCCGGGGAAAGTGGAGCTGGCGGGATCTTTGCTCAGGACATTGCATTGCGCGTTTTCGCTCAGCCAGGGGTTTGCTGTACACCGGCTGGTGGTCGAAACCAACAAAGTCCATCCCCCAGGCGCAAAAGGCGCTTCCCAGAATATTTCTTCCTTTGCAATGCCGTCTAATTTTCCCCGATCCTGTTGCCAGGTCGCCACGCCCTTGACCTTTTTCACATCGGCCGGGCAGGCGGCGGTTCCGGATACTTTATAGGAGGATTGCCCCTTAACCTCATACCGGGAGGTAAGAGACCCAGCAGTGTGCCCCTGAAAGCTCACTTCCGTGATCGGACATTCAAACTTGCACGAACCTCCCTGGCCTGCCGTGTCCAGCGTACAACAGAAAAAAAACAAAGGGTCGCAAAACGGATTAAAATTACACCCTGCAGAGGCTGGGGCAACCCATCTTGGGAAAAAAGGTACAACAAGAGCCATAAACAGCCAAAGGCACTTGTGCAGAGGAAGGGACTCAACCTGAAGGGATGTAGTTGTTCGACGCATAAGGACCTCCTTGTTTATATATCTGTGTTTTTTACATACCCGTCTCTCAGAATGTGATGGCCTTTTTACGAGAACGACAAACTGAGACGGCCAAAGACACTCTTCGCCACAGCACCCACCCAGCAATCACCTTTTCTGACTTGATGCGGATAACGAGGGATGACTAAGCGTGCTCGTCCTGTTTTTTTGTTCTCCATCCCCCTCTTCAGGCCAGCGAATCGGTCACCTCGTCGACCAGCGAGAGAATCGAACGGTAGGGTATCTCGGCGTGCAAGGCCAGACCGATCTCGCAGGTTTTGCTGGTTGAGTAGCCTGCCTCGCAGCCATACACCTGCTCCTTTAGGCCACGAAGAGCCGATTGATTGAGTTCAGGGAAGTTGAACCCCCGATCTCCGGCAAAGCCGCAGCAATAGATGTCTTCCGGCATTACCACCTCCTTGGCGCAAAGTTGGGCCAGCTGGCGCATTTTTCCGTCCAACCCCATCTTGCGCGTGCTGCAGGTGGCATGGATGGCAATCCGATCTTTCTTGCGTGCAAAAACAAGACGATTTTGGAGAAACTCAAGGATGAATTCGATCGGTTCATAGAGCTTCAGCCGTTTGTCCAGGGTATTACGCATCCGCTGCAGGCAGGGGCTGGTGTCGCAGAGCACCGGTAGTGCGCCGTCGCGGGTGGCCTTGAGCAGGGCCGCATTCAACTCCTCGGCCTTTTGGTCGGCCTGCCTCATAAATCCTTTGCTTTCAAAAGCCTGCCCGCAACAGAGACTGGCGGCATGGTCGAGGAGGATAACTCCGTAACCTCCCTTGGTCAGCAGGGCCAGTGTCTGCTGGGGGAGCGGCATTCGGTTGGTCTCGCTTCGCGCCGGCCCTCCCATGGCCCGACTGGCGCAACTGGGAAAATAGACGACCAGAGGCTGATCGCCGACAGGGACGGCAACAGGGGGCAGCGCAGGCACACCGGCCGGCATTTCCCGATTCCACAGCGGCAAGACTCCACCGCTGCCCGTGCGGGCTAGCTGCGAGGCTTTTTCCATAAACGGCGTGCCGGTGAGTTTGTGGAGGGCGTCCACTGTATTGAGCAGGCCGCTCACCGAACGGGTGACTCCTTTGAAGTGGTCGGCAACGTAGCCGGCAACAGATGCCGCCAGTTGACCGTTGGCTTCTTCACGCAAACTCTTGATCATCTTGCCGGTATCGATACCCACCGGGCAGAGGGTGGAGCAGAGGCTGTCCGCCGCGCAGGTGTCCATGCCAGGATAGCTGTAGGCCTTGATCAGTTGTTTCAGGTCGTTGGCAGGCGCGCTCGCCGCCAGCTGGCGACTGATCTCCCGGCGACCGACGATGCGCTGCCTTGGCGTGAAGCTAAGGTTTCGGGAGGGACAGATCGGCTCGCAGAACCCGCATTCGATGCATTTGTCGACCAATTCATGGGTGGCCGGCAGAGGTTTGAGGTTCTTGATGTGAGCCTCGAGGTCACTATTGAGGATGACTCCGGGGTTGAGCAACCCATGTGGGTCAAAAAGCGCTTTGATTTCCTTCATCAGTCCAAAAGCCGCCTCGCCCCATTCCTTTTCGACAAACGGTGCCATGTTACGGCCAGTACCATGTTCGGCCTTGAGGCTGCCGTCGTATTTTTCAACCACCAGCTGGACTACCTCGTCCATGAAATCGCGGTAACGCACCACTTCCTTCTGGATGGAAAAATCCTGGGTAAAGACAAAGTGGAGATTACCCGCCAGGGCGTGACCGAAGATGATGGCCTCGCTATAACCGTGTTTACCAAATAACCCCTGCAGATCCAGGGTCGCATTGGCAAGATGTTCGATAGGAAAGGCGACGTCCTCGATGATGACCGTGGTCCCGGTCTGGCGAACGGCCCCGACTGCCGGGAAGAGGCCCTTACGAATCTTCCACAACTGGTTGAACTCTTCGGGAACGGCGGTGAATTCGATCGGCCGCACAGTCGGTAGAGGTGCAAGGCTGGAGGAGATCTGTTTGATCTGAGTGGCCAGCTCATCCGCTGACTCGGCCCTGGTTTCGATTAAAAGGGCCGTGACCGCCGGTTCGAGTTCCGCGAGGAAGGGAGGCATGCCCGCTTTGCCGGTGACCGAGGCCAGCCCGGCGCGGTCAATCAGTTCGGCCGCCGCCACCGGCTGCTTCTGCAGGACGACCACCGCCTCGCAGACGGTGCGGATATCCGGATAGAAAATCAGGGCGCTGGCCTTGTGACGATGTTCGATCACCGTGCGGTAGACAACGTCGGCAATAAAACCCAGTGTCCCTTCCGAACCGATCATCAGGTGTTGCATGATGTCGAAAGGATCGATGAAATCGATAAGGGCGTTCAGGCTATAGCCGGTGGTATTCTTGATCTTGAACTTGTAGCGAATGCGGTCGGTGAGTTCGGAATCGGCCTTCACCCGGTCGCGCAGTACCGTTAGCCCCTTCATCAGCCCGGGATGGCTGCGCTTGCAGGCGGCCTTGCTCTTGTCATCGCCGGTGTCAACGACCGTGCCGTCGGCCAGGATGATGCGCATGGAATCCAGGGTGCGGTAGCTGTTCTGCTCCACCCCGCAGCACATACCGCTAGCATTGTTGGCCAGGATGCCGCCGATCTTGGCACTGTCGATGGAGGCCGGATCCGGACCGATCTTACGGTCGAATTCAGCCAGAATACGGTTGGCCTGGCCGCCGATGATACCGGGCTGGAGCTGAATTTTAGTCGCGTTGTCAAACACCCGGTAGCGGTTCCAGCCTGGACCGAGCCGGACAAGGATCGAATCGGTGATCGCCTGGCCGGAAAGGCTGGTGCCCGCGGCCCGAAAGGTGACCGGCAGCCGCAGCCGACCCGCCTCACGAAGGATCAGTTGCACCTCCTCCTCGTTATTGACGTTAACGACAATTTTAGGGACGAGTCGATAAAAGCTGGCGTCGGCACCGAAAATTATAGTGCGAAGGGGATCAGTAATAAGCTGCTCGGACGGGATCTGTTTCTTGATGCGCTGCAAGAATGTCTTGTATTTTCCGGATAGCATGAACGCCTCTCCTTGCGAATAAGAATGATACCTAATTCATAGAAGTCTTAGAGGGAAAAATCCACAGAAAACTTCGCGCACAACTTGGAATGATGATAAAATGGGGCGTTACTTGACAGTAATTCGAGTAATGTTGGGTGAATAAATGCATCTCATTATCCTCTGCCCCATTAGGGGTGTCTGAGGTCCCTTGATCCAAAGAGTGATGCGGAATTTACTCCGGGAAGAACGGGGCAAGGGGCAGGAGTAGCCTATGTTTTGTTGGAAAAAGTCTGTGGAAAATCTTGAATTTTCTATGCTAGAATAGCGCGCACCTTCATTAATCAAGGAATATGTCCATGCTTTTGTTTTCGAGAATATTCAAGGTATTGTTGATCCTCTGCCTGTGCGCTGCCAGCCGGCCTTCCTGGGCGGTAAACATTTTCCCCCTGGAACCGCCGGATACATCCAGCCCCCGGGCGACACTGAACAGCTTCATCTATTATACCGATCAGCTCCATGCGGCGGCGGTGAGTTCCAAGGAGGACGCGAGGCTCGAGAAGGAATTTCTGCAGCGAGCTGTCGGCTGTTTTGATTTGAGCCAGGTCCCGTCCACCTTGAGAACTGAGATCGGCATCGAAAGCGTCCTGATGCTCCGGGAAATACTGGATCGTACGCAACTACCCAAAATGGCTGACGTGCCGGACCGCCAGGAGGCCAAGCAGCAGGATATTCTGGCCTGGTGGATTCCCCATACGGAAATCACTATCGGCCGGGTGGCCGAAGGGCCCCGGAGGGGATTGTATCTGTTTACGTCTGAAACCGTGAAGTCCCTTGAAAACTTTTACTGGGAGGTCAGGGATGTTCCATACCGGCAGGACAAGGAAGAAGGGTATACTGGGCTCTATGAACAGTATATTTATTCGTCGGGATGGATGATCCCCGATGGACTCCTAAAAAAACTCCCGGAATGGATGCGTACCGGCCTGCACGGCCAGGCTGTCTGGCAGTGGATCGGACTGTTTTTTGTCCTGGGAGCTTTCCTGGTTGTCGTGCTGCTAATGGGGAGGTGGCACATGAGGGACTGGCGCAAGGCCGGTGCCAAAGAATCGGGGCTGCTCCGCCTGGTATTTCCCTGCACGTCTATGCTCCTCTGCCTGGCCGTCAATTACATCGCCGATACCCAGGTGAACATCACCGGGGACATTCTTCGCTATCTGACCGTGGGACTGGGCGTCGCGTTTGCTCTTTTTTGCACCATGGCTATCTACATTTCCGGCGATCTTGTCATGCACGGTATTATTCGATCGACCAACATCAAGGAGGAAGCCCTCGATGCAGACGTAATCAAGCTGGTTTGCACGCTGTTTACCTTCGGCCTTATTTTTCTGCTTTTATATAAGGTGGGCAGTCATTTCGGCATTCCCGTCACCGCCATCTTTGCCTCGGCGGGAATTGCCGGTGTTGCCGTAGCCTTGGCTGCCAGGGAAACGCTGGCCAACTTTTTCGGTGGCATATCCATCTTCCTGGACCGTCCTTTCAGGGCCGGAGACTATATCGTCCTAAGCAGCGGGGAGCGCGGCGAGGTTAAAGCGGTAGGGATGCGAAGCACCCGCCTATTAACCCGGGACGATATCATGATCACCATCCCCAACTCGGTCATCACCAACGGAAAGGTTACCAATCAGAGCCTTCCCAGTCCCTCCGTCCGGGTGAAGATAAAAGTTGGGGTTGCTTATGGAACGGACATAGATAAGGTGGAATCCATCCTCCTGGAAATTGCGGCGCATAACGAGATGGCCATGCCCGCCCCTGAGCCGCGGGTCCGTTTCAGGGCCCTAGGGGATTCGACCCTGGATTTCGAACTGCTCTGTTGGGCGTCAAGGCCCCAGGACCGGGGCCTATTGATTCACCAGCTCAACCGCGCCATTTACCTTAAATTCGGCCAGGAAGGCATAGATATTCCGTTTCCCCAGATGGGCGTACATATTCACAAGGGATAACAGCGGTAGACCATCCTATGCGTTCTCGCACCGCGCCAGAGACGCGTGCTAATCTGGAACAGCTCAGGGGCCAGACCACAATCCCCAAATCCCTGCATGCAATGACCACCAGAATAGTCAAAAATCGAGCACCAACTCCTAACGCCTACCCCATTTCAAGCAGACAAATTTTTTCTCGAAATAAACGTGATTAACCAGCCCAATGCAACTCCGCCCCCTGCTTGCCCAACATTTTCCCGACATTGACCCGATACGCCTGCCTGGAGGTTTTGACCGGGTGGGCGATATCGCCGTCATCGGGATCACCCCGGAGCTTATGCCCCATGCCCAAGCCATCGGTAAGTTACTGCTGGCCCATAATTCCTCGCTGAAGGTCGTGGCCCGACGGGCCGGTGAATATGAAGGGGAATATCGCACCCGGACGCTAGAGCTAGTGGCTGGAGAGGGCCGACTGACCACGGTGCATAGGGAGAACGGAGTGGTCCTCCATCTTGATCTGGCCCGGGTCTATTACTCGGTGCGCTCGGCCCATGAACGGGCACGTATCGCGGCCTTGGTCAGGCCCGGCGAGCGGGTCTGTGTACTTTGCTCAGGCGTCGGCCCTTTTCCGTTGATCATTGCTCGTCACAGCCAAGCGCGGGAGGTGATCGGGATTGAAAAGAATCCGGTGGCCCACAACTATGCCCTCAAAAACCTGCGTGCCAATCGCAAACTGCGCCGGGTGCGCTTCCTGGAGGGCGATGCCTCCGAGGTGCTCTCTGGCCTGGAACCCGGATTTGACCACATCCTCATCGTGCTCCCCTACGGCGGTGAACCCCTGCTTCCTGCAGCTTTACTGGCCCTGCGCCCCGGTGGCATGCTCCACTTTTACGATATGCAGATCAAGGGCTGCCATAGTGCCACCCTGGCCAAAGCCGAAGCTGCCGCGCAGGCATTGGGTTTACACGTACAGCCCCTGCAGGTGGTGACCTGTGGCAACTGCGGATCGAGCGTACAGCGGGTCTGCTTGGATGCGGTGATCACTGCCACAATGTAAGCCCAACCAACGCGTCACTCTCCCGCTATTGATTGCGGACAAATCCAGCCTGTGCTATTCTCGTCCCTCGCCAGAAGAGCCGTCCTCCCCCTTTTTCCACTCAACCCAACATCTGGAGAACAACCGATGGACACCACCGGTTACATAAAAAAACAGACCCTGTATTTGGCCATTCTCGCTTCGCTCGTCGTCGGTTTTGTCGGCGGTGTGGCCTACTCCGTTTACCGCGCTCCTGCCGGCACCAATACCCAGGCCAGCGCCCAGCAACAACAGGCAGCTGAGTTGATCGCCTCACTGGAACAAGCCACCGAACAGAACCCCAAAGACGCAACGGTCTGGATACAACTCGGCCATGCCTACTTTGACAGCGGCCAGGCCAAAAAGGCCATTGCCACCTATACCAAGGCCCTGGAATTGCAGCCCGGCGATATTAACGTCATGACCGATCTGGGAGTAATGTACCACCAGGACAACCAGCATCAAAAAGCAATCGAAATCTTTGATCAGGTACTCAAAATCGATCCCGAACACGAGCAGGCCCGGTTCAACAAGGGCGTGGTGCTGCTCACCGGACTTAATGACCGCAAGGCAGCCATTGCCGAGTGGAAAATCCTGGTTAGACAGCATCCCATGGCCGCCGCACCTTCGGGCAAAATGGTTGGAGATCTGATTGAGCAGATGGAGCAGGCAAAGGATAATTAAATTCCAACCGGCGGATCGATTCCTTCCGGGCACCACCATCAAAAACACTGATCCAAGACATCGCTCCTGAATCCGTACACGAGCCATCCCCCCGCACGGATTCAGGATCACTCTTATTGGGCAAACAGAGCCGGTTTCACGCTTGACAGCCCATGGGCACCCCACTATATTCTTTACTCTTTTGTCAATATTCTAAAGAACGCTGTCTGCACGGCAGGAGGAGCCGGTTGCACACCGACCCCGAGGGGAATTTTGGGTTGGTTGGCGGGCACGATTGCACATCTCTATCAAGCCGCACAAGTCACACCCCGAACAGACTTCAATTTCAGAGAAAGGACGACTATGAGTAAAATGATTGGGACACAGGCCATCATCAAATGTCTGCAGGAAGAGGGCGTGGATCTCGTTTTCGGGTATCCCGGCGGCGCTGTCATCGAATTGTACGACGAGCTGTGCAAGAGTGCCATCCGTCACATCCTGGTTCGCCACGAACAGGGTGCCGTGCATGCGGCTGACGGTTTTTCCCGGGCCACCGGCAAAGTTGGCGTGGCCATTCTCACCTCCGGCCCCGGTGCGACCAACGGCGTCACCGCCATTGCCACCGCTTATTGCGATTCCATCCCCCTGGTGGTGCTCACCGGCCAGGTGCCGCGCGCTCTGATCGGCAACGACGCCTTCCAGGAGGTGGATATTGTCGGTATTACCCGCCCCTGCACCAAACATAATTACCTAGTCAACGATCCCAACGAACTGGTGGACACCCTGCGCGAAGCTTTTTACCTGGCAGCTTCCGGTCGCCCCGGCCCGGTGCTGGTGGACCTGCCCAAGGACGTCATGGGCTCCATGGTTCCGTATCCTGCGAAAAAACAGGTGAAGATGCGCACCTACCAGCCCAACACCAAACCGCACAGCGGTCAGATCGAGAAGGCCTGCCGATCCCTGCTCAAGGCTAAAAAGCCGGTGCTTTATGTCGGCGGCGGTGTCATTCTCTCCAACGGCAACGAGGAGTTGACCAAACTGGCCCGGCGGCTCAACATTCCGGTCACCATGACCCTGATGGGCTTGGGCGGCTTTCCCGGCACCGATCCGCTTTCCCTGGGCATGCTCGGCATGCACGGCAGCTATGCGGCCAACATGTCGGTGGCTAAAAGTGATCTGCTGATTGCGGTGGGGTCCCGCTTTGACGACCGCGTCACCGGCCGTCTCGATGCGTTTGCCCCCCATGCCAAAATCATCCATGTGGATATCGACCCGACCTCGATTTCCAAGAACGTGAAGGTGGATATTCCCATTGTTGCCGACTGCAAGCAGGCCCTGGAGGCGATGAACGCCTGGTTCGACAAATCCTCCGACTACAATGCCGACGAGATCACTGTCCTGCATCAGCCCTGGGTGGATGAAGTTAAGGAATGGGATAGCAAGCACCCGCTTTCCTATGCCGAAGAGGGCGATATCATCAAGCCCCAGTATGTCATCGAGACCCTGAACCGGCTCACCAGCGGCGATGCGATCATCACCACTGAAGTAGGCCAGAACCAGATGTGGACCGCGCAGTTCTACAAGTTCAACCACCCGCGTCGTCTGTTGACCTCCGGTGGCTTGGGTACCATGGGCTACGGTCTGCCTGCGGCTATCGGCGCGCAGATGGCCTGTCCCGAGGCTATGGTCATTGATGTGGCCGGCGACGGTTCTATCCAGATGAACATCCAGGAACTGGCCACGGCCCGCGAATGCGGCGCCCAGGTCAAGGTGGCTATCCTCAATAACAATTACCTCGGCATGGTTCGGCAGTGGCAGGAGTTGTTCTACAATCGCCATTACGCCTCAACCGTGATGGAGGTCACCCCGGATTTCGTCGCCCTGGCCCAGGCCTACGGTGCGGTCGGCCTGCGTGCCAAAACCAAGGCCGAGGTTGAGCCGGTGATCAAAGAGGCCCTGTCCACCAAGAATCTGGTGATCATGGACTTTGCCATCAGCCGCGAAGAGGGCGTTTTCCCCATGGTCCCGGCGGGTAAGGCAACCACCGAAATGCTCCTGGTCTAACCGGGCTGGAACTAACCGCAACCGGCCCCCCGGGCCGAATCGATTCGAGATATTCGTCCAACAGGATACAAACCATGAAACATACCCTGACCGTCTTACTGCGTAACCGACCCGGCGCCCTCTCCCGGGTCACCGGCCTCTTCAGCGGCCGCTGCTTTAACATCGAAAGCCTCTGCGTTGCCGAGACCTACGACCCCGAGGTCTCCTGCCTGACCGTGGTCACCAGCGGCGAGGCTTCCATTATCGAGCAGATCATCAAGCAACTCCACAAACTGATCGACGTCATCACGGTCAACGATGTCAGTGACGGCGAGTTCGTCGAGCGGGAGATGGCGCTGATCCGGGTCAAGGCCGAGGCCACTACCCGCGCCGAGGTTCTGCGTATCATCGATATCTTCCGCGGCAAGGTGGTGGATGTCAGCCCCAACTCCTATGCCCTGGAAATCACCGGTTCCGAGTCCAAGATCAAGGCGGTGATCGATATCCTCAGGCCGCTGGGGATTAAGGAGATCGTGCGTACCGGCAAGATAGCCATGGTTCGGGCGCCCAAAAAATAAATTTGTTTCACACCAGGCAGAGCCCGGTCGAAACCTCACTCAAGCAGGAAATCCATGCAGAAAACTGAACTTCCTCTCGCCCTTGAAGGCTTTCCCTTCATCCTTTTCAGCGGTTTTGCGACCCTGGTTTTCAGTCTGCTCGGATGGCCCATCCCGGCCCTGCTCTGCCTGCTGCTCACCGGTTTTGTCACCTACTTCTTCCGTGATCCGGCACGAGTTCTACCGGAGGCGGCCAATGCCATCGTCTGCCCGGCCGACGGCAAGGTGATCGTGATCGAAGAGATTGATGACGACCGCTTCCTTCAGGAGCGGGTACAAAAAATTTCGATTTTCATGAACGTATTTAACGTCCATGTCAACCGCATCCCACTTTCCGGCACAGTGGAACATGTCCGCCTGGTCCCTGGTAAATTTTATTCAGCCGACAATAACAAAGCCGCACTTCACAACGAATACTGCGCCCTTACCTTGAGCACCCCGGATCAACAGCGTTATGCCGTCGTCCAGGTTGCCGGTCTGATCGCCCGACGCATTGTCTGCCGTGCGGAGAAAGGGGACCAGATTGTGACGGGTGAACGGTTCGGCATGATCCGCTTCGGCTCGAGGGTAGATCTCTACCTGCCGCTGTCGGTCCGGATTACCACCCAAATCGGCGATACCGTACGCGCCGGCGAGAGCGTGCTCGGTTTTCTAGAAGCGCCGCATTCTCAAGATATCCTTGCCTAAGCCATTAATTAACCGTATTCTAGCGCCTACAGTTTTTTTGCCAGCCCCCTTGTATCGACCGGGACTGTTGCGTCGATACTTTTATATTTCTTCATCAAGCCGTCCCGGCGGCATTTCTCATTTTAGTGCCTATGGAAACCACACCGCAACCTGCCAACCGGATGTATATAGTGCCCTGCATGCTGACCATCTGCAGCCTGTTTAGCGGCTTTTATTCCATTGTTTCCTCCTTTAACGGTCATTTCTTGGCCGCGGCCATTGCGATCCTGGTGGCAGGTGTCTTTGACATGCTCGATGGCCGGGTGGCACGCATGACCGGCTCCACCTCAACCTTTGGCATGGAGTTGGATTCGCTCTGCGATATGGTGGCCTTTGGTGTTGCTCCCGGCGTGCTGGCCTATCTCTGGGCTTTGACACCCTACGGTCGTTACGGTTGGTTGGCCGCCTTTCTTTACGTGGCAGCCACAGCCCTGCGCCTGGGCCGTTTCAATGCGCAAGCCATCGATAACGCGGGGGCGGAGCCCACTGCCGGTCACAACGATTTCACCGGCCTGCCCTGTCCCGCGGCTGCCGGCATGATCGCCACCTCGGTCATGTTCAGCACCCATGTCTTCAAGACCACGGATACCGTCCAGCATATTACGCTCCTGCTGCTGGTCTATTTACTGTCCTACCTGATGGTTTCCACCCATCGATATCTCAGCTTCAAGCACATGGATATTGCCAGGGAGAAACGGTTCCAGGTCTTTATCGGCTTGATTCTCCTCTTGATCCTGCTGGCGAGCGAGCCGCCGATCACCCTCTTTGCCGCATCCCTGCTGTATATTTTTTCCGGTCTGGTGATGGCAATCCGGAGTCGATCTCGCCGCAACAAACCGCTACCGGTGAATCAGGAAGAACTCCCCTGATTCGCCGATTCCTATTTTTTCAGGCCATCTGTTGTGCGTATCACCGGCGGCAGCGCTCGCGGGCGCAAACTGCGCCCCCCGAAATCAGACCAGATTCGTCCCACCTGTGACCGGGTCCGCGAGGCCCTGTTCAACATCCTGGGCCCGCGTCTTCAAGATGCCTGGGTGTTGGACTGCTTTGCCGGCACCGGTGCCATCGGTATCGAGGCGCTGAGCCGTGGAGCGGACTTTGCCCTTTTCATCGACCAGAGTCTGGAGGCAGGACGTCTTATCGAGGCCAACCTGCGGACAATCATTGCCCATCCCAAGGCTGCCTTTGAACGGCTCGACTTGGCCGCAACCACCACCCTGCGACCGATCCTCAGGCACCTGCCGCCCGCAAGCCGCTTTAACCTGATATTCATGGACCCCCCCTATCGTAAAGACTTGGCTCTCCGCGTCCTGACCATGGTCAACCAGGACGACATTCTTGCCCCAGGCGGACTGGTGGTGGCGGAGGAACAATTTCAGGTGGAACTGCCCCCGACCATCGGCAACCTGGAGGTCTTTGATCAACGCCGCTATGGAGAAACCAAACTCTGGTTTTTCAAACGACCCTGCGATCCGTGACAGCCTCGCCAATACCCAAAAAACGATCCATGCACGCCAAAAACAACAGCTTAGGAAACGAAGGATGTCGTTCCCAGGGCTTTTTTCGAAAACGACAACAGGGTTTCTAAACGAAATGGTTTTTTCCGCACCGCCCAAACCGACCGACTGTAAATTCCGGGTAGCCCTCTACCCCGGCACCTTTGATCCGATCACCTTTGGTCATATCGATATCATCAAGCGCGGCCTGGAGATTTTTGACCGTATCATCGTCACCGTGGCGGTCAACGCCCAGAAGACTCCGCTTTTTTCCCTGGAAAAGCGGTGCGCGATGATCCGTGAATGCTTCAAGGGTCAGGAGGACCGGGTTGAAATCGGGTCCACCGAGGGCTTGATCGTCGAATATGCACTGCAGAAAAATGCGCGCACCATCATCCGCGGTCTGCGGGCGATCTCCGACTTTGACTACGAGTTCCAATTGGCACTGATGAACCGACGGCTGGAGAGGAGCGTGGAGACGATCTTCCTCATGACCGGATTCCGTTGGATCTACATCAGTTCGAGCGGCATCAAGAATGCGGCCCGTTGCCACGGCAACATCAGTGGTCTGGTGCCCAAACACGTGGAACGGGCGCTGCAGGAAAGATTCGCCTAATGGCTCAAAAAAAGCCGACAAACAGGGGCAAAGATGGCGCTGGTCGAGGAAGGCGTCAGGTGCTACTGCGGGGCCTACAGTGGCTGAGTGCGGCCATGGCCGCCGTCTTTCTCTATCCCCTTCTGCGCTTCACCGGCCACCGTATTTCCCCAAAACCTCGGTTAGTGGAAGTATCTGCACCACTGCCTTTAAGCGGAGTCCACATTCACCACGATTTTCTCCTCTTTGCCGACGGCAAAGGCACGGACCAAGCCTATGCGGTCTCGCGCATCTGCACCCACCTCGGCTGCAGAGTCAACTATCAGCAGGACCGGCAATTGATCGAATGCCCCTGCCACCAGAGCCGGTTCACCCCACGGGGACAGCGCATCAGCGGGCCGGCGGAAAAGAATCTCCCCACCTACGAGGTCAGCCTGAAAAAGGATGCCGAGGGCCGGGTAACCGCGTATGTGGTGCACCTCTGATGGCCTGGCCGGTGCGTCTCCCAATTTTACGCCACCTACAGTGGCTGCGCGAGTATCCCTGGGGCGGGGCATCGCTGATCAGCCTCTTTCTCTCGATCCTCTCGGGTATTGTCATTGCCCTGCAATACGATCCCACCGAGGCCTGGTACTCGACCTCAACCATTGAGCTGGTCGCGCCTTACGGCTCCTTCTGGCGTGCCTTGCACTATTTCTCAAGCCAAGCTTTCTTCCTGCTCCTGATTGTGCATCTGGCGGTGGCCCTATGGAAAAACGAGACCCGTTACAGCCGTGGCGCCTGGATTCGCCTCTGCGCCACCTTGCCCAGCGGCCTGCTCCTGCTTTTTACCGGGTATGTTCTGCGGGGAGATGCCACCGGAGAGGCGGCTGGTGCCATTGCCGAGCATATCTGCCTTTCGGTACCCCTGATCGGCCATCAGCTCAACGAATTTTTTTTTGATCTGGCCGACAGTGGCCTACGAAAGGTGTATGCCCACCATGTGATCGGCTTGGTGGTTCTGGGGGGGATGGCGGCCTGGCCCCACTTGCGGCGTTACACCACCCGCTGGCGCAACCACCTGTTCCTCGTGCTGGCAACCGTAGCTCTTTCCATGGTTGTCCCGGCCCCGATGGAACCGAGTCGCTTTGGCCTGCTCTTTATCGCCGGGCCCTGGTTTTTCCTCGGCCTGCAGGAGTTGTTGCGGTACTGGCCGCCCTTTGTTGCCGGTGTGATCGCTCCACTGGTGCCCTTGGTGCTGCTGTTCTGGCTGCCGCAGGCTGCCAAGTTTCGTGCCCGGATATTACTGGCGATCGGCCTGTGGCTGGTGCTCTATACCGGGTTGACAATGCTCTGTATCCAGCGAATCTGATTTTTTCTTTCACCTCGATCCGTACGCACATACTGTCGTCAGGGTTTCAATCCACCCGCAGCAGGTGTAACCGCTCGGGGGCCAAGAAATAATCAAGCAACACCTCTCCGTCGAGCTGCCCGCAAGGGCTTACCGAGCCAGCTGCGACTTGGCAATAGATCCGCTCCAACCGCTCCCCGTACTGGGCAAGTGAATATTGCTGGTGAAGGATACGCCGATTCTCTGCAAGCGGCTGGGCAAATCCTGCCAATTCCGGCAGCCTTGACGGACTGATCAGGGCCGCCTGGGCCTGTTGTCGCACCACCAGTGCCAATACCGCCTCCTGCATGGACTCCTCCAGACGACCAAAATCGATCCGCCCATCCTCTACCCAGGCCCCCATCACCCGGTCCAGATCACCAGGTGCGGGTTGACGCCCGTAGGCTGCCAGGTTTCGAGCCAGTCCGCTCTCCACAGCTCGATGAACCCGATTTTCCCCCAACCACTCCAGAGGTACTCCCAACCGTTCATAACAACCGGACAAGTCTAGCCCGTCTTCACTAAATTGGTCGGTAATCTCATGGAGGTTGCGACCGAAGACCGGGGTTTCCAGGGTCCAGGGTTCGAGAAAGGCCATGCCGAAACCTTCAGCCACGCTGGTGGTCATGGCCACATCCGCCATGCGCAACAGGTCGATGAAGCCGTAGCTGTTGGGGCCGACCATTTCAAACTGCACCGGCAGGCCGAGTTCGACCGCCACCTGTTTCCAACGCTGGTAACGAGGTTGTTCTATTGGATTTTCCGGAGCCGAGGTGGTGGCAAACCAGGTGTCATCGGTGGCCAGAGCCGACCAAAGCAAAAACTCGCCCAGGTTTTTGCGACGGATGGCACGGGTGGGATAGAGCCAGAGCGGCGGCTTGCCTGCAACAGTTGGCTCCTCGCCCTCCATCTGTCCCAGATCGACCGGATTGGGCAGAAGATGCAGCTGCGCTTCGCCGAGCCCGGCTTCCGCCAGATAGCGTTGATCGCGATTATTGAGCACCGCGTAATGGAGATGCTCCCCTTGGGGATACAGCAGGCCGGCGAGAATATCCCCCTTGCCACCCGCCATCCGGCTGAGCATAGCCCGGTAATTGGCTGGACGCCCATCCTCGGCAAAATCATGCAGGTGAAAGAGCAGGTGCTCTCCCTCTTCTGCCATTTGCCGCAGGGCCAGCGGTAACAGCAAGCTCTTGCCCAGGCTGTGATTGTGGACATGCCAGATATCCGGGGCTCCACCAAGGGCCTCGGTGGCTTCCCGCCGCATCTGGCTCACCAGTTCACCTACGCTCAGCTGCGGCCGATCCGCTTCATACTGCAGCCCGGGCACCACCCGATAGGTGCCGTTCACCTGAAAGCCCGGTGGCTTGCCGGTAAGCACCATGCTCTTTATGCCACGCTGCCGCAGGGCCTTCTGCACATGGCAAATAATACGGGTTACCCCCCCGTTCTGTAGGTGATAATGAACCAAGGCAACCCGCATCAATCAATCCTCCCCCAGCATTTTTTCTCCATCGACTGCTTGATGGAATTAGGATATCGCCTGCGATACTCCACAAGTTGAATCAAAGGCGGCCTCTCCAGCTCCGGCAGTATCAACTCCTCGACACGGTATTCCTCTTGATCATGAATAAACTGCAGCAGTGGAGGGATTGCTTCCGGGTCCCATTGCATCTTTCCCTGCTGCTGCAAACGTCGGCAAAGGACTTGGAGCAGACCGTAGGCTGACTGGCCCAGTTGCCGATTGCTGCGATGGCGGTGGCAGCGCTCTCCCAAATCGGTCTGGGCAAAAACATTCGGCCCATGGACAGTGACCAGATCAAGAAGATGGGCCAGTTCCACTCCGTACCCCACGGGAAAGGCGAGTTGCTCCAATAGCGACCGCCGAGCCGCATATTCTCCGGACAGGGGTTGAATCAAGCGGCTCAGATAGGGATACCAAAGCGAAAGCAGCGGCCGTACCAGGATTTCGGTCAACCGCCCTCCCCCATCGGTGGAATCAGGTGGTCCCTGGATCGGGTCTTCAATGGGGCGGGCATAAAAGCCCTTCACGTAGCCGATGGTGGGATCAATAAGCAATGGGCCGAGCAGGCCGGTGACAAAACCGGGATGGATATTGGTGATATCCGCATCAATAAAGAGAAGAATATCCCCCTTGAGCTGGTAAACCGCCTTCCACAGGTTTTCTCCCTTCCCGACCTGCGCCTCTATTTCGGGTAGAATCTTGTCGGCAAGATAAACATCAGCCCCAGCAGATCCTGCGAGTGCACAGGTACCGTCCTCGGAACCGGAGTCGACTACCGCAATCTCATCAAGAAGGGGGATATGATCCCGCAGAGGACGTAACTGCTCCACCACTTGGGCAATGGTCATTTCCTCGTTGAGCGTGGGAATACAAAGAGAGACCTGCAGACCTTGGGCCTGCTTGCATTCAAGAAGAGTAGCCGCATCAGCGAATTGGCGGTGCTGAAAGGTATGGGTAGACAACCACTGCTGCGCCGTGCCCATGGACCTCCTTGGAAAAAGACGTGACACTCCTGAATGGGTGCCCTCAAAAATCAAATTATTCCGATTATATGAACCTGTCACCCAGAAAGTCAAGCAGAGCTCTGCATCTGCTCTTTAATTCTCAATCAAGCCCGAGGTTGTCAGCACAGACAAGCACTCAACAGTCCAATATTGCACTATTTTTTAAAATTATCCCTTGCCCGCACCGCAGCAACCTTTTATGGTAAAAAGAATATATGACTGTCGTTCTCGCAAAATAGCCGCGAACACGACGCCCAATGCATCACAACTTACTGTTTTTATAGTATAAGTTTTTTTCTTTACGAATGAGTGGCGAGTTCGTCTCCCACCATAGGCCAGCCATGTCCGAACCTCTTGCCTGCACCCTCCTTCTTTTTGAGGACGAGCCCTCCATTCGCACCATGCTCACCACCTTTTTCACCGGCCAGGGGGCCAGGGTGGAGGCTGCGGCGGACGGAGCCGGTGCGCTTGAACGTATCAGAGCCGTCCAACCCGATATCCTCCTGCTTGATGTGATCATGCCCGTGCAGGACGGACTATCGATCCTGCAATCTCTGCGGGATATTGATCCCGACCTGCCGGTGATCATGCTCACGGAAAAGGACGACGTGGACGACAAAGTCACCGGCTTGGAGTACGGGGCTGACGACTATATGACCAAGCCCTTCAGCCCCAAAGAACTGCTGGCCCGAGTGCGGGCGCAACTGCGCCGGAGTCGCCGTGTACCGCTGGCCGATGATCCTTGCCTGCAGATCGGTGCCCTCCGCATTGATCCCGTGGCCAGGGAAGTGTTGCTTGCCGGCGGCGATCTCCTGCCCCTGACCAAGACCGAATTCGACCTCATGGTCTATCTGGCTGCCCGGTTGGGGGCGGTGATTTCGCATGCAGAGCTGTTCCGAGACGTGCTGGGCTATGATCCCGAGGTCGAAAGCAAGGCCCTGGTAATGCACATTGCCAATATTCGGCGCAAAATAGATCGGCACTGCCCCCTGGCTCTGACCATCAAGGCAGTGGCCGGTGTCGGCTATAAAATGATTCCCGGTGAAGCTCAATAATTTTGATGGACGCATAAAAAATCCATCACATCCTGAAAAATGGCTCAGTAAAAAACAGAGAGATACAAGAAACGGCATTTTTCCAGCCTCGATGGCATAAGGTATGCCGAGTATCGGAAAAAATGCTCCAACGCGCAGCCCATCGAAATTTTTACGCCGCCATCAATTTTTCTCACTGACCATGAGGAGACCATGCCCCACTTCCGCCTCTCCACCTCTTTCCTGATTCTGTTCCTGTTGCTCCTCCTCAACCCGGCCATGTCCATACCGGGGCAGGCTGCCGAAAAAATCATCCTGATACCGCTGCATGTCAAGGCGGGCACCAACCTGACCCATCTTGCCCGTGATTTCTGCCGAGATCGTAACGACTGGCATGAGATCGCCCGCATCAACCATATCAACGATCCCTATCTGATCCTCAAGGACACCTTTCTTCAGGTACCGAAATCGCTGCTGGTGCTCGAGAAACTCTCGGCCACGGTTGCCTCGGTCCATGGCCAGGTGGGCCGCCTTGAGGGTGAGCAACCGGTACCGCTGCACAAGGGGGACGTTCTCCTGCCCGGACAAACCGTGGTCACCGGCAGCGACGGCTACACCCACCTGATCCTGCCGGATCACACCTATTCCAGGATCGAACCGGATTCGCAACTGACCCTCAATTACTTGTTTCGGCTCAAGGACGGCAATGTCAAGGCCGACTTCTCCCTTACCCATGGCCGGGTTATCCACTGGGTCCGCGACAAGCTCAAAGCCAATGAAACCTTTCAAACGCGCACCCCGATTGCGCTCACCGGTATTCGCGGCACCGAATTCCGCCTGAAAACCATCGGCGATGCAGCCAACAATGTGGAAACCCTGCGCGGACGGGTGACGGTGAGCAGTTCGGGGCAATCAACGGTGATCGGGCCAGGCCAGGGTGTTCGCATCGAGGCCGATAACCCGCCCCAGCAACCACGGGCCCTGCCCGCGCCACCGGCCACACCCAGCCTTGAAGCACTCTACCGCAACCTGCCGGTGCTGATCCCGGCACCACCCCACGCCACCGCCAAGCTCATTCGCCTGCGTATTACCAGCGACCAGCAGACCCAGGTGACCCTCTTTGACCAAAATACCGTGCCTGGTGGCCGCTTTGTGGTGGCCAACCTGCCCGATGGCGGTCACTTTGCCTCGCTGACCGCCATTGACCAGGATAATTTTGAATCCCAAGTGGTCGGCCCCCTGCCATTCAACGTCCGTACCGTTCCCTCAACCCCGGTGATCTCCTTTCCCAAAACCGGTACCACTCTTTGGGGCAAACAGGGGACGATCCAATGGCTGGAATCGGAGCAGGTGGCCCATTACGACCTCGAACTGGCCCATGATCCCGGTTTTCGCCAGCTGATTGAAACCAAACAGGGGACCGAGGCCCATTACACCAGCCCGGAACTGCCCCCCGGAACCTACTACTTCCGGGTCAAGGCGGAGGCTCCCGATGGATTTAACACCCTCTATTCGGTGCCGGTGCAATGGAAACTTGCCGCCGCGCCTGAAATGAAAGGTATGGAAGGAACGGCAAACGTTCGATCAACACTCCAGTGGCCCGCTATGGCCGAAGGGTGGACCTACGACCTGCAGGTGGCCTCTGACAAGGACTTTGCCAGCCTGGTGGTCGATCGCCAAAGCCTGGCGACCACTTCGTTCACCTTGGAAGACAGACTGGTGGCCGGCAAGTATTGGGTGCGCATCCGCGGCGTGGAAAACGGCCAACCGATCACCCCCTGGACTCCCTCGCAAACCATGACTATCAATGCTAAACCGCTGGGGTGGGAAGAGCTGTTCTTTGGTGTGGTCACGCTGGGGATTATCCTCCTGTAACCAGCCGTCATGAATGACATGTCCGGCTTCAAAAGAAATTGATCATGGCAATGATGTGTACCGGCGGTTGACGGTCCCTCTGTTCAGCCTGATCCTGTTCGGCCTGCTCGCAGCAGGTGGACTGCTCGCCCGTCTGGACCAGACCGGTCTGGACCTGCTCTTTCGCCTCCGTGGTCCGCAACCGCCGGACCAGCGAATCGTGCTCATCGGCGTGGATGAGATCAGCCTGCTGCAGTTGGGCGCCTGGCCTTTTCCCCGCCGTCTGCACGGACAGTTGCTCAACCGGCTCCGCCTGGCCCGTGCCATCGGCTTTGACTTTCTCTTTCCCGAGCCTTCACGCGACGATGCCCTGTTCAGTCAGGCCATGACCCAGGGACCACCGGTCATCCTCCCTCTAGCCCATGAACGCGACGGACGCCTGGCCAAACCCAATCCCGACCTACACGGATTTGCGGCCACCGGTCACATCGAAACCCTGCTTGCTGGTGACGGGCTCGTCCGCCGAGTCAACCTCACCAACGCTCCTGGGGCGCCACCCTTTGCGCTTGCGCTGCTGGCAGCAGCCCGCATGACTGTCATGCTACCGATCAAGGCGAACGCAGCCATCATCAACTACTACGGGCCGGAGGAGAGTTTTCTCTGGCTCTCCTACGCCGAGGTCCTAGCCGGCAAGTACCCTGAGGATTTCTTTAAGAGTCGTTTGGTCCTCATCGGTGCCCGGGCCATCGGCCTCGGGGACAGCCATGTGACACCGTTTACGCGGGAACGCCCCACCGCAGGGATGGAGATACAGGCCACCATCATCGCCAACCTGCTGGACCACCAATTTATCCGCCCCTGTCCGCTTTTTCTTTGGGCCGGGATTGTCCTGGTCAGCCTGATGACACTCCTGGTCTGGCCCTGTTGCGGGGAGCGGTTCAACCTGCTGTGCAACCTCGGCCTGAGCCTGGGGGCGGTGACAGTCGCAATCATCCTTTTCCACTGGGCCCTGCTCGCTTCCTTCCTGAGCGTGTTGGTGTTTCTCGCCCTCAGTTACCCACTGCACCTGTTACAGCAACTGCTGTGGACGACAGGGCAAATACTCATCCAGGCACGCCACCTCGACCGGGAACTGGATGCTGGTTTACAGGCAGTAGCCAAAAATCTGCCCGCTCTCCCCGTACAACCTGCAGCCCATGCGCTCACCGGATCTGCACTGCAGCGGCACCTCGACCGGCTGCAGACGGCTGTCCAGGCACTGAGTCTGCAACACCACTTTCTTGAACGGCTTCTTAAGGAGGAACTGCCTCCGTTGATCCTCTGGGGTGAGGAAGACGGTGCACCGATCTTTGCCAATGCAGCCTTTAGCCGCCTCTGGGCACTCCTCAATCCCGCCGGCGGCCCCCTTCCCTCGGCGCCAGCCTTTCTCAATAAAATTGAACCAGGGAATCCCCATCCACGCCCCGAAGAGATGCTCCATTTCCAAGTTCTGGGGAGTGATGGCCGTCGTTATCACCAGGCCTCGTTCCACCCCCTGCTCGCTCCGGAAACCGGGTTCCGTGGACTTTTGACCATTATCCAGGATATTACCGAAATCAAGGAACTGGAGCGGGTTAAAGATGAGGTGGTCGCCGTTGTCTCTCACGAATTAAAGCTCCCGCTCACCACCATTCTCGGATACGGCGAGATGCTTACCGACAGCCTTGAGGATGCCCCCCGGCTCTATGCCCAAGAGATCTGCAACCAGTCACGCAGGCTACAGAGGATGATTGAAGACTTCCTTGATATTGCCCGCCTGGAAAGCGGCCGCAAACAGGTCCGTCGCTTCCCCTTCCCCCTCGGCCGCATGCTGGAGGATGCGGTGGCCGCAGTTACCCCTAAGGCCAGAGAGAAAACCGTCACTCTCAACCTCTACCAGCCGAATCGTACCACGCCCTTTGTCGGCGACGAATCCCTACTGCTGCAGGCAGTGATCAATCTGCTCGATAACGCGGTTAAGTTCAGCCCCCGTGAGACTGAGGTCAGCCTGTCTCTTGTGGAACAGGCTGAGCATTTTCAACTGCAGGTGCGCGACCAAGGCCCGGGGATTCCAATGGAGGAACGATTCCGGATCTTTGACAAATTCCAGCGGATCGACAACACCGATGCAGAAGGGTTTGGTCTGGGACTCCATCTGGTCAAGCAGATCACCCAACGCCATGGCGGCAAAATTTCAGTGGTGGAGGCTCAAGGCAGTGGGGCTACATTTGAGCTGACCCTCCCTAAGCTTCACCAGGTCGTAGACGAAGAGGAATCTGCTCCATGCGCGTAATCCGTATTCTTGTAGTGCTGTTTCTGCTCTCCCTGCTTGCGGCCGTGCTTTTGCGCCACACCGGACTGGAACGGCTGGCCCCCACCCTGTTATCCCGGGTGGGGCTTACCCAGGTGCACCTGGATCTGAGACAGATCGATCTCAACGAAATACAGGTAAACTCGCTGGCCTTTACCCTGCAACATCCTGCCGGTTCAATTCCGATCCGGCTGACCGATGCGGTCTGTCGCTATCAACCTTTCGAATTACTGCAGGGTAAATTGACGGCCTGCAGCGCAAAAAACATAGAGATAACTCTTCCCGAACTAAAGCGGGCGGAGCGGAGTGCCACAAGCACCGAACTTCCCAGGTTGGACGCGCTCCTGCAATCCGTTGAGCCCCAGCGCATACCGGTTCAACAACTGCACCTACCGCAAATAAGGCTACATTATACGCCACCGGATGCGACCGAGCCGACGGTCTTTTCATTGGAATATACGGCTACACCGCACGAGCACCACCTGATTCTAGGTGCGGCTGGAACGGGGTCATCCTCGTCGCTGCACGTTGAGCTGCACCAGAACCAAACCGGCCTTTCCGGCACATTGACGCTGGATTTTGCCCATTCCCGAGTTCTATTGCCCCCTGCTTATGCGGATGCCTTGCCGACACAGGGTACATTGACAGCCCAACTGCACAGTTCGCCAGCAATGCCTCTGCAGGTGCAGGCCACCCTTTCCGGACTGAAGCACCCTCTTTTTTCCATTGGCAAAAGCACCCTCCTTGTGGAGAGTAAGGGACCGCTCAGCTTCGCAACACTGAAATTGAGTCCTTCATCGCAATTAAGCGTCAACAACCTTGTCAGCCATGGAGTGAAACTGCGTTCCTTCTCGCTGAACCTCGGTGGCGATCTTCACCTGGAAAGGGATCGCTGGCAGTGGCGCCTTAAGCCCGATACCCCTTGGACCATTGACGGCCTGATTTCCGGGAATAGCCGTTTTGCACCGTTACGATTTGATGATCTACATCTGGACCTTTTGCTGGACCGCAAGCAGTTGCAACTCGATGCTACCTTTACCTCGCCATTGGGCACAGGCAACATCCGGGCCCAATGTAGCCACCGTCGCGACCACACCGGCCAAGGGCAATGTACGTTGGAAACCCCAAACGCGCTCGCTTTGAGCAATGCGCACAATCCACTCAATGTGCTTGCCAGCAAACCGGAGGCGGTAATTCTTCAGGGTAAACTTGCCTTCTCCCTGCTGAGCCAATGGCAGCCCCAAAAGCCGCTTATGTTGCAGGTTGACCTCGACACCACCGTACAGCAGGGAACCTTGATGGAGATGCCCTTTTCCGGATTCAGCCTACGCCAACAGGTTCAGGTACTGCCCAAACTGCAATCGATCAAGAATGGTACGCTGCAGCTCCAACATCTGCGGGGGCCGGTGCCGATGCACGACCTGAAACTGATCACGCAAATCCGTACCGCCAAACAAAGCAAAATGCCGGTTTTGGTGGTGCATCAGGGCTACGCACAGTTCTTCGAAGGTATTCTCCGGCTTGACCAATGCAGCTACGCCCTCGATGGCACGCCCACCACCTGCCTGCTCCAGATGGAAGATCTCAACCTGACGCCGATGATCGCCCTTCACCAGGTCCAAGGCCTGGCGGTCAGCGGCCGGATACAGGGCCAGCTACCGCTGCATTTTTCCTCCCAGGGCCTGCAAATTGATCATGGAATTCTGGAAAACGCGGCCAAAGGCGGTATCATCCGTTATCAACCGCCACCGGGTACCATGCAGAACTCGCCACTTACCGCGTATGCGCTTGCGGCACTCCAGGATCTCCACTATCAACATCTGTCAGCACAGCTCGACTACCAGCCCGACGGCAACCTCGCGGTTGCCCTGCAGATCCAAGGCAACAACCCCGGATTGGATAATGGCCGTGCGGTGCACCTCAACCTCAACACCGAACAGAATCTACTTTCTCTGCTTAAGAGTGTTCAGTATAGTCAGTCCCTATCCTCGGAGTTGGGCCGAAAACTCATGAAAGTGACGAAGCCTAAACCGTAAACCGATTTAAGAGGAGGTCGCATGCTCAAAAAACTACCCCTGATAGTGGCCCTAGCCTGGGCTGTCAGCGGGTGCTCGCCAACGGTGAAGGTCGCCCCGCCGGATAAACCGATTGTGATCAATCTCAACGTCAAGATTGAACACGAAATCCGGATCAAGGTTGAAAAGGAGTTGGATAATGTGCTCAGTCCCGAGAGTGGACTGTTTTAATGGGAGGAAACAACATGAAACGCTTTTTCTTTGTTCTCATAGCCCTCTGGTTTGGTTGCCAGGCGGCCTTTGCCCTTGACCTGCAGGCCGCTAAGTCCCAGGGATTGGTTGGTGAAACTCCAACCGGTTATCTGGCCCCTGTCCAGGGAAATGCAGGCAATGAAGTCGCCCAACTGGTGCAATCGATCAACCAGCAGCGCAGGCAGGAATATCAAAAGATTGCCCAGCGCAACAACACCAGTCTACAGGCGGTGGAAAAGCTGGCCGGGCAACAGGCCCTGGAAAAAACGCCCCAAGGCCAGTTCGTTCTTATCAACGGTACCTGGAGCAAAAAATAGGTAATCCCAGGTACTCGCGGTTTGTGCCAATTGCTGCGGCCTATCAGGGATAGCTCTGTCCTGTGGGCCGAATCATGATCTCGTTGACGTGGACATGGGCAGGCAAGCTGAGCAACCAGCGGATGCCCTCGGCAAGATCGGTGGGTTCGAGCAGTTTGCCGAACTGGGCGGCAAACTTGTCGAAGTTGCCGGCTCCGTAGCCGGCAACCTCCTGAAATTCGGAGACCACGATTCCGGGCATAACCGTGCTCACCCGAACCCCGTGGCCGCAGACTTCACGGCGCAGCCCCTCGGCAATACCGGAAACGGCAAACTTGCTTGAACCATAGAAGCCACTCACCGGGGAGATGTTGCGCCCGACGACCGAGCTGACGGCCACGATATCGCCGCTGCCGCGCTCCATCAGATATTGCCCGGCACGGCGCATGAGGTGAGCCGCGCCGAGGACGTTGATCCGATAGAGTTTTCCCCACTGGGACTCGTCACTGGTCAGCAGTCCTCCTGCCAACCCACGTCCGGCATTGACCACCACGATGTCATATTTATTGCCGCCCTGATCCCAGGCCAGGGTTGCAGCCAGCATCCGGTCGATGTCCACCACCTCACCGGCATCCCCATCCACCACCAGGGCCAGGCCACCACCTGCCCTGATCTCCTCCGCCAGGGCCTCAAGCCGTTCGCGCCGCCGGGCCTGGAGCACCACAGCCGCGCCTTCCCCGGCCAAAGCCAGAGCCGTGGCCCGGCCGATTCCGGCACTGGCGCCGGTGACAATTGCGGTTTTACCCACCAATTTTCCTTGCAGCTGTTGCTCATTGCTCATGACAATTCTCCTTCTGTCTCGGGTTGAGAAGCGTTGATGCAATCCTTCTTTCCATCCGCATCGCACTCGGCAAAGACTTCCTTGGCGGCGAAAAGTCCGTTGAGGGCTGCCGGGAACCCGGCATAGACGGCCATCTGTATGATCACCTCAAGAACCTCCTGCCGCGAACAACCGACATTGAGTGCCCCATGGATATGCACTTTGAGTTGGGGGGCGGCATTGCCCAAAGCGGTCAGGGCCGCCACCACTGCTATCTCGCGTGACTTGAGATCAAGGCCAGGCCGGGAATAGATATCGCCAAAAGGAAATTCGATTAAATAGGTTGCAAAGTCGGGAGCAATTTCGGCTAGGGCGGCAAGCACCCGTTCACCGGCTTCGCCGTCCACTTCCTGCAATCGCTGCCAGCCACGCTGGTATCGCTCTGATTGGTTCATGGCGTCCTCCACTAGGTTGCGGCAGGGAAGAAATTCCGGCAGTGTATCTGCCTATCCCCCCAGCCGGCTCATTAATGCAGGTAGCCTACATCTTCGAGTCGGCTCTAAGTCAAGGACAATTATCGACAGATCTGATCGCGGTAGAAGCGAATCTTTTCCTGCAATTTATGGAGGTGTTCCTGTTCTTGGGCAATGAGTTCTTCCAGGCGCCGGGCATGGTCGATCAGAAGCTGCATCCGCATCTCCTCGGTCCCAGGACCCTGCTCGCGCAGGGCTGCATAACGCTGGATTTGCGCCAGCGGCATATTGGTCGCCTTGAGCCGTTTGATAAAGGCCATCCAGAGAACATCCTGGTCGCTATAGCGGCGGTGATTACTGTCGGTACGCTCAACATGGGGAAGCAGTCCGATCTTTTCGTAGTAGCGCAGGGTATGGGCGCTCAGCCCGCAGGCAGCGGCAAATTCTTTAATCTGCATAAGACACATTGCCCAAAATAAAGAGGGACCTTGGGGATGATCAAAAACGACCGTGGCGAATAATCGAGAGCAACAGCCAGAATCCCATGATACCGGCCACCAGAAATCCAACCAGACCGATCACCGGGATACTGTGCCAGCGTGGCGGAATATCGGAAAGCACGATCAGGGAGCTGCCGACAATAAGCGCCGCGAGGACAATGGCGAAACTGATCCGGTTGGAGACCCGCTCCATGGCCGCACCAAGGGATTTCACCCCGCGATGCTCGAATTCCAGCCGCATACGACCGGTGCGCAACTGATGGAGGATGGAACGGACCTCGTCGGGTAGTTCCCGGAAGAGATTGAGGTAGGAGGAGCCGGTGAGAGTGATCTCCTCGGCAATGCGACCGGGCTGCATCCGTGCCATGCGAATTCGGCGCATAAAGGGTTTAGCCAGCCGGATCAGCTCCAACTTGGGATCAAACATCAGGCCCAACCCTTCCACCGTGCTCAAGGCCTTCATCATCAGATAGAGGCTCGGTTTGAAGGACAATTTGTGCCGCGAGACCAGATCCAACAGATCTTGCAGTATCTTTCCAGCCTCAATATCGCCCAAGGGCCGATAGAGGTACATATCCATCAGGTTGCCCAGATCCTGGGCCAGGCTGTCGCGGTCGACCTCACCCAGCTGGACCGTGACGTTGAGCACGCCGCTGACGATCTTCTGTTCGTTGCCCGATACCAGGTCAAGGACCAGATCGGTAAAATCTTCCCGATCCTTGAGGGAAAGCCGGCCCATCTGCCCGAAATCGATGAAGCAAATCACGTTGTCCGGCAGGATAAAAACATTGCCCGGATGGGGATCGGCGTGAAAAAAACCGTGGACAAAAATCTGTTCCATCACCAGATTGGCGCCCCGTTCGGCAATCAAGGGCAGATCATAGCCCTGCTCACGAAGTGTGTCGATTTGCGAAGATTTGATTCCCCCCACGTACTCCATCACCAGCAACCGGTCGGTGCTCAGATCGGGATAAACCTCGGGCACGTGGATGGAGGCGTTCCCCTCGAATTGGCGGGAAAAACGCTGGATATTGGCCAATTCAATGGAAAAATCGATCTCGCGGCTGAGGCTGCGGGCAAACTCATGGACAATGGCCATGGGCTGATGTCCCTGCACCTCCTCCAGGTACTGCTCCATCAACTCGGCGATGTGGGCCAGGATCTCGAGGTCAACCGCGATCACATTTTCGATTCCCGGCCGTTGCAGCTTAATCACCACCTCGGTACCGTCATCCATCCGTGCCCGGTGAACCTGTCCGATGGAGGCAGCGGCCAGCGGTTCGGCGTCGAAGTAATGAAATATTTCCTCCGGCGCGCGCCCCAACTCTTCCTGAAAAATGGTCCGGACCTCTTCGCTGGCAAAAGGTGGAATATCGTCCTGCAGCTTGGAAAGTTCGTCGAGAAAATCGGCTGGAATTAAATCCGGTCGGGTGGAGAGGAGCTGGCCGAGTTTGATGAAGGTCGGCCCGAGTTCCTCAAAAACCAATCGCAGCCGCTCCGGACTGGAAAGCCGCGCGATCTGTTCGCGCGGCTTGCGGTTGATCATCTTCAGCCCGGACTCAAGGTACTGATCGATGTGAAGCCGATCCACCAGGTCGTTGAAACCATACTTGAACAGGACCCGGAGGATGCAATGGTAACGATTGAGGTGGCGGTAGGTGCGACCGATGGCACCGAGTTTACGAATACTGAACATGCGTGGCCTACTGGCCTTCACCCCTGTTGAGGGCCACCTGCAGCTCTTCAATCTTACGTTGCAACTCGGCGATCTCGTCCTTGGTGGCCAAATTCAGCTGATTGACCCTGTCTTCGACCCGTTTGTTGATCCACAGGTCAAGCTGATCTTTGGCTTTTTCCGATTTACGCAGCAGTTCATCGATAAACTGCTTGCCCTCCTCCTGCGACATTTTGCCCTTCTCGATCAAATCCTTGCTCAGATCCTCGACCTTTTCCTTGGTGAGAAAGGCGGCACCGATTCCGGCGTAGACCACATTTTTCAACATCTCTTTCATGGTATCCTCCATTGATGACAATGAACGTATGTGCACAAACTATAGGACGCAAGCAGCCTCTCTGCACCCTATTCCTTATCAATATCGCGATGAAAGAAATCGACCTCGCAATCGAGGCCACGCAGGAAGCCCTGTAATCGCTCCACCACTGCCACAGAACGGTGCTTACCGCCGGTGCACCCCACAGCCAAGTTCAGGGTTTCACGGCCGCTGGCGGTGTACTGTTTAACGAGAAAGGCGAGCAGAGGCTCGAGCAGGGCAAAGAATTGGGCTCCGGCTTCGTTTTCCAGGGCATAACAGGCTACCCGAGGATCTTGACCGGTGTGGGGTTTGAGCTCGGCGTCCCAGTAGGGATTGGGAAGGAAACGGACATCCCAGACCAGGTCGGCCTGGGGATGTCCATGTTTGAAACCAAAGGAAAAAAGAGAAATCCGCACAACGCCCTCATTTGCGAAAAGAGCCGCGCTAGGTGCGGCATTAAGATATTGCCCGTATCAATGCCTGATAATCCCAGACCCACTTCCCGGGCCCCATGAACACCCATCGGAGCATCGGTTTGGTTGGTTGTACCAATCCAATTAAAGGGTGGATGTTGCGATTACGATGCAAGTGCGAGCAACCAGACTCTTCTCACACCCCACCATAATAAATGCAGCAACTTAGCTCGCCGAACAGATCATACGAATCGACTCCGCCCGCTCATTGATCCCGCGTTTAAGCATCTCATGATTATAAGCGGCGATCACATCCTGGCGTTTGAGCATCCCCAGCACCCAGGGTTCTTCCTGACTCTCCACGACCGGGATCTCATCAATCCCCTTGACGTCAAACAGCTTCATCGCTTCGTAACAATTGGTGTCCGGAGTGAGCATGATCACGTCGCGGGTACAGATGGCACCCACCAGGTGGCAAACCCGTTCTTCTTCACTGTGGAGGATGGTCTTGACATCCTGCATCGACACTACCCCGACCATCAACCCCTTGGCATTGATTACCGGGAAATAAAAACTGTTACGGGCAAAACGGAACAGCTGCAGCAGATGGTTGATATTTGCGGTCTCACTGATAAAATCGACATCTTCCGTGATCGCCTTACCCACCCGGATCGACTTCATGATCGCCACCTCGCGGCCCTCGTGGATATCGATGCCCTCACGGGTAAAATCGACTGTATCCATGGAGTCGTGGTAGAGCCAGGAAGAGGTGACCGTACCGACGATGGCTGCCAACATGACCGGGATGATGATCATATAATTTCCGGTCATCTCAAACAGGAGGAAGATGGCGGTCAAAGGCGCATGGGTGGTTGCCGCCAGAAAAGCGCCGATTCCCACCGTGGCGTAGGCACCGGCAGTGGCTGTGTAGGCGGGGAAAAGCTGGTGAACAATCCCACCATAAGCCCCACCGAGCACGGCACCAATGAACAGGGCCGGAGCAAAAACACCACCGGAACCACCCGATCCCAGGGTAATCGAGGTGGCCAGGGACTTGAGGAACACCAACACCATCATCCGCCACACCAGGGTATCACCGGATAGAGATTTTTCAATATACTCATAGCCATTGCCCATGACCTGCGGAAAAAAAAGAGCAATACACCCCACGAGAAAGGCACCGAAAATTGGTTTGATCTGCGGATGCATGGGGAACTTACGAAACAGGTCACGGATGGCATAAAAAAAATGAATATGCATCACCGCTGTAATGCCAACAATAATCGCCATTAAAGTGTACAACGGCAGTTCGACAAAGGGGTTAACAATAGTGTAGGCCGGTATGGGGAAGGCCGGTATTTCGCCGTAATAGGCCCGGGAAATCACTGTTGACAAAGCCGAAGAAATCACCAGGGCGGAGAAAGAGGAGATCTCATAGGTACCGAGCAGCACGATCTCCGCAGCAAAGAACATGCCCGCAAGGGGGGCGTTAAAGATACCGGCAATACCACCAGCGCATCCGGCGGCAATGTACACCTTCATCCTTTTGCCGGAAACGCGGAAGCGTTGCCCCACCTGGGAACCAAGACCGCCACCGATCTGGGCGATCGGCCCTTCGACACCGGCGGAGTTACCCGAGCCGATGGTCAGTGCGGTGGCAATGATCTTGATGAATATATTGCGGGCACGGATGACCCCGTTTTCCAGATTGACCCGCCGCAGAAAATTAGTAAAACCGTAGCCGTTCACCTTACCGGGGAAAGCGAGGGAAAGTGGAATCAGCATGGCGGCGCCGGACATGGGCAGAAGCGGCAGTAACAGACTCCGCCAGCCACCTTTACCGATTTCCAGTACTTCGTATCCCCAGACACGGACCACCTCATGCACCAAGTCCACGGCCTCACGAAAAACAATGATGGCCAATCCCGACATGACACCGATACAGGAGGCAATCAGGATCATCCGCGCCCGTTCTCCGGGCAAGAGGAACTTGGCTCTGGTCAACATGCCCGAACCTTGCCTTTACACCCTCCAGATGAAGTATATGTGCTGCCGTAAGGTTCGAGGAAGCGCATCGCCCGCAGTAAAAGGGAACAAAAACAGGGCAAACATTGCAAATTCCAGGATGCTGAATCTAAACGCATCTTCCTCTCCAACGATAATTTTCGTGGTGTAGATTGGTGAAAAACGAGAGGTGATCCTCTCGCACAAAAAAGGGGAGCATAACAAAATCGCCCCATGAATAAAACAGGTTTTTCCCGTCAAAGGCCTTCGCATTTCCCCGTCTGTTACCAGGTGATTTTTCTTTTTTGAACAACAAGGAACTCTGCCAAGTTCCATTTGCTCCATGCCCTCCATCCTCTTCTAGAGTTGGCGCGGATAATGTGGTACAGCAATTGAGACTATTCGTGTTTCCTTTTTCCCTGCCCATAGCTTGTATGCTCATTTCAAATAAAAGGCATCTCTTTTGGCGAGAGGAGTCTCCTTTCTTGCCCAACCAGACGGCATCCCTCGCCAACAACATCTGACAACGGATGGATGAAAAATGGACAGCCTCCTCAATCTTTCCCCCGATACGGTGGTAATCAGGCTCATCATTGAGAGCAAAAGCGGCCGAATCCTGGATGCCAGTGAAGGCGCGGCAATGTTTTATGGATGGTCCCGTGAAACTTTGCGCCAAATGTATATTCAAGACATCAACACCCTTTCTGCAGAACAGAGCCGCATCGAAACGGCAAGAGCCGCATCGGGTGATTGCCATGGATGCGAATTTCATCATAAAACAGCCGACGGAACGGTCCGCTCCGTTGAAGTATTCAGTTCGAAAATACTGTTCGCAGGCAAAGAAGCACTCTCCTCCATTATCCACGATATCACCGAACGCAGCCAGATCGAGTCAGCCTTGCGAAGGAGTGAAGCTCGGTTTCGGGAACTCTTGGACAATACCCAAGAAGCGGTCTACAAACGCAATTTGCAAAAAAATAGCTATGACTACGTCAGTCCAGCGTTCAGCGTGTTTTCCGGGTATCCCCAAGAAGTCATCCTCGGCTGGTCCGATGATGATGTGATCAATCTGGTCCACCCCCATGATCGGGAACGGATCAAACGCCTGAAACTTTTGCGATTTCCCACCAGTAACGCATGCGGACATCAAGTGGAGTATCGGTTCAAGCATGCTTGTGGCCATTACATCCATTTGCTTGATCGATTTAAGATAATGGCCGACGAAAACGGCGCCTCGTTCTCCCGGATTGGGAGCGTCAGCGACATTAGCGAACAGAAACAAACGGAAGAAACTATACAGGGGAAGAATCGACGGCTGGAGAGCATTGTCCAGGCTACCGGAATAGGCACCTGGGAATGGAACATCCAGACCGGAGACCTGGAGGTCAACGACTACTGGGCGGCCATGCTCGGCTATACGGTGGCGGAACTTAAACCCCTCAGTGTGAGGACATGGAGGCAATGCACCCACCCCGAGGATCAACGGCGTTCGACCGAACTGCTCGAAAAACATGTATTCGGCGAGTCACCCAACTATGAAAATGAGCTCCGCTTGCGCCACAAGGCAGGACATTGGATCTGGGTGCTTTCCTCCGGCAGGATTATCAAGAGGTTGTATGACGGCGACCCGGTCATCATGTACGGGATTCACATTGATATCACGGAACGCAGGCGAATTGAAGAAAGCCTCATCCATGCCAACGAGCACCTGGAACAGGTTGTGCTAAAGCGAACCACGGAATTGATCCGGGCGAATTTTGTCTTGCGCGAGGAAATGGAGGAGCGCAAAAACATAGAGTGCTCTCTTCGAGAAAACGAGGAGCGCTACCGTCGTATTACCGAAGGCATAAGCGACTGCATCTACACGGTCCATCTTCAAATGGGGAAAGCCGTTGCCGTGAGCCGCAATACAGCCTGCGCAGGGGTGACGGGATACGCTCTGGAAGAATACACCGCCGATCCCGAATTGTGGATACGTATCGTCATGGCAGAGGATCGTCACCTGATCATCGACAATTTCAAGCTTCTCCTGGCAACAAACCAACCGGCCACGGCCGAATACCGCATCCAAAGGAAGGATAAGCGAATCATCTGGGTTAGCGACACGATTATCCCCCAATTTGATGCAGCGGGAGAACTGGTCGCCTACGACGGAGTGGTCATTGATATCACCGCACGAAAAATGGCCGAGCAGCAACTCTCGCACAGCCGGGCCACACTGGCCATGGCGATAGACGGCATGCCCGATCCTTTGATTTTATTTGACAACAAGCTCAGGGTGTTACGACTCAACAAGGCCGCCAAGGAATACTACGGCATCGACCACTATGAAGCGGGTATCGGGAAACGGTGCTTTGAAGCCTTTAAGGGAAGAACCAGCCCTTGCGAAACATGCGAATATCCGTTTTCCAGCATGCAGGGGTACTCGGGCGTCTTCGAGCGCAAGGGAGGCATGGATCAGAACAGACTGGAACAGATAGTGGTCGATGAAGTGAAGAATTCCAATGGGCTTCCCAATGCCTATATCGTTCGTATTTTTGATATCACCGAAGAAAGGAAAATGGATCGCCAACTCATCCAGAGAGAAAAACTGGCATCCTTGGGATTATTGATTGCCGGCATTGCGCACGAAATAAACAACCCCAATAATTTCATATTTTTCAATATTCCCATCCTCCGCTCTTACCTCCAATTCCTCCTGCCGATCGTGGATCAATATGCCGACACCCATCCTGAGCTGCTGGTTTTTAATCGGCCTTACCCGGACTTTCGTCAAGACTGTTTTACCCTCTTGGATAATATCGAGCATGGTTCCAAACGGATCAACCAAATAGTCGGCAATCTTCGTGAATTTGTTCGTGAACGAGGACAGGGAAAAAGACAACCAATCGATGTCAAAAGGGTTGTGGAAAAGGCAGTGAACATCTGCCAGGGACGGATTAGAAAAACGGCCAGAAATTTCACGACTGATCTGGCCGAGGGACTCCCACAATTACTCAGCGATCCCCTCGCCTTGGAGCAAATCGTGGTCAACCTGCTGATCAATGCCGTTCAGTCCCTGGACAAAGAGGATTCGCAGATCCATATCAAACTCTCGGTGCACGATTCCCTGCCGGATGAACTTGTTATTGAAGTGCATGATAACGGATGCGGCATGGATCACCTCACCCGCCTGCGCATATTTGATCCTTTTTACACGACAAAACCCGCAGGTGATGGCACCGGCCTGGGACTCACGATCTGCGACAGATTGATCAACGAATTGGGGGGGAGAATCGAGGTGTCGAGTGAAGCCGGCAAAGGCAGCACCTTCCGGGTGCTCATGAAAATTCAATGATAGATCAATGATGAAGCCTTCGTAAAAAACGGAAAACACGTCTGATAAAAACAGTAGGTTACGAAGCACGAAACGTCGTTTTCGAGATTTTTTACGAGAACGACACTAACGGAAAGGAACCGCTCATGCTTTCCCGCGTTTTACTGGTGGATGATGAAAAAGATTTTCTCGATAGTTTGGAGCGAGGACTCCTGATCAGCGGGTTTCGGTTTATCCGGGCTGAACCTGACCCGAAAAAGGCCTTGGACCTTTTTCATCAAGGCGAAACGTTCGATATTGCGCTTCTCGACATCACCATGCCGGGGATGAGCGGCACTGAATTGTTGTCGCAGATTAAAGGCGTCAGTCCGACCACAGAGTGCATCATGGTGACCGCAGCTGACGAGGCGAGCACAGCGGTGCAATGCCTGAAAGAAGGCGCCTTTAATTATCTAACCAAACCACTCGTTCTTGAGGAGTTGTTGACCGTCATATTCAAAGCTCTGGAAAGAAAAAACCTTTTGGAAATCCACAGACTCGGTAAGCAGAAAAATCAGCCGGAGTTGGCCAATCCGGAAGCCTTTGCCCATATCACCACCCAGTCCGGAGAGATGTTTCGGCTCCTCAGGGAGGCGGAATTGCATGCGGCAAGCATGGTGCCGATCCTGATCACCGGTGAAACAGGGACAGGCAAGGAACTGCTGGCACGCGCCATCCACAAGGCGAGTTCACGCGCCAACGAACCCTTCATTCCGGTGAACATGACCGCACTTTCCCCCTCCCTTTTCGAATCCGAATTTTATGGGCACACAAAAGGAGCGTTCACCGGGGCGGTACAGGATCGTTGTGGTCTCCTGGAAACAGCATCCAAAGGGACATTGTTTCTAGACGAAATCGGTAGTTTGCCCCTTGAGTTACAGGGAAAATTACTTCGGGTGCTGCAAGAGGGGGAATATTTCAAACTGGGGACCAGCAGGCCACGGGGAGCAGACGTCCGCTTCATTGCCGCCACCAATGCCGAACTCTTCCCTTTACAGGAACAAGGCCTCTTTCGAAAAGATCTCTTTTACCGCTTGTGCGGTGCCTGGCTCGTTTTGCCGCCTCTTCATCAACGAAAAGAAGATATTGCCCTTCTTGTAACAACAGTTCTCCACAAGTACCTGGGCCGACAACATCCTAACGCAATCGAGGACAGCGCACTTACTCTGCTGAAAGCCTACGATTACCCGGGAAATATCAGGGAACTCAAATCAATTGTCCAATATGCAGCCAACCTTGCCAAGCAGTCTCCAATATCCATCCACCACCTCCCAACGTATGTTCAGCAAGCGATCTCCCGAGAGCAACGCTTCGCCCAAGCCATTCCCCGTGAGGAAGCAATCCTCCCTTTGGCGGTAATTGAAAAAGAATACATTTTAAAGGCCTTCCGCTTGACGGGAAAAAACAAACTGCAAACAGCCCGGTTGTTGCACATTGGCATCAATACACTTCGTCGAAAATTGCATTCTTATGGTGAAAACGAAGGCGCGCATCTATAGGCCATAACGGCTTATACTCCCAAAATGGGACCACTCACAACTACCTGAAAATTGGACAATTCGTCATAAATACCATTCCAAAATGGGATATCCCTCAACCGCCTCCTCATTTTCGAATCAAAAAAAACAATTAATTACAAGAAGATAACAAACCCCCTCCTCTTGCCTCAATGGCATACAACTTGCCTACACATCCTCAAAAAGCCAATAACAACCTGCTATTCGGGTGAAAACGTAAAAGCGCGGATATCCATCTCTTCGCTCATTGGCCTATATTCAAAAAGTTAACAGCTCCCTCCCCTTTTAGGGATACGTCTTTTGACGAAAAAAGAGCTTAAGGTCACTGGTCCTGCCATGAATATTTTGATTGTCGACGATGAAGCGATGCTGCTGCAATCAATCCAGATCGGCCTGCAAAACAGGGGGTATTGCGTAGTAACGGCGACCAGCGGAGAGCAGGCTCTGGGATATTTGCACGATAACGGCCAGAGCATTGATCTGGTGGTTACCGATTACCTGATGCCGGGGATGAACGGCATACAGTTCCTGATACTGCTCCGCAATAAGTATCCCGATATGCCGACGCTGTTCATGACCGCCTATGCCGACACGAAAATGGTGATCGATGCCTTTCGCCACCGCTGCGACGGCTTTATGCAAAAGCCCTTCTCCCTGCAACAATTGGTCGAGGAAATCGAGGGCATTAAGGAACGCTCCAACAAGCCCGACAGGTAACAACTCTCTGCAAAGATAACTTTTTCAGAAAACATTACCCCCCCAAAAAAGATGTCCTCGTAAATAAGGCCCTTACGAAACAGGAAACGTCGGTCTCGTTGCCTTTTTTCGAGAACAACCCCAAAACACGTTGAAGAAATCGGAGAAATACACGCATGAATTTTTCATCAATTCGTTTCAGACTCATTGCCGGAGGCATCCTACTTGTCCTTATTCCGCTGGCAATTTCCGGGTATGTGTCCATAACAAATTCCATCAAGGTGGCTACGCAACTCAGCAAGGCCAATGCCCAATCCATAGCGAACGGTGCAGCAACAGAAATTCTCGCGACGTATGAAGGTGAATTGAAATTCGCCAGTGCATTCGCAGGACGCACCCAGGTGCAAATGGCGACAGAAAAAATCAACGAACATGGCATTGAAGGGGCCGGTGAGTCCATTGCAACCATGAACAACGATTTACACAAACGCCTTGAAAAGCTTCACCACTATTATGCAGGCATTTTTTTAACCGATGCCAATGGCCGCATTTTTGCTGAAGCCACGGAGGACGGTGCAAGTCTTCAGCGGCTCGAGATGTCCCAGCATCCCCTTTTTGCTGCGGCAAAAAATTCCAAGCAGACCGTCAGCGGCGACATCGAACGATCTGCAAACAACAACGGACTCGTGATGCTGCTCTGCAGTCCGATTCATGGGGAGAACGGCACGTTCCTCGGCGTTTTTGGCGCCTTGCTCAAAGTCAAGGCCCTTACCGATCTCATTTCCAATAAAAAAATCGGAACTACCGGATATTGCTTCATGATCAATACGTCCGGCATTATTATCGCCCATCCGGACGAGCAAAACATCCTCCGCTTGGACCTGAAAACATTGCCTGGCATGGAACATATCGCCGCGACCATGCGGGATGGCCAAAATGGGGCTGAATCCTATGTGTACAAAGGACTGGATAAGGTGGCGGGATTCGCTCCGATCAAACAAAAGGGGTGGAGCGTTGCGGCTACGCAAAATGCAGACGAGTTTCTCGCCAGCGCTGTTGCTTTACGCAATGCCATTGTCTTGATAAGCATCATTTCCATTCTCGCAGCCAGCGGAATTATCTTCTGGGCGGCCAGCGCGATAGTCCGTCCAATCAAACAAACCGTGGTTGGACTCAAAGATATTGCCCAAGGCGAAGGTGACCTAACCATGCGCCTGTGCATAACCTCCAAAGACGAAGTGGGAGAGCTCGCCCACTGGTTCAATATATTCATTGAAAAACCGCAAAACATCATCAGCCAGATTAACCAAAACACCCATTCCGTCAACAGTTCCGCAGGTGAACTGACAAACATAGCGACCGACCTTTCCCAAAATGCGCAAGAAACCTCCGACCGCGCGGACAATGTAGCAACGGCGGTCGAGGAAATGAGCGCCAACCTGAATAACGTGGCGGCCGCCATGGAACAATCCACCACCAATATCACCATGGTTGCCGGCGCTGCCGAAGAAATGACCGCAACAATCAGTCAGATAGCGCAAAATGCCCAAGAAGCACATACCATTTCTTCCAAAGCGGTTCTCCAGGCTGCGGACACCTCCGAAAAAATGACCGAACTGGGCCAGGCTGCGGAGGCTATCGGCAAGGTGACGGAAACGATCACCGAGATCTCGGAGCAAACCAACCTATTGGCGCTCAACGCAACCATTGAGGCCGCCAGGGCCGGTGAGGCGGGGAAGGGTTTTGCCGTTGTTGCAAATGAAATCAAGGAGTTGGCTAAACAGACCGCCTCAGCCACAATGGACATCAAAAACCAAATCGAAGGGATCCAGGGAACAACACGGGCAACCGTGGCTGAAATAAACCAGGTATCTGCAATAATAAATGAAATCAACAAAATAACGACAACGATATCTCTATCTGTCGGGGAACAGTCTACAGCAACGCAAGAGATTGCCGGCAATATCGCCCAAGCGTCCATGGGACTGGGGGAAGTGAACGAGAATGTCAATCAAAGTTCCTCGGTAGCAGGAACGATTACCCAAGACATTGCCGGAGTGAACATGGCCTCTAGGGAAATATCGCAAAGCAGCACCAGTGTTCAATTAAGCGCCGGCAAACTGCAGCAGTTGGCGGACGAACTCCTTGGCGTAATCAATACCTTTCGTTTTTAAGAGAAAGAATCCCAACAGCCGCCACACTCATTTTCGTTCCCAAAACATCGAACCCCCATGAATACTCGGCAAAAACACAACAACAGCCCCTTTGGCAAGGGCGCATTTTGGGCGTTGGTAGGCGCGTCGATTGTGATCGGCGGCCTGCTGACCAGTTGGACCGCGATACGGACTGACAGAGAAAAGCGTTCCGACCTCCTCCAACAAGTCAAGTTAGTGGCTCAGGCGATTAACACCGATCGAATAGCCGGCCTGAAAGGAACGCCGGAAGACCTATCCAGCCCTCACTACCAACGTCTCAAAGAACAACTTGGCGCAGTGTGTTCGGCCAATCCTTTCTGCCGGTCTCTTTACTTGTTGGGAACCGTATCAGAAAATAAGGTTTTTTATTTTGTTGATACATATCAGGGTAATGCTCAAAAAGGACTCCCCCCTGGCACGAAGCGCCTCTCCACCTCGCAAACCCTGTTGGATGCCTTCGCATTCGGGAAAGAAGGCATTGAACAGGCTTCGGCGGGTCTGCAGCCATCAACGACCACCATCTTTGCTCCGATCATCTCCCCGGCAACCGATGCGGTTGTTGCCGTCATCGGGATGGACATCGAAACCAAGTTCTGGAAATGGGATATTGCGGCCAAGGCTTCCTTGCCCATGGGGCTGGTGTTGATCCTCCTTATCGGCGTTATTGCGGTGTTGGCGGGGACACGCCATCGCCTCCAATCACCGCCACGCCGGATTCTCCGTCGCCTATTTTTTCCGATAGTAGGGATGGCGGTTCTTCTCATTGCTGTTGGCGGGATATTGTTATGGGCCCAATATCAGTCACAAATCACCGGCAATGTGTTGAATAAAAAGCAGAGCGTTCATCGGCAATGGAGGACTGGACTCGATCGGCACCTGCACGATTTACTCGAGGTTATCCAGTCCCTGGCAAGGGACAAGGACCTCCAAAACATTTTTCATGAACAGGCGTTTCCAGGGTGCCGCACTACGTTGGAAACGTTGTTCTCACCATTGCAACAACAGCACCGTATCGAAAGTTTTTCCCTGCGCGACAGCAACGGTTTCGATCTCTGCCGCCCCCTGCAATCTCCCCAAGACAAAGAAGTCAAACCGGTTGCGACGTTTGAGACTGGCCAAAGAGAACAAATGACTTTTGGCGTGTGGGTGGATCCAACCGGAAAATGGGTTCTCAGTGTCAATTATCCGGTTTTTGTCAATGGTAATCTGGCTGGACGCCTCAACGTACAGCAGGATATCCAAGAGATCCTGCAGGAGATTCGGGGGAACTCCCGTCTCGAGCTAGCGCTCTCCATTCGTAACGGTATGCCGGTGCAGCAACCGCAACAGAACGACGCGACAATCCGACCCCACACTGCAAATAGAGAGGGGGCCCCCAACAATCTTCTGGTATACGCCTCACAAAAAAAACTCCTGGATGAACTCGCGCCGGTTACCCGAAAAATTCTGCGACACGAGTCGTCATCCGGTGAAGCCACGCAAGCAGAAGTAACGCACAATGGCAAGGATTGGCTCGTCTTTTCAACATCCCTCAACAACAACTCTGAGGAAGGCCTTCTCGATCTGCTGCTCTTTGAGGACATCACCTTCGAAAAGGCAAGATTTCACCGCATTCTTTCTTTGGGAACCATGACTGCGGCGGTGCTGTTGGCGGTCTTGTTCGGCTTTACGCATGTGCTGCTTCGTCGTGCCGACACGGGAATCCTTCTCCAACAAACGGGATTGAGGGAGAGCGAGGAAAAATATCGTTTACTCATCGAACATGCGGTGTCCGCCGTTGCGTCCCAGGATCTTGTGTTCGACGAGGCCGGGAATCCGACAGACTATATTTTTCGGAGCGCCAACCCAGCCTTTACCACGCATACGGGGCTGGAGGCTGACAAGGTTCTTCACCGTCGGGCTTCGGAATGCCTGCCGGGAATCGAAAAATCCTCTTTGATCGAAGTGTTTGCCCAAGTGGTCGCCACTGGTCAACCAACCAGTATAGAACAGTACATCGAATCGTTGGCAAGACACCTACGTATCCACGCATACCGGTTATGCGGCAATTGTTTTGCCACGGTCTTTACCGACATAACCGAACAAAAAAATGCGGATGAATTGATCAGAAAAAACGAAAAATTTCTCCAAAGCGTTTTTCGGGCCGCCCCCGTCGGCATTGGCGTTGTGAGCAACAGGGTGATCGTTACGGCCAATGACTCTCTTTGCGCAATGACCGGTTATAGCAAGGAGGAACTTCTGGGGAAAAACAGCCAAATCCTCTATCCCAGTTACGAAGATTACAAATTCGTGGGCATCGAGACCTACAGGCTGATCAACGACATGGGGACTGGCGTTATCGAAACATGCTGGAAGCGAAAAGATGGTCGCATAATCAATGTACTCATGAGTTCCTCCTATATCGATCCTGAAAACATCGCCGCAGGCGTGACCTTTACCGGTATCGATATCACTGAACGCAAACAGGCGGAAGCCGAAATAATGCGGACCAATAAACAACTCAGGGAAACCACCGAACGGGCCAGTGCCATGGCGGCGCAGGCCGAAAGCGCCAACGTTGCCAAAAGTGAATTCCTGGCGAACATGAGTCATGAAATACGAACCCCCATGAATGGGGTCATCGGGATGACAGGCTTGCTTCTTGAAACAAATTTGGATGACGAACAACGAAGCTATGCAGAAATAGTCAGGGAAAGCAGCGAGTTGCTCCTCACTTTGGTTAATGACATTCTCGATTTTTCCAAAATCGAGGCGGGAAAATTGGATCTGGAAATACTGGATTTCGAACTGACATCCCTTTTGGACGATTTTGTCGCGACATTGGCAGTACGCGCCCATAAAAAGGGGCTGGAATTACTTTGTTCCCCCGACCCTAGAATTCCCGACGCTCTTCGCGGAGACCCTGGCCGTTTACGACAGATTCTGACCAACCTCGTGGGCAATGCCATTAAATTCACCCACCAAGGGGAAGTCGCGATTAAAACAAAGTTACTTGAAGAAGATGACCACCATGTGCTGATTCGTTTCTCAGTCCATGATACCGGCATCGGTATCCCCGAAAATAAGCACAACCAACTTTTTGATAAATTCACCCAAGTTGACGCTTCGACAACCAGGCAATACGGAGGTACGGGATTAGGTCTGGCCATCTCAAAACAATTGGTCGAGTTGATGGATGGCGAAATTGGCGTTCTCAGCGAAGAGGGCAAGGGCGCGGAATTTTGGTTTTCGGTGCGACTGGATAAACGAAAACAAGTGATCCAGCAAGAAACGCCTGTCCCCGCAGATCTTCAAGGAGTCCGGGTGCTGATTGTCGATGACAACACCACCAACCGTGATATCCAAATTCCCCGTCTCGCTGCCTGGGGTATGCGTCCTTACCAAGCCGAGGATGGGGAGGGAGCTCTTGCGGCTCTTCGCCAAGCCGTAGATGAAGGCGATCCTTTTCGGGTTGCGATTATTGATATGCAGATGCCAAAAATGGATGGAGAAACGCTTGGAAGTACCATAAAGCACGACCCCAAAATAGCGAACACGAAAATGGTTATGCTGACATCCCTGGGGGTTCGCGGTGACGCCCGTCGCTTTGAAGAAATCGGGTTCTCCGCCTACGCCAATAAGCCCATACGTCACCAGGAGTTGAGAACCGTTCTTGCCCTGACCCTGGCCGAAACCGATGGGAAAATTACAGCAAAGTCGCCCATCGTTACCCGGTATACGGCTCGAGAGTCGCAACCCTGCTTCGATGGTCGAAAAATCCGCATTCTCGTTGCCGACGACAATATCACCAATCAACATGTCGCCCAGGCAATTCTCAAAAAACTGGGTCTGCGTTCCGATGCCGTAGCGAACGGAGAGGAAGCCCTGAATGCGCTGAAAACCATCCCTTACACGCTGGTATTGATGGACGTGCAGATGCCTGAAATGGATGGGTTTGAGGCAACGCGCCGCATACGGGATCCGCAGTCCGAAGTGCTCAACCAGCAGGTGCCCGTCATAGCCATGACCGCACATGCCCAGCAAGGTGATCGAGATCGTTGCCTAGAAATAGGGATGAGCGATTACATCTCGAAACCGGTATCATCGGAATCCTTGGCCGGTGTGTTGGAGCGGTGGCTTCCTCAAGGCAACGAGGCCGAACGCCTTCTGAGCCCCATTCGTCAGAATCGGGAATCAAGCGCTCCTGTTGCGAAAAAGAAGAGCCGCGCAGTCTTCAACAAAAAAACGATGCTCAAGCGATTCATGGATGATGAGGCCCTCTCCCAGGAAGTGGTCGAAGGGTTTCTGACCGATATTCCACGACAGATAGAACGGCTCAATGCCTTTCTTGCAGACGGTGATCTTTCCGGTATTGCGCGACAAGCGCATACGATCAAGGGTGCGGCGGGCAATGTGTCGGCAGAGACGCTCCATGACGCGGCCAGGGAAGTGGAAAAGGCCAGCCTATCCGGCAACGCCGCAGTCATGCAGGAGGGTGTCAGCCACCTGGAAAATGAATTCAACCGACTCAAGGAAGCCCTCCTCAGAGAAGTAGTACTCATTCCAATCACATCAGAAGACCAAGAGAATTCCAATGCGTATCTTAATTGCTGAAGACGATGTTGCCTCCCGTATCGCTCTTCGTGGCGTGTTGCAAAAAAACGGGTACCAAACGGTGGTGACGGCCAACGGCGTCGAAGCACTGGAAACATTGCAGCTGGACAACGCTCCCCGCCTGGCGATTCTCGACTGGATGATGCCGGCACTGGATGGCCTGGAAGTCGTTCGGAGGATTCGCTCACTGGCGACTGAACGACCGCCTTATATTATCCTTCTCACCGCCAGGGATGAAAAATCCGACATCATCGCAGGACTGGAGGCCGGAGCTGATGACTATTTGGCCAAGCCTTTTGATCCCGGTGAATTGCGCGCCCGGATCGAGGTCGGGCGGCGGTTGGTTGAGATGCAGGACGCCTTGCATGCTCACCGGGAATTGTTACAACATCAGGCGACCCATGATCCGTTGACCGGTCTGCTCAATCGCCGGGCCATTCTCGACCGACTGCATCGCGAACTGGCCAGCTTGGAACGGCAGCGGGGATTATTGGCCGTTGGCATGGGGGATATTGATTATTTCAAACGATTCAACGATGTCTACGGGCACCAAACCGGTGACGACATTCTTTGTGGCATAGCTCGACTCTTCCAACAGCTAGCCGGAGAGCATGATACCGTTGGCCGCATCGGCGGCGAAGAATTTTTATTTGTCGCCCCCATCGCCTCAAAAGAAGACCACCTCCGCCTCTTTGAACGATTGCGCGCCTGCGTGCAACAAACCTCCATTTCGACAAAATTCGGGGAACTTGCCTGCACATTGAGCATTGGTGTCACATGCGCAATGCCTGGATATTCTTTGGACCAGGTCCTGGAATCAACCGATCAGGCCCTCTATCAGGCCAAGAACAACGGCCGCAATTGCGTGATCAGCCAAGAGCTGCCCACCAGAGGAAATAACACATGCGTGTCCTGATCGCTGAAGATGATTTAACTTCCCGTTTAGCCTTGATCGGTATTCTGAAAAAAAAAGGACATGAGGTCATAGAAACAAAGGATGGGGGAGAGGCGTGGAACGCATTGCAGCAAGAAAATGCTCCGCGCCTGGTCATTTTGGATTGGATGATGCCGGTTATGAGCGGACTCGAGGTTGTTCAACGCATCCGTTCCCTGCCAACCGATTATCCCCCTTACCTGATCCTCTTAACGGCCAAAAGCGAAAAATCGAACATCGTGCAAGGTTTGGATGCTGGCGCGGACGACTATCTCCCCAAACCGTTTGATACCGGAGAACTGCTGGCGCGTCTCAACGTTGGCCAACGCATGCTCAACATGCAGGGCACACTCGCTCAAAAAATCAAAGAACTCAAATTAAGTGAAGAAAAACGACATATTCTTCTGGAAAAAACATCTGACTTGATTTGTTCCTGCTCTCCGAGCCACCGTTTCAAATACGTCAACTCAGCCTTCGCCCACGAGGTAGGCAGGCCCGAGACGGACATCATCGGCAGCACCATTGACGACATCGTCCCTTCTGGAGAAGCCGAGATATTCATCTCCCACCTCCGCAAAGCACAGAGGACCAGGAGCGAGCAAGTTATTGAATTATCCTTATGCCCAGCCGATCGGGACAAGTGCTATCTCACCAGCATTACCCCTGTATTCAATGAGGAAGGGACTGTCGTTTCCACCCTCTGTTCCTCCAAGGATATTACCGAACGGAAGCATATAGAAGCGTACCGTGAAATGGGTCGTGAAATTCTCCACGTCCTCAATGAACCGGATCCGCTGAACGAATCCATTCATCAGGTACTCGATATCTTAAAAAACCGTACAGGCTTTGATGCTGTCGGCATTCGGCTGCAAGACGGCGAAGATTTTCCCTATCTAGCCCAACGGGGATTTCCCGCAGACTTTCATCTCAAGGAAAATACGCTGATAGGCCACGATATGGAGAACAGCGTTTGCCGAGATGAGCATGGCAAGGTTCTCATGGAATGCACCTGCGGGTTGATCATTACCGGCAATGCTGATCCAACAAGCCCATTTTTTAGTCCTGGCGGCAGTTTTTGGACCAACGACTCCTTTCCGCTCCCCGAATTGCCCGCAGCCCAAGATCCTCGCTTCAAACCATGCCATGTTTGCATGCAGCAACAATACACATCCATGGCCCTTATTCCAATTCGCAACCAAGAAATGATCATTGGACTTCTTCATTTCAACGACAAACGTAAGGACCGTTTCACCGCCGACACAATCGCAACGTTGGAAGGAATCGCTGCGCATATCGGTTCGGCTTTGCTGCGAAAACAGACGGAAGAGGCCTTGCTGGAAAAACGAAAACGGCTAAACGACATCATTGATTTTCTGCCCGATGCAACCATGGCCATTGACCACACCGGGCGGATCATTATCTGGAACAAGGCTATGGAGCAGATGACGAGCCTGACCGCCAGGGATATGATTGGTCAGAGCGACTATGCGTATTCAGTGCCCTTTTACAATGAACCCAGGCCGCAACTGATCGACCTGATTTTTGCCGAAGACAAGGATATCAAGACCCGTTATCCGCAGGTTGTCCGTGAAAGCGACACGCTCACAACAGAGGTGTTATGCGACTCGCTTTATGGGGGCACGGGGGCGTGGGTCTTTGCCAAAGCCTCGCCATTGCGCGATCAAAACAACCGGATCGTCGGTGCCATCGAAACGATCCGGGACATTACCTATAAAAAACAGATGGAGGATAAACTCAAAAAAAACATTTCCTGGTTCAAGGCTCTCTTTAATGCCACTTCGGACTCGGTCATGCTGGTCAAACCGGACGGAATGATTTTGGATCTGAACAATAACGCGGCGCTGCGGCGTAACCTGAGCAAGGAATCCATGCGGGGAAAAAACCTCTATGACTTTCTCCCACAGGAAGCCTCTGTCAGTCGCTCCAAGGCCATTGATCAAATTTTGCAGGAAAGAAGCCTTGTTGAATACAATGAAGCAAGGCAAGACAAACATTACCACATCCGCCTCTACCCCATTTTGGACGACCAGGGGAAAGTCATACAAGTGGCTGGTTTTTCGCGAGATGTAACTGAAAGCACCCAAGCAAAAGAGGAAAAGAAACGGCTGCAAGACCAACTGATCCAGGTCCAGAAATTGGAAGCACTCGGAACCCTGGCCGGAGGTATTGCTCATGACTTCAACAACATTCTCGGGGCGATTCTCGGGTATTCGCAAATGGCGAGATATGCTTGCCCCGACGGAGTAAAACTTGCCCAGTACCTAGACAATGTATTGGAAGCGGGAGAGAGAGCCACGCAACTCGTTAAACAAATCCTTATGTTTAGCCGCAAGAATCACAGTGACCGTATCATCATGCAACCTGCAATCGTGATCAAAGAAACACTCAACCTCTTACGCCCTTCATTGCCCTCCACAATCACAATCATTCACCACATTGACCAGAAAATCGACAATATCTACGCAAACCCCACCCAAGTGCAACAAATTCTGATGAATTTATGCGTGAATGCCGCACATGCAATGGAAGAAACAGGAGGCGAACTTGAGATTTCCCTGCTGCAATGCCGACTCTCACGGCAAGAGCTTGCACCGCATCCCGAAATACAGCCAGGTCCTTTTATCCAATTAGTCGTTCGCGACTCCGGCGTCGGCATTCCAGCGGAGATGAAAGATAAAATATTCGACCCCTATTTTACCACAAAGGAAATAGGGAAAGGATCGGGCATGGGGCTGTCCATTGTTCTCGGCTTGGTGGCCAGTTTCGGCGGATTCGTCACGTGTGAGAGCTCCGATGGAAATGGTGCAACTTTCCGTGTTTTCTTTCCGGCTCACGAAGAGCAGTCGTCCCCTATCGAATCTCTCGATACATGCCTCCCCCGCGGTAAAGGGAAGATTTTGTGGGTCGATGACGAAGTGATGCTCGTCGAACTTGGCAAAATCATGCTTGAGAGCCTCGGCTACCAGGTTAGGGCTGTAACCAGTAGCGAGGAAGCGCTCCACTTGTATCAAAGCCAGCCATCGGCTTTTGACGCCGTGATTACGGATCAAACCATGCCAGGGATGACCGGAAGCGTCCTGGCACAACGCTTGTTACAAATCCGCCCCGATTTACCGATAATACTCTGCACTGGTTACAGTTGCATCATTTCCAGAGAAAAAGCAAAAACTCTCGGAATCAAAGGATTCGCCATGAAACCTCTGATTATAAAGGATCTTGCTTTCCTGTTGCAGAAGGTGCTTGAAGGTGAGGAGCTATCGGTTGGGTTCGCCCCTTCTCCTTACGCAGCAGGTAATGTATGATACGGACCATTGCTCTGTTAAGCGTTAGCAGTAACAACATTAATTCCAGCCAACACAATAAAGAGATCCACCATGCCTAAAAGCAGAAAACCCGATCCCGAAAAAGTGGCTTTTTTACGATCCCTACCTGAAGACATCAAGGCGAGCATCACCGGCGAGGAAGCGGAACAGTTCATGTTCGGCGATTCTCTTCCGGAATCGCTTTACGAAAAAATCAAACACCTGCTGAGGGAAGAACCCGACGACTCGGGCAAGTAAAAACAAAAATATTCAAAAGGTATGTCGAGTGTCGGAAAAAACGCTGCGACGGAGTAGATCGAAGTTTTCACGACGCCATTTTTCGTCATCGCAGAATAAATCTGCCTTTCCTACCGACTTGACAGGTTCCTGACCAATGCGGGTCCAACGCAGCCGTTGCCTTTTACAGTTTGCCCTCCTGGCGATCGGCTTTTGCGGGCATTCACCTCCTGCCCCAAAATCGACGACCTAGCAAAACCGGCCCCCTTTTCCATCAACGCTTTAAGATTGCATAATGCTCTATTTTGGTTTATCGTGGCGACCGCATTGACTGAATCCCAATTCATTACCAAGGCTGTCACGCACAGCTTAATGAAGTTTTATCTTATAGTTGAAGCTTTACCGCTCCTTAACCGGGCGGGGTTTCGTTACAAACCGGAAGGAAATACCAATCGTCTTTCGCGGTTTCCCGACAGTCAACGCCGGCACCGCATCTTTTGGCGCAAGCACGTTCGATTGCGCTTCCTTCCATTGCCCTTTGAGGTATCCCCTATAGAAAAACACTACACACCACAAAGGACCAAAGCGGGTAAGTACACTTTTTAGGTTCTTAGGAACCTTTTTCATAGCGTTCATCTTAACCGTTTCCGACAGATATCTGTCGGCGAACACCAACCACCGTGTAAGGAGAATGATCTTATGTCGCGAAAAATGGTCACAATTGACGGAAACCAGGCATGTACGCATGTAGCGTATGCCACAAGTGAAGTCATAACAATCTATCCCATTACGCCATCCTCCCCGATGGCTGCCGAATCCGACGCAAAAGCTAACGCCAAACAAAAAAATATCTGGGGCTCCATCCCGGTTATTTCCCAAATGCAGTCCGAGGCCGGTGTTGCTGGTTCCATCCATGGTTCCTTGAGCAGTGGCGCCCTGTGCACCACCTTTACCGCCTCCCAGGGTCTGTTGTTGATGATCCCCAATATGTACAAGATCGCCGGTGAGTTGACCCCCACCGTCTTTCATGTTACTGCCCGCGCTATCGCCGCCCAAGGCCTGTCGATCTTCGGTGACCACGGTGACGTCATGGCTGCTCGCCAGACAGGTTGGGCCATGCTCTGCTCCCAGGATGTCCAGGAAGCGCAGGACTTCGCCTTGATTTCCACCCAGGCCACCCTGGCATCCCGTATCCCGTTCCTGCATTTCTTCGACGGTTTCCGTACCTCCCATGAGGTTATGAAAATCGAGCAGTTGACCGAAGATGATATGCGCGCCATCATCGACGAGGATCTGGTTGTTGCTCATCGTGAGCGTGCCTTGACCCCGGATCGTCCGACCATTGGTGGTACCGCCCAGAATCCTGACGTCTACTTCACCGGCCGTGAGACCGTGAACAAGTTCTATGACGCCATCCCGGGCATCGTCCAAGGCACCATGGACAAATTTGCAGCCCTCACCGGCCGCCAGTACCACCTGTTTGATTACATCGGCGCACCTGATGCGACCGACGTCATCGTTATCATGGGTTCCGGCGCCCTGACCGTTGCGTCCACAGTCGAGCATCTGATTGCCGAGGGTAAAAATGTCGGTCTGGTTATCGTTCGTCTGTTCCGTCCGTTTGATGCTGTAGCCATGGTCAACGCCCTGCCCCCGACCGTAGAGCGCATCACTGTACTTGACCGCACCAAAGAGCCCGGCTCCAACGGCGATCCTCTTTACCTCGACGTTCGCGCAGCCGTTTCCGAGGCAGCCGAAGTCAACCCCACCATGATGATCCCGGTTATCCTCAATGGCCGCTACGGCCTGGGTTCCGCCGAGTTCACTCCGACCATGGTCAAGGCAGTTTTCGACAACATGGCCTCTTTGGCACCGAAGAAAAAATTTTGTGTCGGCCCGAACGACGACGTGACCTTCACTAGCCTCAAATACGACAAATCCTACAACATCGAGGGTGCCGACGTCTTCCGTGCCCTGTTCTATGGTTTGGGTTCCGACGGTACCGTTGGTGCCAACAAGAACACGATCAAGATCATTGGTACCGAGACCGACAACTCCGCTCAGGGGTACTTTGTTTACGACTCCAAAAAATCCGGTTCCATGACCGTTTCGCATCTGCGTTTCGGCAAAAACCAGATTGTTGCTCCGTACCTTATCAACAAGGCCAACTTCATCGCCTGTCATAACCCGGCATTCCTCAACACCTATGACATGCTCGCCAACATCGAGCCCGGCGGCACCTTCCTGTTGACCACCACCTTCACCAAGGACGAAATCTGGAATCACCTGCCTGCCCTGGTGCAGAAACAGATGATCGAGAAGAAGGTCAAATTCTTTATCATTGATGCGGTTAAGCTCGGTTTGGCTCTTGGTCTGGGTGCACGTATCAACATGATCATGCAGACCGCCTTCTTTGCCATCTCCGGCATCATCAGTAAAGACGAGGCCATTGCCTCGATCAAGAAAGCGATCAAGAAGACCTACGGTATCAAGGGTGACAAGATCGTCAACATGAACTACAGCGCAGTTGACGGCGCCATCGAGAACATCGTTGAAGTCCCCGTTCCTACAACTATCACCGGTCATGAAATGCCGCCGATCGTTCCGGCAGACGCACCTGATTTCGTCAAAAACGTCACTGCCAAGATGATGGAAGGTCATGGTGAGGACATTCCGGTTTCCGAGTTCCCGAACGACGGACGCTGGCCGACAGCCACCACCCAATGGGAAAAACGTAACATCGCCGTCCAGGTTTCCAGCTGGGATGCTGAAACCTGTATCCAGTGCGGACGCTGCTCGGTGGTTTGCCCGCATGCTTGTATCCGCATGAAGGTGGCCACTCCTGAGGCCTTGGCCGCAGCCGGTGCTGACGCGTCTTTCAAGACCGCTGACGCCGTGGGTAAAGAGTTCAAGGGCATGAAGTTTACCATGCAGATCTCCACCTCTGACTGTTGTGGTTGTACGCTCTGTGTTACCGTTTGCCCGGCCCGCAAGAAAGATGCCGATGGCAACAAGACCGAGATTCGTGCGCTGTCCATGGCAACGAATACCGAAGAGCTCAAGGAAGAGTCGAGCAAGAATTGGAAGACCTTCCTGGCCCTGCCTGAGGTCGACGAGAGCCTGATCAATGTCGGCACCATCAAAGGCAGCCAGTTCAAACGGCCGCTGTTTGAGTTCTCCGGCGCCTGCGCAGGTTGCGGCGAGACTCCGTACATCAAGCTCGTTACCCAGTTGATCGGCGATCGGATGCTGGCTTCCAACGCCACCGGTTGTTCCTCAATCTACTCCGGTAACCTGCCTACCACCCCGTATTGCAAACGTGCCGACGGACGTGGCCCGGCTTGGTCCAACTCCCTGTTCGAGGATAACGCCGAGCATGGTTTGGGTATGCGTCAGGCCGTTGACAAACTGGCCAGCCAAGCGCTTGAACTGCTTGTGACAGCCGTTTCTGAAGGCTTGATAACCAAAGAGCTTTCCGATGCCCTGACCAATGCCTCCCAGAAAGACCAGGCCGAGATCGAGGCACAGCGCGGTCGTGTAGCCGAGTTGAAATCTGCTCTGGAAGGAAAAGCCAATGTCATCGCCAAACGGCTCTACCATGTAGCCGACTATCTGGTCAAAAAATCCGTATGGATTATCGGTGGTGACGGTTGGGCCTATGATATCGGATACGGTGGTGTTGACCATGTTCTCGCCTCCGGCAAGAACGTCAACATCCTGGTTATGGACACCGAGGTTTACTCCAACACCGGTGGCCAGATGTCCAAGGCTACCCCACGTGCGGCTGTTGCTCAGTTTGCAGCCGGTGGCAAGAACGCTCCCAAGAAAAACATGGGACTGATCTTCTCCACCTTCGGTACCGTATACGTTGCACGTATCTCCATCGGTGCCAACCCGCAGCAGGCTATCAAGGCCATCCAGGAAGCCGAGGCTTATGATGGACCTTCCTTGATCATCGCCTACGCTCATTGCATCAACCACGGCATCAACATGGCCATGGGTCTGGAGCAGCAGAAGAAGGCGGTTGAGTGCGGTCACTGGTCACTGTTCCGTTACAACCCCGATCTTGAGGCAGAAGGCAAGAACCCGATGATCATCGATTCCAAGGAACCGACCATCACGTTCGCCGAATATGCCCTCAACGAGAACCGCTACCGGATGCTGAAACTGTCCAATCCGGACATGGCAGACGAGTTGATGGCTGCGTCGCAGAAGGATGTGGACAAAGCTTGGAAACTGCTCAAAGGTTGGGCCAAGGCTCTTGAGGTTGAATAATTAGATCTCAGACCCTTCTGAAGTAAAAAAAGCCCTGCCGGGAAACCGGCAGGGCTTTTTTGTGTTTATGCAAACAGTAATTTGGGTTGGTGTACCAAATGAAGATGGACTCGTAAAAAGGCCATCACATTCTGAAAGATGGCTAAGTTAAAACACAACTATACAAGGAGTAGCGTTTTTCCAGGCGCGTAGGCATACATAAGGCACGTATGTCAAGTGTCGATAAAAACGCTGCGACGCAGTAGATCGAAATTTTTACGACGCCATCAATAAAAAAGGGGCTCGCTAGAGCCCCCCTGGAACACCAATATTCACATTACGCTTATTTGTTGCTGGTTGCTTCGCGCTCTTTGCTCATGCGGTCGCGCTCAGCTTTGAGTTCCTCGTACTCTTTTTCGGCCTCAAGCATGGCCTCATCCTGCCGCTTTTTGATCTCATCAACCTTGGCCTTGATCTTGTCACTCTTGATCGTCAGCCCCGGTGCACCGAACAGGGTATTGGCCAGATATTTGAAGGAAAAGTGCATTAGCTCGACATCGTCTTCCTTAATTTTGGCCAAGGTTTCCTCATCGACCTCATAGGTATCCAGGAAGGAACTGCCAAAAATAAAGTTGCGAAAAGTATCCAGGTCGGTGGAAGCCATGAAAAACATCCGCTTGGCAGCCTCACTCAGCGTTGCCTGCAAACCAAAAGATTTTCGCCGCATCACTAGACGCAACCACTCTTTGTTCATCTCGTCGCGCAGATCCACCCCCTGATCGGCCCGCCATTCTCCGATGGTCCACTTTTTAGGTTCTTCATGTCCCTTGCAGTGCGGCTCTTTGACCAGAAAGAAAAACTTATCCTCTCCGGCGTCGTTGGTGCCGCCCTCGTGAAAGTCGGCCATTCCCACCGGGTAGTACCGGCAGGCAGAGGGGCGATCAGTATAGACCGTACAGCCTTCAGGGGTGACAAAGGGACAGCCGTTTTTCTCTCCCCGGAGTTTCAGCTGCACACCGGGCATGTCGGTCTTCTCAAGATAGGTCGGCTGGGTGTACTCGGTGATGAACTCGTGGGCCGGAATACCCAATCGCTTGCGCAAAACCAGGATGTCATAGGGGGTCAGGATAATCTTGATATTGTGACAACAGGCAGTAAAGCAGCTGACACCGGGATGACAGGCAAACTGCAATGTAGATTTGAGCGTCAATTTCTCCGGCAAAATATTGGAGGGATTTTTGTCGGTTGCCTTGAAAAAATCAGATTCAGTCTCAATATATTCGTCATTCGCCATGGGGGTACCTCAAGGTGCGGATTCAAAGACAGCATCAGGCCCAGGTAAGGGGCTTATATGGGAACTGGTCATAATACCATGCACTCTCCGGCTGTCAAACCCTATCAAGGCCGGCCCCCCGGTTTATCCATGTTTACTCCACAAGGTGGTGGTCAATTGTTGTGGCATGGGCCTTTTACCCGGAGTGCGAAAGTTACCAGTAACTGGAGAAAAATCGCGACCTCCAGGCGTATTTTATGTCTTTTCTCCCTCAAACCTGCTATGAGAAAGATAATAATCCTTTTTAGCTATAAGCAATTATGAAACGAATTTTCACAAACCCTATTGATCTAAGTAAAGTAGACACCCTAATCTACCATCTTCCGGATGGCCCCACCTTTTCCGTGGAAATGGACGGACTGGGCGGCTTCTTCGACTTTGATATGGAAATTGGCGATATCTGCGATACTTCCGACATTGATGGTGTGCTGCACTTCTTTCCCCGCGGCAACGCCTGATTTCCCAAACGCTCCTCTTCGCCCCCTCTCTGCTGTAGTCCCCATGTTTTCCCTGATTGACACTACTTTTGACGGTCATGTTCATACTCGCCTCTGTAACCATGCGGTGGGCGAGATGGAAGAGTATGTGGTCGAGGCTGTCCGCCGTGGTCTGAAAACCCTCTGCTTTCTCGAACACCTGGAAACCGAAATCATCTACCAGCCCCCCTGCTGGCTTGAAGATGCAACCTTTCTCTACTATTTCAAAGAAGGTGCCCGGCTTAAGGAAGTCTACCAGGACAAGATCGAGATACGCCTTGGTGTGGAGATGGGTTTCAATCCTCTGGCCTTGGAATCAATCCAAAAACGGCTGGCTCGCTTTCCCATTGAGCGAATCGGTCTTTCCTGCCACTTCCACCTCAACGACGGCCAGCATCTCAACCTGCTCAGCCGCAGACGCCAAAGCCTGGACCGGTTAGCCGAACTGGGCGCGGACGCGGTGGTGTCCAGCTACTTCTCGACCTTGATCACAGCGGTTGAGAGTCTGGACTGCGACGTGCTCTGCCATCTGGATGCCGTCCTTCGCCATCTCCCGGGAATTCGCTTCAATGACGACCATAAAGCGCAGATCGCTCAGCTTTTGGATAAGGTCAAACAGCGGAGCATTGCGCTGGAGATCAACACGTCCGGATTCGACTACCGGGGCTCTGCATTTCCCGCACCCTGGATTATCACCGAGGCGCTTGCCCGTGGTATCCCTCTCCAGGCCGGGTCGGATGCCCATCAACCGCACGAGGTTGGCCGCTATTTCGAGCAACTCCCCAGCTACCTGGAACCGCTCCAACCCCACTAATTAATACAACAACCCATTGTCTTTCAGCGTCGATTGAGTCAAAAAGGCAACGGTTCATTGAGCCCTGCTGCCCCTGCCCGATTTGCGGCCATCAGTGCAGATAGGTGGCCCAGCCCCAAGAGAGTGGCATGACCAGGATCAAGGCAGGAATCATGTTGGCTACGGGAAACTGCTTGATGCTGCAGATGCGAAAGCCGGTGGCGAGCATGATCAGACCGCCGCATGCGGAGAAATCTGCGAGCATATCCGGCGTGGTCATCGGCATAATCTGGGATGCGCAGAGATAGAGGAGTGACTGAACGGCAAATTGCGGGAGAACCAGCATGCCCACACTTAGCCCCATGGTCGATGCGAAGATGGGCGCGGTAAAAAAATCCAGGATGGATTTAACGATCAGCAGGGTCGGATCACCGGTCATACCTTCGCTCATGGCTCCGTAGACGCCGGTTCCACTCATACAAAAGAGTACAAGCAGGGCAACGAATTTATCCAAAAATTCTTCTTGGCTGATCTCGCCTGTCGGCTTGGTGAATTTCTCGATCCATTTTTTGGAATGGCTCGCCGCTTTCTGGATACCAGTCTCCAACCCAATAAGTTCACCAAAGACGGAACCCACAACCAGTGCCAGAACCACAGGCGCAAGAAACTTGACCTTGACGATCATGGCCACGCCAAGGCCCATGGAGGCACAGCCAAACACCATGGGCATGCGCAATTTCAGATTGGGATTGAGTTTGGAGCCGAGTAATGCGCCAATGGCGGTTCCGGCCAGTAACGCCGTACCGTTTACATAAGGGCCTATCATTGTACTTCCTCGTGCGACACGAATCCGTGTCACGACATGCTCAATAAGTCAGCACGCCATGGTTTTGTTGGATGTGCCGCCCGGCAACCCCTCATATCACGACGTCCAGAGAAGATTACGTGCGTTGGATATGGCTCAGGGGTCAGAGGTCAGACCAAACTCAGTGGCGGTTTTGGTAAAGAATACAGAAAGCTGTTTCTTTTTCATGGCTGAGAACAAACGCTCGCATTCGTCACTGGTAAGCACGAGAACAACCTGCAAAGGCCGGTCTTCCAAGTCGAAAATGCTCTCGGAGTGGTAACGTCCATCATGGCCAAAGCCTTCATCGCCAGACAACAAGGTGGCACCACGGATGCCAAGCTGCTTGGCTTTTTCGATGATCCAGTTGGCCACTGATACGCCATCTTGGCCACGTTTCTGCTGCGTAAAAAATGTGACAATATATCCTTCCATATAACCCATTCTGTACACGTTGTTGCACAATACTGTGGAAAAGGATGAAAAATCGAACTCTAATTGCCTCAGTGCCCTCTCTCCACAGTAGTGCTGGTCATTCCATCCGAAACATCACCGTCACGATCATCCTGCCTGATTAGCCCGGATTTTTTCCAGGATAACTGTGTTCAATCGCAGCATGACCGCATGCCATTTTTCAAAGGTATCCATGCCCAGATCCTCGGTCAGCGTTGCAAACCATGCGGTCAATTCCGCCCGCACATACACCACATGCCCTTCGAATTCCGGACTCACCGACAACAGAATCTCCCGGCGGTTATTCGGATTGGGTTGACGCAGAATCACCTGATTATCCACCATGCGCTCGACAAGGGCCGATGCCGCGGATTTGGATAGACGCATAACCGCTGCAAAATCCTTCAAGGCGCAGGGGGCGATAGCCTTAAGCAGCAGCGCGGCATGGATGTGGTTGCTGTTCAAACAAGTGAATTTGTCGTCGGTGATACGGGATTTTATGTCATTGATGACTACGGAATCGATATAATCCCGCAGCAGACTGTTAGTTTCCACGATCAAAGCCACCTTGGCCATAAAATCGTCATCGTGCATACGTGTTCTCCTGTTCGGACAATGCGGCAACCGCTGTGAGTACGATTGTCCTTAAAATATATCAACAGGCAAGGACTGTCAACGTTATTGACAGTTAACAACAAGGATCAATCAAGCGAGATGTTCAGGTGTCGAGCCTGAGAGAAAGGAGGGAGGAGACGGATATTTTTTGATATTCATTAGCCGGGCCAGGTCAACATTGGCGGAAAAAATATTGATTCTGACCGTTTTTTCAATTGATGACCACCAGGACACCCTATTTCCCCATGTTCTGTGCTAACCGTTTAATCAAGGAGCCTTGACACACAACGATTTAATCCACCGGACCTACGCGTTTTTTGCGCTGGTCCGGTGGCATTGAGGGGTTGGGAATGCTACTCCGCTGTAGTTGGGTCAATGATTGACACAACTTCGGATACTCGATTTGCTGGAAATCCACCTTGCTGCGCATGCTCCCGAACCACGTCTTCATTTGGGGCGATGTAAATGCAATAAATTTTGTCGCCAGTCACGTAGCTGTGGACCCATTGAATCGCTGGCCCCATGTTGCTCAGCACGCCGCATGATTTCTGAGAAATAGCTTTGAGCTCTTGAGACGATAACTTTCCGGCACCCGGAATTTCACGTTCGATTACATACTTTGGCATAACCCTCTCCTCTGTGTTTCCGAGCAAGCCCTATGCTCGCCTGGCAAATATCTTACATCCGCTGCGGTGCCCAACGTGAAACATCTGTGGCTTTACCCGCAGGATGTTATTGTTGGAATTTAATATCCACCCCAGGGGAGGCCACTGATTATTCAGGTCTACGCCATCATAATATGGTCGTGCAGGACGGTGCCGTTGCCACACCGAGTAACTTTAAAAAAACAGTTGCCAGTAATTTTTTTATTCAAGTTCTTCTTGATGGCGTCGTAAAAACTTCCATCTACTGCGTCCCAGCGTTTTCCTCGACACTCGACATATCGTATGTATGCCTTCGCGCCTGGAAAAACCCTACTCTTTGTATATCTGTGTTTTAACTAAGCCATCTCTTAGAATCTGATGAACTGTTTACGAGCCCATCTTTCTTATCAGGCATTCAAGGATTCTTTGTAGTCTTTCATGACCGCCACAATGGCCAGGCCTACATTGCGGCAATCTTTTTCATCAATATTGGCCAGGGCCACCCGAATGGACCAAGCAGGCCCGGCAAAGCCCTCGCCGGGCAGGCATACGGTGCGGTGCTCTTCTGCCAGTTTGAAGAGGAACTCCAGAGAATGTCCCTGGCTGAGCTGCTTGCTGAAATCGGGACCGTACATTTTGGCGGCCATTATTTTCAGGTCTATCAGGGCATAGTAGCGGGTCAGATTCTTACCGCCGGGCTCGGGAATACCCAATGCACGGTAGAGAGCCGTCCATCGCTTTTTGAGGATGTCCATGATAGATTTTTTATAGGCACACTCGGTGTCGATGAGTTCATATAATGAAAACAAGCACATGGCTATTTGTTGGGGTCCGGATATCCCACCGGTATGGGCAAGGGCCACTTGGCGGCTGTCCATTTCTAACCGTTCATGGAAGGGGATATCCCCCGGTTTGGTGGTAATCAGGCGATACCGTAGATCCAGCTGGGCCTGTTTGGCCTTGGGCAGCTTTTTAATCAGTCGGTTGATGATGCAGTTTTCATGCACCATCACTACCCCCAAGCGCCAACCGGTAACCCCGAAGTATTTGGAATAGGAATATACCCCCAAGATGTTCTCGGGTAATTCTTTGCCAAACGTATTGAATTCCTCTACAAAACTTGCATAAACCGTATCAGAGATAATGACCATATCGGGGTTATGGGTCCGGATGGTTGCGGCCATACGTTTGACCGTATCGGCATCCAAAGAGACCGAGGTCGGGTTGGTTGGATTGACCATGTACAGAGCCTTTACCCGGGGGTCTTTCAATTTTGCAACTTCGGAATCCAGCACCTGCCACCCCATCTTCTCACTGCTGCGGATATACACCGTTTCCAATGCGTAATCCTTGAGTACGGGCAACTCCAAGTAAGGAGAAAATACCGGGGTGACAATGGCCACTTTGTCCCCGGGGTTGAGAATCATGTTTTCCCTGAGGGAATTGAATATGTAAATCATCGCTGCCGTGGCACCTTCGGTGGCGAACAGGTGAAACTTCCCCTGGGGCGGGGCTCCGGAAAAGACGACCCGGTCGAGATATTTACCGACAATTTCTTCGGTAACCTGAAATATGCGGGGGGGATCCGGATAAAAATCGGCCTGGATACCGTCAACCAGCTGAAACACAATCTCGTCCGCATCCAGGGATACATTTTTCAAGGCATAGTCAACGGCTTGTGACAGAAAGACAGCGCCTGGGGCTGTCTGATGTTTTCCCAAAAAATCTTTCAAGGCTTGCGCCATACCAGGCTTACTTTGGCGAAACCCAAGATCCTTGATATCGGATTCTTGTTGGGCCAGATCAGCGGCGAAAAGGGTGAGAAGGGCAAAAGATTTTCTAACTTCGGTGTTAAGAAAGTTCGGATTGCCCCGTCCGGCATTTAAAATGCTGCCACCGAACTTAGCACAGGAGGCTTTAGCTTTTTGAATCAACAGATTCTTGATTTCAAAAGGGCTTTCCTGTTCCAAACCTTTCCAATCAATGGACGAAGCAGCCTGGGCAATTTCCGGCCCGGTCAAACCGATGAGTTTGCCCGCAGCGCTTACAGACAAACCGAAAATAGCAGCATATTTAAAAAAATCGCGACGGCTTATCACGCCTTTTTGAGTCTCTTCTGCAACTTGTGTCAATAATGGATGAATAGGTTTTCCCATGAAAACTCCTCTGTTATAGGCCTTATCCCATTGGTTATATAAAGAATATGGTTAAAAACGTTTTTTGGGGTGACTGAATAGATTAAAACGCTTAACAACATAAAGACAACGATGGATGCTGAAATGCATCATCTTAGTTCTCTCTTTCCGCCGAATTCACACCACGTCCCAGAATTGCCACATGACCTAGGGCACCAAAAGGTTCTCGTCATTACTGGAATAACAGCTCAGAAAAGGTTCACCGCCTCATCCTGTTTGCTTTCTTAATTTGCGCCTCAACCCCAACTGCCGCACAACAGCAGAATGCATCAACTCGTTGAACGAACACGCATTTCAGCTACTCTCAACGTCTTTTTTCGGATGCCATAGGTTCGAATTTCAAATTGAGGAACTCGTTCAAATACAACCTGAGAAAACATGCGTTACCAATCAGCGCGTGATGAATGCAAAAAAAAAGCCGACAACCCCATCTGGGTTGTCGGCTTTTTCATTCCGATTTTCTCACTCACACCTTAATAAACTTGGCCATGGCCGCGCGCAGAGAATCGGCGTTGAATGGCTTGATCAGGATATCGTTGACACCGGCCTCGGTTGCCGCTTCGTGATCTTGGACATCGGATTGGGTGGTGACCATGATCACCGGCAGGGCGTCCACTGGATAGAGGGTGCGGATTCTCTTGGTCAACTCAATGCCGGAGATCTCCGGCATGTTGAGATCGGTCAAAACAAGGGCGGGTTTCTCCTTGGCCAACCACTCCAAGGCACCGGCCGGGAACTCGAACAGCATCGGATCAAAACCCAACTCATGGAGGGTCGCCTTGTAAATATTGAGGATCATGCGCGAATCATCGACCGCACAAACCTTGACCCGAGTGCGGCTATCGCCCTCATTGCCAGCAATACGGCTGGCAAAATCATTTAAGCCCTCCTGCTGAAGCAACGCAAAATAATGATCCTTAATGTCTCGATGGGCGTGAGGCAGATAGACAAGGGCCAGTTCCTGGAAGTAGTCCTCATGGGCTAAACAGAGAAAAATATTATCGACCTGGGCATTGACGATAATCTTAACAATATGGCGGGATTCATCGGTCTGCGGCCGAATCATATTTTTGATGCCGGCGGCAAGAACTTCATTGAAATTGCGGTCAATCGCCCGGGCCGCAGCCGTACAGACGTGGTCCTCACGGTCCGTTAACCCCGCAGCCAGGGTGTAGGCGCCCTTACGCAGCGGCAACAAGGCCAGGGCCTCGTAGGCGGCAAAACGGACATTGGCATTCCGAGGCACTGTATTCAAAAGGGTACGAATCGGCATGGTTGCGCTCTCATCGCCAATTTCCCCGAGAACATTGAGGGTATGGATTAAAAGGTCACTGTCCCCTTCTTTAAGATTTTCGATCAGCACCGGTACCGCCTTATCGCCGATGCGAACCAGTTCAACCTTGGCATAGATACGCATGTGCGCATAGTGAGAGCGCAGGGTATCGTTGAGTTTTTCCAGGGATACCTGATCTTGGACCTCTGCAAATATCCCCAGAATGAGCAGATCAAGCTCGTTGTCGGTGCCCATGCGCTCGGCCAGACGGTGCATGGCGGTATTGGTTCCGACCTGTCCAAGGGCATGGATGGCGGCAATGATCAATTCACGGTCTGCTGCATAAAGATAGTCGGTCAGGGTATTGACCGATTCCGGATCCGCTATCAAACCGAGGTTATCGATGATCAGTTTAATGGTGGTGGTGTTGTCAGTTTCGGCTAGAAGAGTAATCAACACAGGGGTGGCCTCCTCCAGCTTCAACTCCCCCGCAGTCTCGATCATGACCGTTTTGTCGCTGATATTTTTATCCGAAAGCGACTGCACCAAAACTTCGGGATAGGCAATGAAGTGGGAAATCAGGGTTTCACGGATAATCGGTAAACTGGCCGCCAGATCGTGGTGGGTCGTTAACAAGTGATTCAACAGAGGCACGGTAAAGGTCATATCACCACGGGAAAGCACATAAAGAAGCCGATTCTGACTCTTTTTATCAAGATCCCCGAGGTGGTCCAGTACAAGGCGGGCCTTGAGCAAGTCACCGGTCTGGATATTAGCCTGGATTTCCTCAATCATGTGATCAATGTTCATATCTACCATTCTCAACCCCTGTCGAATCCGCAGTTAGTTATTAGCCTCTTCTTAGTTGAAGGCGTCGTAAAAACTTTGATTGACTGCGTCGCAGCTTTTTTTTCCGACACTCGACATACCTTTTGTATGTTTTCGCGTCGAAAAAAAAAGCCACTCCTTGTATCTCTGTGTTTTTACCGATCCATCTCTCAGAATGCGAGGGGATTTTAACGAGTCCATCTTAGTTAATCAGCCACCCCACATCTAACCGGCTGATTACATTCAAGCCTCCACATAAGACCATGCTATCGCTTTTTCCGAGATGGTCAAGGAAGACTTGTATTTCATAGGAACGAGTACCTGCATTACAGAGAATAATCCAGGTCTTATTGGCCGGTAGCTCGCCATGGCGCGCCCGAACCTGACCGTATTCGAGCCCAAACCACTTTTCGCTGCCGTATTTCTCGACATAGGGTGCCGACTCCAGGGGATGACGCAAGTCTAGAATCGCCCAATCGGGCTCAATACTCATATCCTCCATCCAGGCGAGGAATCGATTGAGATCGACCCGCCGCATGCGGTTGTCGCACATATTTTCAGCGACGTAGGCCGCGGCATTAATGGAATCGATAGCCGAGGAAAACGGCGGTGCATAGGCCATCTCCACCAGGGCAAAATCATCAATGGTTCCGCCTTTGGCAATAAGGCCCGCTGCTGTATCGACGCGGGCGGAGATCGAATCGTTCATCATGCCGAAGGCCTGAAGGCCAAGGACGCGACGGGTTTTGCGATCAAAAACCAACTGCAGGATCACCACGGCCTGATCCGGGAAGAAATGGGCCCGGTCCGACGGTGAGGTCAGGGCATAATCGGCATCAAAGCCCTCGGCAAGAGCGGCCTCGTAGGTAATACCGGTGGCGGCAATACAACGTTCAAAGGCTTTCATGATAAACGAACCGAGCACTCCCTTGAACTGGGCCGGATTGCCGGCCATATTGTCGGCCACGACCCTACCCTCGCGGTTTGCCAGGGAGCCGAGCGGAGCAAAGGTCTCTTTTCCGGTGACCAGGTTCAACAAGGCTACACAGTCACCGGCGGCATAAATATTGGGATCTGAAGTCTGCATACGATGGTTGACCTTGATACCGCCAAAGGGGGCCACATCCAGTCCAGCCTCTTTGGCCAACTCGCTTCGCGGGCGCACTCCCACCGCCATGATCACTAGATCGGCCTCCAGGGTTTGTTTGGTGGTTTTGACACCACAAATCTGCCCTTCGCTGTTGCCCATGAGTTCAGTGGCCGACTCCTGGGTGAAGACGGGGATATTTTTCTCCACTAGGTGTTTTTTGAGCATATCGGCAAAGTGACGATCCACGATACGCGGCAATAGCTGCGGCGCCAGTTCGAGCAACACGGTTTCCACGCCCCAAAGGTCGGTCAGGGCCTCGGCCATCTCGATCCCGATAGCGCCACCGCCGATGACCACCGCCTTACTAACCTTGCCCTGAGCAATGCGTGCTTTGATCTCAATGGCTTTGTGCAGGTTGGCAATCGAAAAGACGCCGTCCAGATCGGCACCAGGAATGGGTAGATCAAAGGGTTTAGCACCGGTGGCCAGCATCAGCTTGTCGTAGGGGAGATCCTGCTGTACGCCGCTGTCCAGATTTTCCACCCGCACGGTTTTGGCCTTGCGGTCGATAGACAAAGCCCGGGTGCGGATCATGGTTTTGATTCCTTTGGAACCCTCGAAAAAATGCACGTCACGGACCACATGGAAGCTGGTGGCCCGCAACTCGCTCTCGTCGGAGACATCACCACTGACATAGTAAGGAATACCGCAGCCGCCATAGGAGATCAGACTGTCCTGATCCACCATGGTCACCTCCCAATCCGGTTTCAAACGCATCAACCTACAGGCAGCCTTCGGCCCGGCGGCCACCGCACCTATAATAACGATTTTCTTGCTCATACTTGCTCCTCCTCGTGAAAGGGTAAACGGAAATAAATGGCCTGGTTAAAAGAAAAATCAAAAAAAAGTGTCTCAAAAAAAAACAAGCTCAGGGTCGGGGAAGGAAAAAAGTACCCGAATAATTCGCCGGATTTCGGCCCGGCTACGGCGTTGCTTTCGCGGCTTCAGGCGAAAACGACAACGTTGAGAACCTGTATATTCAATTGCTCACCGGCGGCAAAATTGTCGGGGCATCTGCATTCCGGGATGCTCCGGCCCGAGCACGATTGTCTGTGAGCGGCTGGGGTAGATTGGCGGTAATCTGGCCCGCCAATTCTTGAAAAAATGTATCCTGTTCAAAAACCGGGGTCTTTTGCGTCCCTGCTATCTCGGCAACGGCGTTAAAGTTGCCGTACACCGCAACTCCAGCCTTCCGGGTCAGCGACTCGGTCACCGGCAATTCAACCTTGTAAGCAAGCTGACCGCTCCTACGCTTGCTACCGGAAATGCGCAAGTCCTGCGCCCCAATTTTCAGCCGTAACGGGGCACAGGTGATCGCGCCGTTCCAGCCTTCACAGATGAGTTCCCGCTCTTGAAATCGAAGCGGTATATTCGCGAAGCCTGCGGTTTCCAGGAGCTGCTTGAGCGCCTGCACCGCAATGGGACGGGCCTTTTCCAGATCGATCACCACCGCAAAATCAGCTTGCCTCCTTTTCTCGCTCACAGGCAGGGAGAACCGAGTAATCTTCAGGCCAATCGTACCCGTGGCCTTCAGCAGGCAACCAAATGGCGGCAACTGCTGCAACAAACCGTCGGTAACCGCTTGCGTAATCGGCAGATGGCTCAGCACCTGCGAATCAGGCGGAAAACGTAAAATCAGTTTTTTCCCTTCCCGCTGCCACTTCGGAGACAGACTGACCTGGCCGCCATTGCTCTCGCCATTGATCTGCACCCCCAATGCCCCACGGTTCAAATCAATCGGCACCCTCGTTAGGGGGAGGCTCATTCCCAGATACCGCAAGCCCTCCAAGGGCAGTTGTCCGCTCAGGGTCACTTCGTTGATATCAATGGGAAAGTGAAGCGGCGCGCTCAAAAGGATGCTTCCCGGCTTAACATCTTTCACTGAAACATCGCCGGAAACAAGGAATTGCAGCACCTGATCCACGGTAGCTGCGCGGGGATTCAGCTCACCTTGCAAATCAAGCAGGGGCGGAATTTTCCGGTTATGGGACAAGCCGGCTCCGGCAAAAGAAAACCGGGACGACTGAACCGCCAGCCGGGTAATCTTCGTTGTTCGGCCATCTTTGTTCCCGGGTTGCAGCTCCAGATCGAGCACCATTTGAGGATCGTCATAAAGGAGTTTTTTTCCCTCTCTTATCGACAGGTCTTTTACTCTCAGGGAAAACTCGGTGGATTGTAAACGGTCTGCCGAGGCAGGATGTAGAACAAGAGCGGCCGTGGCCAGACCTGTGCCATCAAGCCTGTCGTCGAGCCACCCCTGCTGTTGCCACCAGGGGACCAACTGCGTCAGGTTTCCCAAACCATGCATTTCCAGCACCGGCCGACTCTGGTCATTGCGGCGGTTGCCGAACAAACTCTGCACATCAATAATCTTTTCCGGGGCCCGAAGGCGCAGGTGCTGCACGTCCAAGACAAAGGGTTGCAGATCAATCCGGCAGAAGGCTGACGCAGGCGTGCCAATGACTTTTGTTCCCTGGATAACTTGAAGCTGCCCCAGGTTAAGCGTCCCCAAATGCAACGGGCTGTGCTCCAACCCAAGAGTGATCCGCGGCTCGCGGATCATGGTCTTGCCGTTTGAGGTAAGAACAAAATTTTTCACCGCCCCCGTGAGTTGCCGCAGTTGCAGTTGCGCCTGCCGCCATTCTCCCCCGAGATCCATCTGCAGTTGCCCTTGCACCTGCAGTGCACTTTTCCAGCCACGAACGGTGCGGAAGATATGCGCCAGGCGTTGCAGATCAAGCGCCGTACTGATCCGGCAGTTTTCCGTCTCCGCCCCCTTGTGCTCCGAGCCGTCCTGCACCGGGTTGGCGTCCAGATGAAACTCTCCCGGCCACCCCATGGCGGCGAGATGCAGGGACTGCAAACCGGATCGCAATGAAAACCAAGGTTTGCCGACCAACTCGCCTCGTAAGGAAAAGGGGTACACCGGCACGAGTGACTGACCGGCGAAATCCACCCCAAAATTATCGATGGTCAACTGGGTTGTCAGCCTGAGTTGGTCAGGATCGACACGGCTGGAATCCAAGGTCAGCCTACCCTGCCCACCGGCATGAAGATTCAGGGCAAAAATCTTATCAAGCTCGGCAAAGAGATGGTCCAAATCCGCTGTCGCATTGAGAACAAAATCCTCAGAGCCGCCCTGTCCTTCCACGGTCAAAAATGGGGCCTGAAAATGAAGGTGACTGAAATGCACCTCTACAGGGCTTAAGGTCGCCACAGCATGAAGCGAAAGCGGGTTTTCCCATGCATACGGCCGCCCAGCTTGGGTGATTTCCAATCGCTTGGTGTCACAATCTGCCTGAAGATTGACCCGATCCATATCGCCCTTGGCCTTGAAGGCGAAGGTGAGCATTCCCTGATGAATGCTGGTCTGCTCGTGGATAGCAAGAAGATGCGGCAATGCGGTGGTCAACTGCGCCAGATCGGCCTCTCCCCGGCCGTTAAAGTCGATATGCTTTCGGTCAAGCAGTCCCTGGGCGGAAAAACTTAAGGGCTCTGACTGCAATTCCAATTGCGATAAATGCCATCCCTCCGCCTGATTTTTGCTCCCCTCAAACTTGAGCCGTGCCTGGTGTAATCGGGGATGATCCTCGCCCAAGACACCACCGGTGAGCTCCAGATCATCTAGGCTCGTCAGCCCCTTGACCTCGATGTTATCGATTCCCGCCATGTACAAATGGCAGGCTCCATTCAAGGTGCCGCGCCCTTGAGGAACGTCGGGAAAACGACTGGCCGCCAACGCCAACATTGGTTCAATCTCCATTGAGCGGACATCAAAGGTTGCCTGGGAGACGAGCGAAGGGAAAAACGGTTGGCTGGCAATGGGCAGATTTAAAAAGCCCTGGGTATGAAACTGGCCTTCGGCCTGACCGCTTTGAAAATCAAGGACATAGTTGACCGTTCCCGAAGCGAGATCGCCGTTTAGTCGCAGTTCCCGCGCCAGCACCCGGAGGCCATTCCCCGAACCTTGATCCGCCAGGATCCGCCCACCTTGGAGCTTAAGCCGCAGACTCCGTTGCTCCCACCAAGAAGTCGGTACCTGTTGCCCAAGCTCTTTGAGAGACGGTGTGTTTTCGTCCCCCCCCTTACTCGCGTTGTTGTTCGGCTGGAGAAACGTCAGTGTCGGTTGATTGAGGGTGACCTCCCCAAGGTACTGCGGTGCAACCAGTAAGGTAAACAGTCCCTTATCGGTGCTGATACGCGGCAACTGCAAGCGGAGTGCATGACGGTCGTCGATGAATTGAACTCCCTCGCAAGAGAGCCCCCCGGACCAACGCAGGGAACAGGATTGCACTTCAAGCTGCCCAGAAAAAAATGGAAGCAGGTGCTTGGCGAAAAGAGGAATAAGGGCAGGTGCTGAGATCAGGTGGGGCAGGAATAACACCAACGCAGCAGCCACTAGAATAGCGGCCGAACTGATCAAGCGCCTGCGGTAATTCAAGGTATTTCCCCCAAAATGGACGACAAAAATGATATTGAATCCGTGACCACGGGATGCCTGCGATTGATTTTATCGTCATTCTTACAACAAAAGGGCGACAATTCTTCCCATTTTCAGCTTCATGCGCCGATGATTACTCACGAATCCAGGTGATAACTAGCGGAGACTAAAGGAACAACTTGCCGCGAAAGGTAGGGCTTGTCAACCCTGGAATACGGGCAAACGAAAGAGCAGCGACCAAAGGCCGAAAGTACCACACTTACGTGGGGGTCATAAGGGGGAAGAAAGCTTGCAGAAAAACCGCTCAGGAACGACGAAAAAGTTGCCCCTGACGGATCATCTCGTTCAATTCCGCCATCTTCTGCCGGTAGCAGTCGGGACAAATTCCGTGGCTCAACTCAGTAGCCAACATTTGGCTGAGAAAATATTCTATGGTGACCCACTGGGGATCATTTTGGCCATCGCCCGGAACTGCACGGATCTTTTTGCAATCCGAGCAAATGGAAAGAATGGGAGTATCCGTGTTGCGATGTGCCCGGCGAGCGGCACTCTCCTTAAGGCAGCTTTCCACTCGGGAAATCATCTCCCCATGCGCATAGGGTTTGATCAGATAATCATCGGCCCCCAATCGCAAGGCACCGATGGCTGCCTCCAGTTCACGATGGCCGGTGAGGATAAAGACCGCCCGCTCAGGCAGCAATTCCTTGGCCCGGCGCAGTACCTCAAGGCCATTAACGCCTTCCATCAGCAGATCGGTAATGATCAGATCAAAATTCTTCCCAAGCAACCCAAAGGCCTCTTCCCCGCTGGTTACGGTATCGACGGCGTACCCATGTTCCAACAGATCCAGGCGTAGCGTTTCCCTGATCAGCTCCTCATCGTCAACTATGAGAACGGCTTTCTGCTCCACACCAACCACCTCATTGGCTATGTTGTTCTACGGGGAGAGAGAACTCCAACACCCCACCACCTTGAGCGGCTCCATTCTGGAGCATGGTTCCACCATGGGATTCTAAAATAGCATGGGCCAGTACCAGCCCGCTGTCAAGGATGGGATTTGGTTGCGCAAGGTCGGCAAAGAGTTGCTCCAGCCGCTTCACAGCCCCCTCCTCCACCTGAAACCGCCACAACAGGCGGAGCACATTCCCTTCCCGCAGAAGCTGGAGGGAAACCTCGCATTGACTGCCTGCCAACCCTCGACACGAGGCTGCCAGAATGTACAAGAGCATCTGTTTAACCTGATCCTCGTTGCCCTCAAGCATGACCGGCTCCTGCTCGCAGGCGGGATAAACCACAACCTGCGAGAGCTTCAGCTGCTTATGCATAAGTCGGAGTACAACGGCTATTACAGCACGCAGGTCAAAACGGGATAGCTTATGGGGAGATGCATAGATGAAATCCTGCACATCCTGGAGCTGGATCTTCATCCGCTCACACTGCTGCAGCGCCATTTGTAGAAGATGTTTTTCAGCCTCAGGCAACTCGGATTTACGCGCGAACCGCTCGAGAACACTACGTATGCCGCAGAGAGGATTATTGAAGTCATGGGCAAGGGAGCCCGCCAGTGAGCCCACCAGTTTCAATTTTTCCGAATCCATGACCAAGGGACTGGTTTGGGGTGATTCCGAAGCGACAAGGGGAACCGAAAAGGTGTCCGGGCACTCTGTACGGCAACCGCTGGTTACCTCATGTTCGCTCATCTGTTGTTCCTGTTTCCGCAAATGCACACGTTGCCTCCAGACAGATTTGACCGGAAGAGCCCCAACCGGCCCCCCTTGCCCAATGCGCAAGCCTCTCCTCTAGAGCGATGTTCCTCTATAGCAAACCTCCTTGCAAACATCACGACAAAAAAGAGAAAAAGTCCATGAGATCAGGCAGTAACATAAGCCAAAAAAAATGCTTTTCCCTGAAGAAACAAGGCCCTTACAATGCCTACGGCCTGCATCTCAGAAAAAAAACTCGGCAAATTTCATCAACGCGCTGTATAAAAGGGCGTTGATGTGGGCATAAAAAATACGCCTTCACCCCTATGGCAAGAGGAAGAGACAATGTGGAAGAAGATCCATAGTATAGAAGAACTTCAGGCTGCCTGCACCTCAACCCTGGTACAGACTCTGGGAATAGAATTCACCACCGTGGGGGCAGATTACCTCGAAGCCCGGATGCCGGTGGACGAACGAACGATGCAACCCATGGGGTTGTTGCACGGAGGGGCCTCGGCCGCTCTTGCCGAAACCGTGGGAGGAGCTGCGGCCTATCTCTGCGTGGAGGAAGGCACCATCTGCGTGGGCCTGGAAATTAATGCCAATCATATTCGGTCGGCTCAGCGAGGCTCGGTCATCGGGCGGGCAACCAGCCTTCACATAGGGAGGACCACCCAGGTGTGGCAGATCATGATCCGCGATGAACAGGAACGCTTGATCTGCGTCTCCAGATTAACGGTCGCCGTGCAGACGCCCAAAGTAGCAATCGCGACTTTTCCCTGATGCTTTTGGGAGTGCGGCTCAAGCCGAACGACTATCAATCTCTTCGGTGATTCAATGTCCTTCCCGCGCCGAGGGCAATATCGCCCCAGGCCGAAGCTCACCGGTCAGCACCTTGGCCATGGCCTCGGCATGACCACCGATAACACCATCGATGATAGTAATCTTTTTCCACAGGAAAAATTTATGAAAGCTGTCTTCAATGCCGCCGCAAACCACGCACTGCACGCCCTCCTTAACGATCAGGTCGCTTAGTTCCTCAGCGCTACGGTGGGGCAGGATGATGGTTCGAGGCTCGGCGGTCATCTGCTCGCCTTCATGATTGACAATGATGACCTCGGTCGCCTGGTCGAAGCGGGGGGCGATGCTATTGTCCTGCACGGTGAGCAAAATTTTCATGATGCGTCCTTGGTGTTGCTGTGCTCCGGTGAACCCACCAGGCCATGGCTTTTCAGTTTTCGCCAAAGGGTGGTGCGGCCCCAGCCGAGGATTTCCGCAGCCTTACTCCGGTTACCGCGGGTTTGTGTCAGGGTTTCGATGATCAGATCCTTTTCGATGGCTAGCCAGTCCTTCCCCGCATTGGAGGAAGATCGCGTCGGGGGTTCAACGATGGGGGCGGGACGGGGTGTGGGCTGCGGTTCAGGCTTACGGGCAAAGAGGTATTTGGGCAAATGCTCGACCTCAATCCGCCGATTCTGGCAGATATTGACACAGTACTCGATAATATTTCGCAACTCCCTGATATTACCGGGGTAGCTGTAATCCGTCAGTAGTTTGAGCGCCTCATCACTCAGGCTCTTGACACTGTTCCCGGTACGTTCGCCAAAGAGCCGCAAAAAATGGTTTAAGAGAAAACGGGTATCGGTCTCGCGTTCCCTCAAAGGCGGCAGGTGCAAATGGAGCACGTTGAGCCGATAATAGAGATCCTCACGGAACTCGCCCGAAGCCACCCGTTCCTTCAGTGGCCTGTGGGTGGCGGCGATGATGCGCACATCAACCTTGATCTTTTTCTCTCCGCCCAGAGGAAAAAATTCGCGGTCATCAAGCACAGAGAGCAATTTCACCTGCAGCGGCAGGGGCATATCGCCGATCTCGGTGAGAAAGAGGGTCCCCCCCTGGGCAAGGCGAAACATACCCGGCTTGTCCTTGACCGCACCGGTGAAGGCACCTTTTACATAGCCGAACAGTTCGGATTCAAGCAGGGATTCGGGCAGGGCGCCGCAGTTGATCTTGATAAAAGGCTTTGAGGTACGGCTGGAGCGTTTGTGAATCGCTTCGGCGACCTTGTCCTTGCCGGTTCCTGTTTCGCCGGTAATTAACACGGAAGCCTCGGTGTGGGCCATCAGTGGAATCAAATCAAAGACTTCACGCATCTTCGGGCTCTGGCCAATGATCGATTCGCCCATGTCCCGATCCGCCCCAATCCCGGTGGCGGTCACCGCAGTGGAGAGATCATCAAGCACGATCACCAAGCCCACGGTCTCCTCCTCCCGATTTTTCAAGGGGGAGATGGTAAACTGCATCGGTAGTTTACGCCGATCACGACTGATGATATCCCCCTCGGTCACCAAGGGTTCACCGACACTAATAACCTCACGAAACGTACGTCCCCGTTGAGCAATGTTGGAGCGGAGCACGAAATCGATGTAGATCCCACGCACATCGGTGAGCGATAACCCAGTGAGGGCCTCGAGAAATTCGTTGATGGCCACCACCCGCAGATCCCGATCCACCACCGCAATCGCATGTGGGATGGCATCGAGCACACTGCTCGTCGCCACTTCGGGAAAGCTTTCGAAAAACTCGTCGCTCATGGCTTGCCTCGCCTCTGATTCTTTTTTGCTGCCAGTCCCATGCTCCAGTTCAAGGAAAGAACATATCTGGCATAACACAGACAAAAATTCCTAATAAATGTCCGCTCACCGCTGGAAATCCGATTCTGTCTTCATACCAGAGAAACGCTCTTTTCTCTAGGCCTATGGCCATTATCGTCATCTCCCCCTAAATTCGTCCCCCTCCCCTGCTTCTCAACTCCCGAAAAAAAAACTTCCCTTGAGCTGTAGCCCAAGGGAAGTTCGCCTGCCGGACAAGCGCTTTTTATTGCGCCGGTAAATATACCTGCATACCCATCATGGGCCAGATAAAGGCAACAAATAGCCACAACACAATTATAAGCATTACGCTCGCCAGAACACCGAATTTAAGAAACTCACCGGTGGTGAATTGCTTGGAGTTATAGGCTATGGCGTTGGGTGCAGCGCCGATTAACAGCAAGAAAGGCATACCGGCCACTACCAGGGAGGAAAAGAGAATGACCTCTCCAGCCACGCCCAGATACGGGGCGATAACCAGGGCCACCGGCAGGGAGATGGCGATCGCGGCCACGTTCATAATGAAGTTGGTCATGACGAGGACGAAGAAGGCCATGCCGAGAATAAAGATGATCGCAGGTGCTTTCTGAAACAACACCAGCCAGTTAACCGCCAGCCATTTGGCGGCGCCGGTCTCCCAGAGACAGAAACCGATCGACATTGCACCGGCAAAGAGAAGAATGATGTTCCAGGGAATATCTTCCAGATCGTCCAGGCTGAGAATATTGCAGACAAAGAAAAGGATGGTTGAGCAAAGCAAAATACCGGTTTTGTCCAACCCTTTGAGGACAGGCACAAAATTTTTCATCGCGATTAGAACAACGGCACCAAGAATGATGGCTGCTGCCAGGAGTTCCTTGCGGGTGATACCGCCAAGCTCCCGATACATGCGCGTGGCCTTCTCTTTCAAACCGGGGATGCGATCCTTCTCCGGTTTACAAAAGAGCATGAAGAATCCCCAGAGAAGAAAAACCATCAACCAGCCCACTGGGAACATATAGTAACTCAGGGTACCGAAGCTGATATCCACATGCATCATGTCTTTGTAGAAAGACAGGGCCACCGCACCGCGGGCGGCACCGAGCAGGGTGATGATCGATCCGGCACCGGCCACGTAGGCCATACCGATAAAGAGGCATTTACCGAAGTTGGTCGGCTTGGTTTCCGTTGTGTACATGGCGTAAATTGCCATCAACAAAGGAAACATGGTGGCCGCCACGGCGGTATGCGCCATAACATGGGTGAGCAATGCGGTCATAACGAAACAACCGAGCATGATCATCGAGGTTCTCTCGCCGATAATCGAGAGCATCTTGTAAGCAATGCGGCGGGTGAGGCCGGTTTTGGTAAAAACCATGCCGATGACCACCGAGCCAAAGATGAACAGGACCGAAGGATCCATGAAATCCTTGAAGGCCACTGCCGGCTTTCGGATGAGAAACAGAGCTTGAAGAGCACCGATCAACAGACTGGTAACGCCGATCGGCACCACCTCGAAAATCCACCAGGTAGCGGCCACGGCAAAGACTGCCAAAGCGCCCTTGGCCTGCGTGGTGAGGATGAAATGTTCGCCTTTGGGATCAATGGCATCCGGCCAGGCGGGACAGTAGTAAATGATGAAGAAAAGGGAGAGCCCCAAAAGGATAAACCCCAGTCTCTTCCAGTCAAAAGGCGTTTTTGCCTCGGGAAGTTCTTTTACAATTGCACCAGACATGTTCGTTCCTTGTATTTATGGGAAAAGGTAAAGGGACTACAGCGAGCAGCTACCGGCCAGGGCCCGAAAGATGTCGATGAGGCGAACCACGCCAATCAAGGCCTGATCCTCCACCACGGGCAGGCAGGTTTCGTTTTCCTCCATCATGATCTCCGCGGCATGCAACGGATGCATGTCGGCCTTGATCGATTTATGTGGGGGAACCATGAACAAGCTAACCGGCAGGGCACCCTGTCGCCGACACTCGGCCTGAAAGCTGTCCTCCATGAGGATGGCCAGATTAGTATATTTTTCGCTCTTACCGGCAAACACCTGTTTCTGCTGACCGTCAAATAGAGTCGGGAAAAAACAGGTGAGAATACCTTGTATGGTAAGGCGCCCCACATACTGATCCTCGGCATTAATCACAATCAACTCATCAAACATAAGTTTCCCGGAACCGTTGGCGGTGTGGGAAAAGAGTTGGCCCACGGCCTCATGCACCGACTCTTCACTGCTCAGATGGGGAAACTGTTCCAGGGGAACAACAAGCTCTTTTATGGTGGGCATTGCGGTTGTCATGCCTCTCTCCTTTATGGTGGTTATGGCTGTTTACCAGCTCTTACTCTTGATGATCTTGCGCAACTCTTCCTGGGATTGTTTCTGTAGAACCAGCATTTTTTTATTTTTGGCCTCTCCGATCTTGCCCAGTAACTCCGAGAGCTCCACCGGTTTCTGCAGAAAATCGCCCGCCCCGTGTTTCATCGCTTCCACACCGCTTTGTACCGAAGCCTGTCCGGTGAGCATGATGATCTCGGCATTGGGATTATCCGCCTTGATTCGTTTCAGGGTCTCCAGTCCGTCGATTCCCGGCATGGCCAGATCCACCACAATGGCATCGTAATCCTGCTCTTTTGCCTCAACGATTGCCTGCTCCCCACTGGTGACGGCACTCACCTTGAGCCCGCGCATCTCCAGACGGCTGGAAAGTGTTTCCAAAAAATCCTGCTCGTCATCGACCAACAAAACCTTGGCCTCCATTTCTTTTTCCATTCTTCCTCCTGGGCACACTCACATTTTATATGAGTATCAATTAGATACGATCAGGGGTACCCTGATCACTGAATACCTATTCAGTACAGTTACCCTTTTATTGCAAAGCGGAGGCCAATTAAGAATACCTATTTTTATATCGCAAATTCAGCATATTAAAAGATCCGCTTTAGACTCGAAGAATTACGGGGGGGCAACTGAAACATTACGAAACAACACATGAAACGGCACAAGTTTCTTATTGTTTCATATCGACTCGCAAGGAGAAAAAAAAAGGGGGGGGGCAATGAAGGACTACCCTAAAAAGGAGGCAAAGCCTCGCTTCCGGAATTTTTAGAAAACAACAGCGAGCAGACCGAAACTCGGCAACGGAAAATAAAAAAACTGGAAAGCGAAACGCCCTCCAGTGTGAGGTCGTCGACCCCTCTGCGCGGTAAACGTGGCCCTTGGCCGGGCAGCAAGATCACCAGCGGTAGCCACAGCACAATTGCCACCGCGGCACTCGTTCACCCTTGTTATGGACCAATCACGTCCAAATCTCTATCTTCAGCTCCTGCCGGTACCGGGCAAACAAAAATGGCCCGTCAGAAGACGGGCCACGGAAAGACAATCAAAGAAGGAAAAAGAGGGTCAGAGAGCATGACGCAGCACCTTGGAAGTATACATGCTAGCGATAAACTCGCGGATCGAGGGCTCAAGGTTGATAAACTGCAGCCCAGCGGTATACCCGTTGTCACTGTAACGCACGTGGCAGACCCGGGCGCTGGCTATTATTTTTTCACTCCCAAAAACCAAGCCCACCTTGAGATGTTGATACTCATCCAACCGTTTACCCAACTCCACCCCCAAACCGCCCTCACTTAAATCACGCAGGGTCGCATCAAAGGTGGCGGTGGCACTGGCCACCTTCACCTCGACCTGACGATTTCCATAAAGATGGGCGACATCAAGTCTTGAGAGACGTTTATGGAGACGCTTACCATCGCGGCAGTCCGGACAATAATCCCAATCCATCTCCAACCCTTCCAGCGTTGGAATTTTGCCCAATCCTTTCTTTTCCACAGAGGCCCCCTAACTGCTGCGCCGCAAGCGGGCCGCCCCTTCCTTCCCGGCCTCCACTCTACGGCTTTTAAAAAAACTATTATGGAATAAATTTAGCGACGAAATGAGCATCAGGCAAGGATCCGAGGAAAAATTCCTCACAAAAACCCGCTTTTATGAAAGAGCTCACCAACCTTTACAACCGATTATATTTTTAATCGCCTCTTCGGTGCGCTTTTCGACAAGGACCATCTTATGTGCCTTGGCTTCCCGAATTTTCTCATTCAGGGTTTGAATATCAATGGGCTTTTCAAGAAAGTCCATCGCTCCGAGCTTCATCGCCTCAATCCCCTTTTCTATGGTTGCATGACCGGTGAGAAGAATGATCTGTAAATCAGGATTCTTTTCCCGCAAGCGAGCCAGGGCTTCAATCCCATCCATCTCCGGCATCATCAGATCGAGAACAATCGCATCGTAGCCTCCCTCTTCAGCCAGCTCCATGGCCTCAAGCGGAGAGGTTGTTGTCGATACCTGCATCCCCCGATCGCGCATGCGCTCGGCAAGAACATCCATAAAATCCTGTTCATCATCAATCAACAATACCCGCTCGTTCATGTATCCTCCTTTGCAGCCACCTTTTCCATTCGACCTTACCCTCTCCCAGTCATTACCGAACGACGTTGGGGAGGCACAACACTATCTCACCTGGCAAAACCGACACCTCGGCTTGCAGCCATTGCATAAGTGCCCGCTCCTGCTCTCCGCAGACGGTGTTCTCCACAAGCAAGGGCAGGCCGGTGTTGTTTACGAAACTGATCATAATCGCATCACCATTGTCCGCAACCGTAATCTCAACCGCCTCCTTTCGCGGCAGGGTTTCGATCATCTGCCTCAAGAGTAAATACACCAGGGATTCAAGACATACCACAGAGATGGTTACAACCGCCTCCGAAGGAGTTACAGCAAAAACCTGTTCCCTCATCGCTGCCTGCCGCCCGGACAAATCGACCATCAAGGCGAGTACATCCGCAACATTGACCCGCTCCACCGGCTTATCCGTACTATGGGCAAAACGGTTGAGGTTTTTTAAAACCGCATCACCCCTTTTCACCTGCTTGAGAATACGGGCCGTGGTTGCATTGAGCCGTTCCGGCGGAATTTCAATACCTTTGGCCGCCCGTAAGGCAAGATCATCCACCAATCCGGCACTTTCATTGATAATCGCCAGGACATTTTTTAATTCATGGGAAACTGACGCAGAAATTTTACCGAATACCTGCAAACCGACAGCATCCGGTGTCGCCCCAAAAGGATTCATTCACCCCTCCCCGCCACCGAAGGCGGCTTTCATTTTCAATAAAAGTTCCTGGATATTGACCGGTTTGATCAGATAATAATCTTCACCCGCCTCCGAGGCACCGGCTTCGAAGTCCTCCTCCGAACCGTGCCCGGTAAGGAATATGAAATGCATGTGCGGATACTGCTTTTGCAACTCGGCCTTCAGTTGCAAGCCGTTCATCTTTGGCATTTTCATATCCAGCACAGCAAGATCATAGGATTTAGCTGCCGCCATCTTCAAGGCGTCCTCGCCACTTGATGCCCAGTCGGCATCAATATCACGCAAGGACAGGCGCTCGGCCAAGGTCACCACCAATTCCTCTTCGTCATCAACCAACAATACATGCATCGCCTACTCCTTGTTATTTGCCTTTGCCAGCGGCAGGAAAATAATAAAGCTGGTCCCCTTATCCTTCTCACTGGACACACGGATATTGCCACCCATCTCGGTAATCAGACCATAGGTGATCGACAACCCCAGTCCGGTTCCTCCCCGGCCGCCCTTAGTGGTAAAGAAGGGGTCAAAGATTTTGGCGAGATCTTCCTCGGGGATACCACAGCCATCATCCTGAATGGTCAACTCAACGCCAGCGCGTTGCTTGCGGATTCTAATCCAGAGATGCCCCCCATCCTCCACTGCCGCAAAGGCATTTTTTACAATATTAAGCAATACCTGCTGCAATTTGCCTTTATCGGCCACAATATCATCAATCCCCGCCTCAATATCGAGACTGATGGTAATGGATCGATACTCTGGCTCCTTGCCCAGAAAACTGAGCACCTCGGTCACAATCTTTTTCAAATTGATTCGAGTAACATTGTCATCAGACTGCCGTGCAAAACTGAGCAGCCTACGGGTGATCACCGAGCAACGTTCCACGGAGGAAACAATGGCGGCAATCAACCCCAGCAGCTTGCTATCTTCCTTATACTGCTGCTTGATCATGAATAGGTCCTGGATCAACCCCGCTTTCTCGTTAATAATTGCCAGGGGATTGTTGATTTCATGGGCAATACCGGCTGCCAACCGACCGATACTGGCCATCTTTTCCGAGTATTCGATCTCATGCAGGGTCATCACCCGCTTCTGATCCGCAATATAAATGGCATTGACCAGGTAGGTCACAACACAAAGCAGCACCAGAAGGATAATCGCCACGGTGCAAGCCAAAAAGAAAACGATCTTCACCTTGGTCTGCTGCCACTGAGCCATGAGTTCACTCTTTGGACTCACCAGCATGAGGATAAAGGGGGAATTTTCCACATAGGCATAATTGACCACCAAAGGCCCTCGGACAATAGCCTCAGGCAAACTCTTTCCGCTGCCAGCCAGGGAAGCAAGAGCCTCTGGTTTGATACCATGGAGCTGGTAGCCTTCGGTGCGTTCGGAAAATTCAGGTACCGCAATTGGTACAGGGTTCAGTATTGCGCCAAAATATCTGGACGGAGTCTGCAACACCCCATGATGGTTCACAAGAAAGGCATCCCCCACCTCACCGGTCAGCTCAATGGAGAGGATTTCGGTCAACCGCTCGATACTGACCGCAGTACGCAGCACATAAAAAGAACCGTCGGCTAGGGTCTTTTTCACCGCGATGATAATATGGGGCAGTTTTCGCAGCCCCATAAACACATCGCTGATAAAGATGCCCCGATTTTGTATTTCCTTAAACCAGGGTTGCCCTGAATAATCCGCATTTTCAAGATGATAAGGGCCAGAGTACACTCGTTGCCGCCCCTCGGCATCGATAACGCCCAGATCGAGAAACAACCCCAACCCCTTATTGAGATTTTCAAGCAGCGAGGCCATGCGCCCAGGCTGGAGCAACTGCTCATAGGAGTTGTCATTGATGATAAACTCCAGGGCAAAACGCTTCTTGGAAAGAAGAAAGGCCTCCGTGCGCCGAGCCTTGGCAACAAACCTGGCAGAGCGAGCTAAAGCCTCTGCCTCAAAGGTGGCCTTGGTCACATTGTGCTCGTACCCCGTGAGCAAGGCCAGCGGCAGAAAGACAATCACCACCAATATCAGTGCCGCCTCCTTCCATAACCGGCGGTAATTGAACAGTTCCTTATATAATCCGGATGCATTCTCGCTCCGCCAGAAATCCGGTTTCAATCGCTCAAACAGCGTCATCACACCCTCCCTTATCCCAGACACCCAGGATCAAGACACCCCGATCCCTCACCTACTTCCGGCTTTGCACCTTGACATAAGCTTGCTTAAGGGTACTACTCAGCTCCTCAATATCAACCGGCTTCTGCAGATAGGCAAAGGCCCCGAGCTGCATGCAGGTGGCCTTATCCTCCTCGGAACCATGCCCCGTCAGGATAACCACCTCAACATTGGGCCGGGTTTCCTTGGTCTTGCGCAGAACCTCAAACCCGTCGATGCCCGGCATCTTTAAATCAAGGATCATCACCTCGGGGTCATCGGTTCCCATCAACTTCAGGGCCGATTCGCCGTCGTACACCACGGCCGAATCAATATCACGCATAGATAACCGCTCGGATAAGGTCTGCACGAATTCGCGCTCATCATCGACCAAAAGCAGCCTCGGGGTTTCGAAGTCATACCTGCGGTAAATATCTGTTTTATGGAATCCTTTCCCCAGACGAGTTTCAATCGAGGTGACCCCGTCAACCGAACCGGCGATCGACCGAAGCTCTTCTTCCAGTCGGCTCAACAGCAACACATTCTGGTGAATGGTCAGGGTTACGGCACCGTCCCGTGCGGAAACACTGACAAAATGCCCTTCCCGGGTCAAAGCGACCTCTACCTGAGCCGCCAAAAGGAAATCACGCTCAGCCTTTTTCGAGGCTTGAGTCGGCTGAATCACCTCACTGCGCAGATTCTCTACCACCAGCGCGACCGCCTCCTCAAGCTTGGTTTTATCCACCGGAATCACCAAATCGTACAGCGTACCACTCCAAGGATCCGGCTGGCCAAAAAGGGTATCGGTCCAGGCGGCCTTTTCCTTATCCTGCTTGCGGATCAGGCTGGCCGCTTCCTTTTCTCCTACCCCGTTTTCCTTGCCAGCCTGAAGGATGCGGAAGGCCTGGTCAGCAATAAGACAAACCCGCAGCACATGGGTAATTTCATCCGGAACCAGGTGACCGGTCAGGCCGTAGATCAGGATATTGTCTGCTTCAAGCAGCGTTTCCGCCATGGCTAGCTTCAGCCAGGAAACCCCCCGCTCTTTTTCATGGGTGATATTGTTAAAAACGGATGGTTTATTAATAAGGATGTTCTCGATTTTCCGGGGACTAATGGCCGACATGCCCGAGGCCTTGGCCACAATGTCCTCATCAGTAATGATGTTGTAGCCGATCTGCGCTTGCAACATCTCCACAAACTGGTCGCTAAGGCAAAAACTGCCGTTGAAAAGGGTGACTACTGACATATGCTCCTCCTTGGGAATGGATAAGTAATTATGCGACTGGCTCACCGGAAAAGGGGCCGCATCGGCCTCCCGCCCCGAATGTTTCTCAAAACTCATGACTGCTCACAACATCCAAGAAACATCGTACTCTTTGCGATATCTTAAGCAAGATACTTGCCAACCGCAAAAATAACACAATTACAGCATATTAAAATGATATTTTAAATATCCGCAACTCCACACCAGGAACAGAGCAAAACAACAAGAAACAAAACAACCCCTATGAAACATTACGAAACCTGTCATTTCCCATGCAACTCGGGCAAAGACCCAAAAATGCAACAACCGACCACTATGGTGCCTTAACGACAAACAAAGCATTCTACCCTACTCGCTTCCACTCATGCCCGATTCCCGGTGCTTGCCCTGGCACGAAACGGGAACATTGTTCCCGTGCCCATTCGTTCCTCGCAAAAAGCCTTCGCGGACAGCTTATTCCCCATTTTTCCCCATTTCTCTTTGGTGAATCCTCGGTGTGCATGTATACCAAAAACATCATACTCAAATATTATCTGATTTTGTTCGCACGGCTCCCGCATGCCAAGGGGATTGGCTTATTGCGTTCAATAATAATCAGCAATGTCATTCCAGGAGGTTAAAGATGTCGCCATTGTTTTTAACAACCAGAGTTCCCCGCAAGCCGGCCAAAAAGATTACCCTTTGCACCGTACTGCTCACCCTGTTATCCCTGTTCACATCTTTCCAGGCCCTTGCCTGGACTCCGGGTCTCAAAGAAGCCGCCGAAGCCGTGGCCAGAGGCTCGGCTTCGGCTGAGCAACAGATGCTTGTTTTCCTCAAAAACGAGGAGATCAACCTCATGGGGATCAAGGGCACGATACCCAAGGATATCTATGCAACGTGCCAAACCAATTTCGAGTCACTCAACACCAAATTTGCCACCAAGGCCGTCGAAGAGGCCGGGTTCAAGACCGACTTCAAGCAGCGCTCGGCCCAGGCAAAGATCAACCCCGGCACCGACACTGATGTTAATTTTCGTGCCCCGGCGGGCAAGAAGATCGGACTGGAAGATCTGAAACAGATCGAAAATAACTACCAGCGCATTGCCCGACAGCATTTCGAAGATCAAAAACTGAACGTGCCCGAGGGACGGATCAACACCGACACCGATTTCCTGCCCGACCCAGGACAGATGTCGCCTGGGGAATTTAAAAAGTGCGCCCAGCATATCAACGCCAACGGCGGTACGGCCTACCAGAGCCCGGAAGCAGTCAGCGCCCAGATGAAGCTCGACGGCAAATCCACAGCACCGGTCGAGATGGACGAGGCCATCGCCTTGAGCACCGAAGGTAAGGCGATGGCCCGCCATAAACTGGCCGAAGCGAAAGTGCTGCGCCAGGATGCGGCCGCCATCTACAAGGCCAATCCAGGGCTGGCGGAGAAACTGGAGGCCCAGGCCCAGCTTTACGAATCTCAAGCCTCGAAATACGTCAGTCGGATTGAGGATGTGAACAACAAACTTCTTCAGGCCAATCGCCCGCCGGAACTTCCCAAAAATTCGGCCATCGACAGCGAAAAAGTCTTCCAAGGCCTCGACAAGGCTCGGGATAATATCAAAACGCTCAACCGTGGCACACAAACCGCCAAAGATGCATCGTCAATGCGAACCCTGGATGAGCAACTGCTGCAAAAGGCCACCGACCAGACCATCGACACCCTGGCCGAGATAGCCAAGCTCGACCCCATGAAGGCCAACCAAGCCCGACGGGCCATTGCCGCCGAACTCAACAGCCTACCGCCAGCCAAAGCAGCAGAAGCCTTGAAACGGCTTGAACAGACCGTGGGCCCTAATTTCACCAAGAGTATTGCCAACGAAAGCCGCAGGCTAGCCCAAATCGCCAAACCCGCCACCCGTACCATAGAAGAGGCCGGACTCTCAGCAGCGGACCGGGCGGTCGATAAGTTCAGCAAGGTCGGGGTCAAGGCTCTTAAGATCGGCATCATCGCTGGCGGAGCGTACTTCATGGGTAAGGACGGGGTCTACCACGCCCTGGAACAGACCGAGGCCAACGATACCGAACTCGATTTTTTTTATAAAGTGTATAAAAACGCTGCCTGGTACGGCACAGGTATCGGCTACGCCTATGAGGAAGCGGAAAAGGAGGAGTTGGCACGCTATATGCGCGAGGTCGAGGCTGGTCGTGATCCCGGGATGAGCAAACACGTCATCTTCACCATCCTCAAAACGCCCTATCTCATGGCCCGCGACATCACCGTCGGCATTCTCTATGCCCCGGATGCCCTGATCGAGGCCATCACGGGCACCAAAGAAGCCGAGGCCAAAGAACGTGCAGCCAAGGAGTTCCTCGCCGCGGTCCGGCTGGCGGTGCTCAATAAAAAAGAAACCGAAAAGGCCAAGGATTTGGCCAAAGAGATGGGGGTACACCCGGAGGATGAAAAGGCTTTTCTCAACTGTATGTGCCGATCCTGCGGCGGCTCTCTGGGCGGCTTTTATAATCCCGCCTGCACCTCGGATATCGGTCATGGTCCCTGCCAGTGTAACGGGCCACTGACCATCTGGAAGACACCTTTGCCCACGGGCTCTAAAGACCTTCAGTACACCTGTTTCAACAACGTCACCAAAATGCGTTACAACGAGGCTCAGGCCATCTTTGACAAATGGCGTAAGCGAATGCGCGATGAAAATTTCAACAGTGCCCGTGAGGATGTGGCCGCCGTCAAAAAACACATTGCGCAGGGTGAATATGTCGAAGCAGCTGATCGGTTCAAAGGGATCAAAGATTTGATCGACGGCTACATGGTGCCAGACCCCGGCGACGGCACCTCGCGCAACCTTTCCTACGAACTGAGCGCTCGAATCACCGATGGTCTCCTGCAACAGGCCCGGGAAAATGCCGCGGATCCGAATCTGGCCAAACCGCTTGCCCAATCGGTGCGCAAGGCGACAAAGGCCCAAGAGGTCAACCCAAGCAATGAAGAAATTAAAAAACAGCTCGATCAATACAAAAAATGGGAAAAATTATGGAACGAGGTCATTGCCAAAGACGTGCCGGAGATCAAAGGGTTGATCAACAAGGGACTGATCAAAACCGCCACCGAACGTTTCGGGCAGGTACAAATGGGGATCAACCAGGGACAGCTGCCGCCACGGCACAAGGATCAGCAGATGGTCGCACTGGACGAACTCCTCCGCCAAAAACGACAGCCCGGGGCGTATACGGTTCGAATCAGCCATCCCATGGCCGAAGCGCCCCGACCAACGATCTGGCAGTGCCGCACACCTGATAACTGCGCCATGGCCCGGGTTGCCCCAGACACTTACGTTGCCCGGGAAAAGCTCTCCTTCCAGGCAGATATCAGCCCCAGGGTGCCTGACGTAAAGTATGCCTGGCAGGTTACCCCGGTTCCGCCCAACGATTTGCATTGCCAAAGCCAACCCAAAGCGAACCAGATGAGCATGCGTTGCCCCGTCGCAGCCAAATACCTGGTCAGCGTCCGGGCCCAAAGTGCGGACGGATCGATCCTGGGGCATGGCTCGCAGCAGGTGGTGATCGCGATCAACGCCGACGAGGTGGCCAAAGCCAAGGAGCAACAGCAGGCCTATGAGGCCAAACGACAAAAGGCAACGGTGCAATTGAAACTAGCCGCTGGCCAGGGCGAACCTGGAGAGATGGTCACTCTCAAATGGTCGACCGAGGGCAACGTTTCTGACAAAGACTGGATCGGCCTGATTCCTTCGGCCATTCCGCACGGCAAGGTTGCCATCAACGATGCTCATGACCTTGGCTATCAGTACATCGGCAAGGTACGATCTGGCACAATGCAGTTTACCGCCCCGGCGACGCAAGGTGACTACGACCTTCGCTTCAACAGCCCGGGTTCTGGCAAAGAACTGGCCTCGGTCACTTTTCGGGTACGAAAAAACACTGCGGCAACCTCAATCGCCACCAGCACGACATCTTCAAGCAAACCCGCCCGGCCGGTGACCACCGCCCAAACCGCGCCTGCAAAAAAAGGCGCCACAGGCGCGCAACCAAAAGCCTATGGTTCCGCCGCACCTTTGGCCGGGATGTGGCAAGTCAGGCTCAACGGCTGGCCTGGAACTTTGACCATTGGAGGCGACGGTAATGCAGTGCTTCGCCTCCCCACCAAGGAGGAGCCGCTTAAAGATGTGGGATACAAGGCTGCAACCACTGAGGTCACCTTTACTCGGCCCATTTTCGGAGGCGCCCATAAACAGGTTTATACCGGTATCGTTTCCGGGAATGCAGCCAAGGGCACCTTTGACTGCACTGCCACCGGCAAGGGGCAACGCTGGGAAATGACGCGGAAAGGGGAGCAACATCCTGCAGCGTCCGAGGTTACCGAGAAGGAGCGAGCCCCATCCCCGCCTAACGGTTGGAAACAAATCACCCTGGGCTATCTCCAATTTGTAATTCCCGCCTCCTTGCAGCACAAAACCAATACGGAATCCTGGGTTCAAACTCACCACATATACTGGCGAGGAAACTTTGACAATCCGGATTATGGTATCACCTGCGGCGTGGTCACCAACTACAACAGGGCAAAAGAAGAAATGGGCAGCGGCAGCACCACCACCATTGCCGGGATACCAGTCGTTCGGGCCATCGACGGCAACAGCGAAACCCTGCTCTTCCCCCCCAAGGCAGGGACGCAAGGGGTGGTTATCATGTTTTTTACCAGCAGCGGATCAACCGCTCCCAAAGCGGACATCATCAAAAGTATTCGGGCAATGCGCTGACGCTCTACTAAGGCGGGGCCAGTGGAAGAGAACTACAAAGAATGCGGCCTGATACAGATCAAGGTATCAGGCCGCCAAAGGAAACGATTAACGAATTGTAGATGGGCTACAGAGATTGTCAGCCTGAGCGGACATACTACCGCAGGCATCGCAGGTAAATTTCATCGAGGCTTTCTGTCCATCACAAACCTCCGTGGCCGAGGTGCCGCAAAATTTTTTCGGAGTCATATCAAAATCAGGACTGCACAGTCTATTGGCATCATTGGCGGTCGAACCACAATTTTTACAGGTAAACATAGTTTTTCTCCTGACGAGCTTACAAAAAGCCACTGAAATGGCAAGGAATTTGATGATAGTTTTGAACACGTCTCATTCAAAACTTCTTTAAAAATTAAGGCAATCGCAGCCCCTGTCAAGTTTCGAAGAGCCTAATAAATCATTTCCTCCACTCTTCTCTCCATTGCTTTCACAACCGACTCTTGATGGGCTCATAAAAAGTCCATTACATTATGAAAGAAGGCAAAAAAAAGACAGACAAGAAGTGTTATCGACTGGACCTATCTAACCCGCCGGCTGACCGGAAAGGGCCACCACCACTGCAGCAGGGACCAAATGAGACAGCGTGCTTCCGGATCACGCAAGAGAACATAAAGAGATTGGGCAGAAGCGAGGTTAGTTTTCTTAAAGAAAACATCTTTGGGGCAACCAATCAATCCGCCCCTAAATAAGCGAACCATCCACACATTATACCTAGAAAATTCAAGGAAATCGATGCATCCTTCACCGTAAATGGCCAAAATCGACTGCAGAAGAGTTCTTTTCCTCCTGATTCTGCACCTGTATCTGGGATGGTAAGAAATAATACGGGATGCCCCTAAAATTGGGTCATGGAGAATCGGTTAAACAAAAATAAGCCCGTTTTGTGGGTTTGCATCCGCTTTTGAATCCGCCACCTATTCCCATGGATTTTGTTTACTTCTGCAGTGGGGGCAAATCACACACCCGCTCCCCAAACATTCATTGCACGCTGCGCCGTCCGGGCTTGGTCCCAGTTCTTTTTTCGTGCCCTTGCAACGAGGGCAGATGATGAGTTTTTCATCATCGCAGGTTTCACAATTCGGTGGATCGTTAATTTCATATTCTTCGATCATGAAAACCCCCTATTTTTTTTTTGTGTGTGATTACCACTCAACCTCAGCTGAAATTTTTTCTACTGGTAGGGCACTATTTGTCCTACCAACAGTGACGTGTACCTGAGAACACTGCTCATTCATGGAGCACGTGCAGTAATTCAAAACCAGAAAAATCATGCGCCCTGGCTGGATAAATTGCTTTTGAGGAAACCCAAAAATTTGGTGGCAGTAGCACTAGCGAACAAAATCGCCCGGATTATCTGGGCTCTACTTGCCCATGACCGGATGTATGAAAAAAGTTATTCCTCAACCACTGGTATAAGGCGCACAACAGGAAAAGAAAAATCAAAGAGGATGCGCTGGTTGATTAATGATCATGGCGGAACAGGTCGGACCGTGAGGGAGTAGACCTGACACATTTCATGTTCTTCGAGAACAAACAGGAAATGAGGCCTTCCTCTGCGGATTCCATCAGGGCCAGCAGGTTGTGAATACTGCATCAAAGGCCGGATATAAGACTGCAGCCAGATCTTGATCGCCAACATTGTAAATCGCTTGCTCAGCGGGAGACGTCCATATAAGAAAAATGTGAACTGCTCGATTTTCATGCTCTTAGGAGCAATGTTAAATAGAATTAATTATTGCCTCGTCCGCAGAATTTGTGGGTAGTTCTTTGAAAATAAGCTCCAGAACCTGAGCACCGCCGGAGGCAAAGGTGTGGGGCGCCTGCCGCCCCGTCACCCTTGCCATTTTCAGGTGGAGCAGGGAGGCTCGGCTCTGTCAAGGCTGTGCGCACAGCGCACACCCGCAGGGCTTGGCCTTGATAGAGTCGGGGCTCCATGCTACCGACCGCACCGTACTAAAAAACGGTGCATGTGGTTTAGCCAACGACCGATCCCAATGCACCTACTCGAATTTGATAATATAAAACACACTGAAACAATACGTTGCAGCGCAGAACGTTACCGGTCAACCCACTGATTCTGCGGAGGAACCTGAATTATATCGTTCCCAGATTGCTTTAAATTCTTGCTGATTTTCTACAAGAATATCGACCAGTGTTGGATCGAAATGTTTTCCCCGTTGTTCAATAAAATGTGAGAAAACGGCCTTCCACGACCATGCTTCATGATAAACGCGTTTATTTGATAAGGCATCAAAGACATCTGACACCCCAATGATCCGTCCATAGATATGAATCTCTTCACCTTGTAATCCCTGAGGATACCCCTGCCCATCCCATCGCTCGTGATGCTGCAAGACGATTTGGGCAGCCGCCCGGATAATAGGGCTCGATGACTTGATTAATAGATCGTATCCTCTGTACACATGCGTTTTGATAATGGTGTATTCCTCGGGCGATAATGGGCCAGGTTTATTCAGGATAGCATCCGGGATTCCAATTTTCCCAAGATCGTGGGGCGTAGAGGCGAGTTTGAGCATCTCGGCCTCCTCTTCACTTAATCCATATTTTAACGCCAAAAGCCGGGCATATTCAGCCACACGTCGGACGTGACTTCCTGTTTCTGCTGAGCGGCACTCCATGGTTTCCGCTATTTGGAAGATGATCTCTTTTTGGCTATCTTCGATTCCTTTGTTGAGAAATAAGTTGTCGAACGCCAAGGAGACATTGGTAAAAAATAACTCGAGCAGGTCATGGTCGGTTTCATTCAATTCCTTGGCTATTTCAAAATAAAGAAAGTTTTCAGACCCAGTCCTGCTTTTAAAATACCAGGCGCATCGCCCTCCCCGACAATAGAATCCATGATTCTGCGACTGTGCCTGTTGCAAGGCAGTGTGTACAAGGTCTACATTGACATCGCGTATGGGGCGATCAAGGTATTGGTAAAATTCACCAGTGGCCGCTATAATAATGGATTCCCCCTTGAATCCAGAGGCTGTTAGTCCGGATGCATGACTAAACATTGCATCTTCACGTAACTGAAGAATGGAACTCAGTTGACTCAGGACGCCACTGCTTAATTTCTGCAATGATTGTCGTTCAAAAATGTCCGAAGAAGCATCAATTATTTTCTTTAGTCCCTTACGGTTATTTTCGATGGTGGTGATAAAATTATAGCTACGCAGTGCAGAAACTACTGTCACCAACATCTTATCCAAGGTGAGTTCTGTTTTTTCCTTGTAATCATTGATATCATACTCAAGGATAACCTTAGCCGCTGGGGCTTTTCCTGGTTGGCCGGTTCTTAGTACTATACGTATAGTTCGATTGCACAGTTCGTTACGAATATACTCTACTAACCTGAGGCCACTATCCTCCGTCTCCATGACCACATCCAATAAAATGACGGCAATGTCATGGTGCTGCTCTAATATTCCCCTCGCTTGCCGACCGTTGTAGGCATGTAAAAACTCGAATGCTCGGCCCAAGTAATTCATCCCCTTGATCATGTAGGTGGTGACGCTATGTACATCGGCCTCGTCATCCACAATGAGAATTTTCCAAGGGACAGCAGTATCAGAAGCAATCGCTGACCTTCTGGTCGGTTCCGGCGGCTCATCCTTAAAGAGAATTTCATCGTTTCCGTTCATCTCCCCTCCTCGCTTTAAACAGGCATGGTTAGGATAAAACTGGTACCTTGTCCAACGGAACTCTCACAATCAAGGGTTCCTTGCAAAGTACGAGTAACGATGTTGAAAACAATATGGAGCCCGAGACCTGTTGATCCTTGGCTCCGAGCCGTGGTGAAAAAAGGTTCAAAAATGCGATCTCTGGGTCTTTGTCAGAGTTGCAGAAAACAAGAAGGGGTTGACTGGTTAAAAATTCTGCCATACCAAGTAATTGCTCAGATTATTTGAATATGGTGAATTTAAACTATGTCCAGTCACCCCTCATTC
>JBFWLN010000006.1:0-157278 GCA_050252135.1 Desulfobulbus sp.
AAGCATTCAATGCTACTATCAACAGGATCGTAAAACGAGCATGCGGATACCGGGATCTTGAATACCTCTACCTGAAAATCAGGCAAGAAGCGGCGCCACCTTTTCTGCAACTCTGACAAAGACCCTGTTTTTTGGCGAGAACGGCATTTTTTTGTAGTTGCATCGCTTGAAAAATACTCAAAAACATCCGAATTGTACAGAAAATGCAAACGACTGGGTCATTTTGCCTCTATGCCTCAAAGACAAACACGAAAAGAAAGCACCGACTTTCCTTTATTCCTCCCTTGGGTATCGGACGGGAATTTGCTATATAGAATGATATGGAATATTTCACAAAAAAAGAAGCAGCCGTTGCTACCATCATTTCCTATGATCCAGAACCAGAGGTCCTGGTCCTCAAACGAAAATCCAATCCCCGTGATCCCTGGTCCGGCCACTACTCCTTCCCCGGTGGCCGTCGTGACGATGGTGATCCTTCCCTGTTGGCGACCTGCATCCGCGAGACTTACGAGGAGTGCGGCATCCAGCTCTCCACCGATCTCCTGGTGAAACAGTATCCGGTACGCCAGGCGGGAAACCACCTCAACCAACCGATTCCGGTCACCACCTACCTCTTCGAGCTCACTAAAATACCGCCAATTCACCTGCAACAATCGGAAATTAGCTGCCATGAGTGGCTGGATCTGGACTACGTGTCCGACACCTCCAACATCATTAAAAGGCCGATGAGCCCGCGCTGCCCGGAAGTGCTCTTTCCCTGTATTCCGGCAACCGAAGGGTTTATCTGGGGCTTTACCTATGAGACGCTGATGATGGTGATCGCCGACCGATACGCGCATATTTCCTGAAAAATATCTCTATTGTAGCCGGACAACGCCCGAGAAAGAGCGCTTGACTTTTTATCCGTTGATTTGTATCAATAATGGCGGATTTGAAAGGGAATCTGCCTCTTTGGATGGAGCGTTCGAGAATTCTTCAACTTTTCTTCCGCCTCCCGGGCCGTGCCAGCCACGACACGCGTCCCACCCGGTCTCAACGACCTTGCCCCAAACACATTCCCGCAACTCAATTCCAACCACATTTCTTGCTTCACATGAGTACCGAGTTCGTTTCTTGATCTACAGTCCCTTTTGGGGATTTGCATGACAACTGATGGTAGTTACCAATTTTTGGTCTACTAATTTGGTAGGTTCAACAACAAGGAGAAACAAATGAAAGCACCAGTACGTGTAGCAGTAACCGGAGCTGCCGGCCAGATCAGCTATTCCCTCATTTTCCGCATCGCCAGCGGTACCATGCTCGGACCTGATCAGCCTGTCATCCTGCAGCTTTTAGAAATTCCCCCGGCAATGGGCGCCCTGCAGGGTGTTTTGATGGAGCTTAACGACTGCGCCTTCCCGCTGGTTGCAGGCGTTATAGCCACCGATGATCCCAATGTCGCTTTCAAAGATGTCGACTTCGCTCTGCTGGTAGGTTCCCGTCCTCGTGGTCCGGGCATGGAGCGTTCCGACCTGCTCAACGCCAACGGCGCCATTTTCACAGTACAGGGCAAGGCTCTGAGCGACAACGCCAACCCCAATGTCCGCATTTTGGTTGTCGGTAACCCGGCTAACACCAACGCTCTGATCTGCCTGAAAAATGCTCCGAAACTCAACCCGCGCCACGTGACCGCGATGATGCGTCTGGATCACAACCGTGCCATGTCGCAGATCGCCGAGAAGACCGGCAACCATTCCAGCGAGGTTGAGAAAGTTGTCGTTTGGGGTAACCATTCCTCCACCCAGTATCCGGACATCAGCTATGCAACCGTCGCTGGCAAAGCCGTAAAATCACTGGTTGACGATGAGTGGAACAACAACTACTTCATCCCCACCGTTCAGCAGCGTGGTGCCGCCATCATCAAAGCTCGCGGCGCTTCCTCTGCAGCTTCTGCAGCCTCCGCAGCCGTTGATCATATGCGCAACTGGGCTCTGGGCAGCAACGGCAAATGGGTCAGCATGGGTGTAAACAGTAAGGGCAACCCTTACGGTGTTGACGAGAATCTGATCTTTGCCTTCCCGATCATCTGCGAGGGTGGCGACTGGAAGATCGTTGAAGGTCTGGAAATCAGCGACTTCAGCCGTGAGATGATCAAAAAGACCGAGGCCGAGCTCCAGAGTGAGCGCGACGCCGTTGCCGAGCACATCAAATAAGACCACTTCTCCATTTGAGATGGTTTGTAGGGGTGCCCTTTGAGGGTACCCCTTTTTTTATTTGTTTTTTCGATCTCTTGACAAAGTCTCTTGCAAAAAGCTACCATCCTCCTCATGATCATTTCCATTTCAGGAGCATAAGCCTTGTCCCCCATCTCATCGGCTGACATTCAAACCCTCTTAGACGCCGGACGCCTTGTCGAGGCAGGCACCCTATTGACCATGCACGGTGAAGAGCTGGAGCCGCAAGAACGGCAGACACTGGAAACCATGCGGCAGGAACTCTGGTCCCAGGCCACAGTCCTGGTCGCAGAGGGGGAAGCCCTGGAGCAAGAGGGGAAAAACGCGGCAGCCCAGGAATGCTACCTACAGGCTGCCGGAGTCGCCTCTGATTTTCCTGGCATCCAGGAGCATTGCAAGCGAATCGACGAAATGCTAACCCTGGCCAATGCCGTTCGCCTGCGATCCAAGCGGATCCGGGCGCAGGCGAAACCAGCCGACCGTACAGGAAAAACGAAGCGCGCCTTTGCCCCTCTCGTTGTCGGATTTCTCCTCCTTGGCCTCGGCGGTGGGGCCTGGTGGTATCTTGGTCAACCAGAAACTAAGCAAAAATCCCTGTCTCCTGTATCAACTGCACCCATCACCGCAGATACGCCCCTCATTCCGGCAGCGGATTCACCTGCGGTCGCAACAACCGCTCAACCATCTGCCTCAAACGATCGCGAAAAGCCGGAGACTGAACAAGTGGCTCAGGCGCCAGAAAACACAGTACCGCAACCAAACACGGTTGAACCTGCGCCTATGGTTGCCGCTCTTCCAGCAACCGACACGCCACCAGTGGCTCCATCTCCTGAAAAAAAACCGGAACCAACGGTTTCCCTTGCTTCCGAAATGCCCGCACCAACGGCGCCGCTCAGCCAAAATGCACCTACGGTCACAGTCCAAGAATCCTCGCCTCTTTCGGAACCGGAGCCCACGGCACCGCCTGTCAGCATGCAATCTCCTCCTACCGAAACGCCGCCTTCTGTTCAGGCTCAGGACAACGTGTATACCGTACAGCCCGGTGACTCATTGAGTAAAATAGCCCAACGCCTCTTGTGCAACCCGGATGCGTGGCACCAATTGCATACGCTAAACCGGGATCAGATCAAAAATCCGCATATTCTGATTCCGGGCATACAAATTCGGCTAAGCGGTATCAAAAACAATTGCCGTAAAAAACAGTAATTGCCTATCTACCTAGAGGAATGGGGCCGGCGAGGAAAAACGCATCAAGGCGCCGCTGGTAGGATGGTAAAATTGTAGCCAGGCCGCATGCAGGCAAAGACGATCTCCTGCTTGTCCGATGCCGTAGAGTCGATCACCGACGATGGGATAACCAAGCCCGAGGGGGTGGGCAGCGTGAAGACGGAGTTGGTGGGTTCGACCGGTCAAGGGTGTGAACTCAATCAGGCTTTGCCCTGAAAGCGTTGTCCGATTTTTCCACAGGGTCTGGCCCAATTTCCCCTGGACCGGGTCATAGACCTGATAGGGCCGATTCTCCGGATCCAAACGAAAACGAAGCTGAATCTCCCCTGCCTCATCCGGAACCTCCCCGGTCAGGAGGGCCAAATATCGTTTTTCCACCCTCCGCTCAGCAAACTGAGAGGAAAGATGGCGGTGCGCCTCGCGAGTGAGGCCAAGAACCATCAGCCCGGAAGTATCCATATCCAGACGATGCGCAGCCGGTTGCTCAATGCATCCTGGAATACGCTGCCGGACCCGAGCGGTGACGCAGTCCTGTTTATCCGGGCCACGACCGGGTACGGCAAGAAGCCCACCGGGTTTGTCGACCACCACCAAGTCCTGATCCTGATAGAGGATATCGATCTTCAGCTCCATTAAAGCCCACACAGTTGAAACCCAAGAATAGGCTGACATTTTGAAGCACAGGCCGGATACCATTGCCCGTGCTGTTTTGTCCCTGAATTATTGGTTCTGCCCCAATAAAATTCAGCCATGGCCTCCGGCCGCAATCCGTTACAGGCAGCATGATGTAGCAGTTTAGGCCCGCAGCAGTCCCCGGTTCCGGCTGGTGGCATGCCCTTGCCTAAAAAGACTTCGACAAGCGGAGCCGAAACCCCTCGAAAATTGGTCAATTGATAGAGATCATGAATTGCGTTCATCAGCTGCCGCGAAAGCTGCCGTCTCTGCCCCTTGACGAGTCGGTAACGGGGCGAATTGGGTGCAAGCGATTCCAATGCCTTGCCTAGGGCTTTGATCTGCCGTTCCGGCTCATCCACCAATTCTTGAAACCGAGCCTCATCAAAGATAGGCCCCACCCATCCGGGCACCTTCCATAACCCGTTATATTGGCCGGAAAAGGCCCGAAGAAGAACTCGTTGACCAGCGGCATTCCGACAGGCGAGCACCCCGAACATCTTTCCGCCCATCTCGGCAAAAAGAGGATCCACACCACATTGGAGATGAAAGGGGAGCCCGGCTTCCAACCCATCAATCAGGCCAGTCTCCTGAAAATGGGCCATAAGCGCCCGGCAATCATCCACCACAGGTGAGGCGGGTAAGCTGTGGAACATACCGCAACGGGCGCACCAGCCACCGCTGGGACAGGGGGCAAGAGGGTTGTACTCGGACAAAAAAGGCATCTCCAACCAAATCGCTACCGGCGAAAGAGCCAGAGGAGCAAGGAGAGTACCAGGCTCACCACGATGCAACTGGTAACCGGGAAAGAAAAAAGAAAATTGTTGCGCACAATGAGGATGTCACCGGGAAGACGGCCAAGCGGCAACTGTTTCAGCCAAGGCCACAACAACCCGACCAAAACGCAGACCAGGCCGAGTATTATCAGTGTTCTGTTCATGGAACTGTCCCCAACGTGGAGCCAAAAATTTGATGGTGTCGTAACAAGTTAAAACCCAAAGACAACGCTTCCCTGTAGTAGTGTCTTAGGAAACAGGAAACGTCGTCTTCGCTTCTTTATGCGAGAACGACAAACTCTGCTGACTCAGCAAGACCCCGCCAAAGACCAAGCTACAGGCCATCCACTGCCACATATTGAGACGCTCTCCCAGGATGAGGTAGCTGAGCAGAATGGAAAACACCGGAATCAGATTAACAAAGGTCGAGGCCTGACTCGCCGGAATCCGGCTGACGCCGTAGTTATACATACCATAAGCGCCCATACTGACGATAACTCCCAAATAGAGAATCGCGCCAAAGCCGCCCCAGGTCAGCGATGAGGCCCGAACCGAGGGTAAAAACAGGACTGGCATAAAAAAAAGGGCTCCCGTAAAAGCCTGGATCCCGGTAAGAAAAAACGGATGGAGTTCTTTACTTAACCGTTTCATTAGAATAGTATAGCCCGTCGCGCAAACCATGGCCAGGAACTCAAGGAAGTTCCCCAGAGCCGGTTGCGGCGCCTGTTGCGTCCCCTGGCCACCGATGCTCAGCCAAAGGGCGCCGATTGCGGCAACGATAAAGCCGGCGATAGTCCGCGGGGTAATCCGTTCTCCAAGAACCAGCCCCGCTGAAAGGGCCACCATTAGCGGCAGCATAGTGGTGATCATCGCGGCCTGCGAAGCACTGGTACGGGTTAGAGCGGCAGTTTCAAAAAGAAAATAACAACAGGGTTCGCACAGGCACATCAGCAGCACCGGTAGTGCATGGCACCGACGCATTCCGCCCCTGGACAATGATCGTATAAGAGGAGCAAAACAAAGAGACGCGACCACCATCCTCCCCAAAATGACCATGAGGGGATGCATTTCCTGAAAACTATATTTCAAGGCCACAAACGAACTGCCCCATAAAGCCATGGCCAACAAAAGAGCCATGATCGGCAGCATCCTTTGCACTCCATCGGACAACACTAACCTACTACTTTGAACGCCATGCACACCACTACTCCCTTTTGTCGGCTTCCCCGGCGCAATCTTTGCCTTAAACGGCTTTTTTTCCTGTTGCTCCTGCCTCTGGCGCTCTTGGCCCCGCCGGTTTGGAGTGCCACGTATCAGCCGGGTTCGGCTAGCATGCAACAGACCGTGGGCCTATACCAAAATATTCCCGGCCTGACCAGCCAACAAATCGAATACGGGAGAACGGTTATCCCGAGAATGAACTATAACGCCCAACGCATCCTGCGCAAGATCTGCGTATTGCCAGGCGTGAACTATGAATATGCCAAACAAGCTATTGATCGCCTCGGGCAAGAACGATTTACCTACGAGCAGGTACTCACCTATGAGGCCTTGGCCGGACTCAGCTCAATGGACATCGAAGGTGGCATTTCAGCCCTTGATACCATCAAACAGATGGGCTTTGATGCCGGACGCGCCTTCCGTGCCTTTGTCGGGGTGCAGGGCGTCACTGCCCGGCAATCGCTTGGAATCATTTCCATGCTCAACAACATGAGCAGCGCCAACGCCCGGGCGGCCCAAGCCTTTTTCCAAGTCAACGGCATGCGGGTCGACCTGGCTTTGAAGGGGCTGTCAACGCTGATCCGTCTGCGCAACAACCAGGCGAAAGCGGCCGAGGCCTATGCCAAGATCCCGACCATGAATACCGAGACCATGCTCGACGGCCTTGAGCTGCTGTTGAAACTGTATCAGGATGATGCCTGGAACGCACGCTGCCTGTTTACCAATAAATCATTGAGCGCCCAGGAGGCCTGGAATTGGTTGGTGGGTTACTTTGCCCTCCCGGGCAACATCCAAGACGCGCAGTATGACAAGTTCGATGCCCACCAGAAGACAGTCCTGCTCCAAGCTCTCTATGATGGTGGCACCGAGGTCCTATGGAAAATCAACAACCTCCATGCGGTCACCGACCGCAACGGCTACGAGCTCTCCGACGCAACCCTCAATCGCTGGTCAATGCAGCAGTTGCAGGATAAATATAATGAATTGCAGCCCTCGGTGCGGGCCCAATTCGGTAGTATCGCCAACGCGGGTAAAGGTGGCGCCGTGGCGCTTCTAAAACGGGCGACCACCGTGGCCCGGGTTCAGACCGCCCGTGATCTCACAGTGGCCAATGCCTATGCGGTCATGGCTCAGGGAAGCGAGCTCTACGACTCTTCGTTTCGTGATATCTTGGTTCCGGTATTGCTGGCTCGGATCAATAGCCGTTACCAAGGTGACCTGCTTAATTTTCTCAAATCCATAGATCCCGGCAATCTGCTGGTATCCGATTTTATCTCCAGTTGTGCTCAAAAGGGTAAACTGACTGTATTTTTTCCCTCTGATGCTACTCGGCAAAAGGCTATTCTCCATTTGGTGGCATCATCAGCCTTTCAGGACGAAGACTCGATTCTCCTTTTTTCCGCCACCCTCAGCCACTTGCTCAAGATGCTCTCACCGGAGGCCCGCACCTACCTGATCACCTTGATGGCCGAGCAGGGTGATACCGACAATGCCGCCTTCGCCAAGCTGATCAACGTTATCCTTCAATACTACCTCCAAACCTATCCCGAACTGCTCGGACAGACGGACCGAGTGCTTATCAGCCGCATGATCGTTCGCCACGGGGCGGTGAACCTGGAGATGTACCAAACTACCCCCTTTGCTGAGTGGAAACAGGACGGACGACTAGCCTCGGTTTCGATGTATCATCCCGATGATGACGGCCGCCAATCCTTTGCCTCCAATGCCAACATGCTGCTTGGCAGCGGTTACCGGATGGTCGTTTCCGAGCAGTACTCCATCCCGCCAATGACCGGAGCCTTCCGAGCTGAATGCCAACGCTATATCGGTTCCGGTTTAGTTTCCCTGTTTCAGGCCATGCGTAACCGCCATTTTGCCGTCGCTTTTACCAAGCAGGTAAATGGCATTCAGATCGTGCATACCCAGTTCGTCTATTCCGACATGGAAAACCAGATGGAAATGCTGCGGCGTTTTATCCGCTCCCGCGATGAGATGCTTGCCCAGCGAGGGCACAGTTATTGGCGATCCGAACAGATCATCGAGCCGTTGACCAAACTGATCGAGGAAAACCAAGTCAGCGAGCACGACCTCCGCGACAAACAGCGGTTCCTCAGCCTCGGCTCTTGCGGTGGAATTAAGGTGTACACCACCCTAACCCGGCTATTTGCCTCCTCGGTGGATATTCTTGCCACCATTGGTACCGGGCTTGCTATGATCAACGATCCCTACAACAAGATGTTTTTTGAGATCATTGCTAGCAACAACTCTTCTATCACTTGGAAAAATGTGGCCCAGCAATCGGCATCCATATTCCGCGGTGAACGGGGCCAGGATTACCTTCTCCCCGGTTCATTGACCGCCATCCTTCACAAAATCTTGGATCAGGAACAGCAGGCCTCAGGGAGGGCACCCAAAAAAAATCTCTTTGAGCGAACCAGGGGATAAACAAATTCATGCCGCTCTACACCCGTGAAAACCAGCCCGAGCTACTGACTCGGGCTGCAACGGCCCCGACCCAGGTATACCTGCTCTTCGGGGAGCGTTATCTGTGTAGAAATGCGGCGGATCAACTGGAACAGGTGCTGTTACAAAACAGTGGTGGCACGGTGCATGCCATTGATGGTGATCGGGAAGATAGCTTAACAACGCTTGCAAAACTCCGGGGATACAGCCTGCTTCCGGGCAGGCAAATTTACCGGGTCATCGACACCCGCCTGTTTCATTCAAAACAGGTCGCGAAAAACATTTGGGACCGTGCTCAAAAGGCGCACGATGCGGGTAAACCCGAACAGGCAGCCCGTGCTCTTTGCGCCTTTATCGAAAGCGGTGGCCTGACCCCGTCCGCCGACAACGATTTACAGGCCATGGGCGAGGGGGAGTGGCAACAGTGTTTTGGTTTTGCCAGACCCGAGGGGGATCTCAGCTGGACCAAACCGCTCCTTTCTGATAAGGGCCAATCTGGATCGGCAGCCGCAACCGATCCAGGCGAGGCACTTCTGGCCGCGCTCAAATCCGGACTTCCTCCAGCCAATTTTCTTCTTCTCTTGGCCGAAGATGTTGATAAGCGCAAGAAACTCTTCAAACAACTTAAAGAAGAACAATCCATTCTTGATCTGAGTGTCGATTCCGGAGCCAGCGCCAAGGCGCAGAAGGCACAAAAGTCGGTCCTCCAGGATCTGGTCCTGCAGACCCTTGCCGAACAGGAAAAAAGTCTCGCGCCGGATTTAACGGACCTGCTTTTTGACCGGGTCGGTTTCCATCCGGTTGCGGTGGTCATGGAATTGCGCAAGGTGATGGCCTACATCGGTGATAGACGCCAAATCACCCGTGAGGATATTGACCTGCTTGTCGGGCGTACCCGCCAGGAAGCCCTGTTTGAACTCACTGGAGCCATATCAGCCGGCAACCTTGCGCAGGCGATGGCCATAGGCGAGCGTCTTCAGGAAAACGGCATCCATCCCCTGGCCGTGGTCGCTACCCTTCGCAACTTTGTTCGCAATCTTTTGCTGTTCAGGGCCTTACTCGAACAACCGGAGGTGGGATTTCAGGCTTCCATGCCTGCGGCGGCCTTTCAAAACACCTGTCTGCCGAGGTTGAAAGCGAAGGAGCAGTGGAAAAAAGAACTCGGCGGCCATCCCTTTGCCCTGTACATGCAGTTCAAGACTGCCGCCACCTATAGCCTTGCCACCCTGACAGGCTGGCTCAAGCTTTTGCTCCGCGCGGAGTTACGTCTTAAAGGATCCCCAATTGCTGCGGAGACCGTTCTCCAGCACCTACTGCTCTCCATGCTTGCCCGGCGGCCAACCACAAAAGAGTAGCCACCTATTCCGACCGACCTTGCAAAATCAGCGACGGGCATTAAAATACTCCATGGACAGGAATTATTGGAAGTACAACCATCCGACCCTTCCTATTTTTGACATATTCCCTTACGATTCTCACAAGAATCAATATATTCTTGGAAAGAATTTTTTCTGAGAACAAAATGTAGTACCCATTGAGTAGAGGCATGGCAAAAGAAGATTCAACCGTCCAGGAAAAAATTGAGAGCAGTCACCGGGAAGCATTACAGGAACCGCCGCTGTACAAGGTTCTCCTGCATAATGACGATTACACCACCATGGATTTCGTGGTTATGATTTTGCAGACCGTCTTTCATAAAAACACCGAAGAAGCTACTGGTATCATGCTCAATGTGCACCATCAGGGCATCGGCATTGCAGGTATTTATACCTGTGAAATTGCAGAAACCAAAGTGGTGATGGTGCACCAAATGGCGAAGCAGCATCAATTTCCCCTCCGCTGTTCCGTGGAAAAGGATTGCTGAAACAAGACAGTACAGCTAGACGGTTACCCCGGTATCCGAAGATCTAAGGGAAACTTGATTCCCCGACGAGGAAATAGACCATGTTGAGTAAAGAACTGGAACTTGCCCTGATAAAAGCAATCAAAGAAGCAAAAAACCACCGTCATGAATATGTGACGATTGAGCACATGCTCTATGGTCTGTTGCACGATGATCTTGCCCGGCACATTATCGATAAATGCGGGGGCAACAATCAGAACATCAAGGAGCGCCTGGAACGGTTCTTCGAAAGTGGAATGCCGATCATGAAGGAACTAGACGGCGAACCGGCCCAGACAGTGGCCTTTAATCGTGTTCTGCAACGGGCGGTAAGCCATGTGCAGAGTTGCGGCAAAAAACAGGTCGATACCGGTGACGTTCTTGTTTCTATCTTCACCGAGCCGGATTCGCACGCGGTTTACTTTCTTGGCAGCGAAGGTGTTGGCCGGATGGAGGTGATGGAATACATTTCCCACGGTCTACCAGAATACCTGCAGAGAGAGCCTTACCAACAACCACCGCCCGGACAACAGCAGCCTTCCAAAAAACGGCAGGACAAGCCCTCGGATGCATTGGAGGAGTTTACGGTCAACTTTGCCAAACGTGCAGCTGAAGGCAACATTGACCCGCTGATTGGCCGTGACCACGAACTGCTCCGGATGATGCAGGTGCTCTGTCGACGCAAGAAAAACAATCCGTTACTCGTTGGTGAACCCGGAGTAGGCAAAACCGCCATGGCGGAAGGCTTGGCTCTGCGGATTTTTGAGGATACGGTTGCCCGGCAAGAACCAAAACCCGATCCCAAAAAACTGGTTCCAGACCTGCTACAGGATGCGGAGATCTACATGCTTGATCTCGGCACCCTGGTGGCGGGGACCAAATACCGGGGCGATTTTGAAAAACGGCTCAAGGAAGTAGTTGCAGCCATCGAAAAAAAAGACAAAGCGATTCTGTTCATTGACGAGATGCACACCATTATCGGAGCCGGTGCGACCAGCGGCGGTTCGATGGATGCTTCCAATCTACTGAAACCTGCCCTGCAATCGGGAACGATCCGCTGTATCGGCTCCACAACCTATGAGGAGTACAAAAACCATATCGAGAAAGATCGTGCCTTGGCACGGCGATTTCAAAAAATTGACATCGACGAACCCTCGGTGGACGATACCTGCCGTATCCTGCGCGGGCTGCAATCCCGTTATGAGGAGCACCATCAGATTCGCTACAGCAAGGCGGCGATTGATGCCACGGCGGAGCTGGCCAATCGCTACATCAACGACCGTTTTTTGCCGGACAAGGCTATCGATGTTATGGATGAGGTGGGCGCCTTCTTCCGCCTCAATGGCAAAACCGGACGCACCATTGGCATGCGCGACGTTGAACAAATTGTCTCCAAAATTGCACGGGTTCCTGTGAACAGTAAGGCTGGAACGGATCTCAATGACCTTCTCCAGTTGGGGGACAAACTCAAATCGGTTATCTTTGGCCAAGATCAGGCCATTGATGCCCTGGTGAAGGCGGTCAAACGCTCCCGAGCTGGCTTGAGCAACCCCCAAGCGCCCACCGGATCGTTCCTCTTTGCCGGGCCAACCGGTGTCGGCAAGACCGAAGTGGCGAGGCAGTTGGCGGCATCGTTGTCCGTCAACTTTGAACGGTTTGATATGAGTGAGTACATGGAGAAGCATGCGGTAGCACGCCTGATTGGAGCGCCTCCCGGTTATGTAGGGTTTGATCAGGGGGGTCTACTGACCGATGCCATCCGCAAGCACCCGTACACGGTGCTCCTGTTGGATGAAATCGAAAAGGCCCATCCCGATGTCTTTTCCATCCTCCTGCAGGTTATGGATCACTCAACCCTGACAGATAACGCCGGGCGGCGCGCCGATTTCCGCAACGTAATCCTAATCATGACCACCAATGCCGGTGCCCGGGAAATGAGCGAGCGAACCATCGGCTTCATCGGCGACGCCAAGGGCAAGGAGCAGAAAGCGATCAAGAATATGTTCGCGCCGGAATTCCGAAACCGTTTGGACGCAACCATCACCTTTGGCCCGCTTAATCCAGAGACGGTGGAAAAGGTAGTCGAAAAAATGGTTGGTGAACTGCAACAGCAATTAATGAGCAAAAAAGTGGTCATATCCCTTAGCCCGGCTGCTCGTGCCTGGCTGGCCAAAGAGGGTTATGAACCCGCTTTTGGCGCTCGGCCTCTGCGGCGGCTGATCATGAAGGAAATCGGGGACGTACTCACCGAAGAAATCCTTTTCGGCCACCTTGCCAAGGGCGGCAAGGTCAAAATCGGTCGCAAAAACGACAAAACCACCTTTTCCTATCAGTGACGGTTTCGTAAAAAGGCCATCACATTCTGAAAGATGGCTAAGCTAAAACAACGATATACAAGGAGTAGCTTTTTTTCTTGCGTGAAGGCATACATAAGGTATGTCGAGTATCGGGAATACAGCTGCGACACAGCAGATAAAAGCTTTTACGACGCTATCATCAGTAACATTCCTTCAGCCGCCGGGCGTTGAAAAGTCCGGCGGCTTCTTCTCTCCCTCCTGCCTCAAGTACAATTTTTTTTACTTCCTTGGCTAAGTCTGATTGACATTCAAAAAAAGACACGATACTTTCACCTTATGATTAAGACTGGGATTCATTGTCACATGAGTTGATATTTTTTCATGAACACTGAAACGCAGTAGTGATAACGGGAGTGGGGATTCAACCAAAAGGAGGAGAATAATGGTGAAACGATTTTCCATGCTGGCTTTGGCGGGATTGATGGTCCTGCCGACAATTGCAGCTGCCGGTGGCGGTAACAACAGTGCAGACCTGGAAAGAAAAATAGACGAGCTTTCCCGGCAGCTTGATGAGCTGAAAGCCCAGATGGCCCAGCAAAACGAAGTCATCACCGAGTACGGCGACAAGGTTGAGGATATTGACGACCTTCTTGATGAGAAGTCCGACTCCTGGGATCTTGCGGCCCGCTTTCAGTTCAATGGCGATTTTCGTGCTCGAGGGGATTATTACAGCGCAAGCAATGTATTTGGAGCAGGAACTCCCTTATTTTCCGGTTTTGACAACAATGGGAATCCAACATTCAGTCCTTCGACTGGTGACCAATCAAACGATACCATCATGACCAATCGTTTGCGTTTGAACATGCGAGTAAAAGCGACTGAAAACCTTGAGTTTAAAGGTCGTCTCGCTATGTATAAAGCATGGGGTATGCAAAGCACTCCCGACGGTTTAGGTGGAGGCTTTCCTATTTTTGATGGCAATACCACAAGAACACCTAATGATAGTGCCCTTTATGTAGATCGTGCCTACGTTAACTGGACCAACATCGGCGGTGCGCCAGTTTGGTTCTCCATTGGTCGACGACCAACTTCCGACGGGCCTCCAGCTCAGCTGCGCATGGGCACCGATGAGCGTATGGCCACTCCGGTTGAATACATGGACTATCCATTTGATGGCATCTCGCTTGGCTATGCGTACGATTGGGGCAATGATGCCTTAGGAACCGGACGTATTCGCTTCTGTTATGGGCGTGGATTCGAAAATGGGCTACAGGGTGATTCAGGCCCGACTCTTGATGATACCGATTTTGCCGGGCTCAGTTGGGATGTAATGCAGCAAGGTTCCCGTTTCCTCAACATCCAGGCCTTCGAAGCTTTCAACCTCTTTAACTATCCTACATTTTCGAGCGATTTTGTCAATTACGGCATCGGCCAACCTTTTCCTACTGGAATGGGCGACCAGGTCAATTTGGGTAACGTATACCACACCAGTACCGTCTACATGGATAAGGTGTCCAACCTGAACTACTTTATTGCCGGGGGATGGAGCCGAACCGATCCCAACAGCAATGGTATGTTCAATGATTACGTGGCCATGATGATGGGACAATCACCAAATACCAGCAGTGAAGACGGTTATTCCGTTTATGCAGGTATACGTTACGACATTGACAACCTCGGTCTGAAACTTGGTGCTGAATACAACTACGGCTCGCAATACTGGATTGCTTTCTCCCCCGGCCATGATGACCTGTATATGTCCAAACTGGCAACCCGTGGTAGTGCCTACGAACTGTATATGATCTATGATCTCCCCACCGGTGAAGCTATCTCCAAATTCGCCAAGACTTTTGTCCGTCTTGGATGGCAGTATTACGACTATGATTACTCCGGTGGTTTTGACTGGAACATGAAACCCTATGATCTGAGCAGCGAAAAGGACCAATTGCAAGCTCTCGGCCTCAACCCGGTTGAAAGTGCTAACCAAGTATATATCACCTTTGAGGCATATTTCTAATTTCTCGATTATCTTTATGTAACCTGCGGGGAAAGCCACTTGGCTTTCCCCGTTTTATTTTGGGTTGGATCACATGCAACGCCAGACACCTTTTCCCTTCTACGCCAGCCAACGACTTCCCGTCCCGCATGGTTGCTTCTGTTGCTCAGGCGGGGTTAGCAAGGCCCCCTTTGCCACCCTTAATCTGAGTTATTACACCGGGGACTCCCCCGAAAACGTGGAGGTTAATCGCCTTCGGGCTCTAAGGGCTCTTGGATTGGATCAAATCATTACAGTGAAACAGATCCATGCTGACCGGATTCTCCTCGCTACAGATGCACATATAAATCAAGAAACGGAGGGATACGATGCGATCATCTCCGACCGTCCGGGCACCGGCATTCTCATCCAGCAGGCCGACTGCCAGGCCATTCTTCTCTGGGCTCCGCAGCAGCAGGTTGTGGCCGCGATTCACTGTGGCTGGAGGGGTAGTGTTCAGGAAATTATCGGCAAAACCATCGCCTGCATGAAGCAGGAATATGGAGTCGACCCCTTTTCACTGCGGGCGGTGATTAGCCCATCGCTTGGCCCCTGTTGCGCGGAATTCAAAAATTATCGAACCGAACTCCCTGAATGGATGCACCACTATCAGGTTCGACCGGACTTTTTTGATTTTTGGGCCATTAGCCGCAAGCAACTCCAGGAAGCGGGGGTGCGTGCAGAAAATATCGATTTTGCTGGTATCTGTACCCGCTGCAACGAGCAGTATTTTTCCTACCGCCGGGCCGTGCAAACCGCTAACGGCATCACCGGCCGAAACGGATCGATTATCAGCCTACCCAAATTGTCACGGAGATACTATGAGAACTCAAAATCACAGATCAAAGGTGCGTGATCTGAAAAGGTGACAGGAGGAATCTGAAAGTTGGTCACTCGCAGCTCCGGGCTGTGGAGGATGAAATCCAACTCCCGTTTGGGAGCACGGCTGGGATGGGAGGGTTTTTTCTCGGGATTGGCACTGACTAATCCGGTTGCGCCAAGAAACAACTCCAGTTCGCGCATGCCCCAGAGGACATTGAAATCGCCAGCGAGGATCATTGGGCGGTCTACCTGACGAATAAGTTTATACAGGCGCTCCAACTGGTACTGACGATTGCGGTATGTCAAGGAAAGATGGACTAAGAAGATAGTTAAATGCTCGGTGCACACCTGTATCACCAACCGTTTTACCCCTTCATCAAAGTAATGAAACCGATGGCTGATGATGGGCATCCGGGTTAGCACCGCATTTCCCTGGGTTTTCAACAACGGCAACCGTTTAACCATGGAGGCTGAACCGTATTTGGTCTCGATCACATGATAAAACCCAAGTTGCTTGGCAATAATTTCCGCCTGACACATTCTACTGGTTCGAAAGGAGCCGCCATCGACCTCGACTAAGCCCATGATATCGGGCTGAACCGAATGCATAAATTCCAAGATCTGTTGCAGGGTCAAATGCGAATGCCGCAGGTAACCCGCATAAGGGAAGGGGAAATGAAACCGGTGGCCGTTTCCGGTGGCGTAGCGGATGTTATAGAGTAAAAAGCGCAAGAAACCTCCTTCGCGCTCTAATCACGGACTTTACGTAACCCGAACACGCCCTGCTTTTTACTGCTGAAAGCTGGGTTCACCCCGCGACGGCCCCGTGTTCCCGAATCTCCATTGCCTTCAGGGACGTTGATCACCTCCACGGCCTCCGCCGGAGGCGGTTCCACCGCAAACCGTTCCTGTTTCACCGCCGCGAGCCCTTGCATTTCAAGGTAGAAATCGTAAAAGCGCGAACAATCCTTGTAGTAACTTTTCTTTTTCAGCCATTTGGGATCGGCCCCCTGGCTGCGGGTATGGTGAAAGGTGGAGAGGTTGATCAACAAAGTCGTCATTCCCTCTTTGGCCATGCGCTGAATATTAAACGGTTGGCCAAAATAGCGATCCACATCATCGCGGATCGTGCGAGACAGATTGTGAAAGCCCTGACCGCGAACGTTGGTATCCGGCAACTTGTACCGCAGGCATGCCCAGGGGAGTAACAGCGTGGCTAGCAGAAAAAACTCCGGAACCTTGATGTTTTCTCCAACGCTATTCTTAGTATGCAGTCGGTCAAGGATCGAGAAGACCCGCATGAGTTCGCCCCGAACCAGATCACCCTCTTTGCCTTGGAGGTAATCCCGGTACAAAGGAAACATGGCATCCCATAAAGAGGTGGCCATGCAGAGTTCGGCCCAGGCACGACTGGCACCGGACTGCAAATCCTTGAGCACCTCATCGCGGATACGGGAAGGCGGGCACAGTTGCAGTTTATCGCTGTGACGCCGCACAGCCGTCAGGGTTTCCTCTTCGATGGCAAATCCGGTACGGGCGGAATGACGGATGGCCCGCATCATCCGTACCGGATCCCGGGTGAACCGCCTATCAGGATCACCGACGACTCGAATGATGCATCGATCAAGATCGGCCACACCACCGATGTAATCGATAATGGTATGATTTTCGATCTCGTAAAACAGGGAATTAATCGTCAGATCACGACGAAAGGCATCCTCTTCCAAGGTACCGAAGGTGTTGTTGGAAGGAAGGACCGCATCATCACCCTTGATATCGAACTCACTACTTGAACGCAGGGTGGAGACCTCGATAATCTTGTTTCCGCGAAAAAAAACCTGGACCAAGCGAAACCGGCGTCCGATGGTACGGCTGTTACGAAACAGTTGCCGCAACTGGCCAGGACGGGCGTCGGTTGAGATATCAAAGTCCTTGGGGGTGCGCCCCAAATAGAGATCCCGCACCCCGCCGCCCACCAGGTACCCTTTAAAGCCGGCATCGCGAAGACGGTACAATACTTTCAGGGCTTCACGGTCGAGCAAATTTTCCCGAATAGGGTGCTCCGATTCGGGAATAATTCTGACCTCGACAGCCGGTAGGTTCTGCGACTCCACTGGAGCATCTTGCACGCTTTCCGTCATAATACCCTGTTCTTTAGGAGAAAACGCATTCTGAAAAGCATCAGTCCGTCCATCAGGTTTGTGGCACCGTCTCCTTGTACACAGATTCCGCCGCGTGCACGAAACGGTCGAATATTTCCTGTACCGACAGGATTTCCGTCATTTTAAAGGTGTTAGCACCGGAGAAGACCAACCCGTTTTCCACATCCCCCACAAGGGCGTTATGGAGCCGTTCACTGATGCAATACTTATAGCTGCACTTTTTCAAGCATTTGAACACGCATTTATCGGCAGAGATATCATCACCGCGAAGCATTTTCTCTACAAAAGATGTTTTAACAGCCCGCCCCGGCAAACCAACCGGAGAGGTCACAAGAACGATATCTTCCTTTTGCGCATTGAGATAAGCCTGTTTGAATTTCTCAGAAACTGAACACTCTTTGCTCAGAACAAAACGTGAGGCTATCTGAACCCCATCGGCACCGTATTTGTCCATCATCTCTGCCATTTCAAAGCCATCGGTGATACCTCCGGCGGCAATCAGCGGAATTTTGGAAACCACTTTACGGACAGAAGGAAAAAGCTCGCGCAACGGGGTTTCAGTGCCCAGATGACCTCCGGCCTCGGTGGCCTCGACAATAACAGCCGCTGCACCCAACTTTTCGGCCAACTTGGCCAATCCCGGGGAAGAAACAATGGAGACTATCGGGATATTGAATTTGCTCCCGATCTTAAAAATATCACGGGAAAACCCGGCACCGGTGATGATCATATCGGCACCAGCCTCGATCGATCCCATAACCAGCTCATAAAAATCGCGCATCGCGTACATAATATTAACGGCGATGATGCCTTTAGTAGAGCTTTTGGCCTTGCGGATGTCCTCTTGCAACTCCGGTACAGGAATTCCCGAGCCGCCAATGGTCCCTATGCCACCACACTCAGCCACCGGAACCGCCAGGGCAGAGGTTGACACCCGAATGGACATTCCCCCTTGAATAAGGGGAATCTTGGCGATTAGAGATCCAATCTTTAGTTCTGGCAATTTCATTCAAGCCTCTTAATCTGATGTTACTTTCATAATATATAAAAAAAAGGCTGCCCCATTGTCCATTTCCTGCCGCTCAGCAACAAAAAAACAATGTCGGTCTCCCCTTCGCTGTCAAGCCTGGCGACTTTTAAAAAAAAGAGACCGAAAAAGCAGAAGTGTGTTGTCATTCTACCACAACACAACCACATCGGCTTGACTTTTCACCCGTTTTACGAGTACATTTCATATTTTTTCGCGACAATTGTCAGTAGTCCGGAAAGCGGCTAAACACGCTTTCGGAGCAAAAATGGAGTTTTCCTTGAAGATTCAAGCGATTAACGGTTTCAAAGATATTCTACCGGAAACAGCAATCCGTTGGCGGCACATTGAACAATGTGCCCGGGACATTTTCGAACGCTTCGGAATGCGTGAAATTCGGGTGCCGATCCTGGAGAAGACAGAACTGTTTGTCCGCTCCATCGGCGAAGCCACCGATGTGGTGGAAAAAGAGATGTACACCTTTGTCGACAAAGGATTAACCATGCGCCCCGAGGCCACGGCCTCGGTCATGCGGGCTTTTATCGAACACGGCCTGCATGTGCAGCGACCGGTTCAACGGCTTTACACCATCGGCCCGATGTTTCGCCACGAGCGTCCACAAAAAGGTCGTCTACGACAGTTTCACCAACTGGATGCCGAAATTATTGGTGCGGTCGAACCGCAAATAGACGCCGAACTGATCACCATGGGCCAGATGCTCCTCGACACATTGGGGATTAATGTCAGCCTGGAAATGAACTCCCTGGGGTGCCCGGTTTGCCGCCCTCCCTACAAAGAAAGGCTGATTGCCTATCTTGAGCAGGTGAGCGACTCGCTCTGTGAAGACTGCCGTCGCCGAACCCTCACGAATCCACTTCGGGTTCTGGACTGCAAAAAATCCACCTGCAAAGCAGTTGTGGCTGATGCCCCCTCACTGCTTGACGCGCTCTGTCCAGAATGTGATCAGCATTTTCTCGAAGTACGCCAAGCCTTGGAAACGCTCGACATTCCCTTCACCATCAACCGCTTCATGGTCCGGGGTCTGGACTACTACACCCGCACCACCTTTGAGTTTTTAACGACCGACCTCGGTGCCCAAGCTGCGGTTGGTGCCGGTGGTCGTTACGACGGTCTCATCGAGCAACTCGGCGGACCATCGCTTTCCGGGATCGGCTTTGCCATGGGCCTGGAACGTATTGCCCTGTTGCTGGAACAACAGACGGCAAGCCTGCTGCCAGTGGAATCTATGGATGTCTTTGTAGCGACCCTGGGCAAGGACTCGCTCACCGCTTGTAGCCAGCTCACCCAGGCACTGCGTCGGCAAGGAATCAAGGCGGCGATCGATTACAGTGGCCGCAGTCTGAAAGCCCAACTCAAACAGGCAAGCCGCATTAACGCCCGATTCACCCTCATCATCGGTGATGAGGAGCTGTCAAAACAACAAGGCATTCTGCGAAACATGTCCACCCAGGAACAACAGCCCTTTGACCTGAGCGGAACCAGTACCCAACAAAGCGAACGCTTACTGGCCGCACTGCACTGAACCCGTCAAAAAATTGGACTCACGATCAGCCCCAACCCGTTCCAGTTCGCCTTGGGCAATCAAAACAAGAGGGATTTTCCCGGATCCTGCACCGCGCGATCCGATTCACTTTGGAGATAACTTATGGAATCTATGGGCGCGCTTCGGCGCACACACACATGTAATGATCTGGGGACTGCCTGTTTAGAGCAGGAAACCATCCTAATGGGCTGGGTACTTCGCCGCCGCGACCATGGCGGCGTTATTTTTATCGATCTTCGCGATCGCTGGGGCATCACCCAGGTGGTGTTCAACCCTGAAGTCAATGCCGAAGTGCACGCAAAGGCGCATCAACTACGTAGCGAGTGGGTTATTGCCATACGCGGTCGGGTCGCCAAACGTCCGAATGAAATGGAAAACTCCAAGCTGGCCACCGGGGCCATCGAGGTTCTGGTCGATGAACTCCGTGTCCTCAACAGCAGCGAAACGCCCCCTTTCCCTCTGGATGAGGATCTTGAAATCTCCGACAACCTTCGCTTGCAATACCGCTACCTGGATCTTCGCCGTCCGGAAATAGCCAAGAACCTTATTCTCCGTCACCAGTCGCTGCAGACGATCCGTTCCTATCTCAACGACAATCAGTTTCTTGAGATCGAAACCCCGATGCTGACTCGCTCCACCCCGGAAGGGGCGCGCGACTACCTGGTTCCGAGCCGGGTCCACGCCGGAAAATTCTTTGCCCTGCCGCAATCTCCGCAGCTATTCAAGCAGATCCTGATGATTGCAGGTATGGACCGTTATTATCAGATCGTCAAATGTTTCCGTGACGAGGATCTCCGCGCCGACCGGCAGCCCGAGTTTACCCAGATCGATATGGAGCTGAGCTTTGTGACCGAAGAGGAGATCATCACTATTGTCGAGGGTATGATCAAAACCCTGTTCAAATCGGCCCGTGGGCTCGACCTGCAACCGCCTTTCAACCGCATGCCCTATGATGAAGCCATACGCCGCTTCGGTACCGACCGCCCCGATACCCGCTTCGGCCTGGAACTGATCGACCTGACCGAACCCCTGCGTGGCTGCGGATTCAAGGTATTCAACACCGTGATCGAAAATGGCGGCGTGATCAAAGCGATCAACGCCAAGGGTTGCGGTGGCTTCTCCCGTAAAGATCTTGATGATCTCACCGACTACGCTGGACGTTTCGGCGCCCGCGGCATGGCCTGGATTAAGATCAAAGAAGAGGAGTGGCAGTCGCCGATCACCAAATTCTTCAACGAGCAGGAAATCGCGGCCATGTCCCAGGCCCTGGATGCGCAACCCGGTGACTTAATCCTCTTCGGTGCCGATAAACCCAAGGTGGTGCATCAGGTACTTTCCGAACTGCGTTTAGAGCTGGCCCGTCGACTTGCACTGGTTGACGAAAACTCGTTTAACTTCCTCTGGGTCACCGACTTCCCGCTGCTTGAGTATGATGAAGAGCAAAAACGATATACTGCCGTGCACCATCCGTTCACCGCGCCCTTTGAGGATCATATAGACTTGCTCGAAAGTGATCCTGGAGCAGTGAAGAGCCGGGCCTATGACCTAGTGCTCAATGGTAACGAAATCGGCGGCGGTTCCATCCGTATTCACAGCCCGCAGATGCAGGAAAAAGTCTTTAAAGCCCTAGGCATTGAGGCTGAGGAGGCCCAGGAAAAATTCGGTTTTCTCCTTCGGGCCTTGGAACTGGGCGCACCTCCCCATGGCGGCATCGCCTTTGGCGTGGATCGTTTGATGATGCTCCTCACCGGGTCCTCTTCGATCCGCGATGTTATTGCCTTCCCAAAAACCCAGAAAGCGACCTGCCCGCTCACCGAGGCTCCGTCCTCCGTGGCCAGAAAGCAACTCACCGAGTTGCACCTGCGGCCGGATTGGAAGGAAAAGGCCTGATCCTGCTCTTCCCGTAAATACTAACGCCGGAATCGAACACCATCGATTCTGGCGTTATTTCTTTTTACCTCAAAAAACACCTCGCCCAACAACCCTTTCAGGGCTGTTCCCGCCAAACACCCTCAATTAAAAGTTCATAGGGCCGAAAGGAACTTTTATAACTCATAGCCGCGTGACCATCGATCCAGTACCCCAAGTATAAATACTCGATTTCATGCTTGAGGCAGAGATGATTGAGGGTGAGAATATTGAGTGTTCCCGGACTCCGCCACCCTTGCCCGGGATCAAAAAAGAAATAGACCGCATTGAGCCAGCCTGGTGCCGCATCAACGATTGCCACGCCTAAAAGCTGATCTTCCACCTTGTAGCGGATTTCAAAACAGCGACTGATACTGGTGATAAAAAAATCGGCATAATAACTCTCGGCACTGCTCTTTCCTGCGGGAAAACGACTCGAGAGAAACCGCTGCAACAGCGCAAGATTCACGTGCGACATGCTCAGCGGCGCAACATCGACCGTCACATCCTGGTTTTTTTTCCAAACCCGGCGCTGATTACGGTTTGGAAGAAAGCGTTCGGCCCGAATGCGAATAGGGACACAGAGGGAGCAGTTAGGGCAGCGCATGTTGTACATGCAGTTCCCGTTACGCCGGTATCCATGGGCCAAAAGTTCGCCCATGGTTAGATCATCGACCTGCCACAAGACGGCCTGATGATAAATCGCCACATCCTCTTGCCCATAAGGGCATTCTGCCAACGCATTAACGAAATAGCGCTCAAGGCCGTCGAGAATTCGACTTGGCATTCCGTTTTGCCCCTGCTCCTTGCCGGTCATACCACCCCTTGATCCAGCATGGCATTAGCGACCTTGACAAAACCGGCAATATTGGCTCCGGCAAGGTAATCACCTCTGTGCCCGTAGGCAGCAGCAGTATCCAAACAGGTCCGATGGATATTTTCCATGATGGAGCGCAGTCGGGTATCGACCTCATCCCGAGTCCAACTGATCCGCATCGCGTCCTGGGCCATCTCCAACCCGGAGACAGCCACTCCGCCGGCATTGGCCGCCTTGGCCGGCCCAAAGAGCACCTTGTTTTCATGAAACAGGGTGATCGCTTCGGGCATACACGGCATATTGGCCCCTTCGCAGACCAATCGCACCCCTCCCTCCATCAGGTGAAAGGCATCCTGAACATTGATTTCGTTCTGGGTTGCCGCGGGCAAGGCACAATCGGCCGGATGCTGCCAAAGCGGGTTATGGTCGAGCGTCGGATCCAGCGGGACGAACACCGCCTTGGGGTAGTGCTCGCAGTAGTGGTGAATTCGGCCCCGATCGACATTTTTCAATTTTTTGATATATTCGAGCTTGGCAAAATCAACCCCCTCTTCATCGTAAATATAGCCCGATGAATCAGACATGGTCAGCACCTTGCCCCCCAACTGCAGCACCTTTTCGGCCGTAAACTGGGCGACATTGCCCGAGCCGGAAATAAGGCAGCGCTTGAATTCCATGGTCTGCCCAATTAAAGCAAGCATCTCCGAGGCAAAATAGACCACACCATAGCCCGTGGCTTCAGGCCGGATAAGACTGCCGCCCCAGCCGATGCCCTTACCGGTCAGAGCGCCGGTAAATTTATTCTGCAATTTTTTATACATGCCGAAAAGATACCCGATCTCGCGGGCGCCGACCCCGATATCACCAGCGGGGACATCGGTGTCTTCGCCGATATGACGAAAAAGCTCCGCCATGAAGGACTGACAAAATCGCATCACCTCGGTATCGCTGCGGCCTTTGGGATCGAAATCCGAACCGCCCTTACCGCCCCCAAGGCTCAGGGTGGTGAGGCTGTTTTTAAACACCTGTTCAAAAGCTAAAAACTTAATCACCGACAGGTTCACCGAAGGATGAAACCGCAATCCGCCTTTGTACGGTCCGATGGCGGAATTCATTTCTACTCGGTAACCGCGGTTCACATGCACATCGCCGAGGTCATCCATCCATGGCACCCGGAACATGATCATTCGTTCGGGTTCAACCAAGCGCTCAAGAATTGCGTATTTTCGATATTCCGGGTGTTTTTCCAGCACCGGTTCAACGGTCGCCAAAAATTCTGCAATGGTCTGATGAAATTCCTTTTGCTCGGGGTCACGTTGCAGAACTGTGGCCAAAGTTTGTTCCATGCTTCATCCTTGCCTATGAGGAATTGGGGGAAGATGCCCGGACGACTTTGCCAAATCATCGGGCGTATTGATATTGTGCCAGGAATGGTGAATATGTGAAGGAGGAGTCGGTGTTTTTACGCCGGGAACCGACTGCAGGCGATTCATACGCCGATGGCCACCGGCCGCCATTTCCTCCAGCACCGGCAGGATGGAGCGATCATAGTAGGCCAACAGGGGTTCAACCCGACCGGTGCCTGCAATATCCGGCATCACCGCGAGCACACCAGGTTCCCGGCAATCAAGCAACCACTGCACCGCCTCCGGCCCCATGTCCGGCTGGTCACAGGCAACAACCAGCCATGAAACCTGAGGAAAAGCACGTAGCGCCGCCAGGATCCCGGCAAGGGGACCACCGATGTTGGGGGCATCGGGCACTCGGGCAATGCCCTGAAGCGAAGGGGGCAACTCTCCTGCCCCGGCAATCACAACCCGGCCCAACATTTGCTGGAGCAGGGACACTGTTCGCTCAACCCAGCTCTGATCGTTCTGGATGATGAGGTGCTTCGGCGTCCCCATACGTCTGGATTTGCCGCCGATCAGCACGCAGCCCCATACTTGATTAAGGGCCACCGATTCGGGCATCACAACAAATGCGTACCTTGCGGAAAAAGGCCGATTTCCGCACCCCGTTGCAGCAATTCCCGCACCGCATGCAGGCCATCGTCCCCGATGTCTTTGGAGTGCTGGTTAACATAGAGGCCGATATGGCTGTTGACCACGTCTTTTTCCATCTCTTGAGAGTGTTCACGAATATAAGCAAGACAGGCTTGCGAATGCGCGTCTGCCCAGTGAATACTTGCGCAAATGGCCCTGCTGAGCTCAGCACGCACTTCCTCAACCAAAGATCGCCGGGCAACGATACAACCAAGGGGAATGGGCAAGCCGGTGGTCGATTCCCACCATTCGCCCAGATCCTGCACGCACCTCAAGCCAAACGCCTGATAGGTAAACCGGCTTTCATGGATAATGACGCCACCATCTACCTTGCCCTGAAGTATGGCCTCCATGATTTGGTCAAAACGCATCACCACTAAATTTTCACAGGCCGGGTGATAGAGACGCAACAGGAGAGCGGCAGTGGTCAAGCGACCTGGAATGGCTACCTTCCACTGGTCCAATGGTTTGTTTTTGCTGCCAGCTCCGGTAATCAGCAAGGGGCCGCAACCTCTCCCAAGGGCAGCACCGGAAGACAACAGGGCATATTGGTCCAAAACATGGCCCAATGCATGGAAGGAGAGCTTGGTTACATCCAATCGACCTTGCAAGGCCCAAACATTGAGCGTTTCCACATCCTCCAATATCGGCGGCTGCAAACGGGACAACCGGGGTTGCACCTGCCCGTGTACCAGGGCGTTGAAAATATACGTATCATTGGGGCAAGGGGAAAAGCCCAAAGAGAGGGCGGCAATATCAGACATGTGTGAGTCCTTGTACAACCTGCGCCACCACCTGCCCACAGCGTTGGCAGGCATCTCGCAGGCGCCAGTTCTGGGTGTTACGGTTCTCGACCAAGTTAGAAATACAGCGTAATTCGATCAAGGGGAGATGAAAATACCGGCAAACCCGTGCCACCGCCGCCCCTTCCATGTTTTCGCATAGGGCCTGGTGCTGCCGGGTTAAGTCATCCCCACGCTGCCGGGACCCGCTGACACAGTTGACGGTGACAAAAGCACCTTGATGAAAGGAAATATTGAGGCTTGCAAGCAGCGCCCCAGCACGATGGACTTCCGGGCAATCAAGGGGAAAGGTGTCCACAATTTCAAGTGACCCACCGCGAAGCGGTTCCATCCGGTCACCGTAGCAGATGCCCAAATCACCGAGAACCTCGCAATCGGCCAAACAGAGATCCAACAGATCCGCCCCGCCTGATTCCCGGATGTACGCACCGCCCACCCCAAAATTGATCACAGCTCGCACAGGTAATGGAGTCTGTGCAAGGAAGGCTGTCACCTGCATCGCAGCCTCAACCGGACCGATACCGGTCAGCATTGAAGTCCATCCCGTGGGAGAAGGACAACGGGAGCGGAAAGCTTCCATCTCAAAAGGGGTTGCGGCTGTTAGCAGAATCATTGCGGGCTGAAAGATCGAAAACGGGGAGTAAAACGCAGGAGGGCATCATCAAATTGGCTCTTGAGCAAGCAGGGAACATCTTTCTTCGTCCGGACCATGTTTTGGCCAAGACTTTTGGGGCAATGTAAAGTAGGTTAGCTCCCTTTGCAAGAAAATCGCCTTTTGTTTTAACCGCTGCAGTCTCGCCATGATTGTTTTTGCGATATGGGGTTTCGCGGCTTTTGGATTTTTACCAATCCATCATGATTGACTATATCTATCAGCTGGACGCCTACGACTACGAACTGCCGCCGGAACGGATCGCCCAGTTCCCCGAACCACAACGAGACCAATCCAAACTGCTGGTTCTGGAAGCCGACAGAGCGCAACCAACGCACTGCCATTTTGCCGATATCGCGGGTTACCTGCGTGCCTCCGATCTTCTCGTGGTCAACTCGACCAAGGTTTTTCCAGCCCGCCTCCTAGGCCGAAAAGAAAGCGGCGGCAAGGCGGAACTCTTCCTGCTCCACTTTCCCAAGCCGGTTCCGGATCAAGCCCCGACCGCCTCCTGGCTGGAGGCAAATGCCACCGCCCTCATAAAAAGCTCCAAGCGCCCAAAAAACGGCAGTTGCCTGCTCTTTAGCGACCAATTGCGCGCAAGGGTCGACGCCATCAACGAAGAGGGCAAGGTAGAAGTTACCCTGCAATACCGGGCTGACGGGCCAACCACGCTTGAAACGCTCTTGCAGAGCCATGGACAGATGCCCTTGCCTCCATACATCAGTCGCCCGCAAGGGAGTTCAACCGAGGATATGGATCGCTACCAGACCCGCTATGCACACCAGACGGGTTCAGTGGCCGCTCCCACCGCCGGACTCCATTTTAGCGACACCTTGCTCGAACGTATTCGCGCAAAGGGAGTCCAAGTGGCACAGGTTGTCCTCCATGTTGGTTACGGCACCTTTGCCCCGGTGCGGACCTCGGATATTCGAGAGCACCGTATCCATCGGGAATGGGTGGAGGTCACAGCCGCAACTGCGGAACTGATCAACCGCACCAAAGCCGAAGGTGGCAGAATATGGGCTGTTGGCACCACCACTGTTCGAACCTTGGAGTTTGCAGCTGCCGATACAGGCCAGGTCAAATCGATGACCGGCGAATGTGATCTGTTTATCTACCCGGGGTTTTCCTTTAAGGTGATCGATAATTTAATCACCAATTTTCATTTGCCGAAATCATCTCTCCTTTTCCTGGTATCAGCGCTGGCGGGCCGGGAACGCATCCTCAGTGCCTACCAAGAGGCGATCGCCCGCGATTACCGTTTTTTTTCCTACGGGGACGCAATGGCCATCATCGCCGAAAAATAACCCCAGACATCGATCTTTTCAGGGTTTTCTCAGAGCAAAAAAAAAACCGGCCAAAAGCCGGGTCCAGTCAAAAGAAAAAAATATCAGCTCGCAGCCGGACAATGGCAACAGCCACCGCTGGCTGGACAAGAACCGCCACTATCGGAGCTGCTTGAATCGCTCGGCGCCGTGCCGACACTGCCGGAGCAGTTGCTATAACCGTCCGAATACCACCCACCACCTTTTAATCGAAACGAGCTCATGGAAATCATTTTGCGCACCGACCCACCACATTCGGGACAAACCGTCAGGGGTGCATCGGCAATACGCTGCTGAATTTCAAAGATTTTTTTGCACCCACTACACTCGTACTCATAGACAGGCATGAAACCACCTCTCAACACTCTATATTTTCAGGTTAAACAATGACCGAATCTGTAAACAAAGGCAAAAATAACGCTTCCCCCATTCTCTGTCAACTCTTGCCTCTAAATATTGAGGCTTACGAGGACCAAGCAAAAACAGCTGCCTCTTCCTCTTTATTCTAGAAAAATGTATCCATTCAGCACACTTCCTTGCGCTCCGACTACTTATCCCTATTGAAATCGAACGTTTTTTTTTAAACAAAGAATTTCATTGTAACTCAACAAAATAATTGCGTTGCAATAGTTGATGTTCTATCGTTAGAATGCCCTGAAATTAGATCCATCAGTAACTATTTTTAACTTACACTCAGGAGAATCCTATGAGTAAATCACTCGTTGAAATGACCGCCGAGATCATCCAGTCTCAAATCAGCAGCAAACAGATGAGCACCGAAGAAATAAAGGCGGCACTTAACGATACATTTCAAACCCTTAAATCGCTTCAGGATTCAGAATCTGTTGGCATTGAAACTGAGCTGGAAGAAAGCGGCCCCGTTATTGACCCCAAAAAATCTATCCAGAAAAATAAAATCATCTGCCTGGAATGTGGTCAGGAGTTCAAGATGCTCTCCCCGAAGCATCTGAAATCACACGATCTCAACTCGAAAGAATATCGAAAAAAATACGGATTTTCTGCACGACAGCCCCTGTGTGCTAAAGCTCTTTCTGAAAGACGCTCGCAGTCCGGCAAAGAACGCGGGTTACCCGAAAACCTCCGCAAAGCGATCGAAATGCGCACCAAAGACGCGAACAAAAAAAAATAAATTCTTCCTATAAAAACATCTTGTAAACTCTTGCCAGGTGATGCACATCTTACAAACATCGCCTGGCTTTACTCGTGTATTCATGTCCATGGTACAATAGTGCCTCTGTATAACAGTATCCGAGCTCTACAAGATATCTAAATTCTCGCCTTCCTATTTCTCTATCCCTTCATTTTTTACTGACTGATATTGTAGGCACATTGCAATGATAGGTATTTTTGATTCCGGTGTCGGCGGCATGACGGTTGCCCGAGCCATCGAGACCCTTTGTCCCGGTTTCCCTTTAGTGTATCTTGGGGATCTAGCCCGCTCCCCCTATGGATCCAAAAGTCCGGCCATGATCACCGAATACTCCCAACGAAATACGGAGTTTCTTTTGCGGCAGGGAGCAAAAATGATCGTCATTGCCTGCAATTCAGCCGCGAGCACGGCCTCAACCTTTCTTCGCACCCATTACCCCCACACCATCGTTGATGTGATTTATCCGGCAGTCAAGAAAGCGGCGAAGGTAAGTAAAACCGGAAGAATCGGCGTTATCGGCACCAGGGCGACCATCAACTCCGGCCTTTATGAAAAACGAATCCAAGATGCTCGCCCCCACTGCAAGGTGTACAGTCAAGCCTGCCCCCTTCTGGTTCCCCTGGTTGAGGAAGGATGGCTTGCGCGGCGCGAAACAAAAATGATTACGAAACACTATTTACACCCGCTCCGGGATAAACAGATCGATGCGCTCATCCTTGGATGCACCCACTACCCATTGCTGAAAAAAATAATTGCCCCCCGAATCGGGCGCAAAGTACAAATTATCGACTCATCAGTGGAGGTCGCACTGCATCTGAAAACACTCCTGGAAAGTGACGAACAGTTACGCCAAGAATTGTACGATCCCCATGTTTCCAACCGTTTTTTTGTCTCTGATATCCCTTCGCCGGTCCATGGTTTGGCCAACACCATTTTCGGCCGGACCGTCCTCTTGGAGAAAACCGATGTGTAACTATCTGCAATATATTATTGTTGTAAGCTTCGTCTTTATCTTCTCGCTCCCCACTCAAGCGGCGGTTCAGCCTGGAGCACAACAGCTGACGGCGTCTATTGACCAACTGCAAGCCACTTATCAGCATTTGCATAGTCTCCAGTTTGACTTCGCTCAGGTTACCGACTCCGGTGGACGGATCAAGGAAGGCTGCGGGTCTGCTGCCTTTTATCGGAGCGGCCCCTCCGGGAGTGCAAACAAAGGTGTCATGCGCTGGGATTATAACGAGCCCTCCCCCCAGGTGATTCTTAACAATGGCCGGGAACTCTCCATATATACCCCCCAGGACAAACAACTTATCATTACGCCGATCCAGGATTTGGACTCCGACATCACCTTTGCCCTCTTCACCGGTTCCAAAAAACTCGCCGAGGAATTTACCCCAAGTGGACCAGACCCTGTCTTTTACATTAACAATCCACCAGCGGACATGCAGGCTATCCAACTTACGCCCAGAGAGCCGCATCCCCAGATCAAACGTATACAAATCTGGTTGGACAAGCAGCACACACTCCATCGTTTGTTGATGGAAGACCACTTTGGAGCCCTCACCGAATTGGATTTCACAAACATTCAATTGAATGTCTTACCGGCCAAGGATCCTAAACAAGAGCAATTGCTCCTTAAACTTGATCTCGCCCCTGGAACGGAAATAATTCGCCAGTAATGGCCGATTTACCGGCAGGGGCTCTCTCTTGCCCCAAAAGGCATTGCCCCGAACACCGAAGAAGGGTAAAGAGGAGCTCTGTGAACCTTCCCTGCCTCCACAGTTGATCTAAGAAGCGAGTCAGGGTTTTGAATTTCTCAGCACAGTGTCCATGCGTATTGCCGTTTTATCAGACAGTCACGATCAAATCCCCAACCTGCATCTGGCCGTTCAAAAAGCCAATCAGGCCCAGGCGGATATTCTCATCCACTGCGGGGACTTGATCTCACCGTTCATGCTCCGCTACCTGCATGCTTTCAACGGGCCGGTGCATCTCATTTACGGCAACAATGCAGGGGATCAACATCTGATTTCTGCCCGTTGCGGAAAAACTTTTACCAACATTCAGCATCATGGTACACACGGGAGCATCACTGTCCGAGGCTGGCGGATCGCATTTATTCATTACCCAGAATTGGCGCGTGAACTCGCTCGGTCAGACAAATATCATTTGGTCTGTTACGGACATAACCATATTTTTCACAGTGAACGTCTTGGAGACTGCCTCCTGGTGAACCCAGGCGACTTACTTGGAAAAGATGAAATCCCTTCGTTTGCGCTGGTGGATCTGGAGCAGCGGCTAACCCTTAGGGAGTTTGTTGGCAGCAAGCTAGCGATAACCGATTGATTTTTTTATATACAATGAACCACAGAGGCTAGCAGAATTGCAGATCAATTCGCTGGTAACCTTTTCTCTTAACAGTAAAACATTATGAGCGACGAAACTTTTGCAGAGTTGTTTCAGGCAAAACCGGTCTCCCAGACCGCCCTCAAACCCGGCACCAAGATCGAAGCAAGCATTGTGGGTATCAGTGGTGAAAACATTTTTTTGGATGTCGGCGGGAAAAGCGAGGGGGTACTGCAGGCCTCTGAGCTCCGCAACGAATCCGACGAGTTGACCGCTACCATTGGCGACCGTATTCAGGTTTTTTTTCTGGCTGCCCGCAGCGGGGAAATGATTTTCACCACCCGTTTGGGTTCTAATCAGAGCGGATCCCGAGAGCTTGAGGAGGCGTTCCAGGCAGGTATTCCTGTTGAAGGCAAGGTCACCGGTGAAGTTAAAGGCGGATTTTCGGTCACCGTTGCCGGCCAGCGCTGCTTTTGCCCCTACTCGCAAATGGATGTGCGCAAGGTTGAAACGGCCGAGGAATATCTTGAAAAATCGATGACTTTTAAAATCATCGAATTCGGCAACCAGGGACGAAACATTATCCTCTCTGCCCGGGCGATCCAGGAAGAGCAACGACAGCAGGCCCGCGAAGCCCTGAAGGCGATCTTAGCCGAAGGCACACAGATAAGCGGTGTCGTCACTTCTATTCGTGATTTCGGTGCATTTGTTGATATTGGCGGTGTGGATGGCCTGATTCCCATATCAGAACTGGCCTGGGGGCAGACCGACCGGGTTGAAGATGTACTGAGCCGAGGACAGCAGGTTGAGGTTATCGTCAAACGGCTCGACTGGGATCGAGATCGAATCTCGCTCAGTCTCCGCGAAACCTTGCCCAACCCATGGGATACCGTGGTTGCAAAATTTCCGGTCGGCTCAGTAATTCAGGGTACGGTATGTCGATTGGCGGCATTCGGCGCTTTTGTAACCCTGGAACCCGGCGTGGATGGACTCTTGCACATTTCCAAACTTGGAGCCGGCAAGAGAATCCACCATCCCCGTGAAGTGGTCGAGGTCGGCCAGGAAATGACGGTGAAAATCGAATCCGTCGACACGGCTCAGAAACGGATCGCCCTAGTCCCGGAGGATTTCGTTGCCAAAGAGTCACCGACAAAGGGGGGGGAATATACACCTCCACCCATGAGCAAGGAATCACAATCTATGGGAACGTTTGGAGATCTGCTCAAATCCCAACTCAAGAAAAAATAAAAAAAAACGCTGGAGTGGCCAAGGCCATTCCGGCGTTTTCATTTCACAAGGCGGGCAACTTTTACAGTGCATGCCGCGCAATTTCAAACATGATCACCGCAGCGGCCACCGAGGCATTAAGAGAATTAAAACTGCCGGGCATGGGGATGGTCACGAGATGATCACATTGCCGCCGTACCAATGGCCTGATGCCCTTCCCCTCACTGCCGATAACCAAGGCTATCGGCCCGGAAAAATCAGCCGAATAAATTGGGGTAACGCCCGCTTCCGCCACCGCACCGAATATCCAAAAACCCTTTTCTTTCAATGCATTGAGAGCATCAGCAAGATTTACCACCCGACAAATCTGCATATGCGCCACGGCTCCTGCCGATGTTCTTGCCACGGTACCGGTCACAGGGACACTTCTTTCCCGAGTCATGATCACGCGAGAAAAGCCAGCGGCCAAGGCTGAGCGCAAAATCGAGCCAAGATTGCGGGGATCCTGAATTGAATCAAGCACCAGAATTTTCGGTGCATCTCCCTGCCGGATTTCCCCCATATCCGCCAGCAACTCCTCAAGATCCAACAACTTCGCTTCGCTTAAACGAGCCACCACCCCCTGATGCCGACAAGACTTCGGCACCCGCATTCTGCTTGCCTCAACAAATCGTACAGCGACAGAACGCTCCCGGGCTGCGTCGATGATCTGCTGGAGTCGTGGTCCAGCTTTTCCTGCCTGTACAAGAATCTCACTGACCGTACTCCCGGATGGTTGTGACAAAGCCTCCCAAACTGCATTGATTCCCCAGATCAGATCTTCCGCAGTCACTTCAGGCGGGTGGGTAACTTCAGTTGCCTGGTTTGTTCTTTTAGGGCGGACCATTAGGCGAGATCCCACTGTATCGTCATGCCACGGCGATCACGGCGTTGCCGACATCGCTCGGCTATGATAATGCTGCGAAGGCTTTCTACCGCCTCGTCAAGCTTATCATTAACAATTACATAGTCGTAGTCATCGACAGCCGTAAGTTCGGCTTTAGCGTTCTGCAACCGCCTGGCAATCGTTTCTTCACTCTCAGTACCTCGCCCGCGCAGTCGCTGCTCGAGAATTCGCAAAGATGGCGGGGCAATAAAAATGGTTACTGGATTGGCGCGTTGACGCACCTGAGCCGCGCCCTGGACATCAATATCAAGCAAAACATCCTCACCGTCCAAGCGCCGTTGTTCCACCTCAGCGTCACTGGTGCCATAGAGGTTAGCATGCACCTCCGCCCATTCCAAAAAGCCGCAGGGTTGTTGATCGCGCAAAGCAATAAAATCATCGGGCGAGACGAAATGATAGTGAACACCGTTAACTTCGCCCGGACGTGGCGGCCTGGTGGTATGCGATACAGAAAAAACCAGTGCCGGCAACTCGTGCATCACCTGTTGTAAAATAGTGGTTTTGCCGCACCCCGATGGTGCGGAAAGGACAATGAGCAGTCCTTTATTCATCGCTCTCCTCCTGCCTGGCCTTTGCAAGCACCTGTTTGGGCTGACGTTGCTCCTGATCCATGGTCAAAAGACGTTGACTGATGGTCTCCGGCTGCACGGAAGAGAGCACCAAATGTCCGGAATCAAGCAAAATTATCGCACGTGTCCTTCTGCCTTCAGTCACATCGATCAATTTTTTTTCCAGGCGAGCCTCTTCCTTCAGTTTCCGGATGGGCGACGACCCGGGATTCACCACGGCGAGAATGCGCCCGACTTTGACCGCGTTGCCAAAGCCGATATTGACCAATCGACTATCCATGCACTCTCACCCACCTCAAAATCGCGGAAAAAATTCCGTTTCCAGTACGACCATTCTTGTGCAAGATTCGATCTCAATGTTACTCAATGTTCTGGACCTGTTCGCGCAGTTTCTCAATTTCATTTTTCATTTCAACACCGAGATGGGCAATCCCGGCGTTGGTTATTTTGGAAGAGAGGGTATTGGCCTCACGTAAAAACTCCTGGAGGAGAAAATCGAGTCGCCTTCCAACGGGCTCATCACTTATCAAAAAAGCACGAAATTGGGCGATATGACTATGAAGACGAGTAATTTCTTCCGTTACATCGCTTTTATCCGCCATAATTGCGGTTTCCTGGGACAAACGAATTGGATCAATATCCAGGCCATCCAGCAGTTTACCGATACGAGTTCGCAAATCTTGCTGACGTTGCTGTTGTAACTCAGGTATTTTCTCTTCAATCTGCACCACGATCGTTTCAAACTTACTCAGCCGACCTAACAATTCCTGCTGCAACGCATAGCCTTCCTTTTCGCGCATACCATTGCAGTCTGAAAGTGCCGCTTCCAAGGCCTGACGTATCAGGCTCCATTCGCTCTCCATATCGGGTCGCGGCTCCTCCAAACTAATCACGTCGCGCAGAGTGAGCATATCTTTTAAACTCACATCATTGGCAAGGTGATAATCGTCGATTAACTGCCGCAAGCAGCGATGATATTGCCGCGCTACACTCTCATTGACCACCAACTGCGGCTCCACCGAAGAAACGCCCTGCAGGCTAAAGGTCACATCGACGCGTCCACGATCCAAAGAACCGGCAACCATTTTTTTCACCGGTTCTTCCATGGCGGAAAATAGCCGAGGCAAAATCACCCGCTGATCCAAAAAACGGTGATTCACCGTCCGAACCTCGGCAATCCAAGTTCTACCGTTTTCGGAGGTCTCGCCCCTTCCAAATCCCGTCATACTCCGTAGTCGCATGTTCTTTCCAACTCCTCTGAGGCTAGACCTCTTAGATTATTTTTTTACCTCAATCCTGTCAGCAAGGACCGGATTGTTTTTTTGAATGGTTTCCAATAACTCTTGCGCCGACAAACTAGCCGTACCGACTTTACCAACAACGACTCCAGCAGCATAATTAGCCAATATGGCGGCATCACACATGGAGCAACCGCAAGCCAACGAAAGAGACAATGTGGCGGCAACAGTGTCACCCGCTCCTGTCACATCGAATACTTCCTTGGCCATGGTAGGAATAGTCACCAATTGGCCGTCGTCTTGGAGAAGGGCCATGCCCGCCTCTCCCCGAGTAATCAGGACAGCCTTGCATCCTATCTCATCACGAATCTTACCCGCAGCAATTCTAAGGCTAATTTCGTCATCAATGGGTATACCCGCAATTTGTCGGGCCTCATGGTGATTGGGGGTAATCACAGTGGCGCCGACAAAACATTGAATATTTGAAGGTTTTGGATCTACAATCAAGGGAATGGGCTTTCCCCCTTGAGTACGAACAACCTCAAGCAATTGGCGCAAGGGAAACATTAACTGTTCACTCACAACCCCCTTGGCATAATCAGAGACTATAACGGCATCGTAATGGTGTATTTGGCTTGTGAGGAATTGAAGTAACGCATCCAAGGATTGCGTTGATGGTTGCCCTATCATCTCACGATCAAAGCGAACCACCTGTTGCCCTTGGGCAACGACACGGGTTTTAATGGTGGTGGGACGCCTCCCAACGATCAAGCCCGAAATGGGTACATGCAAGCCTTCAAGTAGTTCTACAATTTTTTGCCCCATGGAATCATCGCCGATTATTCCACAAAGAGCAGCACGCCCGCCTAGGGAAACGATATTACGTAAAACGTTCGCACTCCCTCCCAGCATAAAGTCTTCTCGCTGCACATTGACAACGGGAACAGGCGCTTCAGGGGAAATGCGAGTGGCATTTCCCCAAAGAAAATGATCGATGATAATATCACCGATCACGAGAACGTTGGCCGAAGAAAAAAGAGAGATTGCGCTCACCAGCGCTTCTTTTGACATACGATGTAAAAAATAAAGAATGAAGTTACTTCATTACCTTATTTAACTCCGAGACAATCTTGGCGGTGATATCGACAGAATTGGCGGTGTAAAGAACAACGTTACGTGGCAGGACAACGGAATATCCGCCATCAGACGCTACTTCACCGACGATATCCTCCAATTTTTTCAAAATGGGGTTAACATTCTGCTCGCGCAATTTTTTCAACTCTTGATTGGCTTGTTCCTGCTTCTCGGCCAGTCCGCGCCGTTTCTGCTGAAACTCCATGGCCTTTTCACGTTTGACCTTATCACTCCAGGCTGCGCCCTTCTGCTCCATCTCAGTATTCAGCTTAACAAGGCTAGCTTCGTCGGCCTTGAAAGAAGCCTGAAGGGATTTCATTTTTCTCTCGATGACATTCTGAGCTCTTTTACCAGCGGTTGAGGTCGAAAGCACTTCTTTCATATCAATAACCGCAATCTTTGTATCCGCAGCCAAGGAAAATTGGCTTTGCAGACAAAGTACGGTTGCCATTACCATACACCCCAGCACACACTTCATGTTTTTCACAGTTGTTGCTCCTGATAAATTGAAATGAATATTTATGCCACAGTACGTCAGGTGGCGGTCAACGAGGGAAAAAAGAAAAAGCAAAACCGGGTGAGGGCTCAGCCCACATCCGGTTTAATAGAATCAAAGGAGCAATTTACTTCACGATGACGAAATCATCACGCCGATTTTGCGCCCAGGAAATTTCGTCGTGGCCAAAAAGAAGCAGTTTTTCTTCTCCGAAGCTGACGGTAGTCAATTGGTCCGAGTTTACCCCAAGATTTATCAAATAGCTTTTGGCACTCTGAGCTCGCCGTTCGCCCAGCGCCAGGTTGTATTCCTGGGTACCTCGTGGATCACAGTTGCCTTCTATCCGGATATTTACTCCGGGATTTTTCTTCATAAAATCGGCATCGGTTTCGATGCGCTGCACTTGCTCGCCTTCGACCTGAGAACTATCGAATGCAAAATAGACAGGGACCATCGGCCCGGAAGTTCGGCCTTCCATAATCCCTGTATCTTCAGTCTCCAGAGATTCGGTTGTTCCTGCCCCTTCAGAACCGCTCGCCTGAGGCGCAGTCGCAACGGTTTTCTTGCTGCAGCCTGTCAGGCCCAAGCCCAAGACAAGCACCACTAACGTGGCTAAATGCAACATCTTTTTACTGCTCATTTCTCCCTCCATATGGATGAAATTTAGTTTAGTAACACGTTGTGATAATTTACTGCGCCATAGGAGAAATACAACAAATATTTCCTGAAAATTAAAAATCCTTGCAAAAGGATTGAGGCTTATTAAACTCGCGTAAACTTTTGTGTTCTCGTCTCTCTTTCACTTATTGAGAAAAAATATTAATTTCATGAATAGTATTACCAAGATGCCCTCTTTTTCATTGGCTTCACTCATCAGCAGCAATCGTTTCGGCACATATTTCGGTGTTACACAGGAGGTTTTCGATAGGGTTTGGTCCAATCTTACCGATCCAAAAGTGAACAGCATCGCCTATATTTCAATGGAAATAGGGGCTGACCCCGATGTTTTTCACCCGATAAAAGATTTGCTCGAGCAGGAAAACATTCTCCAGGACCCTAATCCTCAACTCAACGCATTCTTACAGAAATACCTTTTCAACTCTAGAAAAATACCGAATTACAGCGGTGGCCTCGGAGTTCTTGCAGGCGATACACTCAAAAGTTTTGCAGATCTTCACTTGCCTACCCTGGCAATCAGCCTTCTATATCGTGAGGGGTATTTTTCTCAGCTTGTCGATTCCAAGGTTGGCCAAATCGATCATGCTACTTTGTGGCAACCTGAAGCCACTCCGACTCTTTTTCCGTTACATACCCCTGAAAACCCGGGAACACTGCTGACCATAGACATCCCGTTTTATAACGGGCAGCAGCAACCGATTATGATCAAAGCTCAGGTTTGGATGAAGATTGAGCTCAACGATTGTCGCGATTACTTTGTCCCCGAGTTTCTTCTTGATTACAGCCTACCCGATGCCCCGACCTGGGTGAAAGAATCAGCTCAACAGCTCTACAACGCTAAATCCACAATCATCAAAGCCAATCAACGCCGTATGCTTGGCTCCGCCATCTTGCCGCTTTTTGATGCACTTGGCTTCACACCCCATTCAATCCATTTAAACGAGCAACATGGGGTAACCGTAACCTTGCACATGATTCTCCGCGAGCTACAACAACAATTTGGTGATGGCTTTGCCGATATTATGACCGACGCAGACATTCTGGCCGCCGCTGAAAAAGTGGCACAGCAGATTGTTTACACCATTCACACACCGGTTAAAGCCGGTCATGATCGTTTTTCCCGTGACTTATACTCCTCGATCAGCCACAAAGCCTTTCAACGTATTCTGAACCTGGTAGCTCATGATGAGGATATCGCCCATGAATATAATTTCACCGCCATGGCTATGCGCCTCAACAGGGCCATCAATAGCGTCAGCCGCCTGCATCGCGATGTCACCAAAAAGCAGTTTCCGGCCTTTGCCCCTAAAATTAAAGCAATTACCAATGGAGTCCACCACCTGACCTGGATCAGCGCTCATCGCAAAGCCTGTTTTGATCGCACGCCCTCACTCAAAAATTGGCGCAATGATCCTAGCTGCTTTACCGCCATAGCCAAGGAGGAACAAAAAGCACTCACCACCTCCTTGCAACAGGCATGGCAGGCCGACAACCGTATCCTCATCGACTACGCCAACCTCATGCTAAGAAGCCAGCGCGAGCAGATGGTCGAAACATGGATCGATCCACCCAACTACCTCTCTGGTCTCCCCGAACAACAATGGCTTCAACCAGGTGTTTTTACCTTGGGCTTTGCTAGACGTTTTTCCACCTATAAGCGGGCAGACCTGATCTTTGACGACATCGAACACCTTTCCGACATTCTGATAAAAAATAACTGGCCGATTAATTTTGTTTTTGCCGGGAAAGCCCACCCCGCCGATGAGCCCGGTAAATATGTTCTCAAACTCATACTCGATAATCAGGAAGAACTCTATCGTCGAAGCCAGGGGCTTGGAAAACTCATTTTTATCCCCGGCTACGACATGCACATCGCCAAACTGATGGTGGCGGGTGTGCACGCCTGGCTCAATAGTCCCAAACGTCCACTGGAAGCCAGCGGTACCAGTGGTATGAAAGCGGCAATGAATGGTGTACCCAATATCAGCATCATGGATGGGTGGTGGGTCGAAGGATATCATGAAGGATTGACCGGATGGAAATTCGGCTATGAAGGGCCTGTTGATGAAGCCGATTTGAGCGAAGACCCCGAGACCTTGCTTTACACCCAAGATGCCTCCGCCTTTTACGAATTATTACCCTTGATACTCGACACCTTTTACAACCACCCGGATCGTTATATGGAACGGGCTTACAACAATCTTCGCCTCAACGTCCCTATTTTTAACACCCACCGAATGGCGGCTGAATATGTCAACCAATATGCGGTTGACCTCCCCCCACAACCACAAAAAGCTGTCGATCGATTTCGTCTCCTTTACCGAAGTGAAGAAAATCCCACCTAAGAGACACGTTCATCGGCACCGAGGCCCAGCAAAATACGGATTGGGCCTTTTCCTGTACAAAAGCAGTGCTTATCACTAACAGGTGCAGTATAAGAGGGGGCATCTTTTCCCGCCAGGGCGTGCTTTTGAGCTCCCTGCGGCTGCCTGCACCACCTTATGACCCCAGAGGGTATTCGTTACTCGCCCAGAGAGAGAATTACAGAAGGGTGAGGTCGTGCTGGCTTGTAGACGACCAGAAACAGCAGTTGGCGCACCATTTCTTTTCTCTTCCGAGAACATATTGTTCATTGAAACGTTCTCAGGTGCACTTCCGCCTTACTCCACAACACATCGTTACAACGAGTAGACTATACAAGGAGCAATGCCATGGCCCGCCACATCAACCCAAGCAACTCAACCAACAAAACCATCGACGCCATTGATCGAAAACGGGAACGAGAGCGGCATCTCATGCTTAAAAAAGCCCGCGAAATGGCTCCTGAGCTTGCCGTCGCCCTCGTACAACGTCTGCTCGATAACCATATCATAGAAACCAACTCCATTCATACAATCCAGGAGATCATGGCCAAGCAGATGCAACAACTTGGCGATATGGAAGAGTTTGATATGCAATTTAAAATCGCGCCGATCCGTGACCTGACTCCGGATCCGAATGTGCTCAGCCTCTACCTGACCCAATTTATCATTGAAGACCTGATCGACCATCCCAATATCCAGGATGTATTTGGCGATGATCTGGAAATTTATCGTGCCGTCGACTCCATTTTAGGCCGCATTCGTCCACGGTGAATCCTGCAAGTCTTTGATCGTGCATCCATCAACTTTTCCCTCCCTGCTCTTTGCAACCGCCCAAGGTAAAATCCTCGATTACAGCGGCCTGCAGATGGCAGGGAGTGCCGCAGGTAGTTTTTATTCACCAAAGCTTGATGAGCTGATTGAACTCCCTGCCGGAAGTGAACTCTTCACCTTACCCCAACGCTTACCGATCGGGATCGAGCTTGAAAGCAACGAACCCGCCCTGCTGGCCACTAACCCCTACCAGCCTCATGAATCAATCCAGGCCGTGGCGGCCTTTATGGCCCCTGCACACACGGCCATTTATACCGCCGCCTACCAGACGCAGGAAGGTAACCCTCCGCTACTGCCCCTATTTGCGTACACTGCCGTGGGCTGGGCTGAGGGTAAATTCTGGGTTGCGGCCTTTCGTAGCGATCAAGATTGCCGCCAGGATGCCGACCGGTTCAACTTCAAACGCCTCGAACAACGAACCCACAAGCAGTTAAAACAACACCGGGACAACCGTCTCATCCAACATCTCGGGAAGTGTTGCCTTACCTATGGTTGCCCTGCGGCGCGCAACTACTTTCTTGGTCGATGGGAAGCCCCACTTCCTTGTTCGCCCGTATGCAACGCAGCCTGCGCCGGATGCATCTCGCTCCAACCTTCTGGTTGTTGCCCCTCGACGCAAGATCGCATAACCTTTATTCCCACAGAAAAGGAAATTGCCGAAATAGCGATTGATCACCTTAAAACTGCGCCACTCCCTATTGTCAGTTTCGGGCAGGGATGTGAAGGAGAGCCACTGCTTCAGGCAGAGGTAATGACCAAAAGCATCCGCCTGATACGTAGCCAAACCAGTAACGGCACTATTAACTTAAACACCAATGGCAGCCTGCCGGAAGCAGTGGAACGTTTGGCGGAGGCAGGTCTTGATTCAATTCGGATCTCAATGAACAGCGCCCAAACAGAGAAACATCGACTCTATTACCGCCCCAAGGGTTTTTCTTTAGATGACGTCTGCCAATCGATTGCAGTGATGAAACGCCATGGACGTCACGTCTCGCTCAACTATTTCATCCTGCCGGGTTGTACTGACGATCCGGATGAATTCGAGGCCTTAGCAACTCTGGTTGAAAAATATCGTCCTGATTTTATCCAACTACGAAACCTCAATATGGACCCGGAATATTACCTGCGGGTCATCGAACACAACCCCACCCGTCCACCTCTAGGTATTCCAAATTGGCTGTGTCAACTTAAGGTTCAATTCCCGTTCCTTGGTTTTGGCTATTACAACCCGCCTCTTCACACCTGAGTGTGGCGAAAGGATCCGGTAATTCCAGCTCTGGGTCGTTAGCCGCAAAAAAAGTTACAGCTCTTTGCCACGCCTCTTCAAAAGACTGGCTGGACTGGACGCGCGTCGCAAGATGGTGTCCAAAAAAATAGTTTTTGGCAAAATAATGGCTAAATTCCTTTAGCCGCCCTAACCGTCGCTCCGGTCGAAAACGCTCGACGAGAGCCGATGCAAATGCCGCATAGAGCAGGGGCAATTTGGGCTCTGGCTGCGGGATGTCAACCCCATACACGCCCCTGGCTAATTCCGCAAATATCCAAGGAGTAGTGGCTGCTGCTCTCCCGATCATCAAACCATCCGCGCCACTTTGTTCAAGGCAAAGCTGAGCACTCTCCACAGACCCTATCCCCCCGTTGGCGACAACTGGAATATCAACCCATTGTTTGACCCGTGCGATCCATTCCCAATGAGGCCTCCTGGAAAATGACTCGCGTCGTAATCGAGCATGAACGGTCAGCATATCAATGCCCTCACCTGTCAACATACGACAAAAATCCCGCAATTTTTCAGCATCCAAGTTTTCCCCGAGACGGATTTTTGCCGTGAGCGGTGTAGATGTTTCCCGGCGACTTCGAGCGACAAGGCGGCGAACCCGATTCGGATCATCCATCAGACAGCTTCCCCCACCAATGCGTCGGACCTGTGGAGCGGGACACCCGAGATTAAGGTCGACACTCTCGGCCCCAAGACGGTGCAATCGAGCCATGGCCGGGGCAACGTGCTTCTCTTCGGCAACCAATAACTGGTAGGAAAGCGGCTTTTCAATCGCTGTTCGTACTAAATACGGTGAAAAAAGCTCATTTTCTCCGGGAAGGCGCGATGCCGACAACATTTCAGTACTCAAAAGGCCCACAGCTCCGTACTGCAGAATCACGGTGCGGAGAGCGGAATGCGTCAAGCCCGCCATTGGGGCCAAAAGCAGAGGCGGCCAAATATCAAGAGTTCCTATGCGCATTTTCCTTAATCGACAATGGCTTCAGCCAATTCCAACCACTTCTTGCTTGACAGAAAAAGAGTGATCATGTTAGTTGATGATAATTATCATTTAAAATTTAGTTTTTTTATCGCTCTTACAAAAATCGTCGCGATGACGTTCCGTGCTTCGTAAAATATCGTTTTTCCATACACGGATTTCCGTTTTTTTATTTTTTTATAAATCCATATAGTTCCATTTTTGAGACAATCATGAACGCACCCGCATCAATGATTCGGCTGACTACCCAGCGACAGATCATTTTGGAAGAGTTATCAAAAGTCAAAACCCATCCTACCGCCAGTGAACTGTACGATATGGTTCGAAAACGGCTGCCACGCATCGGCCTCGGTACCGTTTATCGAAACCTTGAGTTGATGGCAGAAAGTGGCATGATCCTCAAAATTGAAGTTGGGGGGACCCAAAAACGTTTCGACGCCACTACCGATGAACATTATCACATCCGTTGCTCAGTCTGTGGTAAAGTTGACGACATAGATGTACCGGTGGTCAAAGAGTTGGTAGCTCAGGCAGCTGAAACGAGTTCATATATTATCCAAGGACACCATGTTGAATTTACCGGTGTTTGTAGTAATTGCCAGAAAAAACAAAACTGATAGAAAAGCCCCAAACGGAAAAGCATATACCGCAGGAGTAGTATGCGGAACACAGAATACCCTTTTCGGGATGGAGTCGTAAAAACTTCGATCGGATGCGTCGTAGTGTTTTTCCCGCCACACGACAGACCTTATGATCTGTGCTTTTCCTGAGCCATTTTTCAAAAATATGATGGATTTTTTTTTACGACCTTTCTTTTCGCCTTTTCCAAGAACGACGACACCCTAAAAACAACAAGAGCGGCATCCCTGACCGAGAGGGGCGCCGCTCTTGTTTTGTTGCGTTTAATTTGACCTGATTATTTAAAAATTACCCGGCAAAATCTCCGTTTCCCAACCTTGAAAAGGACAGTCCCCTCTGCAGGTACGGTTGCATCGATATCATCCATTTTATTGCCATCAAGGCTGACGGCATTCTGCTGAATCATTCTTCTCCCTTCAGAAGTCGACTTCACCATTCCCGCATCCAACAACAGTTTAGGTACCCAAACCGGTTCCGCGGATTGAGGCATTTCCACCTCTTCGATTTCATCGGGCAGTTCATGACGGGCAAAAACCTGCTCAAAATTACGCTCCGCTTCGTCAGCAGCTTCCATCGAATGGAACCGGGCAACCATCTCCTTAGCCAGCCGTACTTTGACCGCCTTGGGATGGATATCGCCTCTCTCCATCTTCTCCTTCAGGGCACGCACTTCATCCATGGCAAGATCACTGAGTAACTCATAATAGCGGAACATGAGGTCATCGCTGATCGACATGATTTTGCCGAAGATACTATCCGGAGCCTCGGAAATACCGATATAATTTCCCAGAGATTTGCTCATTTTGTTGACTCCGTCAAGCCCTTCCAGAAGCGGCATGGTCAACACCACTTGAGGTGCCTGCCCACGACTTCGCTGCAAATCACGCCCCATCAACAGGTTAAAAAGCTGATCCGTACCACCGAGTTCGACATCAGCCTGCAATGCCACTGAGTCATATCCCTGGATTAAAGGATAGAGAAACTCATGGATCGAAATCGGTCGGTTGGATTCGAATCGCTTTTTGAAGTCGTCGCGCTCAAGCATGCGGGCCACAGTGAGTTCCGAGGCCAAACGAATCATATCGTAGGAGGTCAACTGGCCAAGCCAGGTGGAATTAAAAACCACCTTGGTTTTCGCAGGATCAAGAATTTTAAAGACCTGTTCTTTGTAAGTCTCAGCATTGCGTTTGACATCATCAGGTGTCAACGGAGGACGAGTCTCGGATTTCCCGGTTGGGTCGCCGATTAGTCCAGTAAAATCGCCGATAAGGAAATTGACCTCATGTCCCAAGAGCTGGAAGTGTCGCAATTTTTGTATCAACACCGTGTGGCCGAGGTGAAGATCTGGGGCGGTCGGATCGAAGCCGGCTTTTATAGTCAAGGGTTTTCCCGTCTCCAGGGACTTGGTCAGTTTCTTGACAAGGTCCTCCTTGGAGTGAAAATCAACGGCGCCCCGCTCAATCAGGGCTATCTGCTCTTCAACCGACTTCATTCTCTCCCCCTACTTCGCGTATTCAACTGCTCTGGTTTCACGGATGACCGTCACCCGGATCTGTCCGGGGTAGGTCAGTTGTTCTTCAATCGCCTTGGCAATGTCCCGGCTCAAAAGTGTGGCCTCATCATCGGTAACCTTTTGGCTATCAACAATAATGCGCAGATCACGCCCCGCCTGAATGGCGTAGGATTTATCTACCCCTTTAAAATTGTTTGCAATATTTTCCAAGTCCTCAAGGCGCTTGACGTAGCTTTGCAGCATTTCCTTCCGTGCCCCGGGACGAGCACCGGATAAAGCATCCGCTGACTGCACCAGCACATCCAATACCGATTTGGGCGGCTGGTCTTCATGATGGGCGCCGATAGCATAGACGATGTCGTCGGCTTCACCATATTTTTTCGCAAGATCACGGCCGATGACGGCATGGGATCCCTCGACTTCGTGGTCAACTGCCTTGCCTATGTCATGCAGCAAGCCAGCACGTTTGGCTTTTTTTACATCCAAACCGAGCTCTGCCGCCATAACCCCACAGAGGAAAGCCACTTCCAGGGAGTGTTGGAGAATATTCTGGCCGTAACTAGTCCGATATTTCAACCGACCAATGAGGTTTATCAATTCTACATGCATGCCGTGGGCTCCCACATCAAAGGTCGCCTGCTCACCGGACTCACGGATCCCCACCTCAAGATCCTCAGAAACCTTCTGAACAACCTCTTCAATACGAGCCGGATGAATGCGACCGTCGGAAATCAGCTGTTCAAGTGCCCGCCGGGCGACCTCTCGACGAATGGGATTAAAACCGGAAAGGATAACCGCTTCCGGGGTGTCGTCAATGATAATATCGATTCCGGTGGCAGCCTCAATTGCCCTGATATTTCGTCCTTCTCGACCAATAATCCGCCCCTTCATCTCCTCGTTTGGCAAAGGCACCATGGAAACGGTTTTATCGGCAACATAATCACCGGCATACCGAGCAATCGCCAATCCCAAAATATTTTTTCCCTTACGATCGGCCTCGATTTTCATCTCATTTTCAATCCGTGAAAGACGTTTCGCACTCTCCATCCGTGCCTCGCTTTCAATGGACTGCATCAGTTGAGCCTTGGCTTCTTCACGGTCAATACCGGCGATCTTTTCCAATTTATAGCGCTGTTCATCAATGAGAGAATCGAGTTGTTTCTGCTGTGAAATCACATCAGCTTCGTTGACTTCAAGCCGTTCCTCTCGATATTTCAAACTCACTTGTTTTTCTTCAAGGATCTGAAATTCACGCTGTATTTCATCAAATTTTCTATTAAGCCGGCGTTGATCGTCCTTCAATTCCTGGCGACTGACCTTCAGTTCCCGGTCGGCTTCCTGCTTGATCTGAAAGGCCTCTTCTTTGGCTTGAAGTAAAGCCTCTTTTTTTATCTGCTCAGCTTCACTAATGGCATTTTCAATGATCTGTCGCCCTTGAAGAGCGATATTTTTCTGGTTTCCCTCAACCAGGCGTTTCCGAAGCAGGATACCAACAGCTAAGCCGGCGACAAGGTTCACCAAGGCCAACAGTAATGTTATGACGTTGAGTTCCATCGAACACCCCTACCCTTCTATATGTAAAATAATAGCCCCGGTTACGGTAATCCGTTTACCAAAGCTGCAATATGAAAGAGGGAAAGGCGGTCAAGAAAGGTGTGCAGATGCACGACAAGACGCCGCTTGGCTGCAAGCGACAGGAAGAGCCGAACGCCGTAGGAAACGCTCAGGACACCCCGGTGGTCTTCAGTTTGAAGAAAAGCAAGAAATTTACCTGGATCAACTGTTGATTGTGCCCGATATTTTCCCTGATAACATCCTGTATGGAGGATTACTCGTCTATCGTAAACCTGATCGCATCAGTGTTGTTTTTCTCACTGGACCAACATCGTCCGCTTTATTCTTACCGGCCATCCTCTTACGGTTTCGAAAATGGCTCTATCTGCAACCAGCGGTTTTCCGCTGAAAAAAGCCCCCCGCGCTGCCGTGTCAACGAAATGATTAAACCTAATTATATTAGGTGGGCAGTGCCCATGTCAGCCTCAGGTAATCAGTTAAGATTTCCATCATCCAACATATAGGCTACCCTTTTAATGCGAGTTGGCTCAATATTCCACTGATCACCAACAGAGCAGGGGGACCTTGTCTTTTCAATAAGTATAGCAGATGTTGCACGTCCGCCACACTACATTTTTATATCGACGGTTCCACCGCCGACATAATTTTATTGAGGAGTGCGTTTATTGCCTGCTCCTGCGCCTGGCAGTAACGGGCGTGCTCTTGTTGCAAATGGATGTATTTTGCGGTGATACGTAGACATCCTAACACGAGCATTTTGCTTGAGGGGACGGTACTTCGATTAAATTTTTCTTGCCCTTCAAGTTCCTCTCGAAGCAGTGCTATCACGGCTTCGACTTCATGTTCCGCCGCATCGCTATAAAACGTAAACTCCTGCCCGAATAAAGTAAAACGAACAAGTCGATCCTGCATCGTTAAGTCACAAGTGGCGTTAGTACGTTTTCATCTCGGTATCATCACGGTATAATGATCCTTTGGTATCGCTATTCCCCTCATCACGAGGAGCACCTGCACTAAGCTGATCATTCTCCCACTGTTCGATGCGATCCAGTAAACCTGAGACTTTGTTGCCGACTTCCGTCCGTTCCGCGCCTAACTCAAAGACCTTGTTTTTCAGGTCTACACATTCACCCTCGCGCTGGCGCAAGGTCTCCTGCAAAGCATGGCACTCAGACTTCAATTTGCTATATTTATTTAATAATTTATCGACAAACTCCTCCAAACGAGCCAACTCCGCACTATATTCCATATAGGTGCCCCTTGAGATTTAAATTGCCGAAACGCTAATAACGTCTAACCGTATAAAATTACTGAAAAATAATTTCAGAATAACTATACAAACCCTGTGAATTGAAAGCAAGAACTTTACTTAATGCCACCAATTTCAACCGCTTTTCTCATCAAAGGCTCAAAGACGACAATAGCTCCAATCAACTGGCTTGCCGTTCAAATAGGGCATATAGCCATGGAAAATTCGTGGATCCTTATCAAAAACGAGCGGCAAAAAATATTTATCCCCTTCCCACATAGGTAAATTCACCATTTCCGCAAGTGGAACCCAGCTCAAGGTTCCCTCTTCGTTGCTTTGTTGAGGGACTCCGTTAAAGACGGTGATTAAAAATATAAATCCTAACCAGTTTTCGCCATGCGGACCAAATCCCGTCCAGTTTATAGTGCCCCGAAGGTGCATTTCGGTGCACTCAAGCCCGGATTCTTCGAAAATTTCTCGTTGCATACAGGTCAAGACATCCTCATCTGCATGCATTTTTCCGCCTAACCCGTTATACTTTCCTAAATGTTGATCCGACTTTCTGGCATTGCGATGCACCAAGAGTGTCTCGCGTCCATCAGGCGAGAGGATATAGCCAAGTGTTCCGATTATGGGTAAATACATCTCCTGCGTCATCTTACTCTCCGCACTTCCCCTCTTCCGCCACGTCCATCAACAAACCGATACCACTTTAGCGTATAACCTTTTATAGTGATCATAATGACCGATGGACTCGTAAATACTCATCACATCCTGAGTTGATGGCTAAGTAAAAACAGATATACAAGGAGTTGCAAGTTTCCATTCCCGAAGACATACATAAGGTATGTCGAGTATCGGGAAAAACGCGCGACGAAGTAGATCGAAGTTTTTACGAGACCATCATGAATGACACTCTGTTTATCCTCTTTTCGATCGATTCTCTTACCATGGTTTGCCTTCCGCCGAAATGTAAAGATTGGAAAAGACAACTTCTCTTTTTTTTCCTTACAATCATCCTGGTGCACCTCGGCATGACACTAGCGGCCCAAGCCGGGCCAGCCTTTCCGCTCTATACGTGTATCCAAAAAAATGTTCGTTTTTGGGAAGCAATTTATGGCCATTACACGACCCGCCAAGGGGTTATTCACGATACAGAGGACCTTGGTAGAATATACGGTGTTGTCGAATTGATCGATTGGAAACTTCCATGGGCAGCGATGGTGAATGGCAAGCGCATCGAACGGGAAAAAGGTCGGATTCGCGATATTCTGGAGGCCCTTGCATCGGGAAGAGCACCACAAACGGCAGAGGTCCGACGTATTGCGGCACTCTTTCCCCAAAAAAGGCATACCAATTTTTCCCATGCCCGTGACACCATTCGCCTGCAACTGGGCCAAAAAGACCGATTCGCCGAAGGAGTCATTCGTTCAGGACGCTACCTTGCCGATTTTCGCCATACCTTTGCAACTTACGGGCTGCCCCAGGATTTGGCGTATCTGCCTCACGTCGAATCATCCTTCAATCCGAGGGCCTTCAGCAAAGCCGGAGCAGCCGGACTGTGGCAATTCACGCGAGGCACCGGAAGCGATTACCTGGCGATCAACACCTTAGTCGATGAACGTTATGATCCCTACTTGGCAACCGATGCTGCCGCTCGCCTGTTGCGAGACAACTATAAAGCTCTCGGCTCCTGGCCACTGGCATTGACAGCTTACAATTACGGTAGAGCCGGGATGTTGAGAGCTGTTCGTATCCATGGCGGCTATGAACGAATATTCTCATCGTATGACGAAGGGTATTTCAAGTTTGCCGCACGCAATTTTTACTCGGAATTTATTGCCGCCACTCGAGTCGCAAAAAGACTGGAGGCAATATCGACTCTGCGTAAGGATCAACCAGAGTCTCTCATTACCTATCAACTCAGGACTGCAACGCCCATCGCTCGACTGCTTACCCAAACCGGTCTTTCACGGGAACAATTCATACGCCTAAATCCTGCTCTACAGAAACCAGTCCTTGAAGGGAAACAGCCAGCCCCTGCGGGATATCTGGCGAGAAAGCCGGGCCCCAAGAGGAGCAGAGCCGCCAGAATTGCCCAAAAGAGCACCCCTCAAATGCCAAAAATCAAAATACTAGGACATCAATCGGCTCTAACGCCCACCAAAGTTACCTATATCGTCCAGAATGGAGATTCGGTTCTATCAATTGCCCGGAAATTTAATATTTCACCGAACGTTGTAAGAGCTGCCAACAAACAAGGGACAGTTGTCCGAACCGGTGAAAAACTCCTCATCCCTCAACACAACTAATCTTTCCACTAAAAAAATCAGACGAGGAACACATGGATATCTCCAAAACCATTGCTGAAATGAAAATAAGGCCGGATTTTACGGATAATGTAGGCATGATCCTTATCCACAATGGAACTGTCCGCGGATGGTCTCGAGGCGATCACTCCGACGTCGTCGGACTAGAGGTAACAGTTGATATTGGAAAAGTTGAACAACTACGCCAAGAATACCTTGAACGACCTGGAATCTATGACATAATAGTTGAAGCCCACTCCGGTACATTTCTACCCGGTGATGACCTTCTTTTCATAATCGTCGCTGGTGACATCAGAGAGAATATCAAACCGGTTCTCGCCGAACTGCTCGATCGAATTAAGGCTGAGGCTATAAGCAAAAAGGAAATAAAAAGCTAAGTTCGCCCTAATGTGCCCATTCGAATCCTGTTTCAAGGAGCTTCTTCATGCCGACAGCCGAAAAACTGATTGAAAAATTTAAAAAAATCAGAACATTACCCCATATTGTTTCCCGGCTGGTTCAATTGGTCAATGACGAAGAGTCAACCCTGCAGGATTTTGAGGAAGTCATTCGCACGGATCCGGCCTTGGTCGCTCGCTTGTTGACCTTGGTCAATAGTTCATATTTTGGCTTGACCCGAAAGGTTGACTCAATTTCTCGGGCAGTGGCGCTGCTGGGTATGAAAAACCTGCATAACATCGCCGTCACCGATGCGATCCAGGGTATGTTGCGATCCAATTCTGGTTCCACGGAATTCTCTCCCCAGCAGTTGTGGATTCACAGTGCCGCCTCTGGTATCTGTTGCAAGATGATTGCTGAACGCATCTTTTCCATCAATGGAGATGACGCCTATCTCTGTGGGATTCTTCACGATATTGGCCTTATAGTAGAAATGGCCGCAGATGAGGACACATTTTTACAACTCATTGATCAATTGGTTCCAGATGGTCCGTCCATCACCGACATTGAACGCAGCCTGTTCAACACCGATCATGGACAAATCGGTTATCTACTTTCCAAAGAGTGGCGCATTCCCGATGCAATCGCCGAAGCCATTCGTGCCCACCATCAAAATAATGGTCAAATTCTCCCTCAATCTCCAACCGGCATTCTGCAGATGAGCGAGTACATCATTCAGCAGTTGAACTTCCCTGCCGTCAAGGAGGGCCTTCCTTTTAGTCTGGCACCGAGCTTGGCGTCTCACATCCACGAAAATGTGGAAGAGTACAAGGTGCTTGCCGAAGATCTACCTGAAGAGATTGAAAAAACACAAAAAATGTATGGCGGATGAGGAGAGCGATCATGGTTTTGCCGCCTCTATTTGCCGACCTCGTCGATCCAGTTGGAGAGCTCACCACACTGCTTAACCATCTCGAACAGGAAACGGATGACCTCCTCTTTTTCTGCTTGAATCAATCTGGAAAGCATATATCATCCCAAGGTTTTCCTCTTTCCTCCGAGGAGGCTATATCAGCCATAGGGAATTACGAAAAAAAATCTTCGGAATTAAGCTTTTCTCTGGAGAACGGGATTTATTTTTTTCTGGCCGTCCCAGACCTACAAGGCTACGTCCTGGCCACCCCACTCACGAATAAACATTTAGTCACCCCCCAATGGGGAAGCACCATTGTACGGTTGGCGGTCCGCTTATTTCTCTCTCTTGGGGAAACCACCGAAACCGTTAATAGGCTCCGAATCCAGAAAAAGCAATTCGACCGAAAATCCGCTGTATTGGAAAAAAAATTCCAGGATATCATGGCGGAAAACGAACAAAATTATCTCAAAATCCAGGAGCAGCAACGCAATTATTCCGAAAGACTGCAGGCAGAAATAAAACAACAAACCGCCGAATTGCGTACGGCAAAGAAGGCGGCGGAGTCGGCAAATGTTGCCAAAAGTGAATTTTTGGCAGCCATGAGCCACGAAATCCGCACCCCGATGAATGGTATCATCGGGTTTACGGATATGCTCCTAGACACTGGACTTGATTTGGAGCAGGAAGAATTTGCCCAAACAATTAAGCGCAGTGCCGATGCTTTACTGTCGCTCATCAACGATATCCTTGATTTTTCGAAAGTAGAGGCCGGAAAGCTGGATCTTGAATGCATCAACTTTGATCCCGAAATTACCGCACAGGATGTTTGCGACCTAGTCAGACCTAAGGTCGCCTCCAGACCGATAGAAGTCCTTTGCCGCATTGACGATGCCCTACCTGCTAACGTCATGGGGGATCCTGGCCGCTATCGACAAGTTTTGGTCAATTTAATGGGCAACTCGGCAAAATTTACCAAAAAGGGAGAGCTAGAGTTAGCTATTACCGTTGACGAAGAAACCGAGTCAACAATCACGTTGCATGCGCGTATCCGTGACACCGGCATCGGTATTCCCCAAGATAAATTAGAATCTATTTTTGAGGCTTTCCGTCAAGCCGACGGTTCCACAACCAGAGAGTATGGCGGCACCGGTCTCGGCCTCTCCATTTGCCGTAAAATTGCGGGGGTTATGGGCGGGCATGTCTGGGCCGAAAGCGACATCGGTAACGGCAGCACCTTTCATTTTACCGCCACACTGAATAAATCACCTGAGCAGGAGAAGAAAAATTTTAAAAAAGTCTCTCTTGCAAACAAGCGCATACTCGTCGTCGATGACAACCCTACTAATCTCAGTATCGTTCAACATATTCTCAAAGCTGCTGGGCTTACTGTCGTGGCCATCCAGGATAGCTCAGTTGTACAATCCGCCTTACAACAGGCTATCGTCGACAGCGCCCTTCCGGATCTGATCATTCTCGATATCCAAATGCCGACGCCGGATGGGTATGCTTTGGCTCAACTCATCCGCCATGAAATGAAAGAGACGGCACATATTCCTCTTTTAGCTTATACCTCGACAACGGAAAGAAACGCGCAACGGTGTAAAGATGCAGGTTTTGACGCCTTTCTGACCAAACCAACCCGTCGTGAGATTCTCTTTAAAACCATCGAGAAGCTCCTTGCCACGGAAAAAACGGCCGCCATTCGCCCTGCAAAGGAACTCTTTATCACCCAATACAGTGTACGGGAGGAAATCAAACAATCTGTCCGCATACTTCTTGCGGAGGATAACCCGGTTAATCAAAAACTTGCTGTGCTGATTCTGAACAAAGCTGGCTACCAAGTCGATGTTGCCAATAACGGGAGAAAGGCTGTTGATAGCTTCACCCGACAACCTGAAAATTTTGATTTAATTCTCATGGATGTTCAGATGCCGGAGATGGATGGTCTTGAGGCGACCAAAGAGTTAAGAGCCCGAGGATTCCATACCATTCCAATAATCGCCATGACAGCCAATGCGATGAAAGGTGACAGGGAAATATGCCTGGAAGCAGGAATGAACGACTACATAACCAAACCTGTGAAAAGGGAAATTATTTTTGAAATTATCGAAAAATGGCTACACCGAGAACTCGGAAGATAAATCAATCTGTCGTTCAAACTTTCAAGCTTAGCCCTTGGCCCCACTTATTCAATGATGGACTCGAAAATAGTCCAGTATATGTCAAGTGTCGGAAAAATCGTTGCGCCGCTGAATATAGAAATCTTTACGACACCATCGTTCAATGGTGACTACATTTTTTAAACTGATGGAGTCTAGGAGTTTTGGGTTCCCAAAAAACATGATTCATTATTTCCCTCTCCGACTGTTGCGAATTATCTCTCGCAAATTTATCGGCAACCACCTTCCCATGAAAGCAGCAGCTCTCACTTTTTCTATAATCCAATCCATGGTGCCGATTCTTGCTTTAAGCACCTCTATTTTTAAGAGTCTCGGAAACGACCAACAATTAAAATTGGGTATCAACCACCTTATCGATCAATGGGAACCCATTCATCAAACTGAAAACCCAAAAAAAAGATTTTCGCCACAAGATCTTACCGAACATCCCCGGTTCTTCATCAAGCAATACATAAAATTTTGATTACGTTGATCGAACCAATTTTGCAGCACTCTGTCTTTCTAGTGTTTTTGCTCTTTTACCTGCAATTTTTTTGTCTTTTCCTCGATAGAATATTTTTCATCTCCTCGGCGAGCAGCTAACCACAGAATGGTTGGACAAATGACAGGCTTCCTCGAGTCTCTGCTTCTCACATTTACTCTGGAGAAACGAATATGACACAACCGCTGCCCCAAACCATTCATAGAATTCTTGGCAGCAATAATATCCTGCTGCTTGTACCAAACGGGTACAATCCCCCCCAATCCGATCAGGCAAACAATTTCCTTGCAGATCTCGCCCTAACCCTGGCAGGGCAACTGCACTGCTATGCGGTGGTCAATACCAAATATAAAAAAGATATTATGGACCTTTCAGACCTTAGGGTTCTCCAAAACCGCCCCAAGGTAACCCAGGATTTTCTTCAACCGATTATCCGTTTTCAAAAAGAAATTAGCAGTAATGGTTTACCGCCCCTGGTGCTGATCCTTCAGCCACCTCCCGTGAATGTAAATCCTGAAGCAATGCTCCTGCTCGGATACGGCCAGGGTGAGAGGAACTCCCAGCATACCCCTCACCGGCCGACGATTTCTGCCTCGCACCTTTCAAAACTCCGTATTGCTTTTGAAGACCACCACCTGACAACGGCTCTCACTGCGTCGGATTCGCCTTATTGCGGGCACCAAAAATTTCATCTCAATCAGCTCTTTCGCGAACAACAGCGCCCTGAATTGTTTAACCCTGAAGTCAGTTCGTTAGTTATATATTTCAGGCAAGACCTCCTCGACGAACAACAAACAGCACTCTCAATTGCTCATATCCTCGCCGCAAGTTTGGCCCCCTTTGTCAATACAATGTCGCTCGTTCGTAATGTTGAGATTAACAGTATCGACACCAACAGCGTCGAAGACCTACAGTATATTTTCCGTTTACAGGGTGACAGTCGCTATGTGGAGTTGATGCGAGAATCTTATATCGATGAACTTGCCCAGTCGATCGATAAAAACGGACTTCTTCATCCTCTCGTGCTTTTGAAAAAAAACAATGGTCGGTACAAGATTCTCTGTGGATATCGCCGCTTTCAGGCACTGAATCGACTCCATAAGACTCAAGTCGAAGCAAAAATTTACCAGGAATCCGACTTTGCGGCTGAAGATTTTTTCAATATATCTTTGGCCGAAAATACAAAACGGAGAAATCTCAACCCTATTGAAATTGGTAATTTCCTTGAATCGGCCAGCGCGGCGTTGAGCCTGAATAATGCCGAGCTTGCAGAACAGTTTGGAGCCACTCTTGGCATAGGAAAACCCGGCCAAAAAGTCTCTCATTCTACAGTTCACAAATACCGTAAAGTGAATCAAATTCGCCTCCGAGGTGAGTCTCCCGAGATCATCTCCGACGTGGTGAACGAAAGGCTCCAGTTTTCCATTGCCTCTGAGGTGCTAGCCCCTATAAAGAGCAGCAAGGACCGTGATGCTGTGTACATTGAGATCATCAAGCCCTTTGCCCCTACTCGCCCCCAGCTCACAAAAATCATCTCCCTACTTCACGATATTGCCCCAGTTCTCAGCCAGGCCATTTCTTCCAAAAAAGTGCAACAGGCCCTTACAAGAAGTAAGGAAAGTCCCCAACCTATTATCTCTCTCATCAAGGCGCTCACTGGTAAAGCACAACCGACAAAAAGCAACAATAGACAAGCACTCGAAGAAAAGATCTCAACACTTCGCAAAACCTACTTCGGAGAGAAATCGGGAAAAAGGGATTTTAATGCCACGCCCGTTTCAGCCTCGAAAAAGGATGAACTACTCATTCAATTTCGTCTTAAGAAAGGTGAGGAACACGACACGTTAGTCCGACTTCAACAAATTTTGCAGCAAAACGATCTTTTTGAGGAGCCGAAGCTGCAGAAAGAATAGCATTCACAAATCGCATACCTTTTCGCCTGCGAAAACATACGCACCCACGGATCTGAAATTCGACTGAACCCACCTTTGCTCCTTTTCTTACTCTCTTCGGATATAGTAGAAAATAATTCACATTCTCCCCTTGCACTTTTCCAAATAGCCCATACTATTAGCTCAGAATGAATAGTAACCATTATCAAACACCAAGGAGACGATCATGAGCGAGAACGGAAAAAAGGAAAACTGCCCAACCTGTATGGGAAAAAAGGTAATCGATGGAGTTTGCGAAACCAGCAGTGAATGGCAAGGTAAATCTCCGGACGGGCAGATGTGCACTCCGGATCAAAAATGCCCCACCTGTGATGGGAAGGGATATGTAGATTAACTGTTTCTAGGAAAAAATATAGCGGACGACCACTTAGATGGAACGAGTGGTCGTCCGTTTATTTATTAGAGTTTGTAATTGTTCAAGAAATCAAACTGGCTTGTTTGCTTCCATGTGGAGGACCAAGTCCAACATACGATTGGAATACCCCCATTCGTTATCATACCAACTCATCACTTTGACGGTTGTCCCTAGCACTTTAGTGCATTGCCCATCCACAATTGACGAATGGGAGTCTCCCTGGAAATCGACTGAAACCAAAGGCTCATCCGTATAGCCAAGATAGCGATTAGCGGCCGAAGCAAAGGCCTTGTTCACCTCGGAAACGGTTGTTTCTCTCTCCACTTCAATAACTACATCAACCAATGAAACATCCGGCGTGGGCACACGTACGGCAAGCCCGTCAAATTTATTTTTCAACTCGGGGATGACCAGCGCTACAGCTGCGGCAGCGCCTGTTTTTGTGGGCACCATCGATAATGCTGCGGCACGGGCCCTTCGGAGATCTGAATGAGGGAAATCGAGCAAGCGCTGATCGCCGGTGTAGGCATGGATTGTTGTCATCAAGCCCCGTTTGATACCAAAATTATCAAGAATCACCTGAGCCACGGGTGCCAGGCAATTGGTGGTACACGATGCATTGGATACTATATGGTGCGCAGTGGGATCATACTCGTCTTCGTTGACCCCCATAACGATAGTTTTCACCCCACCTTTAGCGGGTGCTGAAATAATCACTTTGGAGGCCCCTGCGTCGATGTGGGCCTTGGCTGATTCCATGTCAACAAAATGACCGCTGCATTCAAGCACATATTCCGCCCCCAAGTCACTCCATGGAATTTCACTGGGATTACGATGGCTCGAAAGTGGAATTGCCTTCCCATCAACAATAATAGTGTTCTCCGTACTGGAAATATCCTGATCTGCTCGCCCCATAACCGAATCATATTTCATCAGATGAGCGATCGTTTTGGCGTCGGTCAGGTCATTGATGCCGACGACCTCAATATCGGCAAAAAGCGGATCTTTACCCAATGCGCGAAAAATATTCCTGCCTATTCGTCCAAAACCGTTAATTCCCACTTTAATGGCCATGATGTGTCACTCCTTATAGAGATGTTTTATTTCTTGCCTGTGAAATTCACATGCCAACTTGTTGACGAAATCATTGCAAGCGCCTGTTGATACAGGGCTATATACGCCTCCTTAACCTGTTTCCAGGTGTGCTTTGCGTGAATTTGCCTAACAGCGGCCTGCTGCATACGAAGAAATTGATTGGGTTCATCACGGTAGATAGCCATGGCCCGGACAATAGTTTGTGTTAATGCTGCGGCTGTATCCTCCTGATACGCAAATCCTGTCTCCCCGTCGATCACCTTGACCAATCCCCCGACATGATGGACGACCGGCAAATTACCAAGCAATTGCGCCATATAATCAGTTAGACCGCAGGGTTCATATTTCGAAGGGATGAGAAAAAGGTCCCCAGCAGCATAAATAGTATTGGCTAAAAGAGAATCAAATCCCTTTAAAAAACAAACCTGCTCATGACCTTGTTGCGCCAACTCTTTCAACTGCTCCTCATAGACTGCGGCACCTGAACCAAACACAAGGAAACGACACGAGGGGTCAGTTGTCAAAAGATTCGTGATTGATTCAATTAAGATATCCACCCCTTTTTGTGCCGTCAACCGGCCAATAAAGGTGCAGAGTGGTTCACGGGGGGAAAACGATAATACCCCGTACTGTTCGACACGCTCCCATGATGGCCCACCAGTTAATCGACGAAGCAGGCCTTCTTTACAGCTTAATTTTCCAGCAAGTTCGCCGCGCAACACCTCAAAACCAGCTGCTAATTGTAAAAGGTCCGGATGCGACGGATCAAACGCATGCGGGTCGATGCCGTTGGTTATACCAGCAAGTGTTACTCCCTGTCCAAGAAGAGCGTGGCCCAGCCAGCCGGTTCGGGCATCTTCCGGCGTCTGCTGGAGTTCCAGGGCATAATTCTCGCTAACGGTGTTGAGTGCGGCGTAAGGCGCCGCTGCAATGAAGGGGTCAAAACAACCGGCCAGTAATGAGCTCTTCACAACCCGCATCGGTAGCCCGGTGACGGCCTGCGCAAAGGGCAGATCAGCGACCTCCTGATGATAACCAACGCCAGCGTTATGCACGGTTACCACCGCGCCTGTTTGACGAAAATAGTGGCGATATCCGCTGTTTTCCCGCATCATCGCCGGCAAGGTTGCCGCGTGTCCGTCCTGACAATGAATGACATCAGGATGGGCATTAAGAAGAATCATCGCATCAAGCGCTGCTTTTTGCAGTAAAATGTTCATGGCGAAATAGTCGAAATGCCCCTCACCCTTTCGCTGCCATGCCTGCTTTTTCTCTTCGAGTTCGGTGTAGGTATACACCCCTTGTTTTTCGGCAAACCTATCCGCCTCAACCAAATAAACAACGACACCATTGATCGTTGCCTGCCAAAGCACCACGCTCTCACGTCGCTCCTGATAGGCATAATTCATATCCACCAAAAAACCATACTCGTAAGCGACTTCGTGAATTTCCCCAGCCCAAGTACCCACCGGCGCGATTTCAAAACCAAAGGCTTTGGCATCCATACTTCCATAGCGGGGCATAATAACCGTCACCGCGATTTCGCCTGGGGCAACCAGGGCTTCAGCTAATTGACGAGAGACATCTTTTACGCCACCGGCACCGGCCAATCCCGCATATTCACGGGTCACAATCCACACAGCGTCAATCGGCCGTTTTTTTACAGGTTTTTTGCTTTCCATGTTCTTCATCAACCCAGCTTTGAAGGGATTGCGGCTTTGTCCAAGCCAATTTCCTCTTTTTCCTTTAACCTATTGATGGTCTCGTGAAGTGCGGCAGCAAGTTCTTCAGGGGTATGCATAACCGTATCAAGCCGTAGATCGGAACCGGCGAAATAAAGGGGGGTTCGGCGTTGGAGGATTTTGTCTGTTTCATCCTCGGCAGATGAATTTCCCAAGGATAAATTGGGACGCTGGTGCGCGGATGCCGGGTCGGAAGAAATACGTTTTTTAAGAGTGTCCACATCCGCATCGAGCCACACCACAAAACTGACCTGCCGCATGCTCTGCCATTGGACGTAGTGTTCTATGGCACCGCCTCCGGTAGCAATAACCATATTGGATTGCGAACGCAACTCGCCCAATAATTTTGCCTCGGCTTGACGAAAATGAGCCCAGCCATATCGGGCAACAATTTCAGCAACAGTGCTGCCGAATTGACGACATATTTCAATATCGATATCGAGATAGGTATAACCAAGCCTTTGGGCGAGAATCTTTCCAACAGTGCTTTTTCCAGTGGCCCGAAATCCAGTGAGGACAATATTGCTCAATTTTTTTTTCATACACACCTATGCAAAAGCATAAAAGATAGGCCCCTCGCTGTTCAAGGAGAAAGCAGACACCTTTCTTTTTTTCTTTTCTTTTTAATGGGCTATTCTTATTTTTAGTCCAAATGTTACGTTCACCGAACCCGGGAATCACTATGGAATATAAAGATTATTACAAAATTTTGGGAGTCGAACGCAACGCCTCCCAGGATCAAATTAAACAGGCCTACCGCAAGATGGCCCGTAAATATCATCCCGATGTCAACAAAGAGACAAGTGCGGAAAACCGTTTCAAAGACATCGGCGAGGCCTATGAAGTCCTTAAAGATCCTGAAAAAAGAGTGGCTTACGATCAATTTGGTGCAAACTGGCGTGAAGGACAGAATTTTGAGCCTCCACCGAACTGGGATACGGGCTTTGAATTCCGGGGTGCCGGCTATACCGGAGCAGATGCCTCTCAATTCAGTGATTTTTTTGAATCTCTATTCGGCAAAGAACAACGATCCACCCACCGGCAGCATACTTTTCGGATGCGGGGAGAGGATCAGCACGCCAGGATCATGATCTCTCTTAGGGATTCTTATCTTGGGGCAGAGAAATCCATTACCCTCAACCGCCCTGTCACGGATCAACAGGGGCAGATACACCTCCAACCCCATGCCCTGAACCTGAAAATTCCCCGGGGAATTATTGAAGGGCAGCGTATCCGCTTAGAAGGTCAAGGGCTTCCAGGCTATGGAGATGCCCCGGCAGGAGACCTGTTCCTGGAAATAGCCTTTGAGGATGATCGTTTTTTTCACGCTGAAAAACGGGATGTGCACCTCATCCTGCCGATTACACCCTGGGAGGCTGCGTTGGGTGCCTCTCTGACCGTCCCGACCCTGGGAGGCAATGTGCAGCTCAAAATTCCAAAAGGTTCTCAGGGGGGGAAAAAGCTTCGCCTCAAGGGTAAAGGATTATGCGCTGGCAGTCAACCTGGCGACCAGATTATCACCCTACGTATCGTTGTTCCTGAACCAACCACCAAGGAGCAACGTGAACTGTATGCGGAGATGGCCAAAAAAATGCCGGTCAACCCTCGAACGGAATTAGGTATCTAACATGACGGAACAACTCACCTGCATTACCGGCATTGTCCTCAATGAAGAAACCCGTTGCTCCCTGGTGGACCTCTGCCGCCTTTGTAAAGTCAGCGCCGAGCTGATAGAAAGCATGATCGATGAAGGCATACTCACCCCGGAGGGGCGTTCCCCCCGGGATTGGCAATTTTCCTTTGTTGCAGTCAAACGTGTTCAAACCGTAATCAGACTGCAGCAAGACTTAAGGGTGAATCTACCTGGCTGCGCATTGGCCCTTGATTTGCTCGATGAAATTGAAGCGTTACGCCCGCTCACTCGACGTCGCTGATTTTAGGCCTGATCTTGTTCATACTTCAGTCGTTACCACCGCCTTTTAATCAGATCGACCTGGTGTCTTTTTGCCTTGGAGCCGGTGGCTGTGTGCTCCTGACAATTGTCCTCCTGCTTCTCCTGCAAAACAAGGTGCAGCGACGGCAGCTCACGCTTTCCTTACGCCTGGAACGATTTCAGGATGAGGCACGAGCCCTTGATCACGAGTTAACGGAGGTACGCCAAGAATACGATCTCCTTATTCGCGAGTGTCGACAACTCGAAACCGAAAACGCCTCTTTGCAAACCGCCTATCGCTCATTACAACAACAATTGCAGGAACGAGAGATTTTGTTGGAGGAAACCCGCGGTCAAATCAAACGGGACTTTCAGATCCTCGCTGGCCAAGTGTTTAGCGAAAAAGGTGAGTTGCTGAACCAGCAGCACACCTCTACCCTGAACCATCTCCTGCGGCCGTTCCAGGAACAACTCCAGGAATTCAGGAAAAAGGTCGAGGATATTTACGACCACGATTCCCGCGATCGAATATCCATGCTCAAGGAAATCGAGCATCTCAAGGAACTGAACCAGCAAGTCAGTAGCGATGCGGCCAACCTGACCCAAGCCTTACGAGGCAGCAATAAACTTCAGGGACAATGGGGTGAAATGATTCTCGCCCGCCTACTGGAAAGCTCCGGCCTTCGTAACGGCAAGGAATACCAGGTCCAGGTGCACCACATCAGTCAGGAGGGGGGTGCCCTGAAGCCGGATGTTATTATTTACCTCCCGGATAAACGAACCGTCATCATTGACTCCAAGGTTTCACTTAAAGCCTTCCAAGATGCCCACAACACGCAAGACGAACAAGAAAAAGGCAGCTGTATCAAGCAGCACCTGGATTCGGTGAAAAAGCAAGTCAATCTGCTCTCCAGCAAACAGTACCAGCAGCTCAGTGATATCGGTTCTTTGGACTTTGTCCTCCTGTTCATCCCTATCGAAGGCGCGTTTCAATTGGCGGTGGAACGGGAGCCCGAAATTCTTGTGACCTCAATGCAGAAAAAAGTTATCCTGGCAAGCCCATCCACCTTGCTCGCCATCCTCCGAACCATACACCATCTTTGGCGCCTGGATGAACAAAACCGCAACAGTTTAGTGATTGCCAAACATGCGGGGAATCTTTATGATAAATTCGTTGGATTCGCTGAAGCCTTTGAGGAGATAGGCTTTCGTCTCAATCAAACACAACAGTCCTGGCACACTGCAAGAAACCGACTTTCCACGGGTCAGGGCAACCTCGTTGCCAGGGCGGACGCACTTAAACACCTGGGAGTACAGGCATCAAAAGAGCTGCCAGCCTCCCTTACGCACACATCTTCTGTATCAGGAGAACTATCATGAAGTATCTCAGTATCGTTATTGCCCTCGTCTTTATGTTTTCCCTTTCCTCCTGCGCCACCAAAGGACAAACCGGCGCAGCTGGCGGAGCCGCTGCCGGAGCTCTTATCGGCCAGGCCATCGGCCATAACACAGGTGCAACCCTTATTGGCGCAGCAGTCGGTGGCATGCTGGGTTACATTGTCGGCAACGAAATGGATAAGTACGACCGCGAACAGCTCAACCATACCTATGAGCGAGGCGTTTCCAATCAACGTTCGTCCTGGGTGAATCCGGACAGCGGAAACCAGTATACGGTAACGCCTCAACCTGCGTATCAGAATCCCAACACGCACAGTGTCTGTCGTCGTGCGGAAATCGATGCGGTCATCGATGGCAAACCCCAACGGACCTACAGCACCGCCTGCCGTGATGAATCCGGTTCCTGGCAGCTTCAATAAGGTGTTAAAATGCCACGCGGCGACCTCATCGTCTCCAGTCGCAATCGGCTAGAAATGATTGACATCACTGATCGTTTACAAAAGGTCGTTGAGGCTCAAGGCATTGATGATGGGGTATTGTACATTTACAATCCCCATACCACAGCAGGTTTATTGATTAATGAAGGGGCCGATCCGGATGTTCAACACGATCTCCTCGGCGCACTCAATCAGATCGTCCCCTCCACTTATCCCTATCGACATGCGGAAGGCAATTCACCGGCACACCTGATGACAGCCATGACCGGATCTTCCGTGAACCTTTTCATCCTCCAAGGACGGTTGCAATTAGGTACCTGGCAACGTATTTTCTTCAGCGAGTTTGATGGTCCCCGCACCCGCAAGGTGTGGTGGAAAATACTTGCCGGTTAACCCCTCCTTTTTCTGAGCAGGAATTCAATATGTTTTTTGGACTCAATCGTGAAACCGATGAGCGCTCGCTTGTCGAATTTCTCCAGCATTTTAGCGATGAGCGACTCTCACAGGTCCTTATCCCGCGCATGAGCGAAGAGGAAATCCATCAGGTGGTCGATCTGTTAAGTGCTATTATGAAAAACAATCTCAGCGGCGATGAGTATCACAGCCTCTTTCTCCACGAAGAGCACCACCATCATTAATCCACTGACAGCACGGATTTCAGCCATACAGGAAGACCAGCCCAATGCCACCACTTGTTAACTTGCGTAGTTTTCTTGACCTATTACGCGCCAACAACCAGTTACTCACCATTGATACGCCGGTTGATCCACATCTTGAGATCGCTGAAATCCATCGCCGAGTTATTGCCCAAGGTGGCCCGGCGCTACTGTTCACCAAGGTAAAAAACTCGCAATTCCCGGTGGTAACCAACCTGTTTGGTACCCCTTCGCGGCTGGAGCTCGCCTTCGGCAAACGCCCGGTCAACTTCGTCCGTGGCCTGGTTGATCTTGTCGAGCATTCCATGCCGCCAACCATAAGCACGCTTTGGGACGCTCGAGGATTGTTTGCCCAAAGCCTTAAGGTGGGGTTGAAAACTACCAAAACGGCCCCTATCCTCGAAAACTGCCAACAACCCGCCCGTCTAACCGAACTGCCGATGTTGACCTCCTGGCATTCGGACGGAGGCGCCTTTGTCACCCTTCCTCTGGTCTATACCGAGCACCCTGAAGGGCAAGGACACAATCTCGGCATGTATCGCATCCAGCGATTTGATGAGACCACCACCGGTATCCACTGGCAGATCCACAAAGGCGGCGGATTCCATTATCATGCTGCGGAAAAGCTGAACCGTCCTCTTCCCCTGACGCTCTATATCGGTGGACCACCGGCCTTAATGCTCGCTGCCATTGCGCCCTTGCCCGAGAACATCCCGGAGCTCATCCTCGCTTCGCTCTTGCAGGGGGAAAAGCTACGCATGGTCGATGATCCCCGTGGAGGGCATCGCTTGGTTGCAGAGGCAGAGTTTGCCATCAAAGGCATTGTACCGCCTCATCTTAGAAAACCTGAAGGTCCCTTTGGTGACCATTACGGTTACAATTCACTCCAGCACGACTACCCCGTTTTTCAGACAAGCCATGTCTACCACCGCAAAGATGCCATCTATCCGGCCACGGTGGTGGGTCGCCCCAAGCAGGAGGATTTTTTCATAGGCGATTTTTTGCAGGAACTCCTCTCACCGCTTTTCCCATTGGTCATGAAAGGTGTTCTGCAGCTCAAAACCTTCGGGGAAACCGGCTTTCATTGCCTAGCTGCTGCCCGAGTTGCCGACAGATACCCACGTGAGGCTTTTGCCGCTGGACTCCGTGTTCTTGGTGAAGGGCAACTCTCACTCACTAAATTTTTATTGGTAACGGACGGAGCGCTTGATATTGCGGATTTTCCCAGACTCTGGCAGCATATCCTTGAGCGTATCCAATGGGAGAGGGACCTGTTCGTCTTTGCCAACGTCTCCCAGGACACCCTTGACTACACCGGGCCGTCGGTCAACAAAGGATCAAAGGCAATGATGCTCGGACTGGGTGAAAAGGTACGGGATCTTCCACATGCATTTAACGGCTCTCTGCCCAATGGCTGCAGCCAACCCCAGGCCTACATTCCGGGTACCTTGGTCGTTCAAGGGCCATCATATGCATCCTCACCGGGATTGGCTGAGGAACTGGCCCGTTTTGCAGGTCTGCATGAATGGCCGGTGGTCCTCCTGGTCGATTCAACCGCCTCGGCTACCTGTTCGCTGCAAGAGTTTCTCTGGACCTTTTTTACCCGTTTTGAGCCGGCAAATGACATTCATGGCCGTAAGCAGTCTGTGCAACGTTTTCATGTCGGCCTCCAGCCCCCCATAGTTTTTGACTGCCGTATGAAACCCTGGTACACTGAAGTACTCGAGGTTGATCCTGCAACAAAACAGTTGGTGGACGACAAAATCACGACAATACTGCCCCGGCAGTATTGGTAGGCGAATGGCACTGATTTTCTGAGAGTAGTATGGAAGAACGACTGCAGAAAATACTGGCAAAAGCTGGCGTTGCCTCTCGTCGAGGTGCTGAGCAGCTGATCCGTGACGGACGCATCCAGGTTAATGGGGCCATCATTACAGAACTTGGCTGCAAAGCCGATCCCTTAAAGGATGCAATTACCTTTGACGGCAAGCGACTTCACTTCGAGCAAAAAATTTATGTGCTGCTCAATAAACCGGCTGGATACGTCACGACCATGGCGGACCCCCAGGGACGCCCAATCGTCTCTGATCTGCTGAAAGACTTTCCTGAGCGCCTCTTTCCGGTTGGCCGCCTAGATCTGGAGACAGAGGGCGCTCTCCTCATGACCAACGATGGGGAATTGGGCAATGCAATTCTTCATCCTCGTTTCGAGGTCAATAAAACCTATGAAGCATGGGTGGCGGGTTTTCCTTCCTCCCAGCAACTTGCTCAACTCGAGCACGGAATCAAGGTAGAAGGGGTTATGACCCAACCGGCACAAGTCCGAATTCTACAACGGACCAAACATCAAACGCTGGTTGAGATTATTATCCATGAGGGAAAAAAACGGCAAGTCCGTAAAATGTTTGAGGCACTCAACCATAGAGTGATGCATCTCAAACGAACGGCCTACGGTCAGCTTCGTTTAGGCACGCTTGCGGCCGGGAAATACAGGATTTTGACCTCAAACGATCTAAAAAAGATTTTTTAAAATAAAATTTCCTTTACAATCAAAAACATACTTGCTTAAATTTCAACAACCTCCTGAAAGCAGTTCTTTTTAACGATGACGTACTTATGTCGTCTTTCAGTCGAGGAATCGAACCAATTTCAGTAAATTTTTAGAGGAGCTTTCGGGGAGAGACAAGTATGAACAAATCCGAATTGATTGAAGCCCTGGCCGAAGCGATGAATATTCCGATTCGTGAGGCCGCCTCGATAACCAATACCATTATCGAGACGATGAGCGATGCTCTTGCAAAAGGGGAATCGATAGAAATTCGGGGGTTTGGCAGTTTTGTCGTCAAAGAGTACTCCTCGTATACCGGCCGGAACCCCAAGACTGGCGAGAAGATTAAGGTTAAACCGAAAAAACTGCCTTTTTTCAAGGTTGGTAAGGATCTTCGGGAACAGGTCAATAAAAGCTGAGACGAGCTATTCCCTTGCCTCACCCATCCTCCTGCTGATCGACAACTTCACCAACAAGATCGTAGGTATGAGCCTCGGTGATTTGTACCGATACAATATCACCGGGGTTTACCATCCCTAAGGTAATATAAACGCAGCCATCTATTTCCGGTGCCTGGAAACGGGTTCTTCCCTCGAGGAGCAAGTCACTTTCCTTACTGACGCCTTCGACCAATACCGGCTCGATCCTACCTACAAAACGCTGCATACGTTGCTGGCTGATATCGGCCAGAATAGTCATCACCTGTTCATAGCGTATCGCCTTTTCCTCGTCATCCACCTTCTCATCTAGCAATGCGGCCGCACTTCCCTCCTCGTCCTGATATTGAAAGACACCAACATGATCAAATTGCCACTTTTGCAGTGCGGCAATCATTACCTCCACATCTTCAAAGGTTTCGCCTGGAAACCCGACCATTAAGGTGGTCCGCAACGCGCATTCCGGAAGAAATCGACGAATACGCAAGATCAGTTCATCGAGTACCTGATGCCCGTAATGGCGGTTCATGCGTTGTAAGACCGGATCACTGACATGCTGAAATGGGATGTCAAGGTAGGGAACAATTCTTGGATTGTTCGCCATGAGCTGCAACAATTCGTTTGTTATTCCTGAAGGGTAGGCATAGAGAAGCCGAAACCAGGGTATATCTGTGCGTAAGAGCAACTGTTCAAGGAGTTGCACTAAATTTACAGGGGTTTTCAGATCATTGCCATAAGCAGTCAAATCCTGGGCAATGAGACACAGTTCCTGCACGCCGACCTCCTGCAAGGCAACAGCTTCCTCAATGAGATCGGAGACCTCGCGACTGCGCAGATTCCCCCGAATGGAAGGTATCATGCAGTAACTGCAACGGTTATCACAGCCCTCGGTAATTTTTAGATACGATCGAAAGGCTGGGGTGGTCAGGCGCCTTGAATGGGAGCTGTCCATGAGAAAAGTGGCGGATCCGGATTTGGCTATAAGCCGTGGCGCTGTCGCTTCTTCAGCCATGATTTCACCCAGCTGGGGAAAATCATCTAAACCGATAAAGAGATCAACCTCGGGCAGCTCCTCGAGCAATGCCGAGCCATAACGCTGCACCATACAACCGGTCACAACCAGCTGCTGCTGAGGATTTTCTTCTTTATATGCGGCCAATTCGAGGATGGTATCAATGGCCTCCTCAACGGCAGGCTGGATGAACCCGCACGTATTCACCAGGATAACCTCAGCCTTCTCCGGTGCATCTGTCACACAATATCCGGCCTGCTCCAGGGTGCCCAGCATCACTTCCGAGTCTACCAAATTCTTGGGACAACCGAGACTTACCATAAACAGATTTTTCATCAGAAAATCGCCTTATGCAAAAAGGAAACAAGCAGACCAAGGGTCTGGCGCGAAAGAGTTCGAAACGATTTATGGCCGTAACCAGCCCGCCACTTTTCCCCGAAAAGTTCGTCAGAAACGAGCATTACGCCGCCTAACAGGATCTCTCGAAAGGTGGCCACAGCCTGCAAGGCTGTGTATTCCATATCAACGGCAATTATCCCCTGGCGTCCATAGCGCTCTATCTTTTGCCGTGTTTCGCGGTAAAGGGCATCGGTCGTCCAGATGCCGCCGGTTTTGACCTGATAACCAGCCTGTCCAAGCGAGGTGGCAAGCTGGTCCTGCAAGGCTAGGTTCCGCGGATTCTCGGAGTGATAATGGGGGCTGGTGCCTTCTTCACTCAGTCCAAATGCGGGCAAGAACAAATCACTGATACGCAAATCAGGATGAATAGAGCCGCACCAGCCATACAATACAATCCGCCGGGCGCCGAGGACAATGAGTTTTTCCTGGCAGATAGCGGCCATCGGCGCACCGACAGCTGGCCCGGCAAGAAAAAATCGTTCGTTATAAAAGAGTTGGGAGTTGAAGAGAAAATGCCGCCTAAGCCCGTATTCCTTGGCTAGGGACGTCATGGTGGGGGTATCGGATGGATTGAGGACAAAAATTCCATAAGCCGGCAGTTGCGGCTCGTTTTTCTCCCGATGAGGGGAAATAAGGGCATCAACCATAGGTATGCACCAATAAAAAAAGGGCTGCGGAAACCGCAGCCCTTAAACGGGATTACTCCCGAACGCAATCTATTACAGTCCGAGCGCAGCCTTGAAGGGGTTTGCGTAGAGCAGAATAAAAGCGATAACCAGACCATAAATGGCGATGGACTCACAAAGAGCCATACCAAGAATCATGGTGGTGGTGATAGCACCCTTTGCTTCAGGATTGCGAGCAACGCCTTCGCAAGCGCCGCGCAGACCGTTACCCATACCGATACCTGCACCAAAACCGGCAAGGCCGATAGAAAGAGCAGCGCCGATACAAATCAGAGCAAGACTAAGTGTGTTCATGTGTGTTTCCTCCGTACTAAAAGTTATATAAAAAGTTGGCCTTCTTCTCCGTTAAAACGGAACTTGTACAAGCAATTAATGCGCGTGTTCCATCGATCCTGCACAGTACAGCAGGGAAAGCAGAACAAAAACAACTGCCTGGATAATGGAAACCAGAACACCCAGACAGAGGATGGGCAGCGGTGCAAAGAAGGCACCGGCCAGCATAAACAGAACACCAAGCAGAACCTCTTTGGCAAGGATGTTGCCGAAAAGACGCATGGAGAGTGATATCAGACGAGCGAAGTTACTGATGATCTCAAGCAGGAACATGAACGGCGCCAAAACTTTGCTCGGCCCCATAAAGTGTTTGTAGTACTTGAGTCCATGATATTTGAAGCCTAAGACGTGATGGGTAACCCAGACGATAAGGGTCATGGCGAAGGTGATATTCAGGCTTGAAGTCGGCGACATGAAACCGGGAATAAGACCGATCATGTTGGCGATAATAATGTAGAAGAAAAAGGTGGCCATCATCGGGAACAGCATTTTGGCCCCTTTTTCGCCGAGGTTCTCGGCACAAAAGTCCATTACACCGCCCACGGTGACTTCCCAGAAGTTCTGCCCGCTTCCCGGTACCATCTCCAACTTGCCCATGGTCAGTTTGGGGATGATGATCAGAAACGCCATGACCATCCATGTATAGGTCATATACGGTTCACAGATCTTTTCCAGAAGGGTATGACCAATCGGTGTATGTGGGACCGGCAGACCCAACGCCTCAAGAACCAAAGAAATAAATAATATCGGATGTTCCATGACCTACACTCTCCTCACGCTTTGCTCGGCAACCAGCACTTGCTCGTGCTCAAGCCGATAATGACAACACTGACCATAACCGTGGTAAATCCCAGGGTCAGCCCAATCGCATTGATCGGTACCCTGACAGCCACCACGAATAACAACAATCCAAGAACAACCAGCCTAGCAAAAGAACGAAGAAAAAAACGTGTTTTTTCAGTATGCACTGCCATGCCTGCTTCTGCCTGACTCACCTTCCGCATCAATCGCTGGGCATCCTTTTGCAACAACCAAAAGCTGGCGTTCACCAGAATCCCACCAAGTAAAATCGATTGGGCAAACTGCCAGTCAAACATCCACCAACTGCCAACAGTCATGGCCGCTAGTAGCAGCCAACTTAACACCATCACCCACCACAGAACGTAGTTCTGGGTTTCAGAGCAAAAAAAACTGGTTGTCGGTACGTGCTCACTCATCTTGTATCTTCCGGGTCAATTCCCAGAGATTTTTAAATCCGGCGAGAATACCCAGACCTAAAAATATAAACGTTAAATAGGGAGCTGTCTTTCCCCCAAACACTTTGTTATCAAGTGCCCAACCCATGCCAAAACCAATAATGATGGAAAAGACAAAGGTCATGCCAACCTGACTATAGACGGCCAGTTGCCTGAACATCTCCCTGCGCTCGTCTGACATCACATCCCTCGCGAACATTTACCGGGGACTTGACAATCGCTGCTACTGGTAGCATGCGCAACCGGCAAACGCAATAATTTTTTAACTAATCCATCAATTTTTTGAATGATGATTCAGTGACGGCCAAAGCTTTTTCCAAGTGCTTTCGCTCGTGTGCAGCCGAGACAAACACTGCCTCAAACTGAGAGGGGGCAAGCCATATCCCCCCGGCAAGCATCTCCCTATAATACTTTCCATAGCGGGTCGCATCAGCCTCCATGGCAGAGGTGAAATCGGTCACCGGCTTACCGGTAAAAAAACAGGTCATAAGTGAACCAATACGATTGAGCGTGATCGGTACCGGGGCAGAAGCCGTCAGCCGTTCCATCTCACCTCCGAACCAAACGCTCGTGGCCTCGAGCTCTTCATAAAAACCCGGGCTTCGGAGGACCTTGAGCATGGCCAATCCAGCAGCCATGGCCAATGGATTCCCGGACAACGTACCGGCCTGATAGACGGGTCCATCAGGGGCGATCATTTCCATCAATTCGCGCTTACCGCCGTAGGCACCCACCGGCAGTCCCCCACCGATAATTTTACCAAGACAGGTCAAATCAGGCAGAATCCCGAAGCGCTCTTGAGCCCCACCCAGGGCCAGGCGAAATCCGGTAATAACCTCGTCAAAAATGAGCACAATACCGAGTTCGGCCGTCAAATCACGCAAGCGCTGAAGAAAGGCACGTTCAGGGACAACAACCCCCATATTGCCGGCAACCGGTTCAACGATGACACAGGCAATATCCAACTGGGAATCGCGCAAGGTCTGTTCCAGCACCCCAATGTTATTGTAGGGTATGGAAAGGGTATTTTTGACGATATCATCCGGCACGCCTGGGCTTCCAGGAATCCCTAAAGTGATGAGACCGGAACCGGCCTTTACCAAAAAGGAGTCGGCATGACCATGGTAGCAGCCATCGAATTTGACCACCATGTTACGGCCAGTGTAGCCCCGCGCCAGGCGAATGGCACTCATGGTGGCTTCCGTGCCGGAATTGACAAAACGAATTTTCTCCAACGATGGCACCGAGTCACAAACCAATTGGGCCAACTCGACCTCATGCGCACAGGGAGCACCAAAACTGGTACCCAGCGTTGCCGCCTGACGGATGGCCTCCACCACTTCCGGGTGGGCGTGCCCGAGGATCATCGGCCCCCAGGATCCTACAAAATCGACAAATTCGTTACCATCCACATCGGTTATGACGCAGCCTTGCGCTTTTTGCACAAAAAGGGGATCACAGCCAACGGATCGACATGCCCGCACCGGTGAGTTCACCCCTCCGGGAATAAGCATTTTGGCTTGGGAAAAAAGTTCTGCCGAACGATCCGTTTTCATTGCATGCCTCCAGTGGCTACAAATAGTTTATGGGTTGTTGAATTTTAAGCCATCACTTATAGCATGGTATTTTTTCGGATGTCAAAAGCAAAAACTTTCATTCTCCACCGGACTTGACAGCTTGGCAATGATGTCAATTTTTTCTTGTCACCATGAAAGCGGCACGGTAGAATAACCGCCGATACTACTAACCATTACATAACCATTGAAAATTCTATAATTTCCGCAACTTTTCAATGGACGCCCAAAAGGAGAAAATGAGATGGCAAGTGAAAAGGTAGTGCACATTTCCGACAGCGAATTCGAAAAAGACATCGTTGGCAATTCGCTACCCTGTCTGGTTGATTTCTGGGCGCCTTGGTGCGGACCCTGTAAAGCTATCGGTCCGGTCATCGATGAACTGGCAGCTGAATTTGAGGGAAAAGTGGTCATCGCCAAAATGAACGTAGATGACAATCCCGCCACCCCCGGAAAATTTGGCATCCGTGCCATCCCTACCCTTATTCTTTTTAAGGGCGGCGAAGTCGTCGATCAAATTACAGGTGCTGTCGGCAAATCACAGCTGCAGGATCTGATCAAAAAAGCCCTCTAATTTCTCTTCATTTCGGCACGGTCTCCCTTTTATTGAGGGGCCGTGCCTTCTTTTTCGCGGTTTTCACATGCAACAGGCACAGTATCAACTGATCATCGTCGGGGGGGGACCGGCCGGCCTGACGGCCGGGTTGTATGCCGCCCGTGGCCGGCTCAACGTTCTTCTTGTCGAAAAAGGAGCAACCGGCGGCCAAGTATTGGTCACCGATTGGGTTGATAACTATCCTGGATTTGCCGAGGGTATTTCAGGTTTTGACCTGATGGACAAGATGACCGCTCATGCCGATCGGTTCGGCTTGGAAAAACGGTTTGCCACCATCAGTGCGCTTGAGTTGACCGGCGAGATCAAATCGATCACCCTGGAAAACGGGGAAGTGCTCACGGCCAAGACCGTCATCATTTGTACCGGTGCCAAACCGCGTAAGCTTGATATTCCAGGTGAATATGAATTTAGCGGTCGCGGAGTATCCTACTGCGCCACCTGCGATGGCCCCTTTTACCGCAACCAGGAAATCGTGGTGGTGGGTGGTGGCAACACCGCCATTCAGGAAGCCCTGCATCTGACTAAATTTGCCTCTAAGGTGACTGTTATCCACCGTCGTGGCGAATTACGGGCCACCAAGATTCTTCAAGAAAAAGCCTTCTGCAACCAGAAGATCGACTTTCTCTGGAACACGCAGGTGCTTGAGATACGTGGGTCAAAAACCACCGGCGTTGAAGAGTTGTTACTTCGCCACTACAACAACGAAGAGTCAACGCTGAAAGTCACCGGGATATTTATCCTGATAGGTATTGCCCCTAATACCGAAATTCTTCCTTTAGAGCAGTTCCGTACCGATAAATCCGGGTTTATCGTCACCGACGATGAAATGGCCACCTCAATTCCTGGCGTCTTTGCCGCCGGCGATATTCGCAGCAAACGCTCCCGCCAGATCGTCAATGCTGCCGGCGAAGGTGCGGTTGCCGAACTCTCGGTCGAGCATTACCTCGGCAATCAAGCTCCTGATCAACCTTTAAACTGCAGCGAATAGAGGTCTTTTTATGTCAGTGTCGCCCACTTCCCGGTTACACCCAACAACTTCACGTCTTCTGCTGATCTGCCTGTTGCTTTCTGCACTGGCACTTTCCGGGTGTTCAACCTTCGGCGGAATGTTCAGCAAGGTCACTTTCGGCGATGAGGAGGAGCCCAAATCCCTGCCTCCGGAAACCCTTATCACCCAAGGTATGGACGCCTACAATGTCGGCGATTACAGTGAGGCCCTGAAAAATTTCAAACTGATCCTCGACGAGCACCCTTTCAGTGCCCAAGCAATGCTCGCCGAATTAAAGGCAGCCGACGCTCATTATTACAACAAAGAGTATGCCGAGGCCCAAGTCCTGTACAAGGCCTTTGAAGAGCATCATCCCACCAACGAAGCGATCCCTTATGTCATGTTCCAGATCGGTATGTGTGACTACAACCGCTCGGATCGCATCGACCGTGATATTTCTGGCCCCCAGGAAGCAATCAAGGCCTTCACCCGCCTAATCAATGCCTATCCCCAGTCGCCCTACGCCAAGGAAGCAAAAACCAAAATTCAGGATTCCAAAGAGTTTCTTGTGAATCACGAATACATGGTCGCAGTTTTTTATACTCGCACCGAGCACTACAAGGAGGCCCAACATCGTTTGAAATACCTCCTGGCCATGTACCCAGACTCCTCTCTTGCACCCCAGGCGAAAGCACTGCTAGAGCGCCTGGAAGCAGGGAACCCTCCGTCATGGGGCATGAGCCGTTGGCTACCGGAGTTTATGACCAGGGCGCCTGAAGATCGACAAGAAGAGGCGCAGACAAAGGATTCTGCCTCAAAAGAAAAAATCAGCCAGCAACGCGAAGATGAACAACGAGGGCCCGACGTAGCCCAGTGATGCCAAGAAGGGTGTACGGCTCAATCCTAACGACAGGGTTGAGCCGTAATTTTTTGCAGTAACTCAGAAACCGCGCCTTTTGTATCCAGCGAAAGGCAATCCTGAAGTTCCTCCCCTTTGGGTAACTCAAAACTCCCCTGTTGGTGGACGAAAATTTCCCACCTGCCATCGGAAACCGCCTCACTGTCATTGGCCCGTACTGCCAAACGACGCTTGGTCTCCTTCTCCGAACAGTAACAGTAGCAAAAGCGACAATCCGCGCCCGCATCTTCAGCCACCCTTCGGACCGCGTCCCGATCTGATCGCCTGCTGTAGGATCCGTCCAACACCACCATCAAGACTCCACCGGCAAGATCCTCTCTGGCCCGCTCCAGCATGGTTTCATAGGTCAGAGCGGATAGGGTGGGAGAATAAATTCCCTGATCAATCCCGTCGGGACGACGATCAGTGGCCTGCAAACCGGCGAGTTCCTTGCGAACACGATCGGTATTGTAATACGGGACTCCGCACTGCTGCGCCCAAGCCATGGCCAGAGTGGATTTTCCAGAGGCGGTCATACCGAAAAAAACCACTAAACAGGGATGGGGCCTCCTCTCTGATTGCGGATTACTCAGCGGCATAACGCTCCGCCAGCCTAAAATACTGTGCAGCCTGCTGTCGGCAACTCTCCTGTATCTTCGGATCGACAGCGGGGTCCGCGGCAGTGAACAGACCTATTTTCCCGCGCACATAGGCCCGGTAGCACTTATAAAAATTAAGCAGGGGCTTCAGAGACGCATCCCTGGATCGCAGACAAAATTGTTCGATAAATTGAGTGGAGAATTGACCGAGCCCATGAAAATCAAGATCCATGGCGAGAAAAGCGACATCACTAGCCACATCGCAGTAACGGAACCGCTGGTTAAATTCTATACAGTCGAAAATATACACTTTGTCGGCAAGGCAAATATTGGCCGAATACAGATCCCCATGGCAATCGCGGATATACCCGCCGTCAATCCTTTTTGGGAATAACTCGTTTTGGGCCAGCACTTTGCGCGCATATGCGGAGACCAGGTCGAATTGTTCTTGGGTCAAAGCGGTCTGACCAATGAATCCTTTCGTCTGTTCAAAATTCTCGAGCACATTCACCGCAACTGATTCCGCAGTGCCAAATTTGGCGATTTCCACCCCGCCTTCAGCTTTACGATAAAAATCAACTAAAACTTCAACGAGGGCATCAATGTGTTCTCCGTTGAGCTCGCCACGCTGTATCAAACCGGACATCATTCGTTTTTCCGGCATACGGACCATTTTGACCCCGTATTCCACCACTTCGCCCTCTCCGTTTAGGGCAAAGCGGTCATCATTCCCCTTGGTTACCGTTACCAGTCCAAGATAAATATCCGGACAGAGCCTCCGGTTCAGCACCAATTCCTGTTCGCAGCAATATCGACGTTTCTCTAAATCGGAGAAGTCCAAAAAACCAAAGTTCACCGGCTTTTTGAATTTATAGACAAACTCTCCGGCTAAAAGCACTAAAGAAATGTGGGTTTGCACCAGCTCAACCTCGGTTACCGGATGATCGTAACAACCGGGATCCAAGAGTGTTTGCACAAATTGCGGCAGACTTTCATGACTCATATTTGCTTCTCCAGCCACCGGTTAAGGCGGCCCATTAAATGAAATAATTCTGTTTACGGCAATCTAACAGAACCACCTAAGAGCGTAAACTTTTTCCGCATGGCTCCATAATGCCCCAATCCGCCACGTGAATGGTGGCATATATCCGTTCAAGTGTATTTCCTGCTGGTAGCCACATCGAAAAGCAAGTAGGCATGATCAAATCCGAATAATGGATCCAATGCTCAAAATTTCGCGCTTTTGGTTACGCTTTTTTAAGAAAAATGTCTACCCGACGTTGCGTCACAGGCTCTGTCGACGTATATTCAGATCATTTTGCGTAACCATTAATCTACCCATCCTTTTTTTTCCTCAGCCACAGGTACAGCATTCATGAATTCCAGCTTGAAGCTAAAAATCGGGCTAGTGCTCTTTCTCCTGTTTTTCTCCGGCCTGGCACTTACGCCATCGGTCTATCACAATCTACCTGATTGGTGGAAGAAATACATGGCCCCCGCTGGCCTGAAGCTTGGCCTCGATCTTCAGGGCGGCATGCATATCGTTCTTCAGGTTGACCTGGAAAAAGCTGCTGAGAACTCGCTTGATTTAGCCGCCTCCGATTTCAAATCCGCCCTGGCCTCCAAAAATATCAACGCAGTGCGGATGGACACGACCGATGCCAAATCGGTGCTGTTCACCCTGCCCAATACCGGTGCCGTTGCCACGGTCAAACAGATCCTCCAAGACAACTTTCCTAATCTGGACAGCCAGGTCGAGGCCGAAGCCGGCAGTTTTCCACGCATTACCCTGCGGTTGAAGACCGATGAAATCAATTTCATCCGCAAAAATGCCGTCAACCAATCGCTTGAAATTATTCGGAACCGTATCGACCAGTTCGGTGTCGCCGAACCAGTGGTGGTCCGGCAAGGTGACAACCAGATCGTGGTTCAGCTCCCTGGCGTCAAGGATCCGAAACGAGCGATGAGTCTCATCGGGCAAACCGCCCAACTCGAATTTAAGATGGTGGCCGATTCCCCGGGAATCAACATTGGCCAACTCATTTTTGACGCCGAACAGGCTGGCCAATGGCATGAGGGAGAGAGCCGCAAACAGCTCAACCTGGCCCTGCAGAGCCGACTGCCGCAGGGGACCGAGATCTATTTTGAACGCGTTATCGACAACCAGACCAAACGCGAATCCAAAGTGCCGATACTGCTCGAAAACCCGGTACTCATGACCGGCGAGATGGTAAAAAATGCCCAGGTTCGCATCGGCGGCACCTTTAATGAACCGTATGTCAGCCTGGATCTGACCTCCCGTGGCGGCCAGGTCTTTGCGGCGATAACCGAAAAAAATGTCGGCAGACGCCTGGCCATTGTACTCGACGAGATCGTTCGCTCAGCGCCGGTGATCCGTGAAAAGATACTCGGTGGCAGTGCCCAGATCTCTGGTAATTTCACCCATAATGAGGCCACCGACCTCGCAATCGTCCTTCGTGTCGGCGCACTTCCAGCTCCGGTTGACATCATTCAAAACCTGACGGTTGGCGCCAGCCTAGGGCAGGATTCAATTAACAAAGGCATGTTCTCCGGCCTGTTGGGTGCCGCCCTGGTCGTCCTTTTCATGCTGGTCTACTATCGACTTTCCGGTTTGATCGCCAACATTGGATTGCTCCTCAACATACTCCTGCTCTTTGTCGGTCTGGCCATGCTCGGCTCAACCCTGACCCTACCGGGTATTGCCGGTATCATTCTTTCCATCGGTATGGCAGTGGACGCCAACGTTCTTATCTACGAGCGTATGCGCGATGAATTCGCTCTGGGAAAATCGGTCCGCGCCGGTGTGGAGGGCGGATTTACCAAAGCCTACTGGTCGGTTGTCGACGCTCAGGTCACCACCTTGATTACCGCGCTGGCCCTCTTCCTCTTTGGTACCGGACCTATCAAGGGTTTTGCCGTCACCTTAAGCCTGGGTATCATCTTTAACCTTTTTGCGGTCCTCTTTGTCTGCCGCCTGATTTTCGATTCCCTTTTTAGCCTGAAAAAAATCAAGGAGATTAAATTCTTTCAATTGGTCCACAAATCGAACCTCGATTTTATGGGCCTGCGCAAAATAGCTTTCACCGTTTCCGGCGTTATGGTTCTCCTTGGTTTGGTGGCTTTTGTGCAAATTTTTCGCGGTCAGGCAAACATGGGTATTGATTTTTCCGGTGGCACCATGCTGCAATATAAAACCGAAAAACCGTTTGCCCTCCATGATGTCCGCATGGCCTTGGCTAATAGCGGTTTTGAGGGCATTGACCTCCAACAGGTAACCAGTGAAAACCGATTAATCCTCAAAATCAAAAAATCCGTTGCTAAAATCGACGACCTGAGTGACCGAATCACCGCCACCCTGCAAAAGGAACAGGCAGATGCGGGTTTCTCGTTGGAGAGCAAGTCGGAGATAGGAGCCTCCGTCTCGGCCAATCTACGGAGCAAAGCCATCCTCTCCATCGGTTTATCCATGCTCGGTGTTATCCTCTATCTCTGGCTCCGTTTTGATTTTCAATTCGGTCTTGCGGCAACGGTGGCCACCTTCCACGATGTTCTCATCGTCTTGGGTATCTGTTGGGCGATGAACCTGGAACTCACCCTGCTGATCGTAACCGCTCTTCTCACCCTGGCCGGTTACTCGCTCAACGATACGGTTGTTATCTTTGACCGAATCCGTGAGAACATGACCAAACACGAAGAACTCGATCTGCACGAAATCATCAACCTCTCAACCAATCAGGTGTTGGCACGCTCCATCATCACCGTGCTCACGGTGTTGATCACGGTCACCTGCCTCTACCTTTTCGGCGGGGCCAGTATCCATGATTTCTCCTTTGCCCTGTTGATTGGTTTACTTGTTGGAACCTATTCTTCGATCTTCGTTGCCAGCCCACTTTTATCCGTCGGGAGATCCCATAAATGAGCTCGAATCCACAACTGCCCGAACAATTTCAAACCATTACTGCGAACCAGCAGATCACTTTTGCCTGCCATCCCGGAATCTCCTGTTTTACGGAATGCTGTCGCGAATTGGATCTTGCATTGACCCCGTATGATGTTCTGCGATTAAAACGTCACCTGCAGTTGAAATCCGGGCAACTCCTGGACAAATATGTGATCATCGAATGGGAAGAAGGGCAACTCCTCCCGACCTACTATCTCACCATGGTTGATGACGGTCGGGCATCCTGCGTTTTCGTTGAGAATGCAGGATGTACGGTCTATGCTGACCGTCCCGGTAGTTGCCGGGCCTACCCGGTGGGACGTGGTGCCACGCGACAGGAAAACGGAGAACCGCTTGAGTCCCTGGTCCTGGTACAAGAACCGCATTGTCAGGGATTTGCCGAAGCACAGCAACAGAGTGTTGCCGACTACCTTCGCGACCAGGGCCTGAAGGAATACAATCGTTTCAACGACGCTCTCCTGCCCCTGATTCAGCATCCAACCATTCAGGATGGCTCCTTCCGCCCATCGCGTAAGCAGTTGGATCAGTACACTTTGGCCCTGTACGACCTGGATCAGTTCCGCAACGACATGGTTGAGGGACGTATCGCGCTTAATGGCCCTTTGAATCCAACTCAGCTGGCCGGAATAGCCGGTGACGACGAAGAACTACTGCTGCTTGCTATTCGCTGGCTGATGCAGGAATTCTACGGTGCGTAAAGAAAAATTTGTGCCAAGGTGGGGCAGTGAATTCTTTGCCCGTCAGTGAGCAGTTGTTGAAGCAACTTCGGGAGCTCAGCCATGCCCTCTCGATCACCGAGGGAGGCTCGCATGGGCCGGACCATAGTGAACGCGTTCTGACAACAGCCATTGATATCGGGCTCCAAATGAACGGACGACTCGATATCCTGATCCCTGCTGCACTCCTGCACGATATCGGTCGCAAGGAGGAAAGCAAAAGCAGGGGACAGGTTTGCCATGCTTTTCGTGGAGCGGAGATGGCAGCTCCGATTCTTGCTGAGCTGTGCTACAGCGAACCCGATATCGAGGCCATTTGCCATTGCATACGCAGCCATCGCTACCGGGGCGGTCAGGTACCTCAAAGCCTGGAGGCATGCATCCTTTTTGATGCCGACAAGCTCGATTCCATTGGCGCGGTCGGTATCGGTCGCGCCTTTCTTTTTGCTGGCCAGATCGGTGCACGGCTGCACAACCCCGATGTCGACGCCACCGCAACCTTGCCCTATTCCTTAGAGGATACCGCCTACCGTGAATTTCAGGTGAAGATGGGAAAAATTCGTGATCAGATGCTGACATCCGTAGGTCATGCGCTGGCCGAGGAACGGCATGCATTCATGCTCACTTTTTTCGCCCAACTCACGAGGGAAACCCAACGCTGTCATTCTCGAACAAGGCCACGAGAATGACGTTTCTCGCTTCGAAACTTGCGGTGTTCATAATTTAGTTTTTTCGTTTTTTTTGTCGTTGGCTGGACCATTAATTCCCCCATACTCCTTTGACCTGAGAATACTCCACCATGCTGAAACTGGTTGTTTTCGACTGCGATGGCGTCATGTTTAGTTCACGAGAATCCAATAGGGCGTACTATAACCATATTCTCCAACACTTTGGCTGCCCCTCTATGGATGCGGCGGAACTCGAGTATGCCCATATCCATAACGTCAATAACTCCATTCGCCATATCTTTCGCAATCACAAACAGTTCTCTATCGACCAGGTCAACACCTATCGGGAAAGCCTCGACTACACCCCCTATCTGCAATTCATGGAGATGGAACCTGATCTCATTGATTTCCTCCAGACCATCAAGCCCCAGTACCACATCGCCATATCCACCAACCGCACCGATACCATGGATAATATCCTTGACACCTTTGATCTGCGGTCATGGTTTGACATGGTGGTGACGGCTTCAACCGCACCTCGTCCCAAGCCTGCTCCGGACGGTCTGCAGATGATTCTTGACCACTTTCAAGTACGGCCCGCAGAAACAATCTATATTGGAGATTCGGTGATCGATCAGGAGCACTGTGCTGGGGTCGGTGTGGACCTGATTGCCTTTCGAAATAACGAACTGAACGCCCGCTATTGGGTGAATTCTTTTTTGGAAATTCTCAAGTTACCACCTTTCGAGGATCGACGAAAAACAACTGTCTGAAGCGCTTACTCCTCCTCGTCAAGTCGACGAAGCCCTTCCATGAGAATCATCATAAAATCACCGATTTCCCGGGTCTTCATCAGGGCATCCGGTAGGCCGGGAATAAAATAGAAAGTCCCTTTCTTTTCGGAGAGCATGGCATAGATGGCTTCCTGGTTATCCAGATCATCAAAGCGTGCCGCTAAAAGCCCCCCTTCCCTGAACGTCACCCGGGCAGATCCCTGCTCAAATTCTAAAATCAATCGCCCGGTTTTCTGGTGCATATGGAAAACCTGGAACAATTCAGCAGGGACAATGGCCTCAATACGGCCACTCATGACCGCATCTTTATTTTCCGTCCTCCCAACAAGCAATGCAGTATTCGACGGAAGCGGTTTGTCACTGAGCTTGAACTTGATCAGACCGGTGCAACCACCGCAGGTGAAGACCGTATTGCGTTGCTCGGTAAATTGGCTGGCTGCATGGGGCATGAGGGCGAACAAAAGCCCGGTGAGTTCACGCACCAGGATCAGACAGGAAGAACGGCCCAGAGGTAGCTCAACCGCCTTATCAGTCAGAGCGAAACATTCTTCCTGACTGTAGAGCAGCGGACAGTTTCGCACATGAATAATTTCAAATACGGCTTTGAAGGTGTTCATGACCTCCTATCGAACAAGTGGCAAAAGGTGATTGTGTTTTCAGTGTACATGCGAAATCAAACAGGCTCAATTGAATCTTTTCCAGGAGTTAGGACAAACAACTTTTTCTCACCCTCAATAAAGCCATCTTGTTTCCTCTTAACAAATATTATACAGTAAGCAGAACTATCTTGACCGGCTTTCAACAATCCCCCGCCTCTTACGGGCGTGATGCCCCCAACAGTGCACAATAGGTTATTTTTATGGCCATGGGTTCACAGCAGCTTGCTGAAGATTATGCTCAACTCAATGATTTTTTGGAGCTTTATCCCAATATCGTCATTCTGAAAGCTCAAGGCCAACCACCAGACAACTACGAAATCGAATACACCCTCCGGGGGTATTCTCGTGATGAAGACGCCAATATTACCATAGCGTCTATTCACCGTATACGCATAAGTCTCCCTTTTGGCTATCCTCACTTTGCCCCCATCGCCAAACCTCTCACCCCTATTTTCCACCCTGACTTTGACCCTGCAGCGATCCGTATTGCCGATCAATGGCAAAAAAAACCTTCCCTGCCGGAACTGATTCTTCATATAGGCGAGATGATCTGCGGGATTGCTTATAATATCGAGGATCCCTTTAATCAGGAGGCTGCCGACTGGTACAAAAGCCATGTCGATCAACTCCCCCTTGACACTTTAAGCCTTGCCGATATCCAGGAAACCGATGAGCATTTTGATGACCTGGTCGACGATACCTTTGCCTCTCTTGGTCTGGAAAATGATGATTTTCTCGCCCCTGAAAAGGCGGTAAATCCCAAAGAGATTGACTATATTCGGGATCTGGTGGCCCAAAACAAAATTTTCACCGCCAACAAACTGCTCTCCGACATTCCTGAAACCGCCAATTTCCCTGACCGGGAAGAAATTCAACAAAATATCGCCAAGATTGTTCGTAAAACCGACCAGCTCTTTAAGCTTGCCGAACAACTGGAGGATTTGGCGAAATATGATGAGGCGCTGGAAGTCACGGAAAACTTACTGGCCATCGCCTCAGATGCTCCTGGGGTGGAATCCCTCCGTGATCGGATCCAACATTCCTACCAACTCGCCAAGTCCGTCGGGCGCCAGGGTTCAGATGAACCACCTTCCAAACCCGTTCCCCCACAAACTCCCAGTAAAACGAGAAGTAAAACCGAAAGCGGTACCAAGCTGGGTGGCGGCATACCGCTGAAGCCGATTCTTTTTGCCATGCTCTTTCTTGGTCTTTGCGTCGGGACGATTTCCCTCTACTTCAAAGATCAGAACACGCTGAGTCAATCCCAGGCAAACCTCCTTAAAGGCCAATTGCTGCTTGATAAGAAACAATTCGATGCCGCATTCGATGCCCTAGAGACTGCCAAACAGTCGCTTTCCAACTTAACGATTCTCCGTTTTCGCAAAAGTAGCTATGAACAGGGAATCGTAAGCTTAATTACCTCGCCTGAGTTGCAGGAAGGCCTTAAAGGACGGGTATTGTACGAAGGCGAATATATGACGGCGGAAGCGGCAGCTGGCCTCAAAGAACTCAACACTTTAACCGACCAGGGGCAAGCCCTGGCCAAGCTCAACAAAATCGACGACGCCCTGATCTTGTACAAACAGGCCAATCAATTTGCCCAAGATCATAATCTGCTCAAACAACAGGAACCAATCAAAGAAATTATTCAATCACTGGAATTACAGCAAACACTGTCGGTGGCTGAGCGCGCAGAGCAAAATAAAAACTGGGAACAGGCCGCCGAGGCCTATCGTAAGGCTCTTTCCCTTTCTTCTAATATTCAATCTCTTGGCACAATCAGTGATATTACCCATCGATTGACGGCTGCCACCTTTCGACACGACCTTGATCAATCGAAGAAGGCCTTTACCCAATCCCAATGGGAAGAGACCATCCGCTTTCTTGAACAGGCACAATCCACTATTGATGCCAACCCTGCGGTTGTTTCCGAGAAAGAACGAAAAGACCTGCACAAGCTTCTTGTCAACGCCCGGCTTTACCTTATGCTCTCAAGGGCACGCGAGGCCTATGAGGGGAAGAATTGGGATCAGGCTGTTGATGAATACCAAAATGCATTGCAACTGCTGCGCAATGAGCCAGATAGCACTGATGGCCTTGTTGGTGATTCCGTCGACAAAATTGCACGGACCCTGCTTATGGTACAAATTGCCCAGCTGCAAGACAAAGTACTGGTTGCTGAAGGGAATGGGGATAGCGCCGGGGTCATTGCCCAAAGCCGGAGCATCCAGCGGTTAATTCAGGCGAGTAAATTCGCCAACGATCCCGCAGTGAAGACAGTAAACCAAAAGGTGGGGGCAAAAATAGCTAGCCAACAGGATGTACTCAATCAAAATGAAAAGATTCGCTGGCTGGAAGACCATTTCGAGGAAATTTTTCGCAACAATTATCCGACCTTCCGAGGGTCGAAACTCATGCAACCCAAAGCTGTTTTTAGCAAAAAGGTTGGGAGAAAAAGCCTTTTTACCCTGACCTGTGTGGAAAAAAGCCAAGGGTCTGCTTCCAAATTGGAGTTGGCTTATATGTATGATCCCGAAAGCGGCAAGTGGTCGGTCCCCCGGGAATAACGACCACCGCCCGTCCGGCTTTGGGTCCAGGCTTCAAATCAGAAAACGGAATTCCCCCTTGCCCAACAAATCGTGCAGGTGCAGTATCCCTAAAAGACACCCCTGTTCACTGATTACAGCCAACACCGTGATTTCATGCTGCTGCAGGATGCTGAGGGCATCAGCGGCCATAAGATCACTGGAAATAGCCAGTGGGTGACGGGTCATAGCGTCGGCTAAGGGGATTTCCTCATAATTTTTCCCGGATGAAAGCATCCTGCGAACATCACCATCGGTGACTATTCCGAGAAGGATTTCATCGTCGTCAGTCACAAACACGGCCCCTAAATTTTTCTGGTTCAACTCCGCAATTGTCTCGGCCATGGTGGCATTCGTTGACACCTTGGGAACCTTGTCCCCAGTAAGCATTACCTCCCTGATGGCCACTTTTAGGCGTGCGCCCAAACTCCCTCCGGGATGATTTCTGCGGAAATCTTCCGCCTTAAATTGCTTGCGGTTCAAAAGCGCTACAGCTAACGCGTCACCCATGGCTAAGGTGGCGGTTGTAGAGGTCGTCGGTGCGAGGCCCAGCGGGCATGCTTCTTTGGGAATAGCCACGTTTAGGGTCACCTGTGCATGCTTGGATAGAGTGGAACCATTTCTTCCACAAATGGCAATGATGGGAATGGAACGATCTTTGATCGAGGAGAGTAAACGGTTGAGTTCCGAGGTCTCACCGGTATAGGAAATGGCCAGAACAACGTCTGTTGGGGCGACCATACCTAAGTCGCCATGCATGGCTTCCACAGGATGGAGAAAAAGCGAAGGCGTGCCTGTTGAGTTAAGGGTGGCAGATATTTTCTGCCCAACAAGACCAGACTTACCTATTCCTGTGACCACCAAACGGCTCGGACAGTCCATGATTAGGTCCACGGCACGTTCAAATTCCAGCCCGAGATTATCCCGAACGGCCAATATTCCTTCAGCTTCAATGGTCAACACTTCCTTGGCTAATGAACAACTCACAATCAATCTCCTAATTTTACTACACAACGGCCTTTACTCTTTCCGGCCAGCATCTTTGTAATTTCATCGTCCAGATCTGTAAGTCCAATGATTCGGCACAAGATTTCCAGATTATCAAGCTTCCAGTCTTTGGCCAGTTTCGCCCACACCCGCAAACGCTTTTCCATTGGGCAATTTGCGGAATAAATACCCAGCAAATGCACCCCTCGCAGGATAAAGGGATAGACATTGAGTGGGAGATCCCCAGAGGCGGCATTCCCGCAACTGGTAACCACTCCATCAAAGCCAGTGCCTTTTATGGCTGTGGCCAAGATATTTCCGCCAACAGTGTCAATTACCCCGGCCCACGTTGCAGGCAGCAAGGTGTGATCTTGATCAGCAAGAAACGATGCTCGATCTATGACCTCGTTGACACCGCGTTCTTTGAGAAATTCGTAAGCGTCCACCTTTCCGGACACAGCGGTTACCCTATAACCCAATTTCACCAGTAACATGATTGCCACTGTCGCTACTCCACCAGTGGCACCAGTAACAAGAACAGGTCCTTTCTCAGGTGTAACGCCGTTTGTTATCAGCCCTAATACGCAAAGTGCGGCAGTAAAGCCAGCCGTACCAAGTTGCATCGTCTCCAACGACGACAAGGATTCAGGCTTGCGAACAAGCCAGTTGCCGGGGACACGAATGAATTGACCAAAACCACCGTCGGTATTCATCCCGAGATCATAGCCGGTGCAGATAACTTCATCTCCAAGCTTCCATTGAGCATCCGATGAATTAACCACGATTCCGACTGCGTCTATTCCTGGTGTATGGGGATAGTGCTTTGTTACACCTCTATTACCGCTCGCTGAAAGGGCATCCTTGAAGTTGAGGGAGGAATATGAGACCTTGACCACCACATCCCCAGGGGGAAGATCTTCAATGTATTTTTGCTGTATCTCGCGGTGGATTGTGTGGGAAGAGTCTTCGGAAACCACAAAGGCCAGGAACTGATTCTGTTGCATTCTTTCCTCCTAAAGCTGCTCCAAGTGAATGTTTGGCAAGGCCGCGCTCACTTGTTCAGGTCATGTGTCTCAGCAGGCCGTAATTTACCGCCAATGATTGTATGTTCATTGCCGGTCTCATCAAGAATTCTATAACGGCCATCACTCGCTAGACCTAACCCGGAGCCCAAAATCGTCTGGTCTCCATTGATATATATCAGACGTTTGTGCAATAGATAATCATAGTTTCGCCAACGGTCGAGAAGAGAATCCCGATTTGACGACAATGCGTCGACAAATTCCGATATTTTCAGGATAAACTGATCGAGTACTTGCTCTAAATTGACCTTCTTTTGGGTTCTTTCATAAACAGTGGTGACCAATGGTTGCAACTCTTCGGGAAAATCACAAAGCCGACTATTAATATTGATCCCAACCCCGATCACCACTGTTGGTTGCACGGGGATAACTCTGTTATCAAAAAAATTCTCACATAAAATGCCTCCAACCTTTTTTTCACCTAGGTATAGATCGTTGGGCCATTTAATTTTTGCCTCAACTTCAAATACCTCATACAGGACATCTTTGCAGGCAAGGCCAGTAACAAGGGTTATGATGGGCAAATTTTCAGGGTGCAAATTCGGTCGCAATATAAGGCTGAAATACAGGCCACCAACCGGTGAGGCAAAGCTCCGGCCATATTGGCCCCGCCCTGAATCTTGCGTTTCAGCCCAAATGACCGTTCCGCTAGGAACACCTGATACGGCCTTTTCTTTGGCTAACCGGTTGGTTGAATCTGTTTGTTGCACATAATTCTTCATAGCTGCGCCTCCCCACACACAAAAAAAAAGCAGAGGTCCCGAAAGGAGCCTCTGCTTGCAACGCCAAATATTGAGAAAAAGGATGCTGCTTATTTTTCCTCGTCCTGAATGCGCTCAGGACGGGCATACATAGTAGTAGAACCGGAGGACCAGAACATCAACTCACCTTCGGTAACCAGTGCATTGGCGATTTTTTTCAGATCACGCGGTTTGGTTTCCGGATCGCAAGCATAAAAATCTTTGATGTACAACTGTGGCTTAGGTGAGGTTTTAGCCTTCTCGATGATGGCTTTTTTCAATTCTTCAACGCTAAGTGCCATAATGCGCTCCTTGAAATGTGTTTTAAACACATAAAATGATCGGCCCTGAATAATCAGGGCCGATCAATAATTTGCAAAAATTACTTCGTGTACGCGGCAGTATGACTGGTGTATTTGAACTGGGTGGTGGTCCGCCAAGTGTCGTACGCCAGACGATAGTCGTCGATTGATTTCTCGGTAAAAGGAAGTCCGGTTTTCTCAAAGAACTTCTCCCAACCGATGCGCTCAGCCCACTCACCAACACGCTCGTATTTCTTGGCATCCTTGGCATATGCTTCCAGAATCTGGCGGATGCAAGCAACCGTCTCAGGCCAGCGAGGAGTGGTGTTCGGAAGGAACGGAACAACCAATTTAGAGAATTTCGGAGCAGAGGTACGGTTGGAAACCTTACCACCAACCAAGATGGCAATACCGTCACCTTCCGGATCAGCCAGTGGCATGGCCGGACACATGGTGTAGCAGTTACCGCAGAACATACAACGCTCAGCGTTAACCTTAACGGACTTCACCTCTTCTCCGTTAATGGTCGCCTTTGCAGGCTTAACAGCACCCAACGGACAGGCAGAAATGGCCAGCGGAATCTCGCAAACACCACTTACGCGAGCATCATCGATCATCGGCGGTTTACGATGGATACCGAGGATGGCGATGTCGGAAGCATGAACAGCACCACACATGTTCAAACAGCAGGCCAGAGCGATACGGACCTGTGCCGGCAGGCTCATGGAACCAAAATACTCGAACAGATCATCCATAACGGCCTTAACCGGACCAGAGGCGTCGGTGGCAGGAGTATGGCAGTGTACCCAACCCTGGGTGTGAACGATATTGGTCACACAGGCGCCGGTACCACCGATCGGGAATTTATTTCCTTGGCTCTTGATGGCCTCTTTCAGAGGAGCAACTTTATCCTCGGAATCGACCATGAATTCAACATTGTTACGAGTGGTGAAGCGAACGAAACCACCGCAATGTTTGTCAGCGATATCACAGATATCACGAACGTAGTTGATAGTAACCAAGCGTGGAGAACCGCAACGCACGGTGAACACTTTGGCACCGGATTCGGCAACGTGTACAAGTACACCCGGCTCCAAGATCTCATGATACAACCATTTGCCCTTATTCTCTTTGATAACAGGCGGCAGGAAGTCCCCGTAGTAGCGCGGTCCCAAGTCGGTAATCCGACCTTCCATAGGATTTTTCGGATCGTAACCCATTATAGTATCTCCTTATAAAGTAAATCCGTTTGCGTGGATTGATGACAGAAAATTAAGCGGCGTGACGTTTTCTAAACTCAACGACATCACGCTCCCAGCCACCAGGTACTTCCTCTTCCTTCCAGAAGACGTAGGGGTTGGAACGCGGCTCTTTGACATGCTGCGGCATAGGCTCAATTTCCATTACACTGAGGAAGGTGGGCAGGCCGATACGCTGCATGGTTTCACCAACACGCTCACGGTTCTTACCGACTTCCATCCACCAGTCCCAAACCTTCTCGATCACGTCGACGATATCTTCGAAATCGTTTTCAGCATTGACCTCGATGAACGGGATAACCAAGGTGGCGAACTGAGCGCCATCAAGGATCGGAGCTTTGGCACCGATGCTGATGGTTGCACCCTTCTCCACACCAGGACGCAGGGCGCGCGGCATAACGTTGATGCAATGCATACAACGGGTACATTCGGAGTTATCAATCTTCAACTCATTGCCTTCCATCCACATACATTGGGTCGGGCAGATGTCGATGACCTCTTTCTGGATGTCGAAAGCACCCCAGTTACCGTCTTTGTGCGCACCACCGTTGGCCGGATATCCTTCGGCGCCAGCGATGTATTGCTGAACAGCGGCTTGATCAATACGGATATCGTCTTTCCAGGTACCGATAACAGCAAAGTCGGAACGGGCGATAGCGGCAACGCAGTCGTTCGGACAACCGGAGAATTTGAATTTAAATTTATAAGGGAAAGCCGGACGATGAATCTCGTCCTGATAACGCTGGGTAAGGCTGTTGCAGACTTCCTGGGTATCGTAGCAGGACCACTCACAACGGGAATCACCCAAACAGCAAGCAGGTGTACGCAGGTTGGAGCCGGAACCACCAAGATCCTGGTTCAGATCATGGGTCAGATCCCAGAACAGCAATTCGAGGTTCTCGGTACGGGTACCGAGGAAAATCATGTCACCGGTGGAACCGTGCAGGTTGGTAACGCCAGATCCGTACTTCTCCCACAAATTCATCAGAGCGCGAAGGTTCTCGGTGGAGTAGTAGAGACCAGAAGGCTGGGCAATACGTACGGTATGGAAATGCTCTACGCCGGGGAACTGTGCAGGCACGTCGGAATAACGACCAACAATACCACCACCATAACCGAAAACACCGACGATACCGCCGTGCTTCCAATGGGTAATCCGATCTTTGTATGAAAGCTCAAGCTGACCAAGAATGTCCCAGCACTCAGGTTTGGTTTCTGCCTGCTGCTTGAGGTCGGTGACGAAACTCGGCCATGGACCTTTTTCTAATTCGTCCAATAGAGGCGTTTCATGCTTTGCCATCAGTGTTCCTCCTAGAGATTATGTGGTTGAAAAATTACCTGTCAATTTGAGTAGCCCGAACGAGAATTGCGCGTTAATACAGGCAAGAACGCACAAAACTTTATTGAATGCTCATTCAGAAAGCGAGCATAAACGTCCGGAAAGTCTTTGTCAACAAAAAACCATGAGCCATTGTGGCCCCAAGAAAACAGCCCTACCATAAGCCTTTAGCGCAGCCTATCTCTGCCTGTTTCAGCAACGCTTCCTCCACACTACTCGGTGCCTGCCGCAAAGCTTTTTCAGCCTCGGACATACGCATCAGTTTGAGCAACTTAGTTGCCAGCACCTTGCCCAATTGAACGCCTTCCTGATCAAATGAGTTGATATTCCAACAAAATCCCTGAAAGGCTATCTTATGCTCGTAAAGAGCAAGGAGCGCCCCCATGGTTCTAGGCGTTAATCGATCCGCCAGAAGGACCGAGTTGGGCCGATTTCCCGGAAAACTCCGTGCCGGATTTTCACTCTCCTGCCCCATCGCCAAAGCGAGGGACTGGGCCAACATATTGGCCACAAGTTTTTGCTGTGAGCTGGTTCCGGCGACCTCCATATCGACCTGATATTGAGCGTTGCGAAATCCAATAAATTCCACCGGCACAATCTCCGTCCCCTGATGAATGAGCTGATAAAAAGCGTGCTGACCGTTAGTCCCTGGCTCTCCCCAAACCACCGGCCCGGTCTTCCAGTGTACCGCTCCACCATTTCGGGTCACTGATTTACCATTACTCTCCATGTCGCATTGCTGGAGATGGGCCGGAAATCGTAACAACGCTTGGCTATACGGCAAAATTGCCACCGTACCATGGCCAAGAAAATTATGGTTCCAGATCCCTAAGAGCGCCAGAAGCAGTGGGATGTTGCGACAAATGTCCCGCTCTTCGGCAGCCAGATCGACTTGATGGGCACCAGCGAGAATCTCTATTACGGCCTCATACCCCAAGGCAAAGCCCAAGGTAACCAGACCGACCATGGAGGTGGTTGAATAACGGCCACCGATGTAATCATACATATAGAACGATGCCAGATATTTACTGGCATCATCCATGGGGCTCGACTCACCGGTAACAGCAAGGATATGCCTGCCTGGGTCCAAACCGGCCCGAATAAGGGCCCCCCTGACCAACTGTTCATTGGTCAATGTCTCCAGGGTGGTTCCGCTTTTGGAGACGATGTTGAACAAGGTGCGGGAGAGATCGAGCTCCCCCAGAACCTCGGCAGCATCATCGGGATCGACATTGGCGATAAACTGGGCGGAACGGCCCTCAAGACAATAACATCGCAGAGCAAGATAGAGGGCTCGCGGTCCAAGATCGGAACCACCAATCCCAACCTGCACCATGGTGGTGAACGCTTGCCTCTGTTCATTGACAATCTTGCCGCTGGCCAGACCGTCAAGGAATCGGCGCAATTTGTCCAGTTCCTGCCTCGCCCGTGCAGAGGCATTCGGCGACAGAGCTTTTTCCGAGAACACGTCCCGACAGGCGGTATGCAAAACCTGACGGTTTTCGCTCTCAAAACCTTCGATTCGATTCAACACCGCGCCTTGTTTCATTGCCATAAAGGCCTCGATCAGGTCGGCTTCGTCTGCCAGTTCCTGGAGGGCGGCGAGGACCTCATCATCGACCCGTTGGGTAGCAAATAAAAGATCAAAACCGCAGCCGGAACTGTTGTATTTGCGTATCCGTTCCGGCGTCAGCCCTTCCTGGCCGGTCAAATCGTGCGGTTGTCGTGCAAGAGAAGCGAGCTTTGCAACTGCCTTGTAGGTGGAAAAATCCTGTAGATGCATACGACCCTCCGCAAAGTTATTGAATTATGCGCCCGCCAACTGCTTCATTTCCCGTATAACGGCCTGATAGTCCTTGGCACCGTAAACCGCCGATCCGGCAACAAAGATATTGGCACCGGCAGCGGCAATCTTGCCAATGCTTGCCGGACTGATGCCGCCGTCCACCTCAATACCGGCATCTGGATTAACCGCGTCGAGCATCCGGCGCAACGTGGTGATTTTCTCCAACGTGGATTCAATAAACGACTGGCCTCCAAATCCGGGATTAACACTCATCAACATCACCAGATCCACGTTACCCAGGACGTACTCCAGGGTCGATAGCGAAGTTGCCGGATTCAGCACCGCTCCCGCCTTTTTTCCCTGATCGCGAATATAGGAAAGGGTACGATGGAGATGGGTGCAGGCCTCGACATGCACGGTTACCCAGTCGGCACCGGCGTCGATAAAGTCCTGAAGGTACCGATCCGGTGAGGTGATCATAAGATGAACGTCCACGGGCAGTTTGGTTACCTTGCGCACCGCCTTTACGATCAAAGGACCGATGGTGATATTGGGCACAAAATGACCGTCCATTACATCGACATGGATCACATCGGCACCGGCGGCCTCCACAGCTTTGATCTCATCGCCCAAACGGGAAAAATCGGCGGATAAAATTGAGGGGGCAATCATCACTGACTTCATACAGAATCTCCTTAAAAACAGCCTTCCCGATCGGAAGTACATTAAAACTCTATCCGGGCTAACATACCATGTTCTTGATCAACCCGCAAAACACCAGGGAACAAACGCATGCCGTAGCGACAGAGCTGTTTACCCAACCCCGTGTCCGCCCCCCATTCTTACTTCTGCTTCAGAAGCGATAAATTTCAAAAACCAGGTTGCGAAAAGCTCAGTCCCCTTCCGCTCGCTCATACAACTGGCCAGGCAGCTGTCGGACCAGGCCTTTTAATTCCAGCTGCAGGAGAAGTCCGTGCAGATCAACCACGGACAATCCGGTCCGCCGCACCAAGCTGTCGATATCCTGAGGATAGACTTCAAGCGTGTCCCAAAGCAAACGCTCCGCATGAGAAAACGCTATGCGCGTCTTCTCATGGGCACCATCATGTACCGGGACATGGCCTTCTTGCCTCCAGGCAAGCGCCTCAAGGATGTCATCAACATGGCGCACCAGATGGGCCCCTTGGCGAATCAACCAATGGGTTCCCGCGCTTTTGGATGAATCGATCCGACCCGGTACGGCCAGCACTTCACGCCCTTGATCAAGTGCCAATCCGGCAGTAATCAGCGAGCCTGATTTTTCAGTGGCCTCGACCACAACCACCCCTTGTACAAGACCACTAATGAGACGATTACGGGCAGGAAAGTGAAAGGATTCGGGTTTACTGCCTAAAGGGTACTCTGAGAGGATCAGCCCCCGGACGGCAATTTCCGCCAATAAGGGGGCATGGGTTTTGGGATAGGCCACATCAAGGCCGCAACCGAGTACCGCGATTGTCTTGCCGTCGGCTTCGAGGGCTCCACGATGGGCAGCAGCATCAATGCCGTAGGCGGCTCCGGAAACAACAACAAGTGACTGCCCAGCCAGTTCGGTGGCTAACCGAAAGGCGATCCGACGACCATATTCGGTGGCCGCCCGAGAGCCGATCAGGGCAACAGCAGGAGTGGAAAGCAGGGAAACATCCCCCCGACAGCGCAACACCGCTGGGGGATCGGGAATGGAGAGCAGGGCCCGAGGAAACTCCGAGCTTTCCGGACAGAGCAGCATTCCGCCCAGGATTTCAAGCCGCTCCAACTCTTCTTGCGCCCGGCGGCGAGCCTCGTCGACCCGGCTGGCGTCGGTCAAAAGCGCTTGCAATCTGGGGCCGATTCCGTGTGGAACCGTCTTGAAACCTCCCCGCCGATTTAAAACCGCAGATGCGTTTCCACAGTGCTCGACCAGCCGGTGGATAAGGGTGCACCCCAATCCGGGCAGTAGAGAAAGAGTGAGCCAATAAACTGCTTCCGGATGAACGGACAAAGGCACCTTAATCTTGGATAAATGACTGCAGGTCCTGGCTCCGTGCCGGATGACGCAATTTTTTCAAGGCTTGTGCCTCGATCTGACGGATACGCTCCCTGGTCACTGAGAAGCATTGCCCCACCTCTTCCAGTGTATGATCACAACCGATTTCAATACCATACCGCATGCGCAGGACTTTTTCCTCACGCGGGGTCAGCGAGCCCATGACCTTACAAAGACAGCGTTTCAAACTCTCGGTGATGGAATTATCCTGGGGATCCGGATGGGCGTGATCCTCAATGAAGTCACTGAGCAGGGTATCCTCTTCATCGTTTACCGGAGCATCCAGGGAGATCGCATCCTTGGCCGTTTTCAAGGCAACCTGCACCTTCTCCACATCGGTGCCAAGCTGTTTTGCCATCTCTTCCGGGGTGGGGTCACGGCTCTCAAGCCGCTGGAAATCCTTGGAGAAACGCAGCATACGATTGATGGTTTCAATCATGTGCACCGGCAGCCTGATTGTCCGTCCCTGATCGGCAATACCACGGGTCACAGCTTGGCGAATCCACCAGGTAGCATAGGTTGAAAACTTATAGCCGCGTTTGTAATCGTATTTTTCCACCGCCTTCATCAGGCCGATATTGCCTTCCTGAATAAGGTCGGGCAATTGCATGCCTCGATTCATGAACTTTTTAGAGACGGAAATAACCAAACGCAGATTGGCCCGGACCAATGTTTCCTTGGCCTGCTTGGCCATCTCCCGGCCGATTTCGATATCCTCTTGAACTTCGATAAAAGCGGGCCAGGAGAGCCCGATGGTTTCGGCCAATTCCAGAGTAACCCGTCGCTCAACCTCAGCGGGCTTCACCTCGGCCGGGGTCCCGTCCTTCTGGTGGCACCGGGCCGCATCGAGCAGTTCCTGCTGCCGGGCCACAACCCGTACCCTATTGAACTTTTGGGCCAACTCCTTGACCGCATCGGCAACGGAGAGAATCCCCTTGGAACACATTCGGTATTCACGGAACAGATCGGCTATGGCACAGCCCACGGTCAAGATCTCCGTGACCAGCTCAGTTTGCCGATTGCTGTTGCCAGCATTTTTTTTGAGTTCGAGAAAAAGTTCACGACGTTTGCCATCCAGGTCATTCGCCTTTTCCACTTGATCAAGAAAGGCATCACGCACGGCATTCAATACTTTGTCATCGTTATCCGAAAGGCCGCGGATAACGGAGTTGATGCGCAGGTTACCACGCAAAAGACTCTCCGCCAAATCGTTGAGCGCGGTTATCCCCAAGGTCAGCCGGAGCACTGCCGATTGGATTCGGGTCTCTCCGTCCTCGATCATCCGGGCCAGTTCGATTTCCTCCTCATGGCTAAGCAGTCGCTGATTACCCATCTCTTGGAGATAAATATTCATTGGATCAATGCTGCTGCCCAACCCCCGCCGATCACCACCCCGCCGATCATCCATGATCCGGCGATCCATGGGAGAACGACGCTCAATCCCGTTGCGAACAGCCCAATCTTCATCGCCTTCAGCAGGATCGCCATTCCAACTGGATCGAGCGAGACCGGCGCCTTCTTCGGATTCCAAATCGTCTTTTACAAGGTCATGCTCCATGCCCATCTTCTCTCCTTAACATGCTGTCAAAAATTTTAAACCGGCGGCATTTGGCACCATCCATGTAGCCTTTAGCCAAAACAGATAAAAATTTTAGCAAATTTCGACGGATACATGGATTATTCATCCACATAGCTCCATCGGCCGACAGCCTGACGCAATGTTTCCCCCTCCCCAAAAATACAATTTTTTGAATTTATCCGATTTCCATCTTTTTTCAACAGGTTAAATTAAAAACTTTGTCTTTTTCTTTCCAAAGCCTGTTTTTCTCCCAGCAACTCCATGAGTAAGACAATATTCCCACTTCGTTCCGCCTCGGCAATCCGCTGCTGCAAACAAGCCCCGTCGCGACGCTGCCGCTCAATTCGCAACCAATTGAGCAGTTCGTCAATCATCCGGTGCCCTGGCTTCGGTTCATCTTCTTCCGTCAACGGCGGAAGAGCTGTTAACAATTCGACGATGTAATTTTGCACGCCTTCATTTTCGATTCCAACCAGCAAGTCTTCAGGCTGACAGGTTCCGTTTTGGGCATGTCCACCTACGTGGGTAAAAATTTCCAGTGCCAGGGGATGCGTCACCACCTCTCCCATGCCAGCGGCCTGCAACTCAGGATAATGTTCAGGATGGAGGACAAGGAAGTCCAGCAACTGCTTGTCGCGCGTAGCCATCCCCTTCAATGAAAGGTTTTTTGCTTTGCCCTCAATCGGTGGAGGTGCCGCCATTCCTCCTGGTTTTCCTTGAAAGTATCCGGAGGAAACCCCCAGCTTCTCACTAAAATGGGCAATCATCAACTCACGCTGCTCAAGATCGGCAGCCTCTGCAAGCAGTTGCCGTAACTCGCCAACAATATGATTTTTCCCGGTCAAGGTTAGCCCATGATCGCGAACCAGTGTGTCAAAGGCAAACTCAGCCAAAGGACGGGCTGAGGCGACCAGAGCCTCGACGGCGGCGGGCCCCTGTTCACGCACGAAACTGTCCGGATCATGCCCAACGGGGAGCAGTGCCACCCGCCCATCAACCCGTTCCGCCAACAAAAAGGGAATACTGCGCATGGCGGCTTTTAGGCCAGCGGCATCGGCATCAAAAAGCAAGACGACTTCATCGCAATAGTTGCGAAGGGAATGGATATGACTGCGGGTCAGGGCCGTTCCCAACGGTGCGACCACATTTTCGATTCCATGAACGACAAGAGAGAGCAAATCGAAATTACCCTCAACCACCAGAGCCCGTCGTGCCTGACGGATAGCCTGCCGATGCTGCTGCAATCCAAAAAGCAAACGACTCTTCTCAAAAATTGGGCTCTCGGGCGAATTCATATATTTGGGTTGACCTTCGCCCAAAATGCGACCGCCGAAAGCCACCACCCGACCGGTCATATCGTTGATCGGAAACAAAATGCGCGAGCGAAACCGATCATAATGCCCACCCCGCTCTTTCCGCACCGCCAAGCCCACCTGCTCGAGAACCTCGGCCTTTCCCCCTTTGGCAGTCAACTGATCAAAAAGATAACTCCAACCTATCTGCTCTGTATCCGGCGCATACCCAAGGCGGTAGCGCTCGATAAACTCCTGGGGCACCCCGCGCTGCTCAAGGTAAACGCGAGCGTTTTTACCCCACTTGGGATGGCGAAGGCATTGCTGATAAACGAGCACAGCCTCTTCGTTGGCCTGGTAAAGGGAATCACGCTGCCGCAGATGGGCCTGCTCGGATTCGGAGAGTTTCCGCTCCGGCAAATCGACCCCGAATTTCTGGGCCAGCATTTTCAGAGCATCGGGAAAATCCATATGATGAAACTTCATAACAAAGGAAAAGACATCCCCGTGTTCGCCACAGCCAAAACAGTGGTAGAATTGCCCCTGAGGGTTCACCGAAAAGGAAGGGGTTTTTTCATCATGGAAAGGACAGCGTCCGGAAAAACGAGTTCCGGCCCGCCTCAGTTCTACATGCTCGCCAACGACCTGCACAATATCGGCGGCATCCTTAACCGTTGCCTTGACCTGATCGCGGGAAAAAGAAAGGGGCATATTTACTTAAGATGAGCTCGTAAAAAACAAAAAGCGGAAAGCTATGCCTCACTAAAACAGTGAGCAGCGGAGCACAAAACGTCATTCTCGGGGCATTTTACGAGAACAACAATCAACATCGGTCAAATCACACTGACCAAGATGCGAATTTTATAAAAATCTTTTTTGCCGCAAGGGAAGATGGTGGTTTTGCACTCACCCCTCCCTCGGCAGGCCGTTCAACATTGCAGTTTTTTTTTGCGTGGTCTTATATGATGTTCAGGCAGCATATTAAAGTCCGTATCCTCCGGCCATCGGTCGGCAGTACAAGGAGGTCAGTTATGCACGGAGTGGAAGAAATGCTTTCCCTGGAGATTAAAAAAGAAATCGCCGACCGCTATTTCGGCTTTCGCAAGATGATCGAGGATGACAGCCGTCTCTACAACGAGCAAATTCTTGCGGCTTATCGCCAGTTGGAAAACGAGGTCGGCTTCGACCTGATCCGGCTCTATATCCTTTTGCATCGAGAAGCACTGATCCTCGATTTTTTCCGTCTGACCGGTTTCCGTGACCCAATTTTTCTCGACCCCTACCTGTTAAACGCCGACACCATCCGCCGCCGACTGTTCAAAGGACAACAGATTCATGGGTTCACCCGTCGACTCCGATTTAACCACCTGTTTTTTGACATCTATCTCCGACTACAGGAGGGACTGGAATCCTACGCAACCACCATGAATCGTTTGGTACAAGAGGGCAAAGCCATCGTCGAGGAAATTGAAGTCTTTCAACGGAAAAATGATTTAGGCTCCATGATGGGATTTCTGCGGCGGCTGGACAGCAGTGACGGCGACGCCATGAGCGGTGAACTCTCGCCGATGCGCGATTCCCTCTTTGAAGAAAAGATGCGAATTCCGGCTCCGAACGGAGCGGACACCCTGCTGCCGGCCTTTCCACCCTTGCCGCAGCTAAAAACCTGCAAGGGGAAACTCACCGACCTGCTCGACAAAGCCTACGCCGAGCAACATCAGCCCGAAGCCCGCGATTACTGCCGTTAAACATTCCCGTTAAAGCCCGACCCAGTAATCCAACCGATCCAGGTTATACACACAGCCGCCTTTCTGATCCCAGGTACAGGAGCCATGGACATCGACCCCCTGGTGGATCACCGAAACCGGACGATCTGAGGAAACAACCACGACTATAATGTTGGCGTGCTCGGCGGTAAAGCGCAACGCTGAATTATAACGAGCCCCCCGGGCCAAATCCTCACCGGGGAAGGAACGGCCATCAAGCAGGCAGGCAAATCCATGCAGGTGCATATCGGCACCGATGTGCAGAGCACCGTCGACCTTGGCCAGCGACTTGGCCATTTTCAGCATATAGGGCTTACCCAGGTCAAGCGGCGGCGACAGGGTCTGTCCGGAAATGGCCACAGGGGTATGATTCAGATCGAGGACCACCGTACACCCATGCTTGCGTTGCTGGGAGTGATGCACCAAACTGACCACGATCTTAAAAAGAAAATAACTCTCGGAGCGATCGAGATCGGTTTCCAGGAGCAACTCTTCCAATTGCACCAGTTTGGCTTGGTAGGTGGTTGAACTAAAACGACCGTCGGCAAAACTGCAGACCTTGTTCCGGTTCACCTTCAAATAACCTTGGCGGCCGCGAAAATCGGCGCACAGAGAAAAAGGCGGTAAAGAATCGCCGCAAATGCCCACGATCGATCGACCATCACTGACCAAGTGCCTGCCCGATCGTTCCACCGTCAGCAGCAACTTACGCACATGCTTGTAATTGATCAACTGCGGCCGGGCGCTTTCCTGAAATTTCACCAGGAAGTTGAGCTGATCGAGCATACAGGGATCGACCACCAACAAACGCCCTTCGGGCCAAGACCCCTCTTCCCGTGTTTCCGAAACCATCAACACCGCATCGAGCACCGGATACACCCGCACCGGGCTATCCCAACCAAGCAAAATATTCATTTGGTCGATGATATAATCGCGGACGGCGTGGGTAGCGTATTCCCGTAAAAAATACCCTGAAATTCCGGTATACAGTTCCTTATCATTAGCCATGTCATGGGAAAACCGCCAGGCTGCATGCTCAAGCCAGCATTCAGTGGGCCCGGTTGAGCAAAGATCCGGATGGTGCTCGGTGAACCATTGCTGAAAAAACACGGCACCGGAATATCCCCCGTTGGAGAGCAGGCCGGCCAACCCTGGATCCTTAACCCGGATAATCTCGGAAAACTGTCTGCCGTCAACATTTACCTTGCTGTTGCTCCGCCACTGCTGATTATCCACATACAGGCTTTTGAAGATGGGCTCATGCCCCCGAAGCAGGTTCTGAGGATCGCAGACCAGCATGGGGCTATCCGGTCGCTGGGCAAAGATAACCGCGGCACGGCTGGTCCCGGAAAAGTGGGTCAGGCCATCGATCAAACCGTTGATGATATCGCTGACACAACGGCGGACAAAAAAATACTGCCGCTGATCGAGCATGGACAATTCCGAAGGAAGCGGTTCGTTGCAGCGTGTGGACATACTTACCTAGCATAAAAAGGTTAACACAAACGGGGAACACTCCATCTATTCACCGAGAAGGTCACCGCCGCTCCAGAGGTATGGCGCTGCAGTGAAATTGCCCCAAAAGAATCCACTTGCAAATAACAATAACCAGAAAATATCGACTATAAATACAGAGTCTTACAAATATCCACCCGTTACTTCTGCCGCTTTTGCAAAAACGACAAAAAACACTTGGCCAAAGCCCGTTTCCCGCCTATCATGGCAAAACTTTCTTTGGCCTGGGTAGCCAGCTTCACGCGCGAGCGACGCCCAGGCTCTTTTCGACAAGTCTCTGTGTACGGTGAGCCCATGGAAGAACATCTAGCTGATGAACTCGTCAAAATCATAAACAAAAATACCTCTTCCGACTTTGAGGAAGCCTTTGAGCGTGCCTTTGAACTGACCAAGGCGTATGCGGGGTCTGCCAATGCCCAGGCTGCGGCTATCCCCTTTGTCTTTGAGAAGGTGTTTGAGCTCTTTGTCTCAGGACGCAGTAAATCCTAACCCAGGAAGGGATTTCTCCTCCAAGCCTGTCTCTGTTCTCTTATTTGGTGCCAAAAATTTTATCGCCCGCATCACCGAGACCGGGCAGGATATAGCCGTTTTCATTGAGGCGTTCATCAACCGCCGCCACATAGATATCCACATCCGGGTGCTGCTGCTGCAACTTTTTGATCCCCTCGGGAGCGGCCACGAGAAAAATGCCGAGGATATCCCGACAGCCGGCTTTTTTGAGCATATCGATGGTGGCCATAAGCGTTCCGCCGGTGGCCAGCATCGGGTCAAGAACCATGGCTTGGCGCTGATCGATATCCTGGACCAGTTTCTCAAAATAGGCTACCGGCTCCAGGGTCTGTTCATCGCGGTAGAGGCCGACCACCGAAACCTTTGCGCTGGGCAGGGCCTCAAGCACCCCGTCCATCATCCCCAACCCGGCACGGAGAATGGGCACAATGGTAATTTTCTTGCCCTTAATCCGGTCAACCTCGGTTGCTCCTGCCCAGGTATCAATGATAACCCTCTCGGTGCGTAGATTACGGGTGGCCTCGTAGGCGAGCAGCATGCCGACCTCTGAAGCCAACTCACGAAAATCCTTGGTCGAGATATCCCTTTCCCGCAGGAGTCCCAGTTTATGCCTCACCAGCGGATGTTTGATTTCGTGAACAGCCATACAGCCTCCTGTGCCATCATTCATGATGGCGTAGTAAAACCCGAAAACGCAAATTCAGGGATCACAATAACGTGAGGTGACGCAGCACTCAACACCCTCTTCGCGCTTTTTTGCAAGAACGTTTGTTCAATTCCCCGCCAACAAACGCCCCTTGGTAATTTTCGCTGCCCTCCTCTCTCCTGCCGCGTCTTAATCAACGGGGAAGATTGGGGGCCTTGCTTGCGGCCTGCAACTGCCACTGTACTTTTTGCAAATCCTGCCAGGCCGCCTTCTTCATCGCCGGCTGCTCAAGGAGCAGCTGAGGATGAAAACTGACTATCACTGGAATAGGGGCCCCTGCCTTGCCCAAAAAACGCGAAAGATGCAAGCGGCCCCGGCAACGAAACACCGAGGCTTCGGCCCCCAAAATCGCCCGTGTGGCCGACAACCCCATGGCAAGAATTATCTTGGGTTGTACCAGGGCTATCTCCCGGTGCAGATAGTCCAGACAGGCCTGCTCGTTTTCAATCGCAGGGGTTGCCCCTCCTATTGGGCTGCATTTAACCACATTGGTCACATAGACATCCCCTGGTCCCAGATTGATGGCCTGCATCATCTTCCACAACAGCTCATCTTCCGCTCTGCCGAAGAGGCAATCATCACTCTCACCCGCCACTGATCTCGCATAATCGCCCACGATCAATACACCGGCGCCCTCTTTCCCCCGACCAAGAATCCGCGCACCGTGCGATGTTGCCAGGTTACACCCCGAACATGCTGCGAGTTCACGGTTCAAATCAGCCCGACGCTCGGCTGTCTTGGGTGTGGCTGGTACGGATTTATTTATCGGCTCATTTCGAGGAGACGAGGCGGCCGACGAGACTGGTGGCCGACGAGCGGGAGCCTGCGTTGGCCTGCGTCGCCTGGGTTGGTGGATAAACTGCTCGAGCGCTTCGCTTCGCGGATAACGATGTATCCCCATCTGTTGGTGCAAAAGAAGGTGTTTACGCAGGGCCTCCGCCAGAAGTACGACAGACCTTTGATCCGGGAGTCTTGCCTCCCCGGGTATTTCCGGGAGCGATTTGCCCTGTTCAGCAGCTGTCATTTCTTTTTCGCAGGCTTTTTGAAATCAAACACCATCTCATCTTTTTTGAGCAAACCGTGTTTTTCCCTTGCGACCTTTTCGAGATAGGCATTATCAGATTGCAGTTTTTTAATATCCTGAACCAGCTCAACATTTTTAGCCTCAAGACGTGAATTTTCTTCCGTTAACGTCGCAATTTCCCGGTGCAGTTTCAAGTAATGAAACAGCCCACGTCCCGGGGCAAACAAAATCCACAGCAGGAAAAAGATGGCGATCATGCTTCCCAAGAGCCACATCATTTTCTTATCGCGCAGCTCGTCTTCTTCTCTCTTCCGTATCGCCATAGTGGTTTTAACTCTCAACTAATTCCAATTCCATCATGAACAGCACTAAACCACACTGTCTGGTCAGCGCCTGCCTCATCGGCCTCTGCACCCGTTACGACGGCAAAAGCAAAGGGAATGCCGAATGCCTGCGCCATCTTGCCGATTTCCATTGGATTCCGGTCTGCCCCGAACAACTCGGCGGCATGCCCACCCCACGAACCGCAGCCGAAATCGTCGGCGGCGACGGCCACGACGTCCTTGCAGGTCACGCCCGCGTCATCGACCGCAACGGGATCGACCGTACGGAGCCCTTTCTCAAAGGTGCCCGCATGGTGCTTGCCATCGCCCAGATGCAACAAATCACCTGCTGCCTGCTGAAATCCCGCAGTCCCTCCTGCGGTCTGGATCCGAAGGCGGGTGTCACCACGGCACTGCTGCGTGAACACGGCATCACGATCATTTCGTATTAGCCCCCCTGATTGGACTCGCAAGAAGTCCATCACATTCTAGGAGAGGGCTCAGTAAAAACAGAAGGATACAAAGAGTAGCCTTTTCCCGCCTCGAAGGCATACATAAGGTGTGCAAGTGTCGGAAAAACCGCTACGACGCAGTAGATCGAATATTTAGCGACGCCATCACCCCTACATCAGATCGGTAGCCACTGTCCTTACCGGACAGCGGTCCCCTTCCCTTGCCCAAGCAAACGAATAAACAGGATACCGGATTCATAGAGCAGATAAAGCGGTACGCCCATCAAGGCCATGTTCACCAGATCCGGGGTCGGCGTGAGGATCGCGGCCAGAATGGCGATGGCAAGGATGGCATAGCGTCTATGCCGGGCAAAGGCGGCAGCCGAAATCAGCCCAACCTGGGCCGTAAAAACCATGAACACCGGCAACTCAAACACCAGACCAAACCCAAGGATAAACAGCACGACAAAGTTGACAAATCGACTGATCGAAATCACCGCCTGTAAGTCTTGGGACTGGAAACTGAGCAAAAACTGGATGCCAAAGGGTAAAGTGATCAGATAACAGAAAATCGTACCGCAATAAAAAAGGATGCAGGTCGCGGTGACAAACCAGGTTAGGCGGCGACCGGTGACATGAAACGGTTTACCCACGGCCTTCCATAACACATACATGCATAGCGGCATTAAGAGATAGAAGGCGCCAAAAAAAGCCAGCTTGACGTGGGCGAGAAACGGCCCGGCAACGGAAAAAAAATAGAGATGCTCCCCGAGGTGATGCTGAAAAACCGCCAGCAGCCGGCTGGAGAGGAAGAACAGAGCCACTGTGGCACTCAGCAAGGCAATCCCAAGCATCTTCAAGGAATTGCGGAGCTCTAACACAAAGATAGCAAAGGATTTCAGTGATTCAGCCATGGCAAATGAGAATGAGAGCGAGTGGAATCAACAGCGGACAACAACAGGAAAAAAGTAGCAAAACAGACGGATAAAAGCAATTGAATACCCGTTGCATTCCCCGGGAGGCCATGATAAAAACGGGATGAATCGACAATACGTCGGAACATCTTGGACTTCACATTCTCTCCCCTCACACAAACCTTCCAAAGACGAGATCATGCTTGAATTACGCTTTGTCAGGGAAAACCTGGAACTGGTTCGAACAAAAAGCCTTCTCCGCGGTGTTGATCCGCAACTCATCGATCGCTTCGCCGAGATCGACAGTCGGCGCCTTACCACCCTTGCCGAAACTGAGTCACTGAAAAACCAGCGCAACACGGTTTCCAAAACCATTGCCGGTCTGAAACAGTCGGGGAAGCATGAAGAGGCCGAACCGATGATCGCTGAGATGAAGAAGGTTTCGGAGCGCATCAAAGAAATCGACAATGAGCTTGCAGCGATTGAGGAAGCCCTTCAGGATGTCATCATGTCTATCCCCAACCTCTGCGACGATTCGGTTCCCGAAGGTCGGGATGAGGCGAATAACCTGGAGATCAAACGTTGGGGGGATATCCCCAGCTTTTCTTTTGAGCCGCAGGCGCACTGGGAAATCGGGGAAAAATCGGGCATTCTTGATTTTGAGACCGCCTCTCGCCTAGCCGGAGCCAGGTTTGCCTTGCTCAAAGGCTTTGGCGCCCGCCTCTCGCGGGCTTTGGTCAGTTTCTTTCTTGATCTGCATACCCAACGCCACGGCTATACCGAGGTGCTGCCACCGTTCATGGTTAACTCCAAAACCATGACTGGAACCGGTCAGTTACCCAAATTCAAGGAAGATTTATTTAAACTCGAGGGCTGGGATCTGTGGCTGATCCCCACCGCCGAGGTCCCGGTCACCAACATCTTTGCCGGCGAGACCATCGACGAGGGCGAACTGCCGATCAAGTATACCGCGTACACCCCCTGCTTTCGCTCCGAAGCCGGTTCCTACGGCAAGGATACCCGGGGCCTGATCCGCCAGCATCAGTTTGAGAAGGTGGAACTGGTCAAGTTCACCCGACCCGAGGACTCCTGGAACGAACTGGAGAGTCTGCTCGCAGATGCCGAAGAGGTGTTACAGTTATTGGAGTTGCCGTATCGGGTCATCACCCTCTGTAGCGGCGACCTCGGATTTTCATCTGCCAAGACCTATGACATCGAAGTTTGGCTGCCAGGGCAGAACAGCTACCGTGAAATCTCCTCCTGCTCCAACTTTCTCGATTTTCAAGCCCGTCGTGCCGGTATTCGCTATCGGCCCAAAGGGGAGAAAAAAAGCCGCCTGGTGCACACCCTCAACGGTTCCGGCCTGGCTGTTGGCCGCACCCTGCTGGCCATCTTGGAGAACTATCAACAGGCCGACGGCAGCATCAAGGTGCCCAAGGTGCTGGAGCCTTATTTCGAAACCCGGTTCTAACCTTGCCCCACCCTTCAGTTCGTCCCGAGCAACCCTCGGCCGTACCGCAACGATTGCGGTACGGCCGAGGGGATTTCAAACCGCGATCTTGGCCGGTTTCTCCATCGCCAGCTCAATTAAGCGATCAAGCAACTGCGCAAAAGGAATGCCAGCCTCGGCTGCAGCCTGCGGCAGGAGACTGGTTGGCGTCATACCTGGAATAGTATTTGTTTCAAGCAGATACAATTCATCACCACGGAGAATCATGTCGGTGCGACTGTAGCCGCGCAACTGCAGACACCGATGGGCAATCAGGGCATACTGCTGGGCCTTCTGCCGGACCTGGTCGTCAACCGGTGCCGGGCAAATTTCCTTGCTCGCCCCGGGTTGATACTTGGCCTCGTAATCAAAAAACTCATACTGAGCGTTGGGAATAATCTCAATCAGCGGCAGCGGCATCAACTCCTGATTACCAAGTACGCCGACCGTCAACTCACGGCCCTTGATATAGGCTTCAACCATGACCTCGTTGTCATGACGCAGGGCAAGCCGCAAGGCCTCGGGCAACAGTTCAACAGTACGCACAATCGACATACCGATGGACGAACCCTGTCGAACCGGCTTCACCACGCAGGGCAGCCCAACCTCAGTGAGAATTCTGCCGGAATCCTCCAGGTCTCCTGGCTCGACCATAACCCAGGGAGCAACGGGTAGACCGTTGAGTTTATACATGGTCTTGGCTAAGTTTTTATCCATGGCCAAGGCACTACCAAGCACTCCAGCGCCCTGATAGGGAATGGAGAGCAAGTCGAGAAAGCCCTGAATGGTGCCGTCCTCGCCATTCACCCCGTGCAAAAGCAGGAAGGCCACATCTATCTTGTCGGCATCAGCGGCAATACGAGCCAGATCTGTGGCCGGATCGTAGCGAACCACCTCATATTTTTCCAGATCGAGCGCTTTTTTCACCCCGGCGGCGCCGCGCAAGGAAACGTCCCGTTCATCTGATGTTCCACCAGCTATTAATGCCAACCGCTTCTTTGTCATGATCGACCTCCCATTGTCATCTTAAGTGCCAATTCTCTCTAATGGACGCATGTTACCATCATAACAAAGAAAAACAATCAAAAGGGAACTCGGCCCAGAGAGAATTCACCTGCAAGAGCTCCGGAGGTGGTGTGTCTAAAAAGGTCAGATGTTCACCAATTTGATTTGACAATAAACAGCAAAACGGATAATTTGATTGGTTTACAACCTTATTCTTATTAATGGCTTCGGCCAACCACCAAAGGAAGTGATGCAATATGATCGAAGTAGATGTCAGAGGTGATCTTGAATACGCGATCAGGCAGCTTAAGAAAAAACTGCAGATCGACGGAATCAAACGCGAGCTGAAACGGCGTGAATACTATGAAAAACCCAGCGTGAAAAAACGCCGTAAAGCAGCGGAAGCCCTGCGCAAACTTCGTAAATTCAACCGGATGAAAAGTCGCGGTTGAAAAAAAGCCCCGGCTCACCCCGGGGTTTTTTTTTATGCCTTCTCTCCAAGGAGCTTCGATCAACCACTCGCTTGAACTGCTGCACCGTTTTCTGCAGTATCTCACTCTTCAACGTCGGTTGGCCGCCAACACGGTGGCTGCGTACGAAGCCGATTTGCGATCCTTCCTTCGCTACCAGCACGGCACTGTCGTAGAAGTGACCCGAGAGCAGGTCCAACAATATTTCCATCACTGCCATACGCACCAAATAAGCGCCCGCTCCAATGCCCGCCGATTAGCGGCCTTGCGCGCCTTTTTTCAATTCCTTCTCCAGCAAGGGGATCTCACCATTAATCCCCTGGATGATATCGACACCCCGAAGATCGGTCAGAGTCTGCCCAAGGTGCTCAGCGAAACCGAGGTCAACGCCCTGCTGCAAAAACCGACCGCACCGACGCTACTGGCCATGCGTAACCATGTAATGCTCCATCTACTCTACGCCTCAGGGCTACGGGTCTCCGAATTAGTCAACCTGCCGATCACCAGTTGCAACCTGACCACCGGCCATTTGCGCATCCTCGGCAAGGGCAACAAGGAGCGCATCGTTCCTTTTTCGGCCACCGCGGGCGAGATTCTTCGCGAGTACCTGGAACAGATCCGGCCGATACTCCTCAAAGGCAAGGCCAGCCCTTTTCTCTTTTGCTCCAACCGGGGTAAAGCGATGACCCGTCATCGGTTCTGGCAGATCATCCGCGAAGTCGCCCTCACAGCCGGTATCACCAAGGAGATCAGCCCGCACATTCTGCGCCACTCCTTTGCCACACATCTCCTTGCCGGAGGCGCCGATCTTCGCTCGGTGCAAATGATGCTCGGCCACACCGATATCTCCACCACCCAAATCTATACCCACGTGGATACCGGCCGACTCAAATCAATTCACCGCCGATTTCATCCTCGGGGATAATAACCTCTAGTCCCATCAACCGACTTGCTCGTCTCCATCGATTGATGCGAGCGGTAAAATCACTCTAAAAACGGTATTCCCAGGTTCGGAATCGACCTCAATTCTTCCGCCATGGGCACGAATAATTCCGTAGGAAACCGGCAAGCCCAGCCCAGTCCCTTCTACTGCCGATTTGGTGGTAAAGAAAGGTTCAAAGATATGTTCAAGGTGCTTTTCGGCAATACCGGTTCCCGTATCCTGGATTGCAACAACCAGATTCTCCTCCGCAACCGTTGTGGTGAGGGTCAGGGTGCCGCCACCGGCAGCCATGGCATCGCTGGCATTGATGATAAGGTTGATGAACACCTGGCGAATTTGATCTTCCACCGCATGCAATAAAATAGGGGTTCGGGAGTACGCCAAAACCACCAGAATCTGCTTCTTTGTCAGCAAGTTATGGTGCAAAGCCAGGATCTCATCGAGAACCCGGTGCGGGTCAAAATCTGCTTTCCGCCCCGAAGACGGGCGATTGAACTGCTGCAGGTCACGAATCAGCTTGCGCATTCGATCACATTCATTCTCCGCCAGCAGCAACAATTTGCCATCCTCCGTGCTCAACCCGGCCCGCTGTTGGACATCGCGCAGGGCAAAGCGGATACCCAGAAGCGGGTTACCGAACTCATGGGCAATGGAGGCGGCCAGTTTGCCCATGGCCTCCATCTTCTGGGCATGGTGGAGTTGCTCCATTAACTGCATCTCCCGGGTGATATCCCGTCCCATGGCCACCACATTGGTCAACTGTCCATGTTTATTCAAAATGGGAAAGATGGCTGCATCAAGGGTGACGCGACGCCCCGTGGCAGCTATTGGCGAGAAGCTGCCGGTCCACGTTTTGCCGTTATGAATTTTCTCCCGCACCTGTTCCATTCGTGATTCCAAATTCGATTCGGAAAAATATTCCAGCACCTGCTTTCCGACCAAAGTTTCGCCGCTGATTCCCATAATTTTTTCAAAACCACGATTGACGTACTCAACGATTCCTCCGGCATCAACGATCAATATCAGGGCTGGTGCCTGGCGGACAATTTTATCGAAGAGCTGTTTTTCCTGTTCCAGTTTCTGCTGGCGACTGATGTCGACAAAAAAAACGATTGCACCGGTACACAAATCCTGCTGAATGACCGGATAGGAGCGAAGCGATATCGAAACCAATGTGCCATCGGGCAGCACCATGGGCATTTCATCGGTAAACTTGGCGCTGCACTGAGCCATGGTGGCCCAGACCTGTTCAACGAGGGGGTTGGCAATCGGATGCCCGTATTCATCCCGCCCCAGCGTCTCCAATAAATTCCGTCCCAACAATTCCTCTTGCGGAGAAACAGAGAGATAGTCACAGGCAACCTGGTTAATAAAAATGCACAACCCGGTGGCATCAACACCAAAAATAGCTGACTCGGTGGCATTTAAAAAAAGCCGTAAGCGTTGCTCCTGAATTTGCAGCTCCCGAAAGGTCTGATAACCGCTCAAGCAGAGCTCGTTTAACGCCACGCTCATCTGCTCAAGTTCATCGACCTCTACCGGTACACGATCAAGCTGCAAGGGCACCGGTTCCTGGCGCTGGATATCGATCTGTTGCAGGTACTGTGCAAACCGTTCCAGATGCTGGGTGATATTTTTTTGAAAAAGTAACAAGATAAACCCGGAAACCAGGAAGGTTTTCATGGTGTTGGTTACTAAGAGAATCACAATTCGCCGCAGCATCCGTTGGTAAATGCAGTCCAGGGAGGCGACCACCTGCAGACGCCCGATCTCCTCCCAGCCACCACGAATCTGGTGCATCAAGGGGAAGTCCTGAGAGATACTCCGAATACTTGCCGTTACCCCTTTGGACCAGGCGACCTTTCCGTCCATATCCACCGCCGCGTAGACGATTTCCTCACGTTTGATGATACCCTCAAGCTGCAGGGTTACCTGGAGATCATCAAGAATCCAGACACTCTCCTCGAGCGGACGTAGGCTGCTCGCCTTGATCGATTCAAAAAAAGTATAAATATTTTGGATATCTTGACGAAAATCAAGATAAAGTTGCAGAAAGGTAAAGCAGATCGCAATCAGCGAACTGAATAGGATCACTCGAAAGGTCAGGCGGTAAGCCAGGCTGTTTTTTTTCCACAACATGAAAGGCGGCAACCCCTCTCAAACAACAAGGTCCAAGGTGACGGGGACTCAATGCGCTTACGGCTCAATTTCAGTAAGAGGCCCGGGAATACGCTGGTCAGCTAGAAAAAACTTCAACTCTGGATAGGCCGACAAATGACTGTGTGCCTCTTTTCGCACCAAATCAGGATGGTTGTTGATCTCGCTGATATGGGCCAGTATCAGAGAGCGGAGTCGGTTCGCGGCTAACTCAACGGCAAAGATAAGCGAATCATCGTTGGCCAGATGCCCCTGACTGGAGAGTACCCGTTGCTTCAGCGGTAGCGGATAGGGTCCCTGCCGCAGCATCTCCACATCATGATTGGCCTCAAGAACGAGCGCCTGACAGCTGCGGAGATGATGACGGATAAGCTGGGTAATTTTACCGGTATCGGTGCAATATCCCAAACGAAGTTTTCCATCCCCGACAATAAATCCCACCGGATCTGCTGTATCGTGGGAAACGGCAAAGGGGTGAATATGCAGCCCATCCACGGTAAACGCCTCTCCGGTTGCAAATTCTCTCCGCACTGGGATCTGCCCCAGGATCTTTTCCGAGGCCCGGTACGTCAGAGGGTTGGCATAGACCGGCAGACGCAGTTTTCTCGCCAGCACCCCTACCCCTTTCACATGATCTATGTGTTCATGGGTAATGACCAAAGCACTCAGGGTCTCCGCCGCCACACCGATACGTGCCAGTCGGCTGAGCAATTCCTTGCCAGAAAATCCGTTATCAATCAGGATCCTGGTGGAACCGGACTCTATCAGGGTGCTGTTTCCCTTACTCCCGCTCCCCAGGACGGAAAATTTCACGACGACGGAACGTTCTCTGTTGTCACCCCGGTATGGCCAAACCCACCACTACCACGTTCGGTTGTATCCAAAGCATTGACCACCTGCCATGCACCACGGGCCACAGGCGCCAAAACCAACTGGGCAATGCGATCACCCCGGTTGAGGGTATAGCTCTTTTGCGACAGATTGATCAGGCCGACTTTTATCTCGCCGCGGTAATCGGCATCGACGGTGCCCGGCGCATTGACCACGGTAATACCATGTTTGACCGCAAGACCGGAACGCGGACGAACCTGAATCTCAAAACCCTTGGGAATGGCCACGGCAAGACCGCTTGGAATGAGGGCTATGTCCCCCGGTGCCAGGATAAGCGGCGCCTTGAGGGCTGCACAAACGTCCATGCCGGCGGCCAGTTCGGTTTCATACGCTGGTAACGGTAAATCGGCCGAGGCCTCGGAATCGACCCAGGTCACAGCGACACAAATACTTTCCATGTTTTCCATACTTGTACTCAGAAGGAACTTGCTTTCCCTTAAAAAAAAAAGCCGGTCCCGCGTTGGCGGTAACCGGCTGTTGCTTACTTAATGTCTATCCCAAAATGAAGATTTTTGTTAACGTTCAAGGCAGGCAAACAATTTCACCACAGGCATAGAAGAGATATTCCGTAGATAAAATAAGATGGCGTCATAAAATTTCGACCTACTGCTGCGCGGTGTTTTTACTAAGCCCTCTTACAGGAGGAACACTCCCAAATACGCTGGGGTCTTATTCCTCGCCTTCCGCCAAAGCCGCCTTGCGACTCAGACGGATACGGCCACGGTTGTCAATGTCGATAACCTTAACCTTGATGACATCGCCTTCTTTAACGATATCGGTTACATTTTTAACCCTTTCGTTGGCCAACTCAGAGATATGAACCATACCATCGGTGCCTGGGAAAATCTGCACAAAGGCACCAAAGTCCTTGATGGTGCGAACCTCGCCTTCGTAGACTTTACCGACTTCAGGAACGGCGGTGATCTGTTGAATGCGCTGAATCAAGGCGTTGGCTGATTCGCAGCTATTGCTGAAAATCTTAATGGTACCGTCATCCTCAACATCGATCTTGGACTCAAACTCGGTGGTCATTTCGCGGATCACCTTGCCGCCGGGGCCGATGATATCACGAATCTTGTCCGGATGAATTTTGATGGTGACATACTTGGGCGCATGCTCGGAGACTACCGCGCGCGGTGAGCTCAGGGCCTCTTCCATTTTTTCGAGGATGTGAATCCGACCTTTTTTGGCCTGCCCCAGAGCCCGGGACATGATCTCGCGGTCAACACCATCAATTTTAATGTCCATCTGCAGGCTGGTAATTCCCTCACGGGTACCAACTACCTTAAAGTCCATATCACCCAGATGATCCTCGTCACCAAGAATATCTGTCAGGACCACGACCTGCTCACCTTCCTTGATCAACCCCATGGCCACACCGGAAACCGGGGCCTGTGTCGGTACACCGGCATCCATCAACGCAAGCGATCCGCCGCAAACGGTGGCCATTGAGGAGGAACCGTTCGACTCAAGTACCTCGGAAACGACCCGCAGGGTATAGGGAAAGCTGTCTCCGGCGGGAAGTACGGCTTCGATGCCACGACGCGCCAGGGTGCCGTGGCCGATATCGCGACGACTCGGCCCGCGCAGGGGCCGAACCTCACCTACGCAGAAGGGCGGGAAATTGTAGTGAAGCATGAAACGGCGATAGACATCACCGCCCAGGCCTTCCAGATGCTGCTCATCGCGTTCGCTACCCAAGGTGCAAATGACCAGGGCTTGGGTCTCACCACGGGTGAACAGGGCTGAACCATGGGCACGGGGCAGGATGCCGACCTCACAGCTGATGGGACGAACATCCTCAAAGGTACGGCCATCCAGCCGCATTCCCTTGCTGACGATACGATCACGCATAACGTGCTTTTTGTAGCCGCTGAGCAGTTCGGAGACTTGTTTTTTCTTCTCCATCTCAGGATCCACCTGCGCCAAAACCTCTTCTTTCAGGCGGCTATAACGGTCGCTACGGGCTATCTTCTCGGCTATATTGACCACCTCTTCCATGCCCGAGGCGGCAGCGGCCTCAACCTTATTTTTCAATTCCTGGTCAACTTCCGGGGCCTTCACCGTCCGTTTGGTCTTCCCGGCTTCCTCGCGCAGCTTCAGCTGCATGTCGATCAGCGGCTGCATACCGGCATGGGCAAAAAAGATGGCCTCCAATACCGTGTCTTCCGGCATCTCACCGGCACGGCCTTCAACCATGACCACCGCATTCCGGGTTCCAGCAACCACCAGATTGATCTTGGCTTTTTCCAGCTGTTTTTTACTCGGATTAAGCACGTACTGGTCATCGATATAAGCAACACGGGCGGCGCCAACCGGTTCCACAAAAGGTACGTCGGAAATCATCAGAGCGGCAGATGCACCATTCATGGCCAACACATCTGGATCGTATTCCACGTCAGCGGAGAAGACGGTGGCAATCAGTTGGGTCTCGCACGAATACCCATCCGCAAACAACGGCCGCAGGGGGCGGTCTATCAGACGGCAGGTCAAGATCTCTTTTTCGCTGGGTCGGCCGATTTCACGCCGAAAATAACTCCCAGGGATACGGCCAGCTGCATACATCCGCTCTTGATATTCAATGGTTAGCGGCAAAAAACCCAAATCCTTGGGTTCGGAATCGGCAACCACAGTCACCAAAACCTTGGCATCTCCGCTGGAAACCACCACCGACCCACTTGCCTGCTTTGCCATTTTCCCTGTTTCCAGGGTGATAACACGGCCACCTATTTCTGTTTCTACTGTTTTAATCATGCATACTCCTGTTCCGGTTAACCCGGAATGTGCGTTATAGGGTGACGATGGGACCGGCGCAGCTTAACATTCGTCACAAAGGCACAAAGGATGCAGCGACAATCCACATCCTTTGCTAAATCTGACCGCCACGTAAAAGCCCAAGAATCAAAAACCGGGCATAGCTAAAAGAGCGAATTACGAAGCAGGAAACGTCGTTCTCGAGGCTTTTTACAAGAACGACAATTCTCTCTGTGTCCTTTGTGTCTTTATGACCTACCGCTGCTGCCGCGCGGGCACATCGTGGGTAAAAAAGGGCGGCGCACAAAATGCCGCCGCCCTGAATACTGCGTGTGTATTACTTTCGGATACCAAGCTCTTGGATCAAAGTCCGGTACTTGGCCACATCTTTTTTCATGAGATACTTGAGCAGGTTGCGACGCTGGCCAACCAGTTTCAACAGACCACGACGGGAATGATGATCCTTGGCGTGGGTTTTGAAATGCTCGGTCAAATAGAGAATACGATCGGTCAGGAGAGCAATCTGTACCTCGCATGAACCGGTGTCATTCTCGTGGGTTTTAAATTTTTCAATAATCGCTTGGGTTTTTTCTGTTGTTTGCGCCATGGCGTTCCTTCTTTTCCTTCTGCTGCCAGAAAAGCATTTCCCTCAGCCTTTACTGGAGTCTGGATGTAATGTTCCTGATCCCGCATCAGAGGGTCGATACAGGGGAACGGTTGTTTTTTTATACTCGACGATTGTTCACCGAGGCAAGTTTAAACCGACGTTGTGGCGACAAGCGCCAGCATGTCGGCGATACTGCGTCTGGAGGCACAGAGATACTGCAGTGCGTCATCAGCAAAGAAATCCTCTCTGGAGAGGCATTGCTCAACCTGAAAAGGACCGCTCGCCGTTCGCCGCAAGGCAGTCAAGTGGGCACAGCAGCCCAACGTTTTGCCGATATCGGCAGCAAGCACCCGAACATAGGTTCCCCGGCTGCAACAAACTTCCACCACGAGCTGTTTGCTTACCGAATCATACCCGCGATAGTGCAGGGCATAGATTTCGATCGGCTTGGGCTCCTTCTTGATCATGATCCCTTCACGGGCGTATTTATACAGCGGCTTGCCCTTATGTTTGGCTGCGGAAAAAGGAGGTGGAGCTTGCAATTGCGGTCCGGTATGATCCTGCAAGCAAGCAGCGATCAGTTCCTGGCTGAGCTCCGGAACTTTCTCGGTCCGGATTATGTCACCCTCGGGATCCTGGGTCGTGGTTTCCACACCCAGCTGGAGATGCGCAAGATAGGTTTTCCGCCCCGCCATAAACTGGTCAATACAACGGGTGGCCACCCTTCCGGCACAGATGATCATCAGGCCGGTGGCAAAGGGATCAAGGGTACCAGCATGCCCCACCTTTTTAATTCCAAGCAACCTGCGTACCCTGCGAACCAGGGCAAAGGAGGTCATTCCCGCTGGCTTATCGACTAGAAAAACGCCTTCACTCCAATCGAGATCGACTATATTTTTGGGCTGCGCAACCGTCATTGATCAGGCAAGGACCTCGGGGCGCAAAAGCTCAACCAATGTATCCCGCACACTGTCCATACTCTGCCCCTTAAACCGACAGCCACTGGCATTGCGGTGCCCCCCACCGCCAAAAGGGGCCGCGATCAGAGAAACATCGCACTGTCCCTTGGCCCGTAAACTGACAGAAATATGTTCGGGTTCGATTTCCTTCAAAAACACCGCCACACGTACAGTGGCCACAGCCCGGGGAAAATTGATGAAGTATTCGGTATCCGCCATGGTGGTGTAGGTGCGCTCGAGCATGTTCTGGGTGACGCGGATGACTGCTATCCGGTCGCGCTCATGCATTTCCAGAGTTCCCAAGACCTCCTGCATCAACCGAAGCCGCCCAAGGGTATAATTGTCGTAGAGCTGATTGGCCACCACTTCCGGCCGGACCCCGCAGCGAACCAGTTCTCCGGCCACGGCAAAGGTATGACTACTGGTGGATTCATAACGAAAGGAGCCGGTATCGGTATTGATTGCAACATAGAGGCACTCGGCTGCTCTCTCGGAAATTTCGGCACCCAGGGCCGCAGCCAGGTCAAAGACCATTTCCCCGGTTGAAGATCGATGCGGTTCAATCCAGGCCGCATCACCAAAACCGTTGTTCCCTTTGTGATGATCAATAACCATCAGCGGACCAAAAGTAACCAGTTCCTTGCTGTGACGACCAAGGCGATGCTCATCGCCACAGTCCAGGCAGAGGGCTAAAAAATCTTCGCCCGCATCCTGCGCAAAAGCCCTAATCACCTTTATATCGGTCTGAATTTGGCCACATCCGGGCAAAAAGCGATAGAGATGCGTCACCGAATCTTCGAGGAAGCGTACCACCTGCTTCCCCATCCCCTCCAGGATATCGGCTAGCCCGAGCAGTGAGCCCAAAGCATCACCGTCGGGATTAAAATGGGTAGCCAGAAGAATATGCCCTTTCTCCCGGACCGCCTCCAGAATTTTTTTATCAGGACTGTTCATCCTTGCGTTCCTCATGGATCCGGCGGAACAGGTTTTCAATCCGCTCCACTTCTTCATTGAGGTTGTCAAAATAGAACTGCAGTTCCGGAGTGTGACGCAGATTGAGCACCTTGGCCACATGGCTGCGAAAAAAACCTTTAGCCCGCTGCATCCCCTTCAACGCTGCCTTGCTTTCGGTTCCCGTGGGGGCGGTAAAATAGACCTTTGCCTGCTTGAGATCCGGAGCCACCACCACCCGGGAAATCGCCACCCCGGATAAGCGGGGGTCAGCCACCTGCTGCAACAAAAGAATGGTCAATTCGTTCTTGATCGCCTCACCCACCCGCTTGGGACGGGAGGATTCAGGGCGACCAAGCCCCGGTAATTTAAAATCGAAATCCTGAGTCATAGGTCGACTGCTTACAGGGTTGCCTCAACTTCATCAAGGACAAAAGCCTCAAGGTTGTCGCCGAGCTTGATATCGTTGAAGTGCTCGACACCGATACCGCATTCAAAACCGGTCAACACCTCTTTGACATCATCCTTGAAACGCCGCAGCGAGGAAATTTTGCCGGTATAGATGACAACGCCTTCACGCAGGACCCGAACCCGGGCATTACGCTCGATTTTGCCAGCAATAACCGAACAACCGGCAATGGTGCCCACCTTCGGCACCCCAAAGGTTTCCCGAACCTCGGCGGTACCAATAACCCGTTCTTCGAATGTCGGCTCGAGCATCCCTATCATTGCCTTTTCGATGTCCTCAAGGGCATGATAGATAACGTCGTAGGAGCGGACATCGACGCCTTCCCGATCGGCCAATTCCTTGACCTTAACCGTGGGCCGGACATTAAAACCGATAATGATGGCATCCGAGGCCGCCGCCAAATGGATATCGTTTTCGGTAATGGAACCGGTGCCTTCGTGGAGCGAACGAACCCTGATGTTCTTGGTCGACAGGCTTTCGGCGGCCTGGCCAAAGGCCTGCAATGTACCCTGAACATCGGCGCGGAGAATAACACGCAATTCCTTCATCTCCTGCTCCGCCATTTTCTCAAACAGGTTATCCAGCGACACCTTGGTGGCAGAAGCCAGCTCGGTCTCACGCGCCTTCAGCTGACGGGCACTGGCCACCGACTTGGTCATCTTCTCATCGGTGAGCACAACAAATTCATCACCGGCCTGGGGAACGCCCGAAAGTCCCTGCACCTCAACCGGAATTGACGGACCAGCTTCCAGGACCTGCTCTCCACGCTCATTGGTCAGGGAGCGAACCTTACCGCTGAAAATACCGGCCACAAAATGGTCGCCGGGGCTAAGAGTACCTTCCTGCACCAGAACCGTGGCCACCGGGCCACGTCCCTTATGCAGTTGCGCCTCAATTACCGTACCCTTGGCTTTACGGGTCGGATCGGCACGCAGTTCTAGGATCTCGGCCTGCAATTGCACCGATTCCAACAATTCAGCAATGCCAATCCCTTTCTTGGCCGAGGTCTCGCAGAAGATGGTGGTCCCGCCCCAAGCTTCGGGAATGAGGCCAAACTCGCTCAACTCGCGTTTGACCCGCTCCGGATCGGCATTGTCTTTATCGATCTTGTTGACGGCAACAACGATGGGAACATCAGCAGCCTTGGAGTGGGCAATAGCCTCCTTGGTCTGATCCATGACACCGTCATCGGCAGCAACGACCAAGACAACGATATCGGTAACCTTGGCACCACGGGAACGCATTTCGGTAAACGCCGCATGCCCCGGGGTATCGACAAAGGTTAGATCACCAGAGGGCGCCTGCACATGATACGCGCCAATGTGCTGGGTGATACCACCAGCCTCCCCGGCGACTACATCGGTTTTACGGATGGCATCGAGAATGGAGGTCTTGCCGTGATCGACATGCCCCATAACCGTGACAACCGGCGGTCGAGGCTGGGCTACGCCCCCCATCTCGACCTCTTGCTCCTGCAACGCCTCGAGCTCGAGCTCTTCAGTCATGGCCTGTTCAACTTCGTAGCCAAAGTCCGAGGCAACCAGGGCCGCAGTTTCGACATCCAGGGCTTGATTGAGGGTAGCCAGCACACCAAGCCGCATCAGAGCGGCAATGACCTCGCTGGCTTTGACCCCCATACGCTTAGCCAGATCGCCCACACTGATAGTAGCAACCACTTTAATGCGACGCTTGATGGCCTTGGTTTCTGCAACCTGGGTCAGCTCCTGCAAATTCCTGCGATTGTCTCTCTTTTTCTTCCCCCTCCGCGGACGCATGTACTCAACATCACCATCGCCAGCTAAATCAACGCGGCCTTTAACGCCCTTCTTGCCTGCTTTGCCGCCCTTTCTGGCGAGATCGTCCTCCTCGTGGATCGAGACAACGCGTTTGGCTTTTTTCTTGCCTTTGCCATCGACACGACTGGCGTCTTCCTTATTCGGAACCGGCGTATTTTCCATAGTACCGGCAACCGGACGGGCCGGACGAGCTGGTCGCGGTCTGGCAGCCGGGGCAGGCTTGGTCCGTTTCTCAGGAATGGGGATAACCACGCGACCGACAATCTTTGCCAAAGGTTTGGGTTTATAGCCCTCTTCCTTGACCGAGGCCTTCGGTTTTTCTCCACGTGGGAGAGCCGCCTTTTCAGCGTTGGCGATCGGTTCTTTAGGAGCAGCCGTTTCCACAGGATCGGACTCTGTATCAGGAGGAGTAGCTACAGGCGCATCACCGCCCTCCGCCGGAGCAGACGCCTCCGGCTCTGATGGCCCGGCCTCCGAGACCTCGACGGAATCGTTGCCCGAAGGCTCGGGTTCGCCTTCAGCGACAGGCTCGGCAGCAACTGGTTCAACAGGGGTTTCTGCAACCTCACCCGCCTCTTCCTGAGCTTTCAGCCTCGCTGCCAGGGCCTGAACCTCGGCCTCCAAGGCCTGAGCATCGGCCTCTTCCTGGCGTTTGACCGCTTCTTCCTTATCGGCCTTGGAACGACGACGAATCACCGTTGTTGGTTTGGCTGCGCTGTTCTCGGTACGAGTTTTGAGTTCAATGCGTCCACCTGCTGCCCCGAGAGCAGAATCACCTTTCAATTTCTTTCGAATATCCGCTGCCATATCGTCGTCTACACTTGAACTATGACTCGCAATGGGATAGCCCATTGCGATTAACTTGTCTGCCAGTTCCTTACTTTTCAGCCCTACTTCCTTTGCGAGATCATAAATACGAACCTTACTCATCAAACGCTCCCTTCCTCTATAACCCACCACGCATTGGCGTCAGTCCAGTTTAAGGACTTTCTTGGATTTTTTCGCCATGCGGTTGCGGCAGTTTTCCTGGTTGCAGCAATAAATGCCCTTCCCCGGCAGACGCCTCTGCCCGTCCTCAACCAGCCTGCCCTCCACAGCAACAAAGCGAACCAGCTCCAACTGTGGTCCTTTACAACCACAGCCACGACAAGTTCTCTCCGGGACATGCCCTCTGCGCATCACTCCTGTTCGGTGGATTGGTTATCTTCGGACTCTCTCATCGGCTCCTGTTCAGACGCTTCCTGCCCCTCATCGGCGTCATCCGCATCGCCAGGCCCCGGAGAAGCGAGAGCTCGGGCAGCCTGCTGGATGAGTTGGGCCTTTTCCTGATCTATCCGGGCCAGACTCGACAGTTGTTCAATATCGGCAGAGGCCAGTAACGCGGAGGTTGTAATGCCTGCACCGAAAAGCCGGTCGGCAAGGCCCTCATCCACGCCTTGGACCTGCACCAAAGAGCGGTATCCCGAATTTTCCATATTAGCATAACGCTGTTCGCTCTTCACATCAATTTTCCAGCCGAGCAAGCGAGAGGCCAAGCGGACATTCTGTCCCTGCCGCCCGATGGCCAATGAAAGCTGATCATCCGGCACCACCACGGTCAACACCTTGCGATCATCCTCAACAATCACCATCGACACCTCGGCCGGAGCCAGGGCGTTATATACATATTTAGCCGGATCCGGACTCCAGGGCACAATATCGATCCGTTCCCCTTGCAGTTCCTGAACCACATTCTGGACACGCGAGCCCTTAAGACCGACGCAAGCACCCACTGGATCGACATCCGACTCAATCGAGGAAACGGCAATCTTGGCTCGAAACCCGGGCTCACGACTTGCGCCCATGATCTTAACGATACCCTCGGCAATCTCCGGGACTTCCATCTCAAACAACTTGACGAGGAATTCGTTGCAGGTTCGGCTGAGGATCAACTGTGAATCGCGAAACTTACCTTCGCGGGCGTCACGTCGTACTTCCAGGAGGTAGGCCCGAATACGATCGCCCTGCTTGAATGAACGCTTGGGAATTTGTCCGTCCCGGGGCAGCACGGCATCGGTGCGCCCAAGGTTGATGATCATATCACCCCGCTCAAAACGCTGCACAATACCGTTGACGATACTGCCTTGGCGATCACGATACATATCAAAAATAACATCGCGTTCGGCATCTCGCATGCGGTGAATAATAACCTGCTTGGCCGACTGGGCGGCAATACGGCCGAGCTCGGCTATATTGTCCATCTTCTCGCCGAGATCATCGTCCAGCTCTGCATCGGGATCAAGCCGACGAGCATCTTCCAGAGAAATTTCGGAATCCTCGTCATAGACATCGTCGACAACGGTCCGATATTGGAAGACCTCGACTTCACCCAAATCCTCGTTGAACTGCACTTCGATCTCACGCCGATTGCCGTATTTTTTCCGCACCGCAGAACGAACAGCCTCTTCGATGGCATCTATCAGCAAAGCGCGATCTATCCCCTTATCCCGGCAGATCTGATCGACGATTCGTTTTAAATTTTCTATTCCAACCATTATGTACTCCAGCTCAGGCTCTCGTTTCCGTTGTTGCCGCAACCTCATTAACCTGAAGGCTACTCGACATCGGCCGATCCGGGACTACAGCGTCAACCGTGCCCTTGATATATTTTCCAAATCGATGCGGACCGTTCCCTTGTCCAGCTCTAAAACGACGACATCTCCTTCCAAGCCCAGCAGGGTTCCGACAAGCACCTTCTGCTCATCCAGTGGTTCCCTCAGCTTTACCCGCACCAGCCGATCGGCAAACCGTGTAAAATCGGTCTTTTTTTTCAATGGCCGCTCAAGGCCGGGCGAAGAGACTTCAAGATGATAAGCGTGACTGATCAGGTCTTCCACTTCCAGGTAGGCGCTGACCTCCCGACTGGCCTTGGCGCAGTCGTCAATGGTAACACCGCCTTCCTTATCGATAAAAAATCGGAGCACCCAACCATGCCCCTCGCGCCGGAATTGCACCTCAACCAGCTCCATCCCCATATCCTGCAAAAGGGGGTCGGCAAACCCCTGGATGGTCGCCAACAATCGATCAGTGGTTTCTTCCAATGCTCTTTATCCGTTCCTGTTCAATGTATGGGGGAAAGCGTCCCCCGATGGGGGTAATAACGATTTCCGGGAATAGGCAATAAAAAAAGCGGGCAGAGCCCACTTTCACGTTACCGGCACATCCGGTGGTCGATCCCGCTGGAACCAGAGGAATCAGCCCGCCCAAAACCGAAACGACTTCGCTATGGAGCGGGCAACGGGGTTCGAACCCGCGACCCCAAGCTTGGGAAGCTTGTGCTCTGCCAACTGAGCTACACCCGCTCTATTGATCCCTAGGAAGTTAGTTAAAATAGAGCATCAACGAACAATTGTCAAGCAACAACAAAATGATGCTCAACAATTTTCCCTTATAACTCGCTCATCGATCCTCTTGCATACTCACTGACGGCCTTTAATCAGAAGGCCGTATTTATCCATCTCTGCCCCGGATCCAGGTGATTCCCAGTTTAACTCCCCGGCCTTTGTGTGTATAATCCAGCCCATGGACGTCATTACCACCCATATCGGCGCAGACTTCGACAGCCTTGCCGCGATGATCGCCGCCAAACGGCTCTATCCCGACGCGGAACTGGTTTTCCCGGGATCGCAGGAAAAAAGCGTCCGCGACTACCTGGCCCAGGAATTCCGCAATATTTACGAGTTCAAAAAAATCAAACATGTCGATCTGGCCCGAGTCAAACGACTGATTGTGGTCGACACCCGGCAACCCGACAGGATCGGCGCCCTGATCGGGTGTTTGCATAATCCGCAGTTGTCGATCCATATCTACGACCACCATCCGTCGGGTCCTGGCGATCTGCGGGGTGAGATTGAAGTCATCCGCCATTTTGGCTCAACCACGACCCTTTTCGTGCACCTGTTTCAGGAGCGCGGTATCAGCCCCAGCCCGGACGAAGCCACCCTGATGGCCCTTGGTATCTACGAAGATACCGGCAGTTTCCTCCACGCCTCCACCTGCCAGGAGGATCTGACGGCAGCAGCCTGGCTGCTTGGTCACGGCGCCAACCTTGATATTGTCACCCAATTTGTCTCCCACGAACTTACAACGGCGCAAATCAACCTTATCAGTCGCCTCCAGCAACAGGCACATCCCTATATTATTCGCGGAGTGACCGTGGTGATCAGCATCCTCACCGAGGAGGAATATATTGATGATTTTGCGGTGGTGGTGCAGCGGCTGATGGTGATGGAAAATATCGATGTATTTTTTGCCCTGGCAAGCATGGGCGAGCGAACTTATCTCATCGCCCGCAGCCGCATTCCTGAGGTTAACGTCGGCACAGTGGCCCGGGAGTTCGGTGGCGGTGGGCACGCCTCTGCCGCCTCGGCCACCATCCGCGACCTGACCATTGCCGAGGCCGAAGAACGGCTGGTAGGACTGCTGCACGACCATATCCGCCCCAAGGCCATGGCTGCCGAGATGATGAGTTCTCCGGCCATCACCGTCACCCCGGAGGTAAGCATCGAGCAGGCCAACCGGCAGATGACCCGGTACAACGTCACCGTCCTGCCGGTGGTTCGGGAAAATGGCGGCCAGGAGAACGGTCCCAATCCCACCGGACTTTTGGGGATGATATCAAGAATGGTGGTGGAAAAGGCGATCTTTCACAAACTGGGCTCACTTCCGGTTGCCGAATACATGACAACCGATATCGCCACCCTACCGGAGAGCGGTACCTTGGCGGATGTGCAGGAGCTTATCGTAGAGAACCGCCAGCGATTGATTCCGGTACTCAGGGGAGATAAGATTATCGGCGTCATTACCCGCACCGACCTGATCGGCCTCTTGGTCAACGACCCCGGACATCTTTCCGGCGAGCTGCTCAAAAGCGATGAACGTCCCTCTGTGGAACGCACCCGCAACCTCGGCGGCGTCATGGCCCAGGTACTGCCGCGGGACATCATCATCCTCTTGCGGGAAATCGGCGAATCCTCGGCAAGTCTTGGCTGCAACGCCTATGTGGCCGGTGGTTTTGTTCGCGATCTTCTGCTTCATGTGAAAAATACCGACATCGATATTGTCATCGAAGGCGATGGCATCCGTTTTGCCAAGCATCTGGCCGACAAGCACCGCGGCATTGTCCATCCCCATGAAAAATTCGGCACGGCCACGGTGGTCTTCCCCGACCAGACCCGAATCGATGTGGCCACGGCCAGGTTGGAGTACTACGAGCATCCGGCGGCCAAACCTACGGTGGAGCTGAGTTCGATCAAACTTGATCTTTACCGCCGCGACTTCACCATCAACGCCATGGCCATCCACCTCAACCCTGGACGGTTTGGGGCCTTAGTCGACTATTTCAACTGCCAGAACGATCTTAAGGAGCGGCGTATCCAGGTTCTGCACAACCTCAGTTTTGTCGAAGACCCCACACGCATTTTCCGGGCGATTCGCTTTGAGGGCCGCCTTGACTTCACGATTACCCGTCATACGGAAAAACTGATTAAAAACACGGTACAGATGAATCTTTTTGATCGTTTTGAGGAGCCCCGCTTCTTTCACGAACTCAAACTGATCCTCTCGGAAAACGATCCGCTCCCCGCCCTGCGACGGATGGCCGGGTTCAAGCTCTTTCCCTTTCTCTGGCCCGACCTGCGGCCGAACCTAAAAATCGACCGCCGCTTCATTCACTACCTGACCCAGGCACATCAGGCCATATCCTGGTTTCGCCTCCTCTATTTACCCGACACCGTTGAAACCTGGATGGTCTATCTGCTGGCTATCCTCAGCCGCTCCCGCACCAAAGAGCTGATCAACTTCTGCCATCGCTTCGACCTTCCGCCTAAACAACGCAAGAAACTGATTCAACAAAAAAGCGACGTCGAAAAAATAATCCAGGAGACGGTTAAGCGGCCTTATCTCAAACCAAGCGAAATCTACTGGCTCCTGATTGATCTCGAACCCGAAGGCTGGCTCTACCTAATGACCATTGCCCGCAAGCGTTACATCCAGCAATCGGTCTCTCTGTTTGTCACCCAGTTACGCAAGGTAAAACCCCTCATCACCGGCGATGAACTCAAGCAATTAGGGTATAGGCCCGGACCGTTGTTTCGTACCATTCTCAACCATCTCATCGAGTACCAGCTCGACGGTGCAATCAGCAGCCATCAACAGGCCCTTGATTTCGTCCGCAAGACCTACCCTGTGGCAGTCCCGACAAAGCGTTAAAGCGATGCCTGTTTTTGCTCGCTTTTCTTTCGATCGACCTTATGGTTGCCCCAAAAGGGTGACACAACCGAAAATAACTTTTTCTTTTTCAGGATATTTCCCGTGATGGATTTTGATTTTAACGCCTTTATGCGGCAGCTGATTATCCAGGCACCGCCTCTGCTCTTTGCCTTAACCGTCCACGAACTGGCCCATGGTTACGTGGCCTGGCGTCTGGGGGACCCGACGGCAAAAAACGAGGGCCGTCTGACGCTCAATCCTCTCAAACACCTGGATCCTCTGGGCGTTTTAGCCTTCATTATCATGAAAATAGGCTGGGCCAAACCGGTTCCGGTCGACCCGAGATATTTCCGCAATCCGCGTAAAGATATGCTCAAGGTTGCCCTGGCCGGACCGGGTGCCAACGTGCTTTTGGCCATTGCCAGTGCGGCCATTGCCCACATGGTGGTCAACTTCTTAACGTTTCTGCCGTATGCTATTTTACAGCCATTGATCTCCATGTTGATAGCCAGCGTCTGGATCAACATCATGCTGGCGGTGTTTAACTGCATTCCTATTCCACCATTGGACGGCTCCAAGGTACTTATGGGCTTACTTCCGCCTGAAAGCGCCCGCAGCTTTGCCAAGCTTGAGCCCTACGGCTTTTTCATTCTTCTCGCTCTTTTCTACACCGGCATGATCAGTTGGCTGATCATGCCGATCATCCGCTTTTCCCAATCCCTGCTCCTCTAATTAAAAAAAGGGCACGGCGAATACCGTGCCCTTTTTTTATTTTAGTCGAAAAAATCTAGCGGGTTAAAACTTATAGGTAAAGCCCACGGTGACGAGATGGGCCGCAGCATTATCCAAGGTCCCTTCAATCGTTTTATTGCTGACGGTACGGCTCTCTTTGTCGTCATAGAGATAAGCCACCCCCATCTCCATGTCTTCATTAATTGTATAGCGCACACCAAGTGAGTAGAGCTGGGCATCGGAATCCGGCAACTCAAAACCCAATGTACTGGAAGGAGCCGGATTTTCGTCAAAGGCAATACCTGCCATAAGAATCCAATTATTTTTCAGATCATAGGCGAAGCTCAAACGCCAAGCATCGGTGTCCCTCCAATTTTTCGGCTTCGGAGCGTCAAATGCCGCGCTGAGGATTGGATTGGTAAAGGCTGTCGGATACGTAAAATCCAGTTGATCGTATTCTGACCAGTAGGTCCGATCATATTCCAACTCCACCGTCAACTGATCAAAAAAAGTATAGGAAACCGCAACTGCAAGAACAGCGGGCAGCGGTATTTCCACCCCCGTATCCCCGGAATAGGTCATCGGTGACACGGGCAGGCTTGTTGCCAAATTCGCATGCCCCTCAATTCCCAAATCGACGTTGGAACGGTAGGTCAAGCTGACGTTCATGTTCTCCACAGGACGGGCTGTCACCGCGAGATTAAACCCGGCCTCCAAGGCATCTCCATCCATGTCTCGAGTGGCTGTCGCATAGGGTGAGCGGCTGACAACACCATTACTTTTAACCTTACCGTCCACATAAACTCCGCGAACACCGGCAGCCACCGACAGGCGATCATTGATCTTATAGGAGACTGTCGGGTTGATCTCAAAAATTTTAAGACTAAATTCTTCCGCAAATGTCCTGGGATAGGGAGCTTGCCAACGTTTTGAAAGACCGCCTGGTGCAGTCACAGAAAGACCGAAGCGAAAGCTGTTATATTCCGGTGAAACCGCAAAAAATGTCGGCAGGAAAAAATCTTCCGCCTCCGAACTACCGTTATAATAGGTACTCCGGGTATCGATATAATCGATCGAGCTCAGCTGGATCCAGGTTGCGTCGGCTTCCAGGGTCCAGCGATTTTCCAACCAGGACATGTTGGCCGGGTTGTAATAGGCGGCATCGGCCCCTGGTGTGTACGCCACGTAACTGCCGGCACGGGCCGTGGAATTCAGCGACTGCTCCGGTATTCGGTAGCCTGAAGCCATGGCCTGACTTGCCGCAGCCAGTAGAATGCCCCCCGCGATTCCTAAAGTTCTGTTCATCATCCCCCCATTTATTGGTGCTATACAGTTGAACGTGCAGGTGCCGCCTACACGTGAATATTATCAGCAGAGTACAAATAGCGTTTAATCTTGTGGGTAGCGGTTTTAACAAAGGGTTCACGCCGCTCAAGGACGCGGGACAGTCGGGAGGAGGCCGAAAGCTGATCGTTCACAGCGGTACGCATCTCTTCCAAGAGTCCGGCAATATACAGGTAACGCTGGCTCCGACTCTGCCCAGAAGTCTTGCTGTCGATGAATTCGTAATCAGGATAAACCCAGGCCTCGAGCATACCGCGATTTTCCACCACCAAAGATTCGACCACAAAGGGGTACGCATTGATTTTGTGTTCGATTGCCTCCGGGTACACATTCTCACCGTTGGAGAGCACGATCACCGATTTGGAGCGTCCCTTGATATGCAGGTTGCCGACACTGTCGATCAGGCCAAGATCACCGGTACGCAACCACCCGTCCTCGGTCAGGGTTTCCCGGGTAGCCTCGGGATCGTTGAGGTAGCCCTGCATGATATTTTTCCCCTGGGCCCAAACCTCGCCGACACCCGTCTCCGGGTGGGGCTCCTCAATTCGTATCTTCACATTGGGCACCGGCTTGCCGGTTGACCCGGGGCGAACGGTGCTGTCTCCGTAAGGGCCACCAGCCAATAGCGGAGAGGCTTCGGTCATCCCGTATCCGACAATGAAAGGAAATCCCGCATCACGGAGAAAGCGCTCAACTTCCGGATTCAGGGCCGCGCCACCAATACCCATAACTTCGAGGCGATTGCCGAAGAAGGCAGTGAGCTTGGCGCCAATTTTGCGGTAGATCACCTTGCGGCTTAAACTGAAGCGGCAGAAAAAACTGAGCATTTTGTTTTTCTCCACGGCTGGCGCGATCCGTTTTTTATATATTTTTTCAATGATCAGCGGCACCACCAACATCACCTGTGGCCGCTCCTTGGAACAAATCCGCTGAAGTACCGCGGGAGTTGGTGTCTTTCCGGCATAGACAATGCGGCAACCTTTAAGCAAGGGCAGCAAAAAACCGACCGTAAATTCATAGGTATGGGAGATAGGCAAAACAGAGAGGAATACCCATCCCGGGGGAATGCTCTCAATGATGCCGCTGGCTGACTGGGCATTGGCGCAAAGATTGCCGTGACTGAGCATGACTGCCTTGGAGAAACCCGAGGTCCCGGAGGTATAGAGGATAGACGCGAGATCGTCGGTCTCCACCGGAGCAAACTCAAGAAGTTCATCACGAGCCTGATCACCGTATTCGGCCAGGGCCGCCGCAAGAAAATCAGTAAAGGTCTGCGCCGAAATCAGACCGGTATCATCGCGATAATCATCAAAGGTGATAACATGTTTGAGTTGCTGCTTTAAATCGTAAATTTTCTCCATCTGCCGTTGGGTCAGAAAGATGAAGTCGCACTGCATCTCACCCAAAATATGATGAACATCGGCATCGGGAAGATCCGGAAAAATGGGTACAGTGGCGGCACCTAGTCGGACAACGGCCAGATAGACCGTTCCCCAGTTGTGCGAATTTTCACCAAGCAAAGCGACTCGATCACCGGGTTTGACGCCGAGCTGCCGCAGATAGGCTGCCAGGGCCAGGATACGCTCATGAAGAACCTTGTAGGTCAGCGGCTCTTCCAACGCCATACCGACAGCCGAATATTTTCGAAATTTTCGACAACTGATATCAACCAGATCGTTCAAAGTAACCGGATTTTCCTGAATTGCCGGAAGATGTGTCGTCACAGTCTGATCAGCGGACACCTCCTGCGGTGTCTCCTGCTTCTGGTCTGCTGCTTCTGGTTGCGTCTGCATAGTTCCTCCCAATCCGAATGTCCTGCGGTTGCTTATTGCAGGGCTGTTTACCATAAGAATGGTTGACTTTCAAAGAAAACGGGCATTGTGCTTGACAGGCTTGCGCAAGGACTATAAAATTTATCATTTTTTCCAGATACCTTCACCCTGCCCGCATATCTTCATGCAACGACTTCTTTTTTTCTTGCTGTTTTTCCTGATGAGTCCTGCCCTGTGCATGCCCTCGCCGGCTCAAGGGCAAACTGTACGCCCTGCTGTTGCGATTGCCCCGAAAGATCAGCACAAACCAAACAAGACGGCATCCAAATCTAAATCCACCTCCAAAAGCTCGGTACGGGTAAAAGTGGCGCCTTCCAAAAAGGTTGCAAAACACCCCACTGCCCCCAAAACAGTGATTGCTAAGAAGAGCAAACCGGTGAAAAGCAGCGGACGGAAGAAAAGCGGTCGACAACAAATACTCAGCAAAAAGCGAACACAGTCCAAGCCGATCGCGCGCTCGCGAACTCGGACCTCGCCGGTGGTGACTCCGGCCACAAACGTTAACAGTTTGCCCGATATAGCCACCCAAATCAGCGCCCGCAGCGTGATTGTGATGGATGCTGCCAGCGGCGAGGAAATTTTCGCAAAGCTGCCGGATAATCCGAGGCAACCAGCCTCAACCATCAAGATCGTTACCGCCATGATTGCCCTGGAATCATTAAAAAAGGGCGACAAGGTCGAAGCAAGTCGTTATGCGGCCAACATGCCGAGCTCAAAGATCTCTATTGAACCCGGAAACAGTTACCTGGCCGATGACCTGATCAGTGCCGTTCTCCTGGCTTCAGCCAATGACGCCAGCGTTGCCTTGGCGGAGAGAATCGCCGGGAGCGAAGAAAAATTTGCGCATCTCATGACGCTCAGCGCCAAGATGTGGGGGGCGCAAAACACCGTCTGCCGCACGGCTTCCGGCCTGACCGAGGTCGGGCAGCAATCAACGGCTCGGGATCTGGCCAACCTGTTTCGCTTTGCCATGCAGCACGAGGCATTTGCCACACGCATGCGGGAAAAATATATCAGTACCTCCTACGGCAAAAAACTTCGCAACCATAACCGCGCTCTGTGGCGGATCGACGGGGCTGTCGGCGGCAAAACCGGTTACACCGTGGCTGCCCGCCAGACCTATGTCGGCCAGTTCACCCGCGATGGCCAATCGATTGTGGTTGCCATCATGGGCAGTGAATCGATGTGGGCCGATCTTGCAAAACTGGTCGAATACGGGTTCAAGAAAAAGTTGGCGACACGACTTACCCTGTCCGGCCCCTGATTCAAGCACGATGGTGTCGTAAAAACTTCGACCTACTGCGGCGCAGTGTTTTTCCGACACTCGACATTCCGTATGTATGTCTTCGCGCCGGTAAAAACGCTCCGCCTTGTATATCTTTGTTTTTACTTAGCCATCCCTCAGAGAGAGATGGCCTTTTTCACGAATCCATCAAGTATAAAAAAAAGCCTGCACGATGTGCAGGCTTTTTTTATACAAAATATCCTGAGGCACTTCCAAATAGTAGCTATTCGCCTCCGATCTGTTTTCTCACCAGATCAAGCAACATCTCCCGCTTGAACGGTTTTTCCAAAGTGGCAATGTCACCAAGATAACCGGCCATGGTCAAATATCGCTCCGCCTTGATGGCACCGCCACCAGAGATTGCCAGAATCTTCGCTTCCGGATAATCGCGGACCAGTTCCATAATGAACTTAAGCCCGTCTTTAACCGGCATGATCATGTCAGTAATCACCAAATCAAAGGCATATCTTCCCACCTGGGCCAGTCCCTCTTCGCCGTTTTCGGCAGTGTGAACCGTATATCCCTCAAGCTCCAACATCTGGGTGAGCATGGTGCGAATCTGCGCCTCGTCGTCAACCACCAATATCCGCTTCAAGGATTTATATCTCCCCTTGTAGTCAAAAACAATCTGAAATTGTTAACATCCTACTAAGGAGCCTTCAGTCGTTCAACTGCTTTTTTTGCTTGACGCTTATTTTTCCTTGCGACACAAACGCCCGAAACCACCGGGGATGGTCCCGGAAGACCAAAAAGCCCGGCCCTGTTTGAAATCGACGAACCATTGGCCGCCTGGTTTCCTGACCGCATCAACAAAGACGAAAGGCTGCTCTCCGGAAAAACATTGATGTAGATGCTGATCATGCGCCATTTTCTCCTGCTCAAGCAACGACAATGCCTCGGCCATGGTCGGCAGACGCCAATCGGAATACCCAGCAAATTTTTCCTCGTTGACACGCACTATCTCCCGCCGCATGGAGCGATGACTCATAATGTCGAGCCCTCCCCGTTGCCACATCAAACCGGTAACGGTGTCGGTGACGGTCAATCCATCGTTATTATCAACGAGATCGCTGGTAAAAATGCCGCCTTGGTTTCTCTCCTGATCTGCAAAATTAAACGAATGAACCAGACGAACAACATCTTCTTCACTGAGTTCCTCCGCTTGATCAGGAAGAACAACCCGTGCCTGCACCGGCTCCATGGAACCCCTTTTGGGCAACCCGGAATCCCCTAACCCTTTTTCCTCGGGCTGTTCAAGAAGCACCACCTTGGAGTCATCTTCGGTATTGACCACATGCTCGAGAAGCCATTTTTTCAGTTGCTCATTGATGGCGAAAGTCCGCTCATACAAGGCAGCTTTCCCCTGTTCCTTTACGCAGTTATACACCATCTCCCGCGGGGCAAGAATTTCCGCTATCACCTGGGCATGCTTAACACCTCTTTCCATGAGGCAAAGCTTCGGTTCCTCATTCCAGGCATCAATGAAAAAATAATAGATGCGCTCGTTGTTGTTGCGAATCCGTTCCCTACCGCCCCAGCTTTCAAAGGTTCCAAAGGTGTATTCAGGGGTCATCTCCCAATCGATTGCCGGAATGCCTGAAATCACTAATTTGTTGAATAAACCCATACCTACCTCCGTGACGGTTTCAAAATGATAGACAAACAAGTATCATGATTGCATCTGAATGCTTTTTAACTATAATGATAATAATTATTACTTCAAGATGAAAATGACTTTTCATACAGAAGCAGGCATGCCGCTGCCGCTGGGCAACAGCATCACGCCCAAAGGCATCAATTTTGCGATCCTCTCCCGCCACGCTCTAGCCGTCACTCTGGTCATCGCCACGGATGGCGCCTCGCCCACGCAAAGGGAGATTCGACTTGACCCAAAACGCCATAAGACGGGTGATATCTGGCACATCCTTCTGGTCAATCCGCCGCTTGACTTGCGTTACGGTTATCGAATCGACGGCCAATATGCTCCAACCGAGTCGGGCCATGCCTTTAATCCAAAACGAATTCTCCTGGATCCCTATGCCAAGCAGATCCACTCACCGGACTGGGGTTGCGAACGCAGCTGCCTCGGCAATGAGCCCTGTTGCCTGCCCGATGCCACCGCGTATGACTGGGAAGAGGATCGTCCGCTCAATATTCCCTTAAGGGATTCGATTATTTACGAACTTCATGTGCGTGGATACACCCGAGACCCATCCTCCAAGGTCGCTCACCCAGGAACCTTCAAGGGCCTGACTGAAAAAATCGACTATCTGAAGCGTCTCGGCATCACGGCTGTTGAGCTGATGCCGGTAACCGAGTTCAATGAGAACGAGCCTACCTTCAAGAATCCCCTCACCAAAGAAGCGCTAAAAAATTTTTGGGGCTACAGTCCGCTTTCTTTCTTTGCTCCCAAATGCAGCTACAGCAGTAGTCTTGAAGCTCCGTTGCAGGAATTTCGGGATATGGTCAAAGCCCTTCATCAGGCGGGCATTGAGGTCATCCTTGATATCGTCTACAACCATACCGCCGAAGGCGGAGCGGACGGGCCGACCACCAGTTTTCGGGGAATCGATAACACCATCTATTACCTGCTTGATCCCTGGACCAGGAGTTACCTCAACTATTCTGGTTGCGGCAACACCTGTAACTGTAACCATCCAATTGTCCGCGACCTGATCATGGATGCCCTCCGCTGGTGGGTGGTGGAGATGCATGTGGACGGCTTCCGTTTTGATCTGGCTTCGATTTTGGGGCGTGATGCCAACGGCAATGTATTGGCCAATCCACCGGTGGTGGAAATGATTGCCGAAGACCCCATCCTCGCCGATACCAAAATCATAGCAGAAGCTTGGGATGCCGCCGGACTTTACCAGGTGGGCAGTTTTTCGCCCCACCCCCGCTGGGCGGAATGGAATGGCCGCTTCCGGGACGATGTGCGTGCCTTCTGCTGCGGACGACCCGGCATGATCCCATTGCTTGCCACCCGTATCGCCGGCAGTTCCGATCTGTACCAGGCAAACGGTCGCAGCCCGAGCAATTCGATCAACTTCATCACCAGCCATGACGGTTTTACCCTTGCCGACCTGGTCAGCTACAACCAAAAGCACAATATTGAGAACGGTGAAGACAACCGCGACGGCGACAACAACAATAGTAGTTGGAACAGTGGAGTGGAAGGACCGACCAGAAGCAAAAAGATTCGTGCGTTCCGCACTCGCCGACAACGCACCATGGCCACCATCCTCCTCCTCTCTCAGGGCGTCCCCATGTTGGTGGCCGGCGATGAATTCGGACGCAGCCAAAGAGGCAATAACAATGCATGGTGCCAAGATAATCCCACCAGTTGGGTCGATTGGTCCTTGGCCAGAAAGAATGCCAACCTACTGCGTTTCTTTCAAAAATTGATCACTCTTCGCAAAACACATCTTATTTTCCGCCGGGAAGATTTCTTCCCCCATACCCAAGAACTTTCCCCCCAGACCTCTGCCCTCCAAATCACCTGGCAGGGCTTGGAGCCGGGGCAGCAGGACTGGTCCAATGAGTGCCGCACGCTTGCCTTTCTCCTCAACGGAGCCTCGCTCACCCCCGAAGACGACGATTTTTTTATCATGCTCAATGGAAATCCTGAGCAACAGGCCAACTTCACCGTACCCGCCCCCACCCGTAGCCACCGTTGGGTGCGCATCATTGACACTGGTCGCTCTGGACCGCTTGACTTCGTTGACCCGGACCGTGGAGATGCGGTAGAGTGCGGTCAAATAGTTACTGTTGCCAATATGGGCTGTGTTGTTCTGCAGTCACAACCGTAAAGGTGTATTTATGATACAACTGCTGATGCTTGGTGATTCGTTGGTGGAATGGGGCGACTGGGCTAGCCACCTGCCGGAAGTTGCGGTGATCAATCGGGGAATTGCCGGTGAAATGACCGAAGAACTCTCCGCCCGCCTGATGGATGAAATTGAGGCCTGTCCCGACCCGGATGCAGTGCTGATTCAATCCGGAACCAACAACCTCCTCTTCGGCTACCGCCTTTTTCCAGTCATCCTCACCACCATGCTGCAACGACTGCGACTCTGCTACCCGGCAGCGCCGCTGATCGTCAACTCGCTCATGCCCATGCCAATTGTCGCACCGCATGATCTCGAAGAGGTCAATCGAGAACTGATCGAAGCGGCGGCCACCATCGAAAACTGTCTTTTCCTCGATACGGTCGGCCCTTTTCTCGAACACTGCCTGCCCATCACCCATCCCGGGTTCCTCAACGACCAGGTCCACCTCAGCACCAGAGGTTACCAGGTGTGGGCTGCGACCATCAAAACCCTACTGACGGAGCTTTTTCCCGACAAATTGCTTGGTGTCTGAATTCGTGACGGTGGGTAGTCTGGGTAAGGTTTAATTGTTGAACCTGCACTGCATAAAGCAGACTATTCCATTTGTTGCTTCAACCACCGATGAACACTCACGGGTCCAGGTGGTTGACAGAATGCCCCCCTCTCCTTAATACAGATTGGTTGAAAAGGTGTGCAGCCGTTATCCTCCCAAATTCCTGCTGACACAATCTAGTTCTCGTTTACTTACCTGGAGACAGCTTCATGTTTTCTTTGCGAAAAATATTTGTCCATACCGCCCTTACCCTGACCCTGGTTACCCCGGCGTTCGTCCTGGCCGAAAGCCAGCCACCTGCAGCCCAAAATGCAGCGACGGCCCAGGCACCCCTTGATGGCGTTCCCCTACAGGGAAAAATCATCGAGACCATGGACAGCAACGGCTATACCTATCTGCTTTTGGATGCGGCGCAAGGCAAGGTTTGGGTGGCCATTCCGCAGACAGCGGTCAAAGTCGGCCAGGAGGTCAGCTGTGCTCCTGGGCTGACCATGAACAACTTCACTTCTAAAACCATCAATCGCACCTTTGAGGCGATCATCTTCTCTCCGGGTATCGAAAAAGAGGCTAGCCCTGATCAAGGGAGCACCGAGGTGAAAAAAGAAGGATTTGCAGCAGCCCTTCAGTCAGAACAACAGAACCATGACGGCGGCAATGGCATGGCTCTAGGCACCTCAACCGGGAGTGCCGGAGCGATCGTGCCCTCTGGTGATGTCAATGTTATTAAGGCCACTGGTCCCAACAGTTATTCGGTGGAAGAGTGCTTTGAACAGGGCAAGGAATTACAAGGGAAAGCCGTGCGGGTCCGCGGCAAGGTGATGAAAATTTCCAGGATGATCATGGGCAAAAACTGGATTCATATCCAGGACGGCACCGGGAATCCTCTGAAAAACCATCATGATCTGGTTGCCACCTCCATGGACGATCCCGGTGAAGGCGCAATCGTCACCATTGCCGGTACACTCAACTATGAACGCGACTTTGGTGCCGGATATAAGTATGAGGTCATCATTGAGGATGCCAAGATTGAAAAATGATGGTGACCCAAAAAATTCACCCCGCTGAAATCGGCTTTGATTTTGATGGAGTCATCGCCGATACGGCTGAGGCCTTTATCCGTCTTGCCTGTGAGCGATACGACCACTGCGGCATCCTTCCCGAGGATATCACCGATTTCACCGTGGAGCATTGCCTGGGTATGGAGACCGATATTGCCGAGTCGATTTTCCTCCAGATCCTGGAGGATTCGGTGGGAACCGGGCTACTGCCCATGCCCGGTTCCGTGGAAGTACTGGCAGAACTCAGCAATCAGGCCCAGGTGACCATCGTCACCGCCCGGCCCTTAGCCGAACCGGTCCATGACTGGCTAAGACTCATGTTTTCCTCCGAGACCTATAAACGAATGCAGGTGGTCGCCATGGGCGATCATGATGACAAGGTCCGCCACATCCAGCAGTTAGGGTTGCGCACCTTTGTTGATGATCGGGCGGAAACCTGCCTGCAGATGCACCGGGCAGGTATCCGCTCCATCGTCTTTAGCCAGCCCTGGAACCATCATCGGCACAACCTGCCCTCGGTTCAGAGCTGGCGGGAGATCCGCAATCTCTGCCTTTAATCCTGAAGGAGTCCAATTATGCAATGCCCCAGCTGCGGCACCCGAATCAGCGTCTATCGCAATCCAACCCCCACGGTGGATATCATTATTGAAACCGAAGGCGGTATAGTGCTGATTGAACGGAAGAACCCGCCCTACGGCTGGGCAATTCCCGGAGGATTTGTCGATTATGGAGAGTCGTTTGAAGATGCGGCCCGACGGGAGGCCAAAGAGGAGACGGGGTTGACGGTTGAGTTGCAGCGGCAGCTGCACACCTATTCGGACCCGAACCGGGACGCCCGCCAGCACACCGCTTCAACGGTGTTTATTGCCACAGCCAACGAGCGACCGGTGGCGGCGGATGATGCCCAAAAGGCAGAGATATTTTTTGAGCACACCCTACCGGATCTGGTCTTTGATCATGCCAAGATCCTGAGCGACTACTTTACCTTCAAGGCCACAGGCAATTTACCCAAGTAGGTTTAGCTCGTACCGGGGCTGCACTACTCGATCTGCAAGCCACCGAGATTCATCGCCGGTCGCGAAGGCGTTGATGCCGGTTTTTTCTGAACTTCTTTTGCCGCTTCAACCGGTGGAGTCGTCGTCACCGGATCAGGTTGTACCGTTGCTTCGGTTGAAGGTTGCGGTGTAGAGGCGACCTCCTTCGGGCTTGCGGCCACGGGCATAGGAGGTTTCGGCTTGGCTCCGTTGCCAGCATACAGTATCAACGCAACCAAGATGCAGAGGAGAAGACCTGCCAATCCGGCCAGCCACCACAGCCTGGGGGATATCTTTTTTTGTTGAATAGAACCGGGAATGGAAGAGATCGCCTCTTGAGCAGGCGGCCTCTCCACCTTCGGCGCCGAGGAAAGCGCCTCCTCTTGTGGGCCAACAGGTGCCGCCTCTTCCACCACTTCTTCCGCCGGTTTCGACAACCGAGCCGCCAAGGCCTCTGCCCCGGCAAGCGCTTTTGTCTCCTCAATTACCCCCGGCACATCAATGGCAATCGCCTCAAGCCGACTGTACAGTTCCCGGGCTGGTCCATACTCACCACGGGCCAACAGCCCTTTCGCCTCATTTCTGAGTTGATCAACCTGTTTAAGCGAAGCCTCCAACTGCTGCTCAAGAGAGGCTCGCTGCTCAGCCGTCAACCCCCGACCGAGTTTCCGACAAAGGAAACGGGCCTCAAACAGCCGTTTTTCTTTAATCCGCGACCCAATAACTGCCCCGGTATCCTCAGACGAAAGCAATGGCTGTGATTGACGGCTGGCAACCATGAACCCTCAACAAAAGAGCGACTCTAAAAAAGCGTATTTAAAATTACATAGGCGATAAGCCCCGCACCTGCGGAAGCGTACATCAGCAGTCAGGGCATACATTCACCACCGGTGCGGCGAATAATCACCCCAAAGGTGGTAATGGCCGCCAGAACGGCGGCCCCAACCATAAGCAAATCTTTCATACGCCCTCCTTGGAGGGACAACCCTCATCCCCGGATTTTGGCATCCTTGCTTTTACGCAGACGAATGGCTTTGGGGGTCACCTCCACCAATTCATCATCGTTGATAAACGATATGCAGTCCTCAAGACTCATGTCAACCGGCGGGGTGAGAATAACCGCCTCGTCCGAACCGGAAGCTCGCATGTTGGTCAGTTTTTTTCCCTTGGCCGGATTGACGATCAGATCTGCGGGACGGCAGTGTTCGCCGATGATCATACCGGGGTAGACGTCAATCCCCGGGGCGAGGAAAAGTTTACCACGCTCCTGAAGATTGAACAGTGCATAGGCCACAGTGGTACAGGGCTCTTTGACGATCATAACCCCGTTGACTCGATTCTGGATCTCACCGGCATACTGCCCCCACTCGGCGAAAATGTAGTTCATGACGCCCATACCGCGGGTATCGGTCATAAAGACGGAGCGGTAACCCAGCAGGCCACGGGTGGGGACCTTGAACTTCATCCGGGCCATCTGCTTCTCCACCATCATATCCGTCATCACGCCTTTGAGCTTGCCCAGTTTTTCGATGACAACCCCCTGGTACTGCTCATCCACATCCACCGAAAGTTCTTCATAGGGCTCCATTAACTGGCCATCGATCTCACGCATGATAACCTGGGGCCGAGTGACCTGAAACTCAAATTCCTCACGTCGCATCTTCTCAATGAGGATAGAGAGATGGAGTTCTCCACGGCCGGAAACCCGGTAACCGACACCTTCGGTCAAGGGCTCGACCTGCAGGGCGACGTCGGAGAGAGTCTCCCGCGAGAGCCGCTCTTCAAGGTGGCGAGAGGTCACGAATTTGCCGTCTTGCCCAGCAAAGGGAGAGTCGTTGGGGATAAAGTTCATTGAGATGGTGGGCGGATCGATCTCAATCAGCGGCAAGGGCTGGGGATTAGCCGGATCGGTGAAGGTCACCCCCACGGTCACATCCTCCATCCCAGCCACGGCAACGATGTCACCCACCGAAGCGCTGTCCATCGGTACCTTGGTGGAACCGTTGAAGCCAAAAATTTTATTGATCCGCACCGGAGAAATCGAGCCGTCACGGCGGGCCACCGCCAGTGGGGTCCGCAGATCGAGCCGACCGTTGACGATTTTGCCAATACCCAAACGCCCCATATAGGGGGAGTAATCGATGGTATTGACCTGCAGTTGCAATGGTGCATCGGCATTGCCTGCGGGCGGCGGCACATGTTTGACGATCATCTCGGAGACGGCATGCATACCGGTCTCTGGTGTAACCGGATCATCGGCTTCAACCACGGCATAACCAGCCTTGGCCGAGGCATACACCACAGGGAAGTCCAGGATATGATCCGGGGCATCCAAACGGTCCAAAAGGCCGAAAACCTGATCCACGACCCAATCGCAGCGGGCTGCCGGCTTGTCGATTTTGTTCACCACCACCAGAATCGGCAACCCTGCGGCCAGAGCTTTTTTTACCACGAAAAAGGTCTGTGGCATGGGGCCTTCCTGGGCATCCACCAGAAGCACCGCCCCGTCGGCCATACGCAGGACTCGTTCAACCTGGCCACCGAAATCGGCATGACCGGGGGTATCGATGATATTGATCTGGTAGTCACCGTAAGTATAAGAGCCATTTTTCGAGGCAATGGTGATGCCGCGTTCCCGCTCCAGATCCATGGAATCCATGAGCCGCTCAGCCACCTGCTGATTTTCGCGGAACATGCCGCTGCAGCGAAATAATTGATCAACCAAGGTGGTTTTGCCATGGTCAACATGGGCAATAATAGCGACATTGCGAATAAACTGCTGATCCATACTGCTCCCGCCCCGCGCTCGGGGCTCTTGTGGTAATTAAAAAAATGGAATCCCGGAATCAACGGGAAAATGAACAATTGTCAATCTCGTACAAGGCCAGGAGAACGACGTTTCGAGGTGTGTACCGAGGGAAGGCGGGCAACATGTAGCGATGATTTGGTCAGACCTTCAGACGGCGGGGATAAAAAGAAGTATATTTACCTGAAGAAGAACAAAAAGACAAGGAGATTGATCAGCATTCCGGTCACCAGGCCAAAAACACGGCTCGACGGCTGGCGGCGGAGCGGCGCAACACCGGAATCTGTTCATCCACATAATCGATCACCCGCGCCTGTTTGCCCTCTGCCGGACGCATGATTCTCCCCACCACCTGGAGGAGACGCCCCTCAAATTTGATTGGGGTGGCAAGGACCAAAGTGGACAGACCGGGACAGTCAAAGCCCTCGCCAATGAGCTGAAGCGTGGACACAAGTACTTGCACCCTATTTTCGCGGACATCGTTCACGATCCGAGCCCTCTCCTCGGGCGCAGTCCGGCCGGTAAGGACAGCCACCGGAACGGCTTTGGCCAACAAAAGTTCGGCCAGCGCCTGGCAATGTCCAACCCGGTCCGAGACCACCAGAACCGTCCCCGAATGATCCGAGGCCGGCAACGCGCAAATATCATGAGCAATCTGCCTATTGCGTTTTTTGTCGTTTGCCAGTGCCTTGATCAGTTTGGCGTACTCGCCCTGATACCCGTAGACGAACTCGGTTGACCGTTGATCCAGCGCAGGTCTGAGCACCGCGCCAGTGGCTGCCAACAATCGACTGTCCACCTGGTGAACCCGATCCCCCAAGGCCATATAAATAAGGCGGGTCATTCCGTCTTCACGGCGAAAGGCCGTGGCCGAAAGCCCCAGCATATATCGGCAATCAAAGGCAGAAACCACTTCGGTAAACAGACTGGTCGGGACCCGATGGCACTCATCGACGACGATCTGTCCAAACCTTGCCGGTAGGGTTTGCAGGTGTTTTTTGGCGGTATTGACGATGGCCACAGTCAGCGGCTCAACCTGCAAACGCCCGTCTCCTGCCAGCCCAGCTTCCACACCCAAAAACTGCCTGATCCTATCCTGCCACTGATACATTAATTCCTTGGAATGCACCAGGATCAGTGTCGGCTGCCGCCGACGGGCCATGACCGCCAGAGCCATGATCGTTTTTCCCGACCCGGTGCCTGCCTCCAAAACGCCAAAGGAGCGACCAAGTACCGCCTGCACGGCCTGTTCCTGATAGGAACGCAGTTCGCCCTGGAAGGCAAACGCGAACTCATCCAGTTGACGGCGCTGATCCTTCACCACCGGGCTCACCCCCATAACCCGCCGACAGATCCGTACCGCCTGATTGCCAAATCCGCGGGGAAAAACCATATCCCCCCCCTCTTCCCGGAAAAAAAACAGCTGCGGCTTCAGCTGCTTGCCAATCCAACGCCCAAACTGTTTAGCGGCTTGATATTTGGGATTATCAATGGTCAGTTCCTGGCGCAAGGCCGCCAACAGCCGAGCATCGACACCGCTAATCCGGCATTCATTGGTTACAATCAGTATCGGCGTTTTTGGGTTGGGACCCGCGGCATCAGCCATGAACGCACCAACCTGTCCTGGGTTTCTTTTTCAGGGTGGCCCCGATGGCCGGCTTGACAGAGTCATGAAAATAGAGCATTTTAATATACTTTCTCGACAGACCGCTTTCCCGGACTCATGAGCGGCCGTTATCATACGCATATTTTTATAGGCACAGCCTGATCATCCGCCCAGTGCCGGGAGTGGCGGCTTCGAGGCCTCCACCATTTCCTGTTTTCATTCCATGGTCAAGCATAAAATTTTCCGCCTCCTCGAGTCCTTGATCCTTGCACTCTTGGTCACCTTCTCGCTGCCGAACAGTGCTCCTTGTAAACAAGGTAAAAGCATCGTTCTCACTCTGCCGGCAGAAACGGTCCTCAGTTCCGTGCAGCAAATGCTACCCTTGGAGATCCCCTCGCAGAGCCGGAGCCTCCAGGGCGATATCATTCTTGAATCGCTCAATCACCTAGCCATTGACAATAACATTATTACCATCCGTGGCGTTCTTTCCGGTCGCAACCTGGTGGTGACGACCCAGTTGGCGGGCCAGGATATTCACCTACGGGTGGGTGAGGTCCGTCTTCCTATCACTTGCAAACTGAAAACCCGTTTTGATCCGGCACGTCGCAAACTTTACATAACACCCTCTTTCCCCGATTCCGCAAACGGTGGCGATGATTTAACCCCCATGCTCGGCGCCCTGACCGGCCGTGAATACCAGATCGATCTCGATGCCCTGGAATCTCTCAAGATTCGGGTGGGGAATAAAACCATTCCAATTGCCATGGAGCCGGTCAAAATCGTCGGCACCAACAACGCCCTTGTTTTTCACATGCTGCCACGAGTCGGCACACCACGATAACCCTTTGTAGCGCAAAGAGGAACCCCATGACCGACAACTGTCTGTTCTGTAAAATTATCCGCGGAGAAATTCCGGCGGCCAAATTGTATGAGGACGATGATATCCTTGCCTTCCGCGATATCGCGCCCCAGGCACCTGTTCATTTTCTGGTGATTCCCAAAAAACACCTCAGTGGGCCTGCCGCCGTCAGCGAAGAAGAGGAACGAGTGGTGGGAAAAATGATGCGGGTGGGAAATGAGATTGCCCAGAAAGAAGGCATTCCCCAATTTCGGATGGTGTTCAACAACGGCGCCCAAGCCGGACAAACCGTGTTTCATCTGCACATGCACATCCTTGGCGGCCGAGATCTGGCCTGGCCCCCAGGCTGAAAGCGGCGATATCACATTGGGCCATCAGGCCTTGCCGAATAGATCCTCCAGCATTGCGGCAAGATTCTGCACCGAGTACGGCTTTTTCAGCTTCCCCTGGAAGCCGTACTCGCGATACGCCTGCATCACCGGGTCCTGTGGATCACCGCTGGTGACGAACAAGCGTGCGTGCGGATCACGCTCCAAAATCTGCTTAGCCATCTCCCTGCCCCCCATGCCTCCGACGACCTGAAGATCGGTCAGGACCAGGTCGAAAGGTCTCCCCTGCTCCATGGATTCGCTATACATGGCCGCTCCCTCCTCGCCGTTGCGGGCAAGGGTACAGGCATATCCCAAATATTGGAACATGCCGCAGACCACCTCACGAATAACCTCTTCATCTTCCATCACCAAAATCCGCGCCCGTGACTCTTGCCGTCGCTCGCCGACCTGCGATTCTATCGGGACAACAGCTTCGCCTGTATTCTCATCATCCAGGACCAACTCGGCAATACCCCGTCCCAGGTAAGTCAATTCTTCTTCGGCGAGTTGTTCATCTTCCTTTTTAGCCAGCTCAAAGAGGTGTTGCGCCCGTTTGGACCAACCGTTCAAACCACATTGCAGCAGGGTCCCCTTCAGGGTATGGGCCGCGAGCCCCAACTCTTGAAAATCCCGGTTTGCCAGTGCGTCCCTGCTGTTGATCAACAGTTTTGTCACACTTTTACGCGAAGTGGTTAGCAGACGCTCCACCTGTTCCAGAGAAAAATGCGCGGTGGCATGCAGGTGTGAACGAACCTGCCCCACCGTGGCCGGGTCCTCGCCATCCTGCACGGCTTCCGCAGGTGACTGCGCAGTCGGTATTGCGGCCAGTGCACACCTGATGCCCACATCCAAGCCTTTAAGCGACATCAGTGCGCCAAGCAGTTGCTCGGGATGGAATGGTTTGGTCACATACTCATCCATACCTGCCTTGAGGCAGATCTCCTGATCGCCCCCCATGGCATGGGCTGTCATGGCGATAATCGGCAAGTGCCCTCCGGCAAGACACTCTTTGAGTCCCCTCTCAAGCTTGGAATCCAGTTGCGGCGCACTCCTCTCGCCCTGTTCCACGGCACGGATAATCTGGGTGGCGGTCAAACCATCCATGACCGGCATCTGCACATCCATCAACACCACATCAACCTTGAGGCCACCGGCCAACCTCTGCAAGGCGGCCAACCCGTTTTCGACAACTTCAATCTTGTGATCACGCTCAAGGACCATGCGTGCCAAGTCGCGGTTCACCTCATTATCGTCCACCACCAGCATCCGTAGGCCGGCTATACGCTGCACTTGCTCGGCACCGGTTGGCATGGACTCCAGAACCTGGCTTTCATCACCTCGCTCCATCTTTAGGGTGAAGTGAAAGGTGCTTCCCTGGCCAGGAACGCTCTCCACCCATATCCGGCCTCCCATCATTTCCGCCAGTTGTTTGCTGATCGTCAGCCCCAAACCGGTGCCACCGTATTTACGCACATAGGAACCGTCGGCCTGTTCAAAGGTATTGAATATTTTTTCCTGTTTCTCCGGATCGATACCTATACCGGTATCAGTGACGCTGCCTTGGAGCATACACCAGCCGGCTTCCTGCCCCTCCTCAACTTCTTCAAAACGAATGGTGATCGTTCCCTGATCGGTGAACTTGATTGCGTTGCCCACCAGATTGAAAAAAATCTGGCGCAAACGTAGGTCATCACCGACAAGCACCTTGGGCAAGTCTTCATTTTCGACATATTCAAGTTTCAATCCTTTTTCCACTGCCGGTACGTGCATGGTGGAAAGCACGGTTTCCATCATCTGGCGAAGAACAAAGGGTTTTTTCGTCAAGAGGAACTGCCCCGCTTCAATTTTGGAAAAATCAAGAATATCATTCAAGATCCCCAGCAAACTGTCGGCAGAGTTCTTCACCGTCTGCAGCAGCTTTTTCTGTGAGGGGTCGGTTTGTTGATCCAAGGCGAGGCGGGTCATGCCGATGATGGCATTCATCGGGGTACGAATCTCGTGGCTCATGTTGGCCAGAAACAGACTTTTCGCCTGGTTGGCCGCCTCAGCCGCCTCCTTGGCCGCCAGCAGGTCATGGGTCCGCGCCTCCACCTGATCCTCAAGATGCTGATCCCGCTCTTGAATCTGGGCGATCATCCCGTTGAAGCCATCGGAGAGCAGCCCCAACTCATCCTTGCTGGTGAGCGGTGAACGGACGGTGTAATCCCGATTTTTTGAAATATGCTGCATAATCTCGGAAAGCAGCATGATCGGGCCAACAATCCCCCGTAACAGTCGCCGGGAAAAAAGGGCGGCTATCCCCAGACCGCAAAACAACATGCCGACCATTAGGGAGGCTAACCACAAGAGATTGCGGTCAACTTCCTTCATGCTCACCAACAGATACAAATACCCGATGGTCTCCTTTTCAAGAGTGATCGGCTCAAGCAGTTTGGCTGTCTGCCGCTGATAACGAAATCCGTCAAATGAGAGCGCTTTAAGGCCATCAACATCGTGCGCTCTCGTAAAAAGCGCTGGGTTGGCATAGCCAGCTAAAAGTTCCCCCTGCTCCGTATAGACGCGCGCCAGGATTACATTGGGTTTGGCGGCCAGGGTTCGCACGATGCCACCCAGGGCAGCCCGGTCCTCGAAGGCGACACCGGCACTGCAGTTATCGGCAATGACCCGGCCCAAGGTTCGAACCCCGTTGGCCGTCTGCTGGCGAACCATGAACCATTGCCCGGCAAATGAGCCGACCATAACCCAAAAAAGGGCAATGGTGCAGGCAAGGAGCACAATCAAGTGCAACTTGAAACGAATAGGAAGGTGAGCGAACCAAGCTTTCATACACTTACAGTACGTCAACCGCCAGATTGAGCAAGGAGGAACTGATGCCAAATCCCCGAGCCTTCGCCCCAGAGTTGTTGATGACAAAGGAAAGCCGACCTCGTAGATCCTTAAACTCAAAGGTCCCACCGGCATCGGCGAACCCGTCAACATCACTGACCGTAACCACCGGTTTACCGTCAATCAATTTCAGAATCCGCGAAATATTCCGTTTTTCAGACTGACTGATAAATAGCATCCTGCATTGTCCCAGTTCCCTGCTGTTGGCTGCCGGAAAACGCAATTCAACCTCTTTCCCGCCCACTTTTTTAGCTTCAATACCGGACAAGGCATCCCCAAAAGGATCGACGCCAACAATACAGAGGGGGAATGGGCCGCCCTGATCACTATCTGCAGGCCAAGTTATGAACCGGGCAAAGTTGAGTAGGAAGGCGGCTTTGACCTTGTACTCAACGCCCGGTAGTTCAGCTCTGGAGACCGGTACACTCCAGCAACAAAACATCATTGCCCAAAAGAGTAGGCAGACAGTCCTCATTCGCTTCAAGAGTCAGTTCGCCCGAGTAAAGAGAGTTAAAACCGCCAGGTAAACTTGCCATAGACCATGCGTTCAATTTCCGTGGCCGGAGTCTGGTATTCGGAGAGATAGCGCAACTGTCCGCTGTCTGTGAGATTCAGACCGGCCAGCATAAATTCCAGGTGCTTGCTCGGGGTCCAGATCAGGTTTGTATTTAAGACAAAGTAAGCATCAATTTCGACCGGATCACCAAGAAGACCAACCGTATTTCGACAAAAAATCTGATCCACATATCGCAACCAGAGGTTAAGTTGCCAGTCATCCGCAAGGGCTATGGAGGAACGCAGCGACACCTGGTTCTCGGGTGCGGATTTGGCAACCCAATCACTCCCGGCCTGGGTGCCGACCCAGGCCTCGGTGGTCAGATCAGTCTCCAGATACGAGTAAGCCAGGGCAAAGGTGAGCCAGGAACGGGCCTGCCAGTCGACGGCCAGCTCAAATCCCTGACCGTTCCCCGACTTAGCGTTGACGAAAACACTGTCCACATCAAAACCGGACCGGGTGGGAAAAACGGTATAGATCTCATCATAATCATTATAGAACAGGGCCAGGTCAAAGGAGAGGTTCCTGCTGGCCTGCCACCTGTAGCCCAGCTCATAGGTATTGACGATCTCGGAGTCAAAATTCTGGTTGCCCACAAAATTAATGTCACCAGTGCCGATGAAGGTGGACCCCATATACAACGGATAGCGCCCTATGAGAACCCGGCCATACTGCTCAACAATAGAAGGGGTCCGGACGGAACGGGCGGCTGAAGTCCACAGCGAATGATTGTCTTTGATCTTCCACAACAGTTTGGCGCTTGGTTGCCACTCGTTGCCGGTATAATCGTTGTGCTCGTATTTTGTTCCCAGGGTCAGCCAGAGTCTATCGGCCACCAGGTTGATCTCATCCTGAACAAAGGCACTGTACAAATTGTCGTTTCGATCCGGCAGGGAAACCTGGTACGTTTCGTCGAACTCTCCCTGAATCGAACGATACTCGGCACCCAGGGTCAGGTTCTGCCGCTGACCGAGCTTGGTCTCATACTGAAGGTCAAGATCAAGGGTTGTAAACTGGAGATTGAACACCGCATCACTGCGCTTGTTATAATCGTAGTAGGCCTTGAACGTGATGGCCTGATCACCGCTTAACTCTTGGTGCCATCGTCCCAGTATATTGCCGCCTTTGGCATCCCATTGGTCATTCAATGCAGAGTAATAAGGGGAACTACTGGTCCAATAGGGAATCACCCATTGATCGCCTTCGTTATCGTAAAGATCACCCTGTAGGGTCCATTCACTCGAGCCGGTTGGCTGGCCATCCATGCGAAACCCGGTCTGCTTGGGTTGCCAGGAATCGTTGCCGTCCGCCTCTGTACTGTGCAGACGGTTGGCAGCAAAATCATCATAAGTGAGGTAGAAGCGGGCAAAGGTGGTATCGGATATCTTGCCGCCATAGCGGCCGGCCGACGACACCGCCCCTTTGCCACCGAGACTGGCCCGAACCAAGGTTCCTTGGGTATCTTCGGCCTTTTTCGTGATGATATTGATCACGCCGTTGACCGCATTGGCACCCCAGAGGGTTCCACCGGGACCACGGATGACCTCGATCCGATCGATATCCTCAAGCATCGTGTTTTGTGCATCCCAGAAAACCCCGCTGTATGCCGGTGAATAGACCGAGCGGCCGTCAATCAACACCAAAAGCTTATTGGAGGTAAAACCGGCAAAGCCACGGGAGGAGACCGACCACTTGGATGCGGAAATCTGTGCGACCTGAATGCCTGGAGTCATGGCCAGGGCATCGGCGATATTGGTCACCCCGGAACGGCGAATATCCTCCTGCGTGATGACAAAAACCGCAGCAGGAGCATCGGCAAGACGCTGATCACGCTTGGCAACCGAGGTCACGGTGATGTTCATCAACTGGGCGATGTCCAGATCTAAATATTCGTTGCCTGCAGCGGCCGCACCCGCGATCTCCGCTCCACACGCGCACAACATCAGCGCTGTCGTGGTTAAGGCAAAGGTTTTACGAGAGGTTATCATCATAAGCAATCGTTGAGGGACTCGTAAAAAGTGAAAAGCTGTGCATCGAGGACAGTACTTGGACGAAACACGTAACATCGTTTCCGGTATATTAGTGGGAACGACAATTTTTTTGAAACCAGCCGTCATCAATAAATGTTTCTCCACGGTCAATTACAAGCCTACCCCACTCTTTTCATGACGAGAAAGGCAAACATATCTAGGACAAAGAAACGTCGCTCTCATGAAATGGAGTTAGAACGACTTTCCAGGTATTGTCGCCTTCCAGGGTTTGAGCACCCGATTTTCCGTTTTTTTTATTTCATTCAGTTGCACATCAGGCAGGCAGCATACCATAAAGATAATTAATGATATCGGTGCGGGTAACAATACCAATGACCTTTTCCCCCTGAACCACAGGGAGATGGCCGATATTTTTCTGCACCATCAGTTCCGCCGCCTCACTGGCCAGGGCATCCGGTGCAATGGTGCTGACATTGCGGCTCATGAAGGCCTTGACCGGGCTGTTCCACTGTTTACGCTGCCGCAGCTTTTTCATATCCCACAAGACCACGATCCCCTGCAACTGGTCCTCATCCTCAACCACGATCCCGCGGATCTTTTCCTCTTCCATAATCCGCTGCACCTCATGCATCGGGGTTTGGGGCGCAACCGTGGTCACAGGAAAAGACATCATATCCGCCACCAGGGCGGCACCCCGCTGTTCCTCATTAAGGGCGGTCATGATCTGCTGGCGCAATGCGCCCGGTGAAACAGAGGTATCGTGGATCGTGGCCGACCCGGCTCCGGGATGACCGCCGCCGCCGAAGCGTTGCAGGACGGTATTAACGTTGATCTCTGGTGTGGTGCTGCGTCCGATAATAAAATAATTGCCGTTCTCGTTGACAAAGATGACAAAGACCGCATCCACATTGACAATCTTGCCGTAAAGCTGCACCACCATGGCCAGCTCCACATGCTTGTGGATATGCACCACCCCCAGCCCAACCAGCTTTCCTTTGATCTCATGCTGCTCGGCATCGCGCATCAGGCGGAAGAGCACCTTTTTCTGCACCTCGCCATAGGCCATATTGAGAAAATCGACCACAATGGTCAGATCGGCCCCCTGCTCCAGCAAAAAGGCGGCAGCGCGCGCATCTTCCGGGGTGGTGGAACTGAAGGTCAGCTGCCCGGTATCCTCATAGATGCCGATAAGAAAAAGGGTGGCCTGCAGCGGCGTCAGACCGATCTGCTGAGCTTTGATTTCACGGGTAAAAAGAGAGATAGTGGCTCCAATTTTCTCCACGCACTGCCAGTGGGGATTCATATCACCAATACCTAGGTGATGGTCCCAGAGAATCAACTCGACCTCCGGACGGTCGCGGAGCTGTTCCAGCCGCTCAAGCCGCCGCCACTGGTTGGTGTCGGCGACAATCAAGCGACGCACCTCATCGAGGTTGACCTCACCGCTTAAGATGATATCAAAGGAGGTTTTATGCAGCGAAAGGAAACGATGCACATTGGGGTTGACACTTTTGGGGCAAACGGCAACTGTTCCGGGATAGAGCAGCGTTGCGGCAATAATGGAGGCCAGGCCGTCAAAATCGGTATTGCGATGGGTGGTGGCAATGTGCATGCAATGTAGTGGTGGGAAAAAAGGAGTGATGATAGCGACGGTCGGGAACTTTCCACCGCCTCCAAGGCAAATCAACAGGTTCCAAGCTAGGGCAGAACGCTTCTTCAGCATATAGGCCGTGGCAAAACTGTCAATACAAGAAGGTGTTCTCTTTTTATCAGTTATCCAGGCAGAGCAAAGAACCCAAGCTATTCAGGAATAATTCCTGTTGCAGACTCAGACAACCAATGCTTTAGTGAAAGCTCACTCTATCTCAACCGCGCAGAGGATCATGAAAGGGCTTTACGATATCAACGAATTTAAGGACAATTGCGGCTTTGGCCTGATTGCCCATACCAGGGGAGAGGTCAGTCACCGGCTGGTACGGACCGCCATCGAGGCGCTGACCTGCATGACCCACCGGGGAGGCATTGCCGCCGATGGCCGCACCGGCGATGGCTGCGGACTGCTGCTGCAGAAACCGGATGGATTCCTCCGCAAAGTGGCCCGAAATTGTGGTGCCGGTGAACTGACCGACCTCTACGGGGTGGGGAGTCTGATGTTCAGTCCGGATCCGGAGCGAGCAAGCAGCGCCAAAAAAATATTTACCCAGGCGCTGGTCGAGCAGGGGCTAGAAGTGGCTGGATGGCGTGAGATCCCCACCAATCCCGGATGCCTGGGGCCGATTGCCCTGGCCTCGCTGCCGCACTTTGCCCAAGTCTTTATCAACTGTCGGGATTTAAGCCGAGAGCAACTCCGGGCCCGGCTGCTCATAGCCCGGCGCATTGCCGAAAAACAGCTCATTGACGATCCGGACTTTTACGTCGTCAGCCTCAGTGAAGGCGTGGTGGTGTACAAGGGGCTGATGATGCCCGCGGACCTACCGGGATTCTTCCCGGATTTGGCCGATCCTGAGCTAATGAGCGCGATCTGTGTTTTTCATCAGCGTTTTTCCACCAACACCATGCCCCGTTGGCCCCTGGCGCAACCTTTCCGCCTCCTGGCCCACAACGGCGAGATCAACACCATCACCGGCAATCGCAACTGGGCCGATGCGCGTACCTCCAAATTCAAGACCCCACTTCTGCCCGACATCGAGACCATCGCTCCCCTGGTCAACCGCACCGGTTCCGATTCCTCCAGCCTGGACAACATGCTCGAGGTCCTGGTGGCTGGTGGCATGGACCTGCACCGGGCGATTCGCATGCTCATCCCCCCGGCCTGGCAAAACGCGGAACAACTCGATGCCGACCGACGCGCCTTTTACGAATTCAACTCGATGCACACCGAGTCCTGGGACGGCCCGGCGGGCTTGGTTATTTCCGACGGCCGCTATGCGGTCTGCGCTCTGGACCGCAACGGTCTGCGCCCCTCGCGCTGGGTTTTGACCCGCGATAATCTTCTGACCGTAGCCTCCGAAGTGGGGGTCTACGGCTACGATGCCGGCGATGTCGTGGCCAAGGGCCGTCTCGGGCCCGGACAAATTTTGTCGGTGGATACCGAATCCGGCACCTTACGCCATACCAGTGAGGTCGATGACGCCCTCAAGACCCGCCATCCCTACAAGCAGTGGCTCAAGGACAACACCCTGCGCCTGGAGGGTACCCTCACCCAGGACAAGGCCACCCGTGAGCTGGAAGGCGAGAAGCTTTCGATGGCAATGAAGATGTACCAGGTCAGTTTTGAGGAACGCGATCAACTGCTGCGGCCGCTGGCGGAAACCGGCCAAGAGGCCACCGGCTCCATGGGCGACGACACCCCAATGGCCGTGCTCTCGCGCCAACAGCGGCCGCTCTACGATTACTTCCGCCAGCAATTTGCCCAGGTAACCAACCCGCCAATCGACCCTCTACGCGAGGCGGTGGTTATGTCGTTGGAAACCACCATCGGCCCGGAACAGCAGTCGATCTTCGAGGAGACCGAACAGCATGCCAGCCGGGTTATTCTCACCTCGCCGGTCCTCTCGACCATCAAATTCCGCGCCCTGATCCACCTGGATCGCTGGGGTTACCGGCTTTGTCGCCTGTCGCTTGCCTACGACCCCTCCCGCCAAAGCCTACGTCAGGCGCTTGAACAGCTCTGTGGCCAGGCTGCAGAGGCCGTCCGCTCCGGCTGTGTCCTGCTCTTGCTCTCCGATCGGGACTGTCAGCCGCCACTGTTGCCGATCCATGCCCTGCTGGCCACCGGCGCGGTCCACCATCACCTCTCCCGGGCCGGTCTGCGCTGCAACGCCAATCTTATCGTTGCCACGGCCACAGCCCGCGACGCCCATCAGATTGCCTGCCTGATCGGCTTTGGCGCCACCGCCGTCTACCCTTATTTAAGTTACGCGGCTCTAGGTGATCTCTGCCGTAGCGGCGAGATAACCATGGCCCCGGATCAGGCGGTAAAGAACTACCGCAAGGGCATCAAGAAAGGGCTGTTAAAGATTCTCTCCAAAATGGGCATCTCCACCGTGGCCTCTTACCGTGGTGCCCAACTGTTTGAAATCATCGGCCTGAACGAATCCGTGGTCGACCTCTGCTTCCCCGGTACCCCGAGCCGTATCCAGGGGGCTGGTTTTGCCGAGCTCGAGGCCGACCAAAAGGTGCTGGCCCGGGAAGCCACCCGTGCCCAGCAACCGATCCGACCCGGCGGGCTCTTGAAATTCATGTACGGTCAAGAATACCACGCCTATAACCCGGATGTGGTCATGGGACTGCAGGCAGCGGTCGACAGCGGCGACAAGGCAAAATGGCAAACGCTGGCCAATACGATTAATCATCGTGATCCTGCCACATTGCGCGATCTGTTGAGCCTGCGCCCGGACCTTAACCCCATCCCCTTGGATCAGGTCGAGCCAATCGAGAGCATTATCCGCCGTTTCGATACCGCGGCGATGTCGCTCGGCGCGCTCTCACCCGAGGCCCATGAAGCCCTGGCCGAGGCAATGAACAGCCTTGGTGGTCGTTCCAATAGCGGCGAAGGCGGCGAGGATCCGGCCCGTTTCGGCACCAACAAAGTTTCGAAGATCAAACAGATCGCCTCGGGCCGCTTCGGCGTCACCCCGCATTACCTGGTCAATGCCGAAGTACTACAGATCAAGATCGCCCAGGGTGCCAAGCCCGGCGAAGGTGGTCAGCTCCCCGGCAGCAAGGTCAATGCGCTGATAGCCCGCCTGCGTTACAGCGTACCCGGCGTCACCCTGATCTCACCGCCGCCGCACCACGACATCTACTCCATCGAGGATCTGGCCCAACTGATTTTTGATCTCAAGCAGGTCAATCCGCAGGCTTTGGTTTCGGTCAAACTGGTCTCCCGACCCGGCATCGGTACCATTGCCGCCGGGGTGGCCAAGGCCTATGCCGACCTGATCACCGTTTCCGGCTATGACGGCGGCACAGCTGCCAGCCCGATCTCCTCGATCCGCCACGCGGGCTCCCCCTGGGAACTGGGCCTAGCCGAGGTGCACCAGACCTTGCAGGCCAATGACCTGCGCGACAAGATCCGCCTGCAGACCGACGGTGGCCTCAAAACCGGGCTCGATGTGGTCAAGGCAGCCATCCTTGGCGCCGAGAGCTTTGGCTTCGGTACGGCACCGATGGTCAGCCTGGGCTGCAAATACCTGCGCATCTGCCATCTCAACAACTGCGCCACCGGCGTGGCTACCCAGCGTGAGGACCTGCGCCGCGACCATTATCAGGGCACGGTGGACAAGGTGGTCAATTTCTTCCGTTTCCTTGCCGAGGAAACCCGGGAATGGATGGCAAAAATCGGTGTCCGCAGCCTGGAGGAATTGGTCGGCCGGGTCGAGCTGCTGGTGCCACTGACCGGGATCACCAGCCGCCAGCAACGTCTTGACCTGAGCCCTCTGCTGCACACCGACGAGCAGCTGGCCCAAAAACCGCGCCATTGCGCCATCACCCGCAACCAGCCCTTTGATCGTGGACCGCTGGCCGAACAGATGATCGCCGACCTCCAGCCCGCTATCGAAACAAAAGCCGGCGGCACCTTTGCCTATACGGTGGGCAACTGCGACCGCTCCATCGGTGCCCGCCTCAGCGGCGAGATTGCTAAACGCTGGGGGAACCAGGGCATGGCCGAAAAACCGATCAAACTCAAACTCACTGGTATTGGCGGCCAAAGTTTCGGCGCCTGGAACGTGGGCGGCCTGGAGATGTATCTCAGCGGCGATGCCAACGACTATGTGGGCAAAGGCATGGCCGGGGGCAAGATCGTCATCCGTCCGCCGCACCGCTCCACCTTTGAAAGCCAACTCACCAGCATCATGGGCAACACCTGTCTCTACGGAGCCACCGGTGGCCGTCTCTATGCCTCCGGCCGGGCCGGTGAACGGTTTGCAGTACGGAACTCCGGTGCCCTTGCAGTGGTGGAGGGTTTGGGCGACCACGGCTGTGAATACATGACCGGCGGCTTGGTCACCGTGCTCGGCCCCACCGGCACAAACTTTGGGGCGGGTATGACCGGTGGCTTTGCCTACGTGCTTGATCAGGACAATTCCTTTGTCGACCGCTACAATCACGAGCTGGTCGAGATCCAACGTGTCCATTCCGGCTACATGGAAGAATATCGCAACCATCTCCACCAAGTGATCGAGGAATTCTGCCGCGAAACCAACAGCGACTGGGGTTGGCGTGTTCTCGACGACTTCCCCGACTTCATCGGCAAATTCTGGCTGGTCAAACCCAAGGCCGCAGACCTCTCCAGCCTGCTCGATCGGCTCCAGGAGCGGGGCGAATAATTTTGTAGGATCATCACCATGAAACGACTCAATAATGTATTTCAGTTCCTCGATGTCGAGCGGAAACTGCCGCCTAAAATCAGCATCGTCACCCGCAAGACCGGATTCCGCGAGATTTACGAAAAATCACCCGAACTGCAAATCCAGCACCAGGCCCATCGCTGCCTCGCCTGCGGCAATCCGTACTGCGAGTGGAAATGTCCGGTGCACAACTTCATCCCCAATTGGCTCAAGCTGATTGCCGAGGGAAATTTACAAATGGCGGTAGAACTGAGCCATCAGACCAACAGCCTACCGGAGATCTGCGGCCGGGTCTGCCCTCAGGATCGTCTCTGCGAGGGGGCCTGCACCCTCAACGACGGCTTTGGCGCGGTGACTATCGGTAACATCGAGAAATTCATCACCGACCAGGCCTTGGCCCAGGGCTGGCATCCGGATATGAGCGGCGTCACCTGGACCGATAAGCGGGTGGCCATTGTCGGCGCCGGACCGGCTGGTCTTGGCTGCGCGGATGTGCTGGTGAGGGGTGGCATGCGGCCGGTTGTTTTTGATCGTTATCCCGAGATCGGCGGGTTACTCACCTTTGGTATTCCCGAATTCAAACTGGAAAAATCGGTACTGGAACGCAGGCGGGATATTTTCACCCGCATGGGGATCGAGTTTAGGCTGGGGGTGGAAATCGGCCGCGACCTCCCCCTGCAATCCCTTCTCGATGAATTCGATGCCGTCTTTCTCGGCATGGGCACCTATCGGTTCATGAAAGGCGGCTTCCCCGGCGAAGATCTGGATGGGGTTTATGATGCTCTGCCCTTTTTGATCGGCAACACCAGCCAGTATCACGGCTACGAGGGGTTATCCCCCTTCATCGATACCGCCGGTAAGCGGGTGGTGGTACTTGGTGGCGGCGACACGGCCATGGACTGCTGCCGCACTGCCATCCGCCAGGGGGCGGCTTCGGTGACCTGTGCTTATCGTCGTGACGAGGCCAATATGCCCGGCTCCAAACGGGAGGTGACCAATGCCCGCGAAGAGGGGGTACAGTTCCTCTTTAACCAACAGCCCATTGGTATTCTCGGTGAGCATCAGGTGGAAGGCGTGGAACTGGTGACCACCGAACTAGGCGAACCCGATGCCAGTGGCCGACGGCGGCCGGTGGTGGTGGGTGGTTCGCTGGTGACGGTGACTGCGGATATTGTGCTGATTGCCTTTGGTTTTCGGCCGAATCCACCTGAGTGGTTGGCTGCGCATGGGGTGAAGATGAATGAGCGGGACCGGGTTATAGCTAAGGAAGGAGGTAAATTTCCATTGCAGACCAGCAATCCCAAAATTTTTGCCGGCGGGGATATGGTGCGGGGTTCTGATTTGGTGGTGACAGCTATTTGGCAGGGACGACAGGCGGCTGAGGGGATTCTTGCTTATCTGGAAACGAACTGAACCTTTTTTCCATCTGCTCCTTCAAAATGGCTCTGAATGATCGGTGCTCTCCATGCTCCGATCATTCAGAGTATCCTCATGCCATCTTCCTGGCAACGGTGCGTAGAAGGCACCCTACAGAGCGCTCCTCCCAAAAAAGACCGCCACCTCCACCACGCTTAAACAGATTATCAGCTTTTTTTCCACTTTTGAACCACGCCACCCGAATCAACGCCGAGGATACCTCATCCTCAGTAAAACAGAAGTCTCTACGTACATCGTTTCCAAGCATCGTTGGCTTCAGTACCTCAAACGTACGTCTTTTTTTGTAACCTTTTTCATCTTCCCACGTTGATTAAAAGGGGCCTACTGCCCCCAATGTACACGACACGGATACATAATGAGTTCAAAGGAGGGAAGTATGAAAAAATGTTTGACTGCCAGTTGCCTTTGCTTGCTGTCCTTTTCTTTCGCCACCCCATTATTCGCTGTGGGCTTAACCCAGGAACAACAGTTGGGAAAAATCATGTACCAAGATAAAGATTTTTCCAACAACAAAACCCAATCATGCCAGACCTGCCACCATCATATTTCCGGTTTTGCCGACCCCACCAATATGCGGGATCCGGAAAACACCGTGGTTTCTTTGGGCGATGATCAAGTGAGCAAGGGAGGAAGAAATGCGCCGTCTTCAGCGTATGCCGGCTTCAGCCCGCCCTTGCATGAAGACGAGCAAGGATATGTCGGGGGCATGTTTTGGGACGGCCGAGCAACGGGCTTAAGTGAAACCCTTGGTGACCCCTTGGCAGAACAGGCCCAAGGTCCGCCTCTCAATCCGGTAGAGATGAACATGTCGAATTATGAAGCCGTGGTGAATGAAGTCCGAAATGCAACCTATGCGAACCTTTTTCGCAAAGTTTTTGGTCCTGATTCCCTAGCGGATGCCGCGAGTGCTTTCGATGACATTGCCCGCGCTATTGCCAGCTACGAACGTTCTCAGGAGGTACAGTCATTCTCCTCGCGATTTGATAGCAGAGAATTAAATGCCCAAGAACAACATGGCGAAATCCTTTTTGCCAAGCATTGCGCCGATTGCCATACCATGGAACCTGGGAATAGCGCTCCCAAAGCCCTTTTCACTAATTATAGATATTACAATATCGGTCTGCCGGCCAACAGTGAGGACGGCGTGCCAGATAAAGACTACGGGCTAGGCGGATTTCTTGCCTCTGGCGATGCACCTCTGGCATATACAGAGGGTGCAGGAGACGAGATGGGAAAGTTCAAAGTGCCGACATTACGCAACGTAGCGTTGACCCCGCCTTACGGGCATAACGGTATTTTTGCAACACTCGAAGAGATGGTCCGCTTTAAAAACAACAGACAGGAAGTGTGGGATATAACGGATCCGGACGTTGCCGAAAATATTTATGCATTAGAAGGATTTGGTGAAATGGGCCTGCAGGACGCAGATATCAATGCTCTGGTTGCCTTCCTGAAGACATTGACGGATAATTAAAAGAAGATAACGTCGTAAAAAAGGGTCTTTGTCAGAGTTGCAGAAAAGGTGGCGCCGCTTCTTGCCTGATTTTCAGGTAGAGGTATTCAAGATCCCGGTATCCGCATGCTCGTTTTACGATCCTGTTGATAGTAGCATTGAATGCT
>JBFWLN010000007.1:0-132440 GCA_050252135.1 Desulfobulbus sp.
ACTTTCGACGCCAAGCGCCTTTTCAAAGATTTTTTCCATTGTTTTCAGGGTCAGGGGGGTAAGGTAGGGTTGGTCGCCAATACTCTACCTCAACCCATTACCCACCCGTTTTGAAAAAGAGCCAAAAGAATGATGGTTAGCGAATAAAATTCATATAAACCTTTTTCTCCGCTTCTGGTGGAGTGATGGTTCCTTTGCCGTTCTCGACCAGTCGCATCAGCCAAGCCATGTTTTTCCCCAGAGTGCGCATGATCTGGGCCCCTTCCTCATCCTTGACCGCTTCACCCGGACGGGTGCCGTGGACAACGTTCCAGTAATTGGCGCTGGGCATCAACATTTCGGAATAGCAGATAAAGTTGCTGAGCTGGTTGAAGGTCGGCAACCCGCCGGAACGACGCACCGCCACCACTGCGGCACCAACCTTGTGACGCAGCATACTTCCATTGACTCCGGCAACATAGAAGGCGCGGTCCATGAACGATTTCATGGTGCCTCCGATGGCAGAGAAATGGACCGGTGAGCCGAAGATCAGACCGTCGGCCCCTTTCATCAGTTGCAGCCATTCGTTGACCGGATCGTCGGTTTGGATACATTGTTCGTTACGTTTCTTGATGCACTGACCGCAGGCTAGGCAGCCGCGAACCGCCTTGTTGCCCACATGGATGATTTCGGTCGCAATGCCCTGTTTTTCCAACTCCTCGGTCACCATCTTGATGGCGTGATAGGTGTTGCCGTTCTTGTTGGGGCTACCGTTGAAAGCCACTACTTTCATTGATGTTCTCCTTGGTGAAGGGGGATCCATGGAACATGGACTTGGCGAATAGGTATATTGTGCCTATAATGGAGCATAGGATTGATGACGTCAATAACGCACTTATTGGTGCCGTAGTATATATTTTGCAACTAAGTACCTTCTGGGGAACAGAGGACGCAATGACAAAGGCAGGATCCAGCAAACAGCAAGATGCAGACCGGTTAGTCTACCGGGATAAGGCGTTCAACTGCGGCATCGATATTACCTTGGCAGTGGTGGGTGGTAAATGGAAAGCCTCGATTCTCTGGCACCTGGCCCAACGAACCATGCGTTTTTCCGAATTGCAGCGTCAGTTTGCCGATACCACCCGCAAGATGCTGACCCAGCAGTTACGCGAACTCGAAGCCGACGGCCTGGTGCATCGTGAGGTGTATCCCCAGGTGCCGCCCAAGGTGGAGTATTCGCTGACGGGAAAGGGGCAAAGTATTTTTCCAATTCTCCAGCAGATGTGCGACTGGGGCAAGCAGTATCTCCAGGAGTAACTTAGCCATCTTTTAGAATGTAATGGCCGTGTTACAAGTCCATCAAAATTTAAAAACAGTGACTTTCAAAACGAGAAACGCCGTTCTCTCGGCTTTTTTCGAGAACGGCATCCTGATCTCTTGATCGTTTTTTCTGAGGCACATTGTGATGCATAGAAACAACCATGGCCCCTCCAAGCCTGGGCCTTTCCAGGGACTGAGCCCCGAACGCATTCTCGAAATGGTGGAATCGGAACTGGGGAGAGCCTGTTCCAATCTCTGCCGCTCTTATAACAGTTATATTAACCGGGTGTTTGAGATCGCCGATACCGACGGGAACGGCATGGTGGTTAAGTTTTACCGCCCCGGACGATGGTCAGCTGTTGCTCTTCAGGATGAACATGATTTTCTCCTTGTGTTGGCCGAGCAAGAGATCCCGGTTCTGGCACCGTTACTTTTGCAAAACGGTCAGAGTCTGGGACGGATCGGCGAGATGTATTTTGCCGTGTTCCCGAAAAAAGGTGGACGGCTGATTGATGAATTCAATGACGAGTTATGGCTGGAGATTGGTCGGCTTTTGGGAAGAATGCACATGGTGGGAGCACGGAAAATGCCCCGGGACAGGGTGCGGATGCATCCCGCCCACAGCACTGCCTCCCAGGTGGAATTCATCTGCCGTTCCGGACTGTTGCCGGCGGATCTCATGCCCGCCTACACCAGGCTGACCAGCCGGTTGATTGATGTGATCAAACCCCTGTTCGATCATACCGAGATGATCCGTATTCATGGAGATTGTCACAGCGGTAACCTGATTTACCGGCCGGGCGAATCCCTTTATATACTTGATTTTGACGACATGGTCGTCGGCCCACCGGTGCAGGATGTATGGATGCTTCTGCCAGGTCCGCCGGAGGAATCGGTGGTGGAACTCAATCTTTTTATGGAGGGCTACGAAACCTTTCGTCCCTTTGATCATAGCAGTTTGCGCCTGATAGAGCCATTACGTGCAATGCGATTTATTCACTACTGTGCTTGGTGCGCCCATCAGGTAGTGGAAGACGGGGAAACCGCTGTGATTCCTGATTTTGCCAGCCGAACCTACTGGCAGAAAGAATTGGACGATCTGGAGGACCAACTGCAACGGATTGAGGAGCCGCCCCAATCCCAAGACTTTTCCCGAGAAATATTTTGAGGGGAGCCTTTTTTAACGTAAAAACTTTCGCAAATCTCTGATTGCGGGTGTATACTCACCAACCATTCAGGCTCTCTTGTTCTTCGTTGATCAGGGGGGCTTTTTCGTTTGTGGCCGGCATAGCTGCCGGAAGAGATGTTTTAAAAGATTATTTTAGGTGAGGGAACTCCCATGAAGAAAATTGCCGCATTGCTCGTGTGTGGAGTTGTGGCCGTAGCCCTGCAAGGGTGCGGGACTAAAACCATACCGCCCAGCTATACCTCTGCCAATCCCGACCTGATGCGGGTTGGCGGTGACCAGCCGGTGAATAAGGAGCCGCAGATCCTCAATCTTGGATCGTACTGCCTGCAAGTGCAGGAAGAATGGAAGGTTGACGGTAAAACCCCGGACGGCCAGACCGTTTGGACCAAAGACAGCTATCGCAAGGTTGTTCCCTGTCGGTAAGTCAACCGAGCTTTACCGCTTGTTTACATAAAAATCTTGATCCTGACACCGCCTGAAACTAATGAGAACTTCGGACTAGTTATTCAAGATGGCTTCAAAAAACCTTTGATCTACTGCGTCGCAGCGTTTTTCCCGACACCCGACATACTTTCTGTATGCCTTCGCTCCGGTAAAAACGGGACTCCTTGTATATCTGTGTTTTTACTGAGCCATCTCTCTGGACGTGATTGACTTTTTACGAGTCCGACATCCAAAATACCCTTTCGACAGCTACGGTTACAGGGAAATATTTCCCTCAGCCGGGTTTATTGTATTAAGTGGGAGGTTTGCCCATGATCAAAAAAACAGTATTGGCCCTTGCCTGCAGTTTGCTTGTGGTGCCATTGGCGCCGACGATTGGATCGTGTCACCACCATAACGGTGGAAATGCGTTGGCTTGGGGACTTGCTGGCTTGCTGGTCGGCTCTACCTTGGTTGCTGTCAGTTCCCCCCCACCGCCTGCGGTGGTCTACACCGAGCCGCCCCCGGTTTATTCGCCCCCAGCTTACGGCTATGCGCCGCGGGTCGTCCAGGCAGAAACCTGCCGGTGGGAGCGGTATGTGCTCGATGGATATGGAGAGGTCATGTTGGATGGTTATGGTCGTCCGGTTAAGGAATATTCGGACGGTCCTTGCGACTATCCACCGTATTGATCGGCATTCAACTGTTTGTTGTTAAGATGTGCCAACGGTGTTTCCGTATTCTGCGGAAACACCGTTTTTTAAAATCCGTTAAGCTGAAACCGTCAGTTTCTGTTCAAATGCACATGCTCGTCCCCCCTACCGCATTAAGTAAGCTGGGAACATTTGCACCTCAAGCTGCCGACACCTGATGAAAGAGGGCGAGATTGTCTGCAAGCATAGACCCGGTCATGAGATCATCCATTGCCTTAAGCAGGTGCCCCTGTTTGAGTTCGGGTATCAAGGCCAGGCGGTCAATGGTTGCGAGGACAACAATGTTTTGCGTCCGTGGATCTTTCAGGCCCGGCCAGATAACGCTATGGACGCGACACTGCCGACTGCTGCATTCATGTTCGATATCGATAACCGAAGTTTCTGTGGCAGTGCCCAGACGAACCCCCACGGGTTGGAGCACGGTGTCGTAATAGAGCAGGGTGCCGCCATTGCGCAGGGCCGTTTGCACACCTCGCAGGGCTTCGTGCCGCTCGAGACCAATCAAAAGATCCGCCTGCCCGGCGGGTATCAACGGACTGTGCACTGTATCGCCCAGGCGAATGTGAGAAACAACACTGCCGCCACGTTGAGCAAGGCCGTGGGTGTCGACGGCCTTTGCAGTGTAGCCGGCATAATCGCCAGCCCGAAGTAGAATTTCACAGAGTAGGCCAATTCCTTGGCCGCCAACACCACAAAGAAACATATTAAAAGGTTGCATCAATACCTCCTTGGCGCCTAGGCCCGGCCAATTGCCTTTGAGGGGCAAGTTTGGATACAGGAGCCATCGCCGATACAGAGCTCGCGGTTCACAGTGATGGAGCCATTGGCGGAACGGATGAAACTCGGACAAGCAAAATCCTGGACACAGGTATGTATTTGGTTGCATTGGTTCTGGTCTATGTGCACGGTTCTCTCCACGTAGCCGTTGTTCCGTCGTTGATTTCTGGTAAAAAGCAGCATGCACGGATGGCGGGCGATGACCACGGCAAACTGCTCCGTTGCCAGGGCCTGCTGTACAAGATCGGATAACTCCTGCTGACGATAGGTGTCGGTTTCAAAAATATGTTGTACGCCCAACCCTTCAAGGACCTGACGAATGGGAATGGCATCGGTTACTTCGTTGAAATTACGACCCGATGCGGCATGGTCCTGATGCCCGGTCATGGCAGTGGTCCCATTCTCCATCACCACCAGCACCAGGTTGTGGTTGTTGAACCGGGCATTGACGATCCCGGGAATGCCGGCATGGAAAAAGGTTGAATCACCAAGGAAGGCCACCACCTTACGGCTTTGGTTGTACAGGCTCAGGCCGGAGCCAATAGCTGTGGAAGCCCCCATGCACAATAACACCTCACCCATTCGATAGGGCTCCTGGAAGCCGAGGGTGTGGCAACCGATATCCGCCACAGTGATGTTGGGGATTCCGTCAAGCGCCTCTTTGATGGCATGGAAGGCACTGCGATGACCACAGCCGGGGCACATCTGTGCCGGACGCGGTGGCACAACAACCTGACAGGCTTCTTGCTCTTGCATTGAAGGAACGAGATCCGGCCAGGTTCGATGCAAAAGAGTGCGCACCTTATCCGGGGTATACTCGCCAATCCAGTCTTCAAGATCCTCTTTACCAAGAATGCGGGTAGTGAGCCGTTGGTCGTAGGCCATAGCCTTGATGTCCTTTTCCAGCGTATCATCAAGCTCTTCCAGGATTTTCACCTCATTGTGAGCGGTGAGGAATTTGCTCACCACCTTGCGTGGCAAAGGGTAGGGCATGGCCAGTTTGAGTACGTCGGGTGGATTTTGAATGCCTGCAAGCACATCTGTCACTGAAAGGGCCACCATTCCGGAGACGATGATACCGCGGGAACTGACAAGCGAGCTGATCTGGTGCAGGTTCCGTTGCTCGACCCACTGTTCAACTTCGATCAGCCCCTGCAATGCCTCACGTTTGCGGGGATAGACCATGGCAACCAGAGGAATGTAGGGGCCATTGGCCACATCAAAGCGGGGCGTCTGATCGAATGGTTTCGGTTGTCTGCCCTCAAACCGGACCCGCTCTTTAGCATGACAGACATGGGTTGTCAGACGAAGGATAATGGGACGGGATAACTTTTTCGAGAGTTCGGCAGCCTCGTGGTAATATTGGTACACCTCCTCGGGATTGGCCGGCTCCAGGACAGGAGTATAACTCATTGCCGCAAAATGGCGGTTGTCCTGCTCGTTTTGCGAGGAGTTCGCACCCGGATCATCACCAAGCACGACCACCAAGCCGCCGATACAGTGCATCAGGCTCAACTGAACAAAAGAATCTGCAGCCACGTTCAGGCCAACGCTCTTGAAAAATACCGCACTCAAATGCCCGTTCAGCGAAGCTCCGAAGGCCACTTCCGTGGCCACCTTTTCGTTGGTGGAAAATTCAAAATAAAAAGGCCGCTGATCTTGAGGGATGGAACGGATTGCATTGGCAATTTCGGGGGTTGGCGACCCGGGGTAGGAGGTTACCACTTTGGTCTCTGATTCGATCATGGCGCGGACCAGCGCGGTATTGCCCATGACAATTTCAGAAAACGGCTCACGCGTGAGCAATATTTGTCCCATATCTTTCATTGCATGTCTCCGTCAATATTGGCGTTTCTACCACAGAGTGTGCAATTATTGAACTGGAATAGCACCGTGATTGCAAGGCTTATAGCCGATCAGATCTGTTTTTGCCTCGTACTTCCTCTCATGGTTCATTTTGCCACAATTTCGTGTGTTGGTGTCCCATTTTTGTCTAATTTTTTCCACCCGTGGCCAAGTCAGCTTATGGTGAACAGAAATAGATGCATTCCTAAATTGCTTTAATTGTTGAGTTTTCTTAAATTTTTTCCAGGTAAAAGCTTTTATTGGCATGTTTAGTGCTTTACAAAAGTTCAATTTTTTCGTATTTCGTTATCCTGAAATAGGATAACGAAAACCAAGGAACCTTATGAGAAAGAAAAAAACATCTCCTGCTCCTGATGCGCTGTTTCTGCAGCACATGATTGGTTCTTCCGAACAGAAAAACCCCGTGGTCACGCTTCTTGAGGAAATCAATGCTTGCGGCTCGATCAATCAGGCCGCGAAAAGTGTGGGGGTGAGCTACAAGGCCGCCTGGGAGCGGATCGAAAATATCAATAATATTAGCCCAAAGCCGTTGATTAATCGTCAGGTCGGCGGCAGTGGCGGTGGGGGCACGATACTCACCGAAGCCGGGCATGAGTTTCTAAAAAAGGCAAATCTGTTGCAACGGGAGTTCAACAGTTTTCTCAATTTTTTTTATTTTAGCCCGGAAGAAGCCTTTAATACGCTGAAAACATTACGGAGAATCGAGATGAAAATCAGTGCCCGCAACGTTTGGCTTGGAAATGTTGCAAAAATCGAGAAGGGAGCCGTGAACAGCGTCGTCACACTGTCCCTGCGCGGCCAGGATCAAATCGTCTCGGTGATTACCGATAATTCGGTACAGCGGCTTGAACTTGAGGTTGGTTCGGAGGCTTTAGCCATTGTCAAGGCCCCCTCGGTTATGTTGGCCCTAGAGGTCGATCCAGAAAAAATTTCAGCCCGCAATATCCTCAAGGGCACGATTAACCGCATCCTCTCAGGGATGGTGAATGATGAGGTCACGATTGATCTTGCCGGCGGAAACACCGTTACCTCCATTCTCACCTCGGAAAGTGTTCGCCGCATCGGTCTCAAAGAGGGGATGCTCATTACGGCAATTATTAAAGCATCGGATGTCCTTTTGGCCATTGCCTGACGTACATCGCCCCACCAACCATGTTTGTCGTTTTCGCAAACAGCACGAGAACGACGTGGTCCATCGCAACTAGCTGTTTTTTTTATAGATAAATATTGTTCTTTTTTAGCGGGTTTTCACGAAGCCTTAACGTTTCGTCAAAACTAAAACGTTTCTTTTAACACAGGAGAAAAAATGAAAGTATTAAGAGTATTGTGGGTCACCCTGGTTGCCAGCCTCATGCTGGCTGTCGCAACGGTTCAGGCTGCGGACCAAATCCGCCTTTCCGTGGCGGCAAGTATGACCAATGTGACCAAGGACATTATCGCCCAGTATAATGCCAGCGGTAACAAGGTGGCCATTGTACCCAACTTCGGGCCTTCCGGTGGTTTGGCCAAACAGATCAATCAAGGTGCACCGGCGGATATTTACATTTCCGCCAACCAGAAATGGATGACCTTTCTCCGTGACAAAAAAAATATTGATGCCGCCACTGAAACCATCATCGCAAAAAATACCCTGGTTTTTGTTGGCACCAAGAATCCAGCAGTAACCAAGATGGCGGATATCGTCAATCTCAAGCAAATCGCCATCGGTAGCCCCAAAAGTGTACCCGCCGGCGAATATGCTGCCCAGGCCATGGAAAAAGCCGGTATCTACAAACAAATGCAGGAAGAAAATAAACTGGCCATGGCAAAGGACGTTCGCCAGGCCCTGGCCTATGCTGATCGTGGTGAGACTGCTGGCGCTTTTGTCTACAAAACCGATGCTCTGCTGGCTACCCAGGCAGTGATTTTGTTCGAGGTCCCCCAGGATCTCTATGCGCCGGTTGCTTATCCCATCGCTTTAACGCCTGAGGGTACCAAGAACAAGGAAGCCAAGGCTTTTTATGAATACCTTCTTGGTCCGGAAGCCGCCAAACTGTTTGTGAAATACGGTTTCAGTGCCGCGAAATAATTTTTTTTCCTGATCGATTTTAAGTTCCACCCGGCGACGTTATGTCATTTTTACAACCCTCGGATCTTGACGCGATCCTTTTGTCCTTCAAGGTGGCCTGTGCGGCCACCTTGATTGCCACCCCCCTGGGAATCGGCGTTGCCTACCTTTTAGTGCATACACGGATTCCCGGCAAAACCGTGATCGAAGGCATCGTCAACTTGCCTCTTGTCCTCCCTCCAGTGGTGGTCGGTTACCTGTTGCTATTGCTGCTTGGTCGCCGCGGTTTGGTTGGTTCTTGGCTCAATCATTTAAATATCCAAATAATTTTTTCCCTCACTGGCGCAGTGATCGCCTCTGCTGTCGTGGGTTTTCCATTGCTGGTACGTTCGGTCCGCCTGGGCATGGAGTCCGTGGACGCCTCCTACCGGGATGCAGCGCGAACCCTTGGAGCCAGTTCCTGGGATTCTTTTTTTTCCATTACCTTGCCCCTTTCCGGTCGCGCGGTTTTCGCCGGCATGACGCTGATGTTTGCCCGGAGCCTGGGAGAATTCGGGGCAACGATTATTCTCGCGGGTAATATCCCCGGCGTCACCCAAACCATCCCTTTGGCTATCTACGAGTATACCAGCACTCCTGGGGGCGACCGAATGGCGCTTTCGCTCTGTATGGTTTCCATCCTTCTTTCCTTCCTTGTTCTTTTCGCAAATAGCATGGCCAACAAATCAATAGAGAGGAAATAGGAATGCAGTTGGATGTACAAGTTCAGAAAAAGCAGGGCGATTTTTTCTTTGATGCCCAATTCTGCCTCAACGGAAATCGGATAGGTCTTTTCGGCCCCTCCGGCAGCGGTAAATCAACCCTGATGTATCTGCTCGCCGGCCTCCGCCGACCCGATAGCGGGCATATCCGTCTGGATGAGACGGTACTATTTGACAGTGCAGCCAAAATCAATCTCCCACCCGATAAACGGCGAGTGGGGGTTGTGTTCCAGCATGCCCACCTCTTTCCCCACATGAGTGTGCGCCGCAACCTATTCTATGGTTGGAAACGGATTTCGGAGCAGGAACGACAGGTCGACGCCGATACCATTATTGAAGTGCTCAATCTGTCCCATCTTCTTGATCGAGGGGTGAATCTGCTCTCCGGCGGGGAACGGCAACGGGTGGCGTTGGGAAGAACGGTGCTCACCTGTCCCCGTTTGATTTTAATGGATGAGCCACTAACGGGACTAGATGAAGAATTAAAATTTCACATCATTCCTTATCTGGGAAAAGTTTTCTCCCAGTTCAATATTCCGCTCCTATTTATTAGCCATTCGCTTGTGGAAATGCGACTGATGACCGAACAGGTACTTTTGGTGGAAAACGGCACGGTCAAACGGAGTCTGCCCACCGAGGAGTTGGCGCAATTGGTTTGGGGCTCGCCGCGGCAGGGCTATGTGAATCTTCTCAAGTTGGGCAGACCCGAACCTTTTGGTGATCTTTGGGCCTACAATTGGGGAAACCAGCACCTCATCCTTACCGAATATGGCGAGAACGAGGAAAATGTTTTTGAATTGGATGCGCGGGAAATTCTCCTTTTCAAGCGTCATCCCGAAGCAACCAGCGCCCGCAATATGCTACCCTGTACGGTGCAGAAAATTTTTACCGTCGGCAATCGGGTACGGTTGGAATTGGCCTGTGGTTCGGAACAGCTAATCGTGCAGATTGTTCCCGATTCGGTCCGGGAATTGGAGATAGAAGAGGGGAGAGAGGTAGTGGCTGTCATCAAGGCTTCCGCCTTCCGCCGGTTGGTCTAATCAGAGTTGACGGCGTCGTAAAAAGTAAAATTTCCTGCGTCGCAGCGCTTTTTCCGACAGCGCCAGTAAAAACGCCATTCCTTGTCTATCTGCGTTTTTATTGAGCCATCATCCATAATATAATCGACTTTTTACTGTGGATAAAATTACTCTTCAAGTTCTTCCTTATCAATCCAGTGTTGAAATCGTGCAACCAACTTCCAGAAATCGACAATAGCCTGTTTGCCGGCTTCGGTCAGCCAAGCGCCGCCGCCCTGTCGGCCTCCGGCCTGTTTTTCCACCAGGAGTTCCGGGGCAAGCTTGTTCATATTTTCCACCAGGTGCCAGGCATGGCTGAAACTCATCTGCATTGATTTAGCCGCTGCCGAAACCGATCCATACTCCCCGATACGCTCCAACAAAACCACTCTTCCCCAGGAAAGGTAAGTAGCTCCGTCATTTTCAATCCATAAACGACCTTTAATATGGAGCCCGTTGCGCAGCTGACCGCTGACCATGGCGTTGTCATCATTGGGTTTTCTCGTTTTCGGCATGAAGAATTCCGTTTGCCTCGTAAATAGTCAAAAAATGTTATGATGTGTATCGTCAAATCAATACGTTGCGAAGCGTGAATTGTCATGAGAACGACAATTCTGGGCATAAAAAACGATAGCACACTGTGGGTACCGACTGGGCGCCTGCACAAGTACCCTATCTGAGGGGAAATGAGCAAGCGCAATCCACGTTTTTTTTCCACCTGCGCCAGCAAATAGCTTCCGCGTATTGAAGAGATACCATTGATGGTGTTGTTAAAACTTCGCTCTACTGGGCCGCAGCGGTTTCCGCCGTTCGACATTCCTTATGAAGGCCTTTGCGCCGAGAAAACGTTACTCCTTGTATATTTGTTTTTTTTCACAGAGCCATCGCCATTAAACAGCCTGAATTTTTTTGAGCAACTGGTTGGCCGCAATCAGCAGTGGATCCCAGGTCGGACCAAAGGGCGGTGCATAGGCGAGGTCGCTTTGGCTGAACTCGGCCACATCCATCTGTGCCTGCAGGGCAACCGCCACCGCATTGATGCGATGAGCCACCTGATCGGTACCCACCATCTGTGCACCCAACAGACGTCCGGTGGAACGATCACCCACCATGGAAACATGCACTGGTTGTGCTCCTGGATAGATGCCTGCACGTGATTTCGACTTGATCTGGACAGTAACCGCATCAAATCCTGCCTGGACCGCTTCGGCTGAAGAAAGTCCTGAACGGGCGACCTGCATCGCAAACACCTTAAAGACCGCAGTCCCCACCACCCCGGGAAGGGCCATGGGTTTGCCGCAGACCAGATCCGCCACCGCCCATCCGGCGCGGTTGGCACGCAGGGCCAAAGGAATCCAGGTTTTCTTGCCGGTCACCAGGTGATAACTGTCGGCACAGTCTCCGGCGGCAAAGATGTTCGCATCCGATGTCCGCAATTGATGATCCACACTGATCGAGCCGCCAATACTGAGTTCAAGGCCGGCATTCTTGGCAAGTTCCGCGTTGGGTTTGATACCGATGGCCATTACCACCATGTCGCAATCAAGAAGAAGCGGGGTTGAGACCACTTGGAAGTGATCACCCTCGGTAATAATTCGCTCAATCGGTCGGCCATCATACAGGCCCACCCCATGTTGCTCCAAGTGATCGCGTACCTGTCGGGAAAGTTCCGGATCCAACCAGGGCAGCAACCCTTGCCGCGGCTTGATCATGTCGACCTGGATACCGTGTTCACTCAGGGCCTCGGCCATCTCCAGGGCGATATAGCCCATGCCAATAATCACCGCTCGCCTGACCTTGCGAGAGTTGAGAAAGCGCTTGATGCTGCGCCCATCTTCCAGGTTTTTCACCACAAAGACGCCCGGCAGATCGATACCGCCGATCGTGGGACGGATAGAACTGGCACCCGTGGCGATGAGCAACTGATCGTATTCGACCGAAAAGGGAGTGGCTTCCGTGGTCGTTCCATGGACGCTCTTGGCGCTCCGATCAATCCAATCCACCCGGTGTCCGGTTCGCAGGTCGATCTGCTGTTTTTCGCGGAAAGCATCTGCGCTCCGCACCACAAGATCGTCGATAGTTCGTTCCGGATCAGCGATATTATAGGGAATATTGCAGGCACTGTAAGAGACGTCCTGACCTTGTTCCAGTACGATTACCTCGATCTCGGGATTGTTTCGCTTCGCCCGACTGGCCGCACTCATGCCGGCGGCATCACCGCCAATGACAACAAAACGCATGGTTTCCTCCTGAAGTTGTTGTTCTTTAAAACCGAAAAAATTCGATTTCTGACGTAATGCGTTCGATTGAAAGGAAGAATAGCATTTATCAAGTGTTTAGGAACATATAGGAATATTGGTAATGCCACGACGCTGCGGCGTCAATCAATCCCTGGAAATAGCCGATCTTTGTTAAGGACAACCTTTCGCTGTTCTCATTGGGTTTGCTTTGGTAGAGTAGGCGCGCTTTGCAGAAGGCGAATCCTTCCCTGGAAAATTATTGGCGATCCTCGTAATCGACTGTTTTTTGCGAGTCCATTTTTCAGGGTGCGATGGCCTTTTTTGCGAATTCATCAACAATCACTGAAAAATATGCCATGGCTCTTCATCGTTTTTTTTCTTTTTGGGGTATCTTAGGGCTCTTGTTGCTGTCAGTCGCTTCTGCTGCAACAGCCGCCAAAACAATGCAAATCAATCCGGTAACGCCTGAACCTTCCAGGTTCGTCGTGCGAGGGTCTTCGCTAGTCGACCTCAATCATCCCGGTCGACCTCTTTTCTTTCGGGGCATCGGCTATTCACCTTTTCTCCCAGGGGAAACACCGGTGCGTGGTCTGCAGCCGGGGAACGACGATCGCTATTCCCATCATCTGGCTCTGATCAAGGCAATGAACGCCAATTATCTGCATGTTTTTCCTAGGTTGATGCCGCCGAATTTTTTTCAGGCACTTGATAAAACCGATCTTCTCTACAGCCAGGATATCTGGGTTTGGGCCTATGAGGAGGACTTCCTCGCCCCGGATTTTCAGGAAAAAACACTCAAAGATATCAAAGAGGTGATCGATCATACCTACAAAGTTGGCCTTCCTGATCGTTTAGTGCTCTTCTCGATCGGTGATGAACTCCAGGCCAAATGTATTACCTCCACCGATGCCCGACATCCGAATGTACGTGACTTTCACGGCAAACACCTCACCCTCACTCATCGTACCCCCACGGAAATTGCCCTGGCAAAACTGGTGGACGGGGCCATCGATTACGAACTCAGCCGATACGGCCGCCGCCATCTCTACTGCCATACCAGTTGGACCCATGTAGGGCCCATTGGTGACCGGCCAGATATCGAGGTGAGCAGGGAAAGTGTGCTGGTGCCCGACATGGGTGATTTGATTTGTCTCAATGTTTATACCTATGCCAATGGGGTCAAAACCTCGCCCCCGGGTTCGGTGACCGGCACCACCTACCAGGGGTATTTAGAGCAGTTGGCCCAGGAATTCCGTCAACCCATCCTGGTTACCCAGGTGGGGCTTGCCACCTCGCCCATTGCCCCCCGCGCCGACATCCCCGGCTTTGGCGGCCATAAGCCCGATGAGGTACCTCCGGTTTTTGCTTCGGTCTGGCGGGATATCCGCACGGCCAAGGGTAAGGAGCGATTTTGTGGAGTGAGTTTTTTTGAGCTTCAGGACGAATGGTGGAAGAGCGCCAAAGGACCGGAGGCGTCCCTCCATCAGGATGCCGATGACCCAGAGCAGTGGTTTGGCATATACAGTGTGGATACCAAAGGAAACCTCACCCCCAAGGACGATATCCCGGCGAGTATTGGCCGTCTCTTTGCGGCCCCGTGAACACAACAAGCCGCACCGATCATCGGGGCGGCTTGTTGCCAGCGTGATTGAATATCAGGTACGGAAACGGTTGACGATGGTGTTCAGCTCAACCGCCATCTTCTGCAGTTGTTGGGCCTGTTGGCGCATCTGATCGCTTGAGCTGGTAATTTCCTCAGCTGCACCACTGACCTTATTGATATCACTGGCTATGCCTTCCGCCACGTTGGAACTCTGGCCGACACTTTCGTTTATATCGCCGAGTCCTTTGGAAACGGTGTCGATGCTGTTGGCGATTTCACCGGTTGCTGCGCTCTGTTCCTCCACCGCTTGGGTGATGGTGTTGACCAGTTCACTGACCTGATGAATAATAGCCGAGATGCCTTCAATTTCACTGACAGTCAATTGGGTGGTGGATTGCATATCACTGATCTGATTTTTGATGTGTTGGGTGGCCTGGGCGGTTTGCTTGGCCAGTTCCTTAATTTCATTGGCAACAACGGCAAAGCCCTTGCCAGATTCACCGGCCCTTGCCGCCTCAATGGTGGCATTGAGGGCGAGCAGATTAGTCTGCTCGGAAATATCGGTGATGGTTTCAGTGACCTTGCCGATAGCTGAAGCAACTACCCCGAGTTCATTCATGCGTTTGGAGGCCTTATTCGCCTGTTCCACCGCCTCTCCGGTGATCGAGTTGGCCTTTTCAGCATTGGCGGCAATGGCATTGATGGTTCCCGTCATTTCCTGGGCCACCGAAGCCACCATTGCGGTATTGGAAGAGGAATCGTCCATGGTGAGCGCCACCATCTTCAGATTAGCACTCATCTCACCCGTGCCATGGGCCACACTGGCCGCAACCGTGGCCGTTTCTTTGGAGCGGATATTGATCTGGGCGGAAATGCCAGTCAAGGATTGGGCTGAGCTGTTTACTTCCTTAGCCTCTTCCGCAATCTTTTTGATCATTTCTTGAAGGTTGCCAAGAAAAGTGTTGAAAAGGTTCCCAAGTTCCCCTAACTCATCCTTGGAATCGACCTTGATCCGCTTGGTGAGATCGCCCTCACCCTCGGCGACGTCGCGGAAACTGCGGATAAGGTTGTTCATGCCACTGCTGATTCCTAAGGCAACAATAATACAGAAGATAACGATACAAAGGAAGATAGCCCCGGCAATCAACTGCATCTGCCGGGTTTTCTTGCCGGCCAGTTCGTCTATTTCATTATGGAGTACGGTTTTCGTTTTCTCGATATTATCGATATAGATGCCTGTTCCCACCCACATATCAAGCCCAGGAATCATTTCGGCGTAGCTGATTTTTGGGGTATCGCCGGCACCTGGTTTAGGCCATGTATATTCAACATATCCGCCTCCGGCCTTGGCTTTTTGGTTGAGCTCGCGGATGACATAGACCCCGTTCTTATCCATTAAATTTCCCAGATCTTTGCCCTGACTCTGCTGCTTGACAGGAAAGGCAACATTGATATTTCCCTGATAGATAAAGAAATAACCGGAGAGATCATCTTCGTACCGGGCCTGATTGACCATCGCCCGGAGCAATTCGTTAATCTCTTCGGGCTGTTTGAGCCCTGATTTATTGATTGCCTCGGACAGTGCCATGGCCATGGCATGGCTGGAAACTTTGATCTTGGCCTTCTCTCCTTGCAGCATCACTTTGGAGGTGGCCTGCGTACCCAGATCACGAATTTGGTTAACCGTACTGGAGATATAGAAAGCCATGACCAGAAAAAGCACCACGATACCAAGGATAATCAGTAAAATCCTGGTTTTGATTCGTAAACGTTGCAGCATAAATGGACACCTCGCCTAAGGGAAAAAAAGGGAAGGGGTTGTTTTTTTCCTGTCTTCCCGTGTAATTGCTGTGCTGTAGCTCCTATTATAGGCCGGTGAAAAAATAACTGTCCAGCAATGGTTCCTGTAAAACAGGAAAATCAGCTTCCTATAGCTTCTTCATTTTTTGTGCGGGGCAAAATGTTACAACAAGCATGCTCAATTGACAAAAATGGATGATGAACAAAAAACAGGAGACACCGTCATGGATTCAGCGCCACCGTCTCTGTTTTTTTAGTTGTAAAAACTTTTGAAACTTGACACCTGCTCAATTTATCTGTTTAATTAAAGGCTTCAGACGTTGGAGGCATTTTGCTTCCGATTTTCATCTGCCTGTGCCGACGGTTCGGTTCACCGCACAGGCCAGGCAACCTCCACCTATTCACAGGCAGACAACATGGCTTTTTGGCGAGTACCCCTTGACGCCCAGGAGATACAGGTCACTCGGGGAACGGTGTGTATCATCGATGATCGGTGTAAAGGCTGCGGCTACTGCATCGAATTTTGCCCCAAGGACATCCTCCAGTTTTCCGATAAATTCAACCGCAAGGGCTATCATCCACCCGTGGTCATCAAGCAGGGTGAATGTGTCAACTGCCACTATTGCGAAATTATCTGCCCCGAATTTGCTATTTTTTCGGTGGAAACAGATTCTGCAGCCATCCAGAAATAATCCCTTTTATATAATGAGCTCGTTATGAAATCTGCTGTTCTCACCGGCGAACACTATATCACCGGCGACGTTGCCTGTGCCGAAGGTGCCATCGCGGCCGGGTGTAAATTCTTCGGCGCCTATCCAATCACTCCGGCCACCGAAATTGCCGAGCACATGGCTGAACGCCTGCCCGATATCGGCGGCACCTTTATCCAGATGGAAGACGAGATTGCTGCCATTGCCTCGATCCTTGGCGCTGCCTGGACCGGAGTGAAGTCCATGACCGCCACATCCGGGCCCGGATTCAGTCTGATGATGGAGAATCTCGGCCTCGGCGTCTGCACAGAAACCCCCTGCGTAATCGTCAATGTCCAACGCACGGGCCCTTCAACCGGTTTGCCGACCCAGACAGGGCAGGGCGATATGATGCAGGCCCGTTGGGGCTCGCACGGTGATTACGAACTGATTGCCCTGGCGCCCACCTCACCGCAGGACTGTTTCTACCAGACCATCCGCGCCTTTAATCTCAGCGAAAAATACCGGGTGCCGGTGCTCATCATGGCCGATGAGATTGTCGGTCACATGAGCGAAAAGGTGGTGATCCCGGAGGCAAGCAAGATTCATCTGGTGGACCGGCCCAAGCCGAGCGGCCGCAAGGATAGATTTCGCCTTTACGAAGCCGGACCCAACGGAGTGGCCCCCATGCCAGCCATAGGCGACGGCTACAATATCCATGTCACCGGTTTGACCCACGACGAGCGCGGCTATCCCGCCATGACCGTTGAGGCCCAGGAACAGATGATGACCCGGATCAAAGGCAAGATTCGCAACAATCTGGACGACATTATCGAAACCGAGTCCTACCGAATGGAAGATGCCGAGATCGTTATTGTCAGCTATGGCATCTCGGTACGAACCGGTTTATCCGCCGTGGATCAGGCTCGGGCCATGGGCTATAAGGTGGGCCTGCTGCGTCTGATCACCGTTTGGCCTTTTCCGGAAGCAATGATCCGTGATATTGCCGGTCGGGTAAAAGGCTTTATCACCGTGGAGATCAATCTTGGACAGGTCCACTACGAGGTGGAACGCTGTGCCGGCGGCAAGGCCAAGGCAATCTTAGTCGGCAGTGCCGGTGGCAAGATTATTCATCCGGAAAAGGTTCTTGCCCGTATTCAGGAGGAATTTTAAGATCATGACCACCAATCCCAAAAAACTGACCAAACAGCCCGAGCATCCGCTGGATGACTTGATCCGCACCGACCGCATCCCTCATATCTGGTGCCCCGGTTGCGGTATCGGCACGGTTTTTTCTTCCTGTCTCAGTGCGATCAAGGCTACTGAAATTCCTTACAATCAATTTACCATGGTGTCGGGGATTGGGTGTTCGGCCCGTGGTGCCGGATACATCAAACTCGATTCGTTCCACACCACCCATGGCCGGGCTATCCCCTTTGCCAGTGGCATCAAGATGGCCAAACCGGATCTGAAAGTAATTGTTTTCTCCGGAGATGGCGATCTCTTTGCCATCGGCGGTAACCACTTTATCCATGCCGCTCGCCGCAACATGGATATGACCGTGATCTGCGTCAACAACCTCACCTATGGCATGACCGGCGGTCAGGTGGCGGCAACCACTCCAAACAAGGCCAAATCCACCACTACCCCGTTGGGCAATCCAGACTCGCCTTTCAACCTACCCCTGTTGGCCTATGCATCCGGGGCCTCCTATGTAGCTCGCTGGACGATCCTCCATACCCGCGACCTGACCACGGCGATCAACGAAGCCATCACCCGCAAAGGTTTTTCCTTTATCGAGGTGTTGTCGCCCTGTCCGATCAACTACGGCCGCCGCAACAAGGAAAAACCGATCGACACCCTCAAGCTTTATCAGGATCGAACCATCATTAAGCACGGCGCCAACCCGGCTCAGGCGGATATCGATTTTGAAAAAGGCGTGGTCATCGGCAAGTTCATCGATATCGATCGATCCACCTGTGATGACCGATACGCTGAACTCCATCGGCCTTGCAGCGACGATTAACCTTTTTGATTTGCTCTTCCGGAACCCATCACGCCATGAGTACAAAAATAGCACAGAAACAGACCGAGATCATTGTTACCGGTTTCGGCGGTCAGGGCATCATCCTGGCCGGTCGAATTCTTGGTATGGCAGCCTCGCTTGTTGATAAAAAGGAATCGACCCTGGTACAGGCCTACGGGCCGGAATCCCGCGGCGGTGCCTGCAACGCCCAGGTGATTATCTCCAACACCCCAATTCATTACCCCTATGTCAATTCACCTAAGATCCTGGTGGCCATGTCCCAGGCGGGCTACGACAAATTTTCCTCGGCATTGATGCCGGAATCCGTCCTTCTGGTGGACCAGGATTTGGTCAATCCGGAAGGTTCGGTCTGCGATTCCTTTGCCATTCCAGCCACTCGCATGGCTGAAAACTTGGGAAACAAGATGATGGCCAACATTATCATGGTTGGCTTCTGTACCGCCATAACCGGAGCGATCTCCCCTGAAGCAGCGCAAGCGACCATTACCAAATCAGTGCCCAAGGGAACCGAGGAACGCAACGTAGAAGCCTATACCAAGGGCTACGATTACGGGCTTTCCACCCTCAAGGCTCGGAAAAAACGGGCCGCGGGCCAGACAGGAGTAATGGCATAATGAAACGACAGAAAGAACGTCTTTACCGGGTCATTGTTGCCGGGGCCACGCCCGAAGGAATTTCTGCCACTTGCAAGCTCGCAGAACTGGGTATTCCGGTGACTCTGGTGGACAGCACCCCGGACCTTGACCGCAAACTCGCGGCCGAGGAGTACCGTCTCCCCTCGGGATTGACCTTCAACTTTGCCCATCGTCCGGGTTTGATACGGATTATGCGCAACGGTGCCATTCGCACCATGCTGCCAGCAGCGATCAGCTCAATCAAACATACGGCCCAGGGGTTTAGTGTTCGTATCGACCAGGAGCAGACCTTCATCGATGCCGACCGCTGTGCCAACTGTGGCAAGTGTGTTGCGGTTTGCCCGGTGGAACATCCGGACAAGGGCAAAGCCCTGCGCTTTGCTGCGCGCACAAGTCTGCCGGGCCGCCCCTATATCGACAAACGCAAACAGCCGCTTTGTCAGGAAAGTTGTCCGCTTGGTGTCAACGCCCAGGGCTATATAGCTTTGGCGGCTCAAGGTAAGTATGACGAAGCCTTGGCACTGATCCGTCGGGATAACATCCTCCCAGGTATCTGTGGCCGTATCTGCACCCATCCCTGCGAAGAGGCCTGTCGTCGTGGAGGGGTGGATGATCCGGTTTCGATCCGGGCAATCAAGCGGTTTCTCGCCGACTACGAGGGCGCGGACCCCAAACGCCAGGAGGCAGCAGGGTATGCCTTTGCCGCAAAAGTGGAACCGACCCGGCCGGAGAAAATAGCCATTATCGGTTCTGGCCCTGCCGGAATTGCCGCAGCCGCCGATTTGGCCCGCAAGGGCTATGGGGTGACCATCTTTGAAAAGGAGGCCGAGATCGGCGGACTTCTCCGTTATGGTATCGGCGCCCACCGTCTACCCCGGAAGATTCTCGACAGAGAGCTGCAATTCATTCAATGGCTGGGTGTTCATTTTGCCCCGAACCAGGCGATTGATCTGAGCACCGGCCTGCCCGGTCTCGCCAAGAAATATAACGGTGTCGTCATTGCCACCGGTACCTGGCATGATCGCAAGCTCGGTGTGCCAGGGGAGGAGCTTGACGGAGTTGAAGGCTGTTTATCGTTTCTATCCCGTCGTCAATGGGAAGGTTTGGAGACCATTTCCGGCAAGGTTGCGGTGGTGGGGGACGGCAACTCCGCCTTTGACTTGGCCCGCACCTTGACCCGCATGGGCGCGGAAGTCAGCATTGTTTCCTGGTTTGGCACCGAGCATATTCCTGCCGAGCCGGACGAGGTTCGCGAGGCGGTGGAAGAGGGGGTCACTATCCTTGATGCCACCCAGGTGGTCGGCTTTGGCGGTGAGGGCGGTATTTTTACCCATTTGGAATGTATGCCCACTGTTCCAGGAAAACCCGACGACCGGGGCATGATCTGGCCCGTAGTTACCGAAGGATCGGAGTCGTTTTCCCTGACCTTTGAGAAGGCTTTTGTTGCCATCGGTCAGGTCGGCGGTTTCACCAAGGAAACCTTCGGTGATCTGATTGCGGTGAGCGAGCGCGGATTTATAGAGACCGACCAGGACCTGCACACCACTATGGGCAAGGTTTACGCCGCTGGCGATACCGTTTCCGGTCCCTCCTCGGTGGTCAAAGCCATGGCTACTGGCCGCCAGGTCGCGCGCTCCATCCATTACGATCTCAGCGGTGTTCGTGAAGAGGTGCAGGCTTCCCGTCCGCAACATCTTGATTTCCGCTGCATATCCGAGGACATGCCCAAGGAGCATCGGACTGCCATGCCCGAACGGAGGATAGGCGAGCGGAAGACCAATTTTGACGAGGTCGCGCTTGGTTTCGACAGCCTTCAAGTCAGTGCCGAGGCTAGCCGTTGCCTCCAATGCGGTGTCTGTTCCGAATGTCTGCAGTGTGTCGAGGCCTGCGGTGCGCTCAAGGCTATCAACCACTACCAAGAGAAGGAGGCGGTGGTCGAGCAGTGCGGTGCGGTAATTGTAGCTGATCCCAACATTGCCCCCAACATCAAGGGCGACGACATCATTCGCGCCTATGGCCCCAAGGCTGCTCGTCCGGATGTCAACGACATGATCGTACGCGGTTTTGACGCTGCGGCCCGAGCACTGCTGCTACTTGGGGGAGCCTCCAACAAGACCAAAGGGTACGGCCGCTCCGTTTCTTTGCCCGATCCCGGCCTCTCGCAGGAGATTCGTATCGGCGTTTTTGTCTGTCGCTGTAACGATTCCCTTGGCTGGCTCGATGACATGAGCAACCATCTGGAGCAATTGTCCGAGAGCAACCCGGCTATTGTTCACACTGAAATGCTGACCTCGGCTTGCGTTCAGGATGGTTCTTCAGCCATTGTCCGGGCTGTGCGCGAAAAGGCGATTACGCGTATTGTGCTTGCGTCCTGTGTCTGCTGTCCGCTCAATTTCGTCTGTAGCGCCTGCACCGATCAGCGCAGCCGTTTAAAGCATAACCTGTTCCACGGCACAGGTATCAGCCGGTCCATGGTTGAGACATGCAACATGCGTGGCGAGATTCTTCGGCTGGTGGAATCCCAGCCCGAATTGGCTCTAGAGCGTTTCAAGGGCTTGCTGCGACGTTCGATCAAGCGAACCTTGACCTTGAAACCGCTGTTGGCCGTGGATCGGAACTACAACTTTGCCGCCGCTATTATCGGTAACTCGCAGGCCACCATGAATAGCGCCCTAACCCTGGCAGATACCGACCACGAGGTGTTCCGCTTCGGTACCGCTGAGCAACCACTCAAGGATCTTGTACAACACCCCAATATCCACAACTTCCCGGATTGGAACGTCAAGGATATCAAGGGAACCATCGGTGACTTCCAGATTCTGATCGAATCCGCCGGTTACTCCCAGGTACTGCGGGCAGGGACGGTCATTCTTGGCGAAAAGGCTCGCCGCCGGATTGCCTACACCCACCAGGAAGGTTTACCTAGCTGCATGGTTGAACCGGTATTGCAGAAACATGACGTGACCGGAATTCCCTTTGCCTACCCCTGTGCCACCTCGGTACCCGGCCTTTATCTGGCTGAGCCTTCGGATATCAACGTCTCCAAACTGAAGAAGGGTACGGCTGCTGCGGTGATGGTGGCTGCTGCCATTCCTCGGGGACCACGGCAGTCCAAGGGCTTTACCGCTGCCATCGACCATCTGCTCTGTCGTGGCTGCGGTCGTTGTGCCAATGTTTGTCTCTACCATGCCGTCACCCTCCAGCCCAATGAGGTCGGCGGTTGGCATGCCCATATCGATGAAGCCCTGTGCAAGGGCTGCGGCAACTGCCTCTCGGTCTGCCCCACAGGTGCAGCCGACAGCCCCTTTCGCAACCGGGCCTATCTCGAACAGGCCCTTGAGGAACTGCTCTCCAAGGACACGGTCCATGAATAATCAAGATACAACACAACCACTTAATATACTGCTCTTTGTCTGTAACTGGGGGGCGCATGCCGCCTTCTTGACCCTGCAGGATCAACGACGTCCTATTCCCAACGAGATCCGCATGGTGCGCACGCCCTGTACCGGCCGTATCGATCGGGCGATGATGCTCAAGGCCTTTGCCAAGGGAGCCGACGGTGTGGCCTTAGTCGGCTGTGAGCCCGGAACCTGCCGCTACGGCAGTGGGACCGCCACCTCCCAGCGCAATACCCAGGATGTACAAAAGGTACTCGATATTATGGGATTGGGCAGCGAACGCCTCCGTTTTGCCGCCTTCCTGCCAGAGGAATCCGAGGAGATGCTTTTTTTTCTCCAGGAATTCAGCGACGATATCCGCCGGCTGGGGCCTGCCGGTATCAAGGAAGCGCCGGTGGTGCCCGTGCCCGATATGGCCACCCGCAAACAAGAATTGCAGCAACTGGTGGAGACCTACGATATCCATGCCTGTCAGGACTGTGGCAAGTGCACTTCCGCCTGTCCTTTGGCCCTGATCGGTAAACCTTTCTCTCCCCGGGCCATTGCCTCGGCAGTGATCACCGGCGGTATCCACGCCCCCGGTGTACAGGAAAATGCCTGGAGTTGCCTCACCTGTGGCATCTGTTACGAGCGTTGTCCCTCTGCGGTTAACTTTCCGGCTTTTATTAAGGAACTGCGCCATCTCTATCGTCAGACCGAATTACCGGGCCGTGAAGTCCATGGTGGTTTCTTCCATTCGCTGATGCGTTCCATGACCTCACCCGAGATTGTGCCCAAGCGCTGGAACAACCTGCCTGAAGAAATCCGTGTCGATCCCCAAAGCCCGATTCTCTTTTTTGGTGGTTGTGCGCCGTACTACGATATTTTTTTCGACAAGCGGATGGAGGTGGAAACCAACCGCATCCTTCTTGACAGTCTGCGGCTGTTAAACTTTTTCGATGTCGCCCCGCGTCTACTTGCAGATGAGCGCTGTTGCGGTCACGACTTGCTCTGGTCCGGCGACAAGGAAAATTTCATGCGTTTGGCTAAGCTCAACGTCGATAAGCTCAATGAGCTCGGCATCGAGACGGTGATCACCACCTGTCCCGAGTGTTACATGACGCTGCACACCACCTATGCCGAGCAGGGCTTGAAACCCAACTTTCAGGTTGTCCATCTCTACGACTTCCTTGAAGAGCAACTCGACAAGGGCGCAGTGGGTTTCGACGAATTCGACCATGCCATCACCTTTCAGGATTCCTGCCGGCTGGGCCGGATCGAGGGCAGGGTAGACTTGCCGCGCAAACTGATCAAGCGGCTCAAGCCCAAACAGTTCGTGGAGATGAAAGAATCCGGCAAGGCTTCGGTCTGTTGCGGGAACTGCGCCTGGACCGGTTGCGACTCCTACTCTAAGGCCATGCAGGTCAAACGGCTCGAACAGGCCCATGCCACCGGCAGCGATGTGGTGGTCACCGCCTGTCCCAAATGCCAGATTCATCTTAAGTGCGCCATGGAGGATCCCTTCCGCCGCGAGGAGCTCAGCATTGAACTGATGGATCTGACCAGTGTCATCGCCCAGACCATCCGTTGGGAGTAAAAAGGTGAATGGCCTGTAGCTATTAAGTCGAGAAACAGACAAAAAACGCTACAGCCTCATAGACGAATACCCTAACAGTCTTACTAGCTAACCAGCTATTTTTTGGAGAACTACCATGTCAAAACCAACCAACACCAAACCTACAACTTCCGGAGACCAGGATCCCCGCATTGGTGTCTATGTCTGCCATTGCGGCCTGAATATCGCCCAATCCGTTGATTGCAAGCGCGTTGCTGAGAGTGTGGAAAATAAGGACGGTGTCGTCGTTTCCAAGGATATCGTTTATGCCTGCTCCGAGCCTGGCCAACAGCAGATCAAGCAGGATATCCTTGATAACGGGCTGGATCGGGTGGTCATTGCCTCCTGCTCGCCGCGTCTGCATGAGGCTACCTTTAAGAAGATGATCGATTCGGTTGGGCTGAACGCCTACATGTTGGACATGGCCAACCTCCGCGAACAGTGTTCCTGGGTCCACATGAACGACAAGGAGAACGCCACCCTCAAGGCCGAAACCCTGGTTAACATGGCGATCTCGCGTGTGCGTGGTTTGGAACCGCTTTATGAGGAGACCTTGCCACTCACCAAGAAAACGTTGGTTATCGGTGGCGGTATCGCCGGGATCCAGGCGGCGCTTGATCTGGCCGACAGCGGTTATGATGTTACCCTGGTGGAGAAAAGTCCCTCCATCGGCGGGGTCATGGCCCAGATCGATAAAACGTTTCCAACGATGGACTGCTCTATTTGAATCTTAGGTCCTAAGATGACGGATGTCGGTCGACATCCACGGATAAAGCTGTTGACGTTGAGTGAAGTTGTTGATGTAAAGGGCTATGTTGGTAATTTTAAAATAAAAATTCGCAAAAAAGCCCGCTACATCGATGAAACGAGTTGTACCGCCTGTGGCGAATGCGCCAAGGTCTGTCCGGTGGTACGTCCCGATGAATTTAACATGGGTTTGGGGTCGCGCAAGGCGATCTACAGCCCCTTTCCCCAGGCAGTGCCCTCCTCGTATCTGATTAATGCCAAGGAGTGCCTGGGCCATAATCCCGCTGTCTGTTCGAAGTGCGTGGACGTTTGCGCCAAGGGTTGCATCGATTTCCACATGTCGGACGAGGAAATCCTCGAGGAAGTGGGCACGATCATTGTCGCGACCGGCCTGCAACCCTACGATCCGACCGAGATGGATGAGTACGGGTATACCCGCTTTGACAACGTGCTCACCAGTTTGGAGTTTGAACGGCTGGTGAACGCCAGTGGCCCGACCAAGGGCTCGCTGGTTCGGCCTTCTGATCGTCAGCACCCAAAATCGGTGGGCTTTATTCAGTGTGTCGGTTCACGTTCGGCCGTAAAAGGCGGCCACTATTGCTCCAACATCTGTTGTATGAACACCATAAAATCGTCCTTTATCATCAAGGAGCATTATCCTGATGTCGATGTCAAGGTGTTCTATATTGATATCCGTGCCTTTGGTAAGGGGTTTGAAGATCTCTATACCCGCAGCCGGCGCATGGGCACCCAGTATATTCGCGGTTTGCCTGGATCGGTCGAAGAGACCGAGGATGGCTGCATGCGCGTCGCAGTGGAGAATTCTGCCACCGGTAAGCTTGAGTTCCATGATCTCGACATGCTGGTGCTTGCTCAGGGCATGAAGCCCGCGCCCTCAACCCAGCGCTTGCAGGAAATCATGGGACTGCAGTTGACTTCGGATGGTTTCTATCTGGAAGCCCATCCCAAACTGCAACCGGTGGATGCCGCCACCCGTGGTATCTTCTTTGCTGGATGTGCCGAGGGGCCCAAGGATATCAAAGAGAGCGTGACCCAGGCATCGGCCGCAGCCATGCGTGCCATCCGCCTGATGCATAAGGGCGAGGTCACCACTGAGCCGATCACCTCGACCATCATCGTCGAGAAGTGCAAGTCGTGCGGCAAGTGCGCCGAGGTCTGCCCCTACAACGCGATCACGGTGGATGTGAAGAACAAAAAACCGGCGGTGGTCAATTCTGCAGCCTGTGCCGGTTGCGGTACCTGTTCGGCCGAGTGTCGGTTCGATGCCATCAGTATGAATCATTTCACCGATGCCCAGATTATCGGCCAGGTGGATACCATGCTCGATGAGAAACCCGAGTCGAAGATTCTCGCCTTTGCTTGCAACTGGTGTTCCTATGCCGGTGCCGACTATGCTGGTGTTTCGCGATTGCAGTATCCGGCAAATGTGCATCTGATCCGGGTGATGTGCTCCGGCCGTGTGGATGAGAAGTTCATCTGGGAAGGTTTCCGCAAGGGGGCTCCTGTGGTGCTGGTCAGTGGTTGTCATATCGGCGATTGTCACTATATCGACGCCAACCACTGGACCGAGAAGCGGGTTGCCCGCATCCACAAGAAGATGGAGAAAATCGGCATTCGACCAGAACGGCTCCAGCTTGAGTGGATCAGTGCCGCCGAAGGTATACGCTTCGCGGATACCATGAAACTGATGGAGCAGATCCGCCAGAGCGTCACCGCCGAGGAGATTGCGGATACGCAGAACATCCTCGCCAAACTCTGAGATCTTTTTATATTAGCAAGCGTGAAAAAAAAGCCGGGCCCTTTTGGGGCCCGGCTTTTTTGCTTTGAACTGGCACGGAAAAAAGTTAAGCTGGTCAGTTTTGTGCGTCCGGAATAGTGTAACCACTTCCGCCGATGCTCGTCCCTAGCGCGTTTGAAGCACAAAAAAACGGAAAAATGAACATGTCTTTTATCACTATAGATTCAAGCAAATGTAATCAAGACGGATTGTGTGTACAATCTTGTCCCGTGGCCCTTCTTAAGCAGGAGAAAGGAGGCTTTCCATTTGTGCTAACCACTGATACAGAAAACTGCATTTTATGCGGCCACTGCGTAACAGTATGTCCAAAAGGCGCCCTCAGCCACTGTTTACTGTCACAAGAAGATTTCCTGGCTGTCCCAGATAATCAAGCCAGTTCTGAATCTATGGAAGCCTTGCTCATATCCAGAAGATCAGTACGCAGTTTTAAAAAAATGCCAATCCCGCATCAACACCTTGAGAGACTTCTGGAAATATCGAGACGAGCGCCGACTGCATCCAACTCACAGAAGATTAACTGGTCTATAATCACAGGGGTAGATAGTCTTCAACAAATACAAAAATTTACCCTTGAGTGGCTCGCAACCGATCCAACGCGGGCACATCATATAGAAGCAGCGGCAAAGGGCCGGGATGTCGTATTGCGGGGAGGCACGGCCTTAGTGGTCGCTTATTGCCCAGAAGATTATATATGGACCGAAACTGACTGTGCAATTGCCCTGACCTATATGGAGCTTTTAGCTGCATCTATGCAAATCGGGGCTTGCTGGGGTGGCCTGGTGACCATGGCCAGCAGACACCTTACCGAACTGAAAGAAATTCTTGGTGTCCCGGAACGGCATAATGTTGGTGGGGCCCTAATGTTGGGACTACCTAAGCAAAAGCACTATCTTATACCACCACGGAATGAAGCACACGTAACCTGGCTGTAAAGGCTGAAAAGGTTAAATGGCATTCGTTTTATGCTGGTGGCTTTTGTATTTGCAAAGAATAGCGGTAACCAACCTGCACCGTGCAGTCGACAGCCAGTACCGTGCCCTTTGATTTTTTTAAAGAATACGTCATGCCGTAGTTTGAGAAGCGTCCCATCGATAAGCAATAACGGCTAACTTCTAGCAATGTTAGCATACAAAATCAACAGAAGGGAATGTCTGGGCTTATGAGTGATCCACATAAAAAACTAACCCTAAAAATTGCTTTTCCGCTTACATGCATTCTACTACTGTTGAGTTGCGCGAGTTTTGCAGCGGAAAGTCAAATTTCTTCCAAAAAAACTTGTGATTTGCAAGGGTACTTACCTACCGAGGTGCTTCCCAATAGTCTGGCACTTCTTCCTCCTCCACCTGCTGAAGGTTCAGCCTCTCTCGCACTTGACGAGGCTGTAAGTCGAAACAGTCTCACTCTGCGCGGAACCCCACGCTGGGACTTAGCGACTGAAGATGCCAACCTGAAATTTCCACAAGCGGCAGGCACTTTTTCCTGCGCGCTCGATGCTCCAATTACGGAGCAGGACACACCGCATCTTTACGATCTCCTTCAGCGTACTCTTGAAGACGCCCATTTTTCAACTTACGCAGCCAAGAACCATTACAAGCGCACTCGACCTTTCGTTGTCAACAAAGAACCAACCTGTACGCCGAATAATGAAACTCACCTGAGGAATAGTGGTTCTTATCCTTCGGGACATACCGCTATTGGCTGGGCATGGGCCCTCATCTTAAGCGAGGTCGCGCCTGAACAAACCGACGCAATACTCTCGAGAGGCCGAGCTTTTGGACAAAGCCGTGTGATATGCAATGCACACTGGCAGAGCGATGTCATTGAGGGGCGTTTTGTGGGTGCTGCCGCAGTTGCTCGACTCCACTCCGATCCTGAGTTTCGTGCCGCGATAGTGGCGGCTAAGGCTGAACTTGCAGCTGTACGGTCAAAAGGCTTAAAACCTTTGCGCGACTGTGAAGCCGAGGTCAAGGCTCTGGCCATGTATCCACCTGCTGCACCATGGCCTGCCAACAAATAAAAAATTCACATCTTTTGCTACAAATGACTAAAAACCATATCAACCACAATGAACAATTTTACCTTCCAAAATCATAGGACATTTCGGCTGAAAAATTGCCACCTAGTCCCTATAAATGACCGGAATAAAGCGAGTTCTTAACAATAATTGTGTCGTAAAAACTTCGACATACTGCATCGCAACGTTTTTCCCAACACTCGACATACCCTATGTATGCCTTCAAGCCTGGGGAAACGCCACCCCTTGTATATACGTGTTTTTACAGACCCATCTCTTGGAATGTGATAGATTTATTACGTAAAATATCGCATCGAAAATACAGTATATTGCGAAACACGAAACATCGTTCTCGTGGCAATTTTGCAAGAGCGACAATGTCGCATGAGGCAATAGGTACGAGTGAAGACGACCAATTGGACAAAGAGAACAGGGCTGAAAAAAGAGAGAGTTGACATCTTTACGGTTAGCAAAGACGATACGTTGCTTCCTTTTCTGATTGACCATCTTCCCCAAAAAGGCCGAAACATCCTTAAAGCTCTGTTGCGCGATCGCAAGGTTTCCATTGATGGAATTCCTGTCGGTCAATTTGATCAGGTTCTCACTCCGGGTTCTATGGTTGAGGTCCGCTGGGAAAAAGATGTTCCTCGGGGAAAAACGACTCATCTCGAATTGGATATCATTTTTGAAGACAAGGATCTGATTGTCATCAACAAACCATCCGGCCTCCTAACTATTGCGACCGACACTGAAAGGAGAAAAACGGCTTATTCTCTACTCAGTGAGCATGTTAAATTTCAAGATCATAATAACAAGATATTCGTGGTGCATCGTCTTGATCGGGATACCTCCGGTCTTCTCCTTTTTGCGAAAAACAGCAGCATCAAACAACAGATGCAGGAAACCTGGGAGACGACAGTAAATCAGCGAACGTACGTAGGGGTGGTAGAAGGTGCGGTGGATAAAACCGAAGGAACCATTACCTCTTGGCTGTCTGAGACCACTGCATTCAGAGTATACTCGCAGCAGAATGAGCAGGCTGGCAAAAGGGCGGTCACCCATTACCGAAAAATTGGTGGGAACACCAGATATTCTTTATTGCTCATCAATCTAGACACGGGCAGGAAACATCAAATTAGGGTGCATATGCAGGACATAGGGCATCCGATTGTTGGGGATAAAAAATACGGATCAAGCTCTAATCCTATCCACCGATTGGCTTTGCACGCTCAAGTCCTTGCATTTGTTCATCCGAGAACTAGTCAACTCTGCCGTTTTGAAACGCCTATTCCAGAGAAATTTCAGCAAATTTGTGCCTACGGAAATCAATTTAGACAGGTTAGGACGTCAATGACGTGATGGACTTTTTTCGAATCCACCCCCTTTGACTTTCTCCACTCCACCTCGCCAATGAACCTCTTTTTCGCATTTAGATGCGCATCAGGATTCTCCATTGCCAGCTTGCAGACGTTGCTGATACATCCGTTCCAATCGCTTTGAACGCTTCGGCTAGTGGAAAACAGGGGGGCCACACTCCCACCTACGATGGCCATCAATATGCCTGAACTCAGTAACCTCCGACTTTGCTGGTATTTAGTGGTACGGCAAGGTGGTCTTTCTCTGTGTTGCGGTTTCCTTGTTGAGAAAAGCAGAGTACTGAACCGGGAACAAACTTTTTTTATAGAGAATGAGACGGTTAGGGGTATGGTGATGTATGGTAAACAAGTGACTGCTCATCCCACCAAGAATATTTGCAGAGAGTAGCTTGATATGCCCGATCAGAAAAAAACATCAACCGTTGATCAACACACCAAAACCGAGAAGGTGGCAGTCACCAAAAACCATTTTGACGTCGCCTTTTATCACGATTGGTGCAAGGCCTGCGGTATCTGCATGGCCTTCTGTCCCAAGAAAATTATACTTGCCGACAGGGTCGGCAAACCGGTGGTTGAAGAGCCGGACAAGTGTATCGGCTGTCGGTTTTGCGAGATACACTGCCCGGATTTTGCTATTACTGTGAGCGAACGCAGGCCCAAACGGAGGAAGGATGATGTCTGAGATCAGCAAACGTCAACTCCTGCAGGGCAATGAAGCCATTGCCCATGGGGCACTGGCGGCCGGATGCCGTTTTTTTGCCGGGTATCCGATCACGCCTGCCTCGGAGATCTCCGAACAGCTGGCCGCACATCTGCCGAAAGTCGGTGGCACCTTCATTCAGATGGAGGATGAAATTGCCAGCATGGGCGCGATCATCGGCGCCTCGCTTGCCGGGGTCAAATCCATGACCGCCACTTCGGGCCCGGGTTTTTCACTCATGCAGGAAAATCTTGGCTATGCCTGCTGCGCGGAGGTCCCCTGTGTGGTGGTAAATGTTATGCGAGGTGGCCCCTCCACCGGCCTGCCCACCAGCCCGGCTCAGGGCGATGTGCAAATGGCCCGCTGGGGCACTCACGGAGATCACCCCATCATAGTGCTGGTAGTGTCCAGTGTCAGTGACTCCTTCACGCTCACCATCAAGGCCTTTAACCTCAGTGAACAGTACCGGGTGCCTGTCATCATCCTCTCCGATGAGGTGGTGGCCCATACCCGCGAATGTGTGCAACTGCCGGATCCGGCTGAGATCCGCATTATTAACCGCCTCAAGCCAAACGTTCCGCCAGAGTGGTATAAACCGTACGAGGGCGACAATCGCGGCGTGCCAGCCATGGCAGCCTTTGGAGATGGGTATCGTCACCATGTCACCGGTCTGGTGCACGACGATCTCGGGTTCCCGACCGAAAAGCCCAATGAGATTTTGAGTTTTCAGCAGCGCTTGACGCAAAAGATCAGCCGCGGTTTTCCCCAGATCATGATGACCAAGGACTACCTGCTCGAAGATGCCGAAGTTGCTATTATCGCCTACGGCTCCGTGGCCCGTTCGGCCATGCGGGCCGTGGACGAGGCACGGCAGCAAGGCGTTAAGGCGGGACTTTTGCAATTGATCACTCTCTTTCCCTTTCCGCGTAGCCACGTAACCCCGATTCTCAAGCAGTGCAGGGCGGTCTTGGTACCGGAGATGAACACCGGTCAGATCAGCCGCGAGGTACAGCGAGTCAATCAGGGGGCCTGCACGGTGGTTAAGCATAACCGGATCGACGGCCAGTTCATCACCCCAGATGAGCTCTACAATCAGTTGGCAAAACTTTAAGGAGGGGCGATGACGGTTTCAGCACAGGCAATCCGCCACGAATACCTACGCCATAACAAAAAATTTCCCCACGTCTGGTGTCCAGGCTGCGGCAACGGCATCATAATGGCCGCATTATTGCGAGCGATTTACCGCCTGGAACTCGACAAAGACGAAATCGTACTCGCCTCGGGCATCGGCTGTTCCGGACGCATGCCGACCTATCTGGATTTCAACACCCTCCACTCGACTCACGGCCGGGCCCTGACCTTTGCCACCGGAGTCAAGCTCGCCAACCCCAGTTTGCAGGTAGTTGCGATCATGGGCGATGGCGATGCCACCGCCATCGGCGGCAACCACTTCATCCATGCAGCTCGCCGCAACCTGGATTTGACCGCGATCATCATTAATAACTCGATCTACGGTATGACGGGCGGCCAGTATTCGCCGACCACACCCTTTGGCTCCCGGTCGACCACCTCGATTTACGGACACATCGAGCATGCCTTCTCCATCTCCGAGCTGGCGGTGACGGCCGGGGCTTCCTTTGTGGCCAGGTCAACAGTCTATCATGCCCAGTTGCTTGATCAATTGATTGAACAGGCTATGGCTAAACCCGGCTTTGCCGTAGTGGAGGTGATCTCCAATTGCCATGTCCAGTACGGCCGCCGCAACCAGTTGGGCGGAGCAGTTGAGATGCTCACAAGCTTCAAGGACAATGCGGTGACCGTCAAGCAGGCGGAAAAACTTGCCCCCGAGGAACTGGAGGGCAAAATCACAATCGGGGTGCTTGCCGATCGGGATTTACCCATCTCCACCGATGAGTATGACAAAATCCGCAAAAGGGCAGGGGAGGAACGGTGAAACCCATGAAACAGCAGCAGAAAAAGCGCTACGAGATGCGGTTCAGCGGCTCCGGGGGCCAAGGACTGATCATGGCCGCAGTCATCTTTGCCGAGGCGGTTGGCGTTTATGACGGAAAATATGTCTGCCAGACCCAGAGTTACGGCCCAGAGGCTCGGGGCGGAAAGTCCAAGGCCGAGGTCGTGATCAGCGATTCTCCGATCGACTACCCCAAAGCGCGCCAGCTTGACTTGCTCTTGGTCATGAATCAGGCTGCCTGCGATGCCTACTACCGTGATCTCAATCCTGATGGACTCCTGGTGGTGGACAGTTCATTGGTGGAACAGTATCCCACCAACAGAGTTATCGCCATTCCCTTTACTCAAATTGCCAAGGAAGAATTGGGCAAGGAGATGGCGGCCAACATGGTGGCCTTGGGAGCCGTGGGGTTGCTCTCCGGTCAGGTGATCAGCAACAGTCTGGAAAAAGCGCTTCTAGCAAGGGTTCCGGCAGGAACCGAGGAATTGAACAAAGCAGCCCTCCATCGTGGCATGGATGAGGCCGCCAAGATTAACCTGGACGCATTACCGCGTACCATTCTCCATGACGATGAGGTGTAAGCATGAAAGTTGTCGCCTTTAATGGCAGTGCCCGCAAAAACGGCAATACTGCCATGATGATCAACTATATGTTCGAGGAGCTGACCAAGGAGGGAATCGAAACCGAGATGGTCCAACTCTCCGGTGAGCATCCGCATGGTTGCATTGCCTGTTACCAGTGCTTCAAGAAAAAAGACGGCCGCTGCATCGTTGATCTCGACTGCATCAATAACTGTGTGGCGAAGATGGTTGAAGCCGACGGGATTGTGCTCGCCTCACCGACCTATTTTGCCGACATTTCCACCGAGATGAAGGCCCTTATCGATCGTTGCGGCATGGTCTCACGCGCCAATGGCGACCTGTACAAGCGCAAGGTCGGGGCAGCCATTGTCACCCAACGCCGTGGTGGTGGCATCCACGCCTTTGACACGATGAACCATTTTTTTACTATCGGCCAGATGATTACTGTTGGTTCAAGCTATTGGAATATCGGGTTCGGCCGTGAAAAGGGCGAGGTGGCCAACGATACCGAGGCGGTCAGTGTCATGCATGATCTGGGGAAAAATATGGCCTGGCTGTTAAAGAAACTTCATGGGTAATGTGTGAGGGAAATCAGGCAACATACTGGTTTGGTTAAAAAATAATTTGACCGACACCACAGAACATCCTATAAAATGAAAAGACGGTGGGCGGGCTTGAGCATGCCCGCCCCGGTTATGCTTTTTGCACGGGAGAAAACGATGCTGGCTATCTGCGAGGAATGTTCAAAAAAATACAACATCGACGAATCAAAAATGAAAGGGACTAGAGCTCGTTTTTCCTGCCAGGAATGCGGTCATATCATCGTGGTGGTGAAAAGCAATGGCGCAGCGGCTCCCACTGCTGAAGATGAACGACCCGGCAAAAATCCTGCCGACGAATAATAGAGATTAAATTCTTTTCTCATGAGCCCAGTTCTTCAAGGATCACCGACGGCTTTATCTGTGCCGGGGCAGGTGATGGTGCAACTCCGATGCTGATTCCCCGAGAAAAACCACATCTTGAGGGGCTCAACAGTTATTATCTCCACCTCGAGAAATTTATCGAGCACCTCCAAGGGGATATCGGATCAGGGGCGGTATACTGCGCCTCCACAAGCCTGGAAATACTCACTTTTTTTAACGAGGAAGAAATCATCAGTAGTATGCTCAAAGAAAAGGACGGCCATGTAACTGTGGCCCCTTCCTTTGAGCTCGTACGCAGTCGCTATTACAGCGGCAGTTTTACGGTCAAGGTTTTTTATCTCGACCAAAATGCAATCTTTTATTGGGCACAGATGCCTCCCTTCCAACGTGCCAAGGCGCGGCTCCGCTCTACCGAGATCCCACTGCCGGATCTGATCTTCCGGCTGCGGATGAAACAATTTTCCGGCTTCATCGAAGTGCAGTTGACCCAAAAAAAGACCGAAGGCGGTGTACTTTTTTTTCACGAAGGAGACCGTGTCGGCGGGTCCTACACCTGGGGCAAAGGTGGGATGAGCACCTCCAATGAGAACTATAATACCCTGCTCAGTCGAGTTCAATCCGGTGAGGGGATATTTACCTTCGGCAGCTTTGTCAAAGAAGAAACGGCCTGATTTGCGGCTTGATCACCGCCACCGTTTTCCCGCCTGCACAAAGAGTAACCAACTGATTCCATATATTTTCATCTTGACCTTCCCGGCTTGCAGAGGTAAGCATTGAGCCAGAGCAGGGGTGGCCAAGTGGCCTGAGAAGATACCCTTTGAACCTGACCCGGATCATACCGGCGTAGGGAGCGAACCGTGTCTGTTGTGTCCGTACATCATGTCTCCGTTTGGAAACATCTTTCCCTCAGTTCGTCTTTCCCACCTCCGCATTGTTTTGGCGGCGACCGCCCTAATGCCCATCTAGAGATGGTTTTTTCGCATGTCTTTAACTTGAACGAAAACCATCATTTCTGGATAGACCTTTCCTAGGGTTTGCCTTCCCTAAATTTTTCTTTTCGGAGGTACAACATGCTCAATGAAGTAACCATCAGTCGCGGAATCATTGATTCCTACATGCACAAACTCAGTAATTCATTGGAACTCGATGTAGCCATTGTCGGAGGTGGCCCCTCTGGGCTTATTGCCGGATACTACTTGGCAGCAGCGGGGAAAAAGGTGGCCATGTTCGATCGTAGGCTCTCCATCGGCGGCGGTGTCTGGGGTGGTGGCATGATGTTTAACGAAGTTGTGGTTCAGGAAGAGGGCAAAGGGGTGCTTGATGAGTTGGGCTTCAAAGCCCACCAATTTGAACCCGGCTACCATGTGATCGATTCGGTGTATCTTGCCTCGGGCTTGGTCTTTAAGGCCATGGCTGTTGGCTTGACCATTTTTAATCTGGTCGCCATGGAAGATGTGGTGATCAAGCAGGATCGGGTCGCAGGCTTGGTCATCAACTGGGGCTCTGTGGAAACCCTCAAATGGCATGTGGATCCGCTGACACTGCACTCCCGCTATGTGCTAGATGCGACGGGGCATCCGGCCAATGTTACCTCCGTGCTTGTCAAAAAGATGGGGGTTCGTTTGAACACCCCTACCGGAGGTATCGTCGGTGAAAAATCGATGGAAGCGGAAACTGGCGAGAACGATACCGTGGCCAATTCAAAGGAGGTCTATCCGGGACTCTATGTCAGTGGTATGGCCGCCAATGCCGTCTTTGGCGGCTACAGGATGGGGCCGGTGTTTGGAGGGATGCTCCTCTCCGGAAAAAAAGTAGCCGAGGAGCTGATCGAGCGGCTTAAGTAGCGAAGAAAGGATACCACCTCTCAGGATTCTTTTAGGGAATGGGGCTGAAGGGGTACTTTGGCCTCATCCCACCCCTGACCGGCCAACTGGCCGCAAGCCGCAGAAATATCCTCGCCGCGACTGGTGCGAATAAAGATCGTGTACTCATGGTCCCGCAAAATTTTCTGGAACTGGAGTATCCGCTCTTTACTGGGGCTGCGAAATCTGTCATCACCAGCCGGATTCACCGCCAACAGGTTGATCTTGCAGGGCACTGGCCGTAACAGTTCGGCGAGTTGCAATGCATCGGCGTCGGAATCATTGACGCCCTCAAGCAGGGTATACTCGAACATGATGCGCTTGCGCCGCTTCTGGCGGTAGGTGCGGCAAGTCTCGATTAATTCGGCAATGGGATAGCGTTTATTGATTGGCATCATGCTGGTGCGAACAGCATCGTTGGCGGCATGGAGGGAGACGGCCAGATTGACATCGGTGCGATCACCCAGTTCTTTCATCTGTGGCACCAGGCCGCAGGTGGAGACGGTTATCCTGCGGTTGGAAAAGTCCAGGCCGCGCTGCTCGGTGAGGATGGAGATGGCATCAAGCAGATTGTCGAAATTGGCCAGCGGCTCGCCCATGCCCATGAACACGATATTGGTCAGCGGCGGCAGGCCGTTTTCAAGCGCCCAGTCGCGCACAGCGCAGACCTGGTTAATAATTTCGGCGGTGCTGAGATTGCGGCGAAACCCCATGGTCCCGGTGAGGCAGAACGTGCAGCCCATGGCACAGCCTACCTGGGAGGAAACACAGAGGGTGCTACGGTCCTCTTCAGGAATCATCACCGATTCGATAATCTGGTCGTCCTCAAGGCGAAAGGCAAATTTGACCGCTCCATCGCGGGAGCACTCGACCATTGCCTCCTCAAAACGACTCAGACTGGCGGTTTCGGCCAGGATAGCCCTAAACCCCTTGGCCAGATCGGTCATCTGCTCAAAATCGGTTATTCCAGGTCGATAAATCCAGGCCAGAATCTGACGTCCGCGAAATGCCGGTTGGCCCAAGGATTCAACAAATTGGACCAGCTTCTCCTGGGGCAGGTTTTTCAGGTCGGTTTTGGTGGATTTTTTATTCATCCGTTTTCTGAGCTCTTGTGTTGAACAGGCTGTATTACCTTTTTTTAGAGACCACGGAAACCTTCCGGCTTCAGCGTCAAACTGCCGGCAAGAACCTGATCGATGGTTGCCAGCATCTGTTTCTGATCTTTTGGTAGCCGACCGCTCAAAGAAAAATAGTTTGATGCATGGTTGGCATAAAATTGGGTTCGATTGGGGCCAAGACCAGCTATCAGGGTCCGCAGTTCCTGAAAGAGACGCTCCTGGTCGGGCATGGTGAAACGTCCATTGCATGCAAGCCGATACAGTGGGGTATTGGGCAACAGCATCAGGGTGAGTACGGCAATTTGGTGGGGTTGCATCCGGTTAAGCACCACGGCTGTTGCCCGCGCATGGTCCTGGGAAAACTCCGCACCGGCAATACCTAGGAGACAGGTCACAGAAAGAAAGATGCCCGCAGCGCGTACCCGCTGTCCGGCCTCAATCATGGACTGACTATCCACTCCTTTGGCAATTGCTTTCAAGGTGGGGTCATGTCCGGTTTCCAAGCCCATATAGAGTCGACCTAAACCGAGCTCTTTGATTTTTTGGAGCTGATCCCCACTTTTGGCGCGGATATTCTGGCAGGAGGCATAAGAACTGACCCTTCGTACCCAAGGCAACTTGTGACGAATCCTCTCCAGCAAATGGTTGAGCAGATCATTGCCCATTGCCAGTGCATCACCGTCGGCCAGAAAGAGGGTTGTTTGTTTGCGGCAATATTTTGCGGCAAACTCCAAATCCGCGTCGATCATCTCCCAAGATTTAACCTGAAAAAATTTATCCTGATCGCGGTAGGCGCCGCAGAAGGTGCAACGATTATGGGAACATCCAACCGTGGCCTGAAGGATGATCGAAAACGCCTCACTGGGAGGACGGATGATATCGCCTTGATAATGCACGCAGTAGAAAAAAGGACCCCGTTCATGGCATCACTCTGACCATGAACGGGGTACAGGAAGGGATCAGCCGTTTTTCTTGGCGAAATCGTTCATAAAGTTGACCAGTTTTTCCACACCCTCTTTGGGAAAGGCGTTGTATATGGATGCGCGGCAGCCGCCGACGGACCGGTGGCCTTTAAGACCGTCCAGGCCAACCGCTGTGGCTTCTTTAATAAATTGGGCCTCAAGTTCCGGAGTGGGCAGGTTGAAGGCGATGTTCATCATCGAACGGGAAGCCATTTCAGCATGTCCACGGTAGAAATCTGTGGAATCGATCATCTCGTAGATCAAGGCTGCCTTTTCTCGATTGATTTTCTCCATTGCACTAACACCGCCCTGCTGTTTAAGCCAGTTCATGACCCGGCCAACACAGTAGATCGAAAAGCAGGGTGGAGTGTTGAACATAGAGTCCTTCTCCGCGTGGGTCTTGTACTGAAGCATGGTGGGCACTTTGGCATCCACCTTGTCAAGGAGATCTTCGCGGATGATGACCACGGTGACACCGGCAGGCCCAATGTTTTTCTGGGCACCAGCAAAAATAAGGCCAAACTTGCTCACATCCACCGGCCGGGAAAAGATATCCGAGGACATATCCGAGATCAGCATCACATCCTTGTTCGGCATAGACTGAAACTGAGTGCCGTAGATGGTGTTGTTGCTGACAAAGTAGAGGTACTCGCTGTCGGCGGAAACGGTGTACTCGTCGTCCGTCGGCACCCGATTGAAGGTAGTCGCCTCGCTGGTGTAGGCAACTTCGACCTCACCGAAGAGCTTGGCCTCCTTAATCGCTTTTTTGGACCAGACACCGGTGTTGAGATAGGTAGCCTTTTGGCCTGCCTTGAGCAAATTCATTGGCACCATAAAAAACTGGGACGAGGCACCACCCTGAAGAAAGAGGACCATATAATTGGCAGGGATGCCCATGAGCTCACGGATCAGGGCTTCGGCTTCGTCGGCAACGGCCATGAATTCTTTGGAGCGGTGACTGAGCTCGATCAGGCCGATGCCTTTATCCTTAAAGTTGACAATATCAACTGCGGCTTCCTGAAGAACTGAATAGGGCAGGGTGCCGGGGCCGGGACTAAAATTAAAAATTCTCTCGGGCATTCCTCTTTCTCCTTGGTACGCGCATTTACATGAAGGTTAATTATTCAAGATGGCTTAATAAAAACTTTGATCTACTGTGTCGTAGCGTTTTCTTTCGATACTCGACATGCCTAATGGATGCCATCGCGCCGATAAAAACGTTACTCCCTGTATATCTGTGTTTTTACTGAGTCATCTTTCAGTATGAAATCGACTCTTTACGAGAACGACAATCAATGAAAAGTTGTACCAGCAAAAAAAATATCTGTTCTTACTGATCGATTTTATTATTGATTACCCTCGGACCTGCCGCAGGGCCTCATAAAGAACAATACCCGCAGCCATGGCCAAATTCAGGCTGCGGATATGGGTATTACTCATCGGGATGGTCAAGCAGCGGTCACTATACAGCGTGAGAAGATCTTCGGGCAAGCCTTTTGTCTCTTTACCAAACACCAACTTATCTCCCGGTTGGAAGTGTGCGCCCGTATAGGATCTAGCTGTTTTGGTGGTTATAAAGAAGAGCTTTTGTTCATCCTGCTCCGCAAGAAAAGCGTCAAAGCTCGTCCAGTGGTTAATCCGGACAAAGGGCCAGTAGTCAAGTCCGGCTCGTTTGAGGTGCTTGTCGTCAACCTTGAAACCAAGCGGATGGACCAGATCAAGCACCGTATCGGTTGCACCGCAAAGGCGGGCGATGGAACCTGTGTTCGGGGGGATTTCTGGTTCAACGAGCACAATATGAAGGGCATCAGCCATGGTTTACCTCTTTTAGACACGGGTCTGAATCTGTGCGCATTTAAAACGTATTCACCCAAACCGCTATCACGGATCCAAGACAGGAAAGACGATCCCGTATGTACAGAATATGGATTGAGGTTGCAAATTTAAAAATACGTCTTACATTCTTTGCTCCGCTTTTCTTTGCTACCGCGCGATTTCGTATTACGAGTTTATCCTTTGGCTGAAAAGTTCACCGACATTGCTCGAACAGGAATATCCTGCCGGGTGAAAGGTGTGTGCACAGACGGTTCGTCGGCCACGGTTTACTCAGCGATTTACGCCCCTCAGACACTATCTACCTTTGCGGACAGAATCATGGCGCTCATCGTGCAAAAGTACGGTGGAACCTCGGTGGGTTCCACTGAAAAAATCAAGGCTGTTGCCCAGCGGGCAATCAAAAATCACAAGCTAGGCAACCGGATGGTTGTGGTTCTTTCGGCTATGTCCGGTGAGACCGATCGCCTGACCGGTCTGGCCAACGACATTCAACGTATCCCAAATTCCCGTGAGATGGACATGCTCCTGGCCACCGGTGAGCAGGTCACGGTGGCTCTGTTTGCCATGGCGGTCAAGGAAGCCGGGTTTGATGCCGTCTCCCTATTGGGGGATCAAGTGGCTATCCATACCGATCATATGCACACCAAGGCTCGGATCGACTCGATCGATTCCGAGGTCATCAACAAGCACCTTGATCAGGGTAAGATAGTCACCATTGCCGGTTTTCAAGGGGTCGCCGACAACGGCGATATTACAACCCTTGGCCGGGGCGGATCCGACACCACGGCGGTGGCTTTGGCAGCGGCGATGCAAGCCGATGCCTGTGAGATTTTCACCGATGTCGAGGGTGTGTACACCACCGATCCCAATGTTTGCCCACAGGCCCGCAAGATCGATTATATCTGTTACGACGAGATGCTGGAGTTGGCTAGTCTGGGGGCGAAGGTTTTGGATATTCGCTCGGTGGGGTTGGCAAAACGGTTTGGCGTACCAGTTCATGTACGTTCCACATTTTCTGAAAATATTGGTACCTGGGTCGTTGAGGAGGAAAAAATCATGGAGTCCATGTTGGTATCCGGCATTACCTATAGTAAGAAAGAAGCTCGAATCACTATTAAAAAAGTTCCTGATCAGCCTGGAGTTGCGGCAAAAATATTCCTTCCCATCAGTGACGCCGGCATCATGGTTGACATGATCATCCAGAATACCACCGATGGTCAACTCACCGATATGACCTTCACCGTCCCCCGCACCGATTACGAACGGGCCATGGATATCCTTAAAACTGTTGCCGAGGAGATCAAAGCCGAGGCCGTCAGCGGCGACAAAAGTATCGCCAAGGTTTCCATTGTCGGCGTGGGCATGCGTAACCATCCGGGAATCGCCTCGACCATGTTCCAAATTCTGGCCAAAGAGGGGATCAACATGATGATGGTTTCCACCTCGGAAATTAAGGTTTCCTGCATTATTGCCGAAAAATATACGGAACTGGCCGTCCGGGCACTGCACGATGCCTTTGCCTTGGATAAAGATAATGTCCCTGAGGAAGAAACCGAGTAATTCATGTCCCGATATATAGAGCTGTACGATACCACCCTGCGGGATGGCACCCAGGCCGAGAATTTCAATCTTTCGGTGGATGATAAAATCAAGGTTTGTCGGCAACTTGACCGTATCGGCATTGATTTCATCGAGGGTGGTTGGCCGGGATCGAACCCGCTGGCGGTCGAGTTTTTCAAGCAGATGCAAAATGTGGAGCTGAAACAGGCCAAGTTGGCCGCCTTTGGCTCAACCCGACACTTTCAAAAAAAACCGGAGCAGGACGGCAATCTACAGGCATTGCTGGCTGCAAAAACTCCGGCAGTGACCATCTTCGGCAAAAGCTGGGATATTCATGTTATCGACGCTCTTCGGATTCAGCTGGAGGATAACCTCGAAATTATAGAAGATTCTCTGGCGTATCTGCGGACGCAGGTGCAGTACCTGATTTACGATGCCGAACATTTTTTCGACGGTTTCAAAAATAATCGCGAGTACTGCCTGGCGACCATAGGTAGAGCCATTGCCGGAGGAGCCGAGACCATCGTGCTCTGCGACACCAACGGCGGAACCCTGCCGCACGAAATCCCGGCGATCATGGAACGTGTCAAACAGTTTATCGGAGAGACGAACGCTGCAGTCAAGATCGGCATCCACTCCCATAACGATTCCGAGACCGCTGTAGCCAATGCCCTGGTGAGTGTTGATTTGGGCGCCACCCAGGTTCAGGGCACCGTCAATGGTTTTGGCGAGCGTTGCGGCAACGCCAACCTAACCTCGATCATCCCCGCCCTGGTCTTCAAGATGGGGCTGGAGTGCAAGGTCGGCAAGCGGATCGACCAGCTCTATACCACAGCGCGCATGGTGAACGAACTGGCCAACCTGCCGCATAACCGGTACCAGCCCTATGTGGGCGAGTCCGCCTTTGCCCATAAGGGTGGTATTCATGTCAGTGCGGTTCAGCGAAACCCCATGACCTATGAGCATGTTGCGCCGGAGAAGATAGGTAACGAACGGCGGATTCTCATCTCCGACCAGTCGGGGCGCGCCAATGTCATGATGAAGGCGCAAAAATACGGCTTGGATTTGGAAAACGACGATCCGCGTATGGCCAAGATCGTGAATGATTTAAAAGAGTTAGAGAATAAGGGCTATCAGTATGAGGCCGCAGAAGCCAGCTTTGAACTTTTGATGCGGCGTGCACTTGGCCTGCACCAGGATTACTTCGAGCTTGAAGCCTTCCGGGTGATGAACCATAAGTACGATATCAACAAAAATCCGCTCACCGAGGCTACCATTCGTCTCTGGGTCAACGGTCAGGCCGAACACACCGCCGCCATGGGTGAGGGGCCGGTCAATGCCCTGGACAAAGCCATGCGCAAGGCCTTGATGCGATTTTATCCCGGCCTTGAAGATATGAATCTTCACGATTATAAGGTACGGGTACTGACTGGTGAACATGGGACCGGGGCCAAGGTCCGTGTACTTGTTGAAAGCAAGGATCTGGAAGAGAGTTGGGGAACCGTCGGCGTTTCGGAAAACATCATCGAAGCCAGTTGGCAGGCGCTGGCCGATAGCATCAACTACAAATTGATGAAGGATGAAAAATCCCACAACTGATCCCGCTGTTGCTCTTGATCATGGTTCACATAAGGACAAGCGCACGCTTGTCCTTTTTCTTTTCGGTCTCTTGCTCCTCGTGATCGACTGCTGGCCCGAAGCTTGGATGATGGTGGCCAAAAGGTATACGTTAAGCAACCAGGGCGATCCCCAACAGGTTGTTTTTGATGCAAATTGCGGTGATCAGGGTATTCTTGATCCGGCTGTACCTCTCAGCCCAGAGATACCGGCACGCTGTGCCCTTTTTCTGCATCAACCTCTGGCCATTAACCGAGCCGATCAAAAGAGCTTGGAACTGCTGCCTGGAGTGGGACCGCATTTGGCTGAGGCCATTACAGTCTATATTGGCGAACATGGTCCGATGACCGGTCCGGAAGATCTGCAAAAAGTGGCCGGTGTCGGCCCTAAAACCATGGAACGCTTGCTGCCGTTGATCCATTTCCGGTAGAAAATAACAAAATGGTTGAACCCCAACTTATTACAAGCCCGATTATTGCTCTTGTCGGGCCAACCGCGATCGGCAAGACCGCACTTTCAATGGAGATGGCGGAGCGCTACGGGTGCGAGATTATATCCATGGATTCGATGCAGGTTTATCGGTTCATGGATATTGGCACTGCCAAGGCAACTGAGCAAGAGCGCAACCGTGTTCGCCATCACTTGATCGACATCGTTGATCCGGATGATCAATACGATGCAGCCCGTTTTGTTGCCGATGCCCTGGCTGCCATCGCCGATATCACGAATCGGGGCAGGATTCCGCTTATCACCGGCGGAACCGGATTGTATCTTTCGGCACTGATTAAAGGACTCTTTGAAGAAATCCGGGTGCCGCAAGAAATTCGTGATCATCTACGCAATCGGCTGGAAATTGAGGGCAGGGAAACCCTGTATCGGGAGCTCTGTGCCGTTGACCCGGAAAGTGGCCATCGGGTCCATATCAACGACACCCAACGGCTTTTGCGTGGCTTGGAAATTTTTCAGGCCACTAATATTACCTGGTCTAACCATATTCAACGACAGGCTCAGGGAGCTCCTCAGGTTCGTTTCAGCCGTATGCTTCAGATCGGGCTAAGCTGCGACAGAAAAGAGCTCTATGATCGGATTAAATTGCGTACATTCAGCATTATGAGCGACGACTTTCAACAAGAAATTGAATATCTGTTGGCTCAAGGTTATGGGGCGGAACTCACATCGATGCAGTCGATAGGATACCGCCACATGGTGGGTTGCATTGAGGGAACCTGGGACCGCCCGACAGCCACAGCTGCTTTAGTTCAGGATACACGCCGTTATGCCAAACGCCAGTTTACCTGGTTTGGTCGATCCAAGGATATCCACTGGTATGATGTGCATCAACCTGCTACAGTGCTGGCCGATATTGATACCTTTCTGGCTCACTCGTAAAAACCTCGTAAAAAGTAAAAAAAGAACATACCGTGCATTGAAAATCGGCATGTTACAAAGCCTGCAACATCGTTCTTGTGATTTTTGACGAGAACGACAATCGTAAGAATAAACCATCTTCTTGTCGTTGGACCATGCCGCAACCCTCCTATATCTTTTCACCCGATGCTGATAGCCCCCAAACCAAACGGTTTGGAGCCATGGTGGCGAAGAATTTTCGCCTGCCCCAGCAGCTCGGTGAAATACTCTATATTCGCGGCGTCAACACCCTGGAAGCGGTGGATCATTTTCTCCATCCGCAATTGTCTATGTTGCCCTCACCAAAATTGATGAAGGGGATGGATGCTGCCGTGCCTCTCATTCTTGCGGCCTATCGCAAACGGCTCCCGATCCTGATTCACGGAGATTACGATGTGGACGGTATTACCTCCACCACCTTGCTCTCCGCCTTTTTCCGTGAGCTTGGCCTGCCGGCTGTCTACGTGATTCCCAATCGACTCGAAGAGCGATATGGCCTGTCAGAGCACTCCATCCAACGACTTCTGCACCAATTGGAACAGCCGGAAAGGGGAGGGGTGCTGATTACCGTGGATTGCGGTATCTCGGCCATCGATGAAGTGGCCTATGCACAGTACCAAGGCTTGCAGGTGATTATTACCGATCACCATGAGCCGCAAGCGGAGTTGCCACGGGCCGAGGCTATCCTTAACCCGAAACAGCAAGACTGCTTTTTTCCGTTTGACCAGTTAGCCGGTGTGGGGGTAGCGTTTTTTTTCGTGATGGCCCTGCGTAAGGCATTCACCGAGCAAAAGCTAGTGGATGGAACCCGGATCAACCTCAAAAAATACCTTGATCTGGTGGCTCTTGGCACGGTTGCCGATGTCGTTCCCCTTGTGGGAATCAACCGGGTGTTGGTCAGAGCGGGCCTAGAGGTACTGTCTGAAAAACAGCGCCCGGGAATCCATGCCCTCTGTGATCGTTGCGGCATTGCCGATCGTGAAATTCTTGCTGAAGATATCTCCTTTAAGTTGGCACCCCGCATTAATGCCTCCGGTCGCTTAGGCGAGCCGATCATCGGTGTGGAGCTGTTGCTCGCCGAGACCTCCCAGAATGCGCAAGAACCTGCCGATGCCTTGGATCGTTTTAACATTGAGCGCAAAACCCTCGAGTTGCTGGCTCTTGAAGCCATCGAAAACCAATGCCAGCAACAAATAGCCGCTGGCATGGAAGGGTTGGCCATTTACCAACAAGGGTGCCATCCCGGTGTGCTTGGCATTGTCGCCTCAAGAATTGCGGAGAGATTTGGACGTCCGGTTATCATTTTTACCGACGAACAGGTTGGAGATGGCGCCCCTTGTCTCAAGGGATCGGGACGTTCCATTGCCGGAATCCACCTTTTTCAACTGCTGGAGCATTGCAAGGCATTCATTAACCAATATGGGGGGCATGCCATGGCCATTGGTCTGACCATCGAGCAGAGCAACCTGGAAAATTTTGCACGTGTATTTAATCAACAGGTCGGTGGATTTGGAGAGGTGCTGGAACAGGGGAGGGGGATTGAAATCGACTACCATTTCACCGAGAAAAACCACCTGACTAAATATTTTGCACGTGCATTACAAAGGCTTCAACCCTTTGGCGAGGGAAATCCGGAACCGACCTTTTTGCTCTCTAAAGAAAACCTGGTGCGTCCCAAACGCAGCAATGGTCATTTACGGTTTCAGATACAGGCTAATGGTCATGTATTCCCGGGAATTGGATTTCATCTTGCTGAAAACGACCATAACTACCAAAATCCCCATGACCTGGTTTTCCACCTGAAACGGTCTTGGTTCCGCGGAGTGGAGCATGACCAGGTTCAGGCAATTAGTGTTGTATCGCCTTGAATTACAGATCATATATAAAATTTAACATAATATATATTATGCGACATTTAAACTTTTGCGGTTTTATTCAAAAACCAGCGAATTTTTGATACTCCTGTCGCATACAAACCTTTCTGAACGCTATTTATTCCTTTAACCTCATTGAGATTTTGCCATGAATCGTGACATCTATCAGGAACCCTTGGTTTCCCGTTATACCAGCCGTGCCATGCAGGAACTGTTTTCCGAACGGTTTAAATTCACCCATTGGCGCAAATGCTGGGTTGCCTTAGCCGAGGCCCAATACGAATTAGGGCTTGGCGCAGTGACCGCTGAAATGGTGGCTGAACTCAAAGCAAATATCGAGAACATCGATTTTGAAGTTGCCACAGCCAAGGAACGTGAGATCCGTCATGATGTCATGGCCCATGTCTTTGCCTATGGCCAATGTTGCCCCCTGGCCGAGCCGATCATCCATTTGGGGGCAACTTCCCAATTTGTGGTCTGTAACACCGATCTGTTCGTGCAAAAGCAGGCCTTACAGCTGATTAAGAAGGAGTTGCTGCAGGTCATTGAAAATCTGTCTAAATTTTGTCGTACCCATAAAGACCTGGCCACCCTTGGCTACACTCATTATCAACCGGCGCAACCGACCACGGTTGGCAAGCGCAACACCCTGTATCTTCAAGATTTATTGATGGACCTTGATTATATTGTGCAACTGGAGCAGCAGATCAAGGCTCGTGGTGCCAAGGGGACGGTTGGTACCCAGGCAACCTTTATCGAGCTCTTCAACGGTGACCATCAGAAGGTGCGTGAGCTTGACAAGTTGGTTACCAAAAAACTCGGATTTGATCAGGCCTTTGCCGTCACCGGCCAGACATACCCACGCAAGCTTGACATGAAAACCTCCGAGACCCTTTCCGGTATCGGTGCTTCTGCCCATAAGTTTGCCGTTGATCTTCGCCTGCTTTCCAACCTCAAGGCTCAGGAAGAGCCCTTCGAAAGTAAACAGGTCGGCAGTTCCGCAATGGCCTACAAACGGAACCCCATGCGCAGTGAGCGCATGACAGGCCTGGCCCGGAAGCTCATGGGCCTGCCTGCAAATTTTGCTGCCACAGCTGCCAACCAGTGGTTTGAGCGTACGCTGGATGACTCAGCCATTCGCCGCATGGATATGGCTCAGGCCTTTCTGCTCAGTGATGCAGTCTTGAAGCTTTATATTAACATTACTAACGATATGGTTGTCTATCCGAAGCAAATCGAGAAACACCTGCGAGAAGAGTTGCCCTTCATGGCCACTGAAAAGATCCTCATGGCCTGCGTTGAACGGGGGAAGAGTCGCCAGGAGATGCACGAGGTGATTCGAGAGCATTCTGTTGCTGCCGGCTTTGATGTTAAAAACAATGGATTAGCCAATAATCTTTTGGAACGACTCGCTGAGGATACCCGAGTTCCCTTTGATGCCAAGGAACTCGAAAACCTAGTTGGCGATTACCAGCAGTTCACCGGACGTGCGGGTCGGCAGACCACTGAATTCTTAGATGAGCACGTGACCCCGATCCTGGAAAAATACCAGGATTTATTGGGTGACGTCGACGCAACCATCACTGTCTAATCTCAACTTGTTGGAGCGAAAGTTTATGGCCGCCATTGTCGAGTGGTTTCTCATTATCCGACCGGAGAAGATCAGTTGGCTCCGCTTTATCTTTGAAGGTTACGATGGACTGGCCATTGTCTCGACCATCTCTGCCCAACAGGGTCTGGTCCGCATCCAGACCCTGGACTGCCGTTTTGCAGAAACCATGCGCGTTGTTGCAGCCCTGGCCGATGTTTTGACCCCCTACCCTGTCCGGCGCCCACATTCGTTATCTCCGGAAAGCGTGCAAGCATGAGCAAAAATCTCTATATCAAGACCTTTGGCTGTCAAATGAACGAGCGGGACTCGGAAATTATCGAGCAGCTTCTAGCCCAGGAAGGATACGTCCCCACCGACAGTGCCGCCGATGCCGATGTTATTCTTATCAACACCTGCAGTATTCGCGAAAAGGCCGAACAAAAGGTGTTCAGTCTCCTGGGGCATTTGCGCCAAGAAAAAAAACGCAACCCTCGCCTTTTGCTTGGGGTCACCGGTTGTGTGGCACAACAGGAAGGGGAACAGATCAAAGAGAGGATGCCGCATGTTGATCTCATCGTCGGCACGCAGCAGATTTATTATTTGCCAGAGATGTTGGAAAGGTTGACTTACAAGACCACCGTCCGTGAGATCGCCACCAATCTCGACGCTTCCTTTGAAATTCCACCGTTTCAGAAGTTGCTGAAAACCACACCACCCTCCCCTGCACCGCAGAGCTACAAGCGATTTGTTACCATCATGCAGGGATGCAATAATTTCTGTAGTTATTGTGTGGTTCCGGGTACCCGGGGACGTGAGATCAGCCGACCGGTTAGTGATATCATCGAAGAGGTAGAGATTCTCGTCAGCCAGGGGGTGAAGGAAATCACCCTTCTGGGGCAAAATGTTAATTCCTATGGGCAGACCAACGCAGTTGCGGAAGCGCCGGTGACTTTCCCCGATCTCTTGCGGAGGGTGGCAGCAGTTGGTGGTCTTAAACGGCTTCGTTTCACCACCTCAAACCCCAAGGACCTGACCGATGATCTGATGCGCTGTTTTGCCGAGCTTGATATTCTCTGTCCGCATTTTCACTTGCCAGTGCAATCCGGATCAAATGCAGTGCTCAAAATGATGAATCGCAAGTATACGGTGGAGCAGTATCTGGAGAAGGTCGATGGTCTACGCCGCTATTGTCCAGATATCGCCTTGGCCACGGATATCATCGTCGGCTTCCCCGGCGAGAGCGAGGCTGATTTTGAAGCAACCATGGGTCTGCTCAACCAGGTTCGTTTCCACGCTTCATTCTCCTTTAAATACTCTGATCGGCCTCATACCCGGTCTGCGGAATTTATCGACAAGATCCCGGAAGTGATCAAAAAACAGCGACTGATGACATTTCAGAACCGCCAGGATGAGCTATCTTTAGAACGAAATTTTGAGTCTTTAGGTGCAACCGTTGAAGTGATGATTGAAGACTGTGGTGAGACCTCTGTAAAGGGGCGTACTGGCGCTAATCAGGTGGTGCACATGCCCCACTCTTCCATGCCGCTTGCGCCCGGAGATCTGGTCATGGTCCGTATCGACCATGCTGGTAAACATTCCCTCAATGGAACGATTGCGCCGTAATTTTATACGGGAGAATGAAATATGATTGATTTTCACACCCATACTTTTTTCAGCGATGGGGCTCTGATTCCTTCCGAACATGTCCGTCGGGTTGAACAGATGGGCTATCGTGCAATTGCCATCACTGATCATGCCGATTCCTCCAACATCGGGATCTTGATTCCTAACCTCATCCGCGTGGCTAAGGATCTGAATTCCGTCAATCACACCCAGTTGATTGTCGGAGTTGAGTTAACCCACGTGCCGCCGACTTTGATTGCACCACTGGCCATTGAGTGTCGAGCACTAGGCGCCCAGATAATCGCCGTCCATGGGGAAACTCCGGTGGAACCGGTTCTCTCCGGTACTAACCGGGCCGCTCTGGAGGCGGATATCGATCTGCTCGCTCACCCCGGTTTTATCACCGAGGAAGAGGCTGCTTTAGCTGCCCAAAAAGGTATTCTGCTCGAGCTTTCCGGTCGCAAAGGGCATAGCCTCACCAATGGTCATGTCGCCAAAATTGCACAAAGAACCGGGGCACTTCTGGCTATTAACGCCGATGCTCATGCCCCTGGTGATTTTCTTTCCAGTGAAATGGCGGAGAAGGTCGGCCTCGGCGCAGGATTGTCTCCTGATGAATACCAAAAAATTCGACGGAACATGGAGCAGTTGCTCAACAAACTTCCGCCCTTGGTTTAATCTTTTCATTTGTCGGGGTGAACTCGTAAGACGCCCATTCCGCCCCAAAAGATAACTTTGCAAAAACAAGAATATACATGGGATCGCATTTCTTATGGCGCTATGGCATATATTCGATATGTCGAGTGTTGGGAAAATCCCCGAGCAAGGATGTTCCTTGTTTCTTTTTACCAGGGGTATCAACTTTGAACCGGGAGGAATAAAGCATGCACTATGAAGGGACCGTTTACCGGCCACCGAGTGAAGCGAACAGCATCCTGCTACAAGTCACCACCGGCTGTTCTCACAACAAATGTACCTTCTGCGGCATGTACAAAGAACAACGGTTTTCGATCAAGTCCGATGCCATTGTTGATGCGGATATCGAGTATGCGGCCAAACATTTCCCCCACACCAAGCGACTCTTTATTTGTGATGGTGATGGGCTGATCCTTCCCCAAAAGCGGCTTCTCGCCATTCTTCAACAGATTGAGGAGAAATTGCCGCAGATTACCCGGGTCGGTATTTATGCCAACACCAAGGGCTTGAGTATGAAAACCGAAACCGAATTGGCGGAACTACGCCACCACGGCTTGGGAATTATCTATTTAGGCCTTGAGAGTGGTGACGACCTGACCCTTGCCGCCATGAACAAGGGCGCAGATGCCGAAAAAATGATCGCCATGGGGCGTAAGGCGAAAAATGCAGGTGTTCGTCTGTCAATCACCGTCCTGCTTGGTATTGCTGGCCCTGAGCGTTCCCATATCCATGCCGTTGAGACCGGTCGCGTGCTCAGTGCCATTAATCCGGAATACGTTGGGGCGCTTAGCCTGATGCTCGAACCAGGAACCGAGCTCTATAAACAGTATCAGGTTGGTGATTTTGCCATGCCTGAACCCATGGCCCTGCTCCAGGAACTGCGCACTATAATTGAATATACTAATCTCACCAACGGCCTGTTTCACGCTAACCACGCGTCCAATTATTTACCGATTCGAGCCAAACTTCCTGAGGAAAAAGCAGAGACCCTGGCCCTGATCGATGCAGCTCTGTCGGGTAATCTAGCGCTTAAACCTGAACACCTCAGGGCTCTTTAACCACCATTTTTCTTCGGATTATTATAAATATATGAGTGTATACAGTGAACGGCGGGTTGAACTCAACACACCTTTTATTGAGCTTGATAAATTGCTCAAGCGTGAAGATCTGGCTTCAAGCGGCGGTGCGGCCCGTTATCTTATCAGCGAAGGGCTTGTGGAAGTCAACGGCCAGGTAGAAACCCGTAAACGAAAGAAGCTCTATACCGACGATATCGTGGTTTTTAACGGCGTACGATTACGAGTTGTCGGGACCATGACTTCGCAAGAGTAAACCTCTCCTTTTTCGAATCGTAACCATGATCGCGTCGTAAAAACTTCATTCTACTGCGTCGCACCGTTTTTGAGAATAGCTCATGAGGCACTAAGATAAGGATACAATATCGATTCAACTATTTGCCCTTGCTCAAGGAGTTTACCCATGACCGTACCGGTACACGCACTCCTTAAATACTGGTCGTATCGCCTTTTTGCCCCGGATAAAATGCTGCAAAATGGGTACTATGCCTTTCGTCGACTTCTTGAGCGAGATAGTTTCGCCCACAGCCTAATGGCTGAATTTGAGGAACTTTTCTATAACAACCGTTATGAAGACCTTGCTCGGGTGACGGCACGATACGAGCAATTTTCCCGTGCTGTCCTAGCGATGGTAGAAAGTCTAGAGGAGATGAATCCCTCAGAAGCACGTTCACTGCGGCAGTATTTTCGTAAATTTGATTTTTACATCCGCTTTTTGCTCGCTCCTCCTGAGCAGTTCACCATTCCCCCCTTTGTGGTTGCCCTCAACACAAAACATCCCGCTACGTTACTGGGCAATAAGGGCTATAACCTAGCCCAACTGCAAAACCATGGCTTCAATGTTCCTCAAGGGTTTGCCTTTACCACCACCGCTTATTTTGCCCTTATTGAGGAAAATCAACTACGAAAACCGATTAACGAACGACTCGCCCAACTCAATCCTACCGACCATGCACTCTGCTCCCAGCTCGCTAATGAAATGCAAGAGCTTATTCTCAGTGCCAGGTTGCCTGAACGTGTTCTCAATGAACTTGAGATTTTTCTATTATCTAACCAAATAAACGGTGTAAATCGAGATCGATTTGCCGTCCGGTCCTCTGCACAACGGGAAGATGGGCTCTATTCATTTGCCGGCCAGTATGAAAGTATTTTGGGCGTTGGCGAACGGGAGGTGGGCCATGCCTATCTCCAGGTCCTAGCTTCCAAATACTCGCTCAAGGCGCTGCTGTACCGAATCCATCTCGGGTTTATGGATGAAGAGACCCCTTTGGCGGTCGTTGTTCAAAAGATGGTTAACGCCCAAATCAGTGGTGTCATCTATACCCACCTTCCCTATGGCGAGGATGGAGATCAATACCTGCTGATTGAATGCGTAGGCGGCTTGGGAGAATTATTGGTCAGCGGTCAGGAAATTCCGGAAACCTACCTTGTTCATCGAGCAACATTGGATGTGCAGATGGCCAAACCAGTGCCCCAAGGTGAACGGCTTATCTTGGTAGCTGACGGGATCCGCCGAGAAACGATCAGGCATGAGAACGCTGCCCACCCCATGCTCTCGCCTGAACAAATCAGGCTCCTTTCCGAGATGGCCTTACGTATTGAAGAGGGGTTTGACGGCCATCCCCAGGATATTGAATGGTCGTTGGATGATCAAGGCGAGGTGGTTGTTTTGCAAAGTAGGCCGTTTGCTGCTGAATCGGGGCAAATCGACACCACCCCTTCTTCGCCGGAAGAGCAACAAACGCAAGAAGAGGTGCTTTTTGAGGGAGGGGACACTGCATCCCGTGGTCTCGTTTCCGGGCCTATTGTCCACCAGCTTTCCCAAAGTGTGGAGAAAGATATCCTTCCAGGATCCATCTGTATTGTCCGAGAAACACCCCCCTCTTTGGTTCGGCTTATCGGCTCCGCGGTTGGTATCATAGCGGAAAAGGGGTCCATTGCCGGACATTTCTCCACCGTGTGCAGGGAAAAAAAAATTCCCTTGCTCGTACACGCGCAAAACGCTAGTCAAGTCTTACCCGAAGGTCTGGTCATTACCCTTGATGCCGGACGAGCAATAGTATTTCGTGGCAACACGATCACGCCCCTTGAGACAACGCCCTCGCTTCAAGAGCAAAGTACACTCAGCTACCGCAAACGTATCAGCTCTATCTTGCGCTTCATCACCCCGCTCAGCTTGACCGACCCTCGTGCAGAGAGCTTTTCCCCACAGGGATGCCGCTCCATGCATGACATTATTCGCTATACCCATGAACGTTCGCTGTCGGCAATGTTCTTTCTTGGGGACATTCTTTCTGGAAAATCAAAAAAAACGTTAAAAATACAGACGGATCTCCCCATTGATCTGTATGTGCTTGATCTACGATCCAACCGCGCAGCCACACCTCCTCGCAAAGATGGCGTGCCAGTTGAGACCTTTGAGTCGCCCGCTTTAAGCGCACTTTGGGGCGGTCTCAGTCATCCGAATATCGACTGGAAGTCGCATCAATATTTTGATTGGAAAAGCTTTGATCAGGTTGTCCTGGCAGGTGGCATTGCTTCAAGTCAGAGCGGCGATCTGGCATCGTATGCCATCATTGGCCATGGATACCTCAACGTCAACATGCGCTTTGGATATCATTTCACTTTGGTGGATGCTGTCTGCGGCGAAGATCCTCGTCTCAATTATTGTCAGATCCGATTTGCCGGTGGCGGTGGCGAATTTGTAGGGAGGCACCTGCGAGTCCAATTCCTTGAGGCTATTCTGCATCATTTTGGCTTCGACACCACTGTAAAAGGAGACTTGATCGACGGTCGACTGGTTGATAGAAGTGAGGAAGAGATTTTTCAACTCTTGGACATACTCGGGAAACTCCTGGGCGCCACCAAGCTTTTGGACCTAGTGTTGCGCAAGGAGGAGCAAATACCAAAGCTCGTTTCCCGATTTTTGCAAGGGGAATACTCATTTACGCAATAAAGCACAATCACTTCAAAGGAGCTACATGCCTGAGTACCAACTGACCTGGATAACAGAGCAATTGGCAACCGGTTACGCCCCCATGTCGTATGAGGAACTCGATTTCATCAGAGACCAGGGTATTACCGCCATTGTCAATCTCTGTGGTGAATTCTGTGATCTACATCAAATTGAAGAAAAGTCTGGATTTGAAGTGTATTACCTGCCCGTTGACGATGAGTGTGCTCCGGATCTGGATGAGATGGAGAAAGCACTTGAATGGCTCGACGAGGCTGTTTATCTCAAGAAAAAAGTTCTGGTCCATTGCCGACACGGTTTCGGGCGTACCGGAACCTTTGTCTCCGCCTATCTGCTTCGGCGAGGTCTGGGGTTGAAACTGGCTGAGAAGGCCATGGAAGGGAAACGTGCTCATCCAACAAATTATATCCAGTGGAAACTGCTCAGGAAATACGGCAAGCAGGAAGGCATACTCCAGGCAAAAAAACCCTCCATCGACAACCATATCGGCATTGATACAACGCCCCTTCTTAAAGATTATACAACCTTTATTGCCGCAGTTGACGACCAATATCGAGCTCAAGGAAAGGAAAGCGACTGTTGTGGTCAGCACCATAGCCAATGCTGTTTTGAACCCTTTGACCTCCAGCTCATTGAGAGTTTTTATTTGAGCCAGATGATCAACCAAAAATTAAGCCAGGAAAAAAGGCTGGAAGTCATTGAACGTGCAGGGAACATGACCCAAAAGCTAAAAACACTGCACCATACCTCCCCTGGCATGGACAGTGAAAAGTTCCAGCGGTTCTGTGCTGAATCCGGCTTCCGTTGCCCACTTCTTGGCAATGACGGCACATGCCTGCTTTTTGATCATCGCCCCCTTCGTTGCCGATTGTGGTTGCCGGAAAACCGCGCCATGATGCCCGAATCAATAAATGAAGGCATCCGCCGTTTATCAAAAAACGCCTATCTCACATTGGCTGGTATTTTCCCTCCTGGAGGCAACCTCGATTTCTCAAGCGTGGATACCATGTCGGGGAAATTTGTTCAGGTCTACTACCAGGCCATGGTTCAGCATAAATAACCGGATAAAGGATGGTGCTTCCACAGGCGTAAAGGCATACATAAGGTCTGCCGAGTGTCGGAAAAATCCAACGCAGTAGATCGGATAACAACGGTATGCAGGTGCTCCACATATCGTGTGTAATCACAAGGAAATTGCTTCTCCGGTGCGATCGATGTGGTGTTTTGGACAAAATAAGGGGCTCAAGAACAACCCATCCACGACACCAACCGATTGGCAATATCGTGGATGGGCGAGGTGAAAAGTACGATTAACGGGTCAGCTTGATCTGCGCCTCTTTGTAGCGGCTTTTGGTTTTTTCCAAAATTTCGGCGGGCAGCGGCGGTGGCGGCGGTTGCTTATCCCAATCAAGTGAGGACAGATAGTCGCGCAGAAACTGCTTATCAAAACTCGCTTGTCCCTTACCCGGGGTGTACTGGTCAAGCGGCCAGAATCGGGATGAGTCCGGAGTCAGAACCTCGTCGACCAGGATCAGTTGGTCGCCATCCATGCCCATTTCAAATTTGGTGTCGGCAATAATGATCCCTTTGGTCCGAGCATAGTCCGCTGCCCGTCGATAAAGCTCGATACTCGCTGCAGCCATCTTAGCCGTCAACCCGGTACCTACCAGTTCTTCCATTCGGGCAATGGAAATATTCTCGTCATGCAGACCTAGGTCAGCTTTGGTCGAAGGCGTGAAAAGCGGCTGCGGAAATTTATCGGATTCCAACATACCGGTCGGTAGTTTGACCCCACAGACCGTCGTCTCTTTTTTATAGGCACTCCAGAAAGAACCGGAAATATAGCCTCGGACAATGCATTCGATCGGCACCACCTTGGTCCGTTTAACCAGCATGGAGCGTCCCTCAAGCTGATCACGATACTGGTGGCATACTTCCGGAAATTCGTTGACGTCGGCACTGATTAGGTGATTGGGGATGATATCACCAAGCAACTTGAACCAGAACAAGGAAATCTCAGTCAATACCTTGCCCTTTTCGGCAATAGGATCGGCCATGATCACGTCATAGGCGGAAATGCGGTCGGTGGCCACCATCAACAATTTGTCCGCATGACCTGGAATTTCATACATATCACGGACCTTACCGCGGTGCAGCAGGTGCAAATCCGGGCAATCGGTGGCAATTACAGCCGTACTCATTTTTATACTCCTGAAACTAAGGTTGGTTCCATTGACAAAGCCTAGACTAGGCTAGGCTATTGTCGTCGTTTTATGCTGAAAAAGCAACATTGTTCACAATGAGATGTCAACCTTGATGCGCTTGAAGAAATCCCCAAAACGGGAAAATTCACATCACAAAAACAATGAATTACGAAGCGAGAAACGTCGTTCGCGCACCTTTGTTTATCGAGAACGACAGGCTTGACAAACGCTCTCTTGCAGTCTTACTCTATATGATCATTAACCATTTTGCCCGCAAGGAGGTGCAGCATGGCATTTATTCGATTTGTGGATCGTCCGGCTTTTCGCAATCCCTGGGCTGAGTTCGAACGAATCCGACAGGGACTGGACGAACTTTCCCGCTCCTATGGGGAAAGGGGAAAGACTCATGGGCGCGCCAACGTTTATCCGCCACTCAACATATACGAAGAACCGGACCGCATTCTTCTTACCGCCGAGTTGCCCGGGGTTAAGGTCGAAGATCTCCACGTTTCAATTGAGGGTGATACGCTTACCCTGCAAGGCAAGCGAGATAACCGGCAGAGCGAACCGGGGACTTCCTATCATCGCCGTGAAATCGAATCCGGCAGTTTCAGCCGCGCTATTGCATTGCCGGTCAAGGTTGATGCCGAGCGCGTGGCGGCAAAACTAAATAACGGCGTTCTCACCATCACCCTGATGAAAGCCTCCGAACTTACTCCCCGCCAAATTAACGTATCCGCCGAAGAATAATGGAGGTGTTCCATGTCTGCCCAAGAACTGAAAATACAGGAAAAGAAGGCGGTGCAACCTGGCGGTGAAACCACCAAGAGTGACGCCTACTTCGCTCCCCATGTTGACATTTTTGAAACCGAACAGGAGGTGGTAGTGCTTGCCGATGTTCCCGGTGTCGTTGCAGAGGGCATTGATCTCTCTTTGGAAGATAACATCCTCACTATTCAAGCCCAACGTGAAATACCCAAATATTTGGGTCGATTGATCCTAGAGGAGTACGAAACCGGACATTATCTGCGTCGGTTCACTGTAGCGGAAACCATTGACCAGGATCGGATTGATGCCTCGATGGTTAATGGCGTCCTTAAAGTCCGTCTTCCCAAGGTTGGTCCGGCACAGCCCAAAAAAATCGAGGTTAAAATAGGCTGAAATTTTTCTCGTGCTCTAGTTATTTGTTCAATCGAAGTTCCGGGCAGGCGGAATTGGAGTAATCAACCAATTCCGCCACCAGGGAACCGACGACTATACGAGAGTGGATTTCTATCGGCACCCGGCAGCGATCATCGGTTAACCACAGGGTCGTGCTACCACTTTTCTCATATAATCCCTTGAACTGCATTTTGGGCTGGACTTTCAGCGTCTTTATCTTACCGAAAATAGTTTGCCTGATTTCCCGATCTGCCACCGCCACTCTCACTTTATGCCGCTTTTCATCGGCAAAAGTGGGGACAATAATCTCAACCTTCCCAATAAACGCAAGGGCACGGGTGATGATAAAGGAGGCAAACTCGTTATAGACCTTTCCATTTACCTGATATGTCGTTACTTTATTTTTGTTTTTTCGGTAACGTACGACTTGCTGTTCTTGATCATACAGGCTCAGTCGAGTGGTTTCCCGTCCGTACCCTTCCTTCTGCTCCACCTCATAACGTGTCGGCAACTTCATTGGCCCATCAACGAAACAACGAAACTGATCATCAACCGGATAAAATACGGAAAGAGGACCAAAATCTTTGACTTTCGCTGCAATGACATAGCCGGAGTCCGGCTTTTTTTGCGGACGGATTTTCAAGTAAATATCGCCAATTTTAATGCCACCACTCCAGGATACGGAATAATGCAAGGTCTCATCGCCGGAGTAGATGATATCAAGAGTATCCGGCAAGACCTCACGCGGTTGCAGTTCGACAACTGACGGCGTCTCCTCCTTCGGCAAACCTAGGGAAGGCGTCAAAAATCCAAAGCAAATGGCCGCAAGAACCGGATGGTACAACCGCATCTCAACCCTCAGTTGCCAGGGCCAGACAGGTGGCGCCGAAAAGAGTCAGGGCAATGATACCGTTCATTGAAAAAAAAGACTGCCGAATACGTGAAAGGTCCTGTGGACTAACGATCAGGTGTTGATAAAAAAGTGCCGCAGCGGTAATGGCGAGCCCCAAAAAATACCAATTATTAAGCCTCACAAAAACGCCGGTCAGCGTAAAGAGCAAGAAAGCCAGTGCGTGGAAAAGGACGGCGATACGGAAACCTTTTTTTCGACCAAATATGGAGGGTATGGAATAAAGTCCGGCTTCGCGGTCAAAATCGGCATCCAGGCAGGCATAGATGCAGTCAAACCCAGCAACCCAAAAAAGAACCGCCAGGGAAAGCACCCAGGGGTATCCTTGGAGTGTTGCAGATGCCGCGACCCAGCCACCCAAGGGAGAAATAGCCAAGGCAACGCCAAGAACCACATGACAGAGCCAGGTAAATCTCTTGGTCAGCGAATAAAACAGGGTTAGTCCTAACGCCAACGGTGCAATCCTCAGCGCCAAGGGGTTGAGCATGAAACAGGCGAAAAAAAAGAGAAAACTCGCCAGAATCATCAATACCCAGGACTGGATCAGAGTTACCTCACCCACCGCTAAAGCTCGACCGGTTGTCCGAGGATTGGCGGCATCAAAACGTCGATCGGCAATCCGGTTGAAGGTCATGGCGCTTGTGCGGGCCCCCACCATGGCAATCACTACCCAGAAAAAAACAGAAAAATCAGGAATGCCACGTTTGGCCAGGAATGCGCCCATCAAGGCAAAGGGCATGGCAAAGATGGTATGCTGGAATTTAATCATTTCCAGGAGTACAGCTATTTTCTTCCACATGGTCAAATTCCCTGCCAACGTTTGATAGTTGCCGACGAAACCGGTACGTCTAGAAGGTCGCATATTCGGGCTGCAAATTGCTGAGCCATATCATCCAGATTCTGCGGGTGCTGGTAAAAAGAGGGCATCGGTGGGCAGATTATGGCCCCGGCCTTATGGGCAGTGAGCATATTGTGCAGATGGGTACGATTGAGCGGTGTTTCGCGTACGGCCAGGATTAGAGGCCGCCTTTCCTTGAGGGTGACATCAGCGGCACGGTGAAGCAGATTTCCGCAGATGCCACCGGCAATGGCGGCAAGACTGCCCACGGTGCAGGGCAAGACTACCATGGCGTCGTAGCGGGCTGAACCCGAAGCCGGCGGGGCCGTGAAATCATCGGCCCTAAACCAGCAGGCAACCTGCATCAGGTCTTCGGGACTTACCCCCAGTTCAAAATGGAGCACCTTGCGCCCGGCATCCGAGAGAATGCCGTGCACCTCGATATGGGCTGTTGCCAATAATTCAAGGAGTTTAGGCACATATAGCATTCCAGTGGCCCCGGTGATGCCGAGAAGAAGACGTCGACACTCTGCCATACCGCTCAATCCTTTACCCCGCGATAGATGGAGACAATACCAAAGGTCAGCGGTATGCGTGACACTTGATTAAACCCAGCCTCACGCATCATGGCCATCAATTCTTCCGGTTCGTAGAACGCAGCAATTGAGGACGCCAGATATTGATATGCTTCCTTATCACCGGAGATCATCCCGGCAATAGCCGGAAGAACACGATTAAGATAGAAACTGTAAATTGGCTTGATGATAGGATTGGTCGGCCTCGAAAATTCGAGAATAAGCAGGCTCCCTGTGGGTTTGAGAATGCGATGCATCTCCGTCAGCCCCTGAAGAGTGCGGGAGAGATTTCGCACCCCAAAGGCCACGGTGCAGCCCCAAAAATTGTTAGAAGGGGCCGGCAGAACCTCTCCATCGCCACAGACCGGGAAAATGCGCTGACGTCGATCATCGTTGGGCAGGTTTTTTGCCCCGGCTTTGAGCATATCCTCACAGAAATCAATCGACAGAACCCGTCGTCTTGGCGCCTGACGTGTGAGTTCCAGCGACAACGGCAAGGTTCCGGCACAGAGATCGAGGACCCAGCCATCGGTGAACTGACGCAACAACCGGGTGGTACGCCAACGCCAGTAGCGGTCAATTTGAAGTGAGAGCAGGGAATTGAGCAGATCATAACGACCGCTGATGGAAGAAAATTTTTCCCGGACGAATTGTTTCTTTTCCTCTGGAGATGGTAAGGTGTTCATGTAGTTTTCGTTCTCCCGAATCCGGATTCCTATTTAAGAAAAAATTTTCAGCGGCAATACCCCGGCAGGAGCCTCTCCGCGGTCCATCAAATATTGAAAAAAACGTTTTAGAGCTTGAATCTTGATTGGGGTCAGATCGTGCTGGATGCCCATAAGGTAATGGGAGCAGGCCTCGCAGTCCATGGGAATTCGACGGGCAACCCGATCGCAGATCTCTCCCATGCGTAGAGCGCCTTGCTCGCGACAATCGACCAGGGCCTGTCGCACCATGCGAGCAGTTTGCGGCTGTTCGGCGACAAATTTCTCACGAACCGCACAGACGGAAAAAACAAAAGGAAGCCCGGTGCTCTTATGCCAGGTTTCTCCCAAATCCAACTGCACCGGATAGCGCTGTTCGACGTTGAGCCGGAGCGCATCATCGCCGATGGCAAGGACAGCACTGGCCCTCTCTTTGGACTCTTGGTTTAGGTATACCTCGCCAATTTCATAACGAGGTTTGACGCCGTAAAATTCCTCAAGAATAATTTTGAGCAGACGAATGGACGTATCGGACTGCCTGGTGAGCATCACCAGTTTATCGTCCAATTGATCAGGCGGAAGTTGCGAGAAAAGGAAGACCGAGCCCACGGGTCCGGTGGCACTGATGGAGAGATCGGCGAGGATCCTATACCTTTCTGGATGGATGGCATAGGCGTAGGAGGAAACAAATCCCATGTCGATACTGTCTTCGGCAAGCAGAACATTCAACCGGCTCGGCTGTGCCTCGACCACCTGCCAATCGGTGGGAAAGGTTTGTTCTTTCCAGACCTCGTAAATTGGGGCAACATTAATATAATTGACCATGCCAATGCGAACCATGGCGTGACTCCTTAGGGAAATACCCGTTTGGGTGCTACATTATTTTCTGCAGTAACCAGGTGATGCATAAGCTGCTCTGCATTTGTAAGCGAGGCAGGAACCGGTACAGCTAAAATATCGCCCTCTTTTCCAGGTGTAAGTGTGCCAAGTTGCGTTTCCAGTCCCAACGCCTCTGCACCGCCCATGGTGGCCATGGCAAAGATACGTTCGGGGGCGAGATGGGGATGATCTCGAAAGATCAAGGCCATTTCCCGCCACAAAGAGAGCTCGGGGTTACTGGCCGCACTGTCAGTACCAAGGGCTGGCAGGATACCGGCCTCAAGGAACTGTTCAACCGGGGCCGTGCCCACACGCAAGAACTGGTTACTTCCTGGGCAGAGACAGACCTTTCCCCCCTCACCGGCCAGAATGCGGATCTCTTCCTTATCAAGATGTACTGCATGCACGCAAAGGGTGCGCTCATCGATCACTCCCAAGTCATGGAGATAACGGACCGAGCCTGGTTTGCCGGGTGAATGAAAAGATCCATCCCAAAAACCACGGGTGCGAACAAAATCAACCATCTCTCCCCTCCCCTCTGCCAGCATCTCACCTTCGGCAATTGGTTCGGCCACATGAATGGGGAAGATATGATCCAAGGCGCGCGCCCTTTCTTTGAGCGCTTGAATGAGTTGCGGATGGGTCGAGTAAGGGGCATGAGCAGAACAACGGACACTTTCCGGTTCTGTTTTGAGGCGTTGCAGATTTTTTTCGAGAGTGAAAGCCGCCAAACCAAGATACTCTTTGTGCGGCAATAGTCGTCCGTCAAAGGCTGCAATCAGGTGCTGGCCGATGCTGGTGTTACCGATATCCAAAAGCACAGCGGCGCCCTGTTGATATTGACGCTTGGCGGTCTGGCTTGCGGCATTTTCGACCTGTGGCCCGGTTATACCGAGATTGTCTCGCAGATAGAGGAGTTGGACAATCCAACCGGTGAAGCTGGTTGAGAGAGGTTTAGTTGCCAACTCCGCTAGATGTGAGAGCTCTAAATGGATATGGGCATTGATCAGAGCGGGAGTCAGAGCCGACTGCGGGTGGGAAACCACCTCTGCCCGGGGAAATTGCTGCTGCAGAGCCGGGAGCAAATCCACTGCCAGGATTTTTCCTTGCTCAACAACAATGCCACCGCCGACAAGAACGGCCCCATCCACCGGAACTACCCAGGGTGCGGTATGAATCTGTTGACCGGGCATTGAGGCATTAGACCGGGGTGTAATCCATCAACCGCTGTTGGGGGGAAAACCCGGCATCACGAACCAAGCGTCGGATTTCCTCCTCAGTGAGCCGGAAATGAACACCGGCTGCAGCCACGACATTTTCTTCTATCATGGTTGAACCAAAATCGTTTGCACCGAAAAAGAGAGAGAGCTGGGCTATTTTCGGTCCCTGGGTTACCCAGGATGCTTGGATATTCCGGATGTTATCCATAAATATACGGCTCAAGGCAAGCATCCGTAAATAAGTGACAGCCGATGTCTTTTCGATCTTACGGGCTGCAGCTAACGGTGTATGATCCGGTTGGAAGGGCCAGGGGATAAAGGCTGTGAAACCACCGGTTCGATCCTGTAAATCGCGAACCCTTTGCAGGTGCTCCAGCTGTTCCTCTTTGGTCTCAATGTGGCCAAACATCATAGTGGCGGTGGTCCGCAAGCCAAGGCGGTGGGCCTCCTCCATGACACCTATCCATTGGTCGGCACTGCATTTACGAGGAGCAAGTTCGTTGCGAACCCGATTGCAAAGAATTTCCGCACCACCGCCGGGAATAGAGTTCAAACCTGCGTCTATCAACCGTTTAAGCACCTTGGCAACGGATAGGCCGGAGATTTGTGAGAAGTGGAAAATCTCAGGTGGCGAAAAACCATGGATATGGATGCCGGTCGAGCGCATAAATCGGAGCATATCCTCATAAAATTCAAGTGGTTTGTCCGGGTGCAATCCCCCCTGTAACAGAATTTGGGTCCCGCCGAGTTCCTGGGTTTCACGAATCTTTTCCGCCAATTGCTCCCGGGTGAGTACCTGGCCATCCTTGTCTTCGGGAGATTTAAAAAAAGCACAGAATTTACAGGCAGATATGCAGATGTCGGTGTAGTTAATATTGCGGTCGATAACGTAGGACACCACCGGCTCGGGGTGCATTCGGCGGCGGATATTATCAGCAAGAAACCCTAATTGATGGAGATCAGCCTCGCGTCCAAGCCTGAGGAAATCCTCACCGTCGATCCGTTCCCCTGCCTCTATTTTGGCTGTAATCGCTTGCATAATCAGAATGTTGCTAAAACATTGTAGAGGGTGTCACGTTGTACCGGCTGCCGGCCGGCTTCTTGGATGAGACGGATCAGGGTGCGATGCCCAAGTGCCTGTTCGGTTTCCGCACCAGCCATATGTGTGATCACTTCTTCTTTAACGGTTCCATCCATGTCATCGGCACCAAAAGATAGCGCCACCTGGGCCAGTTTAGTGCCAATCATTACCCAGTAGGCCTTGATGTGGGGGAAGTTGTCGAGCATCAGCCGACTAACCGCAATATTTTTCAAATCATTAATGCCGGTGGTATTGGAATGCTCAGCCATGGCTGTATTTTTCGGATGAAAGGCCAGAGGGATAAAAGCGAGGAATCCACCGGTTTCATCCTGGGTTTTTCTTAAAGCATCCAGATGCTCCAGCCGCTCTTCAATGGTTTCAACATGGCCATAAAGCATGGTGGCGTTGGTTTTTAGCCCTTTCCTGTGAGTGGTTTTTGCAACCTCAATCCAGTTTTCTCCAGATAATTTTCGCTCACAGGTGAGTTGACGGATTCGGGGACTGAAGACTTCGGCGCCACCACCGGGCAAAGAGCCAAGACCAGCTGCGATCAAATCGTCAAGCGTCTGGTCAACCGGTTTATCGGCCAATTGAGCCAGGTGATAAATTTCGACGCAGGTAAACGCCTGGATATGCACATCCGGCCGAACCTCCTTAATACCTTTGAGCAAATCCACGTAATAGGAAAAAGGCAGATCCGGATGGATACCGCCGACCATGTGAATCTCACTGATCGGTTCGTCCAACCGCTGGCGAACTTTCTCCTTCACCTCATCAACACTCATTTCATAGGCCAAGGGATGTCCCTTTTCGCGGCCAAATGCGCAGAACTTGCAGAGATTGGTGCAAATGTTAGAGTAGTTAATATGCTGATTGTAAATAAAAAAAGCCTGGTTACCGTTTTTTCGTTCACGGACGATATTCGCCAGAGCCCCAAGAGCAAGAATATTTGGATGCTGATACAGTTGTTCTCCGTCTTCCAAGGATAACCGCTCACCTTCACGAACCTTGGTGAGAATTCGGCCAAGTCCTGCCTGCTCGATATATGCATCCATTACTGTCTGCTCCCAGATTTTATAGATGAAAACGTCTGGTTAAAAAAACAATACGTCCAGGTTTTCACTTAGTTATACTGGCCGGGCAACCTGGTCCAACCATGTTGTTAAAAACAAAGAAGCCCCTCTTGGTGCAAGGGGCTTCAAAAAAAACGGAATATTGATTGGTTTAATCGAGAAAGAAGCGCAGTTTCTCCCTCCGGCTTGAATGCCGCAAGCGATTAAGTGCTTTTTTCTCAATCTGCCGGATGCGCTCTCGAGACACATTGAACCGTTTTCCAATTTCCTCAAGCGTGTACTCGGCTTTCTCGCCAATACCAAATCGCAAACGAATAATTTTTTCCTCGCGCTCGGTCAAGGTGGAGAGCACCTCGGTCACCCGATGCGCCAATTCCCGATTTTGAACCGCGTCATAGGGGGATTCGGACTCCTGATTCTCAAGAAAATCACCAAGAGTCGAGTCATCGTCACCCACTGGTGTTTCTAAAGAAATAGGCTCTCGGGAAGCCTCCAGGATAGCCAGGATCTTGTCCATGGGAAGATCGGTCATCTTGGAAATCTCAACCGGCGTCGGTTCACGACCCAACTCTTTTAACAGCGAATAAAATGCTTTAAAGAATTGGCTGCGCAACTCGAGAAAATGCACCGGCAGACGAATAGTTCGGGTTTTGTCTAAAATGGCCCGAGTAATAGCCTGACGAATCCACCATGATGCGTAGGTAGAAAATTTATTTCCTTTCTTGTAATCAAATCGAAATACAGCCCGCATCAGACCCAGGTTTCCTTCCTGGATAAGATCAGCTAGGGTCAACCCTTGATGCATGTATCGTTTGGCAATAGAGACGACCAACCGCAGATTGGCCCGGATCATGGAATCCTTGGCAAACTCTATCGATCGGTTGTAGGCTTCTATTTTGGTCGCAAGCTCGAACAATTCCCGGATATCCGAGTAATTGCGGTTAGCGATATTAACGCAATGCCGCATATAGTTGAGCTGTTGCTTTTTGGGCTTCAGCGTCGGATCGCGACGCTGCCAAAGGTCGATCCTGTCGACCAGCATTTTGATTTCGGGTACGCCTGAAGTATCCTCACGGATAGCCTCAATGATGGCGTCAAATCCCTCACGTATCGTTTTGGAATACTTTGCTTCTTCCTCGGGAGTCAGCAAGTCGAACTGTCCCATCTCCCTAAGATACGTTGTGGTGGTTTCCTCCGATTCGTGTTCTTCACTATCGGGCAAGGTATCGGAGGAGCCGTCGTCCTCGCCATCTTTCCTTCCGGTCCACTCTTCACCGGAGAGTGTTTTTCTCTTACCGGATTCTTCCTGGGTAACAATTTCAATGTTGTTTTCCCCCAGAAAATCAAACAACTCTTCAATGGCTCCCGGATCTTTCACCTGGTCGGGGAGGAGTTCGTTGAGATGCTGAAATGTTATGCAGCCTTCATCCTTTCCGGCCTCAAGAAGGTCATTTTTTATACCAGCGAGCACCCGCCTTCTCCTTTAAGTCTGTGCATAAGGCACATTGTTTTTCAGGGTCAAAAAGAATATTATAGTCTACTCTCTGAAAAAAATAATGCAATTGAAGAGTGCGTTTCATGCGAAAAAAATGAGTATATCGGTTAAATAGTAGCAATAGGTTTGCATGAAAAACGCAGAGGCATGAGAGCACGCAGGGCATAGTTTCCTGGCAGGAGTTGACATATGAATAATTGTACATCGGTAAACATTCTCCGACAAAGATCAAGTGGTATTTTGCTGCCACTTTTTTCCTTGCCCGGCCCCCACGGTATCGGCGAGATTGGCCCAGAGGCCTTTTCCTTTATCGATTTCCTCAAAAGATCCAAGCAAAGCTGCTGGCAAATTCTTCCAACTGGACCGGTATCACCTATCTTTGGAAACTCTCCTTACATGAGCTTTTCCGCTTTCGCTGGGTCGCCACTTCTTATAGGTACCCAATTTTTGCAGCAACAGGGGCTGGTAAAATCCTCTGAAATCCCTGGCAGGCAATTTTCACCCTATCTGGTTGATTATGAACAGGTACCTAGCTTTAAACAGAACATTTTAAAAATAGCCTGGCCGCGATTTGCAGCTTTACAGACCAACATCGTAAAACTGCAACAGTTTGGCGAGCAACACCCTTGGGCGATGGAATATGCGCTCTTTGTCGCTCTAAAAAGCAAATTTAACTTTCAACCCTGGTATAAGTGGCCCGCTGAAATTCGTGAGCACCAACTCTCGGCTTGTCAAAAAGCTACCTGTGAACTCCATGAAGAACTCGATTTTCATTTATTTACCCAATACCTCGTTTTGAACCAGTGGCAACAACTACAACAATATGCGAACGATCAGGGGATACAACTCATTGGAGATCTCCCTATTTATGTAGCACTGGACAGTGTTGATGCCTGGGCTCATCAGGCCATATTTCAACTTGATAAAGCGACAAGTTTACCAACGCAGGTCGCGGGGGTTCCACCGGATTATTTCAGCGCCACCGGCCAGCGTTGGGGCAACCCACTTTACCGGTGGCAAACGAAAAATATTGTTGTGCAGCAACAGCTTTGGGATTGGTGGGAGCAGCGGTTACGCCATAACTTTTCCATGGTCGATATTCTGCGCATTGATCACTTTCGTGGTTTTGAGTCGTATTGGTCGGTTCCCGCAGAGGAAAAAACCGCTATCAACGGTTGCTGGAAGCCGGGACCTGGACGACCTTTTTTCGAGGCAATGCAAAGTCGCCTGGGACAAATGCCGATAATTGCCGAGGATTTAGGGATCATCACCCCTGAGGTGGACGAACTTCGGGAGAGCCTCCAATTTCCGGGTATGAAAGTGCTGCTTTTCGCCTTTGACGGAAACCCGGAAAACAGTTATCTCCCTTACAATATAGAGAAAGAAAGCGTTATCTACACCGGGACCCACGACAATGATACCGCTGTCGGCTGGTATCTGAGTTCTGAGGTTACGCCGGAGGCAAAAAGGCGAGCCAAACGGTTTGCCAACCGTTTCGACGATAATGCGGGTTCGTTTCACCGGGAACTTGTGCACCTTGCTCTTTCCTCACCGGCGAATCTCGCTATTTTGCCGATGCAGGACATTCTTGGTTTTGGCAACGACTGCCGAATGAATACCCCAGGGACAACTACTGGAAATTGGCAATGGCGCCTAGCTGACACTTTTATGACCGAGGAAGTCTCAGCATGGCTTGCCGAGCAAGTCGAGCTCTTTGGTCGGGTGCCGCAACCTCCCCCTGCGCGCCTTAAGCCGACGTTCCCCTGATTGCCCGCAACTTCAGGCCCTAACCTCGGCTTGTATCAAGTCGCTCTTGGGTCGTATTTGCACCATAAGAGCGACGGCGTTTCTACCACATTCACCTCAACCCGACACTTTTCGGGGTGTTCGTCCGGTAGCGCTTATTGTCCTCCGGATAGCCGCAGAAAACGAAGCCGGAGCACGGGTGAATGTGCATCAATTCAGCTATAAATCAAGACTATCGTCTCTTGGTTAAAGGATATTCTCAATCGGCCGCCATGGTTCCTCCCATACACCTCCCATCCCGGTTCTCCCTTGATCTCACAGTGCAGGCATTGGGGGGAATGGATGTTGCGTACGCTGTCAAACCAGCTAATAAGGGTAAAGTCTTCATTTCCTCTACCGGCAAGACAGTCACCAATCTTTCGTGCCAAGGGAAAATCCAACGATTCACCCTGAATTTCCATTGTAATTCTCCGCATTTCTTCTCCTGTTCGATGAAATATTGCTCGCGCAACTATTTCTTCATGAACCGCTTAAAAGCGAAAGGTTGATTGAATGAGATCAACATTGTTTTTGATAAGGATTCTTCCCTTTGCATCCCTTTCACAATTTCGTCTATACTAGCACATTATCGGTACGTACCCTAAGCACACTCAGGGCCATCGACCAATTATTAGACTACGACCAAGGAGGATCTGCTGTGAGAAAAAAAATGTTCCCATTGCTACTGTGTATGTCACTTGGCCTGTTGGCTGGAGGCTGTGCTGGAGATAAACCAGAACAAATTTTAGCGAAACCTATCCTGCAGACCGAAATACAAGGCGGTGCCTATGCAGGCGTTGTTGCCGGTGTTTCCGAACGCGCCAAAACTATTTCCATCTCGATTGGCAAAAATGAAGACGCCGATACAAAGGTGATGATGTTAAAATTTGACTACAATACCAAGGGGATAAACCAAGCATCCAAAGGGAAACCGGTAAAAGTCAAATATGAAAAACGAGGCTCAGATTATTATGCCACCGAGGTAGAACTCAAAGTTGCTCAGCTTCCTCCCGGCATTACAGAAATCAAGACCGACGAGTTAAAAAAACTTATCGACAGTAAAAGCAGTCTCTATTTGGTCGACTCCCGCCCCTTGGGCCGTTTCAATCAAGCCCATCTTCCTGGCGCCCATTCCATTCCTCTGCCGGTGCTCAAAAAAGAAAAAGCAGCCGTTCTTCCCAAAGATAAAATGCAACTGCTTATCTTTTACTGCGGTGGGATCACCTGCCCCCTCTCCCCAGCGTCTGCCGCTATTGCCAAAGACTTGGGCTATAAAAATGTTCGGGTCTATCATGATGGAGAACCTGCATGGTCCAAGTCTAATCTGCCCACCTACTCCACCGCCCAATTCATTAAAAACGGCAATGTTGTTCTGATCGATATCCGTCCGAGTGAAAAAGCCATCAAAGGCCGTATTAAAGGTGCTTATTCAGTTCCTTATGAAATCCTTGAGGACAAACTTGATGATGTTCCGCGGAATGCACCTATCGTTCTCTATGGAGACAAAGAAGTTCTTGATGCCGTAGTCGAGGTTCGTGAAGAAGACTTTAATTTCGTTTCGTTAGTGGAAGGTGGGTATAAAGGCTGGGTAAAATCGGGTGGAGAAATCGAAAAAGGACCGATTTATAACACCGAAATCAAATGGGTTAGAAAACTGGGAAAAGGCGAAGTTTCGGTGGCCGATTTCCGTAAGGCCGCCTTAGGAGAGGACAAGGATGTCATCATTGTTGATGCCCGGACCAAGGAAGAGGTGGCAGAACTGGGCACATTTAAAAACACTATCAACATCCCCTTGGACGAAATCCCGGCGCGCATGCAAGAACTACCCAAGGATAAAAAAATCTATGTTCACTGCTCCACCGGAGCCAGAGCCGATATGGCTTATAACGAACTGATCAAACACGGCTATAATGCCAAATTTTTGCTTTTAAACATAAAGGACGCAGCTTGCGACTGCGAGATCATCAGGCCGTAACAGCTTTTCAGCGTATCGTCCTATCAGAAATTTTCCACCTGATAGGACGATACCTGAGGAACAGATCACATTGCCTGAACCAGCGCCAACAATTCGCTCATCTCTCCGATCTTCTTTAGTGCCACGGTCGTCGACCCTCCTCGGGCATCGGATTCCATGGCCATGGCTACCTCACGAATCCCCTCAATACCCAAGCTGGCAGAGGCACCTTTCAAACTATGTGCTGCCCGAACCACACCGGGAGCATCATCTGCGGTAATCGCCTGTCGTAGTTGTTCAAGATCGGCTGCCGCCGAATCTTTAAACAGAATCAGTAATTCTTCAAGCAACTCTTCATCGCCCGCGGTCTGTTCCAGGGCGAAAGCTTTATTCCATTGTAAATCAGCCATATATGCCTCCATTTATTGTCAAGTTGATGCCTGATTGTATGCCGCGCATATCGCTTGCACCAGAGAAAAATCAACTTTTCCCTGTCGAATACAGATAAGGGCCTCATCTCGCAGGCCCACCAAGGTAGACCCTTGTCCGCCTGGAGTTGTGCCGCCATCGACAATGAGATCGACTTGATCTCCAAAGAACGCTTCAACCTGTTGTGCTGTAATGGCAGCGGGTTTCCCGGAAATATTGGCACTGGTCGCGGTAATCGGGCCACCGAAAGCGGCAAGTAAACGATGCGCTACGGGGTGGGGAGATAATCGGAGCGCAATCGTATCCGTACCTCCGGTCAGAAGTGAGGAACACCTTGTTTGGGCGGGAAAAACAAGGCTCAACGAGCCGGGCCAAAAGTGGTGAATGAGCTTTTGGTAGGGTACAGGTATGGAAAGGGCCACCAGTGGCAGTTGGCGGATATTTTCCACCAAAAGCAAAATGGGAAGCTTACGTGAACGCTGCTTAATCTGATAGAGACGATCAACAGCCTTTTCATTGAAAGGGTCAACAGCCAACCCGTAGTAAGTTTCGGTGGGGAAAGCAACCACCCCGCCAGCGCGCAGAATGTTGGCTGCGCGCTGGATGGTGGAATCTGAAAGAGAAGCGTCGCGATTCAACCCTGAATTGCCTGATTTTTGGCAGCTACCTGCTCGGCCATCTCTTCAGCATGGCGAATAAGTTTTTCATGCAGGCCATCGTCGTGGAGGCCGAGGATTCGCAGAGCGAGCACGGCGGCATTTTTGGCACCGGCTTTACCAATCCCCATTGTGGCCACCGGAATTCCAGGAGGCATCTGTACGGTGGAAAGCAAGGCGTCCAAGCCGCTGAGCGAGGAAGCATCAAGGGGGACACCTATAACCGGTACGGTGGTATGGGCCGCCATGACCCCTGCCAGGTGGGCCGCCATTCCGGCGCCGGCAATGATAATTTTTAGGCCACGTTCACGAGCAGTACGCGCGTAGGTGGCTGCGTGTTCCGGAGTTCTATGAGCGGAGGTGATCAACATTTCATAGCCCACGCCCACTGAAGCCAGAAAATCAGCAGCAGCCTTCATTACCGGTAAATCCGAGTCGCTGCCCATGACGATTCCCACCTGCGGTTGGGACTTTTTCTCTAATCGTGCTAAGGCCCTATGCCCAATATCCCGGCGGAAATAACATCCCTGCCAGGAAATGGCGGCAACTGCCTCATAGGCGTGAGCAATCGCAGACTGTATATCATCTCCTATAGCGGTAACCCCAAGTACGCGGCCTCCAGAAGTGACAACTTGTCTTCCCTTGCTCGCGGTACCGGCATGAAAGACCTGCACATCTTGGATTTTTGCTGCCTTGACCAAGCCGGCAATCGGTTTTCCGGTCGTATATTTTCCGGGATAACCTTCAGAGGCCAAAACCACACAGACAGTTGGACGAGAATCGACATCAAGGGTTATCTGATCCAAGGTGCCGTCAATGCAGGCGTTGAAAACCTCCACCAAGTCACTGTTTAATCGCATCAATAAGGGCTGGCATTCGGGGTCGCCAAAACGGCAATTGAATTCCAGGACGTTGATCCGATCACCGTCAATCATGAGTCCGGCATAAAGCATTCCCTTATACAGTCTGCCTTCGACGGCCATTCCCTGCACGGTCGGCAGCATAACCTCTTCCATAACCCGTTTGGTGAGGGAATCGGTCATGACAGGGGCTGGAGAATAGGCTCCCATGCCACCAGTATTGGGTCCCTGATCTCCTTCGAAAACAGCTTTGTGATCTTGCGAAGAGGGTAAGGGAAGAACAGTTTTCCCATCTGTGAAGGCAATGAAAGAAGCCTCTTCCCCACGGAGAAACTCCTCGACAACAACCTGATTTCCGGCAAGGCCGAAAGCCTTATCCTTCATGATCAAGTCAATAGCTTGTTCCGCTTCCTTGAGACTTTCGGCAATGATAACGCCCTTTCCTGCCGCCAGGCCATCAGCCTTCACAACACATGGCAACCCTATGCTTTTGACGAATTTTTTTGCAGCTCCTCGTTTGGCGAAAGAGCCATATCGAGCCGAGGGGATCTTGTACTTGGCTAGAAAATCTTTGGTGAAAACTTTACTTCCTTCCAGGATGGCGCCTTTACTATCCGGTCCGAAAATACGTAATCCATTTTCCTGAAAAGTATCAACTATACCAAGAGTAAGGGGGTCTTCTGGCCCGACTACCGTGAGATCAACTTGGTTTTCGAGGGCAAATGCCAATAATGCGGAAATATCTCCTGATGCTATATCGACGCACTCGGCAAGGGTTTTAATACCCGCATTTCCCGGGGCACAGTAAATTGTGTCAACTGAATTTGATTGTTTAAGCTTCCACACTAATGCATGCTCCCGCCCGCCGCTGCCGATTACCAAAACTTTCATCAGATCTCCTCCGACCTTTGAATAAGTGCCAACCCTCTTTAGTTAACGCCTTCCTTTAATAAATAATATCAAGTCTCGTCCAGGAAAATGTACCTACCCAAAATTTATAGGATTCGGGATAACCCTGCCATTCCACCGCCATTCTTCTTGACATACTGATCCGCAAGCTGGTAACATTTGGAATGAGGACTCATTCATTTTTCACAGCATTTGCCTGTTTAAACATAGTAAATGAAATCACCAGACAAGCATCGTAAAATCATACGTGCTGCCACTAAGGTTTTTGCCAAAAAAGGCTTTTTCAATGCCCGGATTTCGGACATTGCCAAAGAAGCCAAGGTGGCGGACGGAACGATATATCTCTACTTCAATAACAAGTTTGATATCCTGCTCTCGGTATTTGAGCAAGAGATCGGCAAACTTATCGATCAGGTTATTGCCCTGTTGGAAAAGGAAACTGATCCACAGGTAAAGTTGCAGATCTTCATTACAAACCACTTGGAAGAAATGAAGAAAAACAGATACCTGGCAGAGGTTATCCATATTGAACTCCGGCAGACCAGCAAACTGATCCGCGAGTACCGCAAAAACACCTTTAATGAATATTTGGCTATAATTGCCCAAATTCTTACAGAGGGGCAGGACGCTGGAATATTTCGCAAAGAAATTCGTCCACAGGTTGCCCGCCAGATGATTTTTGGTGCATTGGATGAAATATCGCGCTGCTGGCACGTGGGGAGTGACTGCTCCTTCACCACGGAAGAAATGAGCAAGCAAATGACCAGCCTTTTCCAGTCCGGCTTGTTGGTGCAATCCAACTAACTCGTTTCCCCACCGTGTTCCAATACAAAAGGACACCCTTTAGGTGTCCTTTTGCATTTTATGCTTCAAGAGAGCTGTTACTTTATGGAGGAGGCGGCAATATCAATTACCTCAAATTCTCGCATGCCTCCTGGCGTCTTGGTGACGACTTCATCGCCGACCTCTTTCCCCAGAAGTGCACGCCCTAGAGGCGAGAGCACGGATATTGATCCTTTTTTGACATCAGCCTCTTCTGGTCCAAGGAGCTGATAGGTGACTTCCGTATCGGTTGTCAGATCCATCAACGTGACAACGGTGCCAAAAACAGCTCGATTCGTGGAAACATTAGAGCAATCGATAACTTCAGCTCGGCTGAGCTTATCTTTAAGCTCGAGGATTCTCCCCTCCGTGAGACTCTGCCGTTCCTTGGCGGCATGGTACTCTGCATTTTCGCTCAGATCACCATGCGCACGCGCAACCTCGATTGCCTTGACGATCTCAGGCCGCTCCACCCGCTCAAGCCGTTTCAGCTCATCGCGTAGCTGCCGATTTCCTGCCAAGGACATCGGGATACGTTCAACCATGTCAACTCTCCTCCTTGCTGTTATTTGGGATGCAACCCTTATCAGGGCGCATAAAAGAGAAGAAAGCGTTGAGTAACAACCCAACGCTTTCAGTTATGTTATATTCGTTTGTCATTGCCGTAAAAAGGTACGAGAATGACGTTTCTCGCTACAGAACTCACTGTTGTTGTGAAGCATGCGTTCGGTCTCTTAGTTCTAGAGAGGCCATCACATTGCTCGTTGTCTCAGGTGATACCAAAGACAAACCAGATACGCAAGTGTAACTAGTGTCAAATTGCATTAATTTGCGCAAAAGAACATCGCTAAAAGTATCAAAAATACAGTGATATAAAAGCTTATTTATTGGCGGTTGTTTCTGCAATCAAGCACTAGATCAATTAGCCAGCGTTATAAAAACGGCTAATAGTTGCCACTACATATTCTAATTGCTCAATGGTCAGTTCCGGGAAAATAGGTAATGCCAAGGAATCTGCCGCAGCAGCCTCGGCAACCGGAAAAGATTGTGATTTATAGGTGTCAGCTTGGAGGCATTCCTGTTGATGTAAACACAAGGGGTAATAAATCTCGCAGCCAACGGAATTATCCATAAGAAATTGGCGCAGGGCATCACGCTGGGGAACATGAATGACAAACTGATTGTAAATATGATAATTATGTTCTGCGGCCCCGTCTTTTTCCGCATAAACCGCACTGGGTAAAACGACCGGGTCATTGGCCAAGCCGACTTCTTGGAAAAGTCGGGTATAGTGTGCGGCATTTTCCCGCCGGGCGGCATGCCACCTTTCCAAATGTTGCAATTTTATTGAAAGCACCGCTGCTTGTATAGGGTCGAGACGAAAATTGCCTCCAACCCTGGAATGATAGTATTTAGGTTCGGCCCCGTGGTTACGATTTGAACGTAAAATTGCGGCAAAGGTTTCGTCTGAAGTGGTGACCATGCCGCCATCACCAATACCACCGAGATTTTTGCTCGGAAAAAAGGAAAAACAACCGCACAGTCCCATACCACCGGCTCTGCGCCAGGTAACCTGCCCGTTCTCTTCATAGGGAAATTCGGCGCCTATGGCCTGAGCAGCATCTTCTACCACGGGAACGTCATATTCGCTGGACAGGGCCATAATACGCTGCATATCAGCGCATTGGCCGTAAAGGTGGACAGGGATCATCGCTTTGATCCGGCTTTCGCTTCGACGATAAGCCCTCAATGCCTCTGCCGCTAACACGGGATCCATGTTGAGAGTTTTAGGTTCGACGTCAACAAACACCGGTTTAGCCCCAACCCGCAAGATGGTGCCCATGGTGGCAAAAAAAGTATACGGTGTGGTTAATACCAAATCACCGGGGCCAATATCGAGCGACATCAAAGAATCAAGAAGGGCATCCGTCCCCGAGGAAACACCAACGCCGTAGGTGGCTTGTGAATATTGAGCCACTTTTTCTTCAAGCTCGGTTACTTCACGACCAAGGATATAACCGGTGGAATCGATTACTCGAGTCACTGCCTCCAGCATTTGAGAACGCAGAGGGGCCAACTGTGGTTTAAGATCAAGCAAAGGTACGTTCATTGGGACTACGACGAAAAAAGGTTGGAAAAAATGTTGAAAAGAACGAGGAGGTCAGGACACCTGATCTGTCGGTCCAGCAGCGAGGATCACCCCATCACCGCTGAGAAAATCCTGAATATCAGGCATTTCTTTTTCGAACTGTTTACGTAATTTTTTAAGAAGGTTGGCCTCGATCTGCCGAACCCGCTCGCGGGAAATGCTGAATTCATCGGCAATTGTCTGCAAGGTTTTGGGTTCGTCACTGAGGAGGCGAGTCTTTAAAATGACCTGCTCCTTCTCATTGAGGCGTGTACTGAGATCGGCAAGAATGGTAGCAAGCCGCTCGCGCATTTCCTGGCTGGCGACAACTTCTTCAATACCAGGACCGTCGTGGGGCAGAAAATTCTTTTGCTCATCTTCGGAGTCGCTGCGAACGGGAGCCTCTAGGGAAACATCCCAGTTGTCCATCCGCTGCCCCATTTCGATGACTTCGCTCTCTTTAACATTCAAGCGTTCAGCCAGCAATTTGATTTCGGGTTTAAAGCCTTGGGATTCAAGCAACTTTTTTTCTTTATTCAGACTGAAAAATAGTTTTCGCTGGGCCTGGGTCGTGCCGATTTTCACCAGACGCCAGTTATCCATGATGAACTTGAGAATGTAAGCGCGAATCCAATAAGCGGCATAATAAGAGAATTTTACGCCCCGATACGGATCAAATTTTTTGGTTGCCTGTACCAAGCCGACATTGCCTTCCTGGATGAGATCCATAAAATTCTGCATCCAGTATTTCTGGAAATCCATAGCGACTTTGACGACCAACCGTAAATTTGAAGAAACCAAGCGGTAGGCGGCATCAGGATCACCGGTCTCTTGAAAACGCACGGCGAGTTCCTCCGTCTCTTCGCGGCTCAACAATTCATACTGACTGATTTCCTGCAGATAGCGATGAAGAGCCGGGTTGCTTAACGCCGGCAAATTGTCGTCACTGCTGGTCAGCATCAAAGCGGGCTGCGGTGCCTCTTCTATCTCCACTCTGTCGATTTCGCTCTGATCTCTCATTAAACTCTGGTATATCGTTAGAAAACATAACCCTGCAAGGAGATGAATCGCATGCAGGGCTCATTGGGAAATCCTACCCGAAAATTTCAAAAAAAACACTTTAATCTGACAATAGCTGGTTGGGGAGTTTTATTTTCGCCCAATCTATGCTAAAGATACCGGGCTCTCCACGCATGCCCCTTTTTCTTTTTTTCCTTTCTTGTTGCGAATGAATAAAATACGAAATTTCAGTATAATAGCCCATATTGACCACGGAAAGTCCACCTTGGCCGATCGCATGATCCAGCTGTGCAAAATGGTCACCGATCGAGAGTTTAAGGATCAACTTCTTGATAGCATGGATATCGAACGTGAAAGGGGCATCACCATTAAATCCCAGACTATTTGTCTACCTTTCCTGGCAGAGGATGGTGAAACCTACACGCTTAACCTGGTTGACACCCCTGGCCATGTCGATTTCAGCTATGAAGTTTCCCGGGCACTGGCTTCTTGTGAGGGTGCACTTCTGTTGATCGATGCGGCCCAAGGCATTGAGGCACAGACGCTGGCAAACCTTTACTTGGCGATGGAAAACGACCTCGAAATAATTCCTGTCATCAATAAGATCGATCTCCCCGCCGCCGAGCCGGAAAAGGTTGCCGCCCAAATAGAGGAGGATCTGGGGCTTGACGGAGAAACAATCCAGAGATGTTCAGCAAAAACCGGTGAAGGTGTTCGTGAGTTGATTAACGCTATCGTTCGATTTTTGCCACCACCGGTGGGTGATCCGGAAAAACCACTGGAAGCGCTTATTTTTGACGCTAACTACGATCCGTATCGGGGGACGGTTATCTCGGTACGAATTGTAAACGGTACGGTGAAAACCGGCGACCAGATAATTTTCATGTCCAATGGTGCTGATTACCGCATCGAAGAACTGGGGATCTTCCGCCTGCGTCGTGAGTCCCGAAAACAACTTTCTGCCGGAGAAGTGGGTTATATTATTGCCGGCGTCAAAACTGTTTCCGATACCCGTCCCGGCGACACCCTTACCCTTAAAGATCGCCCTTGCCCCGCCGCTTTACCAGGCTTCAAGGATGTACAGCAGGTGGTATTCTCTTCGTTATACCCAATCGACACCGATGATTACGAAGATCTGGCAGCAGCACTGGAAAAGCTGAAACTCAACGATGCCGCCCTCTCCTTTCAAAAAGATTCATCCGCAGCTTTGGGCTTTGGTTTTCGTTGCGGGTTTCTTGGATTGTTGCACCTGGAAGTCGTTCAGGAACGGTTGGAAAGAGAGTTTGATATCTCACTCATCCTTACCGTCCCCACGGTCAAATACATTTTCTACCTGCAGAATAAATCAGTGGTCGAGGTAGACAACCCCTCCTATTTCCCAGATCCAGGCTCCATTGCACGTATCGAAGAACCGTATATAAAGGCAACGATTCATATCCCCGAACGTTATATGGGCGCGGTAATGACTCTGTGCATGGAGCGACGGGGTGAAAACACCAAATATCACTACCCCATGCCCGGCAGGATTGAATTTATCTGCGAACTGCCGCTTGCCGAGGTTATTTACGATTTTTATGATCGGCTTAAATCAGTTACCCAAGGATACGGGTCATTTGACTATGAACTGATCGATTACCGCCAAAGTGATTTGGTGAAACTCGATATTCTTGTCAATGGTGAGCCGGTCGATGCCCTCTCACAACTCTCCCATCGCACTAAAGCCCGTGAAAGGGGCTTGAAAGCCTGTGAACAACTGAAAAAAGAGATACCGCGCCAGATGTTTAAAATTGCCATCCAGGCAGCCATCGGGGGTAATATCATTGCTCGGGAAACAATTTCCGCCCTTCGCAAAGACGTTACGGCAAAATGTTACGGCGGTGATATTTCACGTAAACGTAAGCTTTTGGAAAAACAGAAAGAAGGGAAGAAACGAATGAAAACTGTCGGCAACGTCGATATTCCGCAACGTGCCTTCCTCGCAGTACTCAAATCAGATCAATAGCGATCATGCAATCAAACTGTCTTGGTCAGCATTGGCCAAGGCAGTAACGCGTGCACGTAATTCATCCAACCCCTGCCCTGTTCGACCGGAAAAGAGGATACGATCCTTAGCTGCCAGAGTAAGGCCAGCGTCGAGAATGGCGGCATGTTTGAACTGGTCATTGCGACTCAGTTTATCTGCCTTGGTATACACCGGTAAAAACGGTTTTTTCAGATAGCGCAGCCAGCCAATCAGGTCACGATCCAAATCCTTAAGCTCGTGACGCAGGTCAATGATAACCACTATGCAGTTAAGGGTCGCCCTCGTCTCCACATATTGGGTAATCAACCCTTGCCAACTTTTTCTGGTTTGCTGGGACACCTGGGCGAAACCGTACCCGGGTAAGTCGACCAAATACAACGCCTGATCCACAAGAAAATAGTTGAGACTTTGTGTTTTTCCGGGCTTTGAACTGATTTTAACCATGCTGGTCCGTCCAATGAGTTTGTTAATCAAACTGGACTTACCGACATTGGAGCGACCGGCAAAGGCAATGTCGGGGTAGATCGGTTCGGGCAACTGCCTTATGGCATGGGCAGAGAGCAAAAATTCTACTTTATTGAAATCCATATTTTCCGCTCTCTCCCTGCCCTCGATTTTCCCGCTTTGATGAGATTGTTTTTGTTCAGAAATGAGAATTTTCGTTCAAGATCAAGGCATGTTAAAAAAAACACACCTGGCATACAATAATTGATATCCCTAGGATAAACTTTAAGCATATAGCCGGACTTGCACGAAAAGACCATTCCAGGATGTGGACTAGATGACCTTGTTCAGCGAATACTCAATGATGCCCTCGGCACCATTTTTCTTCAATTTGGGAACAAGATCACGCACTTGATGTTGAGATATGACGGTCTCCACAGAAAACCATTCCTGTTTGTACAGTTGGGCCACGGTGGGAGCGTGAAGGCTTGGTAACATACTGATAACAAGGTCAAGACATTCCTTGGACACGTTCATTTTCAGGCCGACTATGCGATCCGCGCGAAGGGCCCCCTGAAGAAGCATCGCAATATTTTCAACCTTCTCACGTTTCCATGGGTCCTGCATTGTCGATTTATTGGCAATAAGCTGTGTATTGGACTGCATCATCTCATGGATGACCCGCAGACCGTGGGCGCGAATGGTGGATTCGGTCTCCGTGACCTCGACAATGGCATCGCACAATCCAGATACCGCTTTGGCTTCGGTTGCCCCCCAGGAAAAGCTGATATCAACCTTGAGGCCACGTTGTTCGAAAAATTTTTGAGTGACATTGACAAGCTCGGTGGCAATCCGTTTACCATCGAGCTGTTCAACCCGGGTAATGTTGGAGTCGCCGGGTACGGCAATAACCCATCTGGTCGGTTTTTTGCTGACCTTAGAATACACCAAATCAGCAACAACCTCGATATCGGATTCGTTCTCAAGCGTCCAATCCTTTCCGGTGATACCCGCATCAAGCATCCCAGACTCCACATAACGAGACATCTCCTGTGGTCGACAAATTGAGCATGAAAGCTCTTGGTCATCGACTTCTGGAAAATAGTTACGCGACGCCAGTTTTATCCGCCAGCCAGATTTCTCGAAAAGGGCAATGGTTGCATCTTCAAGACTGCCTTTGGGAATTCCCAACTTCAATAAATTCATTTTAGTTCCTTAACATTAATGCGATTATTATTTCGATCCATAGACAGTTTGGGGGTCAAAAACCTTTTGGGCCTCTGTCACGACCAGCGCGTCCCCGGTAACCTTTCTATAAAAACAACTCCGATAACCTGTATGGCAAGCAGCCCCGCCAAGTTGTTCGACCTTGTACACAACCGTATCTTGGTCGCAATCGACCAGAATCTCTTTGATCAATTGGACATGACCGGAAGACTCACCTTTGAGCCACAAACTGTTTCGAGAGCGACTCCAGAAATGGGCCTTACCCGTCTCCAAAGTTTTTTCCCAGGCCAATTGATTAATGTAGGCGAGCATCAAAATTTCACCTGTCTTATAGTCTTGAACAATGGCAGGTAAAAGCCCGTTGCTATCTTTAGCAAAAGCAAGTTCTATCATAGTAAATTATAATTTTGATGGATTCGGAAAAGTCAAAAAACGAAAACCCGTGTATCACAAAAATGGTCTATTATTGAGCACGAAAAGTCATTTCCGCGTGTTATTTTGCGGAAACGACAATCTCGGAGTTGACCGACGGCTGATGACGCCGAAGGATTCGGAAGGACAGCCGATATGCGAAAATCTGAACGGAACAGCCCCCATCACCGTTAAACCACATGACTTTCATTTCAAAAGGGATAGGGGTTAGCACATTTATGCTGTTACGCCTTCTTTGTCAAGTCTTGCTTGGCAACAGTGCTGCTTGTCAAAAATAAAGTCTTTGGGTATATTCGCTGAAATTTATTATCAATTTATTAATAATATACGGACTATTTTTCAATGAAATCTGTTCAACTTTTCGATACTGTTTCCATTAGTTACCTTGCAAAGGCTCCTTCCGGTGAAATCGTTGAAAGTGTTCCCGAAACCAACCCCATAACCCTGACCATTGGGCAAGGACGCATCCTTAAAGCCGTTGAGGCTTCCCTCATGGGGATGGAAACAGGTGAAACGAAGACGGTGAGCATTCAACCAGAGGACGCCTATGGCCCTTACCACAAGGCTTTGGTGCATAAAATACCTCGGGCAACCTTCGACGGACGGATCGACCCAAAACCCGGAATGATCCTTTCTCTGACCATGGAAAAAGATGGGGTTCAACAACAGGTCCCGGCTACGGTTCTTGCCTCCGGGAACAATACCATCACCATAGATTACAACCATCCTCTGGCCGGATTGGTTATCACCTACACCGTCAAACTTCATGCAATTGCCCAATAACAGACAGTTAATATTTTGTTTTTTTTTTTGAGAGCAAGGGCTTTCCCGGCACCTTGCTCTCAATTCGCCCATTCATACCTCTTGCTCTTTTCTCCCGTTTTTTCTTTCCGCCCCCTTATAATCGCAGCTACCTGTAAAGGGAGATATTCAATAGTTCCAAAGAATCCCCCCTATTAGAAAAATATCTGTACAATCATTTTCCGGCACGTACAATACTTTTAAGGTCGAGGAACCATGTGGTGCTTTTGGGGTTTCCAAGCCCTACACCGCGATCTCGTTGGTTGAAGACGACACCATCTCATTGAGGGAGAACCGTTTATGTCTATCGAAGATGATGAAATATTGCAGGGTTTTATAGAAGAGTCGCTTGAGCATCTGGCAGATATCGAAAACGATCTCCTTGCAATTGAAGAGAGAGGCGCCGATATCGATGTGGAATTAGTGAACAAAGTTTTCCGTGCTGCCCATTCAATCAAGGGTGGAGCAGGCTTCATGGGATTGACCGTGATTCAGGATTTAGCCCATGCTGCTGAAAACGTTTTAGGTCTTGTCCGAAGCGAAAAACTTGTTCCCAAACCTGATATCGTAAACGTACTGTTGCTGGCCGCCGATGAACTGCAACGGTTGATCGAAGATGTGGCCAACAGTAATACTGTCGACATATCAAGCCATACCGCCGCATTAAATGCCATTTTTGAAAGTGGCGAGGCTCCTGCTTCCGCGGCCAAAGCAGTTAAGGCAATACCTGCGGCAAAAAAAGTTGAGCCTCCCCCTGAAATTATAGAGGAAGTGGCTGAAGAGGTAATTGATTCTACGCCCCTGAATGAAGAGGACATTATTGAGGATGTGGGCGCGGAACAGGATGAACCATCGCCGGCTCAGCAGATTGAGGATCAGGAGGTCGAGCAGCCAGAAGCCAGCCAGCCGGAAAGTGACAGAAGCGCACGAACTAGAAGTGCCTCATCCAGCCTACAAAAAACCGATACCAGTATCCGAGTTACAGTCAGTTTACTTGACCAGCTCATGAACCTTGCAGGTGAGTTGGTCCTCTCGCGGAATCAACTGTTACAGACGATTACTTCAGGTGACGTACGCAATGCAGAAGCCGTCGGCCAGCGTATTGATCTGGTGACTTCCGAACTCCAGGAAGCCATTATGCTCACCAGAATGCAACCGATTGGTAATGTCTTTAATAAATTCCCGCGAGTTGTACGCGACCTTTCCAAAAAACTGGGAAAGAAAATTGATCTGACTATCGTCGGTAAGGATGTTGAGCTCGATAAAACCATTATCGAGTCTATCAACGATCCGCTGACGCATCTTGTGCGTAATTCCGTTGATCACGGAGTTGAAACACCTGAAGATCGCATCAAAAAAGGGAAAGATGCCCGAGGATTGATCGTTCTCAAAGCCTATCATGCCGCTGGTCAGGTGGTCATTGAGATCAGTGACGATGGTAAAGGCCTTGATGGTAACGTCCTTGCCGAAACCGCTGTCAAAAAGGGGCTGATCACCTCAGACCAAGCAAAGGTCATGTCGGAAAAAGAACGGATCAACCTGATCCTCCTTCCAGGATTTTCCACGGCCCCCAAGGTGACCGATGTATCCGGACGTGGCGTTGGCATGGATGTGGTTAAAACCAACCTGGATCAACTCGGTGGCTCTATTGAGATCGAGTCCGAGGTTGGCAAGGGTTCGACTATCAGCATTAAACTGCCGCTAACGCTGGCCATTATCCCCTGTCAGATCATCATGACAGGCGGGGAACGTTATGCTATTCCCCAGGTGAATTTGGAAGAATTATTACGTATCTCTGCTTCCAAGGTCAAAGAGCGGGTGGAAAGAGTGGGTGATGCCGAGGTTGTTCGTTTACGCGGCAATCTCCTTCCTCTCATCAGGATGGCTGAAGTTTTTGGTATTGAACCAACCTACTTTGATCCGATTCAGGATGAAACAAAAACAGATCGAAGAAGGAACATCGCTGATCGTCGCTCCAAATCTTCACCTCTTTTTAAAGAAAATTCGCCTGCCCCTTCCAATGAGCCTGATCCCGACAGAGTGCAAGAGCGGGGTTCTGGAGAAAGACGGCAAAGCCCATCAAGTGCGCTCAATATCGTCGTTGTCTCCACCGGTGCCATGAAATACGGTCTTATTGTCGATCGACTTCATGATTCCGAGGAGATAGTTATCAAACCTTTGGGGAGACATCTGCAGCAATGTCAAGGATATGCCGGCGCAACCATCATGGGGGACGGCCGCATCGCACTCATTCTTGATGTTTCGAACATTGCTCGCATGGCAGGGCTCACTTCGCTTGAAGGGTCTGAACGTGCCGCCGAGCTGGCCGAGGCGGCTAAAGAGGCCATCACCAAAACCCGTGACAAACAAGCACTCCTCACCTTTGCGAGTTCAGTACTGGAGCAGTTTGGAGTACCGCTCAACCAAGTCGAACGTGTCGAGAAAATTAAACGGCATCATATTGAGGAGATTGGTGGTCGAAGAGTTATGCAGTATCGAGGAGGTAGCCTGCCTTTAATCAGTATCGACGAAGTCGCCTCGGTCATGCCGCTTGATGATCGAGAAGATCTACTGGTTATCGTTTTCCATATCGCCGGTAAAGATGTCGGTCTTCTGGCCATCGGTCCAATCGATGCCATTGAAATTAATGCCGATATTGATGATGTAACGCTGAAACAACCGGGTATTATGGGGTCCGCTATTATAGGCAGTAAAACGACCATGCTGGTCGATATTTTTGAAATCATGCAGATATCCAACCCGCAGTGGTTTGAAGATCATGCCGCCTATGCAGAGATTGCCTCTGATGACACCGCCATCCCCACCATTCTCATTGTTGAGGACTCAAACTTTTTCCGTAATCAGGTAAAGGGCTACATGGAAGAAGCTGGGTTTAATGTGTTGGAGGGAGAAGATGGCGTTATTGCATTGAGTGTTCTCGAGGAACATGCGGACGAGATAACCATGGTTGTTACCGATATCGAAATGCCCAATATGGATGGTTTCACTCTGACGGAGAAAATCAAAACTGACAAAAGATTTCAGCATCTTCCAGTTATTGCTCTAACCACTTTAGCCGCAGATGAGGATATTGCCCGAGGCAAGGCGGTTGGTGTTAATGAGTACCACATTAAACTCGATAAAGAACGTCTCATGGAAAGCGTGCATCGCTACGCCAAAGCGGCCATGGAAGCCTAATGCTACGTCAAGGCAGCAGTTAACATGCACCTAACCAATTTAAGTATTAAGTGGAAAATCCTGGTGCTTGTGCTTCTAGGTCCAACCGTTGTGGGTTCTATCACTGCCTGGCAAAGGATCAATGATATTCGTGAAGGAGCAAAAGAAGCCATAATTTCCAAAAGTGCCGGTATTGTGCTTATGGCTGAAGCAGCACGAGAACAAATGGCAAATAAATTGCGAGATGGGGTGATCCGACCTTTTAACGAACTCACTGCCGCTAACATCATGGGGGCAGTTCCAGTGATCACAGCAATTGACGCTGCCGCCTCTAAGGCACAAGAGGCCGGGTTTGAATTTAGGGTTCCCAAAGTGGCGCCACGAAATCCCAAAAATACGCCAACAGAACTGGAAAAAAGTATCCTTGAAGAGTTCAACAAGGGCGATCTGGTCGAAAGAGTCGTGGTCGAGCCTAATCAGATTCGGTATTTCAGGCCGATACGACTTACTCAGGAGTGTCTCTATTGTCACGGAGATCCAGCAGGAAGTCGAGACGTGACAGGTGGTACCAAAGAGGGATGGCGAGAAGGTGAAATCCACGGGGCTTTTGAAATTATCAGTTCTTTGGATGAGTCGAACAAGGCCGTCAATACAGCCAAATGGCATGTCATCTGGACGTTAACTGCTATTTTGGCCGCAGTTGCTTTGATATGCATTTACTTCGTGCACTCAGGAATCGTTGGACCCGTTCGCGAAGTGAATCGTTTTATCGACCAGATAGCTTCCGGTGATCTGAAAGGCACATTGAAGATATCTGCTGGCGATGAAATCGGGAATATGGTCGAAAAGCTCAGTGGTATGACCGTTCGCCTTAATCACATGATTAAGGATATTTCTATTGCCAGTGATACCCTGTCAATATCTTCACAACACCTAGGATCTTCTGCCGACGAGTTTGCCCAAAACTCCAAGGATACATTTAATCGTACCCTCACGGTGGCTGCATCAGCGGAAGAAATGAGCGCAAACATGTCCACCGTTGCCGCTGCCACCGAAGAAGCCGCGACCAATATTTCTTTGGTTGCAACGGCCACCGAGGAAATGACAAGTACTATTAAAGAAATTGTTAGCTCTACTGAGAAAGCTCAAAACATCACCAAAGCGGCAGTCCGAGAAGCCGGATCAGCATCGGAAAGGGTAGATGAATTGGGTCGAGCTGCGATGGAAATCGGTAAAGTCACCGAGGCTATCACTGAAATCTCTGAGCAAACCAATCTTTTGGCTCTTAATGCAACAATTGAGGCAGCACGAGCTGGTGAAGCAGGGAAAGGCTTTGCAGTGGTCGCCAACGAAATCAAAGAACTTGCCAGACAAACAGCCGGAGCCACGGGTGAGATAAAAAACCGAATAGATTCGATTCAGCAGTCAACCGAGGCAACAGTAAGCCAGATCCAGCAGATTACCCAGGTGATTGCTGAAGTGAATACAATTGTCACCTCCATTGTTGCTGCAGTGGAGGAACAATCTGCAACCACCAGCGAGATTGCCTCCAACATTTCCCAAGCCTCCATCGGTATCCTGGAAGTAACGGAAAATGTCGCTCAGGTATCCATGGTTTCCGATAGTGTTGCTCAGGATATAACGGAGGTAAGTCATTCTGCGGACACCATATCTCAGGGCAGTGCCGGCTTGAAAAATAGTGCCGTTGAACTTTCACAAATGGCTCAACAATTAAGAGATCTCGTTGGTCATTTTAAAATTTGACACGGTTAAATAATTTTTTATCTCCTTCTTCGCATACTGGAGAGCGATCATGGTAGAAACCCAAAAAAACACGAAAAATATTATAGAACTTGCAACCTTTTATGTTGGCAGAGCCCTGTGCGGTATGGACATTCTTAAGGTACAGGAAATCAATAAATTGATGGAAATGACCAAGGTACCGCAATCGCCAGACTATATGGTCGGCATTCTCAACTTGCGCGGTCAAATTGTAACCATTATTGATCTGGGCCAAAAACTCGGTTTAGGCGATATCGAGGTAAGTAACGAATCACGAAACATTATCGTCAACACACCGGGAGAACATGTGGGTTTACTTGTGAGTCGGATTAGTGATGTTGTTATGGCTGATCCAGATAAAATAGAATCAGCCCCAGCCAACATGAATGGCGTTCAGGGGGGATTTTTCACCGGAGTTTACAAAACTGATAATAAATTGATTGGCATTCTCAATATAAAAGAAGTTCTACGACTCGAGTCAGACAATATTAGCCGTGGACTTGAACGCTGATCGGCATATATTTATAATGAATGATTATAATGCAGCATTTTTAAATATTGATGGACTAGTAATAGGTCCATCCCATTCTGGGAGATAGCAAGTAAAAACAGCGATATATAAAGAGTATTTTTTTTACAGGCATAAAATATATCGAGTGTAGAAAAAAACACTGCGACGCAGTAAATCTAAGTTTTAACTACGCCATTAATCTTGAATTTTTACGAATCCATCACACTTAATGATCGGTAAAAAAATCAAAGTACTTGTCGTTGACGATACCATTGTCTACCGCAAGGCCGTTAGTGATATTCTTGGTGAAATTCCTGGGGTTGAGGTAGTCGGCGTTGCCCACAACGGCAAAATTGCTGTGGCCAAAATTCAATCGCTAAAGCCGGATCTCCTAACTTTAGACATCGAAATGCCGGAGATGAATGGTCTTGAAGTTCTGCAGTATCTCCAGCAGAATGCTCCTCAAACTTCAGCCATCATGGTCTCCACATTAACAAGCGAAGGCGGAGACATGACCATGCGGGCTTTGGAGCTTGGAGCCTACGATTTTATCCTCAAACCTGCCGCTAATAACATTCTTGAAAGCAAACAGCAACTGCGGACACTGTTGGCTCCATTGATCAAAGCATTTCAGACCGGACGTACCACTGTTGGTTCTTTACAGGCTGGATCTCGACATAGCGGTGTACGCACACAACCAAATGTGAATATCGGTTTACGGGCAAAAACAAAAGGTACTTCTGCAGCTATCCTGGGAAAATCAACAGGGACAATCATCACGCCTGCACGGCGACAAGGAAAGTCTGAAATCGTCACCATCGGCATTTCCACCGGAGGACCCAATGCTTTAGCGCGAATGATGCCAATGTTGCCGGGAGATCTCGGAGTCCCTATTGTTATCGTTCAGCACATGCCACCGGTTTTCACCAAATCACTTGCAAACAGCTTAAATTCCAAATGTGCCCTGACAGTTAAAGAGGCTCAGGATGGTGAAGCCATACAGCCAAATGTTGCATATATCGCTCCCGGTGGTAAACAGATGAAGCTTGTGGCCTCAACTGACGGCACGAATAGACTGATCAAAATCACCAACGATCCACCGGAGAATTCGTGTAAACCATCAGCAGACTATCTTTTTCGCTCGGTTGCGGATTATTATGTCGGCAGAGCAACCGCCGTGATTATGACCGGGATGGGATCGGATGGGACAAAGGGTTTACAAGTATTGAAGCAAAAAGGAGCATTTGTCATCGGACAGAATGAAGAGAGTTGTGTTGTTTATGGCATGCCCAAAGCTCCGGCGGAGCTCGGTTTGACCGATATGGTAGCGCCGCTAGATAGGATCGCCGGTGAGATAGTCAAATCGGTAAAATAACGGAATCTCTAAGACGGCAGGCCTCATGCTAAAAATTTCCCCTGAAGAGATAAAGCTCATAACCAAGTATATTTACGAAATTTCGGGAATATACTTGGACGAGAGCAAAAAGTATCTCCTAGAAACTCGACTCAACTCAATCGCCGAGGAACAGGGATGCTCCAGCTACCTGGATTTTCACAAAAAAGCCAAGGCTGATGCGACTAAAACGATTGAGCGCAAAATTATCGATGCCATTTCAACGAACGAAACCCTTTTTTTTCGCGATACAGGGCCGTTCCAGCTCCTCCAACACAAAATTTTCCCTGAAATTATTGACATCCGAACACCCAAATCTTCGATGCTGAAGACGAACTTGAAGATTTGGAGTGCAGCTTCTTCCACTGGCCAGGAACTATATTCGATAGCTATTGTCTTACAGGAACTTATCAAAGATCTCTCTAAATATTCGATTAAACTATTAGGTACAGATATCAGTGACGCTGCCGTGGCACAAGCCAGTAGTGGAAAATTTAATAAATTTGAGATTGAGCGGGGACTTGCCAGGGATAAATTAACCAAATATTTTTCACCAATGGGGCAAACGTGGAAAGTTAACGACCAATTGCGAGCCATGGTCAATTTTCGCAAGTTCAACCTAATGTCACCGTTTACTGGGATTGGTAAATTTGACATAGTGCTTTGCAGAAACGTTGCCATCTATTTCACGCTTGAAGACAGGAAGAAATTATTTAATAAAATTGCTGATGTTCTCGAACCTGATGGATATCTCATTATTGGGAGCACAGAGTCACTTACCGGAGTCTGTCCCCGGTTTATCCCTAAACGGCATTTGCGTTCTATCTTTTACCAGTTGAAATGATTAGTCCGACTACCCGTGTTGAGTTTGAGGAGGTACGCCTATGAACAGCATGTCGATCCTTGTTGCTGATGACGATCCTGTAATCCGCCGATTATTTGAAAAACGATTAAACGATGAGGGATATGAGGTAACAGTAGCTGTTGATGGAATTGAAGCCGCCCGACTGCTTGACCTAACTTCCTTCGATGTGATCATAACCGATTTAGTTATGCCCGGAGATATTGGTGGCATAGAATTGCTTAACCTCGCCAAAGAAAAAAACATAGAGATTGAAGTTATTGTTATTACAGCTCATTCTTCAATCAACACTGCTGTTGAGGCAATGAAGAAAGGGGCGGTTGACTATCTCGAGAAACCTGTCAATTTTGACGAATTGTTTCTTCGACTTGAAAAGATCGCCGAAGTAAAAGCCTTAATGAAAAATGCGGGTGATCTGCGCGAAGCGATGGATGTCACTGAAAATTCAGCGGCACGAACCATTCAAGACTTAGAAATGGTCAACGCAAACCAACAGGAACTACTCGATCAGCTTGAACAAATTCTCGGCGATCCTCAACAGGATGAACTTCTACGCATCGAAAATGCCTTACAAATTCTTGATCAGAGGCCATAGCAACTAACCATGGAGGTACTGCCAACAATCGAAGGATCTTCAACCTTCCCACATCTGCACTCAATAGTTGCGACCTTGCGTGGTGAAAATGGTTGCCCATGGGATATCAAACAGACACCCGAATCCTTAAGGAATTATCTGCTTGAGGAGTGCCAGGAATTAATAGAAGCCATTGATCACAAAGACGAAAAGTCAATTTGCGAGGAGATAGGCGATGTTTTATTTCTGTTATCTTTTCTAATCTCGATTTACGAAGAGCGTGGTCAATTTTCAGCTTCAGATGTTTTTAGAGGCATCATAGCCAAGATGATACGACGCCATCCCCATGTGTTTGCAGGACTGCAAGTTACCGACGAACAATCCTTGCACGATCAATGGATTCGCATCAAAGCGCAGGAAAAGGAAAAAGGCGCATCCAAACCTCAGGCTTGACACCTTTTTTCTTGACTTTTCCTCTCCTTTTCCACTAATAAGAAAGATTCAACTATAACCTTCTCGCTCTCCCCTTAGGATTGAAGCGAGGGCCACCACGACCATGAGGAGGAATCATGCGCCATTACGAGACAACGTATATTCTTCGCCCAAACTTGGGAGAAGATGTATTTACTGAAATTATTGATCGGACGAATGCGATTATCACCACCGATGGAGGGGCCATTATCAGCCTTGATCGTTGGGGAATAAAACGCCTTGCCTATGAGATCAATAAAGAAGTTCAGGGATATTATGTATACCTGAATTATGCTGCTCCCGCGAAGTCAGTTGATGAGATTGAACGTATTTTCCGTATCGATGATAAGGTACTGCGTTACCTCACCATTAAATTGGGCGACTCAATGGATGCTGAAGCTATTGAGGCGGAAAAGCAACGCATTGCTGAGAAGGCTGCTGCTCTTGAGAAAGCACAGGCAGAGGCTGAGGAAGGCGATGAGAGCGACAATGATGAGAGCGATAACGATAGCAACGAAGATTAATTCGCCGCAATTGCAATAGCATATTTCCAAGGAGTTACATAATGGCCCAACCAAGAAAGATTTTTACTCGCCGTCGCGTTTGTCGATTTTGCACCGACAAAGAAGTAACCATTGATTACAAAGATCCGAAAACTCTAAGAAATTTCGTTACCGAGCGTGGTAAAATTATTCCCCGTCGTATTTATGGAACCTGCGCCAAGCATCAACGTGAATTGACCGAGGCCGTCAAACGGGCGCGTCAATTGGCCCTGCTGCCATACATGGGCTCGACCCAAGCGTAAGGCTTTTTCTGCTGGAATGGGATTTTTAGGGCTGAGCTGGGGGGAAAACCACATTCCTCCTGTCCAGCTATTAGGGCTGAGTATATTTTTTTTTCTACCGGTAGCTCAACCAAGTCTTTTTGGCTGGTTGAATGGTTTTTTAGCTGTTCCGGTATTGTATATATTACAGATATACGGTTACACCACTGGGGTTGCAGCTATCCGCTTAAGCCTCTTTTTTGTGGCAGTAGCCGCGTTGCTCATGCAACGACTGGATATTTACCTGTTCACTTTAACTCTGGTCCCTTTAGGTTGGACACTTTTTAGAAGTGCTCAAAAAAGGGAATCAGCGGCTGTCAGCGGTGCCAAAGGTTTTTTTACCCTCGCTTTAACCTGGCTGATATTTTGGACAGGATATGGGGTAATTTCGGAGGTTAACCCCTACCCCTCGCTCATCAAGGCCCTTGATCTCGGCTTCCAACAGACCTTGGAAATATACAGCTCCAAGGATGTGGGTTTGACACCGGAAATGGTATTCAACCTGCGAATTATAACCAATAATCTGCGGGAGACTGTACCTCGGTTAATGCCTGGTTTGCTTGCTACAACTGTAACCCTCACGGTGTGGATGAATATGGTACTAGGCAATCGTTTTGTTGCTCGTAGCCAGCCAGCACCGTGGGGTACATACGATACCTGGAAACTGCCGGAGCAACTTGTTTGGTTGCCAATAGCTGCATTTTTTGCAGTCCTTGTTGGCCGAGGAGCTTTTCAGGACTTTGGGCTTTGCCTTCTGCTTACGAGCGCCTTTTTTTATTTTTTTCAAGGATTGGCTGTTTTCTTTGCCCTGCTGAAACGGTGGAAGGTTCCTGCATTAGCCCGTGTCCTCCTTTACGGCATTTTGCTGATTCAAAGTTACAGTCTTATTCTCCTGGCGGTGCTGGGATTGTGTGATGTTTGGTTCAATTTACGACATAAATCGAATAAACGATGAAAAAGATCGATCTCTTGGCTGTAGATTAAGACGAGGTAATCTTTGCATTGTTACACTATGAGACGATAGAGATAGAGGATTTTTCAATGGAAATTATATTACGCGAAACAATTGAAACGTTAGGCCTGGAAGGTGAGATCGTCAAAGTGAAGCCTGGCTATGGCCGGAATTTTCTCATTCCTGGTCAAAAGGCTGTTTTGGTCACCAAGGCCTCTCTAGCCCGGTTGGAAAAAGAAAAACAGGCTATTGCCTCCCGTTTGGCTGAACAGAAAAAACAGGCTGAAGGCCTCGCTGCTCAACTTGAGGGTAAAGTAGTGGCCATCAGTAAACGAGTGGGTGAAGAAAATCGACTGTTTGGATCTGTCACCAGCAGCGACATCGTTCAGGCATTGCAAGATGCCGGTGTCACTGTCGACAAAAAATCACTTATTATTCCTGATGCCATTAAGGCTATTGGCGAATACAAAATTGCGGTAAAAACCGGATATCAGACGACTGCGACTGTTACGGTTCAAGTTGTCCCGGAGACCATCGGCGACGCTCAATAAGTCAAAAGGTCAAGAGTGCTCGCCGGTTTTATTTGCCGAGTGAGAGCAAGCCGTTTTGACTAAGCGGCATTGATACTTGCGAACCCGTGCAATGTATACCAGATTGACAAGTGCCTTTTCTGACAACAGAAAAGGCACTTTTATTTTGGGCGTGCCATTCACCGGCGGCCAAGGTATAGTGCACATCTATCACTCATCTTCCTGGACTGTTTTCCCATCATGAAGGCATGCAACAGCACACTTCCTCAATTTCCACCAATATATCATCGACCATGATTCCGCCACAAAGCATTGAGGCAGAACAGGCCGTGCTTGGAACCATCCTGTTGCAGGATAAAGCCTTGCTCAAGATCGTCGAACTTTTAAGTGCCGACGATTTTTATCGCGATGCGCACAAAACGATTTTTGCGGCCATGGTCAACCTGTTTGAAAAACATGAACCGCACGACCTCATCACAGTAACCAGTCTACTCAACGATCAAAACAAACTGGAGCAGGTCGGAGGTGCATCTTACCTGGCTTCACTGACCGATATCATCCCCTTCAGTGGTACGCTTGTCCACCATGCGCAGATCATTCGGAAAAAATCGATACTTCGCAAGTTGATCCAAACCACCTCTGAAGTTACAGCCCGATGTTATGATACTCAGGATGACATTGAACATCTGATCGATCAGGCAGAAAAAACTATTTTCGAGATTGCTCACTCCAATAAAACCCAGGGTTTTCACCCCATGTCGTCCATCGTCCCCCTGGCTTTTGATCGGATTACAAAGTTGTTTGACAAACAGGAGCATATCACCGGGGTTGCCACCGGATACGATGAACTTGACCGAATGACCGCAGGCCTCCAGCCGGCAGAACTGATCATCCTTGCGGCCCGTCCTTCCATGGGAAAAACGGCATTATCGATGAATATCGTCCAGCATGCCGCGCTTATTGGCAAAGTGCCTGTCGCTGTTTTCAGTTTGGAAATGTCCATGGAATCACTTGCCCTGCGTATGATCTGCTCCGTCGGCAGGATAGATTCCCAGCGGATGCGGACGGGGAAGCTCCATGATAACGACTGGCCCAAGCTGACTCGAGCAACAGGTATGCTTGCTGATGCCCCCATTTTCATCGATGATACAGCTGGATTAACAGTCCTGGAGATGCGGGCCAAGGCCAGGAGGCTTACATCCGAGCACAATCTCGGATTGATTGTCGTTGACTATCTGCAGTTAATGCAAGGCAAAAGCAATTCAGAAAATCGGACACAGGAAATTTCAGAAATTTCCCGATCCCTCAAGGCCATGGCCAAAGAGTTGAACGTGCCGGTCGTCGCTCTCTCCCAGCTGAACCGCAGCCTAGAAAACCGAACCGATAAACGCCCCCAACTTGCGGATTTACGCGAATCAGGCGCAATTGAGCAAGATGCCGATGTTATCATGTTCATTTATCGCGATGAAGTGTACAACCGGACCGAGGATAATCCGAACCGCGGCTTGGCCGAACTTATCATCGGTAAACAGCGTAACGGCCCCACCGGCATGCTCAAGTTGACCTTTCTTGGTGAATATACCACCTTTGAAAATTACACCACTCGCCTTCCCGCCTCTCCTTACCAAGGTGAGCCGGACATGGCAGCTGAGATTGATTTTAATTAAAGGGTGTTTTGGATCATTTGCTTTTTCAATCAATATCAAAGCGTGTTAGAAATTTTACCGCAGGTATATAAGGACTAGTCCAAGAAAAAAAATTTGAGCATAACGAAGTAAGCAAAGACTCCGCGAGATTGGCTCAAAAAGCAATTATTCAAACTTCCCCAACGATTCCCTCTCACCTTAACTAAAAACGCGCACAATTCGTCATGCAGATCAACGACAAATACGATTTCAAGGACATTGAACAACGTTGGCAGCAACGCTGGGAAGAAGAGAAGACGAACAAAGTTACCCATGAACCGGGCCACCCCAAATATTATGTTTTGGAGATGTTCCCCTACCCTTCTGGGCGAATTCACATGGGGCACGTGCGCAACTATTCCATTGGGGACGTAATCGCCCGCTACAAACGGATGCAGGGTTTTAACGTCCTCCACCCTATGGGCTGGGATGCTTTTGGGTTGCCTGCTGAGAATGCAGCCATGAAACGGGGCGTCCATCCCGCCTCCTGGACCTATGACAACATCGACTATATGCGCGGTCAACTTAAAGCCATGGGGCTCAGCTATGACTGGGACCGTGAACTGGCTACCTGTCGACCGGAGTATTATCGTTGGGAACAGAAACTTTTTCTGAAAATGCTCGACCGTGGGCTTATTTATCGAAAAGAGACAACTGTCAACTGGTGTGATGACTGCCAGACGGTTCTTGCCCGGGAACAGGTTATTGACGGCACCTGTTGGCGTTGCGATCAGCCGGTATTACCGAAAACAATGTATGGTTGGTTTTTTAAAATCACCGATTACGCAGAGGAACTGCTTGCTGATCTCGACAAGCTCAGTGGCTGGCCGGAAAAAGTGGTAACAATGCAGCGCAACTGGATCGGAAAAAGTACCGGTCTCGCCTGTGATTTTAAAGTTGATGGAAGCGATGAAACCATCACTATCTTTACCACGCGTCCAGATACTATCTTTGGCGTGACTTTTATGTCACTTGCTGTGGAGCATCCCCTGCTCAAATCTTTGACAGCCGGAAAGCCGCAGCAGCAGGACGTGGAAGCTTTTATTCAAGAGACGCTGATTGCCAAACAACGTTCAACCTTGAATCAGGAACTTGAAAAACAAGGGGTGTTCACCGGGAGCTACTGCATCAATCCCTTTACCGGGGATCGGGTACCGATTTTCGCCGCCAACTTTGTCCTTATGGAATACGGGACCGGTGCAGTCATGGCGGTCCCGGCGCATGATCAGCGGGATTTTGAATTCGCCCACAAATATAACCTCCCTATCAAGGTAGTCGTGCAGCCCGAAGGCGCCCCCTTGGATCCTGCAATCATGACCGGGGCCTCTGAAGAGCCTGGAGTACTGGTTGAATCAGGCTCATTTTCCGATCATGACTCAATAGCTGCCAAGCAGGCTATTATCGAACATGCCGAGCAAGCCGGATTTGGTCGCCCCCTGGTGACCTACAGATTACGCGATTGGGGCATCTCCCGCCAACGCTATTGGGGTGCTCCGATTCCAGTGGTCCACTGTGACCATTGCGGCATCGTCCCGGTTCCTGAATCTGAGCTTCCCGTTGTTCTGCCTGGGACTGACGATCCACAGGGGAACCATAGCCCGCTTCACCAACAGGATGACTTTATTGCCACCACTTGTCCTGCTTGTGGTCAGCCTGCACGGCGCGAAACCGATACAATGGATACCTTTGTAGAGTCTTCCTGGTATTTTGTCCGCTACACCAGCCCTCGCAATGAGACTGATCCTGTTGATAAGGATGCGGCAGCCTACTGGTTATCGGTGGACCAATACATAGGTGGTGTTGAACACGCAATCCTCCATTTGCTTTATGCCCGTTTTTTCACCAAGATGCTCAGAGATCTCGGGTACCTGCAGGTTGATGAGCCCTTTTCCAACCTACTTACCCAGGGAATGGTGATTAAGGATGGGGCGAAAATGTCCAAATCCAAAGGAAACGTGGTTGATCCCAATGATCTGATTGAGCAGTACGGAGCGGATACGGTTCGCCTATTTTCTCTTTTTGCAGCCCCACCAGAACGTGACCTAGAGTGGAATGCTCAGGGCGTTGAAGGAGCGTCAAGATTTCTGAACCGGGTATATCGCATGGTCGTGCAAAATTTATCTTGTTTTTCAGAATTCTCCGCTGTGGATCTTGGTTCGCTCAACGACTCTTCTCGCGCACTGTTCCGGAAAACGCATCAGACCATTCGGCGGGTCACTGAATCGATTGAGAGTAACTTTCATTTTAATACTGCTATTTCAGGGGTTATGGAGCTGGTCAATCTAGCTGTTTCTCCCTCCGCGGAAACTATCGATGCGGCTGTACAAAAAGAAACGCTGGAAACCATTTTGACCCTGCTTTTCCCCATGGTACCCCATTTCTGCGAGGAATTATGGTCTATTTCCGGTCATAATAACCAACTGCACTTCTCGAGGTGGCCCTCCTATAACCTAGAAGCGGCCAAGGAAGATGAGCTCACTATTGTGGTACAAATTAACGGCAAGGTCCGGGCAAAATTGCAAGTTCCCACGGATATAGAAGATTCGGCTCTGCAACACCAAGCCTTGAGCGATGAAAAAATCCTTAAGGTGATGGACGGAAAGCAGCCCAAAAAAATTATTGTCGTTAAAAAGAAATTGGTTAACATCGTCCTCTAAGCACCGGCCCGCTTCACCCTGAACCTCTTTGACCGAAGACCATGATGAGAAAACATGCTGTTCTAATTGGCCTCATGTTGACCTTTCTGCTGTTTGTAAGCAGTTGTGGATACTACTTTCCGCATGTTTACGAGGGACCTCGACGGGTTATTTATATGCCTTCGTGGAAAAACCGGACCAACAAGCTGAATCTGGATATGAAAATTTACCAGTCATTGTCCCGCTGGTTCCAGAAGATACAATCGGTTGATCTGACCAAGGATAAGATTGGAGCAGATTATTCTTTGTCTGGAGAAATCATTGCCATTGATTTGCCAACTGTCTCGTGGAACTCAAATTCGGCTGCCACCGGCACCAAGGTCCAACTCTTTGTCCGCTACGCTCTCAAGGATCTCAAGAGCGGCAAAATTCTTTGGGATGAGAACAACAAACTCTATACCGCCGACTACACGGTACAGGCGGCCAACAGTGCTGCTGACGATGAAGCCTTATCTAAAATTATCAATGATATGTCGGAAATCATCTATCTCGGCACATTGAAACAGTTACGCAAACAAGCAATGCACTGATTGCCAATCTCATAACGAGCCACGAGAACAACATTTTTCGCTTCCTCGTCCATTCTTCATGAAATGCGTTTTTTTCATTCTTTGACCTTTTATTAGGCCATCAGCGATTTGCTGATACACTTCCTTAATCCAAGGCGTCGGGGAGTATTCTATTCCCCGACGTTTTTTTCTTTCATCACCCCATGGCGCACACGCGATCAACCTTTCCACAATTGACCATTGGCTCTCTCTGTCTGCCTTCTTCACTCTTGCTGGCACCACTTGCAGGCTACACTGATCTTCCTTTTCGTCTTATTTGCAAAGAAAACGGCGCCGCGCTTTGTTATTCGGAAATGATCAGCTGCCATGGCCTGCTCTACGAGCAGAAGAACACCTACGAACTCCTCAATACCGTTCCGGAAGAACGTCCCTTTGCAATACAACTCTTTGGTAGTGAACCGGAATTAATGGGACGGGCGGCAGCCAAGGTCTCTCAGTTGCCGGTGGATATCATTGACATCAACATGGGTTGCCCAGTTCGCAAAGTGATTAAAAAAGGATGCGGCGCGGCGTTGATGAAAGATCCCGATAATGCCGAAGCAATTATTCGCTCCGTCTGCGCCAACACGCCACTGCCTGTTACGGTAAAATTCCGCAGTGGCTGGACCCATGGGACCATTAATGCGCCTGCGTTTGCGCACATGGCCGAATCAGCAGGTGCACAAGCCATCACTATCCACGGAAGGACTTGGGATCAAGGGTTTGGCGGCAAAGCCGACCGAAATGTTATCGCGGCTGTCAAGGCAGCGGTTTCTATACCGGTTATCGGCAACGGCGATATTCTCACCTTTGCAGACGGGCTCTCGATGATGGAAGAAACCGGTTGCGATGGCGTGATGGTGGGGCGTGGAGCCTTGGGAAATCCCTGGTTGTTTGATCCGGACGGGAAACCAGCAACACTCGCAGAGCGTATGCCGGTCATAGAACGCTATCTACAACTCGCGGAGCAGTTCCTGCCCCTGAAAAAGGTTCTGTTCAAGGTGAAAAATCACACCGCCAAATTCCTCAATGGCATCCTCGGTGCGTCCTCCCTGCGCCATGCCCTTTATGCCTGTGATGATATGGCGGCTCTTAGGGAACTCTTGGCACAACAACTCGGCAAAAATGTGGGAATCGATTAATTGCCACCTTTCGATTCGGGCACGATCAATTTGGGCTGTTTGATCTTCTCTACTCGGCGATAGAGATCGAGAGAAATAGCCTGGGCTTGATTGAGCTCCTCCCAGGACATATCGCCCATGAGGTCATTGCGATTGATGGCGGCTGAAGTATTGCCTCGGCTGGCGGCAAGCGAATACCAAGCATATCCTTTAGCTCGGTCGATATCCGTACCGGTGCCGGTGGCGTACATCAGACCTGTGTTGGCCTGGGCTAACGAATTGCCCTGTAAGGCAGCCTTTTCATACAGCACAAGGGCCTTGGCATAATCACGCTCACCGCCAAGACCGTTGTAATACATGTAGGCTAAATCGACTTGCGCCCCTATGTTTCCCTGCTGAGCTGCCCTGCTGAGCCATTTCTTTGCTTCCTGAAAATTTTGGGGCACAGTAAGTCCCCGCAGATACATCGTCCCTATGATGGCTAAAGACTCGGGTGTTGTTTTCCCCGCCTCCGCAGCCTGCATCAACCATTTGAACCCACCACGCTTATCCGGATCCGTTCCCTGCCCCTGAAAGAGCATACCCCCAAGAATATATTGCGCCTCCGCATCTCCCTTTTCTGCGGCTTGTCGGTAAAAAAGGAGGGCTCTCTCAAAATTCACAGGCTCATTCACACCATAATACGCTCGGTAGCCCAAGGCCTTGAGCCGAATGATGAGGGGATCAGACCCCGCGACCTGGGCATTACCGAGTGCATACAGAAGGAGAATGCCAACCGTGATCAGACTGGTCAGCAAAGAGCGCATTCGCGCCAAGGATGGGGCAAATTTAAAAACAGCCCCATCTTGGTACAGAGAATATTTACGCACCTTGTTACAAATAATGTGGCCCATAAATAAACGGGGTCACCGTCCCAAAATACCCTGCAACAGTTGCTTTTCAACCGACGGTTGTTTCTGGGTTTGGTTTTGTTTTTCGGGCTTGGTTGGGATCGATTTCGATTTTCCCAAGGCAGTCAGGCAGGGATCACTGTCTGCAACGACCTTGTCCACTATGAATTCACCAAGAGTCGACAAACCACCGGTGGCCACACCCGCTCCTACGGATACGGCCGTCTTCAAAGTTCCGGCAGTATCAATTCCCATGGAGGGTTTGGCCAGGGTTCCATTCACCCGAATCATTCCAGCCAAAGGAGTTGAGAGTGATAGGCCTACCCCCCTCCTGGCCCGAGGCTTAATCCCAAGGTCAAGGCGTTCGGAACGCAAGTTCACTGTCCCCGAGCCAACTACGTCAACGTCTTCAGTGCGCATGGCAATCCCGTTATCGGCGGTGGCAATGCCGTTGCGAATGACAAATCGGACTGCTGCGCAACTCATTTTGGTGGAATCGACACTTTTAGTAAAAGGATTAATGGCACCCAGGACCTGAAACAGCATGTCCCCAGCGGCCCAATTAACCGCTTTATTCATAAGCCGTCCTTCACCAACGCTGACAACGGTTTCACCGGTGAGTGAGGCCATCAAGGCCCGCACCGAATCACCACTACTCTTCAAATCAACCATCATATCACTTTTACCACCGGAAATGGCCCCTTTCTCCTTGAGTTTGCCAAGTTCGAATTGTCGAGCATTGATCTGGACTGCCAGGGTAGGTGTTTTGCCTGAACCGTCAAGATGTACCTTGCCCTCAAAAGTCCCCCCAGCGAGGCCAAAACGAAAGGGAGCCAAGGAAAGGCGGCCATCTTTGAGGCTGACGCTGACATTCAGATCCTTCAACTGACGAGTGTCAAGTTGGAGCGTTGCAACCTGTAGTTTCAAATCGGTATCGACGCTCCGTAGTGCAGCAAGAGGCAAGAGCTGATTGGAAAAAAGGCGCCCGTCGCCTTTAGAAGTTGCCGTTTTTGTCTTTGTAGACCGGGCAGATTGAGTTGATGATGTCGCGGTAAAATCGGCAAGATCGAAAAAGGTGCTCGTCAGTTGCCCGCTCAAAAAAGGTCGTTTGGCTAACTGGGCCTGCAAAGTACCTTTGAGATCACTTTTATTCGCAGTCATGTTCAGTTCGGACATCGTCCACTGTTTGTCACTGCCCTTGACTGTTCCATTTAAGCGAAACGGTCCTTTGACCGGAATATCGGTGCCGGCGAATGACGCCAAGGCGGCAGGATTCACGCATTCAAGCTGCACCTTCAATTCAGAGGTAATGGTTCCAGTCAGGTTCTTTACCGAGCCTTTCGCTTGAACCTCGACCAATTCTTTCTTGCCGAATTTTAGATCAACATTGTCCAGAGACAACGCTTTTCCAGAATCCTTCAGCTTGGCCGAGAATGCAAAGGGGCCTATCGAATCCGGCACATTGGGAATATCGCGTCCAGCCATCCGTATCACTTCAGCAAGCTCTTCTCCCTGTGCGGTGAGGTTGATATTGAGTCCGCGAAAGGCCTTGAGATCCGTTATGGTTCCATCTGCCCGCAGGGTCAATCCTGCGATAACCGCTTTCAATTGTAATGGCCACGGTTTCCCGTGCAGAACGAAATCGATACCGCCAAGCGTTCCGTTGAGGTCAATTTTCTGCCCGCGAACCGTGGTCAGCAGTTGTAAATTCACCAGCGAGGAATCTTTTCTGTTGGGTCGAAGGCTCAACAGTTGTATGGCCATCTGCTCGGATTTTTTGGTTGCACGATCATAGAGAACGAAGTTTCCATTCTCAATTTTCAGTTCATTGAAAGCCATGCTGAAACTGCTTCCCTTCTCGCTTTTTTCAGGAGAAGTTGCGCCTTGTTCCTCCTTACCAGGGACACTGAAATCAAGATTACCCGGTCCTTTTGCCTCGGTTTCAATAAGGATATCAGGTGAGTCCAAGATCAAACGGTTGACCATGAGCTGTTTGTTAAGCAAGGGACGCAGGGCCACTTCCATCTCAAATCGTTTAATTTTGACCATTTCCGGACGAGAGGAGCCCGGAGGATTGGACAGACTGACATCGTTGACAATCACCCTTGGGATAAGGCCAAGTTGCATCTCAACCGGTCCATTAATTGACAAAACCCGACCGGTACTCTTCTTCACTTGAGTGGTCAACAATTCCTTGAACTGATCGAAATTGATGGATTTTACGGCTACGATGGCCCCAATAATCACCACCGCGATAAGGACGGCAAGGACAACGCCTATTTTGACTAAGCTCCCTTTCTTCATGGTAGCTCCTCCTCGCTATAAAAAGTGGTTTATACGTTGCGGTTCGGATGGGTGAGAGAAATCAAGTATCAGCAATAAATTCCGCCGAAGGCGGCATCAGAGAACAGTTCCGCAAGATGCAATTTAAAAGATACGCTGTAGATGAAGACGAATGAGGAAAAATATGGGCTAGTTAAACTTGTATCATTTGATGAAAAGGAATAATAACAATTCGTTAAATAGGAAAGCTATTTTTGGGTAAAGAAGGACTGCAACCTATTGCTCTTATCTTAACCATTGCCCCATCAAGGAGATTTTATGCCCCCGGTCGTCAGTTTTGTGGGATGGCACAATTCCGGCAAAACCACCCTCACAAGGCAAGTTGTTGCCCAATTAAAGGCAAAGGGATATCTGGTTGCGGTGCTCAAATCCACCAAGGAAACAGGGATTGCTGTTGATCAACCTGGTACCGATACAGCGCTGTACAAAAAAACCGGTGCCGATGTTGTTGCCTTGCTGGCTCCGGACCAATTGATCATTCAACGAAAACCGACCCAGATGGGGTTGTTCGCCCTTTCGCAATTTCTTTTTCCCGAGGTTGATATCGTCATTGCGGAGGGGTTTAAGCAGGCTCCTCAAGTTCCCAAGATCGAAGTTCGCCGCGATCCGGAAGCGCTTTTTATTTGCCTGTCAGTTCCGGGCGTTATAGCTATCGCCAGCGACCTCCCAGCAAGCGGGCTCAAGCAATTCGGCCTCGATCAATACAGTGAGATTGCCGATTATATCGAGACCGAATTTCTCACCAACTCAAAATAATTCCGCAAGAATCAGGAACCTCCTTCCCCTGATTTCCACCTCAGGAGCGTCACTATGGCCCAATCCTTCTCCCTCCCTTCGAAAAAGGCGGGCCTGCCCCCTGGAACCCTGGTTCATGTCGGTTCCTCACCGGCCCACACTGGACGTATCACCTTAACCAGCTATACCAGTGACCATTGCGAGGAATTCCCCGTGCAGTCCTTGGAAGATATCCTGCAACATCGTGGATGCGGCAATTCGCTCTGGGTGCAGTGCGAAGGGCTTAATATTCTGGAACTGGTGGAAGCGATTGGCCGGGAACTCCAGGTCCATCCTCTGGTTTTGGAAGATATCCTCAACACACATCAAAGACCAAAATTTGAGGAATATGAAAACTACCTCTTTTTTGTAGTCAAAATTCTGCGGTGTAGCCCCGAACTTCGGGTTGAACACGAACAGATCAGCATTCTTCTTTTCCCTGACATGGTTGTAACTTTTCGCGAAAAAGCAGGGGAAATGTTTACAGGCCTAAAACAACGTCTCAATGCAACCCAAGGCCGCATCCGATCTTTGGGGCCAGATTATCTTGCCTACGCCATCATTGATCTTGTTGTAGACCACTATTTTATTTTGGCAGATACGCTTGAGGATGCAATCGAAAATATCGAGCTCGAGTTGCTGGCAAAACCACAGGCCCAAATCTTTACCACCATTCAACTGCTCAAACGAGAACTGGTATTCATCCGTAAGGCTATCACTCCGATCCGCGAAGTATTACTTGCCATTCAACGCAGTGAATCTCCCCTGATTCAGCCACGAACACAACCCTATTTCCGGGATGTGTTCGATCACAGTCTACGCATCATCGACATCATGGACTCCTACCGGGACCTCATCAATGGAATGCTCGAGATCTACCTATCCAGCATTTCTAACCGGATGAACGAAATCATGAAGGTGATGACTGTTTTTGCCACGATCTTCATCCCCTTGACCTTTCTGGTTGGTGTCTATGGAATGAATTTTGACCATATGCCAGAACTCCATTGGAAATGGGGATATCCCATTCTTTGGGGCCTCTTCTTTTGTATTCCTGCTGGCCTGTTGACTGTGTTTAAAAAAAAGGGATGGCTGTAAACGTGGCAGCTACGATTGTTTTTTCTCTTGAAAAAATCCTTGAATCACTGAAAAAACCTACCTGAGGCGGGCTTTTGGGAATAAATTTGGAGAAATCGAGAGTAGATGAATTGAAGCATGAAGTTGCGTTAACTTGTGTCCGGAAAAGTGTTGCCAGATCAGAGAGATCCGGCTATGTCGTAATGGTCGCAAACACGCCTAGTGAAGCCCTTCATTGGCTAAATTGCATGCAGGTGATTTGGACTGACGATTTGTCATATTCTATATGATTGGAATTTTCGGTTCTCTTGGTGCTGCCCAGCTTGCTTAATATCCCTCACTTCCTTTAATGGGAAATATGCCTCACCATAATAATCGTATCTTGATTGTCGATGATGATAAAGTTTCCCTTTTAATGCTCAAGAATCATTTGTTGCGTCAGGGCTATGATGTCCTCTGCGCCGATAACGGCCAGGAAGCTCTCTCCCTTCTGGGAAAACAACGGGTGGACATGGTGATAACCGATATCATCATGCCGGGAATGGATGGCTTCCAGCTGATGCACGCAGCCAAAGCCCTTCATCCCACACTCCCTTTCGTCCTCAACTCGGCGCAAGGAAGCATCGAAAGCGCGGTGGCCGCAATCAAACAAGGCGCCATTGACTATCTGGAGAAGCCCTTCCATCCCCAGACACTTGATGTGGTATTGCAGCGTACCCTGGAGTACGCTCGTCTTTCCCATGAAAATGAGCAGCTGCGAGAACATTTTCGTGAACGGTTCAGTTTTCATAACATCGTCACCCGTTCGCCGGTCATGCAACAGACCCTGGAGTTGGCAGCCCGGGTTGCCGCATCTCCCAAAACCACAATCAGCCTCACCGGTGAAAGCGGCGTCGGCAAGGAGGTTCTGGCCCGCGCCATTCATTTTGTCGCCAACGGCCTGCCCGCCGGTTTTGTCCCGGTCAACTGCGCCTCGATTCCCGAAGCCCTCCTTGAGAGCGAGTTATTCGGCCATGTCCGCGGTGCCTTTACCGGCGCTGAGCGGGAGCGGGAGGGAAAATTCAGTCTGGCCCGTGGCGGGACAATCCTTCTCGACGAAATCGGTGACATGCCCTTACCGCTCCAGGCCAAGCTTTTGCGAGTACTGGAAGAACGAACCTATGAAAAAGTAGGCTCGAACACCTCAATACAGGCCGATTTCAGGGTCATCGTTGCAACCCATCGAAATCTTGCCGAGATGGTCGAGCAAGGCACATTCCGGGAGGATCTCTTTCACCGGATCAATGTGGTTCCCATTGTCATTCCGCCGCTTCGGGAACGAAAAGAGGATATTCCCCTGCTTGTGGAATTTTTTCTCAAACTCTTCCGCAAGCATCAAGGCAAATCCCTTCCCGGGATCTCAAAAAAGGCCATGGATTTGGTCGTTTCCTACTCCTGGCCGGGAAACATCCGCGAACTGCGGAATGTGCTCGAATATGCGGCTCTCTTAACTTCCAATGAACTGATCAGGCCGGAACATCTTCGCTTTTCAGCTGTCCCGTCCCCAACTGAAACAGCTACACAAGCCGATACAATTGATTTTCATCTCAGCCTTTCTCCAGAAGAGCTGTCTCTGGAAAATTTAACTCTGAAAATCATGGAGATAGCTCTCCAGCGCTGCGGAGGCAATAAGTCCAAGGCTGCCGCCCTCCTCAAGGTAAACCGCAAGAAATTCTACCGTTAGCCCCTTTCTGTTCCCCCTCGTCACAGACTGTCCCTAAAAGGGACAATCCCTATCCTGCGCCATCCAGATAACACTCCAAGATTACTATCTTTTTATCATTGGCATTATTCTTGTTGTTATAGCCCTCAATAACGCTATGCAAAGGGCGCATTGTCCTATTTATGGACATCCAACAAAGGAGAACACATGTCTCAAAATGAAGTTGAGCGATTTCTGGGGAGAATCATCACCGATGCGGACTTCAGAGCGCATACCGAACGGTCTCTCGAGAGAGCCTGCTACAGCGAGGGGTATGCGCTCTCTACGGTTGAGCTGTCGTTCCTGGGCAACCTTGATTTCCAGTTGTTTCAGCAACTCTCTGAAACAATAGATGATTCCATTAAGAGATCGTCAATGAATTGCAGTGGCCTGGAAAAACAAGATCCCAAGGCATGAGATTGAGCCGAGAGATTAATTTGCAACTTGCAGCTTTCCAGTTGTTCCTTCATCTCAGAGGATAAGCAAATGTCGGAAATAGTACTGGTTGTTGATGACGATGAAGCCATACTCGAATTTGCCCAATATGTGCTCAGTGACCTTGGCTTCCAGGTTGTCACCCAGAACGACCCTGTGGCCGCCTTGGACTATCTCGGCCGCGAAGAAGTTGCGGTCCTAATAACCGATAACAACATGCCGGTTATGTGCGGCCTGGAACTCATCGAAAAAGCCAATAGCCTCGCCGCCGAAACAATCAAAATCATAATGTCCGCCTATGCCGATCTCTCGGTGGCCCTCTGCGCCATCAATCAGTGTCAGGTCTTTAAATTTGTCTCCAAGCCGTGGAAGCCCAAAGAAATGATCGATACGGTCACCGATGCCCTGCAGCGGCACCGCACCCTGCAGACCCTCCGTCGTGAGAATGAGGATGTCCTGCGTTCGCTTGCTCAAACCATCGAACTCAAAGATCCCTACACCCGTGGGCATTGCGACCGGGTGGCCACTGTAGCCGTGCAGATTGCCAAAATCCTCGGTTTGTCCATCGACATGCAGCGAGAAATAAAATACGGCGGTTGGCTCCACGACTGCGGCAAGATCGGCATCCCCGAGCATGTACTTAATGCCAACCGTAAACTTGAGGCGGGTGAATATACCATTGTTAAAAATCATTCCGTCTGGGGAGCGGATGTGGCGAGAAAAGCCAATCTTTCCACAGCGGTCATCAACGTAATCCTCTGTCATCACGAACGTTATGATGGAAGCGGCTATCCCAACGGCATCAGCGGGGAGGATATCCCGATCGAGGCAAGAATCGTCTCGGTCTCTGATGTCTTCGACGCCCTTGTCACGGACCGGCCCTACCGCAAGGGATTATCGCTGGAGGAAACGCTGGATCTGGTAATTTCGATGAAGGGCAAAGAACTTGACCCTTTTCTGGTTGATCTTTTTATTAACTGTCAGGCGTATCTTGCTGATGAAACGGAGCAACAATGCGGAGGACAAATTTTGATAAAAGAACCTTATGAAATGAATAGAATCAGCCTACGTGGCGACTATTCAATTACCGGCGTAAAGGAGCAGATCCCTCTTCTGGCGCAGCACCTTGCCAAAGCGGCTGAAGTCAAACCCGATACCTTGGACCAGGGACGCCTCTATGAAATCGATCTCACCGAGGTCCAAGCCCTTGATACCTGCGGTTGTCAGCTACTGGTAGCTCTCCTCCGTTATCTCAGAGAGCAAGGCATTGCAACCCCGGTTTTTAAGGTGAGCGATACTCATCGGCAAAAAATTCATTTGCTTGGCTTTGGTGCCGAAATTTTTCCCGGAGAATATTCATGAAGGACCATGATCAGGACGCCTTGAATCTTGATATGGTCCGATTCAATCAGGTGTTTTTTGAAGAATGCGGCGAGCATCTGGCGGAAATGGAACAAATTCTGATGTCTCTGGCTGATGGCGAGCCGGACGAGGAACAGCTCAATGCCATTTTCAGAGCCGCCCATTCGATCAAGGGAGGGGCGGGTATGTTCGGTTTTCACGACATGACGATCGTGACGCATGTCCTGGAAACGCTGCTCGACAAGCTCCGTACCCACGAAATGCTGTTTTCATCCTCCATGATCGATCTTTTCCTGGAAGCGGGCGATGTGATTGCCATGCAGTTATCCGGGTACCGTGACGGCGCGGAGGTCCGCCAGGAGGCGGTCGACCTGATTCGGGCAAAACTGGAACAGGTAATTGAAGGCAGCAAGGTTGTTGTTTCCCCTGTTGCTGTGACCGGGGAGAGGACAGGAGCAGAGAGCGGCGTTGCCTCAAATTTTGCTACCGACCATCGATACGAACTGCTTTTTACCCCTGATCCAGACCTGTTTCAGCGTGGCGTCAGGTTGGAAAATCTGATGGCGGAGCTGGAGGAACTGGGCAGCCTGTCCGTGCAAGCTCAGGTCTCGGATCCTGGCAATTTAAGCGCTTTTGACCCGACCGTCTGCCTTACCACTTGGCGCTTTATCCTGGAGACGACCGCCAGTGAGACCGAAATTCGGGAGATTTTCGAATTTGTGGCGGACGAGGAGCAACTGCAGGTACGCGACATCCCTCTTGACAGCCGAACCGCCGGCCCGGATGCCGCAGAAACCCAGCCCGGGTCCATTGATCAGGTGAAAAAAGAGAGCCCGGCAGCGGCACCTGCAGCTGTCGCGTCAGCCACTGCCCAGCTAACCGGGCGGCGGACCTCAGACACCAACGAAATGGCGCCCAACGCTTTTGGCCGCCGTACCGGTGAAACTGAGGCGTCAATCCGAGTCGGCGTCACCAAGGTGGACCAGCTAATCAATCAGGTCGGCGAACTGGTGATAACCCAACTGATGCTGGCCCAGACCGCCGCCTCCCTGGATCCGGTTCTCTACGAGGATCTGCACCGCAGCCTGCTGCAGCTGGAGCACAATACTCGCGACTTGCAGCAGAGCGTCATGTCGATCCGGCTGGTGCCGATCAGTATCGTCTTCTCCCGATTTCCCCGGATGGTACGAGACCTGGCGAACAAACTCGGCAAGCAGGCTGAGCTCAAAACCATAGGGGAAACAACGGAACTGGACAAAGGCTTGATTGAGAAGATCACCGATCCACTCACTCATCTCGTCCGCAATTGCATGGACCATGCCCTGGAACCCCCGGAGGTGCGGATCGCAGCCGGGAAAAAACCGGTGGGGACCATCATTCTAAGGGCGTCGCAAATCGGAGGGAGGATTGTCATCACGGTGATAGACGACGGCGCTGGTCTGAATCGGGAAAAAATATTGAACAGGGCTATGGAACACAGCATCCCGGCCTCTGACAGCATGACGGATGAAGAAGTCTGGCCGTTGATCTTTGCTCCGGGGTTTTCCACCGCCGACGCGGTGACCGATATCTCTGGCCGGGGCGTGGGCATGGATGTGGTGCTGAGCAATGTGCAGTCCATGAACGGCAGAGTGACGATATCGTCCGAATCGGGCAAGGGCACCCAGATTACCATCAGCCTACCCCTGACCCTTGCCATCCTCGATGGTCTATCCGTTGCCGTCGGCGACGATAAATTCATCATTCCGCTCAATTCCATTGTGGAGTCGCTTCAGCCGACCATAGGGAGTCTGAAGACCGTTAACGGCAAAAAAATGGTTCAGGTCCGCGACGATTACATCCCCATCATCCCGCTCTTTGAGTTGTTCAACCTGGGGGCGCAGGTAACTGAGGCGGAAAAAGGGGTTTTAGTCCTGATTGATGCGGAAGGTGAGAAAGCGGCTTTGATGGTTGACGCCCTGTTGGATGAGCATCAGGTGGTGATCAAAAGCATTGAGACAAATTATCGCAAGGTGGAAGGGACGGCCGGAGCGACCATCCTCGGCGATGGCCGGGTGGCGCTGATCCTGGATGTGGCCTCGCTTCTGCAAATGCACAAAAAGAGGATGTAACCGCAGAGCACCTTAATACGATTATGGAGGTTGTAGGAAGATGCAGACAGAAAGTGAAACAACACAGGCGGCTTCAGAGTATCTCACCTTTATGCTCGCCACCGAAACCTATGGGATCGATATTCTCAAGGTTCAGGAGATCAGAGGGTACGATACGGTCACCCATATCGCCAATGCACCGGAGTTCATCAAAGGGGTCATCAATCTGCGCGGGGTTATTGTCCCGATCGTGGACATGCGGATTAAGTTCAATGTCGGTGAACCCACCTATCATGAGTTCACGGTGGTCATCATCATGAATGTGCTTGACAGGGTCATTGGCATGGTCGTGGACGGGGTTTCCGATGTGGTGGCGCTCACGCCTGAGCAGATCCGTCCGGCTCCTGAAATGGGAGCAGCGTTGGACACCAATTACATCACAGGGCTCGGCACGCAGAGTGATCGGATGCTGATCCTGGTGGATATTGAAAAAATGATGAGCAGTGAAGAAATGCAGCTTATTGATCATTCACGTTGATTGCCCTAACTCAAAAAAAGGTGGAGAAATTATGCAACTGAAAACTTTTAAGAACTGGACCATCCTCTCAAAAATATTAAGCATCTCTATCTCAACCATTACCCTGCTCATTTTGGGGGTCCTCTTCTACATCCTTCCATACATGGAACGGAATCTGCTCGAGGAAAAGCAGTTGGCAACCCAGGCGGTTGTGGAGGTGGCGGCTTCGATCATTACCAGCCTCCAGGAAGATGCGAAGGCTGGCAAAATCACGGAGGAGAACGCCAAGAGTCAAGCTCTCAAAGAGATTCGCTTTCTTAAATACCACGGCAATGAATATTTTTGGGTTATGGACTTTGAGCCCAAGATCCTCACCCATGGGGTGAGCGAAGATCTGATCGGAAAAAACGTCGGGGATGTGAAGGATCCGAAGGGGAACTCCTTGTTCGTTGAAATGGTCAAAGCGGTGAAGGAAAAAGGAGCAACCCTCTATAACTATCAATGGGCCAAGCCCGGCGTCACCCAGCCAGTCGACAAGACTTCCTACCTCAAATTAAACAAGGAATGGGGTTGGATCGTCGGCAGCGGCATTTACGTTGACGACGTCAAGGCCGAGGTGGCCCTGATGCGTAAACAGATACTTATCGGCACCCTCCTTCTTTCCCTGGCCATCCTAACCTCCGCCTGGCTGGTGTCGCGCAGGATTAAGCATGCCCTTGATGAGGCCATCAGTGTGTCGAATAAGATCGCCTCCGGTGACTTGACCGGTGAAATAATCATCCATAGCCAGGATGAGACCGGTTCTTTACTGAAGTCACTGAAAGAGATGAACACAGGTTTGGCCAAAATCGTTAGCGAGGTTCGCACAGGGACTGACTCTATTGCAACAGCCACCGAACAGATTGCGGCCGGCAACACCGACCTTTCCCAGCGCACCGAAGAACAAGCCTCTGCCCTGGAGGAAACTGCATCGAGCATGGAGGAACTGACCTCCACGGTCAAACAGAATGCCGACAACGCCCAGCAGGCCAATCAATTGGCGATCAGCGCCAGCAGCGTTGCGGTCAAAGGCGGAGATGTCATCACCAAAGTGGTCGATACCATGAAATCGATCACCGACAGTTCCCGAAAAATTTCCGATATCATCGGGGTTATCGACGGCATTGCCTTCCAGACCAACATTCTCGCTTTGAATGCCGCAGTGGAAGCCGCCCGGGCTGGCGAACAGGGCCGCGGGTTCGCCGTGGTGGCGACCGAGGTGCGCAGCCTTGCCCAACGCAGCGCCGCCGCTGCCAAAGAAATCAAGACCCTGATTGAGGACTCGGTCAACAAGGTGCAGGACGGCAGCAGGCTGGTTGAGGAAGCCGGTCATACCACCCAGGAAATAGTCACGAGCATTAAGCGGGTTACCGACATCATGGCCGAGATTTCTGCGGCTTCCCTGGAGCAGTCCAGCGGTATCGAGCAGGTCAATACTGCCATTACCCAGATGGATGATGTCACCCAGCAGAATGCTGCTCTGGTTGAGCAAGCTGCCGCTGCCGCCGAGTCACTCGAAGATCAGGCCGCCCAGCTGGTACAGGTCGTGACCCGTTTCACCCTTGAAGAATCGGTGCAGCCGCGGAAGGCCCCGGTTGAAAAAAAGATGCGTCCCATCGATGCTGCGCAGCCGAGGATCGCTTCCAAAAAAACCAGCAGGCCGCCGGTGGCGAAAAAACAAAACAGACTGGGATCCTTGGCCTTAGCTGCACCCGGTGGTGCTGCTCTTGATGATGATTGGAAGGAATTCTGATACGTTACGATCTTTAAAAACCTATCGGCGAGGATGAGGGATTGCCAACTCTATCGGAGACAAAAAAAATGGTGGCGCCGACTGAGGAGAAGGAATCACATATGTTTCTCTTCACCGATGAAGATTTCAACCATATTAAAAATCTCATTTATCGGATTGCCGGTATTTCCCTTGCGCCGTCCAAGAAGGATTTGGTGTACAGCCGCCTGGCCCGTCGTCTGCGGGTCAGGCAGCTGGATACGTTTAGCGCCTATATTGAACTGCTTGAAAGCGGCGATCCTCGGGAGGATGAGGAGTTTATCAATGCCTTAACCACCAATATGACGTCTTTTTTCCGGGAGGAGCACCATTTTTCGATTCTGGCGGAATATCTCCGGGCCTTGCCCGAATCAACACCTATCAACATCTGGACCTGCGCCTCATCGACAGGTGAGGAACCCTATTCCATCGCCATTACCGTTGCCGAACACTTCAACACTTTCAGCGCGCCGGTCAGGATACTTGCCACCGACATCGACACCAAGGTGTTGGAGAAAGCCCGACAAGGTGTCTACACCCTTGATCAGGTCCAGGCGATTTCTCCGAGCCGCCGCAAGCGTTTTTTTCTGAAGGGATCCGGGAAAAACGTCGGTCTTGCCAGGCTTCGTCCCGAACTGCAGCGGATGATTACCTTCAATCGTTTCAATCTCTTGGAACAGCAGTGGGGGATGCGGGAAAAGTTTGATGTCATCTTTTGCCGCAATGTGATGATCTATTTTGACCGCCATACACAGCAATCAATTCTAAACAAGTTCGCGCACTGCCTGAAACCCGACGGGCTTTTTTTTGCGGGTCATTCCGAGAGTTTTCACCATGCCACCAATCTGTTCCAGAATGCCGGCAAAACTGTTTACAGATTGAAGAACTGATAATTGCTGTTGAGAAAAGAAAGGATTATGCTCAAAAATGAACCGCGATTTACGACAACCCGTTATTTTGAAAGGGATTTTTCAACTGAAGCGGTGAAAATTTTCCCCGGGGAATATTTTGCAACGGCCGATACCACCGCGATAACCACTCTGCTCGGTTCCTGCGTTTCGGTCTGCCTATTCGACCGTATCAGCGGCGTGGGCGGGATGAATCATTTCATGCTCCCCAAGATGCTGCTGGAAAAAGGCGCCACCCGTTGTTTCGCCCCGTATGCGCCGGCCTGTGGCCATCTCTGTTCCGCCCGTTATGGCGAATGCGCCTTGAAGCAGTTGCTGGAACGGCTGGAAATGCTGGGTGCAACCCGCATTCGCCTGGAAGCAAAGCTTTTCGGCGGCGGGCGGGTCATGGCTGGCGGCACCGATATCGGCGGGAAAAATACCGCTTTTGCTCTCGGCTATCTCGAAGAGCGGGGTATCCCGGTGGTCGCATCGGATCTAGGCGACTGCTGCCCACGCAAGTTGGTTTTCTTTCCCGCTACCGGGCGTGTATTTGTCAAAAGACTTTCCACAGAACCTATAGGAACAAACCGATGCCCATAAAAGTGCTCGTAGTAGACGATTCAGCCCTCGTTCGGACCCTGTTGACCGAGATTATCAACAAGCAGCCGGATATGGAGGTTGTGGGAACCGCCCCTGATCCCCATGTGGCCCGGGAAAAGATCAAGGCCCTTAATCCCGATGTGTTGACCTTGGATGTGGAAATGCCCAAAATGGATGGACTGGCCTTTCTCGAACGGTTGATGCGACTGCGCCCGATGCCGGTGGTGATGGTCTCGTCTCTTACCGAGAGGAGCTCGTCGATCACCCTTCATGCCTTGGAATTAGGTGCCTTTGATTTTGTCACCAAACCAAAAATCGATATCCGCAACGGCTTACAGGAATACGCGGAAGAACTGACCGACAAGATTCGCGCCGCTGCCACCGCACGGCTGGCAAAACCGCTTGCACGAACCATTACTTCGAGCCCGCACCCAAGAAACAATGCCGATGTGGTGCTAGCCGTCGAAAAGCATTCCTTTGCCACCACTGAAAAAATTATCCTGGTAGGGGCCTCGACCGGGGGGACAGAGGCACTCAAGGTCTTTTTGATGGATCTTCCCGCCGACAGTCCGGGAATTCTAATAACCCAGCATATGCCTGAGGCCTTTACCAAGACTTTTGCCCGACGCCTCGACGGGCTGTGTAAAATTGCGGTGAAAGAAGCCGAACACGGGGAACGCGTCCTGCCGGGGCATGCTTATCTAGCTCCTGGCAACCGTCATCTGCTCTTAAAAAGGAGCGGCGCCAATTATATGACCGAACTTTCTGATGGTCCACCGGTCAATCGCCACCGGCCCTCGGTGGATGTGCTCTTCCGTTCGGCAGCCAATTGTGCGGGGAAAAATGCTATTGGGGTGATCATGACCGGCATGGGGGATGATGGGGCCGCAGGTATGCTGGAAATGCATCAGGCAGGAGCGAGCACGCTTGCCCAGGATGAACAGAGCTGTGTGGTCTTCGGTATGCCCAAGGAGGCGATCGCTCGGGGTGGGGTGGATGAGGTGGTGCCGCTTCAGGATTTAGCCCTTCGTCTCCTCTTCTGGCTGTCCTCTCAGGGAAAACGTGGTTTCCGGGTGTAGTTTTGATCGCATCGCAGCAAGAAATGAGGGTTTGATACTCTTGAATTCACCAATTTACTGTATTTTGGAGGTGCAAAGGAATGGCAAAAATAATTATGACGGCCGATGACTCGGCGAGCATACGGCAAATGGTGAGCTTTACCCTTAAGCAAAACGGGTACGAGGTAGTCGAAGCAGTGGATGGCCGCGATGCCCTCATTAAATTGAAAACGCTGAAGGTTGACATGCTGCTGACTGACCTCAACATGCCCAACATGGACGGTATTGGTTTGATCAAAGGGGTGCGCGCCGGAACCAACAACAAGTTCATTCCGATCGTCATGCTGACCACCGAATCCCAGGATTCGCGTAAAGCTGAGGGAAGAACAGCCGGGGCCACCGGTTGGATCGTCAAGCCCTTTAAACCGGAGCAGCTGATTGCTGTGGTCAAGAAAGTTTTGCGATAAAAAAACAAAGTGAGCGATTGTAGGTTACATGTAGCGGATTGCGAACATAACCACCACGGACTTAAAACAAGATCGATTTGGGCTCAAATTATTTGCGAATTTAAAAGAGGCCGGACCCACGTTAATTGCAAATCCGATACGGCTTTTGTGGTTTTTCAGAGGAAGAAAAGAAGAGCGATCAGTGGCCGCCGCCGAGGTAGGCCTGTTGCACCTGTTTGTTCTTGAGCAGGTTGGCTGCGCTATCGGCAAGGACGATGTTACCGACCTCCATGACGTAACCACGATGGGCGAGCTTAAGGGCGGCCTTGGCGTTCTGCTCCACCAGGATGACCGTCACACCGGAGGCGTTAATCGCCTTGACCGTATCAAAAATCGATTTCACCAAAATCGGCGCCAAACCCAAACTCGGTTCATCCAAAAGGAGGATTTGGGGGTTGGACATCAAGGCCCTACCGATGGCGAGCATTTGCTGCTCCCCGCCACTGAGGGTACCGGCCAACTGTTTCCGCCGTTCCTCAAGGCGCGGGAAAAGCTCAAAAATCCACTTTTTACTGGCGCGGATACGGGCGGTATTGACCGAAGTAAAGGCGCCAAGTATCAGATTTTCTTCCACGGTCAGGGTGCCGAAGACACGCCGTCCTTCAGGGCTTTGGGTGATTTTGAGTTTAACGATCTCATGGGCCGGTAGTTTGTGAAGTGGCGTATCCTGAAAAAAAATCGAACCGTCGGTTATCTGCACCAGGCCGCTGATTGCATTCAAGGTAGTTGATTTGCCGGCACCGTTTGCCCCGAGAATGGTGACGATCTCACCCTCACCAACCTGGAGGGAAATCCCGTGCAGGGCTTCGACATTGCCGTAGTTGACCCGAAGGTTTTCTATGGTAAGCAGCATGACCTTTTCTCTATTCGTCATCAACGCCGAGATAGGCCTCAATGACCTTCGGGTTGGCCTGGATCTCGGCGGGTGAGCCGGTGGCGATTTTTATCCCATATTCGAGCACCACAAGGGTGGAGCAGACCTGCATCACCAACCCCATGTCATGTTCGATCAGCAACACGGTAATACCCCGTTTCTGGATGGCGCGGATCAGTTGGATCAATTCCTTGGTTTCCTGATCGTTCATGCCGCCGGCAGGTTCATCGAGCACCACCAATTTGGGACGGATGGCCAATGCGCGGGCGATCTCAAGCAGTCGCTGGTTGCCGTAAGAAAGGTTTTTGGCCTTATTCTGCCATTCATGCGAAAGCCCAACAAACTGAAGCTCAGCCATTGCCTGGGTCATGGCTTCTTTTTCCTCATTCCGTTGCGCCTTGGTGCGGAACATGGCTGCTAGGACGCCGGACCGCATCCGGCAGTGGCATCCAGCGAGCACGTTTTCCAACACTGACATGTTTTGAAAAAGGCGGATGGTCTGAAAGGTACGGGCAATACCCTGCTCTACAATCGCGTGGGTAGGCAATCCCACCAGATTGATGCCGTCAAAGAGCACAGTGCCCGTATTGGGCTGATAATTGCCGCTGATCAGGTTGAAGACGGTGGTTTTGCCGGCACCATTTGGCCCGATCAACCCAACAACACTGCCCTCTTCGACCGCAAAACTGACATCATTGACCGCCATAAGGCCGCCGAAACTCTTAGAGAGGTTCTCCACCTGTAGCAGCGTGGTCATTTGACACCTCCGGTCGGTTCCAACGCTCCAAGGTCATACTGCTTGGGCCGTGGAGGTAACAGCCCTTGATTGCGAAAGATCATCATCGCCATCATCGCCGCGCCAAACATGAGCATGCGGTACTCCGCCAATCCGCGAAAGACCTCAGGCAGACCGACCAACAGGAACGAACCAAGAATCACTCCGGGAATACTGCCAGCACCACCAAGAATAACGATGGCGAAGAGAATGACCGATTCGGCAAAGGAAAAGGATTCCGGAGCGATAATGGTCATTTTCGAGGCATAGATGGTGCCGCACATCCCGGCCCAAATGGCACCAATGACAAAGGCCTCCAGCTTATACCGGGCCACGTTGATCCCGCTGCCGCCCGCAGCAACCTCGTCTTCCTTGATGTAGTGCAAGGCACGGCCGAAACGGGAATGTTCCAGGCGAGCCAGAAGAAAGATGGTCAGGGCGGCGAATCCCCAAATGAGATAGAAGAAATGGAATGGTTTGGCGATCTTAAATCCAAACACCAAGGGGCGACTGATACCGAATATACCGTTGGCACCGCCGGTAATATCAAAGACATTGTTGATCAGGGCAATACGGACGATTTCGACAATACCGATGGTAACGATCAAGAGATAATCACCGCGTAGATGGATAATGGGCCGGGCCACAACCAGGGCAAAAAGCCCGGCTAGGAGACCGGCAGGGACGATGGTCCACAGTACAGGAATTCCGTAGTGGGTATTGAGGATGGCGGTGCAATAGGCGCCGATGGCGTAAAAAGCGGCATGCCCCATGTGAAACAAACCGGCATGCCCGAGAATGACATTGAGACTCAGGGCAAGGATGGCGTAGATGCCCACGTTATTGATAACGTCGGTCCAATAGGCATTCAAAAACAGCGGGCAGGTCGCCATGAGTGCTGCAAAAATGAGTGCGATAACTTTCATTGATTTCATACTTTTTCAGCCACCCTTTCCCCCAACAAACCAGTGGGCCGAACAATGAGAATCAGGATAAGAACGCAAAAGGAAATAGCATCCTTCCAGGCGATGGAAACATAGGCCGCCCCGAGGGCCTCGATCACCCCGAGCAGCAATCCACCGACCATGGCTCCGGGAATATTGCCGATGCCACCGAGGATGGCGGCGGTGAAGGCTTTGAGGCCGTACATCCATCCCATGCTGAAATTGATCTGACCGTAATAGAGCCCTATCATCAATCCGGCCGATCCGCCCAAGGCCGGGCCGATGCAGAACACCAGCATAATCACCCGATCGACATTGATCCCCATCAACTTGGCCGCGTTTTGGTCAATGGCAACCGCACGGATGGCCATGCCGATCTTGGTCTTTTGGATGAAAAAATAGAGCGCCGCCATGAGAACCACGGAGGCGAGAAACATGACGATACGCATCAAAGGAATGTCGACCCCCAAAATATTCACCGCGATTCTAGGCAGAATATCATGGGGATAGACCAGAAGGCCTGGGCCATATATGGCCATGATCGCGTTCTGAAAGAAAATCGAGGCACCCAGAGCGGAAACCACTGCTGTAAGTCGGTGGGATTGGCGCAGGGGTTTATAGGCCACCCGTTCGAGAATAGCCCCGATGATGGCCACCAGGATCATAACCATGATCACCAGAAGAATAACGGCTGGCAGCGTACCTATTTTATCAAAGAGACCTAAGGAAACCAACAGTGTCAAGCCGAGATAGGCACCGATAGTGAATAAATCTCCGTGGGCGAAATTGATCAGTTTCAAGACCCCGTAGACCATGGTGTAGCCCAAGGCGATCAGCGCATAGATGCCGCCCACGGCCAGACCGTTGGTCAGTTGTTGAAAAAATTCTTCCATAGCATCTGTGAAAATAAAAAATTAAGTGAAGTACATCCCGACCCGAAAGAAAAGCGCCGCCATACAAGAGTATGACGGCGCTTAAAAGTATGGGAGCAGATTCAGGGTTGAAGTAAAAATTTTCCTTCCGTATCAACCTTGTAGACCCGATAGAGGTCACCGACACGGTCGCCCTTGTCGTTAAAGGAGATTTTGCCGGTAAGTCCGGAAAAATCCTTGAGATCTTTTTTCAGGTATGCGGCCAGTTTGTCGCCTGCGGTCTCGCCTGTTTTGGCCATGGCCTCGGTAATAACCCGGTAGGCATCACCCGCCAAGACCGCCCAGACCGAACCCGGCACCTTGCCGTAGGAGGCCTGATAATCGGCCATGAACTTCTTAGCCTCGGGGGTATCCAAGTCACCGGGGACCGGCGGGCTCAGAAACATGTACCCCTCGGCGGCCTTGTTGCCGGCAATCTTAACCAGATCGGGGTTGTTGGTGGCGTCACCTCCCATCATCGGCACATTCCAGCCCATATCCATTTTCTGGCGCAGCAGCATACCTGCCTCTGGATAGTAACCGGTGAAAAAGAGGACATCAGGGGCAGCGGATTTGAGCTTGGTGAGGATGGCATTATAATCGCGATCACCGGGAGTTAAAGCATCATAGAAGACGATGGCCTTCCCCTGGGACTCCAACAACGCTTTGGCCTCGTCGGCCAATCCCTTGGCATAGGAGGTGTTGTCGTGAAGGATGGCGATCTTGTTGAACCCAAGGGCGTTCAGGGTCTTGGCCGCAACCTGGCCCTGCTCGTCATCGCGCGGGCAGGTTCTCATGAAAAGCGGTAGGCCTTTTTCGGAAAGACGAATGGCGGTGGAGCCGGTGGCGATCTGGAGGATGTCGGATTCGGCATAGATATTCTGGGAAGCCTCGGTTACGGAAGAACCGTAGGTACCGATGACCGCAGTAATATCCTTGGTGGTCAGCCGGGTTGCGGCCAGGGCAGCTTGACGGGGATCGCCGCCGTCGTCTTCAACCACCAACTCAACCTTGGCCCCGTTGATGCCGCCGGCCTTATTGGTTTCCGCAGCCAGCATCTCAACGATTTGCTTCATATCCTGACCTTCACTGGCCCAGGAACCGGTCAACGGGCACATGAGACCAATACGAACGGTCTTGGCCCAGGTGGTTCCGAGTCCTAACAGAAACACTGCCAGAGTCAGACATGCCAGGGTACAAATCCTATGTTTCATTTACGCTCCTCCTTTATATGGTCTTGCTTGCAATGACCGTAAAACAACACTCCATACATCCCCGCCTGCTGACGAGGGGGATGGCTTTCATCCTTTCAAACAATGACGAACCCGCTCCAATTGAGCACTTTGTATTCGTCACGAACAAAAAACATGCACTTCCCCTGGGTGATGGTCTCGCAAAAAAAAATCCACCTTTCAAGGGGAAGTCACTAAGTAAAAACAAAATAAGTAAAAACAAAAACATACAAAGTGGAGCGTTTTTCCTGGCGCAAAGGCATCCATAAGGGATGTCGAGTGTCGAAAAAAACGCTGCGCCCCAGTAGATCGAAGTTTTGACGACACCATCATGGGTCACATGGGATTTACCGGCAATGGCGGAAAAGACAAGTGCCAAATAGAGAACGTGCCATGATTAGTCAAAATTCCCGGAGGAAGCAACCACCTTTTGAAGCAAAACGCTGTTCCCTCTCCGCCGAAATTCACGATCAACACGGATTACCGGTCGTCGAAATAGACGCCTGTTGAAAAGGACTCACCGCTCCTCCTCAATATCGGAAAAATCGCGTCGCAATTGTTCAAGTCGGTTCTGATAATCCTTACAATCACCATACTCCAAAAATTTATGATAGCGGCTGTGCATACTTGATACCTTTCTTGCGTGTTTGATCGGACACCAATACTGCTCCGTTCTTGCGGCAACCTCCTGCACGTAGGCGATTAAGCCGTTGAAATATCCACAATACAAACAGTTGATCTTTTCAATGATATTGAGATAGGCAAGGGCATGCCGATCAATGATGATGTATTCGCTCCTTTTCACTTTCGGAATCTTATACAGGGTGAAGCAAAGGATTTGGTACAGGGTGACGGTTACATCCATGAAAACAGCCGGAAACAGGCACCCCCAAATGAAGGGGATGGTCAAAATGTTCAACAGGGGCAGACGGTCGAAATAGACCGAAACTTTGACAAAAAATTGTTTTTGGTACTGTTTTGCCCCTTCCTCAAAGATAACCTTCTTGCCCCTGATCTTATAATAGAATTCCTCCTCTTTTTTTTGGATTTCCGTCAGTAATTCTTTTTCAAGTACCTTTATTTGTTGGATAATGTCTTCCATTCTATTCATCAGTTTTCATCCTTTTTAAGAAATTCATGGATAGGCGTTGAAGCCTTGATGGCTTTCATCCCTTATGGGTGGAATGCGTAGAGCACCGTTGGATCGAGAACCGACTTGCGTCAAATATGCCACAAAAAGGTTTCTATGAGCACATGTTCCTTTATTGAACTGGATATTCACAAAAATTTGATTGCTTACTGTATCACAACCAGTGACGGACGCTTGATCGATCAAGGGGAGGTCGTCGCAGTCGCTTGTAAACAAAATTGGGCAAATATTTTCCCGGTGCGTCTTTTGCAGGAAACATTGAAACGTTTTTTTCTAAAATCCGATCAAGATGAGCAACATGCGAGAGACGAAATCCCATCAAAATGGCATTTGGCTGGATTTTACCCGGCGCGATTATAAAGAAATGTTCCGTTTGCAGGAAGTGCTGCACCACAAAAGACAACAGGGAGAGATCCCCGATGTGGTGATTCTGCTGGAACACTTCCCGTGTCTCACTATTGGCAGCAGTGGCGGCTATCATAATATACTTGCGGACAATTCCGTCCTGAAACAATACGGTATTAGCGTGCACGAGACGTCCAGGGGCGGCAACATCACCTATCATGGCCCTGGCCAACTTGTTTGCTACCCCATTGTGTCGCTTACGGGTGAACAACGGGACCTCCATGCCTATGCGCGCAAAATGGAAGAGGTTATGATCCGGACCGTACAAACATTCGGCATCAAAGCGGGACGTAAATCTCAATATCCTGGTGTATGGGTTGGTGATGCCAAGATCGGTGCCATGGGCATCGCCGTTCGCAGGTGGACCACCATGCATGGCATTGCACTCAACGTCTGTCCCGATCTTCGCCATTTTGCCTGCATTGTTCCTTGCGGCATTGCGGCCCATGGTGTGACCTCCATGGTCGAAATCCTCGGACACCCTATTGATATCGACGCTGTCCGCATCGAAATGCGCAAACAATTTTCCGATATTTTTCAGATCCCCATGACCTCCGGCCACCTGGAACAACTCATTAAGGAGGATTCTCTTGAAACGGCCTAACTGGCTGGTACTGCCAGCTCCCAACGCAAAAGACATGGAACGAATCCAGGCCCTACTGGATCAAGGTCGCCTTCATTCCGTATGTGAAAGTGCTCAATGCCCGAACATCGGAGAGTGCTTTGCCCAAAAAACCTGCACCTTTATGATTTTAGGGAATGTATGTACCCGTAATTGCGCATTCTGTGCAGTGACCCATGGACGGCCAGATAGTCCCGACCCAAGCGAACCTGAGATGGTCGCCCTCACGGCCAAACAACTGGGGCTCAAACATGTCGTAGTTACCTCCGTGACCCGTGATGATCTTGCCGATGGTGGAGCCGGCCAGTTTGCAGCGACCATACAGGCCATTAAACGCGAAACACCGAATGCAACCGTGGAGGTCCTCATCCCGGATTTCAGAGGACAGGAGGCGCCACTCAAACGCGTAATTTCGGCTGCGCCAGATGTCATCAACCACAATATTGAAACCGTATCCCGGATATATTCGTCCGTACGGCCAGGGGCGGACTACCAACAGTCCTTGGGGTTGATTAAACGTGCGGCCATAGCCTCGGCCGGGCAACAGATCACCACCAAATCCGGCCTGATGCTCGGGCTGGGCGAAACCAAGGAAGAGGTAGTCGAGGTGATGAAGGATTTAATCCAGGCCGGATGTCAAATTTTGACCCTGGGTCAGTATCTTCGGCCATCCCCCCAACATCATCCTTTGGTTGAATACGTCCATCCCGACACCTTTGCGCAGCTGGCAAAGACCGGTGAAGAGCTTGGATTCAAACAAGTTGTGGCAGGTCCGTTGGTTCGTAGTTCGTATCACGCCGCCGAGAGCTTTGCAGCAATAACGACCTAACATGTTGAACAATTTTGATGGCGTCGTAAAAACTTCGTTCTCCTGCCCCGTAGCGTTTTTCGAGTCCATCACGATTAAAACCAAAACAAAACCAGAAAAGACAACCCCGCGTTAGGATGGGGGAGCCACCTTAGCCCGGCGTTCTCATCAGTTCAGTATGTTGTCGAAATTACGCATGCTTTTATCAAGTTGCGTGCAATTATTTTTGTGCTTTTCTGTACAATTGGGCCAAAATATTCATGAAAAATACGAGCAGTGGCTCCTCTTTCAAGTATGAATGAGACCATCACTCTCACCCTGATCGCCAATGCCGGGGTCCTCGTCGAGTACAACGGCATCGGTGTCCTTGTGGATGGCATCCACCATGAAAAAGAGCATCCATTCAGTCGGGTTTCCCAAGCCGACCTGATGCTCATGCGTCGGGGGGAGGGGGTGTTCACCAACCTTACCTATCTGCTGTTCACCCATGAGCATCCTGACCATTTTTCTCCGCTCTATGTAACCGAACTCATTCATGCCAGATCGGTACAAGGAATTGTTCTGCCGAGTACAGACAACGCATCACCGCAACTGACTCTTCTGCTCAACCACCTCCGAAAGAAGGGCATTGCCTACTGGAGCCTAGGACTGGAACCGGGAGCAACACAACGGATTGATCTTACCGACGACTTGGTCGTTACTGTCATTGGTACACGGCATATGGGGCCACAATATCAATCAATTGGCAACGATTGTTTTTTGTTGTCCATGGCCGGAAAAAATCTACTCTTTACCGGAGACGGTGATCATGTCCGGGAATATTTTGAGAAGGCCTTAGCAGGGGTGAGCCTGGATGTTGTCTTTGTAAATCCGCTTTTTTATCACAATCCCCACGGCCAAGAAATCATCAATTCCCTCTTCCGCCCGCAAAACATCGTGATTTACCATATGCCGTTTGCCCAGGATGATACCATGCGTTTTGCCTATATGGTCGAAAGAGACCTGCAACGCTACCAACGTCCAGCCATTCAAACCCATGTATTTCAGCGCGAGAAACAGTCTCTTTTCCTCCCCGTACCGATTGCAAAATAAGAAAGCTCTCCCCACCAACGCTGTTTTGTGCAGTGCTCTTTGAAACCTGCACACAAGAGCCAACGAGCATATAAGGCCCCAGCGGCCTGTTCTATTATCGAACAGGTTGGGATTGTCAGATGTTCAGCATTGGAACAATCGCAATGTCCCTCCATTATAATCGTCCAACCGGTGCCTTTTAAAACAGCAAACCGACGTTTGGGCAGCGAGGCAATTTTCTCAATCTCAAACATAGAAAGCCGAATGGATGAAAATTTTGCTGGCAGCGGAAAAACTTTGATTTCCTGCGTCGCAGCATTTTTCTCGATACACTCGACATACCTTGTGCAGCCTTCGCGTCGCTGGAATCGCTAGCTCTTGTATATCTGTGTTTTTACTGAGTCATCTAACATCTGATGGATTTTTTTGCGGGTCCATCATCTCTTGGGCTAAAGAGGCCTCCATACCTTGATTCAACGACACCCTCTTAGTCGCCAAAGATTGTATTTGTTTCAACCACATTGTTCCTCTCTTTCATCTCCTTGGCGGGTATGTAAATTGCTTAAATCAAGAGTGGAAATAACCTTAGGATTTGTCGACCACCGGAGTGAATCGACGGGATAATCCAGTATCAAGAAAAATAAAAAGAGGAGCATGTATGAACTCATCTGAAAAAGCCGGTCAAGCACTCGCATTTTTGCAGAAGCACTCACCAAAGCAGTACGGTAAATACCTTGAATTTACAAAAGAACTTGCATCCATGGATGCACTGCCCCATAAACAGTTGGAACTGATCATGGTGGCCTGTGCCGTTATGTCGCAGTGTGAGATGTGTGTGGCCATACATGTCGAGGCAGCCGCCTCCATAGGAGCCAGCAAAGAAGAGATCCTTCAGGCTGCATTTATGGCCGTGGCTATGGGTGGATCACCTAAATTGATGTACATGTCCTATGTATACGATGCATTGGAAGACTTGTTTGCGTAAGCAACCACTTCTGAAAAAGCTACCAGCGGTGCGTTGGGCCTCGTATTAATTACGGACTATATCGACCCAAATACACTCAAGCCTATTTCAGCAAGTACAGAGCCTGGGGTAGGTTTGAGTTGATGCGATCAGTATTTCTTCTGCCGGGGAATACAAACAAAAAGGGCTACCCGGATGGGCAGCCCTTTTTGTTTGATCTATCTCTTAGAAGATGATGGATTAATGAGGAATCCATCGCCTCTTCAAGGTGCTCTTATGTCGGACTGACAATGATTTTAATATTGGTTGCCTTGTTATTGACGAGTTCATCAAAACCTTTCTCCACGATATCCTGGAGTTGAATTCTCCCCGTAATCAGCGGTGTGGCCTTCAACTGTCCGCTTGCCAGTAAATTGGCCACCCCTTGGAAATCATCGATTGTATAGGCCAACGTACCGATAACTATTTTATCCGTACCGCTCAGGCTAAAAAAGTTAAAGGAGCTCGGTTCTTCGAAAATACCAACGACGACCGCCTTGCCATGATTGCGGATAATATTTACAGCCAGAGGCGCGGTATCTTTGTGCCCGATGCATTCAAAGGAAACATCCGCCCCTGATCCATTGGTCAACTTTTTAACCTCTTCAATGACGTCACACTTGAGAGGATCAAGCACGATATCGGCGCCACATTCCTTGGCCAGTTTTTTGCGAGCCGCGGCCGTCTCTATACTCACCACAGTCGAGGCCCCTGCAGCCTTTGCGCACATAATCGTTCCCAGGCCAATGGTACCTGCACCTAAAACCACTGCGGTTTGCCCCAGCAGCGATCCAGCCAGTCGCACGGCTTTAAAGCCGGTGGCGAGCGGTTCGATCAGGGATGCCGCTTCCAGATCAAACCCTTTGGGCAGCACATAACAGAGTTCTGCTGGAACATTAACGTATTCAGCAAAAGCACCGTCCGCCATAAGTCCGGTAAAAGCCAATTTTTCACAGACATTATAGCGCCCTTCGCGGCAGGTGACACAAACGCCGCAATGTTGACAGGCATCCGGTGCGACATAGTCGCCAACACTCACCGTCTGCACTCCCTCGCCAACGGCAACTACTTCGCCGGAAAATTCATGACCAAGGATGATCGGTGCTTTGGCTCCGGTCAGCGGATGTGGCTCAACCGGGATAAAGATCGGGCCAGCAAGATATTCATGCAAATCTGACCCACAAATTCCGCACCATGCCACCTTGACCTGCACTTCACCAGGCTTGGGTGGTGCGGGGTTGGGAACTTCTTCAACGCGTATATCTTTTTTGCCGTACCACTTCGCAACTTTCATGCTCAAGACCTTCTCCTCACGTAAAGATTGTATCACCGCTCACATTACCCAAGGCCGGATGGAGGTCGAAACGGACCACACCGACAACGGCATCCTTGCCAACTGCCTCGGCAATGCGCGCTACGCCACTATTCCCAAAACCTGCACACAACTCAATTGCCTTCACCCCTTCCTTTTCAACCAGTTCCTTGCAGGTGGCGACGGCTTGGGCATAATTACTCACCCCAACGGTCAGCAAATGGATCACTGGGGTTTTGATCCATTGCCGATGTGTATCGGGATCGGCTCCCGGTGCGACAAAGACAAATGCTGCTTTTACTGTATCAGCCATTGATGCTCCTTCTTGTTTGAAAATTTCAGGTGGCGGCCAAACCGTTGCATTGCCGGATTATTGTTTGTGCACAAAAAATTTGGCCTTTTGGGCAAGTGCCATCACTTTCGAAACATCCACGACCAGAGGACCATTGTCCGAAAAACGAATAGAGACATGAGCCCCCCGCCTGACCTCGACTTCACGCTCTCCATCCAAGGCAATGACACAGGGAGATTCATTGATGGCGATCGTATCCCCCACCCTCAGCCGCGCCTCACGGGCAAGAGCAACGGGCTGCATTAGTCCGGGCGCAATGGGTGCCATGACGCTTTTTGCACCTTTGCCCAACATGAGATGCAGGCCCTTATGTTCTTGCGGGTGAATGGTGAGCAGCTGCCCACCTATGGAGGAAAGGCCAATACTGTCGGGCCTGCACCGGGTAAGAAATACCTGAGAGATCTGATCCATACTCCAGATAGCCTTGGAACCGACGAAGGTGTCCTTATGGACCGCTGCATCGACTAAAGCCATATCAAGGACCAAATTTGCCTGGTCCAGTACCTCTAGAACCGGTGATCGAAAGCAACCTTCATCCACGCTGACCTGGCCGGTAGCAATAATCCCCCCGGCCAACCCGGCAATGGTGGCCTCTATCATGAATGGAAAAACATTATTGGTCCCTGTGGAAAGAGGCAGAATCGGTATCACCGCGTTTCCCTTGGCCACAGCCCTGCTGGTGCCGTCTCCTCCCAGGACAAAGATACAGCCGACTCCGGCATCGACCATCAGGTGGGCCGCTTTGGTCGAATCCTCTTGGGTGTTTTCAGCACACATCGGGGCTGAGGCAATTTCAATGGGGGAATGAACCCCTTTGTGCGCACGCTGAACAATAGAATAGTAATCGGGCATAAAGATGACCCGTTGTACACCTACCGATGCAAGCCCCACCAAAAGGCGTCGTACAATACGCACCTTTTCCTGATTGTCGAAAACGCTGCCGTGGGCGACGAGACGGCGAATATCTTTGCCTGAAATTGGGTTGGCGATGATACCGACTGTTTTCATAACTTACTGTTTTCCAATGGATATATCAGGAACGAATTTTTTCTACCGCAGCAACAATATCCTCGGTATTGGGAGTATAGGTCTCTTCCAGCGGGGGCGAGAAGGGGACAGGAACAAAGGGTGCCCCAACACGCATAATCGGCGTATCGAGATAATCGATAGCGGATTCTGCAACCTGGGCAGCGATCTCTGCCCCGGCCCCGCCAACTTTTACCGCTTCGTGGGCAACAACCAGGCTGTGCGTTTTCTTGACCGAGTTGAGAATGGTCTCCATATCAAGCGGAGAGACGGTGCGCGGATCAATGACCTCAGCGCTGATTCCCTTAGCGGCCAAAATCTCGGCTGCCTCAAGAGCGTCGTAGACCATCTTGGAAAGGGCCACGATGGTGACATCGGTCCCCTCTCTGCAGATCTTCGCCTGGCCAAAGGGAATAGGGCCAGCATTTTCAGGAACTTCCCCTTCCACACCGTAGAGCATCTTGTGCTCAAGAAAAACAACCGGATTGTCATCACGAATGGCTGTTAACAATAAGCCGTAGGCATCCGCCGGGGTGGCCGGCATAGCGACCTTCAGCCCCGGGATGTGCATGAACCAGGCCTCAAGAGACTGGGAGTGTTGGGCGGCCGCACCGATTCCCGCTCCCTGGGGGGCTCTGATAACCATGGGAATGGTGGTTTTGCCGCCGAACATGTAGCGCATCTTGGCCGCTTGATTAAAAAGCTGATCCATGCAGACACCAATAAAGTCGACAAACATCAGTTCGCAAACCGGCCGCAAACCGGCCGCTGCTGCGCCCGTGGCCGCACCGATGATAGCGCTTTCCGTGATAGGAGTGTCGCGGACCCGCCGTTCACCAAACTGCTCAAACAGCCCTTTGGTAACGCCAAAACAACCACCAAATTGGCCGACATCTTCACCAAAGACCAATACATTGGAATCGCGTTCCATCTCTTCGCGCAAAGCGTCATTGAGCGCCTGCATATATGTTTTTTGTGCCATGTATTCCTCCAGAAAATTGATGGCGTCGTGAAAACATCGATCTACTTCGCCGCAGCGTTTGTCCCGACACTCGACATACCTGATGTAAGCCTTCGCGCTGGAAAGAGTGCAACTCATTGTGTATCTGTGTTTTTACTGGACCATCTTTCAGAATGTGATGAACTTTTTACGAGTTCATACCAATTAAATATCGCGTAAAATGCAGATTCGTCTCTCTTTGCCGCTCATCCGATTAGGCATAAACATCTTCAAACATATCGGCAGGTTCAGGCAGTGGGCTTTCTTCGGCAAAGGTAATGGCCTCCTGCAGTTCCGCATCAATATCGGCATGGAGCTTATCGAGTTCCTTTTTGCTGAGAATACCGTCATCCAGCATTTTTTTGGCAAAACGCGGGATGGGGTCTTTTTTTACCCACTCGTCAAGCTCGCCCTTTTCGCGGTAAACACAGGCATCACCCTCAAAGTGACCGCGCCAACGATAGGTTTTGCATTCAACCAAAGCAGGACCTTCACCCTTACGCGCTCGCTCAACGGCGGCGGTGATTGCCTCATAGACAGCAATAACATCATTGCCGTCAACAATGACCCCAGGCATGTCGTAGCCTGCGGCACGGTCGGCGATATCGGTGATGGCCATGGATTTAGCGATCGGGCATGAAATGCCGTATCCATTGTTTTCATTAACAAAAACGACAGGAAGCTTCCACGCGCTCGCCAGATTCAGAGCCTCCTGGGTGGTGCCCTGATTGGAGGCACCGTCCCCAAAAAAACACACGGACACCCGATCTTCGCCACGGTACTGGATGGCCATGCCCGCTCCGGCGGCGATGGGCCCGCCGCCACCAACGATTCCGTTGGCCCCAAGGATACCCAGGTCAACGTCGGCGATGTGCATCGAACCACCCTTTCCTTTGCAGTAGCCTGTCCGCTTGCCGTAAATCTCGGCCATCATCAATTTAAGATCTCCACCCTTGGCAATCAAATGGCCATGTCCACGGTGAGTACTGGTGATATAATCCTCTTTGCGCAAAGCAGCGCAGGTCCCGGCGGCGATAGCCTCCTCTCCCAGGTAGAGGTGGACAAAACCGGGAATTTTGCCGGCAGCGAAAAATTCCTGCAACTTGCTTTCAAACTGACGAATCCGGTACATGGTTGTATACATCTGGATCATCTTTTTCTTATTGATAGTCATCACTTCCTCCTTGGTTGATCATGACTTGGTATTGAGATGCAATGGATTGCATATATTCTGGTAACAGGGATATGGCCGCCCTGCTTGTTCGTCGAATATTTTATCGTTATGTTAAGCAGATGCTGTCTTTCCCGGCATATAACGATTAAGGTGTCTCCACAAATACAGTGACCGCGGCATTGGCAATGAGAATAGAAGAACACTCTGCGCCAAAGGCATTGACGCAGAGTCCGTCGGTCACCATACCTCCTTGCACCGTGTTGAGCTCCGGCTCGCCAACGGGCAGCTCGGCCAGGACCTTGGACGCGTCGACCTGCTCAGGAAAAGGACAGGCCACCGTGACCTCGACAACCACCCCTTCAAAGTTGCTTCGTCCTAAAATTTCCACCAAACCACACAAACAACTGCGGCTTACGGCATCACGAACAGCCCTGCAGGCCGCTTTAGTGACATCCATGCCGTGGAGATCGACGCCGCAACCCAACTCGACGATAAAACGTTTTTTTCCCATTTCCTTGCTCGTTGATTCAGGCCAGGATCATCGCCGGATCTTCCAAACAATCCGCCAGGGCACGGAGGAAGTTCATGGCAGGAGCACCATCAACGACACGATGGTCAAAGGTAAGACTGAGGGTCATCATGGTCCGGCCGACGATTTGGCCGTCAGCGGCCACTGCCGGACGTTGTACCGCCCGCCCGACCCCGAGAATGCCAACTTCAGGGGGGTTAATAATCGGGGTAAAACCATCAACTCCCAGCATGCTCACGTTGGTGATGGTGAAGGTGCCGCCTTGGAGTTCGTCCATGGTCAGGCCACCTTTTCTTCCTTTTTCGGCCACCTCGCGGATAACCACTGCCAATTCGGTCAATGACTTTTTCTCGGCTCCCTTGATATGGGGAACAACCAGGCCATTATCCAAGGCAACAGCGATGCCGAGATTAACGGTCTTGTGCCGAACAATCCCTTCATCGGTGAGCCAGGAGTTCATGTAAGGGAATTGCCTCAGCATGCGGCAGACAGCCAACGAAATGATATCATTATAGGAAATGCGTGGGATATCCTTGCGTTTGGCATATTTGGCCCGGACACGGTCACGAAAGGTCGTCATTTCTGTTACATCGCATTCAACAAAGACCGTTAGCTGGGCCATATTGTGCAGGCTGGCCATCATGTTGTCGGCGATTATCTTACGCATTCCAGTGAAAGGAATAATTTCCGGCTTGGCAGCCCTATCGGCTGCACTTCCCTCAAACTGATCGGTGCTGGGCCTCATGGCGCGCAGGATATCCACTTTGAGGATTCTGCCGCCTTCACCGGAGCCGGTAATCTCGGAAAGGTCAATTCCGGATTCCCTGGCCAAGGCGATTGCCTGCGGCGCTGCATTGAAGGATGCGTATGCATCGGGCTCGGGAGTGTAGGCAAGCACATCTTTTTCAGTGACTCTTCCGTTAGGACCGGTACCGGTTACATCGCCAAGATCAATGCCGCCTTCCTTGGCAAGTCGGCGGGCAATGGGGGAAGCCAGCACAAACCCTTCGGTTTTGGCCTTTTTCTCTCCCCCTGCCTGTTGTGCGGCAGGTTGATTTTCAGCCGGTGCCGCTGCTCCAATTGCGGCTTGTATATTAGGGGTTTCACCCGCAGCCGCCAATACTCCCACAACGGTTTTAACCGCCACGGTTTCACCTGCCCCCACAAGGATCTTAAAGAGCACGCCATCTCCGGCGGCTTCAACCGTATTGGTTATTTTATCGGTTTCCACCTCAAAAAGAGCCTCACCGGCCTTGACGCTATCCCCTTCCTTTTTTATCCACTTGGAAAGTTTTCCTTCCTTCATGGTTAGGCCCCATTTGGGCATAAGAATGTCTGTTGCCACAGTATCTGCCTCCGTTTTCTGTGTCGGTCGAGTTCCGATCCTAATGGACCGTTTACTCCTTCTTTACATCTGGCTTATTCATGCAAAATTTTGCCTGCACCCAAATCAGCAAAAACTAGGCCAAACAGAGACAGCAACATGTCGAGTCTCGTATTCATCTATTTTTTCACTTTGTTTCGTATGTATATCTTGTTAGGATGATATCTCCTTTACATACAAAGATTCTTCGCGCAAAAGTAGAAGATGCAAATAATGACGGAGAAAAATATACGGAATGCCCATGGAAGTGTTCAAAAATTGAACACTTTAAAAATTGATTATCCCACTGCAATTTATTATATTTTTTATTTTACGCTTATTTTTTTTAAAAACACTTGTGTTCAAAAATCGAACACATTAGCCATATACATCCATGTAGAATTTAACACTCAACGTATATGCTCATTAGGTATTACTCCTTATTTTTGGGTCTTTGTCAGAGTTGCAGAAAAGGTGGCGCCGCTTCTTGCTTGATTTTCAGGTAGAGGTATTCAAGATCCCGGTATCCGCATGCTCGTTTTACGATCCTGTTGATAGTAGCATTGAATGCTTC
>JBFWLN010000008.1:0-124234 GCA_050252135.1 Desulfobulbus sp.
AGGACTTTCGACGCCAAGCGCCTTTTCAAAGATTTTTTCCATTGTTTTCAGGGTCAGGGGGGTAAGGTAGGGTTGGTCGCCAATACTCTACCTCAACCCATTACCCACCCGTTTTGAAAAAGAGCCACAACTTGTTTATCCTTCCAAGAGTCCTTCTCAACAAAGAGATAGCCGTTATTAGATGGGATAGACTCGAGTTTAGACGTCGTATATAGGGTCTGGGATGCTGTATAGCGTAATCACAGTCAGTCAAAGATATTACAGTCATCAAAAACGGCGAACAACCCAAACTGAAGCTAGTCAAATATGGGTGCAACTATCTATTATTACGAGATGAGTCAGATCCTGCTCCTTCCTGGCGTAACAGAGAAAATTATTGCAATAACCTTTTTTTTGTATCCGGTAATCCGATTTCATTGCAAGAAAAAATTTTTAACTATTCAACTGGAATTCCAAAAAAATAGACAAAAGCCTCTCGTACCAAAGGCTTCGAGACAATCAGGTTCTGCAAGGCAAATGAAAAAATAATACGCAGATCAGTTCAGGAAAGCAGGAGCAGTTGTTCTGTTTCGCTTCCGTTGGAAATGGACACTCCAGTAAGGCAGCTGGTGTAATAGGCCTCCATGGCAAGGGCAGTTGACTTGTGTCGATTGGTACAAAATCTGACCCAACGTGAAATTCGTATCGAATTCGTGAAAGAACACCTGGAATTTACTGCCGAGAATTCGGCAATGGCAAATCTGATGTTATCAGTAATGGGAGCCTTAGCCGAATTTGAGCGGGCGCTTATTCGTGAAAGACAGCGAGAAGGAATAGCGCAGACAGAACAAATGAGGCAACGCGCTGCTGCAGGTGAACCAAAGGCCAAACTTGCCCGTAAGTTTGGGATTAATCGCGAAACTGTTTGCCAATATCTCAAAGGCAACAAGCTAGATAGAGGGAGACTATCGTGTACTCGGTAGCCCAACAAAATACCCACCAGCTATTCCTATGTCGCGTGCGGAATGTGATGGATTTGCAATAAGTCCATCATCGCTGACAATATTTGTTTTGTTGTTGACAGCCAGGAAACAAACGCTATTTTAATCGCTAAATGGCGATATGGGAATAAAAGAGAAATTATGAAAATTTTTATACGAGTAATGAAAGCTTTGTCCGACCCGAACAGGGTACGGGTGGTAAAACTCCTTCAGGGGGAAGAACTCTGTGTCTGTGAAATCCAAGAGGTCTTGGGACTGGCGCAGTCAACGGTCTCCAAGCATATGAAAATCCTGGAAGATGCCGGCTTGGTCGAAAAGAAACGACAGGGAACCTGGGTGATTTACAGCCTGGCCGATGGCAGCGAGTCGGTATTTGCAAAAAAAATGCTGACGGAACTTAGCGATTGGCTCAATGATGACAGCGAACTGAAAAGGATGCGCAATGCCTTACCAGCCGCCGCAGGATTACGTTATTGCGCACAAAAGGATGAAAGGACTCGCTCATGAAAGCAATACACCCTGTTGACACTGATTGTGGAGGTAAAACGGCAAGAGGCAAATGTCGAGGCAGCCGTTGAGGCAAAAGGGCTTCAGGTTACCGTTACTCAGGTGTCGGATTTTCAGGAAATAGCCAAACTTGGAATTTTTTCTGCCCCGGCCACCGTTATTGACGAACAGGTTCAATGTGTGGGACGTGTCCCAAAGCAAAGCGAAATTAAAGCGTGGATAAGTTGAAATACCCCCTTTCTTCGTCAAGTTGCTGATAAATCATAAAATACCATAGTTTTCAATGTAAGGAGACAGTCTATGAACCCCTTTCAATCCAGTTGTGGCTGCACCTGCAGCGCAGGCCCGAAATTAATTTTTTCCTGTTCCGGTGCCGCTGATGTCGGAGAACTTGCCGATCAAACGGCCAGAACACTGACCCGGAACGGGGATGGTAAGATGTTTTGCCTGGCAGGGATTGGCGGTCGGGTCAGCGGTATACTCAAGTCAACTGAAGCAGCAGCTTCTATCCTGGCAATTGATGGCTGTGCCCTCGATTGCAGTAAAAAATCCCTGGAAGAGGCGGGCTTTACCCGAATCAATCATCTCCGCCTCACTGATCTTGGCTTTGAAAAGGGGAATGCTGAGGTCAATTCTGACTCTATCGCCTTGATCGTTGACAAGGCAAAAATATTTCTCGCAGAATAGGTGCTTTTATGATTTTTTTTCATCCAAAACCAACAATAACGACTCTCATCCTCTCAGGATGTTTTGTGCTCCTTTCTGCTCTAGTTTCTTTTGCCGCTGATACGCAAGAAATACCAATGGCTCCTGTTCCCGGCAAGGTGACCATGGTCGATCTCGGCGCAAAAAAATGTATACCTTGCAAGATGATGGCACCGATCATGGATGAACTTGAGAAGGAGTATAAAGATCGGGCAGCCATCGTCTTTATCGATGTCTGGGAAAATCCAGATGCTGCCCTGAAATACGGTATAGGGATCATTCCGACCCAAATTTTCTACGATGCGAGCGGTAAAGAAATACTCCGCCATGAAGGCTTTTTCGAAAAATCCGCCATAATTGCCGAGTTGACCAAGCTCGGGGTAGAGTAGTTCATGGACCAATTCTTTCTCACCATCAATTCATGGATGGGCCAGGGCCCTTTTTGGGGAGCCCTTGGTTGTTTTCTTTGGGGGATGGTGAGCGTGCTGTTCAGCCCCTGTCACCTAGCCTCCATCCCACTCATCATTGGCTATGTAGGTGGACAGAATCAGCTGATCGAAGGACGCAAGGCGGTGCTCTATGCCATCGTTTTTACAACCGGGCTCTTTATTACCATTGCGGTTGTCGGTCTCGTTTGTTCGTTGCTCGGTCGTATGCTCGGCGATGTGGGACCGTACTGGACTATAGCCATTGGCCTGCTGCTGATCTGGGTCGCCCTTGATATGCTCGGCATAGCCAAATGTTCTCTTCCTGGTGGGCTTTTGTCCCGCTTGACGATCAAGGGTATTACCGGCGCCTTTGTTCTCGGATTGGCCTATGGTGTGCTATCAGGATCCTGCACCTTTGGTTTCATCGCTCCGATCCTTGCCATTGTCTCCGTGCAAGCCAAGGTGTTCACCGGCGTGCTCTTTATTCTATTGTTCGCCATCGGCCACTGTATCCCCATTGTCGTTGCCGGCAGTTCGACTGCCATGGTGAAGCGCCTGCTTGTGAGCAGTAGTTGGCAGCAGGGGGGGAGGTTTTTTCGGCGACTGGCGGGGACATTGATAATTCTGCTTGGCATTTATTTCGTCGTTCAACCATTTTTTCATTGATAGTTTTGTAAAAATTTCGATCTACTACGTTTCAGCATTTTTCCCGACCCTCGACAGCCCTGATGTATGCCTCCGTGGCAGGGAAAACGCGACTCCTTCTAGACTGGAGATTTTCATGGCCCACGACCATGCTCATTCTCATGCTCCAAATAAATTTAATCGTGCTTTTGCCATTGGGACGATTTTAAATCTGCTTTTTGTCGTTATCGAGGCCGGTTATGGCACAATAGCCCATTCACTGGCCCTGATTGCCGATGCCGGCCATAATTTAAGCGACGTCATGACCCTGCTCCTGGCTTGGGGAGCGATGGCACTGGCAAATCGGTCAGCTACAGCCAGGCACACTTTTGGTTTCAAGAAGGGGACTATCCTTGCCTCTCTCGGGAGCGCGCTGTTTTTGTGTGTGGCCATTGGAATCATCATATGGGAGGCTGTTGGCCGATTGCGTTCTCCGGTACCGGTGAACGGTATGACCATTATGGTAGTCGCCGCTATTGGCGTGGTCGTTAATACCGCGACAGCCTTGTTGTTTATGAGCGGCAGAAAAAATGATCTCAACATCAAGGCAGCCTTTTTGCACATGGCCGCCGATGCTCTGGTTTCTGCCGGAGTGGTTGCTTCGGGGCTGCTTATAGCCGTTACCGGCTGGAATATTCTTGATCCAGTGATCTCGATAGCGATTGCCTGCGTTATTTTGCTTTCTGGCTGGGGACTTCTGAAAGACTCGCTGCATCTCACCATGGTCGGAGTTCCTGCTCAGATCGACGCGACAGTTGTACTGGATTATCTGGCAGGGCTACCTGGCGTGCACTGTGTCCATGATCTCCATATCTGGGCAGCCAGTACCACGGAAAACATTCTTACCGCCCACTTGGTTATGCAGGATGGCGGCAGCGACGAGTTCTTATATCAGACGGCCGAACACCTGTATCATGATTTCAATATTCACCACACGACCATCCAGATCGAACGAAGTGATATCCGTGGGTCTTGTTATATCGATAATAGGACCGGGCAAGGTTCATGCTGGCCAGGAAGAAAGGAAAGTGTTCCCAGTTCTTGTGTTTCAGGCGGTCATTCGCACTAGTCTGGTCGTTGGCAGCAGGGAGCAACTCGTAAATCCTTGGCAAGGAAACGCAACAATTGAAGACAAAATTAAGCATTCTTTTTCTATGTACAGGTAATTCTTGCCGCAGCCAAATGGCTGAAGGCTGGACACGGAAACTCAAGGGTGATTTGATAGATGCGTATTCAGCCGGTATCGAGACCCACGGGCTAAACCCCTTTGCGGTTGAGGTCATGGCTGAAGCAGGGGTGGATATTTCCGCCCATACTTCGAAGCATGTCGAGACAGTCAAAGATATGGACTTCGATATGGTTATCACTGTCTGTGATAACGCCCGCGAGACCTGTCCGTTCTTTCCAGGAGCAAAAAAAGTGATTCATGTCAGTTTCAGTGATCCTCCATCGATGGCCGAAAAACTGGCCGACCAGGAGGCACAGCGCAACTGCTATCGCCAAGTCCGTGATCAAATTCGTGCCTTTGTTGAGACCTTGCCTCAATCTTTAATGGACTCGTAAAAAGAAATTAATGAAAGAGGAATGCCCCATGAAAACAGTATGTTGCGAAGCGTAAAACGTCGTTTCCATCTCTTTTTACAGGAGCGGCGATCTTTGGATAGTTGAGATGCTATCGGATCATTCTCACCGATATGCTCACAGAGAAAATCGTTGAGGCAGGGTGATTCCTCACGCCTCCGCAAGACCGTCTTTTTCACAGGAAGTATTATGAACCAGCAATCAAAACAGCTCAGTTTTCTCGATAGGTTTCTCACCCTATGGATATTCCTCGCCATGTTCGTCGGCGTCATGATCGGTTATGCATATCCAGCTGTTCAGAAGCTTATAAATACCTTTCAGGTGGGAACCACGAATATCCCCATCGCCATCGGTCTGATTATGATGATGTATCCTCCCTTGGCCAAGGTTAAATATGAACAGCTGGGGCAAGTCTTCAAGAATGGCAAGGTACTGACAATTTCCCTGCTGCAGAACTGGGTAATCGGTCCGGTTCTTATGTTCTTCTTGGCCATTACCTTTCTTTCCGGGCACCACCACTACATGGTCGGCCTTATTCTTATTGGTCTGGCTCGCTGTATCGCCATGGTCATTGTCTGGAATGATTTGGCTGAGGGGGATAGTGAATATTGCGCTGGCCTGGTCGCATTCAATTCAATCTTTCAGGTGCTGTTTTTTTCATTCTATGCCTGGATATTTATCACTGTTGTTCCTCGTTGGTTTGGACTGACTGGCGTGGTGGTCAATGTGTCCATCGTCCAGATCGCCCAATCGGTATTTATTTATTTAGGGATCCCCTTCATTGCCGGGATGCTGACCAGATTTATCGGTATCAAGCTCAGGGGTCAGACGTGGTATGAAACAGTTTTTATTCCGAAAATCAGCCCATTGACCCTCGTTTTCCTGCTTTTCACTATTTTGGTAATGTTTTCGCTCAAGGGGGAATACATAGTTCAGTTGCCCTTTGATGTCCTTCGAATCGCCGTCCCCCTGACCATCTATTTTCTGGTGATGTTTGCGGTATCTTTTTTCCTTTCGATGCGTGCCGGGGCCACCTACGAACAGACCGTCACGTTGAGTTTTACAGCGGCTTCCAATAATTTCGAATTAGCCATCGCGGTTGCGATAGCGGTTTTTGGCATCAATTCAGGAGAGGCCTTTGCAGCGGTTATCGGCCCTCTTGTTGAAGTGCCTGTGTTGATTGCTTTGGTCAACGTGGCCATCAGACTTAAACGGAAATATTTCCCGTTTGAAAAGCGTACTCTCACAAGCATTTGCCATGTGCGAGTCAAAGAATAGGGCTCTTGTTTGTGCTTCATAAAAGTTGATGGCGACGTAAAAACTTCGACCTCCTGCGTCGCTGCGTTTTCCCCGTCACTTGACAGACCTTATGTGCGGCTTTGCGTCGAGGGAAACGCTACTCTTGTATATCTGCGTTTTTACTTAACCCTCTCTCTAAACGTGATGGACTTCTTCCGAGTCCATCAAAACTAACTCTCGCAAAATTAGGAGTGGTAATGCGCCACGCTGAACACCACAAAATCCATCGTTCTGGTTGGTTGCGTGCAGCTGTTTTGGGTGCCAATGATGGCATTTTATCCACAGCCAGCCTTATTGTTGGAATCGCTGCTGCAGGTGCGAGCAAAGAGAGCATTGTTTTAGCAGGTACTGCTGGTTTGGTTGCAGGCGCTATGTCCATGGCTGCCGGTGAATATGTCTCGGTCAAATCCCAACAGGACACCGAAGATGCTGATCTAAAAATGGAATCGGAGGCGCTGAAGAATAATCGAGAAGAGGAAGAGCAAGAGCTCGCGGCCATTTATCGTGACCGTGGCCTTGACCAAATCCTTGCTCTTGAGGTCGCCCGTCAACTCATGCAGCATGACGCATTAGCTGCGCATGCTCGTGATGAGATAGGACTTACCGATGAACTCCAAGCAAAACCGTTGCAGGCGGCCTTTTTTTCAGCAATCGCCTTTTCATTCGGAGCAACTTTTCCTCTTCTAATGTCGATACTGGCACCGACCACATCGCTATTATGGCTTGTACCTTTTTCAACCATTTGTTTACTGGGCACGTTAGGGGCGCTTGCAGCGGCAACTGGAGGGGCCTCTATGTATCGCGGAGCGGTTCGAGTATGCTTTTGGGGAATGTTAGCAATGGCTGTGACTTCTGCAGTTGGTAATTTTTTTGGCATCTCGGGATGATGCAACGAATCCAATCGCCAGAGTGTTTGAAAGGAAGGTGGCTTAGGCCATAAAAGGAGGCAGTCATGTCGGATCTCAATATGGTCTATACGAGAAACCTTTTGCTTGGCGCCATTGCCATGGCACCCTATTTGTCTAGCACAGCAGCATCGGCGCAAGAGGCTATTTTAACGCCCATCCTGTCAACAGCCCCCAATTTCAGGGATCTTGCGGGAATCTCGGCGAGTAATGGGGGAACCGGCTTCGTTAACACGACCAGTCACGGTGGTGTAATGCGGACCGGGGTTTTTTATCGTACCGATGCACTGAATAATCTCAACCATGCGGATTGGACCACCCTTTCGGCATTCCATATCGGCCGCGATATCGACCTGCGAACCCCCGACGAGATCTATGGGACTCTAGGGCCTCCCCCGAGCGCGGCGGCGCAAGATGTGGTGCCGGAAGGCGCCATCTGGACCAATATCAATATCTATGGCACTCAGGGGGCGACACCTTCACCACTCTGGGAGACGCCCGCATATGCGGTCTCCTTTATGCAAACAGGATACCAGGCGTTCGTCAGCGATCCTGTCCTGCGGAACGGGTTTCGTACGGTTTTGCTTACCTTGGCCAATGATGCAGGTCCCGATTTATGGCACTGCTCAGTCGGCAAAGACCGCACCGGCTGGACCTCTCTCCTTCTGCAGAGCATAGCTGGCGTGCCGGAAGCGACTCTCATGCAAGACTATTTGGCCACCAATAGCTATACAGCAGAGTTAATGAGTACTACCAAGGCGTACCTTTTGGCAAAGTATCCAGGATGGGACCCGGAGACTATCGATGCCTTGCTGGGGGTTGAGTCCAGCTATCTTCAGGCGGGCCTCGATCAGGTGTCCGCTTCCTATGGGTCGATGTCTGCCTATTTGATGCAAGGGTTAGGGCTCACGCGGGCAGACCTCTACGTTTTACGCGCGAAGATGGTCTACTATTCAGAGTTGCCCGGTCAGCGTGGATTTGTCGGCAATGCCGCCTCCGGTGCTGCGTTTTTGAACGCGTTGCAGAACTCACCCCTGTCGGGCCACTATACCGATTACAATTACTATCTGCAGTCAGCCGTCGACCAGGGCACACTAGGAGGCGTCGAGACACGGGTCGGCGGCCAAGTGTATGCCGATGCGGCCTCGTTTCTCTTGCGCCAGCCTCAGCGGCTTGATGGGGTGATCACGCCCTATACAAGCGGCCGTGATCTTCCCCAAGGCCAAACCCGGATGTGGATGACAGGCAATGGCGATAATTTTTCCACCTCTGGTCACGATGGTATTGCCGGTAGTACGGAAAACAGTGGCGGCTCGATCATCGGTGCAACCTACAGGATAAATAATCGGGCCTCGGTTACAATGGGCTTCGGTTATGACTGGGGTTCGGTCGACAGCGCTGGCGCGAACGCGACGGCCAATACCGTTCTGGCCACCCTTGGCGGACGGTACGGCTTTTCGGCTCTTGATGCCGGGCCTTTCATCGAGGGACGTGCGGATGCCGGCTGGGTGGATTATGAAAGCGAGCGCGGCTTAGGGGGCGGCCTGGGGACCGCAACCGGTTCCACCACCGGTGCCGTGTATAGCGGTCAGGTTCGGGTTGGGAACGCTATTCGCCTGATACCGTTGACCATTACTCCCCAGGTTGGGGTTCGGGTGAGCGGGGTGTCTCTCGACGACTTCAACGAAGGCGGCAGTGATCTTGCACTGAGCGTCCATGGTGTTGACGAAACGTTTTTCAGTCTCTTGGCCGACCTGGATTTCAGTCTCGATCCGAAACAATTAGGGGAATGGACAATCGTGCCCGTCGTTACCCTCGGTTACGAGCGGATACTTGGCGATCCCCAGGTCGAAGGTACGGCAACCCTTTACGGTTTCACCGTACGTCAAGAATCAGCCTATGATAGCCATGATCTGATGAAAGCCGGTGTGGGGCTCTCGGCCGAGCAGGGCGCTTTTACCGTAAAAGGAAGGGTGAGTGGAGTAATTGGCGAGGAGGCGGACAGCACCGGCATTAGCGGATACCTGTCGCTTGCCTATAGTTTTTAGAGGCTTTTCCTCGCAACGGAGGCGAAACTGTCAATGCATTCTCCGCATAGATTGAAGGGGCAGGCTCATTTCAACCAGCAAACTGACTGAAGGACGGGCGGCCCATATAATATCGCTAAGACCTTTCAATGAATGCATGAAAAACTTTCTTCCTTTTCTTTTCGCCTTTTGTTGCTGCCGTTGGAAATGGGTTGTTCGTGATGTTATTTGTGCAACGGACTGCTAGTGTGCGCAGGCAGCTCGCTCTAACTGCCTGTCTGCCAACTCTTTGAGGATATGAGTTGGCCAAATGCAACGGCAATACCTCATACAGCTGACGTCATTTGCTGAAAAAAGGGTGGAAAATTGAAAAATACCAGGGGGGAATGGAGACTGGTTTCGGAATTGAACCAAACAGCTCCCCTTTCACAGGCAGCTCAACGGGGTTGAAGCCCGCGGTCGGCACCAGCCAACTCAACCAGTCATATCGGTCAAATATATAGCATGAATCGTAGAGTTCAATAAAAAAGAGGTCGGTTGTTCATTAGTTAACCGGCCTTCTGATGTATTGTTGCTTTTGGTGGTTAATGCGTTTCTTCCTTGCTCTCCGCGAGTTGATGCGGTGGGTGCAAATGAACTGGGGCTGCTTTTTTGCGAAGCCTGAGGTTGAGCATCTCAACCATAAAGGAAAAGGCCATGGCAAAGTAAAGATATGCCTTGGGCATTTCATGACCGGTTCCTTCTGCGACCAGGGCCACCCCTACCAGAACCAGGAAGGAAAGTGCCAGCATTTTTACGGTTGGGTGTTGGTCGACAAAGTCACCAATGGACTTTGCAGCTGCCATCATCACCCCAATAGCGAGGACGATGGCGGCGATCATCACCCAGAGGTGTTCGGCAAGTCCCACCGCAGTGATGACCGAATCCAACGAAAAAATGATATCGATCACTGCAATCTGGGCAATGACCAAGGGTAAGTTGGTTGCCAGGTGTTTGGGCCCATGGATCTCCTCACCTCCTTCAAGGCTGCCATGGATTTCCATCACCGCTTTGTAGATCAAAAAAAGCCCGCCAGCTAAGAGGACCATGTCTCGACCAGAAAACGGATGGTGCATTACTTCAAATATAGGGCTCACCAGTCTAGCCAGCCAAGCGACCGACATCAAGAGTAGGATACGCGTTCCCATTGCGGCAAGCAATCCGAACTGCCGGGCAAAAGTGCGTTGGTGCGCAGGTACCTTACTCACCAGCAAGGTGAGAAATACAATGTTATCGATGCCGAGCACTATCTCAAGCACGGTTAGCGTCAGCAATGAACTCCAGACGCTGATATCTAACATCCATTCCATAATTTTAGCTTTCCTTTGCTGAGGGCGTCGTAGAAACTTCGATCTACGGCGTTGAAGCGTTTTTTCCGACACCCGACATGTTTTATGTATGTGGTGGTGTCGGGAAAAAAACTAGTCCTTTTATATCTGTGTTAATATTAAGCCCTTTCTCAGAATGTGGTGGACCTTTTACGAGTCCATTTTTGTTTTTTCTATGAATTTGTCAAGGCCTTCTGATTGTGTCGTCTTTTTATAGCGGATAGCCTGGCCGAATATATGAGTGCAGACAGGGACGCCCAGAGTCAGGCCCAAAAAACCAAAAAGATTGATCCGAGGGTGAGATAGATGAGCAGAAAGAAAGCGTGCAGCAGATAAATGATTGAAAGAAGAAAGCCCCAAACAGGCCAGGGGGGCGGCATGCACAATAATAGATTGCCAAGGTTGAGGCAGCGTAGGGAAAAGAGAATTTCTGTGGTCCATGGACAATGAAAGACGAGCAGATGCGCTCCATTATCCGACAGGCAAAAAATGCAGCGTAAAGAGTCTGGGCTATACTTGGGGGTCGTGAAAACTTCGATCTACTGCGTAGTAGCGTTTTCCGACACTTGACATGTCTTATGTATGTCTTCGCGTTGGAGAAAAAACTACTTTTTGTAACTCTTTGTTTTTATAGAGCCCTCCCTCAGGATGTATTGGACTTTTTACGAGCCCATCATGTTTTGGGTAAGGCAGAGCTTAGTGAAACCATCTCAGTGAGACAGATCAACGAATACGATCACCCTTCACTCAGATTCTTTCAAGTATTCTCCGGCGGGTTGAGCGGAGGTGAAGGCGACCGAACTTGTTGAGCATCTTGTAGTAGACCGTATCCGGAACATATTCCCGAACCACCATTTCCCAGTCTTCCGAGCCGATCAACCCCTTGACCAGGGAGGAACTGACCTCAACCAGTTGTCTTGGGGACATCATGAACAGGGTCTGAATACCGTTGTTCATGTTACTGTTGACATAGCGCATTCCGCGTTCGTAGGTGTAATCTTTTTCGTTGCGGATTCCGCGGAGGATGTAATCGACGCCAATGGATTCTGCGTATTTGACAAGGAATTTATTTTCGAAGTGGACAACTTCGATATTGCGGTGGCGAGCACAGATCTCTTCCAGCATCTGTATCCGTTCATCCACGGTAAAAGTATATTCTTTTTGGGAATTTTGGCCGACGGCCACGTAAAATTTTGTAAACAGGCGGGCCCCCTGTTCGATCATCCACATGTGGCCGTTGGTAGGCGGGTCGTAACTTCCAGCGTAGATTCCTTTCATAGAAAATCCTGTAGTATACGTTGTGGATGGAGGATGTCCATAAACCGCTTGAGCCTGGTTGCACATTTTTACAATGAAATATCGAAAAATGGGGACTTCCTCAGTCGAACCGACTAACGACAAGATCAGGCTCTAAATACCTTTGGCCGGGCCCTCTCCTCCCGGGGCAAGGGCTTAGCGAGACTGGACTTGAAGCGTTAATGCGCGGCCCGTCGAATGCTCGATAGCTATAGCAAATAGGTCCATTCCCCGTCAATATTATATTCTTGTAAGCAAGAATTAAGGATTGATTTGTCTGCTAACAACGATAAACGACACATTGTGGTCGTTGTATTTGTTGGGGGAAAGGTGAGCTCAAGCTGAATAGGCACTCCACTGTATTTAATCGCTTGCCGCGGTCCCAATCTGGATTCTGATCGGTTCGACCACACCAACCTGGGTGGAAAAATTTTTCAGACCCTGCCGCAGGGTTTTGGTGATGGCTTGACCCTTTGGAATAATCAATACCCCGTTTTTCGCGACAATATCCTCAGCGGCGATCATGCCTTCAGTAATCTGTTTGATGGGCAGGTTGAGTATCTGTTCCTGGTCGTCGATTCTCAGCGTGTTAAGTGCAGCCAGGATTTCCGGATTATAGAGATGTCGTTGCTTGCGCATCCATGAGCGGGCCTCATTCGCCCCCATGCCACGATAGATGCAGAGATCGAAATCTACCACTGTCTTGAGCATTTGCGCACCGATGAGCACCTCTTCGAACTCCGAACTTTTCAGATCGTCCCCGTATTCATCATAGGGAATTTGCTGGTACCTGATCATCTTGGTGACGTTTTCCAGGCGAGGAATTTTTTCAAGCAGTTCTGCTCCGGCATGGGGGTGGTTACGGAACATCTCTTCTTCTTCCGGGGTGAGCTCCTGACCGGAAAAAACCTTGCATAAAACATCACCGGGAATGGTTACACAACCGATTTGCGAGAGGAGGGCAGCAATCTCATACTGCCAGATTCCGGTCAGATTGAGCGATTCAGCGATTTTGAGAACGTAATTTTTAAGACGAAGTCCGGAGCTGAAGGCCAGCGGGTTGGCCACGCCCAAAAGTTCGGTGAGGACATTGACGCTGCCTTTAAGGGTTTTTTGCAGCAATTCGCGTTCGGCAATTATCAGCCGGTATTGCCGCAGCGCCAATGCCAGGGACGTTACAAAGGTGGCCTGGGGGCAGGGTTTGGTGAGAAAACGAAAAATCTGGCCGGTGTTTACCGCCTCCATAGCCGTTTCCTGGTCGGCGTTGCCGGTGAGCATTAGGCGGACTGTTTCCGGATGGAGATCCTTGGCCTTGGAGAGAAGCTCAACCCCATTCATGCCCGGCATGCGCATGTCGGAAACAATCACAGCAAAGGGGCCTTGCTCCTTGAGGACGCTAAGGGCCTCCTGTCCACTTTCGGCGGTGACCAAATCAAAGCGCTTTCTCAGCTGGCGCTGGATGGATTGGAGTACATTTGGTTCATCGTCCACAAAGAGAATTTTTTCGGTCATGCGTTTCCTTTAAAGTGCAAGCTCCTGGCAAAGTTCCTGCCAGTGATCAAAACGGTTATCTACACCGGCCTTCTCCAGATACCCCATGTTAACCATGGGGGAACCGAAGCGTTGGTCCGGATGGAGCCGATAGTAGATGACATCAGCCGCATGAACGGCCACTGCCGGGCAAAAAGACGGGTTGGGATAATGATCCAGCCGGTGGTGAAACGCAGCTGTTTCGACTGCTGCCCCAGGAAGTCCCCACAGCCCCAGAAGGTAGCCGCCAACATCGCTGTGCGTCGCGTTGAGGACGTCGCATTCGGCCTGACAGAGGGTGATACCTTTAGTGTGTGCCAATTCCGTGGCCTCCACATACTGCTCCTGCAGGTTGGAAACCAGAATCAATTTTCCAATATCGTGAAGAAATCCGGCAAGAAAGCTATGGTCGATCATCTCCTTGGAATCGGTTTCCGCCTGGACGATTTTTTTGGTATAGGCGGCAACAGCCACACTGTGTTCCCAAAGATGCTGGATCGAAAAATATTTGGTGTTCACAGGCTTGAGTTCGGAAAAAATACCAACACTTAGCACCAATGCTTTGACCGTGTCCAGGCCCAGGAGGTTAACTGCACGGGTTGGGCTATCGATATTTTTGAAAAATCCAAAAAATGAGGAGTTAACCAATTGCAAGACCTTGGCGCTCATGGCCAAATCCTGTTCGATGATCTTGGCGATGTCAGCCAGCGAACATTCAGGATCTCTCATCTTCTGCTGTAGTTTGGCATAGACCGAAGGCAGGCTCGGCAGCCGGCCAATACCGGAGACAAGAGATTTGAGCTGATCATTAGCCATCAGATCCTGCAGGGCGCAGGCCCGGTCAATGATCTCACGCAGGATTTCCGGGTTGGACGGCTTGGAGATAAACTGATGGACTACGCCGACTGTGCGAAGAATGGAGTCTTCGTCGGCCTGCCCTGTGAGCATGATTCTGATTGTACGAGGAAATTCTTCCTGAACCTTGGCCAGTAGAGTGGCACCGTCCATGCCCGGCATGCGCATGTCGGAGACAATGACATCCACTTTGTTTTCCGCCATGAAATCAAGGGCCGCCTGGCCGCTTTCAATAAAGTGGAAATCCTTTTCATGGCGGAGGGCGCGAAACATTCGCCGGAGTCCGGAAAGAATGTTGGGCTCGTCGTCAACAAAAAGAATGGATTTTTTGCTCACAATAACTCTCCTTGTGCATCACTGTTGGCAATGGTCGACCTTCGAGAGATGCAATAATTGAACAACGGAATCGATTCTCAAGGGATTGCGATACTGTGATTGTACGCTAACGAGTGGCAAAATCAAGGGAATGAACAGAGGCCCAGATCAATAGCAACCAACGGGCATCTCTGGAGAGACGTCGTTATCGGGGGGCTTTTTACGACAATGCCAAAATTCAGAGCCCAGGAACCCCGATATGCTGGATGCGAACCGCATTGAGGCCCTCCTCGTACGCGGGCAGTTTGCTCATCTTCCGATACAGACGAAATGCCAGTGCGTGTGAAAGGACCCGGATGGGATAATCCCGCGGCAGTTGCTGCAGATAGGGCTGGATGGTAATGAAGTCGGTGGCACCATACTGTTGCATGATAAAGCGCAGGCCACCGTTTTTCGGGCCGATGTTGTAGGCCAGTAACCCCAGAAAGAGGTCATTGTTCATCTGGCGGAGGTAGTAATGGAGGGTAGCTGCGGCAATAAAGGAATTGTGGCGGTGATCATTCACATCAACCTTATCCACACCCAACAAGTTTGCCGTTCCCAGCAGGATATGCTGTGGTACTTGGGTAATTTGAAAAAGGCCCTTGCCACCGTCCTTGCTGTCGCGGGGCAGGAAAGAAGACTCGGTGGCGGCAAGGCCGCGTAGCAAATCCGGATCAAGCGAATACGCCTTGGCGGCGTCGTCCAGGGACTCGGTATAGTCACGGGCGCGATCGATCAAATGTTGTTCCTGGGCGGCATCGAGTCGTCGATACGCAGCATATATCTGGTGAGTGAGGGTAACCCGGGCCGCCTCTTCCTTGCCACCGACAAGAATACGAAATTGACAGAATGCAAAGAAGAAATCGCCCCGTAGGGTTAATCCGCCGATGGTGAGAGCCAGGGCTAGGGCCAGGGCTGGGGGGAGAAAGAGAAAGCGAGGGCGAATCCATCGCCTGAGCCGAAACCAGCCCAGAAGCAGGAGGGCGGTCACGACAATCAGGCCGGTCACGCCCAGGGTGAAGGGGAGCAGGTGGGAGAAAAACTCGGTACCGGAAAATTTTCCCGCCGCATACCCCAGCACCACCACCACTGCGGTGAGGAGGGAAAAAAGAAGACCAAGGACTTCCAGGCTGGTCAGTAGGACTGCTAAACGCCTGGAAACTGGCGGTTTTTTTGGAGCCTTTTTTCGAGTTGATTTTTTCCTGGTACGAGGTTTCGTCGGTTTGGCTCGGGAACTCGTTTCCTTGGGTGTGCTTTCCTTTTCGGGAGCCTGCTCAACCGGTTGATTGCTGTCTTTTGGGGGAGTCGTTGTATCTTTTGGGGGAGCAGACCGGGCCATCGGTGTTATGGTTGCCTCTAGGTTACGTGGGGAGTACACAGGCAATGGGCCTGTTGCTCAAATGAATAATGTGCGTCAAGAATGCCAAAAGACCACTTTTCCTTTATTGCTGTCAACCATTCCCTGGGAGAACGTGTATGGAGCTTTTTACCATTGATCAACAAACCTGCAACCAAGACGGCCTTTGCGCCATGGTCTGCCCCCTCGGCATCATCGACTGGCATCCTGGTCAATTGCCGGTTGCGGTCAAAGACGCCGATACACTCTGTATCCGTTGCGGCCACTGTGTCGCCGTCTGTCCCACCGCTAGTTTTCACCACCAGGATATGGGTCCAACCATCTGTCCGCCGGTCCACCCCGAGTGGCAGCTTTCTCCAGAGCAGTGCGAGCATTTCCTGCAAGCCCGGCGATCAATCCGGGTGTATAAAAAACAGCCCGTTGATCGGGAGACCCTGCAACGCCTGATCAATATGGCCCGTTATGCCCCCACGGCGATCAACTCGCAGGGCGTGCGTTGGCTGGTGATTGACAACCGGGCAACCCTGGACCGGTTGGCTGCTCTGGTGATCGATTGGATGCAATGGTTGAATAAGGAGATGCCGGAGATGGCCCGGGAGCTTCATGTGGAACGTGCCATAGGACGCTGGCAGGAGGGGATTGATGGTATCCTTCGCGGGGCACCGGCCCTGATTATTGCCCATGCCGAGGCCGCCAATAGGATGGCGCCGACCTCCTGCACCATAACGCTAAGCTATCTGGAGCTGGCCGCCACCGGGCTCGGACTCGGAACCTGCTGGGCCGGGTACTTTAATGCCGCTGTCAACACCTATCCACCGTTGCGGCAGGCGTTGCCGTTAGGAGAAAATCAGCAATGTTTCGGGGCAATGATGGTCGGTTATCCAGCGCTTCGCTACCAGCGGCTGCCGACAAGAAATAAACCAGAAATAACTTGGGTTGATTGATTTGTATTGTACTGTTTTTAAAGCAAAAATATTTATAAGTTATAAATGATGATTTAGCGTTATATTGACAATTATATTTTCGGTTTTAACGTCTCTGTTAACGACAGGATCGCTGGAGTCAAGATTCTCCTTCTTTTTCTTTGGCTGTGGATGACTTCAGCGATTCTTTTTTATCCACGATAAAGGGATTCCCTTTGGGTTCCCTTAAATGATATGTGTTGACGAGGCTCAATTATGGAACATATTCTTCCTGCAGTATCTTACCCGTATGATGCCCTGGAACCTTTTATTGACGCCAAAACAATGGAGATTCATCACACCAAGCATCATCAAGCCTATGTGACCAATCTCAATGCCGCCCTTAAGGATCAATCGACATTGACGGAACTCAGTCTGGGAAAGCTGCTGAGAAATCTCAACGAGATTCCGGAAACCATCCGCACGGCTGTTCGTAACCATGGCGGTGGTCATGCCAATCATAGCTTTTTTTGGCCGAGTTTAAAAAAAGACGTAATGGCCAAAGGGCCGGTTGTTGATGCTATTGTAAAAAAATTTGGCGGATTTGATGCCTTCAAGGATCAGTTTGCCACTGCTGCGGTCAAGTTGTTCGGGAGTGGTTGGGCTTGGCTGGTTGTGGATAATGGTGAGCTTGCCATTGTCACCACTGTCAACCAGGATAATCCTATCATGACCGGCAAGGTACCGGTCCTTGGAGTGGATGTTTGGGAGCATGCCTATTATCTGCTCTACCAGAATCGCCGACCCGACTATGTGGCCAACTTCTTCAATGTGATTAACTGGGAGAAGATTAACGAGTACTACCTCCAGGCTATCGGCAAATAAGGCGCATTCGGCGCTTTCATTGGCCCCTCCTTACCAAGGCAGGGGCCTTTTTATATGTTTCACCAGGCGAAAAAAGAAAGCCCCTTGTCGACCGTGTCAACAAGAGGCTTTTTTTTTAGATGATGCTTGGAGTGGCTTCAAGGATCAGGCCAAGGACTTGAAATTTACTCCACGTGGCGTTTAACCCAGGCTACATAACGGTCCATCCATCCTTGGAGGAAATCTTTGCTGCCTGCACCGATATTTCCGTCACCATCAAAAAATCCTTCCTTGTTTTGGAGGAAGACTTCGGGTTGTCCCATGGTGACCACATCAAGATAGGCCAGAACATTGCGCAGGTGTTGTTGGGCCATGGCTGTTCCCGAGGGACCGATGGTGATACCGACAACTGCACCGGGTTTTCCTGCCCAAGCGCTTTGGCCGTAGGGTCGAGAGGCTTGATCCAGGGCATTTTTTAGAACGCCGGGAATGGAGCGGTTATATTCCGGGGTGACGAAAAGTAGACCGTCAGCGGCTTTGATGGTTTCTTTAAACTGGCCAACAACCGGGGCCGGGTTGGCGTCGTCGTCCTGATTGTAGAGTGGCAGGTCACCGATCTCGACCAATTTAAAAGTGAAATCCTGGGGTGCCAGTTTGGCCAGTGCATTAGCCAGTTGGCGATTGAATGAATCCTTGCGAAGGCTACCGACAACAACGGCAATTGTATATTGATGCATAATGTTCTCCTCGTCTGGTAGTAAAACGTGCGCCTTTAAAGTGATGCACAGTAAAATGGTAGACGCGTAAAAAGGCCATCAGATTTTGAGAGATGGCTCAATAAAAAACACAGATATACAATGAGTAATGTTTTTCCAGACGCGAAGGCCTGCATAGGGTCTGTTGAGTGTCGGGAGAAACGCTGCGGTGCAGTAGATCGAAGTTTTTATTGAGCCACCAAAAATGATGGAGAAAAAAGGTTAGACTTCGGACCACAATAGTCATTGAGTTGTTCACAACTGCAATAGTGTGAATGGGAGAGAAAAAAGTCAATAATTATTATCAACTAAATCAGCAATAAGCATGCTGAAGAATGGGGAACTGACAGTCGGGTAAGGGGGGGCTCAGTGGATTTCTTACTTTTTGGAATCCTTAAATTTTTCGTTGACCATGTACACAAAAGCCAAAACCTCGGCAACGGTCTGGTAGAGGTCATCCGGAATTTCTTCGCCAAGGGGTACCTTGGCCAACAACTCGACCAGATCTTTATCCTCCTTAATGACCACGCCTGCCTCTTTTGCCGTGGCGATGATTTTGTCGGCAATCAGGTGGGAGCCAGTGGCAACGACCCTTGGCGCATCCGATTTTTTCTTATCATACAGCAGGGCAACCGCTTTTTTGGGTGTTTTGTTTTCGTTTTCCATCGTATTTAAAAATTGTTATCCCAAAGAAAACTGTTCAGTTACAATGATGGTGTAATCCCTCGCATTCAGAAAATATTTCTTCCCCATCATCCGAACTTCGTCAAGAGAAAGTCATGATGAGAATTCATCCCCAATACCTGTAGGGTTCCATGGAAATCCGACAACAGTTACCTGTCATTGACCCCAAAGGTCTATTTGGGTATCAATATACAAGTTTTCTTCGTATTTTCGGCGATTCCGCCAAAGGAAAAATTTGGTTCCATGACTATCGAGTGCTGTGATTTTAATTTTACGCAGATTGCCCCTGCTGTAACTTTACATGATGTTTGGGAGGTTTTTGAGCCGACCCTGTCCATAATCCTCTATCCAAGTTCAGGATGGGTCGGATTTTTTGATTTATCTGTATATGTGGCGTTATTTTTTAGTATGTAGTTGGTCGTGAATCTGCCGCGCCAGATCCGGGCCAATCCCCGGCACCAGAGTCAACTCTTCGATCCCGGCCTCAATAACTCTTTTCAGTGAACCTAGGTGCTGCAGCAGCCGTTGCTTACGTTTAGGCCCGATCCCCTCAATGGCATCGAGCTGCGAGCGTAATTGGTCCTTGCCGCGCAATTTGCGGTGAAAGGTGATGCCGAAGCGGTGGGACTCGTCGCGGATGCGCATCAGGTAGAGCAGCACCGGCGAATGCGCCGGCAACAGAATTGGGTTTTTGCGGCCCGGGCGGAACAGTTTTTCGCCTTCCTCAGCCTTCTCTTTGGCAATGGCCACCAGATCGACCCGCCCGAGCAGATCAAAATTTTCCAGCACATCCATTGCCACCTGCAACTGCCCTTTGCCGCCGTCGATTAGGAGCAAATCGGGCAGTCGATCTTCCTCACGCCCCTTGCTCATCCGCCGCTCCAGCACCTCGCGCATCATGGCGTAATCGTCCGGGGTATCCTGACTGCGGATACGGTAATGACGAAAGAGTTTAACCTCTTTATCCCCCAGGACAAAACAGACTAGGGAGCCAACCGCCTGTTTGCCAAGAAGGTTGGAAATATCCAAGCATTCGATGGTGTCCGGCCGGTTCATCAGCCGTAGCTTGGACATGAGGCTGGTTGCCAGGGCCTCCCAGGATTGTTCTTTCTTTGCCTTTTCCGAAAAGATCTGGGCCGCGTTGGCCGTAGCCATCTGCATCAACTGCATTCGCTTGCCGCGCTGTGGGGCCAAAAGGGAAACTGGCCCCTCACGTAACTCGGACAGACGTTCAGCGATCAGTTCCCGGTCTTCGAGTGCAAAGGGGAGCAACAACTCCCGCGGTGGTTGGCGCTCAATGGAGTAGAATTGAAGGATGGTCTGGCTGAGCAAGCTGTCGTCCTCTCCGATTGGATCGGCGAAAAAAAAGTTCTGTGCCCCGGTGATCATGCCGCCACGGACAAAGAGCAGGGCAATGCCCACCGCCGCATCCTGGCGATGAATACCGAAGATATCCTGATCCAGGTGATGGTCGGCAACAATGGCCTGGTGTTCGGTGGTTTTGGTCAGGCCACGGATTTGATCCCGGTACAGGGCCGCCTTCTCAAAGACCAAATTTTCTGCCGCTTGTTCCATTTTGGCGGTCAGCTCCTTGATAACCTCGCCGACCTTGCCTTCAAGAATCAGGAGTACATCGTGCACCATTCGCTGGTATTCTTCTTGGTCAACTTTGCCCGCGCAGGGGGCAAGACAGCGGCCCATCTGGTAATTGAGACAGGGCCGGGTCCGTTCACGCATGATTTTGCAGCGCCGCAGCGGAAACTGCGTGTAGAGCAGGGCCAGGGTGGCGCGCATGGCTGTGGTCGAGGAGTAGGGGCCGAAATAGCGGTTGCCGTCGCACAGCCGTTTGCGGGTGACTACCACCCGGGGCCAGGGCTCGCGGATGGTGACTTTGATCATCGGGTAGTTCTTGTCGTCGCGGAGGATGACATTATAGCGTGGCCGGTGCTGTTTGATCAGCGAGGCCTCGAGGATGAGCGCCTCCTTCTCGGTGGTGGTGAGGATGGTCTCAACTCGCTGCACATGGGAGAGCATGACTGCGGTCTTGGAGTGGGCCGACCCGTTGTAATGGGCATACTGGGCTAGACGTTTACGCAGATCACGCGCCTTGCCCACATAGAGCACCTGTTTTTTGCCGAGCATCTGGTAGACGCCCGGGCCATGGCTAACCGTGGTCAAAAAATCGGCGGAAAGAGGGGAGGGAGGGGGCGTTTCTGATGACGAGGGTGATGAAGGTGTAGCCAAGGGGAATGGTCTCGTGAAATAAATAGAAAAAACATGCATTCGCACGCACGATACATTGAACACGGTCCGAGAAAAGTTGGCGCAAGCAGCAGTTTGCTTACCCACCGTTTCACGGGCCGGTATTGCATCAATGGCAGCAGCGGGGTGGATTGGCCGCAATCAGGTCATTGAAGTACGATGTCCGTTGTTCCGGAGCATCAAGAGGCAGGATGAAAGTGTAGTTCCAACATTCGTTCACAAGGTATTTGTCCTGTTGCAGCGTTGAAACCGCCAAGTGCAGATTATCCGTTTCCCCCATGGTGAGGGTATTAATCTGAAATCCGGCCAGATGACCTCGGGGGTGGGCATAGGCGAGGATGTAGATCCCACCATTTTCCGGAAGCAATGCTGATTTTGAAAAAACGGTAAAGGGATAGTGTTTGCCGGTCTTTCCTGTGAAAGACCATGTTTTCTCCAGGAGCATTTGATTACCACGACAAAATCATTGTTTTTTCCCGAACTCTGGAGGTTTGCCTCTTGGTGCAGTGGTCACAGCAGTTGCAGACCTGCCCCAACGGGAACAGGCTATTAGGGTTCCGTTCTCGATGACTCTTTGTTCCGACCCCTTCGGGGCCATGTGCTCTTTTATATTGGTCAGCGGCGAGATGCGCCAAAAATGCCGCCCAGCACACCACGTAGAATTTTGCGGCCGATCTGGCTGCCAATGGTGCGGGCGGCTTGCTTGGCCATGGTTTCCACCATACCTTGCCGGCGCTTGCTGCCCCATAATAAATCGCCCAACACACTTCCCTGGTCCGAATCCTTTTCCACCCCAACCTGATGCGCCTGGGCCTCGGCAGTTGTCTTTTCCAAAGCTCGCCGGTTGAGTATTTCATAGGCAGACTCACGGTTTACGGGCAGGTCATATTTGTTTCCCAGCGGGCTGCGCGCACGCACCAGGGCGCGTTCTTCGGCTGTCACCGCTCCCATCCGGCAGCGCGGAGGACAGATCAACGTACGCTCAACCGGCAAAGGTATACCTTTTTCCTGGAGCGTGGAGACAAGCGCCTCGCCCACAGCAAGTTGAGAAATGGCCTTGGCGACATCAAAGTTGGGGTTAGGGGCAAAGGTTTGCGCTGCTGTCCGCACCGCCTTCTGGTCCCGTGGGGTGTAGGCGTGCAGGGTGTGCTGAATGCGGTTGCCGAGTTGGCCGAGAATCTCACCGGGCAGGTCGTCTGGAAACTGTGAGCAAAAATAGATACCAACGCCCTTGGAGCGGATGATACGCACCACCTGTTCCACCCGCTGCCGCAACATGGGCGGCGCGTCATCGAAAAGGAGATGCGACTCATCAAAAAAGAGAACGAGCTTCGGTTGGTCGAGATCACCCACCTCGGGCAGATTTTCAAATAGCTCGGAGAGCAACCACAGAAGAAAGCTCGAATATAATCGAGGCCGCAATATCAGCTGATCCGCGGCAAGAATGTTGATGATTCCGCGGCCGCTTAAATCGGTCCGCATCAGATCGCCGAGTTCCAGTGCCGGTTCGCCGAGGAAGGCCGCACCGCCCTCACGCTCAAAGGCCAAGAGCGCGCGTTGGATGGCGCCCAGCGACTGGCTGTTGACCAAGCCGTACTGGGTGGAAATTTCTTTGCGTTTTTCGGTGACTAATCCCAAGAGAGCCTTGAAATCATCCAGGTCGAGCAGCAGAAGCCCTTGGTCATCGGCGAGTTTGAACACGATTTCAAGCACGCCGGTCTGGGTGTCGTTGAGTTCAAGCATTCGCCCGAGCAGGGTTGGGCCAATCTCACTGATCGTTGTTCGCACCGGATGGCCCGATCGTCCATACAGATCCCAGAACAGAACTGGGTTTGCCTCGTGAGTAAAACCTTCTATGCCGATTTGGGCTACGCGCTGTTGGATTTTTTCACTCGGATTGCCAGGCATTGCCAGACCGGCAACATCACCCTTGACGTCGACCATGAACACCGGCACGCCCAATCGTGAAAAACCCTCCGCCAGGACCAGAAGGGACACGGTTTTGCCGGTGCCGGTGGCGCCAGCGATCAAGCCATGGCGGTTTCCGTATTTACTGAGCAGGTGAACGGGCTGTTCGCCCTTGCCAATGAGTATCTGGTTCATGGGGGTACGCTTTTAGGTTGATGAACGTCGAAAAAATATATCTATAATCTCTATGCGTGCATGCCTTTTTTTGTAGGCCGAATAGCTTCGCCGATCCGGGTGGAGAAGATCATTGCACTCAAGGAGAAAATCCGCTTAAGTCAATCTGCCTTGCTACCGTGGTGGATGCCTCCCCATTCAGTCTGCAAAAAGGGGAAAAGGGGGCATCAAAAACCACGAAATTGGCCAGTCCCTCTCCTTCGTCATTCCTAAAGATCATTGCGAGAAATTATATGAAATACTGCAGTTATTACAGCGTGGAACAACAAACACAATCACGGGATATTCAGCCAAGCTGGCGGCAATCAAAAGGTGGGTTTGTCTTTATTCCGTACTGCACCCACCCTTCAGGTGAATTTTGTTTGAGTAATGTCCGCTTCGGGCCCGATGCAGCCAATAAACTGAAATGCCAAGGGAACATTGCAAAGTGCCAGCTGGAAAACGGGTTTCCGGAATCGGAGCCGTCCAAGTAATTTGATCCAAAGACCGCCTCCTCTATTTCGGGCGGGTGGAGGAAAAAATGGAATTGTTCTCTAAATCTTGTTGCGGAAAAAAAATCCGTCCCCGCTTTTCAAGTCGAGAAGAGGATCAATAACATAGTTTTCCACAAACAGGTGTAAGGTCAATTCGTTTTTTTAACTGGAGGGCATAGAATGAAAAAATCCCTCATCTTCAGGGCTTTATATAAGCATACCCATCCTGCTGCAATTCAATCAGTGCCACCACTCCGGCGGGAACGATCTCGCAGCCTTCGATCAGATTATCCGGATCAATATTAAAATTATTGAGGGCATTGCGGCAGACCTTGAAGGCCACCCGTGATTGCTGCAGGCGCCAGATCTCGTCGCGGAAAGGGGCGCTCTGCTCATTTTGCAACAGGGTGACCGCCGGGCCGTTGAACAGCAGCACCAGGTCGTAGTGCTTTTCCGGAATGGCGCGGATCAGGTTGCCGACGTTGGCCAGGGCGATGTTGAGCGGTTTGGCCTCATCCAGATCGACGTGAAAGACGGCGCGGTAGGTCATGGACATAATCAATTCTCCAAGCGTTGGTTGAGGTGGAAGGCGGCTTCAAAGAGGCGCCGGGTGTATTCCTGCTGCGGGTCGGCAAAGATGGCGGCTGCCGGTCCGGCCTCGACAATCCGGCCCTGGCGCATCACCGCCAGCTGATCGGCCAGCGAGCGCACCGTGCGTAGGTCGTGGGTGATGAAGATGTACGTCAGTTGGTAGCGCACCTGTAGATTCTTGAGCAGCTCCAGAATCTGTTTTTGAATGGTCATGTCCAGGGCACTGGTGGGCTCGTCGAGGATCAGGAGTTTAGGGCGGAGAATCAGGGCACGGGCAATGGCAATCCGCTGTCGCTGGCCGCCTGAGAACTCATGGGGAAAGCGGCCCGCCAGACTGGGATCGAGTTCCACGTCCTCCAAGGCCTGCGTTACCAGGGCCTGCCGTTCCTCTTTGCTCCCGCCCAAGCCATGTACTTGCAATCCCTCGGTCACAATCTGCTCGATGGTCATCCGTGGCGACAGCGAGGAAAAGGGATCCTGGAACACAATCTGCAATTCTCTACGTAGGGGCCGGAATTGTTTGGGGCTCAGATCAGAAAGGCAGTGGCTGATCCCTGCTTCGGGAAAGTAAAACACCTTGCCGTCGAATTGGCTCAAGCCCAGCAGGCAGAGGGCGAGTGTCGACTTGCCGGATCCGGATTCACCCACCAGACCCAAGGTGGTGCCCTGGTTGATGCTGAGACTGACACCGTCCACAGCCTTGATTATCCGCTTTTTGCGGTGAAACCAGCCCGACCGCTGGGTTTTCATGGAAAAGCTGCAGCTAATCCCTTGGAGTTCGATCAGTTTTGGCCCGCCCTGGCGGGTCTGCTGTACACCCTTGGGCACCGCAGCCAACAGATGGCGGGTGTACTTTTCTTTGGGGGCGGAAAAAATGTCGTGCACCGTACCCTGTTCGACAATGCGCCCCTGATGCATGATCGACACGGTGTCCGCGATTTTCTGTACCATGGGCAGATCGTGGGTAATCAGCAGCACCGACATGCCGTATTCGGTCTGGATGTCCTTGATCAGGCGGAGAATCTGTTCCTGGATGGTGACATCAAGAGCGGTGGTGGGCTCATCGGCGATGAGCAGGGTGGGGCGGCAGGCCAGGGCCATGGCAATGATCACCCGCTGGCGTTGACCGCCGGAAAGTTGGTGCGGGTAACAGTTGATCCGGTATTCCGGGTTGTCGATGCCGGTGCGCTCAAGCAGCTGCAGGGCCTGTGTGTAGGCATCGGCTTTGCTCAGACTCTGGTGCAGTAGCAGCGGTTCTATCAACTGGTTGCCGATAGTATAGACCGGGTTGAGCGAGGTCATCGGCTCCTGGAAGATCATCGCAATGCGGTTACCACGAATGTTGCGGATGGCCCGTTTGTCCAGGGTGGTGATCTCCTGATCCTCAAAGCGGATCGAACCACTGGACTGGACCTCGTTGGTTGCCTCAAGCAGGCGCAGGATGGAGAGGGCGGTGACCGACTTGCCCGATCCGGACTCGCCCACCAGGGCGTGGGTCTGGCCCTGGTCGATGTGCAGATTGATGTCAAAGAGTACCGGGGTGGTCTCACCGCCGGAACCAAGGAAACTGAGATTGAAACTGTCGAGGGTCAGTAATGGGGCCATGGATCTTCCAAGTTAAAGAAATGACAAGATACTCTAACCCAGTGACCGGATCCGGGCAACAGGAAGATGGGGCGGAATCGGCACTCCATCGTGGCCGTTCACTGGGAAGAAGGACTTGAAACCTGTGGGGATCTTGGTGTACATCCAGTGGATGTTCACAAGGACCTCGATACGCCCTGTGCCATCCTCTTCCCCTGATTATCGAGAGTTGTATGCGCCTTCGTTTCCCCAAACCCGCCACCATTAGAGACTGGCTGCTTTACCTGCTGACCATCGCTGGGGCGATTTTGCTGGTCCTGCGCGGAGGCGAACGGCTTGGCTATGCCTGGCACTGGCGGCAAATTCCCCGTTATTTCGGCACAATGACCGATGCGGGTTTTATTGCCGGGCCACTGCTTAAGGGTTTGGGCGTTACCCTGGAAATTACCGGTTACAGCCTGGTACTGGCAACAATCATTGGCTTGGTCACCGCCCTGCTGCGCCTCTCCGGTTCCGTGGTCGGGCGCTGGCTGGCACGAATCTATCTCGAGGCCATCCGCAACACCCCTTTGCTGGTGCAGATTTTTTTTCTCTACTTTGTCATGGCGCCGATCTTCGATATTGGCCGCACCTTCACCGCCGTGCTTGCGCTCAGTCTTTTTGAGGGCGCTTATGCCTCGGAGATTTTTCGTGCCGGCATCACCTCAATCGACAAAGGGCAGTGGGAGGCTTGCTATAGCCTGGGCTTGAGCCGGATGCAGAGCTATCGCACCGTGATCCTGCCCCAGGCCTTGCGTCGGGTGTTGCCGCCGCTTACCAGCCAGGCGGTGTCGCTGATTAAGGATTCGGCCCTGGTTTCCACCATCGCCGTGTATGACCTCACCATGGAGGGGCGGGCCATCATTGCCGAGACCTTTCTCAGTTTTGAGATCTGGTTTGTGATCGCTGCGATTTACCTGGTACTCACGCTGACCCTCTCCGCCTTGGCCTCCGGCCTGGAGCGGCATTTTTCCCGGATCGCCCCATGATACAATTTGAGAGCAAACAACTCAATTCCGAACCCATTATCCGGGCCGAGCATCTGGTGAAAAGGTTCGGCAACCTGCCTGCCCTGGATGATTTCTCGGTGGAGGTGTGGCGGGGCGAGGTCCTGGTGGTGATCGGTCCTTCGGGTTCGGGCAAGTCAACCTTTCTTCGCTGCCTCAACGGATTGGAAGAGATCGAAAGCGGCCGAATCCTCATCAATGGTATCGTGCTCGACGACAACGAGCAGAACCGGTTGGCCATCCGCCGTGAGGTGGGCATGGTCTTCCAATCCTTTAATCTCTTTCCCCATCTGACGGTGCTGGAAAATGTCAACCTGGCGCAACGGCTGGTGCGTGGCCGCAGCAAGGCCGAGGCCACGGCCCAAGCGAGGGCGCTGCTCGATAAGGTGGGGGTGGGGGAGAAGCTCAACCGTTATCCCGAGCAGCTCTCCGGCGGCCAGCAGCAGCGGGTGGCCATTGCCCGCGCCTTGGCCATGCAGCCCAAAGTGATGCTGTTTGACGAGGCCACCAGTGCCCTGGATCCGGAGATGATCGGCGAGGTGCTCGACGTCATGCGGAGTCTTGCCACCGAAGGCATGACCATGGTGGTCGTCACCCATGAGATGGGCTTTGCCCGTGAGGTCGGCGACCGAGTGGTGTTCATGGAAGCCGGGCGGATTATCGAACAGGCTTCCAGTGAGGATTTTTTTCAACGGCCCGGAAAAGATCGCACCCGGGAGTTTTTGCGACAGATTTTGTAGGTGGCTGGATGTTGCCTATCATGGCAGAAAGCCGCGTCCCCATGTCACTTCAACCCACGCGATAACTCCCCTTATATCCACCATGCTCGATAACTCACCCTTCGGTCTGCAACCTCTGGAAACCCCATGATTCTCCTCGATGCCCTGTTCCCGGTGCTGGCGCTGATTGTCTTTGGCTGGTGTGTTCGTCGCTGGCGGATCACCGACAGCGCCTTCCACCGCACCTCGGACAAGCTGGTCTATTTTGTGTTCTTCCCCTTGATGCTGTTCTGGAAGATCGGCGCGGCCCCGCTGCAGTTCGGGGGTAACTGGTATTATATTCCGGCCGCGGCCCTGGCGGTACTCATTGTTTGTGGCCTGAGCCTGCTCTACATTCGCCTGCGGCCTGTGCCCGATTTTCAGGCCGGTTCCTTTAATCAGGGGTGTTACCGCTTCAATACCTATATCGGCATGGCGGTCCTGATCAATACCTTCGGCCAGTCCGGGGTCCAGCTTTTCGGCATCCTCATCGGCCTGATCATCCCGCTGATCAATGTGCTCTGCGTCTCGATTCTCATTTGGTACGGCGGCAGCGATACCAACCAGGGTAATCGTTTTGCCATCACCCTCAAACACCTGATGGCCAACCCGCTGATCATTGCCTGCATTGCCGGGATTGCCTATTCGCAGTTGGTGGGCTCCTTTCCCACCCCGATAGACAATACCCTCAAACTGATGTCCCAGGTGACGCTGCCGCTGGCCCTGTTTTCCATCGGCGGTAGCCTCAGCTTTGCGAACCTCCGTAGCAACTTCAACCTGGCTCTGGTCGCGGCTGGTTTGAAACTGGCGGCCTTGCCGCTGATCGGATTGTGTTCGCTGTGGCTCTTTGGGGTGAGCGGACTTGCCTTCAAAGTGAGCATGCTCTTTTTTGCCCAGCCCACCTCCACTGCGATCTACATTCTTTCCTCCCAGCTTAACTCCGACACCGAGCTGGCCTCGGCGGTGATTGTGCTCTCGACCCTGCTTTCCTTTGGCTCCATGGCCCTGGTGTTGCTGGCGGTGGCCTGAAGATGCGCACGACTCCATTACTCAATGCCCCTGACTCTAATCAAGTGCCTACTATGTCCCTGCGTGTCCTGCGTAACCTTTTGTTGTTGATGACTTTTCTGGTCCTGTTGCTTCTCCATGCCGGTTTGGCTGCCGAGGTCGAAAATAGCGGCGGTCAACTGCAGATTTCCCCGGATATGCTCAAGGCCAAAATAGATGCCCTGACCCAAAACTCTCAACTGGATGAGGCAACAAAAAATAAATTACTGGAGTTCTATCGTAATGGGATCGACAACCTCAATGCCATAGAGGCCAACAACGCCCAGGCCAACGCCTTTGTTGCCACCATCGGCACCGCGCCCGAGGAAATACTAAAAATACGCCAGTCCTTGAAACGGCAGACTTCAAGGGAAACGGTCGACGATCAGCCGTCGACCAAAGTCGAAAATGATCCCAAGCCGTTGAAGGAGTTGGAACAGGAGTTGATCAGGGCCAAGGCCAATGCCACCGAGTTGGAGGCCAAGGCCGCCACCCTGACCAGCCAGAGCAATTTGCTAAATGATCGGCCGGGAAAAATCAGTCAGCGGTTGGCCGAGATTAAGGATAGCGAGGAAACCCTGGCCTCATCCTTGAAAGCTCCAGCACAGACCACCGACATCCCGGAGTTGACCCAGGCTCAGAATTTGATTGCCCAGACGCAACTTGCAGCCTTGCAAAGCGAGTCGCACATGCTCAACCAGGAGATGGTGAGCATGCCGGTGAGAGGTGAGCTCCTCAACCTTCAGTGCGATGAAGCTGCATCTCGGCTGGATCTGGCTCGCCGGCAGGTTCAGGTGCTGGAGGCCAAGGTCAATCGCAAACGTCAGGAGGAGGCCACCCAGAGTGTGGGCGAGGCCAAGGAAGTCGTGGCCCAGATGGCCGATAATCAGCCGGTCCTACAGCAGGTGGCCCAGAAGAACGCCGCCTACAGCGAGCAACTGCTGACTATTTCCGCCGCCCTCAAGACCACGGCCACGACCCGGGATACGATGGATAAGGAGCTGAAAAGAATAGAGGAGAGTTATACCAGCACGAAGCAGAAAATTGAAATGGCAGGTCTGAGCCAAGCCCTGGGATTGTTGCTGCACGATTTGCAGCGTAACCTTCCCAGTACCCGTCAGTTGACCCGAAAGTTGGACCGTAATAGCCAGGTGATCGCAGAAACCGGACTGATCCAGGTTCAGGCCGAAGAAGAACGGAAAAAGCAGGACGATCTTGAGGGCTCCATCAATGAGTTGATTGGTGATGCCTCGCCCGAAACCGCCAAGATCCTACGGCCGAAGTTGCGAACCCTGCTGACCAGTCAAGGGGATCTGCTCGATAAGGTCATCGCTGCCAACCGGAGCTACCTCGGCCAGCTCTCGGAAATCGAGCTCATTACTACCAATCTGCTCAACACGGTAAACGATTTTAATCGTTTTCTGGGAGAACATTTACTGTGGCTGCGGAGTACGCCCATACTCCGCTGGCAGAATATATTGCAAGTACCGGGGGAGATCCGTGCCCTGTCGGCGCCGGGGCAATGGATGGGTGTGGGGCATGCGTTGGTGCAGCAGGCTCTTTTATCGCCGCTGTTTGCCTTGGCCTTGCTCTGTAGCTGTTGTTTGTATGCCGCGCATCGATTTTTGACAGGACAACTGGAAACGGCGGTCAACCTGGCCGGTAATCCAGCGTCCTATCATTTTGGCTTACCGCTTAAAGCCTTGATGGTTACCCTGCTTCTGGCACTTCCTTGTCCACTGCTCCTTGGTTGCGTGGGTTGGCAGTTGCGCAGTCTGGGGGAAGCCAGCGATTTTTCACGGTCCGTGGGGACGGCACTTTTTTTTCTGAGCCTGCGATTTTTCTTCCTCCGGGTCATTATGGAATCCCTGCGACCTATCGGTTTGGTTACGCGGGTTTTTTTCTGGCCCAAGGAGACCGTCAACCTGTTGCGGCGAGAGACCCTGTTTTTTTTACTGAGCTTTTTACCGGTCGTTTTTTTTACGCAGATCGCGTTTTACGTCAATTATCGGGCAGGAAGCAGCCATACCTTGGGGCGCTTGAGTATCCTGCTGATCCTGGCAGTGATCCTGATATTTGCCGTTCGTCTGCTCCACCCGCGAACAGGGGTGTGGTGTGAAGCGCGCAAAATTAACCCGCGGAATCTCCTGGTTCGCCTCTGCCCGCTTTTTTTTGTCGCCTCACTGATTCTTCCCCTGATTCTGGCGGTACTCGTCATTGCCGGCTATATCTTTGCGGTTGGTGGCCTGCTCGGTTGTTTGATCGACACGATCTGGCTCTCCTTTGCACTAGTGATCGGCCACCAACTTTTTGAACGTTGGCTGATCCAGTCCGAACGGCAACTGGCCTTGAAAAAATCCTGGAATCGTTCCTCCAAGGATGCGCTTGAAAAAAGTCTGGGTTCTGCGGGCTACGGTCCCGAATCGGAAGATAAGCAGGAGCCGGAGGAGAATCTGGCCGATCTGAGCATGGAAAGCCGCAAACTGCTCAATGCCCTGGTTACCATCGTCGGGTTGGTTGGCCTTTGGAGGGTTTGGTTTGATGTGCTGCCAGCACTGCGGCTGTTGAATCGTTATATACTGTGGACCAATGTGGTCCAGGTGAACGGCCAAGCAACCTCCATGCCGGTGACTGTGGCTGATGCAGGCATGACGTTGCTCGTCGGTGGCCTCACCCTGATCGGAACCCGCCATCTGCCTTCGTTGTTGAAGATCATTCTGCTTAAGCGGTTGCAGATGAGCGCCGGTAGCCGTTACACCGTGGTTACTTTGACCCGGTATGGAATCGGTGCCGCCGGCATGCTGTACATTGCCGACATGCTCGGGTTCAGCTGGTCGCAGATCCAGTGGCTGGTCGCGGCTCTTGGCGTGGGGATCGGCTTTGGTTTGCAAGAGATCGTGGCCAACTTCATCAGCGGCATTATTATCCTCTTTGAACGCCCCATCCGTGTGGGCGATGTGGTCACCGTCGATACCACCGACGGAGTGGTCACCCGTATCCGCATTCGCGCCACCACCATACGCGATTTTGACGGCAAGGAATTGCTGGTGCCCAACAAGGAATTTATTTCCGGGCGTCTGCTCAACTGGTCGTTGAGTGACCCGATTTTGCGGATTCTGTTGCCAGTGGGCATTGCTTACGGCAGCGATGTGGGCAAGGCAATGCAGCTGATGCGGCAGGCGGCGGAGAATCACCCCTTGGTGCTGAAGGATCCGAAGCCGACGGTCACCTTTGACAGCTTCGGTGATAGTTCGTTGTTACTGAATCTGCGTTGCTTTATTGGGTCGGTTGACGAGCGGGTACGGGTGCGGAGCAACCTGCATCAGGCCATTGACGAGGCCTTCCGTACAGCCAGCATTAACATCGCCTTTCCCCAACAGGATGTGCATCTCGATACCACCTCACCGCTTACGGTGCATTTGGTTCGGGAGGAGGAAAAAGGGGCAGCGGAGAGTGCTGTTTAATGGCCTCGTACAAAGGCTCTAACATTCTGAGAAATGGCTTGGGCAAAACAAAGCGTTACAAGCAATAACGGTTTTCCCGTCGCTATCATGCTTATCGCTCCAGCACTTCAACCAAGGTGAGCTGGGTGAAGAGCCAGTCGCCCTCAACCTTGCGCAAGTCGGCCTCCAGTTCCTGGACATCGGCCACGGGACGATTTTTGCCTGAACCCTTGACCCGCAGGGTGCAGAGGATTTTGGTGCGCTCTTTATCCAGGATATTGATACTCAGGTCATGGACCGAAACCGTGGCGTTGGTGTAGAAGGCACGGGCCATGGCGATCCGGTCCTGGATCTGTTTGCGAGGGTACTCGCCGGTGAAGTCGGCTGCTTCCACCTGCAGAATGCAGGGATCGTTGAACAGGGCTGCCAGTCGCTTGGCTCGGAGCAGGGATTCGATCGGTTTTTCATCGGCAGCCTTGGAGCCAAGGGTTTCGATTTGTGCGATCTGTTTGCGGATGGCGCGCTCATCGCTTGGCCAGTAGCGTATTCCAACCACGATTAGCGCCATCGCAACCAACGCTACGGGAACCAGTTTTTTGATATTCACCAGAGCAATCCTCCCACAATCCGCTGTAGAGCCACCTGACCGAAGTGGTGGCTGGCCATGGGGACTCCCCGGTTGTCGCCCACCACATAGACCTTACCCGGATCCACGGTGCGCGGCGGCAGGTTCCAGGCTGAACGATGACGTACATAAGGCTCCGCCACCGATTGCCCGTTGACGAGAAGAACACCGTTTTTGAAAGCCACCGTGTCGCCGGCCAAGGCCACGATCCGTTTGAGCAAGAGCACCCGATTACCGGCAAAACGGATCACCACCACATCGCCACGTTGGGGGGCAGAGAAGAGATACCGGCCTCGCCAACAGATGTTGAAGCCGTTAGCATAGGTGGGTTCCATGCTCTGGCCCTCGATTTTCAAAGGGAGCAGCATCTGGGTAAAGATCAGGACCGTGGCCAAAATGAGGACCAGTACCCGGAGGAAAAATAAACGGTTCAGCTCAGGTAGGAGGAAGCGACGGAACAGACTCCTACGCATGCAGACACTCCCTGGTCACTGAACCGTTGTGATCGCTTATTGGGGACGATATGAAAATTCTTTGTTTTTCTGATCTAAAAGCTGCGCCACCAGATAGTCCTTCTTGCTGCTCTTGTGGAAGGCCTCGTAGCCTTCGCGTTCACAGGCCGGACAGCAATCGATGGGCAATTCCACCCCCAGGCAGGGAAGGAGATGGCTGGAACTGGTCTTGATAAGTCGCAGACCCCGGCAATGGTCGCAGTCCTTCAACTCCTCGCGCTGTTTTTCAAGAATACCATCGGTGTCGTAGTAGATCTTGCGTTCACGGATAAAGTACTCGCCCTCTTTCTCAAACTGGCCAGCGGCCGGGTGGTAATAGCCCTCGAGCAAACTGGGGCAGGTCTGCTTGATGTACTCCATGGTTTCAGGGGCCTCGCGAAGGGACGATGCGTTGTAATCCGGTTCGCGCACCGCCGAGTAGTCGCAACCGGCCATGGCCAGGCAAATACCGAGGTTGACGTAGGGAAGGGCGCCCTTGATCGAGTATCCGCCCTCGAGCACGGCAATATCCGGTTTGAGCAACTCGTTGAGTCGGGCATAACCTTGGGCCGAAAACTGCATGTTGGTGATCGGGTCGGAGTAGTGGTTGTCCTGCCCGGCGGAGTTGATGATCAGATCCGGCTTGAAGTCGGCGAGAATGGGCAGAACCACGTTTTCCGAGGCGTAGAGATAGCCTTCGTCCGAGGTTTGTGGCGGCAGGGGGATGTTGATCGTCTTACCCAGGGCCCGCGGCCCACCGTTTTCATAGGGAAAGCCGGAGCCAGGGTACAGGGTGCGGCCATCCTGATGGAGCGAGATGAAGAGCACATCCGGATCGTGCCAGTAGACATCCTGGGTGCCGTCGCCGTGGTGGCAATCGGTGTCGACGATGGCGATCCGTTTGCGGCCGTAATGCTCGCGAATCCACTCCACCATCACCGCCTCGATGTTGATGTTGCAGAAGCCGCGGTTGCCATGGACCACCTTCATCGCATGGTGGCCCGGAGGACGGACCAGGGCAAAGGCGCGTTTCGTTTCTTGTTCGAGCACCAAACGAGCGGCCTGGATGGCGCCGCCAGCCGAGATTCGGTGCGATTCGGTGCAGATTGCCTCCACCGAGGGGAAGCAGAAATGAGCCCGCATGATGTCCCGGTTGGTGGCATAGAGGGGGCGGTATTCGTCGATGCCGTCGATATCAAACAGCCCCTCTTCGCGGAACTGGTCTTGTGTGTAGAGGAGGCGTTCCTCGCGTTCGGGATGGGTGGGGGAGATGGCCCAGTCAAAGGCCGGAAAAAAGATGACGCCGAGGGATGAGGCAGCTTTCAGCATGGGAGTACCTGTGGCTGAATTTTTGCAATGAATTGTGCGTGCATGGTGCTCAGACGATCTGTACGGCGATGGGGTCGCCCGCAAGACGGGCTACAACCGCTGGCCGGACCTGGGCAACCACGCGGATGTTTTTACCGCTGGTGTAGGAGCCTTCCACCATGTTAAATGCATCGGCCTGGGTGATCTGGATCTCATCCGCGGCCATGGTAATACCGACCTTGGCAAGGTCATCCTTGAGCAGATTCCGGGCTTCATCGGTGGCGTCCTGGAGACTGAAACCACGTCCAATGGAGCGGAAGATACCCAGCATCGGCACCGAGAGTTGGCCGCGGGCAGTATTGGCGGTCAGGGCCAGATGACTGGTTGTGCGGGTCAGTGCCGCGCCGACCGCATTAGCAACTCCGTGCAGGGGCGGCACCTCAACGGTAAGGCCAAGCCTCTTGGCGAGCAGAGCCTGGAACACCGCTGCCGGACCGCCGATGACGATCAGCTTTTGTGGCTTGATCTCGCGATCCTCAAGAATCTCGTGAATGGTATAGACCGGTTTGGTGTTGACCGATTTCACCAGGGTTTCGATCTTGGTGCCGATAGCGTTAACCGCGGCATCAACCGCCTTGTTCGCCAGATCCTCCGACGTCAGGCCGTGCGTGGAAGCCAGTTGCTCGATGCCTTTTTTTGACGCATCCACCTTGCCAAAGGCAGCCATGCCCAGGACATTGAGCGCGTCCATCAGGCTGGGACAAGAGCCACCGGCAGCCATGCAGGGACCGATCCGGTCCGGGCCGGTTTTGACCTCGTCGTCATCGACTCTGATCAGGGAATCACCGCCGATACCAATGGATTGGACCTGGATAGCCCGCACCAGGGTGGGACGGTCTTCAATGGAAATGCCTTCTCGTTCCAAAAGTGGTTCGCCACCGGCAAAGAGGGCGATATCCGAGGTGGTGCCGCCGATATCGAGCATGAGCATATCCTCCTCGGCAGGGCTGGTGGCAAGGATGCCCATGACCGAGGCAGCGGGGCCGGAGAAGATCGATTGCACCGGCAGCTCCAGGGCCCGTGAAAGCGGCATGGTACCGCCGTCCGCCTTGAGGATGTTGACCTCGGCCTCAAGGTTGAACCCTTTGAGGCTCGCGGTTAGGGCCTTGGTAAAACGCTGGAAGGTGCGCCAGACAGCAGCGTTGTAATAGACGGTGTGGATGCGGCGTCCAAAGTTGAGCTGGCCCGAGACCAGGTGGCCGAGGGTGACGAAATCGGCCTTGTCGCCCAATTCATCAAAGATCCGGTTTTCATAGGCGGGGTTGCGGGGGGAGAATTTACAGGCCACGCCATAACATTTCACCCCCTGTTCGCAGCAGGCATTGATAGCCTCCTCCAGGTCGAGTTCGTCGAGAGCGGATGTTTCGCTGCCCAGATGGTCGAGGCTGCCGTAAATCTGATGGTAATGGTCGCCGATGCGGTAATGCTTGGGTGCGATTCCCGGCCCGCCGACCACCAGCATGCCCACCGGGTCGGTCTTGCCGGTAACAATGGCATTGGTGGTGAGGGTGGTACTCAGATTCAGGGTTTGCACCCGTGCCGGATCTTGGCCTGAAAGCACGGCATGCAGCACCTGACTGATCGATTCGAGGAGATTATCGTGGTTGGTGGGGGCCTTGGCGGCGGCGAGCAACCGGCTGCCGTCGATGAGGACACCATCGGTATGGGTGCCGCCAATATCAATTCCTATGCGCATGGCAACTCCTTGCCTGGAGGGGGAGGGGGGCGATTCGGAATGCCCGGATGCAGGGGCCGCGCCGGGGTTAATCGATCACCTTGAATCCGCAGTACTGGTGTTGGAAAATGGTTTTTCCGCCTTGGAGAAAGGCAGTGAAGTCCCACTCGGTCGCGGTCAGTCGGTGGGCAAATTCTGGACGAAACAGATAACAGTCGACCACTGCCGTACGACCGTCTGCAGAGAGAACCGTGACCGGCTTGCGTTCATACATCTCGCCTTCAAAACGATCGAGCCGCTGCCAGCTGGCAGGCTCAATGCCGTGGTAGACGATGCCGGAGACTACTCCTCCCCTTTCCGCAACCACCCCGGGATATTCTTCCTCTTTAACCAAAAAACGACGATATCCGTTGAGGGTGGCTGGGGTGCAACGCAACCGGGCTCCGGCCACATCGGTCATGATATCCTCGCACATCAGCGAGCCATAGGTAAATAAATCGAGCGATTGTTCAGCAGGCATAACGGGACAGATACAAGTTATTCTTCCAAACCACGGATGGCCTGGGCAAAGGCAAATTTGGCCTGGGTCTGGAAACAGACGATGTAGACCTCTTTGGGTTTGCCGGTGCGGTTGAGGAAGGATTGGATGGTGTCGGCCGCAATATCGGCCGCTTCATCCAGGGGAAAGCCGTAGGCGCCGCAACTAATGGCCGGGAAGGCGATGGAGTTCAGATTGTGCTGCACAGCCAACTCCAGGCATTTGCGGTAACAGCTCGACAGCAGGGCTGGTTCGTTGTTGTTGCCGCCGCGCCAGATCGGACCCACAGTATGAATGACGTGCTTGGCAGGCAGGTTATAGCCTTTGGTGATCACTGCATTGCCGGTTTTGCAGCCGCCGATGGTGCGGCACTCTTCCAGCAACTGCGGTCCGGCCGCGCGGTGGATGGCGCCGTCAACTCCACCACCGCCAAGCAGGCTCTCGTTGGCCGCGTTGACGATGGCATCGACTTTCATGGTGGTAATATCGGTTTCAACCAGAGTAATCATCGCAATCTCCTTGCTGAGGATCCGTGTCATTGCTTATTTCTTGAACGAAACTGCTGGCAACGATCACCAGAAGGCAATCATTGCAGGCTGTATTGTAGCATAAGCACACAGCTGCGGAAGGTGAAAATACGTATCACCGGATTGGAACCAAACCTTGGGGCGATCCCAACCAAATAGGAAGAACTTTACGACTCTTGATCGACAATGTCAACGTTTTCAAGGAAGTACAATCAGGAGGATGGGGGAGGGGATCTTTTCTCTTCCCCCTGCTCGGTGATTATCTTTTGGGCATGTTTTTTGGAATCATGTTTTGCATCGAGCCGAACATGCACATGGTTTGGGCCGCGCAATCAGAGGCGGAACGGATGGCGGTGGTGGCTATGCACGTACGGGTATGCGTGGTCCAGACGGGACAGATTTTCATGCAGCTTTCATAGGCATAGACCTGATCCTGGGCGGTCACGTCGTCGCCATACCCCGCGCATTTGGCGTAATTTTTACAGGCAGTACTGCAGGATTTTTCGGTGGCCGCCGAGGGTTTGGCAGGTTGGGCTTCCTCCTCCGTTTCCACACAGTAAGGGGATTCATCAAAAAATTGCGAGCAAGTATCCGCCGCGCTGACGCAGTCGAAGGTTTTGGTATCCCAGTCGGCCTCGCACATCAACTGGCAGGACGCCTCATCGAGAATACCGTCCTTGAGGTCTCGTCCGGCCACATTGCCGCTGGCAATCTCCTCGGCACAGAGTTTCCGGATGTCGCTGCACATACCCAGGCAGACTATGGCCTGGTCGGGATCGCCCTTGCCATTGGTCGCGGCGGTTGCGATGGTGCCAACAAGCCCGAGGATTGTCATCGTTGATAGCAACAGGGTTAAGACGAATGTTTTGTTGGTCATTGTTTCTTTGCCTCCTGAAATGTGATGGCGCCGTCTGTTGAACAGAATGAACAAAGGAGGACGGGATTACTGCAGCGTTTGAGATCTCTCTCATTCGTTCGAGGTGGCATCGATGCTGTGCCGACAACGGTTCAAATGATCTACACTTTGGCCATATTCTACCAACGGGTGAAATCTCCGCAAAGAAAGGGAGGGAAAACGGCCAGAGGGGAAGAAAGGCGGCATCGGAGAACGATGCCGCCCAAAGCGCGGGCAGTTATCCCTGAGGCGGATCGATACCCATGAGGTAGCGGTGCATGTAGAACGCAGCCTTCTTGCCCTGGCCCATGGCACTGATCACGGTGGCGGCCCCGGAAACGATGTCACCGCCGGCAAAGACACCGAGTTTGGAGGTCATCATGGTTTCGGGATCGGCATTGATGGTGCCCCAGCGCGAGGTTTCGATCTCGGGCGCGGTTTGTGGCACCAGCGGGTTGGGCTGGTTACCAATGGCCACGATGACGGTGTCTGCCGGAACGATGAACTCACTGCCCTCGACCGCCACCGGTCGCCGCCGACCCGAAGCATCGGGCTCACCCAACTCCATCTGTATACACTCGACTCCAGTGACCCGGTTCTGCTGGTCGATCACGATTCGTTTGGGGTTGGTCAGCATGTGAAAAACTACCCCTTCTTCCTCGGCGTGATGAATCTCCTCGCCACGGGCGGGCATCTCCGCTTTGGAACGGCGGTAGACAATGGCCGACTCCGCTCCCAGACGCAGGGCGGTGCGGGCCGAATCCATGGCCACGTTGCCGCCGCCCACGGTCACCGCCCGGTGAGGACGGATGGGCGAGGTGGCAAAACGGGGGAAGTCGATGGCCCGCATCAGGTTGGCGCGGGTAAGAAATTCGTTGGCCGAGAAGACCCCAATGGCGTTTTCGTTGGGGATACCGAGGAAAACCGGTAATCCGGCGCCGGTGGCGATGAACACCGTATCAAATCCCTCGTTCATCAACTGATCCACGGTCTCGGATTTGCCGATGACATAGTCGGTATGAATGGTGACGCCCATCCGTTTAAGGCTATTGACCTCGTACTGGACGATCTCCTTGGGGAGGCGAAACTGGGGGATTCCGTACATCAACACCCCGCCAGCCAGGTGCAGAGCCTCGAACATCACCACCTCATGGCCCCAGCGAGCCATCTCTCCGGCCACGGTGATACCAGCCGGACCGCCACCAACCACCGCCACCTTCTTGCCGGTCGAGGGCGCCAAGACCGGGTCGGGCACGCCGCCGTGTTTGCGGGCGTAGTCGGCGGCAAAACGCTCCAAGCGGCCAATGGCCACGGGCTCACCTTTTTTGCCGAGGATGCAGCGCGACTCGCACTGGCTCTCCTGGGGGCAGACCCGGCCACAGACAGCGGGTAGGGCGGTTTGCTCTTTGAGTTTTAAGAGGGCGTCGACGAATTTGCCTTCGGCAATCTTTTTGATAAAGGCTGGAATCTGGATGTTGACCGGGCAGCCATCCACGCATCCGGGCTTTTTACACTGGACGCAGCGTGAGGCCTCGAGCATGGCGGTCTCTTCGCTGTAGCCCCGGGGCACCTCTTCAAAGTTGGTGCGTCGACGGCGCGGGTCCTGTTCCGGCATGGGTTGACGCGGGACTTGTACCCGGCCCTTTTTTGGGGTCGCTTCGCTTTGCTCGGCCTTGGGATCATTGGTTGTCATTGTTGAACACTCCGCATAAACTTCAGTTTTGCCTGTTTACCGACCACAGCCGCATCCGTCGCCATGGGCCTGGTGCATGAGTGAGCCCAGATCTACCTGCTGCGACAGGGCCTGAACCTCCTGACGACTGTAGGCGCTGCGCCGTGAGGCCAGTTCATCCCAATCGATGCTGTGACCGTCGAAGATCGGACCATCGATGCAGGCAAACTTGGTTTTCTCGCCCACGGAAACACGGCAGGCCCCGCACATACCCGTACCATCGACCATGATTGGGTTGAGCGCCACCAGGGTGGGGATAGCAAGCCCCTTCGAGATCTCGGTGACCATGCGCATCATGAAGGTGCAGCCGATGGCAATGAACTGGTTGACCGGTTCCCGGGCTGCCACTTGGGCGATCACCTCCTGGATACCACCGCGAACGCCTTCGCTGCCGTCCTTGGTGGCGATGATCAACTCATCACAGACGCCAGCCAGTTCATCGCGCAAATACAGCAGATAACTGGACGAGGCCTCGATGGCGCAGATAACCCGATTGCCGGCCTGGCGCAGGGCCCGAGCCAGGGGGAAGATGGCACCGATACCGTAGCAGCCACCGCCCAAGAGTATTGTGCCCTTGTTTTCGATGGTCAGGGGGAGCCCCAAGGGACCGCTGACATGGGCTATAGTGCCACCGGCCTTGAGTGAGGCCAACTCGCGGCTGGAGCGACCGACTTCCTCGATCACCAGGGAGATCGTGCAGGCCTCGGCATCCCAATCGATCAAGGTGAAAGGCGAACGCTCCGAGGTCTCCTTGGCCATGAGGATGACAAACTGGCCGGGCTTAGCAAACTTGGCCACCTGGGGTGCCCGCACCTTGAAAAAGTGCATATTGGGCGCAATTTCCCGTTTTTCGATGATGGCAAAGCCTTCACCCACACTTACCTCAACCGGGGCTACCGGGCTGGCCGGCAGATCAAAGGCGGCCAGCGACGGCACGATGTCGGCCACAAGATGCCCGCGGAACCGGGGCACCAGATCACGTACGTTCTGGCGCGGGTTGCCTGGGAGAGGTGCAGGCGGCGGATCATCGACGATCGCCGGGGTGATACCGGCAACACTGGTGTGGTCAAAGCCGCGTAGGTTCAGGGCTTGGCCAAGCTCGCAGAGGATATGCCATTCCGGCTGGGCCTCGCCCGGAGTCCGGCTGGACCCGGCCATGGGTTTGATCTGCCCACGTGCATTGCGAAAGGTGCCACCGGCTTCGCTGAGAATGGCTGCGGGCAGAACCACGTTGGCTGCATCCGATACTGCAGAGGGCAGGGCATCCAGCACTACAGAGAACTGTACTTTGTTAATCAAGGCAACAGGCACCAAATTGCCGCCGACGATCAGGGCGGTGAGGGTGCCGTCTTCTACTTTGGCGTTCAGGGCTAGAATCTGGGCGTGATCCGGTCCGCCATCCACCGGCAACTGGATCAGTTGGCCCTCCATTTGCGCGGCCAGCTGGCTGTAGAGGAAACGATCTTCACGCGAGGTGGAAGCACTCACCACTAAGGCTATCTTGCCTTTGTGATGAGCCAATCCGGTGCTTGCACTCTCTAGAGCACCCTGCCAGTCCATGGGGATCAGGTCCTCGCCTTCCCGCACCAGCGGTCGGGTGAGACGGTTGCTGGAAGCAACGATCTGGGCGGCGCCGAAACGACCCAAGGCACAGAGCCCGGCCTCCTTGCTGAAGCCGGTCATGGTGTAGGCAAGGAGTCTGCCTTCCTTGGTCTGGGAGACCACCGAGCAACCCTCGGGACAGAGTAGACAGGTTGAGGGAATCTCCTGTTCCGGTTTACCCTGCCAGCGGGCAAAACGGTCGGTCAGGGTACCGGTGGGGCAGATATCGATACAGGCACCGCAGAAGGTGCAGCCGGAGAAAACATGGCTTTTGTCAAAGGCGGTGCCGATGCGAGCCCATTTGCCGCGGTTGATGATTGAGATTGCCGGTTGGCCATGGATCTTTTCGCAGATACGCCAGCAACGACCACAGAGCACGCAGAGGTTGTAGTCGCGATCCATGAAGGGGTCGTCGCGCTCCAGATTGTAGGAGGCGTACAGGGTGGGCAGGTGCAGCTCGTTGCTGCCAGACTTGAGGGCCATGGCCCGCAGATCGCATTCGTCGCGGTTGGCGCAGAAGCCGCAGCGGGTGGAGCGGGCCGCCTTGGTGGCTTTCGGCCGGTACTGCTCGCAGGCCTCGCGGTGCACACAGACCAGGCAGCTATTCGGATGGCCGGAGAACATCAGTTCCAGAGTGCGGTTACGTAGCTCGGACAGCCGTTCCGACTGGGTGGTGACCTGCATTCCCGGGGTGGCGGGGGTGGTGCAGGAGGTGGGATAGCCGCGTACGCCCTCGATCTCAACCACACAGATGCGGCAGGCACCGTAGGGGTTGAGGTCTTTGTGGGCACAGATGGTGGGAATGGTGATCCCCGCCTTGCGGGCGGCCTCGAGGACCGTTGTGCCTTCTTCGACCTCGACGGTGTGTCCGTCAATGGTCAAACTGATGCAGCCCATGCAATCTCCTTGGTTTATTCAATAATCTTTTCATTCCCCGTGAACTTTTTACGCTGAAAATCGTTGCTTCAGCCCCTTGTTGAGCCCATGTCCCGATATTCATGATTCGCTGGGATTTTAAAATTTTGTCCAGCCTTGCTGGTTAGTCGACCAATACTGCCTCGAACTTGCACACCTGGCGGCAGGAGCCGCATTGGATGCAGAGTTCCTGATTGATAAGGTGCGATTGCTTTTTTTCACCGCTGATCGCCGCCACCGGACAGGCGCGCATACAGGCCCCGCAGCCGGTGCAGCGGGTCTGGTCGATATTGAACTGAATCAGGGCACGGCAGGCCCCGGCCGGACATTTTTGATGCTCAATGTGGGCACGGTACTCGTCCTCAAAATAGCGCAGGGTGGTCAACACCGGGTTGGCCGCTGTTTGCCCCAGACCACAGAGCGAGGCACTTTTCATCGTATCGCCGATCTTACGCAGGGTTTCGATTTGCCCCAGGTTGCCCTTGCCCCCGGTGATATCGTTGAGAATGCGCAGCAAATGCTGCGTCCCCATGCGGCAGGGCACGCATTTACCGCAGCTTTCGTTCTCGGTAAAAGTGAGAAAGTAACGGGCCATGTCGACCATGCAGGATTCCGAGTCGATCACGATCATGCCGCCGGAACCCATGATCGAACCCACTTCGGCCAGATGCTCGTAATCCACAGGCAGGTCGATAAATTGAGCCGGGATGCAGCCACCGGAGGGGCCACCGGTCTGCACCGCCTTAAAGGGCTTACCACCGAGCACTCCACCGCCGATATCCTCGATGATCGTGCTCAGCGGGATACCCATAGGTACCTCGATCAGGCCGGTGCGGTTGATCTTGCCGGCCAAGGCAAAGGTCTTGGTGCCCCGGCTCTTTTCGGTCCCGAAATTTGCGTACCAGGCCGCGCCTTTTTCCATGATCGCGGAAACAGCAGCCAGGGTCTCGACGTTATTGATGTTGGTCGGCTTGCCGAACAAGCCGGACACCGCCGGGAAGGGCGGCTTGGAGAGCGGCATCCCGCGTTTTCCCTCAATCGACTGCATGAGCGAGGTTTCCTCGCCGCAGACAAAGGCACCGGCCCCCTTCTTGATTTTGATCTCAAAATCAAAGCCGGAATCAAGAATGTTGGTGCCTAAAAAACCCTGCACCCGCATCTGGTCAATGGCACCCTGCAAGTGTTTAATTGCCAGGGGATACTCGGCGCGGCAGTAGACATAGCCCACAGTGGCGCCAATGGCATACCCGGCAATGAGCAGTCCTTCCAAAACCGCATGCGGATCGCCCTCGAGCACCGAGCGGTCCATAAAGGCGCCGGGATCACCTTCATCGGCATTGCAGATCACATATTTCTGGTCCGCCACCGAACTCCGGGCAAAACCCCATTTGACGCCGGTGGGAAAACCGGCACCACCGCGGCCGCGCAGACCGGAGACCTTCATTTCCTCGATCACCTGCTCCGGCCCCAGGGAAAAGGCACGGGCCATGCCTGCATAGCCGCCACGGGCCAGGTAATGGTCGATATTGGCCGGGTCGATGATACCGCAGTTGCGCAGGACAATCCGTACCTGAGGTTTGATCATCGGCAACTCATGAAAGGTGGGGATCTGATCATCGGATCCTTCCATCACGGCCAGAGCCAGCGGCCCGTAAACCTCTCCTTGTACCAACTGGGACTTGACCAGATGCGCGACATGGCGGGGTTCAACTCCCTGGTAGAGTATTCGTTTGCCGTCCCGCCCACGCAGTTCCACCAATACCTCGGCATAGCACATGCCCAGGCAACCGACCTCGATGACATCGGTGGTCTCGGCAAGGCCTGCTTGGGCCAACTCATTCTGAAAGGCCTGCATCACCTCCAGCGAACCAGCGGCCCGGCCGCAAGTGGCGGAACCGATCAGCACCCGCATTCGTCCGGGTTGGACAAAATTCTGCCAAACAGTCTGGGCCTGTTGTTGTCGTGCGGCGAAACTCATTTCTTCTCCTCAATGAGCTTTTGCGTTTTTGGTGCAGTCATCCGCCCATAGACCTTGTCATCCACGACCACCACCGGAGCCAGGGCGCAGGAGCCGAAACAGGCAACCCCCTCGAGACTGAATTTACCGTCCGCACTGGTCTGGCCGGGGGCGATACCGGTGGAACGGCAGATGGATTCGAGAATGCGGTCGGAGCCGCGGACATGGCAGGCCGTGCCCTCGCAGACTCTAATGTGGTGGAGGCCGGGGGGCACGAAACGGAACTGGGCGTAAAAGGTGGCCACGCCGTAGACGTCGTTTTCGGAGAGATGGAGATGGCTGGCTACAGCCTGTACCGCCTCGGGATCGAGGTATTGGAAATGCTCCTGTACCTCCTGCAACAGGGGAATCAGATTATCTCTGTCCTGATTGTAGTTGGCGAGGATGGCTTCCAGGGATGTTTGTTCAGAGGGCATGCGGGACTCCATGGCAGTAACCGCGATGGGTAAGTGTGATTAAGGTCAAGTGGTTGTCGTTAACTTTAGTCGGTGCGAACATACACGGTTCTGAAAACATTGAACAAGGAAAAATCCGGAAAAATTGGTTTAATTTTGCTATTTTTTTGATTCGGGTTCGGACGCAGGTGCCGTTTTGGGGAGTAAACAATCGTTCGCCGCCGACCGCCTTTTTGGGGCAAGCTGGTCAATCAGATAGACCAGGCCGCTGAGGAGACTGCAGGCGAGGATGATACCGACCATGGGGTAAATGGTATCGTTATGCAACACTCCGACAGCAGCGCTCGCCAGGCTGGCCACTGCAAACTGAAGCACGCCGATAATTGCCTTTGGGTAAACCCCGGCCTTGCCGGTGATTCTGACGAGGACAAGGGACGGTTGCTATCCTTTGAAAGGCCAAAGGATAGCAATTTTAACAACAGGAAAATTTACCCCTGAGAGGATACCTTCGGCTCCGGTGTTGACAACGGTTGGAGTTCCGCACGGATACGTGGCAGGCACTGCGGGTACTGTTCTTGGAGAAAGGTGACCATCTGCTCCCGTATCTGGCAGCGCAAATCCCACGCCGCCCCGGCGTTGTCGGCGCTGGCCAGCATGCGCAATTCCATCCCTTGGGCACTGGTGTTGGTCACGTGGACCTCGCCCACCTTCCCATTCCACCAGTTGGATTCGGCCAGGATCAGCCGCAACCGTTCCCGCACCATGGCTACCGGGATGGTGTAGTCGGTGTAAAGAAAGACGGTGCCGAGCAATTCGGATGAGCCCCGGGTCCAGTTCTGGAAAGGTTTTTCGGTGAAATAGGTGGTGGGCACGATCAAGCGCCGCAGATCCCAGAGTTTGACCACCACGTAGGTGGTGGTGATTTCCTCAATACGGCCCCATTCGTTTTCGACAATGACAACATCGTCCAACCGAATGGGTTGGGTGAGGGCGATCTGTAGCCCGACCAAGATGTTGGAGATCGAGCGTTGGGCTGCCAGGCCAACCACGATACCGATAATACCGGCCGAGGCTAAAATACTGGTGCCCAATTGCCGAACCTTGTCAAAGAGCATCAGCATGGAACCACCGGCGAGCACCAGCACCAGGGTGATTGCCATCCGCTTGAGAAACTGGACCTGGGTGTGCATCTTACGGGCTGCCAGGTTATCGGCAGCATCCATTCGATAATGGCTGAGAAAAACCTCTTCGAGTACGTGCAGGGTCTGAATGGTCAACCAGGTGATGGTTGCGATCAACAGCAAGCCGAATGTTTGACCGATCAGCGACTCCGCCAATAAGCCAAAGCCGAAGAGGGGGCTGATCAGGCGACAGAAGATGAGCAGGATGAGCACCTTCATCGGCGAGTGGTAGCGTTCCGACAAACCTTTGATCATTTTGCCGATCCAACCGTGTTGGTTGCCTGCCCAACGGATAATTTGGTAATTGGCCAGATGCAAGAGGCGATAGCAAAACCAGAGGGCGGCAATGGAACCGGTCACATCCGTGGCCCAAATGATTCCAAGGTGGATTTTTTCAGGTACCCCTTGTTGGGCAAGGAGGGGGAACAGGGGGGAGAGGGCGCCGTAGGTACCGTAGGCCCAGATAAACAGTGACAGTGGTTTGGAAATACCGCGGGCAAAGATGGCCGCCCAGGATGGCGGCTCGGCAGCGACGTTTTTGCGGCGCAACCAGCGGTTAATGACAAAACGGAGCGTGCGTTCCATTGCCAACACCAGTAACAGAAGCATTAGAGAGCCGAACATCTTGAACCAGGTGATACCCCAGACCAGTTCCTTGTTGATCCAGTTACCAAGGATAGGCCTCACCCAAGCCTCGACTTCGCCGAGCTTGAGGCTGATCTCCTCCCCGGCCCGATCAATCTTTTCGGTGTTGATCGGGGTGGTTACCTGATTAGGTAGTTCTTTGAGCTGGTCAATGACCCCCGGCGGTTTATCTTCCGGGTTTGATACTATTTGTGCAGGTGGCTCGACAAGAGAGCCTTGCTGTAGGTTGCCGGTTGCGGATGCAGCGGGTGCGATGAAGAGGAAGCAGAAAAGAAAAAAGACGAAATTTCGAAGAGTTCTTTCCATGGGCGGTGACCTGTTATTGTGAAGAAGAGTGGAAGCGCAGGTTGCTCGCCAGTGATCGATTTTCATTCCCCCCTAACATGGATATGCGAAGGGTGCAACCTTTGGGCGGTGATGAGATACCGGTTGATGAGAGTGTCTTGTCGGATAAAAAAACGGAAAAACGACAGGATGATGTGGCGCATCCTTTCAGTGTGGTATTTCCCCGACAAATAAGGGCAGACCCGGTGGTGGTCAATAAATAGAGATGTCGTCGTAAAAAAAGCTACTTATTGTGTAGCTGTCTTTTTACCGATTCATCTCTCAGTGAAAGGCTACGAGTGGAAAAAAGAGACATGGGTTTTGTCGCGGGTGTAGGTTGCCCCAGGTAACAAACTGGTCTGGCTTACTGCAGCGTTCGGGCATGATGTCAACCCCGCCCCGCCTGGGCCTTGATGAGTTCGCAGTGCAGACTACAGCGTTGATGCGTGGCAACAAGATCGCTTACCTGATTCCACCAAAAAAATGGCTTATCAGCCCTGGGGCGGCGTTATGGAGAATTCGTCGAATACTTCCTGGATGGGAATGGCAAAACCTATCCCTTGGGTGTTGCGGATGATCATGGTGTTGATGCCGTGCACCCGGCCCCGTTCGTCGATCAAAGGTCCGCCGCTATTGCCGGGATTGATCGGGGCATCGGTCTGGAGCATGACCTCACCGGTTTCCTTGTATTGCCGATACCCGGAAAAGATGCCGGCGGTAACGGTGTTACGCAGGCCAACCGGATTGCCAATGGTGAACACCTTATCGCCCTGGTTAAGAACCGTATTTTGGAGTGCCGGATGCAGCACCACCGCCTTGGAGGTGAACACCGAAAGCAGGGCCAGGTCGCGCATGGAGCTGAGTTGGGTGGAGTTGGCGGTGAACTCGGTGCCGTCGGAGAGAAAGACCTTGATGTCCGAAGTGGCGGTCGGTTCCTCCATTTTGCGTAATTGGGATTCAGCTATCTGTTGCTTGGGCAGCACCTCGGCCAATTGCCGTTCCATCTCCTGCATAATGATTATTAACTGCTGGCGACTCGGTCCATCGTGCATTTTTGCCAACTGCCCGCGGTAACGGGCCAATTTTTCCTGCTCAAGATCGATCAGTCGCCGGCTGGTCTCAACCTTATGTCGAACCTCTTGCAACTGGTCTTTGCTAGCCTGAATAACATGCTTGTTGGTGACGATGGTGGTATCGGTGATGAAAAAACCCGAGCCCTTGCCCCAGGGCGTTTCAATAGCCACGGTCCCCTCTTTGGCTCGCTGGATGGGACTGCCCATGACCGGAATGGTCATGGGCTGCGATTGTTGCGCCACCCGGTTTGTGGGTTCTATAGTCTGTGGAACGTTCGATTGTTCTCTAATGATGGCGGTGGATACGGAGTGGACCGTGTTTGGCGATTGTGGTTGATGTCCTTTAACCAGATAGAACGTCACGCCTGCGGTGAGCGTAACCAGGGCAAGTCCTGATCCGATCAGAATCGGTAGAATACCTCGTTTATTTTCCTCTGATTCGGCCTCGGAAGCCATCTGCTGCTGTTCACTGCGTTCCTGGGCTTGGGCAAATTTGCGGAAAATCAGGCCGCAGGATTCACATTCCACCGGATTGGTCTGTTCATGGGCACATTTGGGGCAGGTAATCGTTGGTGGCATTGTATCGTTTGCTGGTTGGAGTCAATTGGGGCAAGGCGGATGTGAATCTTCAGCATTTGCCTGAAAGTTGTATGACGGGGGCGGCCTGTTTTTGAAGAAAGATCATGATTAAATGGGGGGCAACTTGTTCGCGATGGGTTTCCCTATAATCATGGCGGCGATAGAGACGCAGGTTCTCTTCACTGCGGCCGCCGGTGAAAAGGGAAAAGGCTCTGGCTGTGGGAAAGTTGGTCTCAATGGCTCTCAGAAGAGCAGAGCCAATCCCACGCCTCTGATGTGAGGGCTCAACAATGAGTCGGCCAATATTGCAGATGCCATCTTGGAGTATCCCGCGAACCGAACCGACAAGTTTTTCATCTTGAATCGCCTTTAAAACGGTCATAGTTGCCATATCTTGTAACATTGAGTCGAGCATTTGCGTGAGCGGAGGCAGGGACCAATCGTTGTATAGGCGCGCCTCCGACTGGTAAGCACTTCGTTGCAGCTCAAGGATGGCCGCCGCATCTGATTGAATGGCAGGGGAAATTGTTACCATTGGTTCCGGAAAGAGGGTTACTCTTCTTCTGCCTCGAGTTGTTTTTTCTTTTCGGATTCGGGCCGTTCGATTAGTGCGGCGATGGTCTGGTTGTGGCGGAGGAAATGTTGCACCCTGAGGATGGTGGGTTTATTTAACTTTAAAACAGCCGCTTCCTCAGTCGTCATTATGTCGAGTCCCGGTTCTTCGACGATACCTATGCAGAGTTTATGGCAGATCAGATTGGCGATACGAACAATCATTAAAAGAAAATTTTTATCATCAAATCGTTTGTTGTGATGATCACGGGCGATCACCGGATAAATATTGGGCAATGTCATCCTTTCCATCAGCAGTTGTCCATGCTTGGCGTGTAATTTGGCGATCGACTCCAGCAGATCCTCTTCTGGCATGTCGAGCACCTTGTAAAATTTCTTCTTTTTTTCAATAACCTTGAGAATGAGTAACTTACCGATATCGTGAAATAATCCTGAGGAAAAGGCTTCCTCGCGTTGCACTCCGCACTCAATAATAGTTGCCAGCATGGCCGCGCCATAGGCACAGGCCACCGAATGGGACCAGAGTTTTTTCATCAGTTCATCAACTTGTGCATCCGGTGAACTGAATAGGTTGTTGTTGATATCAATACAAACCACACGCATGACTTCCGCCATACCCAAACGGATAATTGCATTGCGCACGGTTTTGATTTGCACCAGACCAGCGTAAAGTGACGAATTCGATAATTTGAGAATATTGCTAGAAAGGGATTGATCATCAATAATGAACTGTTCAATCAGCTTAAGGTCCGGTTCATCCTTGATGAGTTCTAGTTGCAGCCGGATGGAAACAGCGCTGAAAATGGGTAAACCGCCGTATTCGGAGGCTAAAGATTTTTTGAGTTGCTTGAAAATTATTTCCTGATTCTTCATGCCATGTTGTTTTTCCTTGAATTTATAATATCTTTTTATATTGCACCAAAAAAAAAATATCCATGAAAAATAAGTACATTAGGATTCTGTCGAAACAGAATTGTCCACTAACATGGCGTTTAGGGGAGGGTGAAGTGATTTCTCAGGGCTAAAAATGGTTTATGCTCATCCTTGAGCGATTGTGGCACTTCGAGTGTTCCTCTTCAATGTTTCCTGAAGTTATTTGTCTTCGGTGGGGCGAAATACCTGTATCTTCTTGCAACCAAAACCGGTATCCTCAATTGTCGTTCGCATAAAAAATCCCGAGAACGACGTTTTTCGCTTCGTAACTCGCTATTTTTCTGACCTGTTCGTTTTGTCTTTTTGAGCTATTGTAAGGCCATCAATATTCCGCTTGAATCTGTCCATCTCGGTTGTAGATTGTCCCGATTTTACTCGGGTCTACCCGCCTCCTGGTATGTTCACATTCATCTCCGAGCAAAAATCGGTAAGAACTTTCAGGAGGTGCCATGTATCACGTCAAATTCGAAACCATTGTTATCGCTGGTGTCAACTACACTATTCGCTCATTGCAGGATCGGCAACAATTCTACGATCCGGATGGAGCAGCTGAAGATATGGGCATTTCTTCAGCGACTTGGGCGCTGTTCGGTAACGTGTGGCCATCGGGGCTCATCCTTGCGGATATCATGTCCACTTATAATGTGGACGGTCTTAATATTTTAGAGGTTGGCTGCGGTCTGGGAATTGCGAGTTTGATAGTCAACGAGCGGGGAGCCCAGCACACTGCCAGCGATTATCACCCGCTGGCAGGGAAATTTTTATCTGAAAACAGTCGGTTGAACCACTTGCCACCTTTGCATTTTGAACGTTGTGATTGGGCTGGATCATTGCCAGCGATGGGGCTTTTTGATCTGATTATCGGAAGCGATCTCTTGTACGAACCCGACCATCCCGGTTTACTTTCCAACTTTATAGATCTGCACGCCAGCCCTATGGTGAAAGTGATTATTATAGATCCCGGTAGACGCCAGCAGAGTACGTTCACCAAAAAAATGGAACATCTCGGTTTTGCATCAAGTTTTGACCGACCCACAGTTGAGCAGGCACAGTCCCGAGTTTTTAAAGGCAAGATCCTCCAGTACAGCCGCGGCCATCGTTAACGCCGGTGCAAGTGAACCTCCCGTGATTATATGCGGGCAGGTTTGCGTTCGGCTTAATGAAGACCGTTAATGTCTCAGAATTTAAATAATCCGAGTTCCCAAAGGATAATAGTGGTTTTCCCCTTCCTTCCTTCCCTTTTTCTCAAACTCCGCTTGAAGGCCCAAATCTGGGCGCATGGTTTATTTGCGACCAAACCCGTACCTGTCAGATGGACGTGACATAAAATGTCAATCGTGACAGTTTGCGTCAGTGTGGAGGTCCGGTAAATTCAAAAAATCAAAATTGATAATGATACAAATTGTTATATTTTCCCAGTGGAAACACGAGCAAATTTCACCTGCGATTAATAAAAATATTAATATTTCAGGATCATATATTAATATGAAAATATTTTTCGGAAAAAACACTTTTAAAAATTTGATCTTTTCTTGCCTTTTTCATAAAATTTCACAGGTTGATTATCTAGAATCCGTGTTATTTGTTGATTTTTCCAGTGATTTTTAAAGATTAACATCGGATATAAAGGAAGATGCATCACGGGGAATCACCAATATTTATCTTGTGCATTTGATATTTATTGAATTTTGGAATAAATATTGCTTTTGTTAATCAGGGCAAATTTTGCTATGTGAGGGTCTGCATTTCAGACTCTTGATTTGCTGTTCAGGTGCTGCTGAAGACTGGTTTTGTTTATTTATGGGATAGCATGGGTAAGTCGTGCTGAAACAGAGCAATAAAAATCGAATTTTTGAGTTGTGTCTTTCAGGGAAAATAAATGATAACAGCAACAAAAAAAATTGACGGATTCTCGCTCGAAAATATTTTGCAAATTTTCTCTCTTGAAAAAAAAACGCAAACCCTATTGGTCAAGCATGATGAGAAAAAAGGGTTTATTGATATTGAAAATGGAGAATTAATTAACGCTGAATTCAATAACGACCATGGGGTTGATGTCTCCATAGAAATACTTTCATGGGAAGATATCCAAGTAGAATTATTGCCTTTTAGAAATTGTCAGAGAACAATTACCCGTTCTCTGATGAATATTTTAATGGAAGCTTCAAAGTTTAAAGATGAAGAAAAAAACAAGCAAAATTCATCAGGGTGTCACCTCCTTGTTTCCGCCATTGAAAAAGCGGAGATGCAACAAATAAAAGAAGCGTATAACGATCTTGCCGAATATATAAAAATTAATCGTAACGACGCCTCCGCATGGATTTGGTATTCACGTATTCAAGGCAACGTCGGAATTATGAAAAAAGCCTTGAAAATGGCTCAGGTGATCGCTCCTGAGGATGCTTTAGTCCAGAAAGAACAAGAAAAATTTACAGCAGTCGCCCCCTACCTGACCGGAGATGTTGCCCGCAAATGTTATTTTTGTTGGGCGCCTCTTAATAAGCAAGAAACGGTTTGTCATTATTGCCATGGTCGCCTGACCATTAGTGAAAATGCTCTTGCCGGATCAATAGAGATGGATTCCCACTATCTCGAGCAAGCAAGAAGCACATACCTCCGCATCCTTAAAAAATCTCCTCGAAATCTTGTCGCCACCTATTGCTTGGCTCTCATTCATTTAAACAGCAACAATTTCCAAGAGGCACTAGGATATCTAGACAAGGCGACGAAAATGGCTCCGGCAAAGGATTTTTTCGCCAACCAACTTAAAATTCTGCTCAATCATTTGGCCAAGCGGTCCTCTGCTGAAACCATTGCGCACTCGAATGAGACTATTGTGGCAGAACCGGAAAAAGAGGCAACCCAAAGTGATAAAAAACTAATTCTTGTGGTCGAGGATAGTTCGACGACGAGGAAGGTGATCGCCATCACTTTGAGTCGGAGCGGATACCGGGTCAATGAAGCCGCAGATGGACTTGAAGCGCTGAGCAAAATCAGCGAGGAGCGCCCCGACTTGATCATGCTGGACGTCATTTTGCCGAAAATGGACGGGTATAAAATTTTAGCCATCGTCAAAGGGAATAAAGAGTTTAAGGAAATTCCGGTGATCATGCTCACCAGTAAAGATGGATTTATCAATAAAATGAAAGGAAAAATGGCGGGTTCGGCAGCATATTTGACCAAGCCATTTGATCCCGACAAGATGATTACTGAGATTAAAAAACATATTTAACGCCGTATCGCCCAGGCGAAAACAACAAGCAGACAGGAGAACGAACATGGCCAAAGGCAAAATCCTCGTCGTTGACGACAGCCCCACCCAACTCAACTTAATGAGGGCTCCTTTTGAAGAAAACGGTTTTCAGGTAATTACGGCCAGTGACGGAGAGGAAGCCTTGGCGCTTGTGGAATCTGAAGATCTGATGTTGGTGGTATTGGATGTTATCATGCCGAAACTCAATGGTTTTCAAGCCTGCCGTAAAATCAAGTCGATCAAACAGAACCTGCCGGTCATCCTCCTTACCTCTAAAAATCAGAAAAGTGACGAATTCTGGGGAAAGAAACAGGGCGCCGATGTGTATATGACCAAACCATTTGAAAATAAAGAGCTTTTTGACGCGGCCATACGCCTGATGTCCTAATAGGCTCCAGGGTCATGATGGAATCCGGACAATCTTCTTTGAATTTATGATCATGATGCATGGAAAAGTAGCTGATACCCAGGGGAAAACTCTGGCGGAACTTCTAGGCGCTATAGACGAGGAAGTCGCCCCCGTCCTTCAATGGGATCTGGAACAAACAAGGGCGAACGCCCATCGGTCAATCCGTAAGCGAACGCCATTTATTTCCTTTTTCCTCGGAAACGATGAATTAGCTCTTGATATCGGCTCCATACTGGAACTCGGCGAACTCCCTCCTGTTACACGCTTACCCAATCTTCCCACCTGGATTCGCGGCATCACCCAAATTCGTGGAGAGGTGCTTTCGGTGGTTGATTTCGTGACGCTCTTTGATATTCCCCACAGGAACCAGTCCAGAGTGAAGAAACCCTACCTGTTGTTTGCCTACCATGATTTCAAATGCTGCCTGATTGTCGACAAAATTACCGGAGTTGTTCACATCGACCGGCAACTTGATCACTTTGAGAAACACAACATGCAGCAAGGGAGTTCCCTTGCTCCTTTGTCCGATCTTCTTCTAGGCGCGTTCCAAACGGAACACCGCACGATCAACGTTCTGGACAGTGAAAAAATTGGTCAAACACCTCTATTGCGGAAGTGGCGTTAACCAGTCGCATTTTCCGATAAAAGAATAAAAATAAACAGGTCAACTCATGGCGCAAGACAGGAATGCTCTTTTTGCAGGATATCTCGAAGAAGTGAAGAGCTATATTCCCATCATTCATCGGCAAATAGACGAACTGCGCGCGAACCCGAATCAAACGGAAAGTTTCACGGAACTCTATCGGTTGGTCCATATTATTAAAGGTGCCTCTTCCATGGTCGGCATTCAGGGGTTGAGCCGGATTGCTGGCCACACGGAATCCGTACTTGATGAGATCCAGGAAGGTCGTGTCCCGCTCTCGTCGGCAGCCCTCGACGCCATGCAATCGACTACGCTTCTTTTTGAACAATATTGTAAAGGCTTGCAACAGGGAACCCCCCTCGACGATGCGCAACTCTTCGCCCAGACGCAACAGTACTTTGCGAATATCTGTGTCGACGAGAGCGAGGTGATGTTCTCCATGGGCATGGAGGGACTCATCGACTCCGAAGAATTGTTGGCGACAGATCCAGCGTCATCCGACCTGGAAACGTCGATAATCGATGAATTTCAGGCCGAGGCGAAACAGCATTTCGAGATCTTGGCGCAGGCGATTGACAAGCTCCACCTGGCTGTGATCCGACCGACTTTGGTTGATGACACCGTGCGGTCGCCACTCAATACAATCCGCCGTTCCGTCCACACCTTAAAAGGCGCTTCAGCGGTTATCGGTCTACCAGATATTTCCGCGTATGCGCATTTGGTCGAAGACGTTATGGACTGGTTCTGTGAATCCGCCATCACCCTTAATCCCCGGCACATCCACCTGCTTTCGGCGTCCATCGATTCTCTTGCCAGACTCATCATGGAACCTACCGCCTTTGACGAACAGGCTGCAGAGGATACGCTCGGTGAACTAAACCTTTGCATGAACGCTCCTGAGCAAGATCAACAGCAATTCACTCCACAACCGCCTCCTTCCGCAACACAAAGCTCGACCAATAACCAGTCCACCTCCATCGCTCCCATAGCGCAATCACCGTCAACCAATCTCTTCAGTGATGAAGAATTACTCATGCTCCGAGACGGGTTTCGGGAGGAGGCTGAAGAACATCTGCAACAACTCCACCAGTCCATGGTGAGGCTTGAACACTTAATCCATTCCACGAGCGAAATTTCAACGGAACATCGGGAAGAGATCCGTGCTATTCGGCGAGCTGTTCACACGATCAAAGGCGCTTCTTCCGTCATTGGGCTCCAGGAGATTGCCAGCTATGCCCATGGGGTGGAAGATTTTCTTGATTGGCTTTTCGAAGGCGCCCGATTCGTTGACCCGACCATACTCAATACCTTGGCCGAAGCCTTGGACCTGCTTGGTTTGCTCGTTGAAGCTCCGGAAACGATCCCCGCCGAACGCCTCAAGGATATACACCGACGCCTTGAAGCCCTGATCGAGACGAAACCTCCGTTCGAAAAAGGACCATTTCCTCTCGAATCATCGGAAGAGACGCCTCCTTCCGCAATACAAAGCTCGACCAATAACCAGCGCACCTCCATCGCGCCCATAGCGCAATCACCGTCAACCAATCTCTTCAGTGATGAAGAATTACTCATACTCCGAGACGGGTTTATGGAGGAGGCTGAGGAGCATCTGCAAGAGCTCCACCAGTCCATGGAGAGGCTTGAAAACGCGATCCATTCCACGAGCGAAATTTCAACGGAACACCGGGATGAAATCGGCACTATTCGGCGTTCTGTTCACACGATCAAAGGCGCTTCTTCCGTCATCGGGCTCCAGGAGATTGCCAGTTATGCCCATGGAGTCGAGGATTTCCTCGATTGGCTTTTCGAAGGCGCCCGTTTCATTGACCCGACCATGCTCAATAGCTTGGCCGAAGCCTTGGATCTGCTTGGTTTACTCGTTGAAGCCCCGGAAACGATTCCCGCCGAACGCCTCAAGGATATACACCGACGCCTTGAAGCCCTGATTGAGACGAAATCACAGCCTCAGCCCGAGGCGGAACAACTTCCCCTCGAATTACCCGAACAATCGGGTGTGGAAGCCGATCACTCTCTGATATTTTCCGAGACATTGACTCCGGTTGAAAAAGGACTTGTCTCCGAACAGCCGCAGAAACCACCGCCAACTGTAGCCCCTGAAACCGCAAAAAACATCCGTATCAACCAGGGGCAGTTGGATACTCTGATCAATCTGACCAATGAATTGTTGGTTGGCGTCAGCGGTTTCGATCAAGACATGGAGCAGTTCAGCAATGCCCTTAATGAACTGGATCTGACAACACGCCGGCTCAAAGATATTGCCTTGGAGCTTGAAACAAAATTCGAGGTTAAGGCGCTGGATAGACTATCAGAGCGGTTTACCCATTTGAATGAGACCTTTGCTCAGATAAAATCAAGGCAAAGTTTTGCAGAATTCGATGCGCTGGAACTGGATAGGTATACTCAGCTCAACCTGATTATTCGCTCTTTGAACGAATCAACCATTGATGTGTCGGCCATCCACAGCAACCTTGGAGGAATCTTCAGCGGCATCAACGGCGATATCAGCCGCCAGCACCGCGTCATCCGCGAATTGCAGGTGCACATGATGCGGGCGAGGATGAGCCCCTTGTCGACCTTATCATCGCGACTGCATCGCACCGTGCGCGACGTTGCCTCGCGCCTTGGAAAACCTGCCCGTCTTGTCATGGAAGGGGAATGGGTCGAACTGGACCGAACGGTCTGGGAAAAGATGGCCGATCCTTTGATGCACCTTATTCGAAATGCCGTGCATCATGGCGTTGAATCAAAAGAAAGGCGGTTGGCCCTGAACAAACCCGCCACGGCATCCATCATTTTAAGTGCGCGTCGAGAGGGTAACCATATCGTTTTGCGGTTCAGCGATGATGGTCAGGGGCTTGATTTTGAGGCGATCAAGGCAAAGGCCAGAAAATTCGGTTTGGGCGCACAGGTCGACCAGATGGACGAACGGCAGTTGGTTGAGTTGATTTTTTACCCGGGGTTTAGCACCAAAACGATTAGCGAAATCTCTGGACGGGGCGTTGGCATGGATGTCGTCAGGGAAAGCGTCAAAGAACTTCAGGGATCAATCATCACTGAAACGTTTCCGGGAAAAGGGACAGCCTTCGTCCTGCGGATTCCTTTGACATTGGGTATTGTTCGCGCCCTGCTGGTCAAGATCGGCGAAATCACCTACGGTATTCCGCTCAACGATATCCTTGATATCCAACGCCTCGACAGCCAGGATGTTTTTCCGGAAAAAGGACTCTGCATGATATCCGGGGCCACTGTCAATCTGTATGCGCTTCCAAGTCTTCTCGGCGTAAGCGAGGAACCGGGAGGGGGCACGGCTCCTCTGGTCCTAACCATCAAGTCCGAGGGACGAATGATTGCCCTTTCCGTTCCCCAAATAAACGGCCAAAAGGAAATCGTTGTCAAGGGACTGGGGAGCCATTTGAAAACGGTTCCCGGTGTTTCCGGAGCCGCTGTCATGGGCGACGGGAGCATCGTCCCGGTTCTCGATATTCCGGATCTCATTCAGGCGGCGGAACAAAAATCTGTTGTTCATTCAACATTCTTCCAGCAGCCCATCGAAGATCGAACCAAAACCATCCTTATTGTCGATGATTCCATTTCGATCCGTCGTGTCATGAGCCGCTTGGTCACCGCAAACGGATGGAATCCGGTTGAGGCAAAGGACGGCCAAGACGCCTTTGGACAACTTGAAGCCATGGTGGAAAAACCCGACTGCATCCTTTTGGACATCGAGATGCCGAACATGAACGGTTTTGAGTTTCTAACGAAATTACCCAATATTGCCGGAGGCGATTCCATTCCGGTGATCATGCTGACTTCAAGGACGTCCGACAAGCACCGGGAGAAAGCCTTTCAGCTCGGAGCAAAGGCGTTCCTCAATAAACCGTGCAAAGACGAAGAGTTCGTTGACGCCGTGACCCGACTCACTCAAGCCCCCTTGCATGACGAGGTGGCGATATGACCGCACTTTTTCTCGCCCCTATCAAGGGGCAACTCATCGGTATCGATAAAAAATGGGTATCCGGTGTGGGAGCGTGCAAAGTCGACCCAAGCCAATCTGCGGAAATCGTCGATCAGAAATACCTGCGATTGCCGAGCGGGGAACGGGCGCTCATCTTCGATTTTCAGCGTCTTTTCGAGAACACGTTTACCGCGAAACGGGATGAGCTGAAATACTATCTTATCCTCCACTACAAAGACCGTTACACTGCAATACCTATTCATGGACGGGGACAATGGATCAGCGTGACAGAGCCGACAACCGCGACATTGCCGCCGGCCTTTACAAAAGATTCAAAGGAATTGATTCCAAGGATTATCCTTAATGGCAATGATATCATTCTGTTGCCGGATATGGACGCTTTGCTCAGGAGCGCGGAGGCGGAAAGCAGCGATGATTCGCAACCATCCTCAACCCATCAATCAACGTGTAAGATTGAGGAATAATGGCATCACAACAACGACACCAAGACGCTAGGGTCTTCCTCATGCCGATGGATGACTTAGAATGTACACAGAATATAAGTTTCCTGTTTAGCCAAACTCAGGTTGTTGAAATCCTTGGTAACCGGCCGATCCAGAAAATACCGTTCAGTCCTCGACATGTACTCGGCATTATTGCCTATCAGGGGCGGTCGTTACCTGTAATCAATTTGCCCGATCTCTGCGGTCGCGCATCGGAGGCAGGTCGCAATCGATACAAACAACTCATGGTTGTGCGCACCACCGTTTCTGACCCCGAATCCGGAGAACCGCTGAAAGTCGCCTTGGCGACAAACGCGGCAATACGAATTCTTAAACTTTCGTCGCAGGCATTGACCAACAGCTTTATTCAAAAGCAAGCCCCTGATTGGCTCACAGCATCTATCGGATTACGAGGTTTCTTTCAATGGGGAGATGAATGCGTGGCATTGGTGCAACTCAATAATGTCGCCTTAGGCAACGATGTGCCTTCTGCGAAAGCTATTGGTCGCTGATGATCGAGCAAAGCGTATTAGAGAACCGGATCCGAGTCGTCACCAAACGCCTTGAAGGGGTTCGATCCATTTCATTGGGATTTCTTATGACCTCGGGACCCATGGATGAACCGGAAGAACAAAGCGGGGTGGCCCATCTCACGGAACATCTTATGTTTGGCGGAACGCACACGCGCGATGACGGGGCGATCGCCCGGATGATGGACGCCACGGGTGGACAGGTCGGCGGATTCACGTCAAGGGATTACACCTGTTTTACCACCACTGTTCTCGATGACTATCGGACCTACCTTATCGACTTAATGGGAGATATTCTGATCAATTCCCAATTCGCCGAATATGCGGTTCACCAAGAGAAGGATACCATCATCAGGGAACTGAGCGCCCAACTCGACCGAGCGGACGTTTGCGCGCACGAACGGATGAAATCCCATATTTGGCGAGGGCATCCCTTGGGCAGGGCAATTGGCGGAACCATTGCTTCAGTGGCTCGTTTGCAACGGCAGGATGTGGTCGATTTTTTCACCACACACTATCAGCCCCGTCGGCTAATTATTGCCGCAGCGGGTAACGTCAATCATCAGGATGTGGTCGGCAATGTCGCCGACGCCTTCTGGAATATGCTTGATGATGGCAAAAAAGATGTTATTCCCGTACCGCCGGTATTTCACGGCGGGATTTCGGTCGAATGCAAAGGGGTCTCCCATGTCTATTTTTCCATCGGTATCAAAGCCGCTCCATTCGCCGCTTCGGAACGGTATTTGATTCATTTGCTGACAACCATTCTTGGCAGCGGTTTAAGCTCCAGGCTTTTCAGAAAATTGCGGCAAGAAGTGGGAATGGTATACGAAATTGGCGCTGAATACCAAGCGTATAGGGATGATGGCGTCATTGTTATTGAAGGTTCGACAACACCTGAATTGCTCCATTCGGTTATTTCTCATATCATGATTGAAGTACATGGACTTGCTTTGGGGATGTTACCCGTAGATGCGGAGGAATTATGGACCGCCAAAATGCAATTGAAAGGACGTCATCTTATCTCTCAGGAAAATTCCCACACCTGTATGAGTAGCCTGGCGACACAAACGTTTTATTTTGGCAAATTTATAGAATCAGAACAAATTTGTTCACAAATCGAGGGGGTGGATATCAAACAAATCAATGCAATTGCATCGAATTTTCTTCTAAAAGGACTGGAAAATCCGGCTGTAACCATCGTTGGCCCATCGTGCGAATCTGTTTGCAATACAGATTCTCTTGAGAAAATACTCAAGGAATTCAACAAAATTTAGAAATACAAAAACTGAGGAACGAATTATGCCTATTGATAGCTTAATCAAGAAAAATTGGATTGAAATTCAGAAAAAAAACACTGTTCCAGTGAATGCTATTGGCGTAAAGATCAATCCAAAAGATGAAAAAACCCTCAAGGTGTGGAAAGAAGAAGGGGTTGATCAATTTTTGAAAAAATAAATTTTTCAAATATGCCCTATCCGTTGATTAGCTGATAGAACTATAATAATCAATTTCGCTCGACGTGCGCGTAGAAGGTTTTGCCGTAAGAAGCGATACATTTCCCGTTTTCTCTTTAACTAAAGGAGAAAACGGGTCAATAACAAGGCGTTAACGCATATTAGACTATCTTGATCGAGTAAACTCGGAGGCAGAATGGAAGAGCAAGGCAAACAGCCAGGAAGGGTTCGTGCCCTTTTCTCGGTGTTCCCAGAACACTTTGGCATTCGTGGTAAATTGATGCTGGCGTTTTCAGTCATGATCGCATTGACCTTGGCCGTTATCGTCATCACGAGTTTTTCGGAGCGTAGCGCAAAAAGAACCATTGATGAGTTGACGCTCATTCACGGCCGCATCGCTCGTTTGAGTCTTGATACCGCTAAAACGCTGCAAGTCATGTATGGCTTTGAAAAAGATCTGCTCCTTAATTATTCCGAAATCGGCATCCAAGAAGCGAAAAAACGTTATCTGGGGCCATTTATCGCAACTGGTGGTGACGCCTATCAGAAACTTTTCGACATCCAGCAAATCGCCGCCAATGAGCAGGAAAAGGATGCCGCGCAAAAGGCCATAGATGCAATCAACAACTATATGGCCGCGTTTATTTCCACAGTGAACATCCTGGAGCTTCGGGTCAATCCGGACTTCGGCGAGTTGACCAAATTGCAACAGGTCGTTGACGGCTTGCGAAAAACCGCAAGTTCCCTGGAGTCCTCTAAAACGCAGATCCTCGTCGGCGATCTTCTCTACCAAATGCAGCAGTACATGCAGCATCCCAGCCCACAGATGGGGGATAAGGTTCTGGCAAATGCAAAAATGCTGAGCGATAACCTCAAGTCCGGCCAGGAAAGCGACGGGTTAACCTCCACACTTTTGGCGCAACTGGGCGAATTTTCAAAATGGTTTACCGACGTTACCAAGACCGACCAAACGATTAGGAAAAGGATTGCCGAATATCAGGAGGCGGTGCGTGAGGCTGACCCGGTAATCGCTTCATTCCTCAATAGTGCTATTGCCAATGAGTCCAAGGCCACTTCCCGCATGGAAAAAATGTCCGCCATGGTTCAAAAAACCGTTATTGGCGCAGGTCTTGCGGCAGTTTTGCTCGGTGTAATCATCGCATTTGCTCTAGCGAAGAATCTGACCAGCCAGGTCAACCACATCATGGACCTGCTTGGTGCCATGGGTATGGGCGACTTCAGCGCTCGAACCGAGGTTGTCAGTAATGACGAGTTGGGGCAGATGGCGATCGCCCTGAACGCGATGCTCGACAATATTACCATCCTTATTCAAAGCCAAGATGAGCGCGACGCCATCCAGGAATCCATCATGAAACTGATGGGCGAGATCAGCGACCTGACCGAGGGTGACTTGACCGCGCGGGCTGAGGTTACCGAGGATATTACCGGTGCCATCGCCGACTCCTTCAATACCATGGCCGAACAGTTCGGCGGGATCGTTCGCCAGGTAAAAAGCGCCACCCAGGCTGTTGATAAAACATCCGCAGACGTTACCCAGCTGACGGCTGATCTGGCGCAGAAAAACATCGACCAGACTCAACAGGTCAATACTGCGATTCAGGTCATTAACTCCATCGCTGAATCGATCCGACAAGTCTCTAAAAATGCGGGCGAATCGGCCAAGGTATCCCTGGCCTCGCGGACCAATGCCCGTGAAGGCGCGGAAGCGGTTGAAAAGACAAATCTGGCCATGGATGAGATTCGTGAACAGATCAATGAAACGGCTCGTTCCATCAAACGGCTTGGAGAAAGCTCCATGGAGATCGGAAACGTTGTCGCAATAATCAACAACATTGCCGACAGAACGTCCATTCTGGCCCTCAATGCCTCCATCCAGGCTGCGATGGCCGGTGACGCCGGACATGGTTTCGCTGTCGTTGCTGAAGAGGTGCAACGCCTGGCGGAAAGCTCGACCAATTCAACCAAACAAATTGAGGCGCTGGTTAAGAGTATTCAGTCCGAAATTAAAGATGTTAGCAACCGTATGGACGAAAGTATCAGCAAGGTTGTTCAGGGATCGCAACTTGCCGATGGTGCGTATGGGAAGCTCCAGGAAATCGAGTCTGTTTCCAACCAGCTCGCGAACCTGATCGATTCTATCACCCAGGCGGCAACCGAGCAGGTGCAGCTGTCGGAAGACGTTGTTGAAAACATGTTGACCGTTGGCAACGTGAGTAACGAAACTTCGAAGGTTTCACAGGATACAGCGCTGTTGATGAATACCTTGAACAAGACGGCCCACCAGTTAAGCGAGGCGGTCGAGGTATTCAAAATCGAGGCCGTTACCGCAGCATAACATTACCGTCTAATTCGATCCGGCGTATACGCCGTCTCTCAGGGAGAGAAGCATGAAACGACAAACGATTAGCCTTTTTCTATTTTTTTGTTTAACAGCTTTTCCCGCTTCCGGTCTCCGTGCGGCTGAAAGCGCCATCAAGCTCGGGGTCAGCGCTAGTGCAAGCGGCAGTTTCGCCTCTGTAGGTGCGAGCATAAAAAACGCTATTGAACTAGCCCAAAAGGAGCTTGAAGCAGCCGGCGGGTTGAAAATAGGAGAGAAGGTATATGGTATCGAACCTGTCTATGTAGATAATGGGTCAAATAACTCACAGGCAACCGCCAACGTGCTCAGGTTAATTGGCCAAAAGCAGATTATCGCCATTGTTGGCCCGATGAGCAGTGACCGGGCCATCCCCGTGGGTGAGGTTGCCAACGCCTTTAAAACCCCAATGGTCACCCCCTGGTCAACTTCTCCGTTGACGACTCTGAATCGCCCCTATGTTTTCAGAATGCCGGTTATGTATGATATTCAAGCTGTAGCCATGACCAAATTCGCCACCAAGGAATGGAAGGCGACTAAAGCTGCGGTGCTGTACGACGAAGTGAGCCCTTACCCCACAGGTATGGCTAAATCCTTCAAAAAGCATTTTGAGGCGGTCAATGGCACGGGCTCTGTGGTGGCCTTTGAAACATTCAGAACTGGGCAAAAAGATTTCTCCAAACAATTAACAGCAATTCTTAACTCCGGCGCTGACTTTCTCTATACTCCGCAACATTATGAGGAAGTGCCGTTGATTGTCCGTCAGGCAAAAAAAATGGGATGGAAGAAACCGATAGCAGGATCCAACTCCTGGGCAGGCGGGGACCTAATGGGCAAATGTGGAGACGACTGCAAAGGCTTTTATTTTACAGGAAACTTTGCTCCGGGGGGGACGGTTGGAATTGCCAAGGTGTTTGTCGAAAAATACCAGAAAGCATATAACAGGTTACCTGACGAACCGGCAGCATTAACATACGATGCAGTCAATCTTATTGCAGGGGCTTTACAAAAAACAGGAGGTCTCACCGGCAATATTGTAGAGGATCGGACCAAGCTCCAAAAACAACTTGCAGTGACGAAAAATTTTATGGGTGTTACCGGTGCCCTTTCTTACCAAGGAAACGGCGATCCGGCAAAATGTGCGGTCATCATCAAAATTGATGAGAATGGCATCTTTACGAATGCCGAAAAAATTTGCCCATAAAGCTGTAAGTTCTTCTCACCGTCAACGTTTTTTTGGGGGGGCATCGCTGCCCCCTTTTTCGTCTCTTCCGAAGTGTTTGATTTTCTAGTTTCTCCCTTGCCCCATATTCCCTACTGGAATCCTCTTGCAGCCATCAGCTCCCCTGCAGGGGCGACGATAAGTACTCACGTTTTTGTCTTGATCAAATAACCAGAATTTTCAAGATATCCTCTCAATCTCTTGTTCCCTTCGTCCTCTTGGAGTGGCTTCATTCTGGGAATAATTTCTTTTGCCGCCTTTCGCTCTATAGTGTGCGGATGGCTAGCCGTGTCTATTTATCTTCAAAAATGTGCTGTTAAATTGTTAAATATTTCATAATTGGAATATTTGTTTCGGATTTGTGCGAGATGATTTTTTTATACAATCCTAATAATATTAATACAATGCAGAAAATGCCTCGACCTGGACCGGTTGTTGCTAATAGCCTGCATGCCTTGCGGAGCCTCTCGACTTCCAGGCATGAGGCCGTTTACCAGCTCCCTGGTCGATGACAAAATCCGGGGGCGCCAATCCATTTTAGTCGTTCTCGCAAAAAGCGCCGCAAACGACGTTCCGTGCTTCGTAACGTACTGTTTGGGAAACGGACGGTGTTTCGTTTTTGATTGTTTGCGAGTTCAAATCTTAGTTCCACTGAAAAGAGGTAGTGGTATGAGCAACAACACATCGGCAGTACAGCTGGATAGGAAATTAGGCCCCTGGATGCTCTGGGGATTAGGGGTGGGTTACGTTATCTCCGGCATGTATTTCGGCTGGAACCTGGGCCTGGAGCAAGGCGGTACCCTCGGCCTGGCGGTGGCCACAGGATTCATCATCCTGATGTATCTTACTTTTACCTTCAGCTATACAGAACTGGCCTGCGCCATTCCCAAGGCAGGTGGCGTGTTTGACTATGCCACTAAGGGCTTGGGCAAGGATTTGGGCTTCATTGCCGGCATGGCCCAGGTGATTGAATTCGTTTTTGCGCCTCCGGCAATTGCTGCGGCTATCGGGGCCTATTTTCATTTGTTTATGCCGGATGTGCCAGTCATGGTCATTGCAGTTGCCGCTTACATTATTTTCACGGCCCTTAATATTTACGGCGTCCAGGCCGCTGCCCGGTTTGAATTGTTCATTACCGTGCTTGCGGTGGCGGAGTTGCTGATCTTTGCCGGTGTGACAGCGCCCCATTTCTCTTTTGAAAAATTGACCGTCAATGCCCTCCCCAACGGCTGGGGTGGCGCCTTTGCCGCCATCCCCTTTGCCATCTGGTTTTTTCTCGCCATTGAAGGTGTGGCTAACGTGGCTGAGGAGACCGTTAATCCCCAGCGCAATATTCTTATCGGTTTTGGTGCCGCTATCCTCACTCTGGTAGCGCTTGCGATCATCACCTTTGCCACCTCCGTTGGTATCAACGGATGGGAGGCAATCGTCTATCCGAGCGCCGGTGCCGCTGCGTCCGACTCTCCCTTGCCCCTGGCCTTGGCCCACGTGGTCGGCAACAACCACTTGCTCTATCACATGTTGATCTTCATCGGTCTGTTCGGTCTGGTGGCCTCCTTCCACGGCATCATCCTCGCTGCCGGTCGTGCCGTGCTCGAGCTCGGCCGGGTGGGGTACCTGCATCCTGGATTGGGTAAGGTTAGCCCCAGGTTCAAAACCCCGACGAATGCGCTTCTGTTCAATCTGGTGATCGGTATTGTCGCTTTGATGACCGGAAAAACCGGTGAAATCATTACCATCGCCGTGTTCGGCGCCCTGGTGCTGTATGTGATTTCCCTGATCACCATCTTTGCCCTGCGTAAAAATTATCCGGATATGGAACGTCCGTTCAAGGTACCGTTCTATCCGGTGGCTCCGGCAATCGGTCTGGTGATTTCAGTGGTGGCACTGATCGCGGTGACCTACTACAACCAGACGCTTGCCCTGATTTTTGCCGGAATCATGGCGGTCGCCTATGCCTATTTCAAGATCTTTGCCAGCAAGGATGCCTTGGTTGTTGAGCAGATCATGGTGATGCCTGCCCCGGTGGAAGTGCAGCCGGTTCGTATCGACGAATAATCTGGATGGCTTAAATATGGAGGTGGCCGTGGTCGTTTGCCGTGATCGCGCGGAGAAACGACCACGGCCCGACTTTGATGTATAAACTGACTTTGCAACATCGTACCTTTGTTTTCGACAGCCTTCGTGAACTGATGGCCAAGGCCAGCCCGCACCGCTCCGGCGACGGTTTGGCCGGGATTGCCGCAGAAAGCGCGGAAGAACGGGTGGCAGCCCAGATGGTTCTGGCCGAGTTGCCTCTGTCCACCTTTCTTGCAGAACACCTCATTCCCTACGCGGAGGATGAGGTGACGCGTCTTATTATCGACACCCACGATCAAATCGCCTTTGCTCCGGTGGCCGACTTCACCGTGGGGCAACTGCGTGATTGGCTGCTTACCGAGGAGGCCGACAGCCGTACGCTGTTAAATCTGGCACCTGGTCTTATCCCGGAGATGGTGGCCGCGGTGGCCAAATTGATGCGAGTCCAGGATCTGATCCTTGTGGCCTCCAAATGCCGGGTGGTAACCCACTTTCGCAACACCCTTGGTTTGCCTGGTACCTTTGGCGTCCGTTTGCAGCCCAATCATCCCACCGATAATTTGAAAGGGATCGCTGCATCGATCCTGGATGGCCTTTGCTACGGCTGCGGCGACGCGGTCATCGGCATTAATCCGGCCACGGACAGCGTCGACAACATCCGTCGGTTGCTGGATATGCTTGATATGATCCGCGACCGCTACCACATTCCCACCCAAAGCTGCGTGCTGACCCATGTGACAACTACCTTGGAGGCAATCAGGGCCGGGGCACCGGTGGATCTCTGCTTTCAGTCCATTGCCGGCACCGAGGCGGCCAACCGCAGTTTTGGCGTCAACCTGGCCCTGCTGGGCGAGGCCCATGAAGCAACCCTGGGGCTTGATCGGGGCAATCTGGGCGACAATGTAATGTACTTTGAAACCGGGCAGGGCAGTGCTCTTTCGGCCAACAGCCACTTTGGGGTTGATCAACAGACCCTGGAGGCGCGGGCCTATGGGGTGGCGCGGCGTTTCCGGCCGCTCTTGGTCAACTCGGTGGTCGGCTTTATCGGGCCGGAATATCTCTATAACGGCAAGGAAATCATCCGTGCCGGCCTGGAGGATCATTTCTGCGGCAAGTTGCTCGGTCTGCCCATGGGCGTGGACATCTGTTACACCAACCACGCCGAGGCCGACCAGGACGACATGGATATGCTGCTCACTTTGCTTGGCAACAGTGGCTGCACCTTCATCATGGGGGTGCCTGGGTCCGATGACATCATGCTCAACTACCAGTCGACCTCGTTCCACGACGCCGCTTATCTGCGCCGACTGCTGGGGCGAACTCCAGCGCCGGAGTTTCATCTTTGGCTGCAGGAGCAGGGGATAGTGGATTCGATCAAAGGACACCTACGGTCCATTCATCCTAACAGCCGCCTGCTGGCTTTGCCGGAGGGATGGTTATGAAGACGGAAAAGCCTCTCCCAATAAAGCGGCAAAAGAGCAGAGCATCCGTGATCGAGGATCCTTGGGAAGAACTGCGTTGTTTCACCGATGCCCGTATAGCGTTGGGCCGGTGCGGTGCCAGCCTGCCCCTGGCCTCGGTATTGAATCTGCGTATGGCCCATGCCCAAGCTCGGGACGCGGTACATCTGTCTCTGGATATGGATCGATTGGTTCAGGGACTGGACCAACTTGGTTTACAGGCCCTGGCATTGCAGAGTGCAGCCCTGGATCGCTCCACCTATCTCACCCGGCCCGATCTTGGACGTAGGCTTGATCAGGCCTCTCAGGATTTGGTGCGGGGAGAAAGGACAGGTGGGGCGTGTGATTTGGTACTGGTGGTTGGCGATGGACTTTCCTCGCGGGCAATTGAGGAAAATGCTCTACCATTTATCCGCCGTTTTCAAGAGTTGAGCGCTCAATTCAGTGAGTTGCAACTTGGCCCGGTCTTCCTGGTGCGTAACTGCCGTGTCGCTATTGGCGATGAGATCGGCGAGTTGTTGGGAGCTAAGATGGTGGCCATGCTCATCGGCGAACGGCCCGGGCTCAGCTCGCCCAACTCCATGGGCATCTATCTTACCTATGGCCCCAAGGTGGGCGTTTCGGATGAGGCCCGCAACTGTATCTCAAACGTGCGTGAGGGCGGGCTACCCATTGAAGAGGGAGTGCGCAAGTTGGCCTATCTGATCGAGGAAGCACTGCGGTTGCAAGCCACCGGGGTACTGCTGAAGGATCGGATGCCGGCCGATTATCTGCCATTTCGCCTACATCAACAACTGAGTTAGGCACGATGAATTGTTTCCTTAGGTGCCATCGGCAGTAGACACGCCATCCACCGGCGGCAATGAGAACTTTTCATGGTGTTGTTGTTTTTTTCCCATTACTATCTCCGTGAAACCATCAAGAGGGGGAGGAATTTTCGGTATGGAGACTTTTTCAAGTTATGATCCTGGGGATTTCTACGACGAACTGATCGAACCGGACGGCAAACCCCGTCCGGGTGTACAGTTATTGGTCGATAAAATTGATTCTTTACCGTCCGGGGACCTCGCCATGCGCCAGCGGGCTGCCGAAACCCTGCTGTTGAAAATGGGCATCACCTTTAATGTCTATGGTCGTGAAGAGGGGACCGAAAAAATCTTTCCCTTTGATATAATCCCACGCATTGTACCCGCCGACGACTGGCAGCAGATCGAGTCCGGACTCAAGCAGCGAATTTTTGCTCTCAACGAGTTTTTGCAGGATATTTACAACGAAAAAAGGATCCTCAAGGATAAGGTCGTGCCCGAGGACTTGGTCCTCAGCAGCCGCACTTATCGCAAGGAATGCGAGGGCTTCACCCCGCCGAAAAAAATTTGGTGCCATGTGACCGGCACCGATCTGGTCCGCGATAAAGACGGCCGGTTTTACGTGCTTGAGGATAACCTGCGTTGTCCGTCCGGCGTTTCCTACGTGCTTGAAAACCGGCAGGTGCTCAAACGTACCTTCCCCCAGGTATTCGAGGCCTCCAAGGTCCGTCCGGTGGACGACTATCCCAGTAAATTGCTGGAGATGCTCGAATATCTCGCCCCGGACCATGTCAAGAACCCGACCATTGGTGTGCTTACCCCGGGCATCTACAACAGCGCCTATTTTGAACACTCCTTCCTTTCCCAGCAGATGGGGGTCGAACTGGTCGAAGGCCAGGATTTGGTGGTTTCCGATGGCTATGTCCATATGCTCACCACCAAGGGACTCAAACGGGTGGATGTACTTTATCGTCGCCTTGATGATGATTTCATCGATCCTTTGGTCTTCCGGCCTGATTCTCTGCTCGGTGTCAAGGGTTTGATCGGTGTCTATAAGGCCGGCCGTATCGCCATGGCCAATGCACCTGGCACCGGCATCGCCGATGACAAGGTCATATACGCCTACGTGCCCAAGATCATCAAATATTATACCGGTGAAGATCCAATCCTTGCCAATGTGCCCACCTATATCTGTCGTGACGATGGCGAACGCGCGTATGTCCTGGATCACCTCGACGAGTTGGTGGTCAAGGCGGCCAACGAATCCGGCGGCTATGGCATGCTGGTCGGTCCCCATTCCACCCAGGCGGAGCGTGATGACTTTGCCAAGAAGATCAAGGCCGAGCCGCGTAACTACATGGCCCAACCAACTATCTCTCTTTCCCGAGTGCCGACTATTGTCGGAGAGAGTATCGAGGGGCGCCACGTCGACCTACGGCCCTACGTGCTCTTTGGCAAGGAAATTTACGTCCAGCCCGGCGGCCTGACCCGGGTGGCCCTGACCAAGGGGTCACTGGTGGTGAATTCGTCCCAGGGTGGCGGTTCCAAGGACACCTGGGTTCTGTAAGCGAGAAAGGAGGCAAGTATGCTTAGTCGTGTAGCCAATTCAATCTACTGGATGTGTCGTTATATCGAACGGGCCGAAAACGTGGCCCGTTTCATCAGCGTAAACCTCAACCTTCTGCTCGACATGCCCTCTGAGATGGGCTGGCAATGGGAACCCCTGGTGATGATCACCGGCGACCAGGAGTTTTTTGAGGAAAAATACAAGGAGTACACCAAAGAAGCGGTGATCAACTACCTCACCTTTGATCGTCAGTACTTTAACTCAATTGTCAGCTGCCTCGCGGCGGCCCGCGAAAATGCACGTTCAATCCGCGAGATAATCAGCTCGGAGATGTGGGAGCACCTCAATACTTTCTATCTGGAGATGGCCGATCCCAAGCACCATCCCATGGCCTTTCAGGACCCGCATCGATTTTTCAGAATCATCCAGATGCGCAGCCACCTGTTTACTGGTCTGCTCGATTCGACCATGAGCCACGGTGAAGCCTGGAATTTTGCCCGCATGGGAATGATGCTCGAGCGTGCCGACAAAACCTCGCGGATTCTGGATGTGAAGTACTTCATGCTCCTGCCTCAGGTGGATCTGGTCAACACACCGGTTGACAACATCCAGTGGACAGCTGTATTGAAGTCTGCCAGCGCCTTTGAGATGTTTCGCAAGGAGCACCATCTCATCACACCGCGGTTGGTGGCCAGTTTTCTTATTTTTGATAAGGATTTTCCCCGTTCGATCCGTCATTGCGTCAACAAGGCGCGGATTAGCCTGCTTCGGATCATGGATGGCTCCTCCAACGGGAACGGCAGTGGAAATTCGGCGGAAAAACTGCTTGGTCGTTTAGCGGCAGACCTGGAATACACCGATATAGATGATGTGGTGGACGCGGGTATGCACGAATACCTCGACCGGCTCCAAACCCGAATCAATCAGATCGACGGCGCCGTCGGTACCACCTTTTTTAACATCAAGCATCTGTTTGAAAGCGCGTCCGGGCAGCAGTAAGATACTTGCAGTAAACGAGGGCTCTGCTTAAGATAGCGGAGCCTTCGTTTACTGAATAACTAGCCGTGATGGCGTCGTAAAAATTTCGATCTACTACGTCGTAGCGATTTTCCCGACACTCGACATACCTTATGTATGCCTTCGCTCCTGGACAAACGCTACACCTTGTATATCTGTGTCGTAACTGAGCCATCTTTGACGATGTGATGGCCTTTTTTGCGAGTCCATCAACCGTATGAAGTAACAAGAGAAAAGGATCGCCTGTGGGAATTCATGTAGCCCTGAGTCATATTACCACCTATCGCTATGATTGTTCCATCAACCTGGGGCCACAGGTTGTACGCTTGCGTCCGGCCCCACATAGCCGTACCCCGATCCTCAGTTATTCGATGACGGTTACGCCCAAAGTCCATTTTATCAACTGGCAACAGGATCCCTTTAGTAACTATCTGGCGCGGCTGGTCTTTCCCGAAAAAACCACGGAGCTTGAGGTGGTGATCGATCTGGTGGCGGATATGATCGTCATCAACCCCTTTGACTTTTTCCTTGAACCCGAGGCCGATAACTTTCCCTTTACCTACGAGCCGGAGCTCAAGGCAGATTTGACGCCTTATCTGGCCAAGGTGGAAAAGGGGGAAAAGCTTTTGGCGTATCTCTCGACAATTGATCGTACCCCCAAACAGACGGTCGATTTTCTGGTGCAGCTCAACCAGCGATTGAGTGAGGAAATCAGCTACCTGATCCGCATGGAACCCAATGTGCAAAGCTGTGAGCAGACCCTTGGCCTGAATAGCGGCTCCTGTCGCGATTCGGCTTGGCTTCTGGTCAATATCCTCCGCCATCTGGGCCTGGCGGCACGCTTTGTCTCCGGTTACCTGATTCAGCTGGCACCGGATGTGAAATCCCTGGACGGTCCTTCAGGGCCGGAGGCCGATTTCACCGATCTGCACGCATGGGCCGAGGTCTATATCCCAGGAGCAGGTTGGGTGGGCATGGATCCCACCTCCGGACTGTTCGCCGGAGAGGGCCATATTCCCTTGGCCTGTTCACCCGAGCCGCAGTCTTCGGCCCCGATTAGCGGTATCCTTGATCCCTGCGAGGTCGATTTCAGCCACCAGATGAGCGTGCGCCGCGTCCGTGAGGAACCGCGTTCCACTCGGCCCTATCCGGAAGAGGTCTGGGAACGGATCGTCACTTTGGGCGATAAGGTGGACGAAGAGTTGCAAGCCCAGGATGTGAGGCTGACCATGGGCGGGGAGCCCACCTTCATCGGCATTGATCAGATGGATGCCCCGGAATGGAACACCGATGCCTTGGGTGAAGAGAAACTGCGGCTGTCGCGCAATCTGCTCCAAAGCTTACGCAGCCAATGGGCTCCAGGTGGCTTTGTCCATTGCGGCCAAGGCAAGTGGTATCCGGGCGAATCTCTGCCGCGTTGGGCCCTGGCCTGTTATTGGCGCAAGGACGGTATTACCCTTTGGCGCGATCCCAAATGGTTGGCGGACACGTCTCTTGACTATGGATTCGGCGCACCCGATGCCAAACGCTTTATCGATGCCTTGGCGAACCGCCTTGGCGTGGGCACCCGCTATATTCGCGAGAGCTACGAGGATATCCACTACTATCTCTACAAAGAGCAGCGATTGCCGGTGAATGTGGATCCGAAGGATCCAAAACTCGAGAATATCGAGGACCGCACCCGTATGGCCCAGGTTTTTGAGCGGGGGCTCGGTGCGGTGGTCGGCTATATTTTGCCGCTGCAGCACGGATCATGGATCAGTGGTCCCTGGCCGGTCAGGAACGATACTCTCTTCCTCTTGCCTGGTGATTCGCCTATTGGTCTGCGCCTGCCGCTGGAATCACTCCCCTGGGTCGCCAAATCCGATTTGCCCTTGGAGTTCTCGCCCGATCCTTTAGCCGAATATGGACCATTGCCGGACTACCAAGGACAGCGTTCTCTGGCCGGTGAACAGGAGCACAAAAAAGAAAAGGGAATCCAGGTACAGCCCAAACCCTTTGCCGAACCGCAGCCGGTGGCGGGGGAGTCCGCTGCCTGGGTGGTGCGGACCGCGCTCTGCGTTCAGCCGCGTGAGGGTAAAATTTTTGTGTTTATGCCCCCCATTCTCAAACTCGAGGGCTACCTGGAGTTGGTGGCGGCCATTGAGGCCACGGCCGAGGAAACCGACATGCCGGTGGTGATCGAGGGGTATACCCCGCCCCCTGATCCACGGCTCGAGTGCCTGAAGATTACCCCCGACCCCGGCGTAATCGAGGTCAATATTCAGCCGATGCACAACTGGCGGCAGATGGTGGACTGCACCACCAACCTGTACGAGACCGCCCGTCAATGCCGTCTGGCCACGGAGAAATTCCTTGTCGATGGTCGTCAGACCGGTACTGGTGGCGGCAATCATATCGTGGTCGGTGGCCCCACTCCGGCGGATAGCCCCTTTCTCCGTCGGCCGGACCTTTTGCGCAGCCTGCTCACCTTCTGGAACAATCATCCTGCGCTCTCCTTCCTTTTTTCCGGCCTGTTCATCGGTCCGACCAGTCAGCAGCCACGCATAGACGAGGCCCGACACGACAGCCTCTACGAACTGGAGATTGCCTTTAACGAGCTCGACCGCCAACTGACCTCGTCAGGAGACTGTCCGCCTTGGCTAGTAGATCGGCTCTTCCGCCATCTGCTGGTGGATGTGAGTGGCAACACCCACCGAGCCGAGTTCTGCATCGACAAACTCTACTCGCCCGACAGTAGCACCGGTCGCCTGGGGCTGCTTGAGTTTCGCGCCTTTGAGATGCCGCCCCATGCCCGCATGAGCCTGGCCCAACAGCTTCTCCTGCGCACCTGCATTGCCTGGTTCTGGAAGACGCCGTATCGGCAACCCCTGGTCCATTGGGGCACCCGGCTGCATGACCGGTTCATGCTTCCGCAGCCGGTGCACGATGATCTGGCCGATGTGGTGGCCATACTGGCCGAGGACGGTTTCCCGGTAGAGATGGATTTTTTCCATCCTCACTTCGAGTTTCGTTTTCCTATCCTTGGCCGCATCGAATGCCAGGGGATGGAAATCGAACTGCGTCAGGCCCTGGAGCCTTGGCATGTGCTTGGCGAGGAGCCAGGAGGCGGCGGTACGGTGCGCTATGTCGACAGTTCCTTGGAACGGATCCAGGTCAAGGTTTCCGGCATGGTTGGCGAGCGTTTTGTGATCGCCTGCAACGGTCGTCGGGTACCGCTGCAGCCCACCTGTACTACGGGTGTCTTTATTGGTGGCGTTCGTTTCCGTGCTTGGCAGCCGCCAACCTGCCTTCATCCGACCATCGGTGTGCATGCTCCCTTGACCATTGATCTGATCGACACCTGGAACTCTCGGGCTGTTGGAGGCTGCACCTACCATGTCGGCCATCCCGGCGGCCGCCATCATGACGTTCTACCGGTGAACAGTTATGAGGCCGAGGGCCGACGCCATTCACGGTTTAGCACCCATGGGCATACCCCGGGTGGACAGAACCCAATTCCGGCACTGGAACCCAACCCGGCCTTCCCCTATACCCTGGATATGCGCCGCTAATCAGTTCCTTTAAGCTGCCTCGTGTTTTCCTGTTCTGGATGTGGTCCTCATGAATTCGGTCCAATGTGTTCCGCCCAATAGCCAATCCCAGGTGTATCCTGCGCTTTTCAGCGGAATTCATTGTCCGGATGAGATGATATATTGCGAGGCCTTTGAAAAAAACGGCCAACCGCGCCCGCATTGGCAGGCCATTATCAATACCCTTAATGGGGCTACTCCGGAACTGCTTGCCCAGCGGCAGGAACGGGCCAAGCAGATGCGTCACGAGGACGGCGCTACCTACAACCCCTTTGATGCACCGGACGGACGCGGTACTCCTTGGGCTCTGGAGATGATCCCTTTACCGATCACCAGCGGTGAATGGCAGGTGCTCGAGCAGGGATTGATTCAGCGGGGCCGGCTTATGGAGCAGATTCTGGCCGATATCTATGGGCAGCAGGAGTTACTTCGATCTGGTCAACTCCCGGCGGAACTCATTTTCGCCAATCCCAACTTTCTTCGTGCCTGCCATGGAATTCGTCCGTCCTGCGGTCGTTTCCTCAGCTTCTATGCGGTGGACTGTTATCGGGCGCCGGATGGCAATTTTCGGGTGCTGCGCGATTACAGTGGCTGTCCCATGGGATTGGGGTATGGATTGGAAAATCGGATCGTCATCTCCCGTCTCTTTGCCGATCTGTACCATCGCAGCCGAATTTGCCGGCTGGCACCATTTTTCCAGAAATTGCACACCGGACTCGTACAGCGGGCCACCATGGGGCGTGAGGATCCGAATATCGTCCTCCTCTCACCCGGTCCAGACAGTCCAATCTATTTTGAGCAGGCTCTGTTGTCGCGGTATCTTGGGTATCCCCTGGTTGAAGGGCAGGATCTCACCGTGCGCAATGGGCGGCTGTTTTTGAAGAAACTGGCCGGACTTGAACCGGTGGACTCAATCTTTCGTCAGATTGGCGACCTGCAGAGCGATCCTTTTACCCTTCGTCGCGATACCGGTGTCGGTGTGGCCGGATTGATCCAGGTGGCCCGTGAACAGAACATCGATATTACCAATCCCATTGGCGCCAGTTTTGTTGAAACTCCGGTGCTTCCCGCATTTCTTCATGAATTATCCCGGTCGCTGTTGGATGAAGAACTCCTGCTCAGTAGCGCGCAAACGTATTGGTGCGGCGATGCGGGGAACCGGGAGCAGGTAAGGAATCGTTTATCGGAACTGACCCTCCTTCCGGCCCTGGATCGGTATCATCAACCCGTGGTCGATCTCCACTCTGCCCTTGAATCGGCACCCTATGCCGCCATGGCACGGGAGCCGGTCGCACCGTCCATGGTTCCGGTCTGGCACCTGGGAGGTGTGCAGATCCGGCCAGTCCTGCTGCGCTTATTCCTCTGTGCCACGGACGAGGGCTTCACCTTGATGCCCGGCGGTCTGGCCATGACCGGACCCGATATTCCAACCCTGCTGACCGGAGTGTCGGAACGGTTACAGAGCAAGGATATTTGGGTGTTTTCGGAAAAGCCGGTGGAGCATTTCAGCCTGCTCAGCAGCCTCTACGACGTGGGGGAGTTTCGTCGTTTCAGCGATCTCCCCAGCCGGGTGGCCGACCACATGCTTTGGCTTGGCCGCTATCTGGAGCGAGCCGAGGGGTTGATTCGCCTGTTGCGTTCGGTCTATCGGCGTCTGGCCAGCGAAAATCGACCCGAGGATATCCCGGAACTCGAGTTTCTTCTTAATCTGCTCCGCTCGACCCACACCCTGCCGCCGCTTGCCGAGGGAGAAACGCTCAACCAGGAAGATCTGGAGATGCAGTTGGTGGAGGCCTTCTACCGTCAGGATCGGCCGGAGAGCGTGATTGCCATTCTCAAACGGGTGCAGGAAGCGGCGCGCAATGTTCGCGACCGGCTCAATCGCGACTCTTGGCGGGTGATCAACCGGTTGGAAGAGTTCGCCGACAATCCCACCAGTGATCCGCTCGATCTGCTCGACAATACCCTCTTTACGCTCAGTGCCTTCAGTGGCCTGGCCATGGAGGGGATGACCCGTAGTCTGGGTTGGCGATTCATGGATATGGGGCGTCGTATCGAGCGCGCCTTGCACCAGATCCGCCTGATTCGTTTCGGCCTGCCCCAGGTCTGTGCGGCCTCGCAGAATGCGCTTGAAGCCCTGCTGGAGATCTCTGACTCGATCATGACCTACCGTGCCCGCTATCGTGCCTCGTTCCAGTTGGCGCCTGTTTTGGATTTGCTCCTTTTGGATGAGAGCAATCCCAAGTCGCTTGCCTTCCAGCTCAGCCAGTTGTCCGGCCATGTGGAGGCCTTGCCCCGATCGAGCGAACGCCGGTTTGCCAGCGCCGAGGAACGGGTGACGCTGGAGATGCTCACCAATATCCGGCTGCTCGATCTTACCGGCCTGGCCTGCAGCTACGGCCACGCCGAAAACGGAGAGCCCCTGGACCAGTTTTTTGAAACCATGGAGTCCAACCTGCTTGCCTTTGCCCAGCAGGTCAGTGCTCATTATCTGACCAGGATCACGGCCACACCACATTTTTCCATCCGCTTGGGGGAACCGTTGCCATGAAGTATCGGATCACCCATACCACAGCCTACAATTATTCCGAACCCGCCTCGCTTTCCCAAAATGAGCTGTTTTTGACGCCGTGTTCCACCAACCGGCAGCAGGTTCTGCAAACCCAGCTCAATTGCGTACCCCAACCTCAGTATTTACATCGCCGCCTCGATTATTTCGGCAATGTTGCCCATGTCTTTATGATCGAACAGCCGCACAGCGAACTCTCGCTCACGGCAACCAGTATCGTCCGCACCGGCCGCAGCCTCCTTATCGAGCCCGGTGCAACCTTGCCCTGGGAGGAGGTCGTGTTACGCCTGCACCAACATCCGTTTTCCGAGGATCTCGATGCGTATCAGTTTACCTTTGCCAGCCCGATGGTCCTCATTAATCCCGAAATCCTAGCCTATGCCCGCACCTCTTTTCCACCCGGTATGCCGGTGCTCGAGGGGGGGATGGCGCTGATGCAGCGCATCTTCACTGAATTTGCCTACGATAAGACGGCGAGCACTGTAGACACCCCGGTGGATCAGGTACTTCTCAATAAGCGCGGGGTCTGTCAGGATTTTTCCCACCTGGCCATCGCCTGCTTCCGTTCTCTGGGCTTGGCCGCTCGTTACGTCAGTGGCTATCTTGAAACTCTGGCTCCCCCGGGAAAACCCAAGATGGTCGGTGCCGACGCCTCCCATGCCTGGGTTTCGCTTTATGTGCCCGACGAGGGGTGGGTCGATCTCGATCCCACCAACAACATCATCCCCGGAGAAATGCACATCATCCTGGCCTGGGGCCGCGATTACAGCGATGTCGCTCCGGTCAAGGGCGTAGTCATGGGCGGCGGGATGCATACGCTCGCGGTTGAGGTGGATGTGGCCCGGATGGAATAAAAGGAGATAGGTATGCAAGACAATCTTTTTGCCGGGCTGGAACACCTCACCGGCACGGATGAGCAATTTGATGAGTTGTTGCAATCAGACTCGCTGCGGGTGGAACGAATCGTTTCCACTGGCCAGGCGAGCCCACCCGGCTTCTGGTACGATCAGGAACAAGGTGAATGGGTGGTGCTTTTAAGAGGATCAGCCGAGCTGCAATTTGAGGACGACCCAGAACCCCGTCGTCTTGGTCCCGGTGATTGGGTCAACATCGCCCAGCATCGCCGCCACCGGGTCAACTGGACCGACCCGGAGCAACCCACGGTTTGGCTGGCTGTGCATTACTCGCCTGAAAAGTAATCGATTCGTCAAAAGACCATCATATTCCGAGAGATGGCTAGGGAAAAGTGCAGGTATACAGGGCTATGTGGTTTTTCGACGTGAAGGTATCCAGGAGGTAGGTTTTTAGCCCGCCCTCCGGTAACCGAATCTAAAACCTTGGATACCCGCGCGCATGGTGATGCTCAAATGCTTTGTGCTTAATCCCCTCTGTGCCCAAGCCGAGGCCCGGAACCACCGAACTGGGCAATCGAGTCACAACCTCGACAAAGGCTGGTTGAGACGGCAACTGGGCCCCAATATCGGTCCCTATGCCAACCTCCAAGGTTTTCGGCGCAGTGCAATCAGCTCACGGCAATAGACTCTGGCGTGCATCAGTCACATTCTGAGTATTGTGTTGTTATTGTGTGGAAATACAAGTGGGGAAGAGATGAGGTTCCGGATAGTGTTTATCGTGTTCGTTGTTGCCTGGGGTGCCGTCTCACCAGCCTTTAGCGAAGTCGTGACTCGATTGCCGGGAAAAAATCCGGTCATCGCACTCACCTTTGATGCCTGTGAAACGAAAACCCCTTCGTTTTTTGACCAAAAAATCCTCACCTTCCTGCTGGCCGAGCGGATTCCCTTTACCCTTTTTATCAGCGGCAAATTTGCTCGGCGAAACGCGGATGAGTTGAAAGAGCTGTCACGCAATCCTCTGGTCGAGGTGGAAAATCATTCCCTGAACCATATCCAGCACATGGAGCGGCTAAGTCATGAGGCCGTCATTCAAGAGGTGGTCGGATGCGAACAGCTGCTCAGCGAGATCACCGGTCGCAAACCGGTTTTTTTTCGTTTCCCGGCTGGGAATTACGATCAACGCACCCTGCGTATTGTCGAAGGGCTTGGTTACCGGGTGGTCCATTGGAGCTTTGCCAGCGGCGATCCGGACAAAAGGGTCAGCCCCGGCTGGCTTTCAGCTTGGGTGCTCAGTCAGGCAAGGCAGGGAAATATCCTCATTTTTCATATCAACGGGCGGGGGTACAGCACAGGAAAGGCGCTGCCGGAAATTGTGCGACAGTTGCACCGTAAGGGGTACCAATTTGTCCTGCTGCGCGATCTCCTTGGTACCGGCGAGGGGCAAATCCCGGATCAATCGCAAAGACAGATTTCACCACCGGTCCGTCTTTAAAGGAGAGTTTTTCTCAGCAGAATTTCGCTTTCGCCGGTGGCCACCAGATCGGGCAGGGGCGCAACTTCGACAAAACCGGCAGCCTGGTAGAATTGCCGAGCCTTGGTGTTGAACTCCGAGGTCACGGTCCACAGGTTATTTGCGCTAAGTCGCGCTTGTTCCTCCATCCAGGCCAGAAGTGTCCGGCCTACTCCTCGTCCCTGGGCCGCAGGAAAGACAGCCAGCAGTTCAAGGTATGGCCCCCGCAGCCAGGGAAAGCGCACACAGGCCACCCCGATCGTTTCGGTCGATTCCACCTGTACCGCAAAACGTTTGAGGCCGGAATCGGGAGCGGTCAGATAACGACCAAGGGCGGGTGCTCCATAGCCCAACCTTTTCCACGGATCCATTGCTGCAAGCCTGGTGCTGATCGGTTCTGTCACAGATGGCCCCAGGCTATTCAGTCGTAGGGGAAGGACGGAATAGCTGGTCGCGGCGAAGGGAAAGGTGCTCATAATGTTTGTTGGTGGATGCATAAGAAAAATGCCCGGTAACATTGCGGAGATTTTCATCCGTTCCACTCTTGCTTGTTATCGGTGGGTCGGGGTAAGGTTACACTTAGCCGATACGGATTTCCGCCAGAGGCTTTCGAATGCGGGGCGGCACCTGCTCTTCGTTGGGATGGCCCAAAGCCAGTAGGCAGACCACCCTGGTTTCTGAGGCCAGGCCGAGTCGGTTCTTGAGTTGCTCTTCGTCAAACATGCCCACCCAGCAAGTGGCCAGGCCCATTTCCGTGGCACGCAACATCATGAAAGAAACGGCGATGCCGACGTTCATGGCTCCGGCACCGAATCGGGCCGCCATGGAGTTGCTTTCTTCTCGGGCCACATAGGCCTCGATTCCTTCCATGGGCTCTTGGTCCATCAGTTTGTTTTCCTTATAGAAAAATGCAGCGGCCTGGGAATCCCGTACATAGCCCTCCAGATCGGCGCAGCAGACGATAATAGCCGGTGCCGTTGCCAGCCAGGACTGCTTGCGCGACACTTCCTTAGTGGCTATCCAATTCCGGGTGGCTTGGTCGGTGATGACCGCAAAACGCCAGGGTTGTGAATTCAGGCTTGATGGTGCCTGCCGTGCGGCCTCCAGGATCTGCATAATCTGGGCTTCGCTGATCGGTTCATCGGTAAAAGAACGGACACTGTGCCGCTGTTCAATGCATTGTTTAACGCTGTTTGTCATAACGTCCTCAGGGATCTTTTGGTTAGTTTTTTTTGATTAGCGTAGAGGCATTATATCCCCTTTATCTCTACCACAATACTGGTTTTGGGTGTGGTACCAGTCGCACCGTAGCCCGTCTTTGTTGCGGCGTTCAAAAAGACATTTGGGCCCCTATTTGCAATCACTTTCTTGCAATTATTTACATTGTTCTTGTGTAACGCCAGAAAGTTATTTGCTTGGAGATCACTTTGTTTGTGCTACAATAGAGTACTTTACGTCGCAAGATGAGGGCGTTGGGCTCTTAAGTGAGGGGTAAGGGGCGGGGAAAAAATATCCAATTCTGCTTGTCTTTCTGCCCGGCTACGGCGTTGCTTTAACGGTTGAATATGCTTGTATTCAACCGCTAAAGCGCCTTGTATCTCGAACCGAAATCCGGCGCATTATTCGAATACTTTTTTCTTTCCCCGACCCTAAGTTCGGTTGCTGATTCGCACCGCTGAGATTCGGTCGGATTGGTGGAGTAAACAACTTTTTGGGTACAGGGAGGGAAAAATGCATGTATTGAAGGACAAAGGTGTCGGTGTAGCGATGGCAGTTGTGGCTTTGATGTGGATGTTCTGTGGTCTGGCCGTTGCCAGCGGCACGGGGGCAGCGATGACCGCCGAGGAAGCCCTACAGAAACTGATGGCGGGTAATAAAAATTATGTGAGTGACAAGCTGACCAACCAGGTTCAATCAAATGCGGCGGCTCGTATCGCCCTTGCCACATCGCAAAAACCCTATGCGATCATCCTCACCTGCTCCGATTCCCGGGTACCACCTGAGTTGATTTTTGATAAAGGATTGGGGGAGATTTTCGTGATTCGGGTGGCCGGCAATGTTCCCGATCCGATCATTCTTGGTAGCATAGAGTATGCGGCCGAACATTTGGGTTCACCGCTGATGATGGTACTTGGTCATGAGCGGTGCGGCGCAGTTACGGCGGCGGTCGATGCTGGCGATAAAAGCACCGGCAGCCCCAATATTGATGCCATTGTCAAAGAGATCAAACCAAGCGTTGCACAGGCTGCCCATAATTGTGCCGTGTGCAAGGACGACAAGAACTGCGCTGAAACCCACAAAAAAGGTTTTGTCGAGTGCGTGATCGAGGCCAATGCCAAAGCTGTGGCCGATGACCTGACCAAGGGATCGGCCATTCTTAAGCATCTGGTAGAGGCCAAGAAGCTGACCATTGTTGCCGCCAAATACGATCTCGATGATGGCACGGTGAGTTTGTTGTAAATATTAATCCCATGTGAAAATGCAAACGCCGCTACCGGTTCGTTCCTGAGCGGCGTTTTTTTGTGGGACTCTTGATGATCTAGGGTCATCAATGCATAGCAGATAGAGGACTATTTTTTTACATTCACATCCTGCTTCATCTCCTGTTTTTCTACCGTGAGCAGCATGTAGTCCTGGTTCCTTTCATTGGCACAGAGATACACCCAGTATTCGCTATCGCCTTTTTTCAGAGCCATGGTGGTGTATCGATCAAAGGATGTTCCACTGGGCGATTCATTCAGGTATTTTGCCGCAGTTTCTGGAAAATCCGGATAAAGATTGTCGTGATAATCGCCTAATATGGTGCCACTGTCATTTTTTATCGCATTCTGAAAATTGCGGATAATTTGCAGCGAACTGGCCGCAGTGGCTCCTTCTTTGAGTTTGTAGCTGATGGCTACCACTTTGCCTTCAATATCGCTGTAATCTTGGGGAGTGGCCCACTCTTTGAGTCCTGGCTTGGGAAAGGCGACTACGTCAAATTCTCGGGATGCACAGTTGAAAATTTCATAGCTGGGCATGCGGGAAAAGAGGGGATGATCCTTGCAGTTTTCAGCATCTTCAGCCAATGCGGAGGTCCCGCACCATATCATGGACAGTAGGGAGATCGAGGCTACAATCCGTTTCATCGTGTTTTCTCCTTGCTTAGAATAAGTGGATTATTGGGAAAGAGTAGTGATGCCGATATTGTAGCGGCACTCTTTGGCTCTGTCCAAATATTGGTGCACTCACTTATTTTTTTCCCTATCCGCCAAACAGTACCAGGCAGGCCAACACGGCAAAGAGAATACCGGCCAGATCGGCGGTGAGGGCGGCAGCCATGGCATGGCGAATGCGTTTGATCTGGATTGCACCAAAATAGACCGCCAGTACATAAAAGGTGGTTTCGGTGGAGCCTTGCAGGGTGGAGATAAGCATGCCGGTGTAGCTATCCGGCCCGATTGCCGGATCCTCGATCAGTGAGGCCAGCACCGCATAAGCACCGGATCCGGAGAGTGGGCGCAGCAGGGCCATGGGTAAAGCCTCCGCCGGCAGACCAAGAGGCGTGGTAAAGCGGCCAAGCGCTCCCACCAAGAGATCAAGCGCTCCGCTGGCACGCAACATGGCCACCGCCACTAGGATCACCACCATGTAGGGAATGATACGGAGCGCTACCTGGAAGCCTTCTCGCCCGCCTTCGACCATGGTTTCATAGACCGGTACCCTTCGCAGAGCGCCGAAACCGAGAAAAAAGACCATCAGCCCGGGAATGATCCAGGGCGAGACCGCCTGCCCGTAGAACACCGCCAGCGGCAGCAGGCCCACCAGGCAAGCAAGGGCTGTCAGGCTCACCCACAGGGGATAGGGCGATTCTGCAGGTGCAAGATCCGCATCGTCCTTCGACAGGATGTTTAGGGTTGGTGTTGTTTCCAATGGCGGCGGGGCAGGAGACCAGCGGCTGTAGAGTTTGGCAACAAGGATGGCCACCGTGGTCGATCCAATAGTGGCGCAGAGGGTCGTCGGTAGGATTGCGGCCGGATCAATGGAACCTGCCGCCGCCCGCAGGGCAATCACCCCAGTTGGCAGCAGGGTCACTGAGGAGGTGTTGATCGCCAGAAAAAGGACCATGGCATTGGTGGCTGTTCCCGGGCGGCTGTTGAGCTTATCCAACTCCTGCATGGCACGGATGCCAAAGGGCGTGGCAGCATTGCCAAGGCCCAGGGCATTGGCTGAGAGGTTGAGAATCATCGCACCCATGGCCGGGTGTTCGGCTGGCACCTCCGGGAAGAGGCGCACCATCAGCGGCCGGATCAAGCGGGCTATGATACGCAGCATGCCACCGGCCTCGGCCACTTTCATCAGCCCCATGAAGAGGGTCATCACCCCTACCAGGCCGATCGCCAGGCTAACCGCGCCGCCTGCAGCCTCGATCATTGCCTTGGAGAGCAGTTCCATCGGCGCCGAACCACCGGTCACAGGTGCCCAGACCAGCTGCCGCCAACCGGCAAAGACAAAGGCCACGCTCACCATGGCCAGGAGGATACCGTTCATCAGTGCTCCTTGCTTTGAGAAAGGGGATTAATCCCGGTAACGGCGGATCAGATCCCCGTAGGCGTCGATTCGGCGGTCGCGCAGGTAGGGCCAGATGCGGCGGACATCCTCGCTGCGCTTGCGGTCAAGCTCCACCACCAGGACCTGTTCGTTCTCGGTGTCGGCCACGGACAGCAACTCGCCTTGGCAACCGACGACAAAACTATTGCCCCAGAACAGGGCCCCGGCACCAACGCTGCTCGGATCGGGTTCAAAGCCGACCCTGTTGACGCTGACCACCGGGATGCCGTTGGCCACCGCATGGCTGCGCTGGATGGTGACCCAGGCCTCGCGCTGGCGGGTTTGTTCCTCGGCGGGGTCGCCTAGGTCATAGCCGATGGCGGTGGGATAAATCAGGATTTCGGCCCCTGCCATGGCCATCAACCGGGCCGCCTCCGGATACCATTGATCCCAGCAGACGAGCACACCCAGGCGACCGAGCGAAGTGGTAATCGGAGTGAAACCGAGATCGCCGGGGGTGAAATAAAATTTTTCATAGTAGCCCGGATCATCCGGGATATGCATCTTGCGATAACGTCCGGCAACGGAGCCGTCAATATCCAGAACCACGGCGGTGTTGTGGTACAATCCCGGCGCCCGCCGTTCAAAGAGCGAGGTTACGATCACCACACCCAATTCCTTGGCCAGGTTGCCAAAGGTTTCGGTGGCCGGGCCGGGAATGGCCTCGGCCAAATCAAAGCAATGGGTATCCTCGGTCTGGCAGAAGTAGAGGCCGCAATGGAGTTCCTGGAGTACGATCAACTGGGCTCCCCGGGCATGGGCCTCGCGGATTCCTTGCATACTTTTTTCTATATTTTCAGAGCGGTTGTCGCTGCAGCGCTGTTGCACCAGGCCGACACAAAGACTGTTCATGGGAGGACTCCTTGGGGCAGTTGCATGGTTACGCAATGGAGCGAACCATGCTGGGCAATCAGGGGACGGCAATCGATACCGATGATTTCGCGTCCAACAAAGACATCGGCCAGAATTTTGAGCGCTGCCGCGTCCTTACAATCATTATAGGTGGGAACGAGAACGGCCCCATTGATGATGAGAAAGTTGGCATAGGTGGCGGGCAACCGGTGACCATCTTCGGCAAAGCAGGGCTTGGGCCAGGGCAGGGGGATCAGCCGGTAGGGGGCACCTTGGGGTGTGCGCAGAGTGCGAAGTTCGACCTCCATGGCGGTGAGGGCCTGAAAATGTTCGTCCTCGGTATCATCGCAGCGTACATAAACGATAGTGTCACCCGGGCAGAGGCGGGCAAGGGTATCGATGTGCGAGTCGGTATCATCTCCGGCCAGGAAGCCGTGATTCAGCCAGAGGAAATGGTGAACACCTAGTTGTTCCGTCAGTATCTGTTCGATGCCGTATTGGTCGAGATGGGGATTGCGGTTGGGGCTGAGCAAACATTCGCTGGTGGTCAGGAGTGTGCCCGCGCCGTTGCTTTCAAGACTGCCACCTTCTAAAATCAGGCCGGGAATTTTTAGGGGGGTGGTTCCAAAGGCCCCAAGGCCAGCCAGACGGGCGGTGATTTGGTTATCGAGGTCGGCGGCAAACTTCAATCCCCAGGCATTGAAGCCGAAATCCAAGATGAGGGGTATGCCGTTCTCCAACACTGTGATTGGACCAAAATCTCGGGCCCAGGTATCGTTGGTCGGTAATTGCACCAGGCGAACCCGGGTTTGATCTATCCCGGCCGCATCAAGTTGCTGCCTGACCATATTTGTATTCGGGGCGACGATCAGTACCGACTCAAAACGGCTAATCGCGGCGGTAATGGCCGCAAAAACTTGCTGTACCGATTCCAGGTTGTCGCGCCAATCACTGTCGGCATGCGGCCAGGCCAAAAGAACGCCGACCTGGGGCTCCCATTCGGCCGGTAAACGTCGTATCATAGGTTTTGATTCTTCATAAAGGGTTGTGAAGGGAAAATAGCATATCCTAGCCCATCCCTGGCCCCTTGTAAACGGATTGGAGCTGATGTGAAAAAGGGGAAAGTGGTTATGCTAAACGGGAGTTGCATAATACTGCCGGTGAGGTAACCTGTTTATTCCATATCGTGTTTTCTGTTGCAGATTTTCTTTGGTTCGTCATTTTGATGGACTCGTAATAAGGCCATCACATTCTGAAAGATGGCTCAGTCAAAACACAGCTATACAAGGAGTAGCGGTTTTTTCCGCGCGAAGGCATACATAAGGTCTGTCGAGTGTGGGGGAAAACGTTGCGACGCAGTAGATCGAAGTTTTTACTATGCCATCAATTTTAAGTTGACTCGTTGCCAACCCCTCGTTAGTTTGATCGGGAATAATTCTCATCCAATTAGAGGGTTACCTCACTTGTATCCCACCTGAACACCGGTTTTTTTCCGCCATCATCTCCGCAGGAGCGCCATGAAAAAACAACTCCTTGATCTGCTTGTCTGTCCTAACTGCCTGCCTCAAGAACACTCGCTTGTTGCTGATATCATAAAACAAAACGATGGTGATATCTTGACCGGGGCCCTAAAATGCCCGCATTGCGCTGCCCTTTTTCCCATTGTCGACGGTGTGGCTCTACTCGATCCGCAGACTACCGACGATCAGCGCTCAATCAACAAATACGAGACCGACGAGGTGGTTTCCTCGTATTTGTGGAGTCATTTCAGCGAACTGCTAGATGATGAACATGCCTCCCAGGCCTATGCCACTTGGGCCGGGTTGATTATACCCCAGTCCGGAATCGCTTTGGATGCCGGTGGCGCCGTCGGCCGCTTTACCTTTGAAATGAGCACTAAATGTGATTTCGCCATTGGTATCGATACCTCCCAGTCCTTTATCCGTGCTGCCCGCCGCTTGATGCGGGAACGTTCCATGGTGGTGCCGCTCAAGGAGGAGGGCATGCTCAGGCGTGAAGCCGTGATCCGTTTGCCCGATGACTGGCGCAGCGACCGGGTGGAATTCGTGGTTGCCAATGCGCTGTCCCTGCCGTTTCGCAAGAAATCATTCAATATTTTTTCCTCGCTCAACCTGGTGGACAAGGTTCCCTCGCCAATGACCCATTTAGCGGAGATGAACCGAGTGACTCGGGATAAAAAGGCGCAGTTCATGCTCTCCGATCCTTTTTCCTGGTCCACTGAGGCTGCTCCGGTTGAGGCCTGGCTCGGAGGCAAAACCGAAGGCCCCTTTGCAGGCAAGGGGTTGGCCAATGTCGCCACCCTGCTCAGCGAGGGCAAGAAGACACTGGCTCCGGCCTGGCAGGTGGGAGAACCTGGCCATGTTTGGTGGAAGATACGTACCCACAGCAATCATTATGAGCTGATCCGCAGCTGTTACATCCATGCCTGCCGCTAGGAGGAAACCCATGCTGATCGATACTGTCTGCCGTTTCTGTTCATCCTGTTGCCCCATAGAAGCCGAGGTTGAGGGGGATCGGCTCATTGGCGCCCGCCGTAAATCTTTTCTCGATCCGGAAAAACGACTCTCCTGCGCCAAGCTTGCCGCTGCTGCTGAGATTGTCTATTCGCCCAAGCGGCTCACCAAACCCCTGATTAAAAAAGACGATGGTTCGGGATTTCGCGAGGCCGAATGGGACGAGGCCTTGACCCTGGTCGCCACCCGTTTTCAGCAGCATAAAGAAAACGACGGGGCACGGTCGATCGCCTGGTTACGCGGCATGGCCGCCGACTGGGGCGCACCCTGGGATTACCCCAACCGGCTGATGAACGCCTTCGGCAGCCCCAACACAATCGGCAACGGCTCGATCTGCTTTGTGGCCCGCGATTTTGCCCACAGTTATGTGTACGGATCCATGGCCTTCCCTGAGGCCAAGGGCGCCAAATGCATCATTGTCTGGGGGAAGAACGACGGCAACACCGCCTTGGGCGCGGCCGAGGGAATCCATTGGGCCCAAGAGCACGGAGCCAAGCTGATCGTGATCGACCCGGTGCAAACCGCCCTTGCCCGTAAGGCCGACATCTGGTTGCAGATTAAACCCGGCCATGACGGCCTCCTGGCCATGGCCATGATCAATGAGATTATCGGGGGCAATCTTTATGATGCCGATTTCGTGGAAAAGTACACGCTCGGTTTTGAAGACCTTTGCCAAGTGGCGTCGCAATATCCGGTGGAGGAAGTGGCCGCGCAGCTGTGGCTGGAACCGGACCAGATTCGTGAAGTTGCCCGTCTTTACGCCACGACCAAACCCTCTGCCATTGTTGATGGTAATGGGCTGGATATGCACCGCGAAGTCTTTGACACTACCCGGGCCATTGCCATGCTTCGGGCACTGACCGGCAATCTTGATAAGCCCGGCAGCGATGTGTTCCCCCAACCGATTCCGGCACGCAATATCCAGCTTTTTGATCGGCTACCGGCGGACGCCAAACCCGTAACCTGCGACTTCCCCCTGTTTAACACTTTCAGCGAAACCTGGGGTAATCAGGTGCAGGGCTGCGTGGTGGATGCGATTCTGGATGAAAAACCGTATGCCTTGAAGATGGTGGTGGTTCAGTCCGGTAACCCGCTGGTGACCATGGCCGATTCCAGCCGTACCCGGGATGCCTTTTCCAAACTCGAGACCCTGGTGGTGGTCGACATGTTTATGACCGAGACGGCACGGCTTGCCGATGTGATCCTGCCGGCATCGAGCTGTTTCGAGAAAACCCAGCTTAATCGCTCCTCGATTCGTAACAATCCCATGTTTCTCCAGGATGCGGTCATCCCGCCGGTAGGCGATTCCTGGCCGGATTGGAAAATCGTTTTTGAGCTGGGGCGGCGGTTGGGGCTGGAGCAGGATTTCCCTTGGCAGACCGCCGAGGAGGCCCTCGATTTTCAATTGGAGCCGGCCGGAGTGAGTGTGGCGGATTTGCGCGAAAATGGTAAAGGGCTGCGCATTGAGGAATTGCGCTACGAGAAATACCGGGACCAGCCCTTCAAAACCCCTTCGGGCAAAATCGAGTTTTTTTCCAGCCGGCTGGCCGAGGCCGGTTTTTCCGGGGTTCCCTTTGCCCAAGGTTTGGGAACCAATCCGATCAGTTTTGCCGAGCAGAGTGCAGCGTATCCAGTGCTCGGCATCAGCGGCAGCCGGGATATTCGTTTCACCAACTCCCAGTACCGCACCATTCCCACACTCTTAAAGGCCGGTGCCGGTGCAATGGTGGATATTCATCCCGAGGATGCGGCCGCCCAGGGTTTTGCCGAGGGGGACCGCATTGGTATCGAGACTCCCAAGGGCGCGATTGCGATGACGGCCCGACTTTCGACCACGGTCCGTTCGGGCATGGTCCGTCTGTCCTGGGGGTGGGGCGATTACGATCCCAAGGCAAACCTCAATAGCCTGACCGAGGATGACACTCGTGGCCCGGTCAGCGGCACCTCTACCAGCCGCAGTTTTATGTGCCGGTTGCGCAAGCTGTAGAACATTGGCCGGTTCTACGCCCCAAATAAAAAAGGCTCCCCATGGAGGGAGCCATTTTTTATTGACCTCTATAATCGAAATCAATGGGTGAGCTCAGAGGCACTTGCTTTCAGTTTGAACCCCCAGGACGCCTTGTACACATCCAAGAGCGACATGGCCAGGTTGTGGAGCGATGGCGCCAGGCAGTACTCGCGCATAAAGAGTTCCGCCTCAACCCCTCCGATACCGAGGGCGGCTTTCATATCAAGCTCTGCTTCCAGATCCCGGCCCATAGCCCGAAAGAGTAGGCTGCGAGCAACATAAACCACCCCTCTCTGCGGGTTCAAGCGCAGGGACTCGTTGAAGTCATCCAGTGCACTTCTCTGTTCTCCTCGGTTAAACCGGGCCATGCCCCGCAAAAAGAGCACATGATCATTTGCTGGATCAAGCTCCAAGGCCTGGGTGAACTCGGTTGCCGCTTCGGCAAAGTTTTCATTTTTTAAATAGGCCAACCCCAAGGGCAGGTGTACCCTGGCCGGATCCATGCCCGACTCCAGTGCCTTGCCAAACCCCATGATGCTCCGGCCATATTCGCCCCGGAGAAAATGGCGCTGCCCAAGAAGAAATCCTTTATTGTGCTTCATGATTACACCTCCCTGTTCAGGAGTGCAAAAGGTGGCGGAAACAACCCCTTTTGCATGTTTGGGAATTATTCTCATTTCCTAGTTGGAAAAATAAGCATGTAATGCATTCGCCGCAAATAAAGATGGGCCTTTTAGAGGTCGCTTATCACGGTTGTCAAACAATTGTGAGAGGTTTAGAGCAGGTGGATCAATTTTTAATTACAAAACCGTAACTCTTCCTTTCTTTCGCGTAGACCATGTCAATCCTCCGATTTTAGAAGATTTTCCCTCTATCGATCCTTTTAAAAATAATATCAGATGCATTTGATAAATCATTTGCACCCCCTATAATGGGAAGAAGATTTATAGGATTTGCAAAAAAAATATCGACGGATAGGCTTAACCAAGGTGGAATGCAAAGGCCATGCAAAGTTCAATGCCGACTAATTTGCCGGTTTTGCGGGAGATTTTTAGAGGAAAAACAACTGTAAGGGGGGACCATGTTGAATTTTAAGGATTTAAAGATTCAAAATAAGCTGATAGCAACGTTCGCTTTGATTCTCATTTTTATGGCAATGATCGGCTGGGTAGCGTATTGGGGGATGAATCTAATCCAACGAAACCTTGATGCACTGTTTTCGGTGAGCATGCCGTCTCTTGATTTGCTGATCGAAGCAGACCGTGACCTGCAACAAATGCTCGTTGCTGAGAGATCGTTGATTTCCACTGATACCCAATCGCCGATTTTTGTCTCGTTGAAAAAAGATTATGAAAAAAATTTGCAACAGGTACATGAGCGGTTTGATAACTTCCAGAAATTGGTCAACTCACCGGAAGAGCGAACACTGATTAGTTCTTTTGAGAAGGACCGTGCCACCTGGGAGCCGGTTTCTCGCCAGGTCTTTGATCTTGCTGTATCCGGAAAGCCGGAGGCGCGTAAAAGCGCAATGGAAATTTCTCTTGGAAAGGCGAGTGAGCTGTTTGAAGCTGCCCGTGACAATCTCGATAAACTGACCGATATCACACTGAAAAATGCGGAAAAGGAAAAGCAAAAAGCCACATCCGTTTATAATAAGGCGCTCGTCACCCTGATTGCCATCCTGGTCACGGCTTGTGCCGTAGCGGCAGTAATGGCTTTCCTCCTTGGCTTGGCCATTGCTAAACCCGTCCGTGCTGCAGTGGCCGGACTCCAGGATATTGCCCAAGGGGAGGGTGATTTGACCAAACGTCTTGTCGTCCGTTCCAAGGATGAAATCGGAGATCTGGCCAGTTGGCTTAATGTTTTTATGGAGAAGCTTCAGGGGATAATTGGCCAGATCAGCCAGAATACCCAGGGCTTGGACGCTTCCTCCAATGAGTTACTGGTGTTGTCTGAGGGGTTGGCCACCGATGCCGGGGACGCATCAAGGCAAACCGAGAGTGTTGCCGCAGCCACTGAAGAGATGAATACCAATCTTGGCAATGTTGCCGCAGCCATGGAAGAATCGACCACTAATATCAGCATGGTAGCTGCAGCAGCAGAAGAGATGACATCCACCATTAGCGACATTGCCCGGAATGTGGAGCAAGCAAACCAGGTTGCCGGAGATGCGGTTGAACAGGCCGCCCGGACAGCCGAGAAAATGGATGCCCTGGGGGAGGCTGCACAAGCCATTGGCAAGGTAACTGAAACCATAACGGAGATTTCAGAACAGACCAATCTACTGGCCCTGAATGCGACCATTGAGGCTGCCCGTGCTGGGGAGGCTGGCAAAGGTTTCGCGGTGGTTGCCAATGAAATCAAGGAATTGGCCAAGCAAACCGCTGCCGCCACCTTAAATATCAAGGAACAGATAGCAGGCGTCCAAAACACCACTTCGGAAACAGTGGCTGATATCGAAGCTATTACTAAGGTTATTAATCAGGTGGGGGCCATTGTCAGCACTATTTCTGGCGCTGTAGGGGAGCAGGCCTCTGCGACTCAGGAAATAGCCAACAATATTTCCCAGGCCTCTATAGGGTTGCAGGAGGTGAATGAAAATGTCAACCAAAGTTCGGCAGTGGCCACTGCGATCACTGAGGATATTGCCGGGGCAGGGGTGACCTCCAACAACATTGCCGAGAGTAGTAGAAAGGTGAGAGCCAGTGTCGGGTCGCTCCAGAATTTGGCAATCGAACTAAAAGGGGTGGTCAACCAGTTCAGAATTAAATGAGGTGAGGCTGGAAGAAATCAGGAAGCCAAATCCCGCCTTAACGGCGGGATTTGGCAATAAAAAAAACTTAGAACTTGATCGAACCGAACATCATCATGTAGGACCAGTTGTCGTTCCCACCGGTTTCAACCGTCGCCGCCTCATCGGGATCGGCGATACCACCGACTACGGAAAACGACAAGTGATCATTGACCGCCCAGTCAACGATAAGATCGTATTCCTGGGCATAATCATCACCAGACTGATGACGATCATAATTCAAATAAGCCAGCGTAACAGTGATAGCCTCAAGAGGTTGGATTTTCAACTTCAACATATGAGAGTCAAGATCTTTGTTATCAAGGACATACTCACCCAGAATTTCACCCTGATACCAGGTCTCCCAGTCGGTTGATCCGAAAAAGAGAGAATCGTAATCTTGGTCGAAGCTGGCGTAACGATAGGTCAAGCCAGGTTTCCAGGGGCAACTTTCAAATTCGTATCCAACGGAAGCATACCAAGCGTTGCCGCTGAGGAATCCACTATCCTTGTCTTCGTACACATATTCCATCTCAAAATGAAGCGGCTTGAGGATATCCATCCCACTCGTGAAGGCAAAAGGATTTATGCCACCGCGAACATCATAGACCATCATGGAGTCACGAGAGGTAATGTCTGAGTCAACGGTGTAGAGCCCTGCGCCTACATATCCCATGCCTTCAGCGTTGTACTCGATGTTTCCACCACCAACTTTGGTGTCGTCATCACCCATATTGTCGGCTTCAAAGTACGCCAAGTCACCAGCCCAATTGCCGCTTTTCATTTTGATGACGCCGGCGTAATCTGCGCTGTTGCGGCCACCAATCCAAAATGCCGCCCGTTTGCCACCAGAACCACCTTGGTTGGCAAAGAGAAAACCGTTACCTACAATGTAAGATTGGCGTCCAAAGGAGATGTCAAGGAAATCTTCACCGAGAGAACTGAACAAGTTGCCGGACTTCCAACCTACATAGGCGTGATCAATGCGAAGCGAAGAAACATCCTCATCTCCAAAGTTTGAACCCGCTGCATCCAGGCCGCAAAAGGTGTTGGCCTGAACCGCATCAACTAGCGCATAAATAGTTTGGGTACTCGGCAGTACGTAGTTGATGTCGAGGCCGGTGCGAATGAGTGACTCCCCCCAGGAGTCTGATTTTTCTCCTAAGACATTGGCAGAATTGCCAAACCAAGAATTTCCCTGGGCAAAGAAGCCTAAGTCGGCTTCCAGGGTCACTTTTGCATAGCTTCCATTTGATCCGGTATAAAACTCGAGAGGGTTGCTTGGTTCTTCAGCCTGAACATTTCCGTCCATGGGTACGGGTTCTTCTGCCCGAACATTTGCGCCCATTAGTACGGCGGAAAGCAGCAAGGAGGCTGCTGTCAAGGATAAGGTGGTTTTAGTGCTCATTGTTGCATCTTTCTCCTGTGTTAGTTTGAATGAACATAGGAACACGATGACAAAAACCATTCAAAAGATAGCGTGAGCTATGCTCTGAATGGCCAATGTTCTATAACGTGTTGTTATGACATTAAAAAAATGGCAATGTTCATAAGTATAAAAAATTGGACTCAAAATAACACACTCATACAAACCTAACAAGAACCAAAAGTATGACTTTAGAGGAGTCTGAGTTGATCGTTGGATGGTATCTCGCTGGGTTTGTACAGTTTTTGAAACTGCTATCAGCTTGAATTGTAAATGGAATTTTTTTTTGACTATGCTTTGCTGCTTACGTTGAGAACACCTGAACTAGTCATAGCCACGGGGGATGCGTGAATAGTTTGTTCGGACCTAGAGTCTGATAGCGACGGTCTTCTTCCAACGGTCAACTTCGCCTGCACCCTTCGTGGACTCCATGCGCACGCTATGAACAACTCTTCTAATAACTCTTTGATAAAGTACATTTTATTCAGTCTTGTAAAACCCCGTCCTTTGGGCGGGGTTGCGGCCGCCGTTTACTCGGACAGTTACAACCAGGGAAGCAGGGGCGCTGTTCCATGCTTTAGGATTCAGGGGCAAGCAATTGGGTGAAAAACAGTGAGCGAAAGAAAAGAGAACTCGTTTTGTTTTCAGGAGTTCTGGCCTGTTCTTAAAAATGTATTAAATTTATGGAGTCGTGAAAATTTCGATCTACTGCGTTGCAGCCTATTTCCCGGCTTTCGATATACCTTATGTATTCATTCGCGCCGGGGTAAAGGCTACTCCTTGTGTATCTGTGTTATAAATTAGTCATCTTTCAGAATGTGATGATCTTCTTACGAGTCCATCCATTGAATGACATAAGTGTGACAAGACAACGCGTAACTTGATTGTTTAATTAGGAGATTATCCATGGAGTACCTGTTTCAGCCTTTGCGCCTTGGTTCTTTACTGCTGCCAAACCGTATCATCATGGCTCCACTCACCCGATGTCGGGCAACAAGTGAGCATGTGCCAACACCTTTAATGGCTGAGTATTATGGCCAACGGGCCAGTGCCGGGTTGATCATTGCCGAAGCAACCATGGTTATGGATAAAACCTCAGCCTTTCAGACAGAACCCGGTTTGTATAACCAAATTCAGGTTGAGGCTTGGCGTGCAATAACCAATAGCGTTCACAAAAAAGGTGGACGTATTTTTGTTCAGCTGTGGCACGGCGGACGAGCCTGTCATCCGTTACTGAATTCAGGAGCACAACCCGTCTCTGCAAGCCCTGTCTCAATCACCAACGATCTGACTCACACGCCCGAAGGTAAGGTACCCTATGTAATCCCAAGATTTCTCGAAGATGATGAGTTGCCTGGTATTGTTGCCAACTTCAAGAAGGCTGCCATCAACGCCCTTGATGCCGGTTTTGATGGTGTGGAGATTCATGGGGCAAACGGCTACCTTCTTGACCAATTTCTGCGTGACGGATGCAATCAACGGAGTGGGGCTTATGGTGGTTCTCTTGAAAATCGGGCAAGATTGCTTCTCGAAGTATTGCAGGCGGTTTGTGATATTTGGGGATCTAATCGAGTCGGGGTTCGGCTCTCACCACTTTCAACTTTTAATTCCATGGCCGAAAGTGATCCGGTCGGTCTCACGGTATGGTTGGCGCGTCGGCTCAATAGTCTCAAGTTGGCCTATGTACACCTCATTCGCGGCGATGTTCTGGGGAACCTGAGTGGCGATGTGCTTACTCCTATGCGAAGGGAATACAAGGGAACGCTGATCTGCAATCTCCGCTATAGTCCAGCTGAGGCAGAGGCTGCAATTGCTGAAGTCCAGATCGACGCGGTTGCTTTTGGCACCACGTATATAGCCAATCCCGATTTGCCGGAGCGTATCCGGGTCGGTGGACCCTTCAACCTTCCTAATCCTTCCACCTTCTATAAGCCAGGTCCCATGGGATACACCGACTACCCGACGCTGCCTTTGGCGTAAGAGAAGGTGATGGCCACTGAATGGCGGTATCAGAGGTTTTTCTTTTAATTTCGATCACCTGGATTAAAAAAAGACGGATGAAAGGTTGTGTTCGTCAATTGATTGGTTTATATTCAACCCCTGATACAAAAAAAAGTCTTGTATCGTTCGTATTGATCTTGCCGAGTTGTATAACGTCAGTATTTGTTGTCTTTAAACGTGTTATTGTTGCCCATAAATAGATGGCCTCGTAAACAACCAAAAGACCTAAACAATGCGTCCTTTTTGAGAGAACGACAAATAAGGGTGTCTGCCGATGAGTATTGAACACCGGAATTTTAATTTGGCGGCTGAACATTGGGATGAACGGCCGCAGCGAGTCCAATTGGCGAAAGAAATTGCCGATGCTATTTTGCGACAGCTTCCGGAGACCAGCACGCTTGATGTTTTGGATTTTGGCTGTGGAACCGGTCTACTGACTTTACAGCTTCAACCCTTGGTGCACTCCATCACCGGGGTGGACAGTTCCGACGGAATGCTTAACGTCCTCAACAGCAAGATCGCCAATCTCAAACTCGCCAATGCGCGAACCTTTCAATGCAACATTGAACAGGGAGATGTCTTACCCGGCAAATATGATCTCATCGTCAGTAGTATGACCTTTCATCATGTTCGGGAGATTGAACCGTTATTGTCCCAATTTCATACGGTCCTGGCATTTGGCGGACAATTATGCGTTGCTGATCTGGACCAGGAAGAAGGCCGTTTTCACGAGGATAACACCGGCGTATTTCATTTTGGCTTTGATCGTGAACAACTTCAACAAATGTTTCATCAGGCAGGGTTTTCCCAGGTCCGCTCACAAACCGCTACGCAAATTGTCAAGTCTGACTCTCAGCTAAATCCCACCAGCTTCAGTGTTTTCCTCCTCTCCGCTTTTAAAAAATAGGTTATTTATCCTTTGTTTTTTTGATGGCGCCGTAAAAAATTCGATCTACTGCGTCGTAGCGTTTTACCCGACACCCGGCAGGCCTTGACTATGCCTTCGCGATTAAACCACCTAACCCATTGATTTATAGGTTCGTTTTCATGAAAAAGGACTACCTCCCTTAGTACAAAGTACAGTATATTATGACAACGATTTGAAATATTACGGTATTTTGGGGGATCGATTATGGGTGGGATGGTGTTAAAGACGGATGCCAACGAAAAAAGTTCCGAGGGCATGGAAGAGGCTGTACCTAAAACTGAAAAGTTTTTTGATCTCACTGCGCCGGAGTGGTATCTCAATCGCGAGTTGAGCTGGCTTGAATTTAACCGTAGGGTCATCAATGTAAGCAAGGATGAACGCAATCCTCTTCTCGAGCGTGTCTTTTTCCTCTCGATTATTGGTTCCAATCTTGATGAATTTATCATGAAACGTATCGGTGGCCTGAAACAACAGGTCGGCGCCGGTTTAAAACTGCTCTCCAGTGATGGTCGAACCCCCCAGCAGCAGATTGACGAAAGCTATGAGATGATCCGAGATCTCCTGACAGAGCAGCAAGATCTCGAACGGGCACTGCTCACACTCCTGGCCAAGAACCAAATCCATATCCTCCGTTACATCGAGTTGGGCGGAACTGAACGTCAAAAAATGGCGACCTATTTCCGGGAAAATATTTATCCTCTCTTGACTCCCCAAGGGATGGATCCAGCCCATCCTTTCCCTTTTATTTCAAATCTATCCTTAAATCTTCTGGTGGCCACGCGCCATAAAGACGGGGATCATATTTTTCTTAACCGCATCAAGGTTCCCACCACCGGCACCGGAATTCCTCGCTTTATTCCCATTGAACCCGGCCAGCACCGTTACCTGCTTTTTGAGGATGTTATCGCCAATAATCTGGAAATTATTTTTCCGGATATGGTCATCGAAAGCTGTGAGCTCTTTCGGGTGACTCGTAATGCTATCACCGAAAAATGGCCCGAGCAGGCCCTTGATTTATTGTCGATGATTGAGACCGCACTCCAAGATCGGAAATTTGCTGAAATTGTCCGTCTGGAGGTGGACAGCAGTATGACCCGAAATCATCGAGGCATGCTGGCTTCTCAGTTAGGCATTGATTCCCGTAAAGATGTGTTCACCGTTGATGGCATTATGGCCAAACGCGATTTGACGGAAATTGCGGCCATCGACAAGCCGGAACTGCATTTTCCCCCGCATCAACCTTTGGATCATTATAAGTTGTCAGGTGATTTTCCGAATATCTTTCATCTCATCCGTGAGGAGGGGCCATTTTTACTCCAGCATCCCTATGAGTCGTTCAGCTCATCTGTGGAACGATTTTTACGGGAAGCCAGTGTTGATCCCAAAGTCTTGGTGATCAAAATGACCTTGTACCGGACATCAGCCAACTCGCAAATTATTCAATATCTGCTTGATGCAGCCCATAACGGTAAACAAGTGGCGGTGGTGGTCGAATTAATGGCTCGTTTTGATGAATCGGCCAATATCCATTGGGCAACGTACCTGGAGCAGGCGGGGATTCATGTAACCTACGGCGTGGTTGGATTGAAAACCCATTCCAAGGTCATTTTTGTGGTGCGTCGAGACTATAAGGGGCTCAAACGGTATGCTCATATCGGTACCGGTAATTACCATGCCGGTACAGCAAGGGCATACAGCGATCTTGGTCTCTTGACCTGCGACAATGCGATTGGCGACGATTTGACCGAGTTTTTTAATTTTCTCACTCTCGGATATGCCCCGGCCCGAAAATACCAAAAATTGTTGCCTTCGCCCAAGATTCTGAAAAAAACACTACTGGAATACATCAAGCGTGAGATCGAGCACCAGGCCAAGGGCAACAAAGGCAACATTCAGATGAAAACCAACGCGCTCACCGACCAGGACATCATTATGGCCTTGTACCAAGCCTCGCAGGCTGGGGTGAAGATCGATTTGATCGTTCGAGACAGTTGCCTGTTACGCCCCGGAATTCCCGGTTTATCGCAGAACATTCGCGTTATTTCTCTGGTCGGACGTTTTCTCGAGCATGCGCGAATTTACTATTTTTCCAATAACGGGCAGGAGCAGTATTTTATCGGTTCAGCTGATATCATGAAACGTAATCTCGACCGGCGGGTTGAGGTGATTGCGCCGGTTGAATCACTTGGGTTGCAGAAGCAGTTGCGGGAGATTTTGGATCTGCAACTCGCCGATCAGCGAGGTGCCTGGGAGATGCAGTCCGATGGGAGTTATATCCAAAGGCAACCCTCTGGCAGTGAGGATAAACGCTCGTCACAGGAACTGTTGATTGAAAAGAGTGAGAAACGGCTTGATGAGGCACGACGAATGTATAAGAGGCAATATTCGAAGAAGATCGTCAAGAGAAAAAACAAGTAACGTATGCAATGGTTCGTTGATGTTCAGGGGCGCTTAGTTTAATTCTGCAACGGCGGTAGGGCAGAGGGCAATAGTCTCAAGGTTTGTCGAATGTCAGAAAAAATATTGGGAAGCAGTATTTCGAAATTTTTACGACGCCATCAAGGTTTGGTGGCGAGGAATATTTTGTTGTAAATTTCACGGTAGCGTTGGAGGTTGTTCGTGTCGAGCCACCGTTCATAGGCTTGACGGTAGGACTCACTTGGCCTGATTTGCACGAGTACATGGTTGATTTTATCGATAATCTCCCCCCCCCACTGGTTTTTTGGGCAAGCAATTGAACAAAACCATTCCTCATAGCTTTCCTGATTTTCTTTGAGCATCACAGTGGCAATCTGGTCCCGGATACCCATCTTTTCCGCACGATAGACAGCTTCGTCCGGAAGGCCGAGCAAGCCGTCGAGACGATCGAGCATCAGCATTCTATAATAATTTTCTCCCAGCTCTTGCCCGCTAAAGCGGATCAGATTCGCTCGATCTGCATATTTATGGAGTTCCATATCCAGGATCTTCCCGTACGATCGATCCTTGCTGAAGCCCAAACGAAATTTTTCATCACGCAGCAACTCCACCAGACTGCAGCTCTTGCCTCCTCCAAATTGCTGACGTTTATCTACACGAATAATGAGAACAGCCGGCATGGTTAACAGGCTGGGAATGGAAAAGTGTAAAAAAGATTCCCGTTCAGGGGTACGATAAAGACCAACGCTGCACACCTTGTCACCCCGCTTGAACATGTCGAAATGGCGAACCACGTTGGTATACAGTCGGTGATGCTCATACTCTGGTAGTTGAGCCTGGATAAGCCGTTCCACCACATCTCCGTACCCCTGATCTTTATACGGACCGGATTGGATCATGTAAGGCGGCATGTTGACCTCCATCCAGGTGATGGAATCCTTGGCCAACGAAGGGGCAGAGAAAAAAAACAGGAATAAACAGAAAACCGCAGCGACAATATGTTGTAGCTGCGGTCTTTTATGCAACGAGTCCGTTCGCATCAGAGATATGCAAGATATATGGTCATGCGGTTAGCGATGACCACCACCGTGACCGTGATAATCGCGATCATCTCTATAGTATTCAGGATGGGGATATTTATTTTTGGGTGGATGATGCTCGTATTTTTTGTAGTTGTAATACTGAGGTGGTGCAACTATATGGGGTTGCCCCTGGTAATAATGGTGGCGCTGCCGATACCGGGGGGCATAGACATCCTGATACCAGCCATCGTCAACAAAATACACCGGACGACCACAGGCGTTATAACGGCCACAGTACTTGTACCAGTGTTTGGAATGAGACGGTGGTACCCGTAAATAAATTGGCGGATACCAGGTTTGAACCCGCTGGACGACGATCGGTTCTGGATAGAGAAGGCGTGGAGCAGGAAACCCGCCAATATCTACGCGCCCGTAAAATCCAGGTTCACCAATACTGATGGATACACCGGCGTACGAATCTCCGGACATTAGAGCCAGGAAACCAACAAACATTGCCAGTATTGTTTTTATTATTTTCATTCGGACCTCCTTGAACGGATGATAAGCCAGTGCTCAAAACGTTGCCTGACCTGCGTGGGCAACAAAACAACATCCTTAGAGAATACTGGGTACTATAAAGTATCTTTGTAAAAAGGCGTAGAGGAAACACCTCGCTCCGGTCCTCTTTTTAATGACGTAGACCGTCAGCTAAAAAGTCACAATTTCAGCGCCTTTGACAAGTGTCTTGAATTCCTGGGGCCACTGTTCGCCTCCGAGCGACTCGGCAAGGAGGACAGCTAAATGCTGCGGCATCACTCCCAAGCCACGGTTACGACCAAGACCGGAAATACAAGAAGGGCAGTTGGTGACGATGGTCTGGCCAACCCCGCCAGCTTCGATATGCGGCATGAGGTAGTCGCGTTTGCGTTGCAGCATGGCACAGGCAATGTCCGGTCGCGAAAGAGCCAGGGTTCCGGCTTCCGAGCAGCAGCCATCAATGGCATCAACCAGCCCGCCCAACCGGCGAACCATTAAGGGACCCTCACCCTGGAGTGAGTCATGACAAGGGGCATGGTAGAGGTAATGCCGTTCTTTGTTCTGGGTAAAGCGTTCAGGAGCCTGTTCAAGGACAAAATAGCCGATATCCACCAACTCACAGCCAAAAATTTCTTCAGCTCCCAATTCATTCAAGGATTCACGGCAGGTGCCGCAGCTGATGATTAGCCCGTCAAAGTTTATGTGACCAAGCATCTCTCGAATCTGGCTGAGGATGATGGTGTCACGCAGGGTAACATCCGAATGCATTTTACCCTTGGCATTGGCTTTGGCAGGAAAACCACAACAGAGGTTTGACGGCGGCAGGACAACACGGGTTCCGGTTTTTAAAAGATTGAAGATCGATGCTTCGGCAATATCTGAGTACAACCGTTCGGAACCACAGCCTGGAAAATAAAAGACCGTCTTGCTGATGGGACCCGGAGGGTTAATCAGCAATGCCTCATTCAGCGAACAGGAGGGGAGGGTGGACCGCAAGGGATTTTTCGATGGCGGCATCATTGGCGATTTCAGCATGTTAACCAAACGCCATTTTTTGTCGGTCAGCGCTTGTGGTGCCTGCCGCATCATGTCGGCCGCCAAACGCTGCAGGTTTGCCCCCCACTCGACAACAGCGGTGCGAAAAAGGCTGTTGTAGAATCGATTGCGGGTCTTGAGGTAGTGGAGTGACATTTTGGTCGGCAGTGGTGAATGCTTGTAGCCACGTTCGCTGAGAATCTGTCGTTCCAGAATCGAAACCTGGGCTGTATCGATATCAACCGGACAGGGTTTGAAACATTTTCCGCACAGGGTGCAATGATCAGCGATTTCCTCCAGATTCTTCAACTGGTTGAACCTGGGGAAATGGGAACGCTGCATATCGTAAAGCAGGGCCTCGATGAGAGAGCCGATTGCCAAATTTTTGTTGCGAGGATGGAAAAACAGACTGCTTCCAGGATAGAACACGCAACAGTCCGCCTTACACTTACCGCAGCGGATGCATTTGGAAATCTTTGAGGCCAGGGTTTCCAGTGATCCATGCTGGAGAATACGGGCTTCGAGCTCGAGCAGGTTGAAGGAAGGGGTAAAAACTTTGTTGATGATGTCCGGATCAACCAACTTGCCGGGATTCATTACTCCGCGAGGATCGATTTCGCGGCGATAGACCGAGAGCTCATCCACCAGTTGGGCATCAAGGAATTTCATCTTGGTGATCCCGATGCCGTGTTCACCACTGACAACACCGCCAAGGGCCACGGCCTTGGCCATAACTTCGTCGGCCGTTTCCGCAGCACGTTGCATCATGGCCCGATCGTTGGAAAACACCGGGATGTTGACGTGTACGTTGCCGTCTCCGGCATGCATGTGGGTGGCGATAATGATCCGCCTTTTACGCACCTCTTCGATTATTTTGCGAATATTGGCACTGATCCGTTTGTAGCCGCGGAACAGTTCCAAAAGCTCCGACTCCATCCGTTTCAGGCTGACTTCGGCCCGAATCGCCTCAATATTACGATCTTTAAGCTGGCGAAGCGTCAGGGTGCAGATTTCATCCGCTTTAGGAATTTTTGCCTCAAGCCAGTCAGGATCTTCGATCGGTTCCGCGGTTTGCAAGTAGGCAAGGATCTCATTGATCACGTTTTCCTGGTTGTAAATATCCTCATCGATATTAGTGCTGTCGACAAAGCGGGCAAATTCAGCCAGGGCCGGGAGGGGCAGAACGATATCCTCGTTGAGCTTAAAGGCGTTGGTCCGAGCGGCGATGGCACCCAAACGTTTCCGATCGCGCCAAAAGCGGGTGGCCTCATCGGCGTCGTTGGCAACAAAAATCTCGGTGTTGCCATAACGATCCAGCAGGCGCAGCAGACGTTCTTTGCCGCGAATGATCTGCTCGGTGGTGTGGCCGACCATGTCGATCAGTAAGACGGCCTTGGGGGGGGCGCTGCGAGCTGCCTTAAATTTGTAGTTTATGGCACGAATGTACTCTTCATCAAAATGCTCCAGGGCCATTAAAGCTTCCTCGCCCTGATTGGTAAACTGCTCGGAGATCTCGACAATGACCCGGCTGGCCTCATCCATATCCGCGCCGAAAAATTCGAGACAAAAGGTCAGTTTCTTTTCGTACGCCTTGTAAAGGATGAATTCCGCCGAGGTGATGATGCCGTCCGTGCCTTCCTTCTGCACACCGGGCAAACCGCCTAAGGCCTTATTGGTAATATCTTTCCACAGCCCTTTTTTGCGGATCTGATCACCACGCAACTCAATGCGTTGAATGAGCTGTTGCCGGTCATCAAAGACCTCGTAAACGACCTGATCTTCCGGCAGGATTTTGCGCATCGGGTGGTTGGCACGGCGGACATGAACCAGTCCCTTGCCGGGCATGGCAATGGTATAGGCCAGCAGATTGTCGATTGCCGTTCCCCAAAGGACCGCAGTCTTACCGCCGGCATTTTCCGAGATATTACCGCCGATGGTGGACGCCCAGGCGCTGGTGGGATCGGTGGCAAAAACCAACCCCTGCTTCTCGCAATACTGCATGGCATCATGGGTAATGACACCGGATTCCAACTTCAGAACCGCCATCTCATGGGTGAAGCCATTGTCATCCTGGAAAGGACGATACTCTATACCGTGGATACGGTTGAGGTTCTCGGTATTGATCATCACGCAGCCAGCGCTCACCGGAACGGCACCACCGGTGAGACCGGTGCCGCCACCACGGGGAATGACTTTGAGGCCGAGTTCGGCGATGGCCGCAAGCAACGGCCCTATCTGCGCTTCTGTGGCTGGTCGGACCACGGCCACCGGCAGGTGAAGACGCCAGTCGGTAGCATCGGTGGCATGGCTAATCAGGGAAAAGGGGTCAAAACAGACGTTGTCCGCCCCGATGATCGTTCCCAGCCGTTTGCTTATGCTTTTTCGATTCGCCGCGGCCCCGCTGATCTCTGCAGACAGAGCCTTGGATTTATCTCGACAGAGATGCACCAGGTTGACGACTTTATTGGTCCGCTCGGAATCGACATTGACCTTTTTAGCGGTGGACTCGATGATGTCGAGGTCCTTTTTCATAATATTGAAAAAGGTAAAACGACGATGGGGCGAATCAACCAGTTCCTGGTAAAGAAAGGGGTTACGGTGAAGAATGAACAAATCGCCGATGCAACGCATCACCAGCCGGGCGGAGCGTCCGCTAACACGTTGGCTGCGCAGTTCTTCAAGATCGTCCCAAAGTTCAGGGCCAAACAGGTGATTGATGATCAGCCGATCATCGGCCGAAGTGAAATTATAGGGTATTTCGCGATAATTGGTAGCTTTCATCTGTTTATCCGTACTTCAGTAACTGCGGGAAATAACCTGGGAACCATAACCAGGATGAGGCTCGGCGGGAAGGTTACTGCTCGGTTTGCTTAGTTTGCTTATTGGGAATGAACGATATTCTAATTAGGAAAACGGCTTTTTGGCAGTGGTAATGGAAAAAGGAAACTTCTTTCGTACCACAACCTCTTGGGTGATGCAAACTTTTCTCCCTAGTTTTCGCGCACCTGTACAAAAAGAGTTGCGAAATCCTTACGTTGAGCTTGTGACCAACTCCGCACTCAAGGGTGCCTCACCGAAAAAAAATCTATGAAAGTTTTGCCGGGCCTCGCCTGAGCCAATAATGGCCACCAAATCTTGTTCACGGAGGCGGAACTGGGGTCCCGGATTGGGCTCAAGTTGATCCTCTCGTAATACCCCAACCACAGAAACACCTGTTTTTTTGCGAATTTCCGAGTCTCCTATAGACAGGTCGCACAGTCTGCACTGCTGATTGAGACTGACCCATTCAAGGTCAAACTGCTGTTCAGCAGATCGGAACTGCGACAGGATCTGATAGGGTTTGGTCTGGCTCATACTGCAGATGAAGTATTCTCGCCGTAATGTCTCGGTTTGACGTTGAATTTCCGTTACCGGTACATTGAGCGTCAGAAGAACCTGGCGGGCCATTTCAAGACCGGCTTCCAATTCCGGATAGACAAGATTAGTGACTTGGAGTTCGCTGAAAACAGAGAAGAAATCTGGATCGGAAAGACGGGCCACAACGGCGATATTTGGATTGAAGTGCTGGGCCTGGGTAACAATGTTTTGAGAAACAACAATCCCGGGGATGGTCACCACCAAAAGTCCTGCCTTGGAGGTCGTGGCGGCCTCAAGCACGATTTCTTGGGCCGCATCACCATAAATCACCGCATAACCAGCTTCTTTCGCCTGTTCAATGCGGCGTTGATCCAGTTCGATGAGCACGAAGGGCAGTCCAACTCGATGCAGGGTGGTGGCGATTTGCAATCCAACTCGTCCGCCTCCGGCAATGACCACATGGTGATCAAGCCCCTGCTCAGGAATATTGATCGATTCCAGCGGTTCTTTGGGAAACCATCGTTTCTTCAATGCATAGAAACGAGAAGTTTGCGAGGAAATGATCGGGGTGAGAATCATGGTCAGGACTGCTGTCGTCAAAACCAAGTTATAGAGTTCCTTGGAAATCGATTCGCTGTTCAAACCGATACGAGCGAGTACAAAGGAAAATTCGCCAATTTGGAACAAACCCAACCCCACCGCAATCGGGATAACATTACGGTAGCGGAACAGCCAGGCCAGGAGGCTGAAAATTAAGCCTTTGCCAAGGCTGATGATCAGGACCAGTGAAAAAATAGTGCCAAGATGATCAACAAGAAAACGCGGGTCAAGCAACATACCCACCGAGGCAAAAAACAGTAGGCCAAACACATCGCGCAGGGGGATGATGTCGCTGAGTGCTTGGTGGCCGTAATCGGATTCGTTGAGCACCATTCCGGCAATAAAAGCACCAAAGGCAAAGGAAAGTCCCACCATGTAAGTGAGGTAACCAATCCCGAGTCCGATGGCTACAATGGCCAGGAGAAAAAGTTCGCGCGAACCGAGTTTGGCAATATGGCGCATGAGCCAGGGAAGCAGCTTGGTGCCCAACACAAACATGGCCACAAGAAAGAGCGTCGCTTTGATTGCGGCGCTCCCGAGTTGAACCAAACCAGCGGCCGGGTCATTAAGCAGCGGCAGCAGGATCAGCATCGGGACCACGGCCAAATCTTGGATGATCAGCATGCCGATCATTACTTTGCTTGACAGGGTTCCCAGCAACCCTTGGTTCATCAGGGTTTTTAGGATAACCATGGTGGAGGAGAGCGCGATCAGGGAACCAAACCAGAGCGAGGCCTTTAAATCCCAACCCATGAATTTTCCAATACCGAGCCCAAGTGCGAGGGTGAAGCCGATCTGCAGTGGTGTACCGATCAAGGCTATCCATTTGACGGGTTTAAGATCCTTGTGAGAAAATTCCAGTCCCAGGGCAAAGAGGAGTAGGCCAACCCCGATTTCGGCCAGTAACTCTATGTTGTGCACCTCGGTAATGGTGAAGCCACCCGTATAGGGGCCAAGGATGACCCCGGCAAGGATATATCCGAGGATGAGTGGTTGATGCAGGCGTTGCATCAGGAGGCCGCAGAAAAAGGCGGTAACTACTAGAATAATAATATCGGTGGCAATACCCATGAATGGTTCCTGTAAAAAACGGTACATGACCGGTTGAGGTAGTAAAAAAGGCAGGTTCCCCCAAAAAAAAATATACCAAGAGGATAAAAAAAGGCGAGGGAAATCGGTCCGCTACGACACTGGTGGAAAGCACGACGTCAAGGGGGAGCAAATAGCGGGCAGGGACAGGTTCAGGTAAGCGGCAAATGTATGATAAAAAGTTGCTATCCAACCGGATTTTGAGGAAAATTGCTGAGTTTCCTGATGGTTATCGACCACCACATTGCAGGCGGTGGCCCACTAACACGGCTATTTCCGAATATTTGCGTTTACAGTGCCGGATGAGTCTAATTTCATGATAATCCGGCAAATCCAGATCTATAAGTACCCAGGTCAAAGGGAGATTCTGAGGGCAGATGCCGAGCGCGCAAGGTCTCTCGAGCCTGACGGCCACGATATTCGGCTTGGGTGAGGAGAAATTCCAGGGGATTGCGCAAGGGGTGTCGCCTTCGATAATCACAATGTCATTGCCTCCATTGCAATGTTTTTTGATAAAACCACTGAAAAAATCCCCAAACCTCCTCCCAGGTGGGTGGCGGTTTGGGGATTAGGGAAAAGGAAGGTAATTGTAACTCAGACCTTGAATTTTTTTACCATGGCCTCCAACTGATCCGCAAGTTCGGAAAGCGTCTGTGCGCTTGACTGCACATGGGAAGAGCCGTCTCTGACCTGGGTCGACTGAAGACTGATATCACTGACATCCCGTGTAATATCGGCCACAACAACCGAACTTTGCGCCACATTTTCATTGACCTCGGCAATACCCATGGAGGCCTGGGAAATGTTACCGGAAATTTCATTAGTCGCAGCCGACTGCTCTTCAACTGCGGTGGCGATCGCATTAATCACCGTATTGATTTCCAGTATAACTTCGGAAATTTTGCCGATATCTTCAATGGTCAGGTTTGTGGTCGTTTGCATCTCGCTGATTTGATTTTTAATATCCACCGTGGCTTCCGCAGTCTGACGAGCCAACTCCTTGATCTCATTGGCAACCACGGCAAATCCTTTACCTGCTTCACCGGCGCGGGCAGCCTCAATGGTGGCGTTGAGTGCCAGGAGGTTGGTCTGCTCGGAAATCTCGGTGATGGTTTCAGTAACCCTTCCAATTTTAATCGCCGATTCGCCCAGTTCGGTCATTTTGCCGGTGGTAGACTGGGACTGTTTGACTGCTTTGCCTGTAATAATGCGTGCTTTTTCTGCGCTTTCGGCAATCTCGTTCACCGTGGCCGTCATCTCCTCGGTTGATGAGGCTATCATATTGACATTGCTGGTGGACTGCTCCATGGCCGCGGATACCGACTGGAAATTGGTACTCATCTCTTCAGTTGCTGCTGCCATAGATCCAGATTTATCCGCCGTATCCTTGGCTGCAGAGGAAAGTTGCCGGGAGACGGCTGCCAGATCGGTTGAGGACATGGACAGGCGACTAATCCCCCCGACAATTTCTTTGATCATGCTGCCGAGTTGGCCAACCATCAGGTTGAGCGACTGGGCCATTACGCCAATTTCATCACCCTGGTTGACGTCGAGTTTGGTGGTGAAATCACCGTTGGCCATGGCCTGAGCAAAGGTTGCGGTCTTGCGAACCGGCCCGGTGATGGCTCGGGTGAGCAGAAGGGCAAAAACAATTCCAACCAGGAGTGCGATGGAAGCAATTATCAGCATGCTTCGGATGGCGGTTTGACTTGCCGACTTAAGGGAATTGCCAAGTTTCTCCTGATCGCTGACATAGGTGGCATGAATATGGGAAACCATTTCCGCGATATCCGTACCGATTTTGTTGAGGGTTTCGTTATAGACAGTGTTTCTATTAATGGCGGCCTTGGCCATGCTGTTAAAAGCCTCTATATAGGTCTTGGCCTCGCCGAGGACTTTTTGCGCCCGTTCTTTTTGCGCCGAGCTGCTATCGGTTATGATTTTTCCGAGTATTTGCTGCATTTGGCTGTTTTCATCGGCAACAAGCTTTGCGTCCTTGGAATCGACTGTCGCCAGAAAACGTTGTGCATACAGCCTGGCAAGGAGCATGTGATGGGTAACGGCAGCAGACTTGGCAACCAGATCCGTGTCATCATCACGAGTAGCCGAACTCATGATATCCGTAAGCGAAGTCTGCATCGAAGATCCAAGTGAGCGCAGGGCATTATTAATAATGCGGTCACTTTCCTGGATATCGACAATCAGTTGTTCAAATGCAGTCTGATAGCTATCGATTTTCTGGTCGATCCGGGCAATTTTTGCAGCCCGTTCTGCATTGTGGATTCGGCCTTTGGCATCATCGAGAGCTTCCTGTAGTTTATTCATAAATCCTTGGTATTGCTGACGACTGCTTTCGCTGTGGTTGATCATGTACTCCTTGACTTGCAAACGAACCTCAAGCATGAATTCCTGAATTTCAGCCACCAACGTTAAATTGTTGGCTCTCCGATCATACTCACTAATACCTGTCGAGGCTTGGTTGAGTCCGTACCAGGAAAATCCCGCCACGATAAGGAGCAGAATCAGGATAAAACCAAACCCCCCCCCAATTTTTGTTGCCAGTTTGGCATTGTTCATAATTACACCTTTTCTATTAAATTTTTAGGTACTTATTTTAAGCATATATTGGTGAGGTATTCGCTTACGCCGATGAGATCACTTTCGAGGTAAGCAACCAGACGCGGTGAAAGATTGATGTATCTGTTGGAGGTAAGCGTGTTATGTCGCTCCAAAATTAAAATGATACGAAAGCTTTCATATTCTCCCCGTAGGGTAATAAGTTGCTCGATATCCGAATCATCCTCGGCAAACAGGACAAGAAGATCATTACTGCGCATATTCAAACTGGCGGGCGAGGTAAATTCTGTACCTGGAGGGAGTATAACAAAGCGTACCGCAAGAGGAATCTGGCGGAGATACTCTTCAACTCGATGTAAAGATGATGAATCCTTATTTGCATAGAGAAAAATATTTTGCATTCCTTCCTCCAGGCTATACGCGCACAAAACTTGATCTGGCAACACCTGATCTAAAGCACGTCCTTTGCCAGTTTTAAAAAAAGGCAACGGTGGAAAATTTGAAAATATTTTTGTTGAAACAATGTAATATGGTGTCTGTGAAAAACCGACAAACTTAAAATAATGTAGTGTAAAAACAAAAAGTTACGGATGGATAGATGCCGCTATCGCGACATTTTACGAGAGTAAAAAAAGTTTGCACTACCATAAGGGGCGCAGGACAGGGGAGGAGACGTCTACTATTGTAGACAGAAAACTGTCTACAATAGTAGACGTTAGAAAAAAAAGAGGATGGTTGATACAAGAGGGGCCGCTAGCTATGCCGCTGGGTCCTGGCACGGGGAGAGATTGTAGAGGTTGATCAGCTGGTAGAGCCGGGCACGTGAGAGCCCGGAAATTTGGCAGGCTTCCTTGATGTTTCCTTGGGTAAAGGCAAGAAGGTGCTGCAGGTAATACCGCTCCTGTTCTGCCCTGTAGCTTTTCCAGTCTGTTGGGCGGCCCCGGTCTATAGGTGGGGCAGGCGAAGGTGTGGGATTTTGAGCAGGGCCGTTGGTAAATCCTTTCAATGCTTTGCAAACCCTGATCCGTTCGGGGAGATGAAAGGCAAAAATGGTTGGATGGTGAATGGCATTGGCAAAAACTTGCTCCAGGGTTTGTTGCAGCTCACGCACATTGCCAGGCCAATCATAGGCAATGAGCGAATCGAAAAAATCATCGGAGATACCCTTGGTGCTGATCTTCGCTCGATCACAGAGGCGGGCGAGAAAATAGCGACAAAGGGGGCGAATATCTTCCTTGCGGTCACGCAAGGGGGGGAGATGAAGGGACAGCGAGCGTAAGCGGTAAAGCAGATCGGGTCGAAAAGTTCCATCGGCAGCTTTTTGGGCCAGATCCCGATTAGTTGCGGCAATGAGGCGAAAGTTGCTCTGGTCTTCTTTGGTTGCACCGATGGGGCGAAAACTGTGCTCCTGAAGGACCCGAAGGAAAGTCTTTTGGATTCGCTCCGGTAATTCCCCCACCTCATCAAGAAACAGGGTTCCCCCATGGGCCATTTTGATTAACCCTATTGTCGAGCGATCGGCACCGGTAAAAGTCCCCTTTAAATGACCAAATAAGGTGCTTTCAATCAGGTTTTCCGGGAGTGAGGCACAATCAACAACCACAAAGGGTTGGGTGGTTCGATTTGAATTGTCGTGAATGGCCCGGGCAAAGACCTCTTTGCCGGTACCGGTTTCACCGGTAATCAAGACGTTGGCCTCACCGGTTGCAGCCTTGGCAACCTGGTCAAGACAGTTGTTAATCAGCAGGCTACAGCCGATAATGGCATCTCGCTTAAGCGCCATCGGCACTAGTTCGATTTTTTTCTTTTCTTCCCGGTATTCAAGAGCCCGGGTGAGGGGGAGAAGTAGATTTTTCAGTACATGGGGCTTTTCGAGATAACTCCAGGCACCGGATTGAATTGCCTTTTTGGCGCCGTCGGGATCACCTGAACCGGTCATGATGATAATTTCTGGTTTTGAGGGGGTGTCGGCAAAACCTTGAATGGATTCCAGGCCGTTACCATCAGGCATTTGGACATCGAGAAAAAGAACATCAAAATTACCCTGTTGCGCTAGGTGCAGCGCCTCCCGCAGGGTGTGGGCAATTTTGACGAAATGGTTGGCACGTGCAAGATGAGAGCTAAGCATCTCACAGAGCATGGGGTTATCGTCAATGATTAGGATCTCGGCCATTTTTGGATATCTTTTGAAATACCAGCGGTAGTGGTGCTTTAGATCTGCCTGAGATAAATAGCAGATGAGGAGAAGTTGTGCGAGGTGCTTTGCAGTTGGCGATGAAAAATGCATTTTATGGTGAGAACAACACCCCAACTCTCTCTGATTGAACGTATTGTCCCATTATGAAAATCTTTGTCAAGTAAATGGGTTAGGGGTAATCTCCTTTTCTAGGAGAGACCCCGGATTCGGGGGGGATTTCCGGAAGCAGAATTTGGAAGACTGATCCCTTGTTCGACCAACCTTTTGCGGAAAATGCACCGTTGAGTTTTTTCCCGACACTCGACATACTTTTGTATGCCTTTGCACCAGAAAAAGCGCAACTCCTCGTATAGTTGTGTTTTTACTTAGCCATCTCTGAGGATTTGATCGACTTTATCCGAGTCCATCAAAAAAGATTATTAATTTTACACGCTGCGCAGGCGGCACCGAAGCCGTTGTCTATATTCACAACGCTCACTCCGCCGGCGCAGGATGTGAGCATTCCCAATAGGGCCGAAAGACCGGAAAATGAAGCGCCGTAGCCCACCGACGTCGGCACCGCCACAATAGGCTGGGGTACGAGCCCTCCGATGACGCTGGCCAGGGCGCCCTCCATACCGGCTACGACGATGATAACCCGAGCCGTACGAATATCCGGAAGATGCTCCAATAGGCGATGGATTCCGGCTACTCCCACGTCGGATATGATCCTGGCGCGGCTGCCGAGCATTTCGCAGGTTGTTCGTGCCTCCTCTGCCACGGGTAGGTCTGATGTCCCCGCAGTGACGATGACGATTTCCCCTTCCCGGAAGTGAACGGGTTCACTGACCAGGGTCAGGGTGCGGCCCAAAGCATTGTACCGGGCATCGGGACAGATGGATTGCACGTGCACGGCTATCTCCGAGGAGACCCGGGTGGCCAGAATGTTGGCGCGCCCTTCCAGAGCGCAAAAAATCTCGCCGACCTGTTCAGGCGTTTTGCCTTCACCATAGACGACCTCGGGAAATCCATTACGCAAGAGACGATGCAGATCGAATTTGGTGTGGCCCAGATCCATGAACGGGAGATCCCGTAACTGTTCGATCCCATCTTCGATCGATACATTGCCGTCCCTGACGTCGACCAGCAGTTTTGTCAAAGCATCATTGGTCATGAGAGTCTTCCTTCGGACAGGTCCCAGCCATCGGCAGGTTGAGGCTCCCCATACGGTAGCCCGCCAAATCCACGGCTATATGACGGTAGCCCAATTCCTTGAGGTGGGTGTCGATCCTGTCGCGGAGCAGATGGTCCAGGCAGGCATCGATGGACTCGGGCGGCAACTCAATGCGGGCCAAGGTACCGTGGCTGCGGAGCCGAACGGTCGAAAAACCAAGCAATCTCAAAAAAGTCTCCCCTTTGTCAATCCGGTCGAGTTCATCCGCTTCAACGGCGGTGTCATGGGGGATGCGCGTCAGCAAACAGGCGCCGGCCGGCTTATCCCAGGTGGACAGACCGTGCTCACGCGACAGGTCGCGGATATCCTGCTTGGTCAACTCCGCGTCGAGGAGCGGGCTGTGCACACCGAACTCCATTATTGCCCTGTGTCCGGGGCGATAATCAGCCAAATCGTCAACATTGCTGCCATCGAGCATGAATTCTATCCCTTCCTCTTTTGCTATACGGGTCAGCACACCGAAAAGAGCCCGTTTGCAAAGGTAACAACGCTCCGGTGGATTTTGTTTGATTGTATCGAGGATGGGGAGTTCGATAACCCTGTGGCGAACATGCATGGCCTCTGCCAGAGCACGGGCTGCATTGATTTCGGCACAGGGTGTGTATGGTGTCGCGAACGTGACCGCCAGCACTGCCTCACAAAGGGCCTGATGCGCGGCATACAGCAGCAATACGCTGTCCACCCCGCCGGAAAAGGCCACCACCGCGCGCTCCATGGCGCTCAAATCGGCAAGTAGTCGATCGTATTGGGTCTTTTGTCGTTGCGTGAGAGCCATCCTTCTCCTAGCCCAACTTGCTGATGAGGCCGTATACTTCGGCCAATGTGATGTTATTGCGACGGGCGATCACTTTGCACTCCTCGAATTCCGGCTTCGAGCGGAGGACAATTCCTTCCAGCAGCGTCTGTTTCATCGTTACCGGCCCAAGCGGGGTTTCAAGCTGAACAAACCGTCTTTCCAGTACTGTCTTTTCCAGTGGAAAACTTTTTACTCCAAGGGTCGTGGTGTGACGAAAGAGGAGTGTTTTGAAACGCTCTTCTTCTGCTTCGGAGCAGAGGAGGGAGATTTGTATGGCTGGCCGGTTTTTCTTCATCATGATGGAGGTGAAATGGACGTCCATGGCCCCGTTTTCCATAAGCAGTTCCATCGTGTTGCCGAGGAATTCCCCGGTCATGTCGTCGATGTTGCATTGGAGCATCCTCGCCCGGCCCTCTCCCGAACGGCCCGCCGACTCCGCTTCGGCGAGGTGTACCCGCAGGAGATTAGGCCGCTCCGTTTCCCGGTGGCCGATACCGTAGCCGGTCCTGGTGGTGGTCATGGCCGGTGCGCCTGTGAACTTGTCGACCAAGGCGGCGAGAATGGCTGCACCTGTAGGGGTAGTGGCCTCATGATCTGTGCCGCCGCGTGTGGTCGGGATCCCATGGAGGATTTCCACCGTGGCCGGAGCAGGAACCGGGATGATGCCATGGGTGCAGCGGACAAAACCGCTGCCCAGTTCCACGGGAGATGCCCACACCGCGTCTACGCCCAGACGGTGGCGGCAGATGGCGGCACCTACAATGTCTACGATGGAATCCGTTGCCCCTACTTCGTGGAAGTGGACCTCATCCACTGACTTACCGTGCACTTTGGCTTCGGCCTCGGCGACCTTCCGGAAAATGCGCATGCTGGTTTTCTTGACCTCCTCGGCCAGAGCGCTGTCTAGGATGATTCGTTCGATGTCTTTGATATTGCGATGCGATGCGTGATGATGGCCGTGGGCATGCTGTTCGTGAGCATGGTGATGTGCCCGGTCGTGATTTTCAGGGCCCTGGTGCCCGTGGTGGTCGTTGTCGTGGGCCTGCGGCGAGTTGTTCAATCGCATGTCCACACGGGTTCCCAGAATGCCGTTGCGATTTTTTCGAGAGACCTCCAGCGCGAATTCATCGCCCAGGCAGAGCTTATCCAATTCGGACCGAAGATATTCAGGCTCGACGCCAAGATCGATCATAGCGGCCAAATTCATGTCACCGCTGATCCCTGAAAAGCAATCGTAATACAATAGAATCATTTATCGTTGTTCATTTACGCAAGTTTATTGGAAAGGACTCATCGCTTTTGGAAGGAACAGAACAATGAGGATGAGTCTATGAGCATGGTCTTCAGAGGTTGCATTCGGGTGGCCGTCCACGAAGCCCTGGCAGAAAGAGGGGCACCCGAATGAGGCAAGAGATTATGCGTCAATGCAGGTCAGCGTGTATTGCTGGCGTCCGATCCCCCAGGTCCTCGGCGTGGTCAAGGGAATGTGTACCGTGTTTTTCCTCAATGCGCATGTGCAGGGAACCATTCTTGTCCTTGTCCGCAGTGTAAACAGATCCAAATAGCCCCGATCTAGGGCGACCGTAAACCTTTCTCAATCCCTCCAAACTAATGTCCTTGGTAAAATAGACAGGAGTTCCCTGTTCCGCATTAGAAAAAATTTTGTTTCCGGTTATTGCGATTGTGTTACCGACGGCCAAAACCCGCAACTGATCTTGCCCGTTTTTGAAGGAGTCGGATGCCACCGAAATCCGCATTCGATTCCTATGTACTCCGTTCATTTGAGTCGGTGTTGGCCAATTCAGCCAAGATATCCAGGGCAAATTGGGGCAGAAGAATTACTCGATCCTCTCCGGTAACCTGAAAAGATCTAGATCTATTTACACTTGAGCTATGTTGCCACGGAACTTTCCCTTTGGGTTAGTGAAATTGCTGCCTCTTCTGTGAGGCGTGGCCTGAGCATGTTTCGCAGCAGGTCGATGCCTCTCGTCAATGTCTCCTCATTGATTTCTTCTCCCCCCACTTCTAGATAATTGAGCCAAAAAAGGGCCACTAACCATATTTCCTCGGTAAAGAGGTTCATATCTTTATCAGATAACGGCTTCAATGTTCCAATTGCAACGGCGGCGTTATTCGACTGGCGGACCACTTCGAGCATTCGACGGTGAGTCTGGTGGAAATTCTCTTTGAGGAGGTTATCAGTCATAATCAAGGCGGTCAGCTCTCGCTTAAAAAATCGGTAACGCCAATTGAATTTCTGTATCATGACGAAGGTTTCTTCTATCGCCTCCAGCGTGCCCGGTTGCAGTTCATTAAAAATGAGTAAGTACTGCTCCATACCGTACGCATCCATCTGCTCGAAGATAGCACGGATGATGTCTTCTTTATTGCGGAAATGATAATAAAGGTTACCTGGGCTAATACCGGCGGTAGCTGCAATGTGATTTGTTGATACCGCTTTGGTGCCCTGGTCGTTAAAGAGCTGAAGGGCAATATTTATTATTTTGTCACGGGTTTTCATGTCTGTGAGTCTATCAAATTCAATTTAGGATCGTCAGGTCTAAGACCTAACTGCATTTTCTCCATTAATGCAGCGATGCCCCTTGTGCAATTACCTCCGGTCAATAGTCAAGATGCAACACCTTGCACTTGTCGAGAACTCGACGAAATATCTTGATTCGGATCAGCATGCCATGGAGTCCAAAACGAAAAAGAGTCGGTAACACCCTATGTAGGGGAATGGCCTTAGTCCATAGGTTGGCAAGTTCCTTATAGAATTCTTGTATCGGCAGTGTCGTCGGAAACAAGGCATGCAGCATGTCGTAAAGCTCAGGCTTGCGGGAGAGTAGCTCCTGTTGCCGCGTGGCGTAAAGCTGTGTTCCCGGGAGGGGGGTCAAAACGGTAAATGTCGCGTATGTATGTTTCATTTTCCGGGCATAGGCCATTAAAGAGGTGAAGTCTTCTCGGGTGTAGGTCGGGTCAACCATGTATGAGGCATACATCATGATTCCAAGTCGATCGAGTATCTTGACGGCTTCTGCCTGCTGCATGGTGGTAATCCCCTTGTTCATGGCGGCCAGCCGTCTGTCTGAAAAATCCTCCATACCCACAAAAACCTGGGAAAGACCAATTTTTGCCCACTTGGCAAAAAGTTCTGGATGATTCACTATGGTGTCCACCCTGCCATAAAGGAAGTATTGTTTGTGGATACCCGCTGCGGTGATCAGGTCGGCAAGTTTGTCCATCCGTTGTACATCGCACATAGATTCATCATCACAAAAAAAGATATTAGGCTCGTCAATTGTTAGTAATTCCTCGATTATCTTTTCAGGGGTGCGACGAAGGTATTTCCCGCCCGTAATTTTCCATAGAGCGCAAAAATTACAGCGTCCTGTACAACCAAGAGACGTACGTATTGACGCTAAGGGCTTAAACCATTCACTGAAATAGTGTTTTCGATAGCCCGCTGTAAGAGATCTGTCTGGTCGGGGCAGTTCGTTAAGATCAGTGTACGGTCTAGGAGTGCTGAATGTCATTCCGTCAGTGTGAGGGATGGCGACACCGTGAATAGCCGAGAATTCATCTCCCCTCTCCCAAGCGCTGATGATTTCTCGCAGGGCAAATACTCCTTCGCCAATAACCACCACATCAATATGCGAATTATTGAAATCTATAGGTTGCACAGTGGCATGGTGGCCACCGACCACAATCAGGATTTTTGGATTTATTGATTTTATGCGAGTGGCAATTGATTTGATAATATTGACATGGCTAGTAAATCCTGTCAGTCCAATCACATCCGGCTGAAATTTGTGCAATACGCCCTCGTAGTCAGAATCAATTCTGGCATCGAGCAAATGAACCTCATGGCTATCCTGTATCAAACCGGCCCCTAAGTATTCCAATGCCAGTGGCTCAAAAAGAAAAATTTGATCGGTCAACGGATCGACACTCGGCGGTTGGATAAGAAGCACTTTCATTATATTCCTCCTTTGCATTGTTGTATTAGTACTTATCTAGAGTATTAGCTCTAATTTAGAGCTAATACTCTAGGTTAACAAGGGGAAAATGAAACGGAGGTAGCTTGATTATCTCTGGGTGTATCAGTGTTGTATTTATAAGTTGCTGTTATTAGTTGGTATTCATTAAAATTTACCTCTGTTTCATTTGAGACTTTTTCTGTCCTATCCTCTTGGTTCCCACATAGACCGCTATTGGGATGCTATACCAAATCTGCCCGTTTTTTCTTTTGGGGGTAATGCCAAAACGATCAATACCTATGTCATCGGTAATCATTGATCGCAATCGCTCGGCGTTTCCCGGCAAGGGAAACGATGCTTCAATCTGCGCTTCCAGTTCTATTTCCACCTCGTATTGAGTCCGGCGCAAGTCCTCCAGTCCGGATTGACGAATCAGCTGTTCAAATTCAACCGAAGTTAGTGCATGAACATGGGAGGGATCACGAATGACCTCCATTTGATCAAAGGCTTGAGCTTTTTCCGGGGGCAGGGCAATATCGGCGACCAAAATTCTTCCCCCAGGTTGGCAAACACGTATCATTTCCGTCAATACCCCGGCTGGGTTGAGAAAATGATGGAAACTGTAGCGCGTCACCACCAACGAAAATTTCCAATCCGCAAAAGGCAAGGGCAAGCAGGTGTCGACCTGCCAGGTGATATTTGTCGCCCCTAATTCAATTTGCCTTTTTCGCGCCTGCACGATCATTGCCGGGGTTACATCCAGGCCGGTAACGTGTCCACAATGATGGGCGAAGGCGCAGGAGACAATCCCCGGCCCACAGGCCACATCCAAAACCGTATCTTCGCGCAAAGGTGTCGCCAAATCGATCAGAAGGTCAATGGCATCATGATGTCCGGCTATTTGGGTAAAAGGGATTGCTTGTTGGGTAAACTGTTCGATTATTGTCTGTTGATGAGAACACATGCGAGGAACCTCCGGGTATTGTTGAATCATGCCTCCTCTATAGCTTGTTTTTTGTTGTCTTACTTTCTATGTTATGACAATGAATACCGAGAACCTGACAAAACTGGATCCAGTCACCACCGGCTATTGTCTTGATACCGCCTTACCTGTCATTCCTTTGGCCATGGAGGTGGAACACGCCGGTTGTGCATCGGCGCATGCGCACCCACGCGGACAGTTCATCTATGCCAGTAGTGGTACGATGCGGGTTGTCTGCGGTCGTGATACCTGGGTTGTGCCGCCCTCACAGGCCGTGTGGGTACCCTCCATGCAAGAGCATGAAGTCACCTTTCCCGGCAAGGTGCTGCTGCGGAATCTTTTTGTAGACCCTTCCGTGACCATGGGGATGCCTGAGCGATGCACGGTCCTCAAAGTCAATCCCTTGTTGCGGGAGTTACTTGGACGAGCGGTGGAGCTCGGTGAGAATTACCTGCCCGACAGCCCCGGTTGGCGGGTGATGCAGGTGATTTTAGATGAACTCCGACACGCGGAGGAAACCCCATTGCATCTACCCATGGGAAGAGATCCACGTCTCGTGCGCGTCATGGTGGCTTTGCTGCAAGTTCCTGGAGATACCCGCGATCTTGATCAGTGGGGACATTTGACGGGGGCAAGCGGTCGCACCTTGGCCCGCCTCTTCTCAGCAGAGACCGGTTTAACTTTTCGTGGCTGGCGGACTCGACTTATCCTTCAGGAGGCGATTACCAGGATCAGCCAGGGTGAGCCGGTAACAAACGTAGCCTTTGATCTGGGGTACAAGAGTTTAAGTGCGTTTATTGAGATGTTTCGTCGAGAAGTAGGTTGCTCGCCGGGTTCTTTCAGGATGAAGAATTGACTGCGTACTCGACCATTTTAGGTCAATCGCCCCACCTTGGGGATCGTTCGCTACAGCATGGAGGAATAAAAATGGAACTGCAGGAAACCATACTGAAAAGAAGAAGTATTCGCAGATTCACCAAAGAGGTCGTTACCGATCAGGAGTTGCAGCAGATTTTTTAAGCCGTGCGCAGGTCTCCTTCTTGAGGAAATACGAAGGGTTGGGAATTCGTTGTGATTCGGGATAAAGAATTGAAAGAAAAGATGACGGCAACCTATCGGATGGAGAAGAGTACCAATCCCGCAACCAAATGTTCTCTTGCCGCCTCCGCGCTGATTGTTGTTTGTGCCAAGACCGGAGTTTCCGGCTGCTACGGGGGCAAGGAATCCACCAAATTTTCTAACTGGTTCATGTTTGATCTAGGCATCGCCACCCAACCACTTTGCTTGAAGGTCCACGAGATTGGGTTGGGCACTGTCGTGGTTGGCATGCTGGATCATGAGGCGTGCAAAAAAATGCTTGCCCTGCCTGAGGGGTACGAGGCTGTTGCCATCATTCCCATAGGACATCCGGCCGTCGAACTAAGAGTGGGGCCCCAACGCAAGGCAGTTTTGCCGAGATGGGGCATCTGGATGCATTCGGCGAGAAGATGTTTTGAATGGGTGCTGGGAACCGTGAGCGGTTAGGCCGCCACGGATTTCAAAGGTTTTTCGCTTACCCTTCTTCACAAAAATTCATTTTTTTTTTGAAGAAGGGTAAGTTGAGGCAGAATGCTTATGGGAAAAAGTACCTGCTGAGTTGATTGTCCAATTTCCCTGGACCAAGTCCTTGCATGTTCGATCAGCAGGTTCAGGGGGGCGTAGCTCAGGGCCTCGGTTATGCCCTGATGGAAGAGGTGGTGACCAGGAGCGGCGCGGTGAGGAGCGGCGATTTTGCGACCTATCTAATTCCGGGCGCCCTTGACCTGCCAGAGGTGCTTTCGTGCGCCTTCCAGGGAAATGAGCATACGGGCCCCTTTGGTATGAAAGGAGTGGGGGAGGTGGCCTTGAACGGACCGCTGCCGGCTGTAGCCAATGGGGTTGCCGACGCCTGCTGTATGCGTATCTTTCAGGCACCACTGACGCCGGAACGGATCTTGGAAGCATGGGAGAAACATCAATGCGCCTGACATTTACCCTTAATGGCAAAGAGATGGAAATAGATGCCCCCGATGACCTGCGGGTTGTGGATCTATTACGTGAGGATCTCGGCTTGACCGGCACCAAAGAAGGCTACGGCACCGGTGAGTGCGGGGCCTGCACCGTTCTGGTGGATGGTGAAAGCCGCCTCTCTTGTCTGATGATGGCGGCACAATTATCGGGAACCGAGGTCACTACCGTGGAAGGGATGACGGCACATACCGACGGCGTCTTGCTCCAACAGGCCTTTGTCGAGGAAGGCGCAGTGCAGTGCGGGTTCTGCATCCCCGGCATGGAAATGGCAGCTTTAGCCCTGCTGCGGCATGAAGATGCCCCTTCCCGAGACACGATATGAGAAGGCCTTTCGGGTAACCTCTGCCGTTGTACCGGCTATGTTAAAATCGTTGATGCCGTCGAACGGGCGGCTGCGAATATTCGCTGCTGCAGGGAGGGGAAATGAGAACGGTCCTGACACCCTCGTGCCTGGAGGAGTTTTTTGTCTTGTTGGAGCAGTATCCAGAGGCCCTGCCCATTGCTGGCGGTACCGACCTGCTGATCAGGCTGCGAAACGTCATTGAACCGGATAACCGTCCTCTGCTCGCGCTCAATGCCATGCCCGAAATACGCGGCATCCGCGAAGAAAGCGAAACCCTTTCCATCGGTGCTGCGGTGACTTTTTCCGGCATCATGGACGATCACATTATCCGCGAGCAGGTTCCGGTCTTGGCCTTGGCCGCCCGGAAAGTTGGCGGTCCGGCCATTCGCAACATGGCCACCATCGGCGGCAACATCTGCACCGCCTCTCCGGCCGGTGATTCGTTGCCACCGCTCTATGTCCTCGGGGCGAAGATCGAAATCGCTGCGCGCCAAGGGATACGCCGCATGCCGATAGAAAAATTTATCCTTGGCCCAGGGCAGACCTCGCTGGGTGTTGGCGAAATAGTCACTCGTATTCAGCTGCCGCACCATGCCTGCTTCCCCTGGCAAACGTTCGAAAAGGTCGGGCGGCGCAGATCGTTGGCCATCGCCGTAACCAGCTTCGCCGGACAGGTTCGTCTTTCCATTGATGGCACGATAGCAGAGGCGCGGTTCGCCTGGGGAAGTGTCGCACCTACCGTCAAACGGCTCCCGGCACTGGAACAAGAGTTGGTCGGAGCCCGGCTTGAAAGCGAAATTCTCCACCATGCTGCGGCAATGGTTCGCAGCGGTGTTTCTCCCATAGATGACAATCGCGCCACCGCGCACTATCGACGCACCGTGGCCGGTAACGTCCTGGTCCGTTTTCTGGAGGGGCTTCGTGCCTAAACATTCCCCGCTGTTCTCGCCTGGCTTTCTGCTGATCAATCTCCAGTTTGCCCTGGTTACAGCCATTGCCGCCTCTTTTTTTTCGTTTTCAGGGTATCTCAGCTAATTGGGAATCCGTCCTGCCATGGTGGGGTTCATACTCAGTGCCGATGGATTGGCGGCATTGATCGTTCAGCCACTGATTACCCCTCTGGTGCATATTGGCAACGCCCGCCGTTGGCTTTTCGGCGGTTCGTTCCTTTTTTCAGCCGCGCTTTTCATGGTCGGGCATATCTCCACAGTATCGTTGCTGGTGGTTGCACGCCTGTTGCAAGGGACCGGTTTTATATGCGTCCTGGCTTCGTTGATCACCATGATTGTCCCCTGTATTCCTCCCGGAATGAGCGGCCGTGCCTTTGGCTATGTCTCGCTGGTGCGCCTGATTCCTTACGCGGTTATTCCACTGCTCTTTGATCTGTTTGCCATCGCGCCGTCATCTTTTGCCATCGTGCTTGATGTGGCGGCACTGACGGCACTTTTGCCGGTTGTCGTTCTCATGGTTCCTCTTAGGCCGTTGGCCGAAGCCCCTGACAGTGCAAGCTCGCCTGGCATGGCCGGTATGGCGGCCAGTTTGAGTTCTCGGCCGGTATTATTGTTACTCACCTCGGCGCTACTTTTTTTCTGCGGCTATTCGGCCATTTTCTTTTACCTCAAACAATTTGCCACCTCTGTGGGGATTACATCCGCCAGTCTTTTTTTTACCATTGCCACCCTGACGATGATTGGCATCCGTCTGCTCGGTGGTTGGTTGTTCGACCGCTATAGTAAAGTGTTCCTCTGCGCTGCCGGGTTGTTTACTGTAGCCGGTTGTTACGGGCTGCTCCCGTTGTGCCATTCCAGCCGGATGTTGTTTGTACTGGCTGTTTTTTCCGGTCTCGGTTGGGGGATTGCCATGCCACTTCAGGCCGCTGCCATGTTTGATATTTCGCCCTCTTCGGTCCGCGCCATGAACCAAAACTTGCTGTTGGTCATGATGCAGGGCGGCTTTTTCCTGGGGCCGTTTCTGGGAGGACAGCTCATTGCCCGCTTCGGTTATACCACTCTTTTCATCGGCCTCGCTCTCTCCGGGATAGCTGCCGGATTCCTTATGACTGCCATCAAACCACCGAGACCTCAGAAGGCGTAATGCGTGTCGATATCTGCACCGATGGGCCCGCCATCGGTGCATCCGGCCGAATCGGATAAGGCGACAGGTAACCGATCACGGGGTAAAAATTTATATTTCAATAAATTCAAGATGTTACCAATAATTGTTTCCAAGATCGAGTTGAAAGCCCTAAAAAATGATATTGAAATTCAAACAGTTACTTACCCCGTGATCGCTTACGGCGACAGATTTGTGGCGAAAAGATGTTTATAACGCACTGCTTTGCTCAATGCGAATTTCCCTCCCCAGGCAGACCATTATTATCGTCAATACCAGGGGAGGGCGCCTCCTCAGGATTTGAGAACGCCTGGCCCCGTAACTCGAGGTTAGTCTAGATGTATTGCAAGCCCAAAAGATCGTGGAAACACTTTCCCGTTGGCTTGATACCGAGAAGGAGTAACGGAGCATCTCATTGACATTCCGGCATGACGACTTCAACTGAGAACGAACCGGGTCCCTCTCGCCTCAAAAAG
>JBFWLN010000009.1:0-109907 GCA_050252135.1 Desulfobulbus sp.
GCCGCTAAACGAAAAGCCAGAGGGTATGGCAAAAAACACTTTGCCACTATAGCCTTCCTCCTTACCGGCAAACTCAACCTTCAGAAAGTCAACCCTTTTTTACCCACCCGTTTTGGGTGAGAGCCAAAAATCACTTCCGTTGGGTTGGGATATAACTCAACTGATTTTCTCCACACAAGAACCAGTTGCTGACCGCAAGCCTGCGTTTCGATTCATCCCATGCTCCAATGTGTGAACACAGTTCAGGACACTCCAACGTTGCCTTTGCGCAGCCCCATCTTCATGCACTCCTTTCGTAAAAGACTCACTTTTTTTACGAACCCATTTTCTTTTCAAGCCAAATAAATACCTCACAGCCACGATAACGCATCCCTCTATTGCCTTTGACAAAGGTAGATTTTTATCGTAAAAAAGTGACAGACACGATTAATTCTAAAATCGAGCGTGTAACTTTTTTTTTCGACATAGGGGTGGCAAACAATGAACGCGCAACAAAAGCAGTCCTCCTCGACACATGATTCCGAGCAGCTCACAGGCAATTATTGTTCTCCAAACATCCAACCTAATCGGAACTTCGAATTCAATCGCCTGGAACTATCCGGGGCTTTCGGCGATTTGGGCACCATGCTACCAATCGTTATCGCCATGATCTTGCTGAATGGTCTGAGCCCGACTACCGTCTTCCTTTCCTTTGGTGTTTTTTACTTGGTTTCTGGATTCTATTATCGTTTGCCCATTCCGGTGCAGCCGTTAAAAGCCGTGGGCGCGATTGCCATTGCCTACCCTGCAATGGTCACGGAATCGGTGATTGGAGCAGCCGGCATTCTTTTTGGCGCCATGCTGCTGGCTCTGTCGCTTACCGGGATGGTCGACCGGGTGGCGCAACTTTTCTCCCAGGCGGTGGTTCGAGGCATACAACTCACCTTGGGGTTGATTTTTCTTCGAAAAGGTTTTGAGCTGATAGTCCACAGCAATGTCTTTGCGAGCGGGGTGCCTGGTTTCCTCACCGGGCAGGTAAGCAACCTGTTTATTGGCATTGCGGTCTTTGCACTGGCCCTTTGGTTGCTCAACAATAAACGGTATCCGGCAGCCCTTGCGGCTCTAGGCGTTGGTATCGTCCTTGGACTGGCGCTAGGTGGCTTTTCCGGACAAAATTTATCATTTGGGCCAACACCCGTTCATTTGATCAAACCATCCCTGGCAGATTTCTGGACCGCTTTGATCATGCTGGTGCTGCCGCAGGTACCGTTGACTATCGGCAATGCCTGTGTTGGTACTGCCCATACCTGCACCACCCTTTTTTCCGGCAACCCGATGTTGATCAAAACCAAGGCTGGCAAGTTTGCCTTTTCCATGGGGATTATTAATTTCCCTGCCGGTTTTTTCGGGGCCATTCCCATGTGCCACGGTACAGGGGGGTTGGCAGCCCATTATCGCTTTGGGGCGCGGACAGGTGGGGCCCCGTTGATGATTGGTGTTTTTTTTATTGTGGTGGCCTTGGTGTTGGGCGAATTCGGCTTTGCCCTTTTGGCCGCGATTCCGCAGTCGGTGCTTGGGGTATTGTTGGTATTTGCCGGATTGGAGTTGTGCCCGTTAATACGGAGCCTGGAAAGTAATGAGGAGTATTTTGTGGCTCTGTTGATTGCCGGGATAGCATTGGAGGTGCCGAATATGGCTTGGGCCTTTGCGGTTGGGATTGTGGTGGATATTGCGATACGGAAATGGAAGATAAGAATTTGAGAGGAATTGGTTTGGAGATTTCTCCCTGCTGTTGAAATACCCTCAAGCAAGGAGGACACACCCTGCCTTTATTGCCACGGTATCGGTGTCATCCCGAACGCGCAGGTGAGGAGGCTGGCTGTTTCAGTATTATCTGCTCTGGAGATGTGCCGTTTTGCACGATTCACATTTTTTTAAACTCAGATATGATCAAAAACGGTAATATACATGTTTCGTTGACAAAGCTCTAAGACTGCACCAAAAAAACAGCAGATTTTTCTCAACATGCAACCGTTGGTTGCGTCGCAATAACGCTGTTTTTAAAACTCATTCTTTGGACACCCATGGTAACCGATTCCACGCAACAATCCTCAACCGACAAGGCATCAGGAGTTCAAGCCGGTGGTATCATCCCTACAGTAAACGAAGGAGCATGCCTGGATTCCAGCCAGTTACACAAACTAGAACTATCGTTCCGTCAGTGGGCAGAGGCCTCCAGCCGCCGTGATATCCAGCTCTCCCGCCGACGTATTCTGCTGATATTCCTCCTTATCCGTTATAGCGGAGCCAAGCTCAACGAAATTCTCGAACTTGATCCGTTCACCGACATCAGTGGCCAGCAAGTCTGTATTCGTCACAGATCTGGAGAAGACGGCAACTGCTCGCGAAAAGTTATCCTGCCCGAACCAGTTGCGAAAGAAATAGAACAAACACTAACAGACAGTGATTTTCGAAAAACCCTGTCTAATCTGTTTGCAATTGATCCGGCCTTTGTCCGCAAAAAATTTTATGAGCGAGCCGTGGATTGCGGCTTTGACAAACGCTTGGCCGCACCGGAAATTATTCGCCGGGCCCGGGCAGTGGAACTCATGCAAAGCAACATGCCCCTGCCTGCGGTGCAGAAGCTATTGGGGCACGCATCACCGAACCTGACCACTGCCCATGTGAGCTACTCGCCTGATGAATTACAGAGGGTGACCCAGTTCTTTCTCGAACGGGAATCGAGCCGGACTTCCAGTGCCCGCAATACCTTTTACGGGAAAATCAGTGCGATCAAGCAAGGGGATATCCAAGCCTTGGTTTCCTTGATAACGCCGTCTGGGCACAAAATCACCACATTGATTACCCTGGAAAGTCTGGATCGGTTGTCGCTTCAGGTTGGACGATTGGTGACGGCGGAAATCAAGGCACCGTGGGTAATGGTGCAACCGGGTGACTCACCGATCAAAAACAGCTCTGAAAACAGATTTTTAGGAATGGTGGTGCGTATTCGCCGGGGGAAGGTTATTTCCGAATATGTGGTCCGTCTGAATGACGGGTGCGAGATCTGTGCGTTGATTTCGGCGGATAGCGGTCAAAATCTTACATGCAGCGAGGGCGATACGGCCTGGGTTTTTTTCAATTGTTTTGCTGTGATTTTGCACGATTGAGGTGCGGCTGGCTTTGGTGGGCAAACAAGCCGCCGTTTGCGCCCTCCTCCCAATTAACAGCGAAGATTTCTCCTTATGGTCGAAATGACATCAGGGTGGTGTGATTTTTTGTCTTTATGAGGCTGCAATGATATGTCGCTCTTGGATAAGAACCCAGCGAAACGCCCCCCCTTCCTCTCTATTGTGCACCAATCAAACAAGCAGTTCGCAAAATGCCTGGGCAGCGCGTGAAAGCATCGCTTCCTTGCGGGTAATTATACCCAACTCCCGATCAAAGGGGATACCCGGTGTGGGCACACAAATGAGATCAGCATTCTGCATAATAACCGGAAGCACGCTCCAGCCCAGGCCGGAGGTCACCAGCATGCGGATGGTTTCCAGATAATTGGTTTCAATACTGGTCCGCAACGATATGCCAGCGGCCTGCAATGCTGATTCAATCAACCGGCGGGTTTCGCTGCCCTTTTCCGGAACAATGGCCGGGTAGCGCATCAACTCACTTATTTTTCCGCATCCCGCTAAGGGATGACCGCGACTGACCATCACCTGCAAGGGATCATCCCAAACCTTGCGCATGGCCAACTTACCCGACGGTGTTTGCGGCAGGGTGACCACCGCTATCTCCAACGCGCCCTCCGCCACGGCCGCGCAGCCGCTCTCCGAATCCATAAACTTAAGCGCGAACTCGACCTTTGGATAGTGCAAACTGTAGCTGCGCAAAAACGGAGGTAGCCGGTGTAGCCCAATATGGTGGCTTGTGGCCAATTGCAGCACGCCGCTCACTTGCCCGGAGAGATCGACAACCATCTGCCTACAATCCGCCATCTCCTGCACAATATGCCGTGCCTTGGGTAACAGCGCCCTTCCCGCTTCTGTCAGCAGCACCCGTTTGCTGAGCCGCTCAAATAACTTGATCGAAAATTCCTCCTCAAGCGCAGCGATACGTTTGCTTACCGCCGGTTGGGTCAGGTAGAGGCGCTCCGCTGCCAGTGAAAAAGAACCGGTTTCAGCCACAGCCAAAAATGCCTGTAAGGTATTCGTATCCATGATCCATTCTAAACTGGAATCCATTTTATAAAAATAATGAATTTGAGTTATCAACAATTAAGCATTACTTCTGTTTGCACCAAGGAGGAATAGCTATGAAAAAAACGCTGTACGACAAATTATGGGACGCACATGTGGTGCGCGAAAATGAGAACGGTACCAGTTTGATCTATATCGATCGGCACCTGGTGCATGAAGTGACATCGCCCCAGGCTTTTGAAGGGTTGCGTCTTGCCAGTAGGCAACCCTGGCGGCGGGAGACCGTGCTGGCGGTGCCGGATCACAACGTTCCCACCACAGACCGCAGTCAGCCTCCTGCCGATCCGGCGGCGCGGCTACAGTTGCAAACTCTGGACGCCAACTGCTCGAAATTCGGCATCACTGAATTCGGCATCCAGGATCTCCGCCAAGGGGTGGTGCATGTGATCGGCCCGGAACAGGGGGCTACCCTGCCGGGAATGACCGTGGTCTGCGGTGATTCCCACACCGCCACCCACGGAGCCTTTGGCGCCCTGGCCTTTGGTATCGGCACCTCGGATGTCGAGCACGTGCTGGCCACCCAGTGCTTGGTGCTAAAGAAATCACGTTCCATGCTGATTGCGGTGGAGGGCAAATTACCTGCTGGGGTAACGGCTAAGGATTTGATTCTCCATATCATCGGCCGGATCGGAACCGCCGGAGGAACCGGTTGTGTGATTGAATTTGCGGGTGAAGCCATTGCCGCACTGAGCATGGAAGGCCGGATGACCGTGTGCAACATGGCCATTGAGGCAGGAGCCCGGGCCGGAATGATCGCGGTGGACGACACCACGATCTCATATGTCAAGGGACGACCTTTTGCCCCACAGGGGGAGATGGTGCAAAAAGCCGAGGCTGCTTGGCGGGAGTTGCACAGTGACCACGATGCGGAATTTGATCAGGTGGTACGGATTGATGCCGCAAGCATTGAACCCCAGGTCAGTTGGGGCACCTCGCCGGAGATGGTGGTCGGGGTTAGCGATACCGTGCCTGATCCGGCGCAGGAGAGTAATCCGGTTAAAGCCGAGAGCATGCGCAACGCCCTTGCCTATATGGGGTTGATATCGGGCACACCAATGAGCGAGATTGCGGTGGACAAGGTGTTCATCGGCTCCTGCACCAATGGCCGCATTGAGGATCTGCGGGCAGCGGCAGCCGTGGTCCAAGGGAAGAAAGTGGCGAGCAATGTCAAACTGGCCCTGGTCGTTCCGGGATCGGGTTTGGTCAAGCAGCAGGCAGAGATGGAGGGGTTGGACAAGGTCTTTGTTGAGGCTGGATTTGAATGGCGCCAACCTGGTTGTTCGATGTGTCTGGCCATGAACGCAGATCGTTTGGCGCCTGGGGAGCGCTGCGCCTCCACCTCCAACCGGAACTTTGAGGGGCGACAGGGACAGGGCGGCCGCACGCATCTGGTCAGCCCTGCAATGGCAGCGGCAGCGGCTGTGAACGGTCATTTTGTGGATGTGCGTCGGTTAGCGCAGTCCTAATCCAGTTGCAGTAACCTTTTTAAGGAGATTTATATGCAGCCATTTACCACCGTGAACGGGATTGTGGCCCCCATCGACCGGGCCAATGTGGACACCGATGCCATCATCCCCAAGCAATATCTCAAATCCATTGGCAAGACCGGATTCGGACCCAATCTTTTTGATGACTGGCGGTATCTCGATCCGGGAGAACCGTATATGGATCACAGTACCCGCCGGATCAATCCGGATTTTATCCTCAATCAGTCGCGGTTTACCGGGGCGAGCATCCTCATAGCCCGCGATAATTACGGCTGTGGTTCCTCGCGCGAGCATGCGGTTTGGGCCATGGTCGATTACGGCATCCGGGTAGTGATAGCGCCGAGTTTTGCCGACATTTTTTACAACAACACCCTCAACAACGGTCTGCTGGCGATTACCCTCGAGACTGCGGTCATTGATCGCTTGTTTGCGGAAATCGAGGGCACGCCAGGATACGCGCTGGCGGTTGACCTGAAACAGACAACCATCACCACGCCAAGCGGCGAGGTGATCCCCTTTAATATTGAAGAGTACCGACGTAAGCGATTGCTGCAAGGGCTGGATGATATCGACTTGACCTTGCTCCATGCCGATGCAATCCGCAGTTATGAGGCGACGAGGAAGGAAACGGCTCCCTGGTTGTTTTAGGGCGTGGAATGTGAAGGGTGGGCAGGCAAACTGCGTCTGCGCCACCCTACCCGGCACTTCTGCAGAAAAAAATATTTCTACGGGATCCTCAAGCAATAACGAGATCCCTCACATCCGTTCGGGATGACACAGGGAGAGAGCACACTATGGCAACAGGCCTCCCCCGTCATCTCGACCAAAGGGGAGAAATCTCCGTTTGCACCATGCGTTGTTCTGGGACAAGACTTTCCTTTCCCCGCCCCTACCCCTTCCTTTCAGCCCATAACTTCCGGACAACGAATCTCCTCGTCCATTGCGGTAAAAAAAGTCGTCATTACCCGCATCAGGTACCACCCGTCCAGATGACCGACGGTTTCGCGGATTGAATGCATAGCCAACTGAGGCACACCGACATCAACCGTGGGCACTCCAATTTCCGCAGCCGTCAACGGGCCAATGGTGGAACCGCAGGCCATATCGTTGCGCATAACAAACTGCTGACAAGGCACCTCGGCCGTCTGACATAAGCGTCGGAAAATCGAGGCGGTAAGGCCGTTAGTGGCATAACGCTGGCTGGCATTGGTTTTAATCACCGGCCCCTGATTAAGGCCTGGCATGTGATCGGGCTCGTGTTTGGCGGCAAAGTTGGGATGTACCGCATGGGCGTTATCGGCGGAGATAAAAAAAGAGCCGGCAAGAACCCGACTGCGTAGTTCCGGATTCGGATACAATCGCTCAAGCACCGACTTGAGGAAAGGGCCCTGAGCACCGGAGGTAGAGACGCTCCCTACCTCTTCATGATCGTTCAAAACAATCATGGAGTTTTGTGGTTCCTCCGATGCAATCAGTCCCTCAACCAGGGCATGGCAGGACAACTGGTTGTCCAGCCGGGAACCGGTGACAAATTCACCGTTCAGCCCGATTCTTGAAAGCGTCTGCGTGTCATACAGAAAAAGATCAAAATCAAAAACAGTCTCCACCGGCAGATCCGAAAACTGCGCCTTGAGTTCTCTTTTAATCCAGTCGGCGAAAACAGGTGGTGTATTTTCGGTGGACAAGGCCAAAAGCGGCACAAGATCGGTCTGTTTATTGATATTGCGGCCATTATTAGCCTCACGATCAAGGTGTATCGCCAGGCTGGGAATGGTTGCAATCGGGCGTTTGCAATCAAGCAAGGCGCTGTGCAAGGTCCCCTCCACGTTGCACCAACCGACCCGGCCGGCAAGGGACAAATTGCGGTCAAACCAGGGTGCCAATAAGGCGCCCCCGTACACTTCAACCCCGAGTTGAAGACTGGACTGATGCAGTTGCATCGGCTGAGGCTTGACCCGCAGGCCTGGACTGTCGGTGTGGGATCCAGCCATCCGCAGGGGGCGAGGATCGGTCACATTTCCCACCAAAGTGAAGGCGATAAGACCAGCATCGTTCCGAATGACATAATATCGTCCCGGCCCTAGTCCATGCCAGGATTCGGTCTCATGCAGGCGGATAAATCCGGCGGTTTCCAACCTGGTTGCGGCATTGGCGGCCACGTGGAAAGCCGTGGGAGACTGATCGATAAACGAAAAAAGACTCTCAAGATAGTCGAGATGATCCATCATAATGCAAATTCTGGTTAAAGGGAAAAGAGGCGATAATAAGGGAAGGACACAGAACTAGGCGATCACGTCAATGGTTGAATTGGCTTGTTGCTTTTCAGGGGGAGTTGCGAATTCGGCACCATTGTTCTCATCGGTCGCCGCTGCATCGGTTGCCGACTGCTCCTGGGCAGGATTGTTTTTTTCTGCCTGGAGTGCCTGGCGTGCCCGGCTTTCCATAGCCGTGGCATTGGCAGCCACGCTGCGGTCGGTGGAGGAGGGTTCAGCCGGGGCCGTGGCAGCGCGTTTGATGGTCTGCATCTTTTGGATAGTCTCTTCCGGCGTTTTCTCTTCGCTCATATCAATGGGGACTTCACCGCCAACGGCATAACGGCGGCCATCCGGCCCCTGCTGATAGGAATAGGAGGGACCACCTTTGGCGTATTGACCGGCGGCGGCGAGATGCGCCATCTCGTGGGTTTTCACCTCCTGGTCCCGTTGCTTAAGCTCCAGAACCACCTGTTCTTCTTCCGAAGTCAAGTCTTGAGGCCCGGTAGACGACTCACCTGCGCGGGATGTTTCTGGGGAAGTTTCTGAAAGTGTTTCATCTTGGCTGGTGGTCGTCGCCCCGTCTTGCTGCCGTGATTTCTCAAGCCCTTCCAAGGACAGGCTGACGGTGTCTCCGGATTTTTGCTCGTCACTGGTGGTGGATTGGGGAACAGAAACAACGCGCTGCGCCGGTTCGGAACGGAAAAGCGACATTGCTTGTCCACTCCGATTATAAAAGGAGAGATGAGAACTGTTGAAACCGCTTGTTGATGTGAGCATTGGCAGTAGGCTAAAAAAGAATTAATCTAGGTCTACTATAAGGCATCACGCCGAGTTGAGACAAGAACAAATCTTGGCTAATTGCCGTTCTTTTTTCGCCCTCGCTTATTTTGCAGCGGGGACTTTCTTTTTTTGCTTACTTATGAGGTGGTTATGTTCAACGCTGAAAAATTACTCGGAAAAATAATTGGTGAAGTCATGGGTTCCGGTGGTGGCAATAAATCCACACTGGGTGGTCTCGGCTCGGGTTCAGGTCTGATGACCATGATAGGCCTGGGCGTGGGCGCCTTCGAAATTCTCAAACAGCAGGGCCAGCAAGGTGCTGCCGGCAGCGGTATGGGCCAAGCACCGCCTCCTCCGGGCAGAGGCCCTGTTGGTGCGGGAGCTCCGCCGCCACCTCCACCCCGTACAGGGTCTGCCCCATCTCCTCTTCCACCGGCTCCAGGTTCGGTGCCAACTTCCTCGCCCGCAGCTATAGCACCACCGAGCCCTTCTTGTGGAACAATGTTAAGCGGCAGCAATCTTGCCATCCGCTTGATCCAGGTTATGGCTGCGGCGGCCCATGCGGATGGGGTTATGGATGCGGAGGAGGAACGGGCGGTTTTGGATAAACTGCGGGGAGCAGATCTGAGCCAGGAAGAAAAGATGTTTCTCTTAAATGAGCTGCACCAACCAAAAAGCATTGATGAATTGGTGGCAGGTATCACTGACCCGGCTGTGGCAAAAACCATGTACATGCTCGCTGTGGCTGCGATCAAGATTGATACCGAGGCGGAACGTGATTGGCTGAATGGTCTGGCCCAGCGTTTGGGGATCAGCTCCGAAGTGCAGGCTTTTATTGAAGAGCAGGCCAAGTAGGGACATTCCCCCGATCAAAGGTGGTTTTTTATTCGCGGAGCGAGGAGTCTTCGTTCCCACGCACTGCGTGGGAACGAAATTGCGATGCTCTGCGTCCATGGTTGCACGCGGAGCGTAGGCATAAAAAGAAACGGGAGAACCGCACCATTCCCAAAACGAAATCCCCCGCTATCGCTCGAACATGTTGGCCAGACCACCCAGCACCGAACCCTCACCCTGCCCGCCACCCGCAGTTTGGGGTGCCGCCTCCCAGATGCGTCCGGCAAGGCGCGAGAACGGCAGGGATTGCAGCCAGACATGGCCCGGTCCGCGAAGGTTGGCAAAGAAAAACCCTTCTCCACCAAAAATAGCGGATTTGACGTTCCCCACAAACTCGATATCGTAGTTGACTGAGGCTGTCAGGGCCACCAGACAACCGGTATCCACCCGCAGAGTTTCGCCTGCCGCCAGTTCCTTCTCCACAATCGTGCCGCCGGCATGGACAAAAACCAAACCATCGCCATCCAACTGCTGCATGATAAATCCCTCGCCACCGAATAAGGCCACGCCGATCTTCTTCTGGAAGGCGATACCAATGGAAACACCTTTAGCCGCGCAGAGAAAGGCGTCCTTCTGGCAGATGATGCGACCGTTATATTTGGACAAGTCCAAGGGAATAATCTTGCCCGGATACGGCGAGGCAAAAGCCACTTTACCCTTGCCTGCACCGGTAAAGGTGAACATAGTGATGAACAATCCCTCGCCGGTGATCAACCGCTTACCGGCGCCAAGCATTTTGTCAAAAAAACCGCCAGAATTGGAACTACGGGAACCATCGCCGAACACGGTTTCCATGACCACCTGATCGTGCATGTACATCATGGCCCCGGCCTCGGAAATAACGCTCTCCTGGGGATCGAGTTCCACCTCGACAAACTGCATTTCGTTGCCGTAGATGGTGTAGTCGATCTCGTGGGCCTCTTTGCCCGAATAGGGCGGCGGTACCGGGGCCGCTTGCCCCATCTGCAGTTCTGGGACCCGCCCAATGGGCATCCAGTCCGCAAAACCGTCGCGCCAGACCATGGTGGCCTCATTATACTGTCCGCCGTCGATACCGGAAAGTAGCTGCTGAATGGTTAAGGGACCAAGGGACTGGCCGTCCAGGGCAATAAACCAGTTTGACATACAACACCTCATTTACTGAAGGGGAGCGAGGAAAGATCCTTAATCATATTGACCCCATACTAGCCGAATTCCTCTTTCGGTCAAAGAATTTTTTTTTTATGACAGGCACGATATTCGACGCAAAAAGAATACGTTGCAACAAAGGATTTGTTTTTATTTTCATTAGAGGCACATTTACGATTGCAAACCCTGAAAGAAGATATATAAAATCGCAAAAATTTTGTTGTTCCCATGAAGGGTTTTGCCAACCCGAGTGGCGGGCAAAAATCGGCCCATCAAAAAAATCTGATCAACTCATGAACACCAGCGCCCCAAACAGATGGTGGCAAGGAGGGTACAACCAGACAGAGTGGAAGTGCATCGAGAAACAAAGCTCAAGGAGTGTGATTGCCCACAAGCAATCTCTACGGCCGGATAATTGGCTGAGTCAACGATGAATAACCAGGCTCTCGAAGGGAGAGGAATCTTGCTGTGAGGCAAGTGCAAGACAACGCGTTGTTCTGTTTTCTCATTTTTTTTGTGAAATCGTTGTGTTTTTTTTGCCTGATGGCCGTGAAATTCGGCTGTTAGTGCGCTCCTTTTTGTTCTGCGGACCTGTCTTCAGGCGTGCTGTTGATGGGTTTTGTTTCTTAATCATTGTCATTCTCGCATAAAGCCGCGGGAACGGCGTACCGTGCTTCCTTTGATATTGGTTTTAGGTGCATGATCGTCCGTTTTTGGCTTGCGTGAGTTTGTCAGCCATTCGTGGAGAATATGCACATGTTGTACCCTGATCAATTCGGGAAGGACCCCCTGTTCCCGAAACACTCTGATTTTGCTGTAGTTTTCAAAGATGAACTCGTTGGCCAGGGCGTCATCACCTACCGCTCTTTCAAGCGGGGCGAGAAAATCGCCCGGATGGCGGGCCACATCGTCCACGAAATTCGCCAGCATACCCTGCAAATCACCCCGGACAGCCATCTGTTCGATCCCTATTTCAGCGGCTTTTTTCTCCATTCCTGCGCCCCCAACATTTCGTTGAACATGGGCAACTTCAAAGTGACCGCGCTGCAGGACATCCCTGCTAACAGTTTCCTCTATATGGACTATGCGGAAACCGAGGATATTCTCTTCAAACAGTTTCCCTGCTCCTGTGGTGCGCCCAATTGCCGGGGCTGGATCACCGGACGCAAGGAAATCCACCCGGCGGCCATGGGACAACCGGAGATGCTTGAATTAGACCAGGCTGTGCTCCGTTGAACCTGCAGGACTATTATAGCTGGTGGCAGAGAGGGGATCTCTGCTACCGGCAAAACCAACTCATTTTTGCCGGACGCGGGGTGCAACAACTGGCCGACCAGTTCGGTACGCCCTCTTTTGTCTACTCGAGCACCCGAGTACGTGACAACCTTGTGCGTCTGCACGCAGCCCTCAACGATGCCGGAATGGCGGGACGGTTCACGCTCCATTACGCGATGAAGGCCAATCGTTTTGCGCCACTGCTCACCTTCATCAAACAGACCGGGCTCTGCGGCATTGATGCCTGCTCCCCGGCCGAGATCGAACATGCGGCGAGTTGCGGATTTTCCCCGGAGGAGATTTCCTTCACCGCCTCAAGCCTTTCGTCCCGGGATTTGGACCTGTTGGCCCGCTATGACGGTCTGTTCATGGACTGCGACTCCATCCATGCAATCCACCGTTGGGGCATGCTAAAACCGGGCAGCCAGATCGGCCTGCGGGTCAATCCGGCAATGGGGATTGGACGGGCAAACAACGATAAATTGCAATACGCCGGTGAAGTGACCACCAAGTTCGGTATTTATTGGCCGCAGTTTGCCCAGGCCCTGGATGTTGCCAAAGACTACGGACTACAGGTAAGCAAAATCCACTTCCATACCGGATGCGGGTATCTCACCGCGCAACTTGGGCAGTTGGAACAGATTATCGCCCACTGCTTTCGTTTTATCGAAGCGGCGGGGACAGTGGAGAAGGTCAACATTGGGGGCGGGCTGGGCGTGCCCCATCTACCGGGAGAGCAACCGCTTGATCTGACGCAGTGGGCCAAAGTGCTCAAAGGACAGTTTGGTAGCCGCAATCTGCACCTGGAGATTGAGCCGGGGGATTACATCGTCAAGGATGCGGGTTTGCTGCTTTTGGAGAAAACCTTTGTGGAACAGAAACAGACAACCACCTTTGTCGGGGTTGATGCCGGTTTCAACATTGCGCCAGAACCGGCCTACTACAGTCTTCCCTTCCAGCCCTTGCCGCTCCACTATGATCAGGAAGAATGCTCACCGAAAACCGTGGTCGGCAATATCAACGAGGCTTTGGATGTCTGGTATACGGATGTGCCCCTGCCGGAACTGGACGAGCACAAATATCTAGCCTTGATCAATGCCGGAGCCTATTCCGCTTCCATGGCATCGAACCACTGCATGCGTGGTCCCTTCAAGGAATTTCTGCTCTTTTAATGGCGTCGGAAAAACTTCGACCTACCCCGTCGTAGCGTTTCCCCGACATTCGACATACCTTATACATGCCTTCGCGCCATCTTTCGGAATGTGATGGACTTTTTACGAGTCCATCTCTTTTGCAATGAACCGGTTTCCCTTGTTCGGGGGAACCGGTCATCTGGGGACAATCAGGCGCGGCTTTTCTGCTTCATCCGCTTGGCGGAAATGCCGTGTTGCTTCATCTTATCATAGAGGGCGGTTTTGCCGACACTGAGGTGACTGGCGGCGGTGGCAACATTGCCGCTATACTTGTCGAGTGCGCGGCGGATGATGGTGGCTTCGAAATCACCCACAATAGATTTAAGTGGAGCAAGGCCAAGTTTCTCATCGATATCAAAGGTGTCGCCGCGCTGTTGCTCGATCCGCGGGTCCTGATCAAAGAGAAGATCTCCCTCGGTAATCATTTTGCCCTTGGCCATGAGTACGGCCCGCTGAATTAGATTTTCCAGCTCGCGGACATTGCCCGGCCAATCGTGCTCTAAAAGACGGTTAATGATCGACTTGGGTACAAAGTCGATCTCCTTCTTGAATGCTTCCCGGTAGTGATTGACAAAGTAGGAGACCAACTCGACAATATCCTCTTTGCGTTCGCGCAGCGGCGGGATATCGATATTGATGATATTGAGCCGATAATAGAGATCCAGACGAAATTTTTTCTCTTTAACAGCCTGGGTAAGATCAACATTGGTCGCGGCAATAACGCGCACATTGACATTGAGCGGTTCGGTCCCGCCGACACGAATGATCTCGCCGTTTTGCAATACCCGCAAAAGCGCAACCTGCATCCGCGGGCTGATGTCACCGATCTCATCCAGAAAAATGGTGCCACCGTCCACCACCTCGAACTTCCCGACTTTCCGGGAAGTCGCCCCGGTGAAGGCCCCCTTCTCGTATCCGAAAAGGTCGGCTTCGAGCAGGGAATCGTTAATGGCGTTACAGTTGATTTTCAAAAACGCCTTATCATCGCGCGAGCTAGTGGCTTTGACCAAATTCGCCACAAGTTCTTTACCGGTACCCGATTCTCCGGTGATCAGGATGGTTGCGTCCGAACTGGAAACCTGATGGATCATTTCCCGCAGCTCGCGCATCTTGCGGCTACGGCCGACCATTTTATCAGCCTGATGATGGTGCCCAAGCCGACTTTTCAGGCTATTGACCTGACGCATCAGGCTGTTCCGCATCTCCACACTGGCCTGCAGTTCGCCTATTTTTTGTTCAAGAATGGTTTCAATACTGGTATTGAACTGCAGCAACTCTTGCTCGAACTTCTTCCGTTCGGTGATATCGCGCATTACCAACATGATCAACCGTTCACCGGTATAACCAACAAAGGGTACCGAGGAGCACTCTACCGGTGTGGTATCGACCATGGTTTCGACGACACTGGTCTTTTTCCCCTTCTGCTCTTTATCACCGTTTACAAGTTTGTCGCGACAACTCTGACCTACGCTCGCCAGGCTTTCGGCAATTTTCTTGGTACAGGGAAAGCCAAAGCAAGCTTTGGCACTGCGATTCATATATTCGACACCGCCATCGTCACGGAGCAGAAAAACCATCTCCGGCATGGCATCGAGGAGTGTTCGCCAGTTGGTACTAAGGCGATCCACCTCCTCCTGCATGTTCGGTATGTTTAGATCGGGATATGACACAGAGGCCCAATACGGTTAAAAGAAAGGATAAATAAAACGCATTTAAAAATGTAACACCCTTACCCAAAGAATACAATTCCATTTCCGATAAAACGTAAAACAATACGCTACAATAGGACAACACTCTATTGTTCCAAGAATTTTATTCCTAGGTAATATTACCAATTTCCGGAAAAGGAGTGCTCTGCAAGGCGGCCACCAGCATTCGATGACCGGCAGGATAGGGATAGTCGCTCAAGCCGGCAAGCGGTACCCAGGCATACTGTTGGGCCGCACTCAAGACAGGTTCCGCTGGAGCGGAATCCAGCTTCCCGAGAAAGCCATGCAAGGTCACCCGGTACCGGGTGTAGTGATGTACCACTGTTTCAAAAGGCACCAACCCTGCCACCTGCCAACTGGTCTCCTCTGCCACCTCCCGCACCGCAGCCTCACGAGGGCTTTCCCCCTCTTTAAGGCGGCCACCGGGAAATTCCCACAAACCGCCCCATATGTCATCGGCCAACCGTTGCTGGACAAAAATTCGGCCCTTGTGGTGTAAGATACCACAGGCCATGACTATCTCGATCTTCTTCTGTTTGTCGGTCGGCAAAGGACGAAATTCAACCGTATCCGCTTTCAGCGCCCGGCAATGCATCCGGACCGGACAAAGATCACAGGACGGTTTTTTCGGGGTGCACACCAAGGCCCCAAGTTCCATCAAGGCCTGGTTATAAAAACGTGGTGATTCATGATCGAGCAGCCTTTGGGCTAACGTGGCCAACCGTTTTTGGGTAGCGGTCTGTTTCAATGGGCGGTCGATGTCCGCCAAGCGGGCAAAAAGCCGTTCCACATTGGCATCGCGAAGGGGAACCGGCAAATTAAAGGCAATAGAGAGAATGGCGGCAGCGGTATAAGGACCGACCCCAGGGAGTGCAAGCAACGCTTCGTAATCAGATGGAATCTCAGGGCGTCCTGCTGCAAGCAACTGATGGGCGGCACGCTGGATGTTTCGCGTTCGGCTATAATACCCCAACCCCTCCCAAGCCTTGAGAAGAGCCTGCTCTGGAGCTCTTGCAACCGAGACAATATCCGGAAACTGATCGACCCAGCGACGAAAGTACTGCGCGACCCGATCCATCTGGGTCTGCTGGCCCATAATCTCAGAAATCCACACATGGTAGGGATCATAGGTTTTGCGCCAAGGCAGAGGCCGCTGGTTCTGCTCAAACCAAGCCAACAAACGACGGCGAAAGTCGCGAATGTCGACCTCATTGTTCTTGTCAATCACTACGGCTTTCCTCTATGCTAAATAAATGCTGAACAAGATCAACCACCAAGGTAATCTTCCATGCCCACCCGCGCCAGTCAATTTCCGGTAAACATATTCTTTCTCCTGATTATGCTCGTCTGTACGCCATCGCTCTGCCAGGCTTTGGCGCCCGAAGAAATCCTGGTTATCGCCAATGCTCGCGCAAACAACAGCCTTGCACTTGCGCGGTATTACATGCAGCGACGGGCTATTCCCAGCAATCATTTACTGAGGATCAATTCCACCTGGGAGGAACACTGTTCCCGGCAGGAATTTAATCAAAGTATCCTCAAGCCCGTTCGCCAGGCCTTAGCCGAACTGGATCCAGATCACCGTATCCGTTGCCTGGTGACCATGAACGGGGTTCCCATGGCAATTGAGCCCGAATCGCCTCCGTACAATGCTCCCCAACAGAAACAACCCAAGAAGATGGACAGTCGAGCCGCTGTCGACTCCGAACTTGCCTTGGTGCTGACTAAGGACTATCCGCTTGATGGTTGGCTGCCGAACCCTTATTTTCTCGGATTTCAACATCAGCAGACCCTGCTGAAAAAAGACCAGGTACTCATGGTCAGCCGCCTGGACGGCCCGAATCCGGATACGGTCCGACGCATTATCGACGATGCCATTGCCACCGAAGAAAAGGGGTTGCAAGGGCAAGCCTATTTTGATGCACGCTGGCCCCTGCCCCAGGCGCAAAATCTAAGTGGCTATGCCCTCTACGATGCCTCGATCCATAAGGCAGCGGAAAAGATCAGCCAGCGTGGCCGGATGATTGTCCACCTGGATCAGCAGGGCGACCTATTTCAGCCCGGCACCTGCCCACAGGCGGCCCTCTACTGCGGCTGGTACAGCCTGGCCCACTATGTAGATGCTTTCACCTGGGTACGCGGTGCAATAGGCTACCATATTGCCAGCGCCGAATGCACCACCTTGAAGAAGGAAGGCTCGCAGGTCTGGTGCAAACGGATGCTGGAGCGCGGCATTGCCGCAACCATCGGCCCGGTATATGAACCTTATGTTCAAGCCTTCCCCCTGCCGGAACTCTTTTTTCCCACCCTGGCCGAGGGATATCTCAGTCTGGGCGAGACCTACCTGATCACCCTGCCCTTCCTCTCCTGGCAGATGGTGCTGATCGGCGATCCTCTTTATCAACCGTTCAAACCGCAATAGAACGGAAATTTCCCACGTTTACCCAAAGGATGTGGTAGAAGGTTGTTCATTCCAGGCATCTTGATGCGTTCATTTTTTACCGAGTTTTTAAATCAAGAGCAGAGAACGAAGTAAGCAGATAATTGGACCGGACAAGGGATAACCTTCACATTCGTTGGGAATGACATCGAAGTAGGCTCAACATTTCAAAAAAACACAACGTCTCTATCATTTCGACCAATGGCAGGAATCTCTTTGTTTGCAGATCCTTTCCACCACCACAAGAAAAAAAGAACAAAACTTTACCGTAACCCTCCTAACCCAATGAATAACAAATTCTGGCGCCAATTCCTCTCTCCCCGGATGCTGGTCTCCTTTTTAATGGGATTTTCATGCGGCGTACCGCTGTTGCTCACCTCTTCCGTACTCCAGGCGTGGATGACCGAACAACACGTCGACCTCTCCGTCATTGGTCTCTACTCCCTGGTGGGTCTGCCCTATACCCTGAAATTCCTTTGGGCACCGGTCTTTGACCGCTTCAGCCTGCCCTATTTCGGACGCAGGCGCGGCTGGATGCTGGTTCTGCAACTCCTGTTGATTCTAGCCCTGGTGGGACTGGGCTTGACCGATCCCGGCCATACGCCCTTGCTGGTGGCTCTGGCCGCCTTTCTCGTCACCTTTCTCTCCGCCTCCCAAGACATCGTGATCGATGCTTACCGCCGTGAAGATCTTAGTGACAACCAACTCGGCCTGGGCAGCTCCTTCTACGTCAACGGCTACCGGGTGGGCATGCTCCTGGCGGGGAGCGGCGGCCTCATCTTTGCCGATTACATGGCCTTTTCCCAGGTGTACCTGCTGATGGCGGCCTCGCTTCTGGTTGGGATTTTCACCACCCTCCTCTGCCGTGAACCGGAACTGAGTCAAGGCACGCCCAAAAGCTTTGCCGAAGCGGTATGGGAGCCCTTTACCGAATACTTCAACCGTGACCGAGCCCTGCTGCTGTTGCTTTTCATCCTCCTCTATAAACTCGGCGACCAGATGGCCTCAACCCTGACCACCCCGTTTTACCTGGACCTTGGCTTCAGCAAGACGCAAATCGGTGCGGTGGCCAAGCTGTTTGGCTTCTGGTCGGCCATTGCCGGGGGGCTAATTGGCGGCACCATTCTTCTCCGCATCGGCATTATCCGCAGCCTTTGGATCTTTGGCATCCTCCAGGCAGCGGCCATCCTCAGCTTCTCTGTGCTCGCCCTGATGGGCAACTCCCTGGTCGGCCTAGCTGTAGCGATCATGCTCGAGCAACTCACCAGTGGCATGGGTACTAGCGCCTATGTGGCCTACATGGCCTCGCTCACCAACAAACGCTTCACCGCCACCCAGTATGCCCTGCTCTCCAGTTGCATGGGAATTCCCCGGGTCATCATTGCCGCACCGGCCGGTTGGGTCGCCGAACACACCGGCTGGCCTTTGTTCTTTGTCGGCTGCACCTTGGCAGCCATCCCCGGCTTGCTGCTTTTGCCCATGGTGGGCGCACAATACCAGCAAGATGCGCAATAAAGTTTTGAGTTCTGACACGCTTGTAGTACATTAGCCCTTTACCTGAATCCGTGATGCCAGGATACGAGGAAAGGGGTCTTTTGCTGCACCTGCAGGATGATATCGACGCTTTCGCCTCTCGGCCCTCTTCCCTGCCACCTTTCAGGGCGACCGTCCGCACGCCATTTTCATTGCCCGGAACGCACCGATAAAGGAAACTTTCATCGAACAGTTCCGAACAACAAAACCGACGCACCGACGAACGCTCACGGCCCCAGGCTTCACCCAAAACGCTCAACTGGTTGTTTCAACCCCTTCGGAAGAACAGATGTCGATCAAAATTTATAATACGTTAAGCCGTAAGAAGGAACCGTTGCGGCCACTTGAAGAAGGCCACGTCAAGCTCTATGTCTGCGGAATAACCTCCTACGATTACTGTCATATCGGCCACGCCCGCTCCGCGCTTGTCTTTGACATGGTGGTCCGTTACCTGCGTCACCGGGGCTACAAGGTTACCTTTGTCCGCAACTTTACCGATATTGACGACAAGATCATCAAACGGGCCAACGAACAGGGAATTGACAGCGCCACCCTGGCGCTCAAATTCATCAACGAGTTTTACACCGACATGGATGCCCTGGGCACCCTACGACCGGACCTCGAGCCCAAGGCCACCGAGCATATTCAGGAGATGATCGGCCTGATCCAGGAACTGGTCGATAAAGGCATGGCCTACCCGGCCGACGGCGATGTCTATTTCCGGGTGGAAAATTTCGAGGGCTACGGACAACTCTCCGGGCGCGGATTGGCCGACATGCAGGCCGGAGCCCGGGTTGAGGTCAATGATCGCAAGGAACATCCCATGGATTTTGTCCTCTGGAAGGGCGCCAAACCCGGCGAGCCAAAATGGACGAGCCCCTGGGGCGATGGTCGCCCAGGCTGGCACATTGAATGCTCGGCCATGAGCCGCAAATATCTGGGCGATACCTTTGACATCCATGGCGGAGGCAAGGATTTGGTCTTTCCCCACCATGAAAACGAGATTGCCCAGAGCTGCGGTGCCTCCGGCAAACCCTTTGCCAAGATGTGGATGCACCACGGCTTTGTCACCATCAAAGATGAGAAGATGTCCAAATCCTTGGGCAACTTTCTCACCATCCGCGATGTGCTCAAACAGTATGAACCCGAGGTGTTGCGGTTGTTCATCTTTTCCACCCAGTACCGCAACCCACTGGATTTCACCGAAACCGCGCTGCAGGATGCGGTCTCTGGTTTGGCGCGAATGTACGAGTGCCTCGCCAAGGTCGATGAGCTGCAGGCGGATTCGGGCGCAAGTGACACCGTCATGACCGACAAGGATCGGCAGGATCTCGCTTCCCTGAGCGATCGGTTCAACAAGGCCATGGACAACGATTTCAATACCGCCCAGGCTCTGGCCCACCTCTTTGATACCATCAAAAGTATCAACAAGATCCTGCGCGTGCTTCCGGAGAAGCCAGCCGAGGCGGATGTTGCCACACTTAAGACCACGGCTGCGACCTTCCGTGAACTGGCCGGAGTCCTTGGTTTGGTGCAGCAAAATCCGGTTGAAGTGGTGACACGAAACAAAGCCAAGGTCTTGGCGGATATTGATCTGAGCGAGGAAGAGATCAATAGTCTTATTGAAAAACGAAATCAGGCTCGGGCAGCTAAAGACTGGGCAGCCTCCGATGCGGTGCGCGATCAATTGTTGGCGCACAAAATCGTGCTTAAAGACGGCCCAGAAGGCACCACCTGGGAAATGAAAAAATGATGGACGCGTAAAAGTCCATCACATTCTAAGAGATGGCATAGTAAAAACACAGACATACAAGGAGTGACGCTTTCCCCGGAGCGAAGGTAGGCATAAGGTATGTCGAGTGTCGGAAAAACGTCACTTCGCAGCAGATCGAAGTTTTTACGACGCCATCAAAAATAGGCGTCAGATGTTTCGCGGAGCTCGAAAATATAGAGTGTGGGAGAGGAGGATTGTATGACGAGAATGCCTGCCGTTGCTGATCGCTTTTACCCCGGACATCCTGTCGGATTGCGCCGCAGCGTTGCCGAATTGATCCCCGAAGTTGCGGATGCTAGCAAACAAGAAGCCTTGGCAGTGATCATGCCCCATGCCGGCTATGTCTACTCCGGCGCCACCGCTGGGGCAACCATCGGCCGGGTGCGGGTACCGGAAACAGTGCTGATCATGGGCCCAAATCACCACGGTCGTGGTCAGGTACTGGCTTTGGGGCGCGAGAATTGGCAGATGCCCATGGGCACTGTGCCTATTGACCAACAATTGGCCGAGGCTATTCTCCAGTCCTCTGCTCTGATCGTGGCCGATGAAGAGGCCCACACGTACGAGCATTCCCTGGAAGTGCAGGTCCCGTTCCTGCAGCAGATCCAACCGGCTTTACGCATCGTGCCCCTGATCGTTTCCGCTATCTCCTTTGAAACCTGCCGCCAGGTAGCCCGGGAGTTGGCCGTAGCCATAGGGAGCCTGCGCAGACCGGTGCTGATGGTAGCTTCCACCGACATGAGTCATTACGAGTCCCGACAGGAGGCCAGCCGCAAGGACGGCATGGCCATCGAGCGGATTCTAGCTATGGATCCACAGGGACTCTATTCCACGGTTGTCGGCCAGCGGATTTCCATGTGCGGCATCATGCCCACCGCCATTGCCCTGTTGGCAGCGCAGGAGTTAGGAGGCACCAGAGCGGAACTGGTGCGCTACACAGATTCCGGCGAAGCCAGCGGTGATACCAGCCAGGTGGTTGGTTATGCTGGCTTGATCATTTCCTGAGAGAAAAAATGAAGCACCTTCTTTCCAAGATGATCCTCAAGAGAACACAGATTTTCTCTTGACAACTGCGGCCAATTCTTCTATTTTGGCCCGCATCTTCCCGCCTGCTGGGGGATGGTCTAACGGCAAGACAGCGGACTCTGACTCCGCTTATCGGGGTTCGAATCCCTGTCCCCCAGCCAAGTACATTCAAGCGCTTATCGAGCAATCGGTAAGCGCTTTTTTTGTTTCTCTTCTGTTGAGTCCAACTCCTGTCCAAATTTTCCGGGGGATTCTGAGGATCAGTCATAAAACTTCCGCTTCCTCCACGGCCAAGAAAGCCCCTTGAGTTCCGGCCCCAGTTCACTACGGAGGAAAACCATCAAAAATTAATCTACACCCCTTTTTCTGCTGCCACCAAAGGAAAAAAATATTCGGAGAACGGCAGGTTTATTTTCTTGTGGCAATTAAATCATTTACTTATAGAATTACGCCACACCAGAAACATCCCAAATGTGTGCATCAAATTCTCTGCAATATTTGCAAGTGGCACGTGGTCCCGAGAGTCGTCTTTCCAACAAATATAGAGCTGCTGCCCCAAAAACGTACCACCAACAAAGAAATCTGTCCCCTTTGCAATGTATAATTCCACGCCTCCTGATCAAATACCACCGTTTCTCCCGATAACGGCAACCTTTTTACTGCAAAATTGGTTTGATACCAAAACGATAGACAAGGGACTGGGGCTCCTCAGACAGGGAAAATTATCGTATTTTTTTATTTACAGAAACAGTGCTGCATGCATCTGCGACGGGGGCACACTCTCTCTTGTTTTCAAACAAACCAGTCGGATTTCCGCAGGCTTTACAGTCCAAGAAGAGCATTGTGAATGCTGTGCTCTTCCTGACGCAGGAAAACGATGCGCGCATATCGCGGCACTCTGCATCCTAAGTCTGCATGAAAACCACGATACGTCCTATGCCCCTCTGCCGCTCCTGTTCAAACAATCGGAGTGGGGGAAAACAGCCGATTTTCTGTATAACTGGCTCAGCAATGAAAAGGGCTGGCCACGATTCACCCGGGACGAAAACGTGGTCAGGCTAGAGAAAGAAACAAAGGATGGCAGTTTTAACGCTGTTATTTCCGCCAGAGGGACCACGGCAACAACCCTTCTCGATCCAATGGGAAACGACAGTATTCACACGCTTTATCACCGGATGCAACAACGCTGCATCACCAAAAATGAACAACTGCTGATAAAAGCCGGGATGACCAGTAAAGGCATGCAGCAGGATGGCTCGATCTGGACCAGGCTCTGTGCGCTGGCCTATTGCTGCTTCGGTGATTCTTCCCCAGATATATCCTATTCTGTAGCCACCGGTTGTTTCCAGCTAGAAGCCGGTGATGACAATGCCAGCCTGCACATCTCTACACCTCTCCCCCGAGCAAATACATACGAGCTGCTCAAGAATTTCGACAAACTGAACAGCCAGTTCCGCCAGTTACCGGATGGCCGACCAGGCAGCAATGTATCGCTGACCGCGGAAGGCAACATCGTTGTCAGGCCCATTGTCCGCATGGCTGACGAGCGAGTCATGCGCTTATCAGATCTCCACAACCACAAATTCGGCAACCATTATTATCTTCACGGTGAAGGCTTTTTTCGAATTGGCCCCACCGACACCGCAGCAAAAATCACCGCGGAAAAGACCACGCAAGCGAGCCCATCTCTCTTTACTTTTTTACGGAAAGACGAGGAGGTTGTCCTCGAGCACAAGAACGTCGCGGACTTTCTCGAACGCAACAGCAAGCAGCTTCAGCATCCGGATAACCAAGTTGACCCGGAGGTGCTCGAGATTCGTTATATCCACATCCCCGACCGTCTGCTCATCTCCGAGCTGCGCGAAGAAGACGGTTGGATCGTGCTGGCCTGCCAATTCGGCATCGGAAAGGATGTCGTTTCAGTGCCGCAACTGATTCAACACATAAAAACAAGGCAACCGCTCACCGTTGGCCTGACAACACTCGAGTTACACAAGGGACCGCTGGCCTGGCTATATCAACTCTTTACCAAGAACCGCAGCACCGTCGACGAGACGCATCACAAGACGATAGCGCTCACCCGGGGGGAGTTCGCTTGCCTGATTGGCGCAATCCCCGTTATTGAGCACCAGCACAACTCCCCCAAGCTCCAGCAAACCTTGGAGCGACTCACGGCCTCGGGGCAGCAAAACCAACTCAATACCGCTATTCGCTATCAAGACCATCTACGTGATTACCAGAAGGAAGGCCTCTCCTGGTTGTTTACCCTCTACGAGCTGGGTTTGGGTGGAATTCTTGCCGATGACATGGGGCTTGGCAAAACCCATCAGGCCCTGGCGTTGATCGAGACGATTTTCCGTGAAACAATGGGAGCAACGCCCATTCTTGTTGTCTGCCCGGCGTCGGTGCTGCTGCACTGGGCCGACAAGATCAACCGGTTTTATCCGGATCTTGGGTTCGCCATCTATTACGGCCCCGACCGCAACCTGGAAACAGCTCTCCAGCAGCGGATTATTCTCACGACCTATGCTGTTGCCCGCGGAGATCAGGATGTACTGGAACAGTGCTCCTTTGACCTCATCGTGTTCGATGAAATTCAGGCGCTCAAAAACCGCAGCACCGCAACACATCAGGCATGCCAAGCCTTCCGTTCCCGGGTTGCGATAGGTTTATCGGGCACCCCGATAGAAAATTCGGTCGAAGATTTATTCGCCATCTTTAGCATCTGTCTTCCTGGGTTCTTTGGAACGTTCAAGACATTCCAACACACTTTTCTCACGCCCATTGAAAAATTCGGTTCAGTACCAAAAGAGGAACTCCTCAGCCAGAGAATTCAGCCCTTTCTTCTGCGCCGCTCGCGAACCAAGGTGCTTGTCGAATTGCCGGAGTTGATCGAGGATGACCGCAGCTGCGAATTAAGCGGCGATCAGCTCCTCCTGTACCGTGAGACCATTGCTAACCAACAGTCCCTTCTCAACGAGATTGCCGACCAGGAAGCGCGTGTCGATTACCTCCATGTCTTTGCCATGCTCACCCGCTTAAAGCAGATCTGCGACCATCCCTGCCTCGTTGAGAAATGCACTGACCCTAACCAATACAGCAGCGGCAAGTGGGATCTGTTCCTCGAGCTGTTGGATGAGTCTCTGGAAAACGGCCGCAAAGTGGTGGTCTTCAGCCAATACATTGGCATGCTGGACCTGATGGCACATCATCTCTCGGAAAATGATATCGGTTTCGCCTCTCTACGGGGCGACATGAATATTGCCAAACGCCAGGCAATGATTGACCAATTTGCAACAGATAGTCATTGCATGGTCTTTCTCGCAAGCCTCCTGGCTGGAGGCACCGGTATCGATCTCATAGCTGGAAACGTGGTCATCCACTATGACCGGTGGTGGAATCCGTCCAAAGAAAATCAGGCGACCGCCCGTGTCCACAGGATGGGACAACAGGACGTGGTCCACCTGTTCCGTCTCAGTACCCAAAACACCCTGGAAGAGAAGATCGACAAGGTCCTCGCCAATAAACAACAACTCAGCGACTCCATTATCAAGGAAGACGATCTGGGAATGATAAAACAGTTAAGCAGAGAGCAATTGCTGGAACTTTTCACTCTTTGAAAAAAGCTTGTGTGATCTGGCATGGGGCACACAAAATGCTGCGCGTCCCCAAGAGAACAATAGAATGCATGCGGGTTATTTAATCAGGTCGAAAGCAACAGAAGGAGACAGCATGGAGATGCGTGCCAGGGTTTCGTCCGCTTTCCGTTTCAATTCAGGATCATCCTGTGTCCGCAACACGCTCCAGACGGTTTTCAAGGCATGAAGCGCCATGTCTGGATCCCATTCTTCCAGGCTGTACGCATCATACTCTTTCATCAGTTCGCTAATATGAGGAAGGGCCAACTTCTCCACACCGGAGAGGGTCAGTAACTGAACCAACGACAGCCGCCAGAGGTAGCGTTCACGGCCGGATTTGCTGGCCTGCAGCGATTTTTGCATTTGGGACAGCCCTTCGCCTTGCTTACCACTGTTTATCAATTCGCGGCAACTGGAAAATTCTCCCGCAACTTTCAAGGCAAGATCATCGCCACTCGTGGCTAGCACCACTTGCTCAGGCGCCCCACCACTCCCCTTCAACGCGCTCAACCAGCTCTTGGTCTGACTATCGGCAAAAGGAGTACCGTCACTAAAGGTAAAGTTTTCTAGTTCACTAAAACGGGACACAAACCGGGATGTTTCGTCCTCAACCGCCTCTTTTCCTTCTCTAAACGATTCCCCCAACATTCCCAACGCCTCCACCACAAAGCGATTCATGTCGAGCCAAAAGGGATAGCGACGGATGGTATAACAGCCACTCTTGACGATCCCCCCCCAGTTTTCCGTGCCTTTCATGGCGGTTAGCGAATTAGTAATCTGATGATCCGGCGGAGGGATAAGCGTTCTCTTGTCGGTTGCAGGGGGGAGCTTGTTGATCTCAAACCATGCCGACAGAAAATTAAGGCGATACCATGCAGGTACTGGGGTGGGTTCGGCAAGCATGAAATCCACAAGCAGGTAGTTTTTTTCAATCACCAATGCCAGGAGACTGTTAACGTCGTTCTGATTTGGTAGCGTTCCAGATGAAGAGGCAATAGAAGACTGCGGTTGCGATGGCTGTTGAGGCTGTGCCGGCCGGGACGGTGGCTCGCTTTGGGCCACCTCTGGTGCTTGTTGTTCTGGCACGGCTTCAGCGGTGGCGGTCTGTTCCTCGGCGTCCACAGGGAGGGCACGGATAAACTCCAGTATCCGCCGCAGAGAGGGGGCATCTGGACACTTTTCAGAGACAAAATCGTCAAGCGTTTCAACAGTGGAGGCAAGTTCCTGTTGGATTTCAACTCCAATCGGGGCCAAATCGGTGATATCCCCTAACACAGCCTCTGTCCGCTCCACCCACCAACCGATCGCTTGCGTGCGACCACGCATGCGCTTTACAGGGGGAAACATGTTCTCCCAGAACTCATGCAGGAGGTCGTTGAGTACAACGATGCCGTTTAAGAGTCCCTGCGGCACCCCTTCGGTGCGCAACAACCCGACAGCCAAATAACTGGCGACAAGAATATCCTTAGATCTGGTTTCCAGGATGCTTGAGGCCATATCAACGACCGTCTTCCAGTTGACTCCACCTGATCCAGCCGAGGGCTTGGTGTCGACCTCACTCTGCAGTGCTTCGAAGAGAGGGTCATACCGGATATCATCGCCAGTGGGGTTGGGACCATTGATGGGGGAACGCCCCAGTTCACGAATAATCATAAAGCCCTTACTGCTGACATGTTGCTATAATCGGTGGAACGGCTAGCGGCGCATATCCAGGCAAATCCAATAGTTCATTCTGCCCGTCGAAACCATATTTAATCCGTATCTTTTGCACATGCATCGCCTTGAGGGCATTCTCACTTCCAGGAAAATCGTCGGGAGTAAAGGTACGCTCTCCGTTTTTGAAGTCGGACAGGAAACTGATAAAACTCAGTCCCCCGAAATACTTTCGTTCCAGGGTTAACGAACCGAATTTTATGTGCAACATGGTTTCGTCGCAATTTTTCGGATTCCATTTGAAAAATTTCTGCACCGGAAAATTCATATTATTCAGCGATTGAAGAGCATCCCCACAAGCAAGCTGCAACAATACTGCTTCCGGCTTCCGCGTCGCCTCCTTGTTGATGTCAATGGGATACGTTTTGATCTTAACGACATAGCTCTCCATGATATCTTGGCGATTACTCTTTCCTTGATTGAGGAAATCGATGAACTGCGGTAAAAAAGCTATCCGATGCCCCATGGCTGCAGTTGGCTGATACCCTTGCGGACTTCCATTGATAAATGGAGCAGCCGGCCCTTTGATGAAATCCCAAACAATTCCCTGTGCTCCAAACAACAGTTCCTGGAGCGAGGAGGCACCGGCAGCGCTGGTTTCAGCCAAAACCTGAGATTCCCATTGTTCCTGTAACGAACAGGCCGCCTCCTTTGAGGCTATCAGAGTAAAGAAATCAAGAGACGAATTAACGATATTCCAATAGATGTTATCATCCCCCACATGACGCATCTGTGCCTGAAATAATTTAAAGGTTTCTTGTGCCGTGGAAAAGGGTGAAGGGACCAAGTTGCCGCCCGCTCCGCTCGAAGCTATTGCAAAGGTTGGCCCGGCGTTGGAATATATATCAACAGCCAGCCGCATGGTGGCGGCCTCAGTCGTTATCCCCTGGGCTATGGTCTTGAGGGACTTCCGAAAATCCCCATATGCTTTAACCGTATTAAGAAAGGAGACGGTTTTATCCTTATTGGGCATTTCTATTTTATCAGCCTTGACCTCTTTGAGTAGGCTTTTGCTCCGGTCAACGACACCTTCTGCCACCGCACTGAAACTGGCAGCCTGTTTGTTAAAATCTTCGTCGCGCACTCTTACGCGGATTCGTTCGTGTTCTCTGGCGAGTTTCAACCAGGGGGGAATATTTTTCTCATCTGAAAAGGGCGCAAGTTCCTTGACCATTCTTTCGAGAAAAAGTTCAGCAGGAATTTTGTTGATACCAATTGCGGCTGCTTGCACGTACATTTCGTGCTTCGAGGAAAAGAGGCTTTCCCCTTGTGAAAAATCCCTGGCAAAATTTCCCCAGACAGTGATGTACTGATGAGCATAGTCAGTATTCAACTGTCTGATCTGCTCATCCAACGTTGAAGAGGGCGCCACCACGGAGTTAATCTGAGCTATAAAATTATCCAGTTTCTTTTTCCCGGCGACTGTAAAACAGGGCTCAATAAAAACATCGTCAATATCGCCACTTCCTTCCCAAAACGAACGCAAAGTGATGCGCTGACCGGCTTCGCCACTGTCGATCCACTCCAGGACCCAATCCAAATCATATTGTCCCGATCGTCCGGTAAGAACCTGACTCAGCATCAGCGTCAGTTTTTGTTTGGTGATAGTGGCAGGTGTAGGGTCATCCTGCCATGCAGAATAGTAGAGGTAAATATTTTGATACTGCCGTGCCAGTTCAGGGGTGACCCTGTTGTCCAACAACAGGAGAAAAGCGCCTGATGGGGCCGGCAACTTTTTCATATACTCCAGACTCTTCTTTTCCAGCCGGGCGTTAATAAACTGTAATCGGCTGACAATATTGGCTACATAGGCGCCGCGTTCTTTGCCAGGTGTCGCGGGTGTGATCTGAGCTATCTTCGCATCCAGTTTCTCGCTGATGGTTTTATCGTAGAGGATGTTACTGAATATATTACAATAATTCTTTTTAAGCCGAGTCACAGCCAATTCGCTCTGGGTCAGTCCAAATCGGGGCACCCACCATTTCTTGTTGCTTTCTTCCATTTTGAGGATGATGACCCGAAACCGATCCAGTATTAAAATATCTTCCAGCAGGCTACCGGATAATTGAACGGGGTCTTTGAATTCGGCCACATACTCGTTAATGACATACCGATTCAACATGTACGAAGTGCTGGCAAGCCCGAAACCGCCACCAAGAATCGCCAACCATGCGATTATACCGACACTCCAATTGACACGAAAACGCCGCACCGCTGCTCGAAGCGGCGTATGCAGCCAACGATCTGCCGTCAATACTCCGTCAAAAAAATCGAACAGAAACAGACTCCGCTTGGTTCCGGGAAGCACATCCCTAAGCACTCTTTCTGCAGGCCCATTGCCAGCCAGCGGAAGAGTTGTCTCCTGTTCCTCCGGCGAATCAGTCTCCGTAGGGTCCATGCACTGCAGATAACGGGAAACCGGTGTTCCGCTTTGTTGGGCGCTGGAAAAAAATATCCCTCGCATGAGGGGCGATTCTTGATAAGGGTTGGCTCTGAACACCCCTTGCATAAAACATTCAAGCCCCTGTTGTAAGGTGCGGATCTCCTCCGGAAAAAGCAGAAGACCGGTTTTATTCCCCTGATCCTTACCCAGCAGCATGAACCTGATATCCCGCAACCGTCCACAGAGCGTGTCCAGCGTTAGGGCAATAACATCGTTCAGGGGTCTGGTTTGATCTTCATTGATTCTGCCCATCGACTGCTTGAAAAACGATTCGGGTAGATTTCTGACCATCTGCTCCATGCCGTAAATCTGATCGCATTTTGTGACCAGAACGTAGACCGGGAACTTGGCGCCCAAAACCCTCATCAGTTCGTCAATCCGAAGCCTGATGGCACGGCCCTCTTCCGCCAAGGAGTCTCTGCCCGACGCTAAAAGCTGATCCGCCCCAACCGTAACCACAAGACCATTGAGCGGTTCTTTTTTGCGCGCTGCCAGGAGCAAGGCGAGGAGACGCTGCCACTCGTCATGGTCTGCCGCATCCATGGCAGGCGCGGAATATTTGCCGGCAGTGTCCAGAATAATGGAATGTTCGGTAAACCACCAATCGCAATACCGTGTTCCGGAATCCGCTGGATTCATCGCTTCTGGGAAAGGAGAGGAGAGCTGGGCGTTACGGATGGCCGAGGTTTTGCCGCTCCCGCGTGTCCCGAGCATCAGGTACCAGGGTAGAACGTACAGTGGATCACCCTTTTGAGCCAAATGCGAGTGTTTCAGAAGAGAAAGTGCATCCGCCCACTGCCTTTCAAGGCTCAAAATATGCTCGGCGGATTTAGTGTTGGATACATCCGTGAGCGGCTTTTCCTGGCCCACAACCTGCTTGACGAACTGTTTTTCCCGGCGCCTGATCAAAAAATTTTTCACCCCATACCATCCAAGGACAAGACCGATGAAGAGAAGAATCAACGAGGCCCCGCTCCAAAATGGCCACTCCTTGATGTATGTCATCCAGAATGCACCCAAAAGCACACCGATGACAGCGGCAAAGATAACAAGAAACTTGAGGATTTTGAGCAACAGGTTCATGTTATTTCGACTCCAGATGAATCATGTTTTCAACCATGCCATCAAGCAGAGTGGAGTAGGAAAAATAGGTCAGTGTGAGAAAGAGAAGCGGTGCTACGATCATGAACAAGGTGGCAAAAGAGACGGCAATACGAGGCAAACTGCGACGGCGGGGGAGTGTTTTCTCAGGATACGCTTCAGGAAAAAGTCTCGCCTTATTCGTGGTATCAAGCAGGGTGTTTTCCATTTCCCTCCCTGAAAACTCCTGTTGTTTGATCGTCTCCAGTTCGCTTTGCATCTCCGGTGAAAAATAGCGTCCTTTGAAGCCCAAGGCTAGGCAGTAGTGGAAAACATCACGCACGTGGACATTGGACGCATCCAGGTTATCCATTCTCGTGTAAAACTCTTCCCCGGCCCTGTTGGTAGCGTAGAACATCCGCTGCAGCAACTGTCCCAGCCACAACTCAGACTCCGGCAGGTTTGAGTTGAGGATGGTTTCGTCTATCCAAGCGCAAACCGCAAAACGGGCTTCATGGTATTCTTGTTGCGTAAAACCGGCATGTTCCGCCATCTTTCCACTTTCATCAAGCAATCTGTGGATAATTTTCGTTACCTGCGGCATGTCAACAGATGCATCGCCGCCGCCGACAATAAATGCAGTGTATGCAAGAGGTTTCAAAAAGCAGTCGATAAGGCGCATACTATCTCCTGATGACCATGAGTTCTACCTTAAGATCTTCGGGCGCGCCCTCCCAGTGCATGGCAAGGCACTGCTCGTTGACAACAAACCCCCATTGTTTATCGGTATCGTTGATCCTGAAGAAATAGCTATTGGCATTCCCCTGCGCTTCTCGCGGAGGCTGGGTCAAATAACTGAGTTCGATCCCGGCCAGCGCCCGCTTGGTAATGGTTGGCAGATAGGACAGAGACGTGACTCTGGTAAGATGCGCAAGTGATTCCAGAATCTGCTTGAGATCAAGAGCCGTCCAAAGCAGCAGGTAATAGTGATTGCGCGGTTGAAAGACATCCTGGCTCAAATTTTCGACGCTGAAGACGTCCCCTTCCCGCTCCAACGGGATAATGAACTCAGGCCCGGTGACAAAATCAGCCAGAGCTGTCTCTATGGAATTTTGCACATGGCTGAAACATTCCCACAGCGCGGTGTGGTTGTAAGGCGGCACCGTATCCCCATCCAAGATTTTTCCCATGACGTCAACCGAAATGGAAAAAGTGGAAAGCTCTGCCGCCAACTGTCTCAACGCCAGGTAAGCGTTATAGGGGTTAACGATTCCGGATTCGCACATCTGTGCAAGCACCGGTATGTGACGATTCAAACAGGAGAGTGCCATTATATAGGATATATAGCGAGATTCCGACTCGCCCGGTTCCAGATTTCTCAGCCGTTTATACCCTTCCAATTGACGTCCCCGCGCGGCAAGCCGGTCCCGAATATCCCGCACCATGGCAAACAGGCTGTCTGAAGAACGCAATGACAAAACCGGAGGAATAAAAGCGGGCAGCAATCGCACCCGTTCAGTGACTCTCTCCAGCCTGGCGATCGGAATAATTTCGTAATTGTCCAGCAGGGCCTTTTCGGTTTCCCAGAACAGCCTAAGTTGATATTGCATCCCCTGAACCTGCCCCGTCTGTCCGTTGAGATAGAGGTCCCGCACTTCCTCCGGGGCTGAGGCGGCGACAAAGCGGGTCTGGATATCGGCGAGGCCACTCAGTTCGTCAACAACGGTCACATTGGGCTCCAATTGACTCATGGTGCGCAAGCCAAGATATATGGTGACCGGTTTGTCCCAGTTTTCCCAGGCGTCAACAAACGAACGCCGTTCTATAACCGCATTGCCGGGAAAAAGAGCATAAACCCCACTCGGAAAAAGAAATTTTCCACTCAATATTTCAAACGACATCGTGGAAAGAGCCGATTCCTGAATATTCATCTCGGCAACTCCCCAGAAATAGGGCTGCAAGAACTCCCACAAAGGAGCAAGGCGCGATTCCAGGAAAAGATCGTTCAACTGCAAATGCTGCGGTTGCAGAAAAAGCCCGTGCCGCCAAAAGAGTGGCCGAGTGAAATCCATATCAATTGCTCCCGTACTGTTGGATCATATTCCGTCCAGCAAAGATGTTAATATTCAGTGTGCCAGGTGCAGCGAGCACCTCATCCTTGCCGGGAGTAACCACAACAGGCACTTCAAACAATCGCGTGGTCTGATCAGGATCGGATTGAAAGTAACCGGCAACAACGCCCACAAAACGGCTGTTTTCTGCTCTGTCGATTCTGACAACCCGTTCTTCTCCAGGTTGGAGGAACAACTGGTTAAACGAGGTCACGGAAGGGTCAAAGCGATGTGCCGCCATGATTTCAGTCAATTTGTCGCGGTTGGCGCCATAGCTCAGGTAGACGGTTGGGTCGCTCATTTGATACACCGCCACCGCAAGGGTGTGGGATTCGCCGTCATAATAGTTCAGGCCTGCATCAGCAGTAAAACGGATCTCAATAGCTTTGGCGGCAAAGGTCCATTTAACCTGTGGCACGGGATAATTTTTTTTGAGTTCCTCATTGGCTATTCTCGCTTTTTCATTAGCCTCCTTGGCCGCCTCCAGAGGCGTAGGCGGAGGAGGCGGAGGTTTGGAGGCAAACCAAGAGCAACTTGACGTAACCAGCGCCTGCAACAGCATAAGGATAAATAATATGGGTCGCATAATTTACTTGTTGTACCCCTCGGTGCAGAAGGTGCTGTAGACAAAATAGTTGTGAACAGTGTACTGAATGGTGTCCGGTTTTTGCTTCAAAGACGAATCTCCAAAAGGGCCTATCCCCAAAAAATACGCTGAACATTGTTCTTCCACTTTGCGCATGATGGAGGTGTCAATCGGTCCAGGACCGGTTATTCTTTGTGAACATCCAGATGCAAGCAAAAGCATAAACAACGCTGCAAAAACAACAACTTTTTTCATTCCACTCTCCTTGGGAACACAGTCATCAAACAAGCAACACCTGTTGCTGGCAACATCTTGCCTGTCTTTTGTTCTCGGGTAGACAAATTCGGTCCACACTCACAGCAAACATGATCAGACTGAGCCTAAAGAAAAACAGGCATGATGTCTAGGAATTTTGGGGAGTTGGAAATTACCGCAGAATAATTACCCCCCCGTTGGCGAACCTCACCAAACCACGCCCCTAGTCAGGAGATAATCTTTTGCCTGCTGCAGATTCATGCTCGCGGCGCCCTTGATGTCTGTTATTCCCGTATCGGCAAGATTCATCTGCACTCGCAGTAAACCACGATTGAAATACGCCTGGGCAAAATCGGGCCTGATATCGATGGCTTTGGTGTAATCCGAAATTGCGGCAGAAGCGTTCCCTACCTGATCCTTCAAGGAGCCGCGGCCAAAATAGGCGTCGGCGAGGAGAGTATCCAGTTCTATCGCGTGATTGTAGTCGGCCAAGGCCTGTTCCAGCTCCCCGACCTGCTGGCTTGCCATGCCGCGCTTGGCAAAGGCCTCGGCACTCTTGGGGTTCAGTTCAATTGCCGTGTTAAAATCTTCTATCGCTGCACGGTTGTTGTTGGATGCCATGTAGGAGAGGCCACGATTATAATAAATGAAAAACGGGTGAAACGCATCCGCCGCCTCCGTCAGTTTCGGATCAGGGTATTGATAATGATAGGAGGATTCGATTTTTTCCGCTTTAATCGTCAGGGCACGACTGTAATCGTCGATGGCCTGATGATACTTTCCCATATTTTGGTACGCGTAGCCCCGATTGCTGAATGTCGGCGCATAGTTGGGATCCATAGTGGTGGCCTTGTTAAAATCCTCAATTGCCTGCCGGTATCCTCCGTTCTGCATATTGGAATACCCCCGATTGAAGTAATCTTGGGGGTTGTCTGCCCTTAGATCAAGAGATTGGCTAAAATCCAACGCGGCGTCACGGTAGCTGGCCATCATCTGCAGCGCCTTGCCCCGGTTGGAAAACACGACACCATCCTTGCCGGCAGTGTCGATGGCCTTACTAAAATTGTTGATTGCGTCCAGATAGTTCCCCAGCTTTGCCTGAAAGATTCCGGCTTCCAGGTAGGCGGTACCTGAGACGACGGTGCCGGACGAAAGGACCGTGTCAAAATCCTTTGCTGCGCAGGTGTCGTCTCCTTTGGCGGCACAGCTGACCGCCCGGCCGAGATACGCCTGGTAATAGGTTGAGTTCAATGCAATGGCATCGGAGTAATCCTTGATGGCACGGTCATAGTCCCCCGCTTGAAAAAAGGCGGCGCCTCTACCGGTCAGGTATTGCCAATTGCCAGGTTCGTATTCGATCGCCTGGTTGTAATCACCGATCGAGTCCTCTTGATGACCAAGCTTCAAATTCGCTCTGCCACGGGCAGCCAAGGCAAGCGGATAATGGTTGTCCAGGCTGATTGCCTTTGAGAAATCCTCCAAGGCATCCCGGGTATTGACCTTCTCAAGAACAAGCCCGCGCTGGTAGTAAAAATCCGCCCGGGTGGGATCAGCCTTAATCGCTTTCCCATATTCGACCAGCGAGTTGTTCAACTCGTTCATCCTGAACCGGGCATAGCCGAGATTGGCATGAATCGTCGCCGGATCATACCCTGCAGCCAACGCCTTATTAAAGTCGACGACGGCGGCCTCATTTTTTCCCGATTTCATGAGCACAATACCCCTACCAAACAACAACTCCGCTTTTTGCGACTCTTCAGCCTGGGTGGGTGGCGAAAAAGACTTCTGAGCGGCCTCTTCTCTTTCCTCGAGCAACGCCAAGGCGCGGTTGTAGTCTGCCAGCGCTTTCCCAAAATCACCGGTTTTCAAATAGGAAGCGCCGCGATTGTGGTACGCCTCTACCCGTGTCGGATCCATGGCGATAAGTGTGCTGAATCGTGTAATAGCTTCGGTATAGTTTTTCTGATTGTAACTGTCGATTCCTTTGCGGAACAGGTCCCTCTTCGCATTACTCTGGATTATTTGGGCCAAGGCCAGGGTCGCCGGCGTGACGCCATCCGTGTGGGTGCTTGCGGAGATAAGCGTCTCCCCACTCACGGTATCCAAAAAACGAGCGGAAATTATGGCAATATCCTCTTCGTTCTCTGTTGCACCGTTCCGGATACAACTGTACGAGCCCACGACAATGACACGAACACCAAGACTTTTCCCCAGGCTGGCAAGTTGTGTTTCAGACGGAATGTTCACCAGATTGAGCTTCGCGGTTACCGCGGCCTGTTTCACTTTATCCTGCCCAATTACCAAAAAACCGACGGAGGCCAGATTGGTCGCAAAACGTTGGGTGAGACGATCATTAGCGATCTTTCGTTGGGAATCGACCAATGGGAGCAGCGCCACCACTTGACCCGGCTTGTAGGTATAATCCATGCTGAATGTCACCAGCGAACCGTGGCCGCGCAAGGTGCGGTCGCCAGCGCAGGAACTCAGCAGAATTACTGCGAATATAAGGAGAAGAATTTTGGTCATAGAGGCTGGCACAATTACCACATCACCAATTGAAAGTACATTCAATGTTCGTGGCGCCGAACGCCCTGTGTTTCAGCTTAATAGCCAAAATAACGTGCCCCTGGGTGTCGTTGCCGACCGCCTCAAAAGTGACGGTGCCGGCAGGAAGCGCCCCCTTGAAGCAGGGGTGTTGGCAAAAACCTTTTTCCAAGGTTGCCGCCAGCAGATCTGGATCACTGCTAGGGCCAAAATCTTCGCGCAAACCGATGAGTGTGTGGATGACCGTCGAGAGGATCAACGGCAACAGGATTGACGCACCATTGATGGTCCGGGCCTCGACCAGATGCAACCCTTTATTGGAGGACTGCACCAACGGGAGCAACCCGCTGTCCACCATCTGCTGGCCGCGATCATCGGTAATCGAGCACTCCAGTGGCATGCAGTCTTCTCCCATAGCATTCTGGATGCGCAGTAGCTGCGATGAGAGCCCGAGCGGGCTGCCGGTTCTTGCCTTCGCCTGCAACAGCAAGGCGGCTACACCCCAGACAGGGGCCAGATAGTTCGGCTTGCGTTGTCTGGACAGGCCCGTTGCAGGCGATCCTGGACTGGAAGGCTGCAAGGAGAAACGATTGCACGCGGCGACCGTCCATAATGCAGAGGACTGGGCACGGAGCGCTTTCCATCGAGCATAGGCAAAGGTTTCCAAATGATTCGGCAGATAAGGGAGATGATCCAGATCAGCCCAGGTGTCCAGATGCAGAAAATCCGGGCCAAACCAGCAGACGGCAGGTGCCATCTGGCGTTCGCCCAGGTTAGCGGCAGCCTCGAGCAGCTGCATGCCGACCGGCGTAGCATCAAACGGCGCATCCACGAGCAGGAGATCCGGCGGTTCATCGTCCAGCAGGTCGGCACTCCCGGCCAACACCTCAGCTGCACTTTCCCGCGTCACCGGCACCAGGGCCAGGCGAAGCTCCTCCTCGCCCGCCGCTTCGAACAGCAGGGCAACACCCTGCCAGGCAGCTTCCATTCGCCGAAAATCCTCATCGGAAAAAATCCGGGTGAGCACCCCGGAGACAAGAGCCTCGGCCTCCAGGCCCTCATCATTACGTCGTGAGGCAGATTCAGCCTGTTCTCCGGGAAGCTCGACCATATCGAGGATGCTGTCGAGCGTTGTTGCCCCTGCCGTTGACTGCCTTTGACTTGATCCGGCCCGGCTCGCATTCTGCAGCGCCTTGAGCCAAGGGGTGCGAGCCACTATGGCACTGGGTGAAAAATCGGCCAGCGAGGTGAACTCCAGCACTATCCCGGCTTCTGGGGAGAGCGACTTTGGCAGCGGAACGTACAGCGAAGGGCGAAACAGGGCCAATCCATGATCAACGGATTGAATGGGGAGTGGTTGAACGGCGCCCGACTGTTCTGCTTTTTCCGCGGGGAGAAACGGGCCAAAGGCGACTATAAAAAATGGCTTCTCAGGTATCTGCATTGCGTCCATTCCCAGAATCGGCCTCAGACCAACTTCAATGTAAACAACTCCGGTTCGTCGCCCTCAGGAAACGGGCCGAACACCAAGAGTTCCGGCATGCCCGTAACTTTGGCAAAATACGACATCCCCTCCTCCACTTCATTCTGCACCCCCCAAGCGGTAAATTCCCGCTCGCCGAGCGTCAATTGAATGCCCTGCATCGGATAATTGAGCACGGTCGTCTTCGGCAACGTACTCGCCGGTCCCACCGCCTGAAAGGTAATCTCACCGCCACAGACACCAAAAATGCTCCCTTTCCATGAGCCCTGCGCCGGCCCGATCTCAAACCATTGTCCCACCTGCTGATCCCCTGAGATATCGATGCGATACTCAAGCTGGCGGGGAGACGCGGGCACACTGGTTTTGGCGACAATTTTGGCGCACCATGCAGGCTCGTCGAGCGTCAGCAGGTGGGCCCCAGCAAGGGGCGTGGGAAGGTCACTCCCCTTCACCGGTGCTCCGCAGGATATGATAAAAAGCGGTAGGCGAGGATTGTGCGCGGTGACAGAGAGCCTAAGCAACGACAAGCCGTAGCGCACAGTCGGCTTAACCAGTTCTTCAGGCGTAGTTAGCAGCAACCAACCTGCCAGCGCCGGATTGATCAGCAGATCACGGGAATCCTGCCATCCCATGCGTTCGATGTCGTCGTTCCAAAGCGAACCGGCAACGTCAAAGCCGTAGGGCCCAAGCTTGGCGCTTACAGCCGAAGGGACACTTCGGTCAGAGGTCAGAGAGGTAAGCCAGAGCTGTTTTTTCATGCAGGTATCCTTTTGGTTATTGTAGGTGCGTTTACCCCTTTGGTGATCCAGCGGATCGGAGTCCCAAAAACATTAAGGTCAGGGAAAGAAAAAAGTATTCGAATAATGCGCCGGATTTCGGCACGGATACAAGGCGTTTTAACTGGTGAATATCAAGCATATTCATCAGTTAAAGCAACGCGGTAGCCGCACTGAAAGACAAGCAGAATTGGATAATTATTTTTTCCCGCGACCCTTAGCTCAGGATCATCACCTTGGACTGGCTCGGGGCGCAGTTCAGGCCAATTGTGTTCCCTTCGTTCAACTTCATGGTATCGGTCAACCGGACCGCCGGATTTCCTTCGATCTTCACTTTCATGCTCGACATAATGTATTCCGCCGCCCCCATGATCTTGGCAGAGACCACGCCGCCACCACCGGACGCTCCCGGCTGGTCACCATTGGTGGGCTCTGTCTTGGACGCCTTGGTCAGCGCAAGCGCCCCGACGACGAACACCTTGGTCGCCGTCGGCGTGGCGGTTGAAGGCACGCCGATGTCCGGATAGGGAATCGGCACCACCGCAGGTCCGACCACGGTCTTGCATATATCCGGGACGGTTATGTTCTGCATCCCGCCTGCAATGGTTGTGGCAAACATGTGTTTCTCCTGACGCTGTCTTTATTAACCCAAGTGTATCTGGTCGCCGTCGATCTTGACCCCATGCTTGGCAACCAGAGAAGCATCCCCAGCCTTCAGATCAAAGCGGTGTTCCGTGCTGATATTTACTTGCCCAGCCTTGGTGCTGTCCGTCCGCGCCACCCAACGAAAACAATCCTTGACCCTCTGGGTAATCCGCTCGGCAACGGTCTCCATGGTCGAGACCACCAACGACAGCTTGCCAGCCTTAACCGCGGCAACGCAGGCACTCAGTGACAAAGCGGCAAAGGACACCTCGCCCCGAATCCCTTGCAGCTTGATCTCCGGGGCGTCAATGCTTGCCGCTGTTTTGCCGACAAGTTCGACCGTGTCACCGGCAAGCCGCAAAGCTCCGTCCGTAACGCAGAGGGTTGTGTCGCTGGGCAGCATGACGCGACCACCATCGCAGCAACGCTCGAGCACGGTCAGGATGTACACCCCTGCAGCCAGGTTGCGGACAATCAGCACAGTGTCGTTCTCCTCAGGCTCCAATAGACATCCGACAGCTTTTTTGCCCCGTAACGCCTGAGCGCCGGTTGTCACCAAGAGGAAATCGGTGTCATCCCTTCGAATGACCCTAGCGGTATCGATAGTTGCGCCGCTTGTCTCCATATCTGGTAGCCCCGGTGTCGCGGGTTGCTTGAACATAAGTATATTGTGCCTATCAGCCATTATTTAGTCTCCTGGTGTGTGTTGAGCGGCGATGCCCACGCCTCTCCCTCGGCAAGCTCCTTGTCGGTTTTCCTCACGCCCCGTATGTTGGCGTCGGAAAGTCTGGCCTCAGAAAAATTTGCCCGGTGGAAGTTGGCCACGGATAGGTCTGCTCCTGAAAAATCGGCACCGGTTACGACCGCCCGGGAAAAATCGGCATACGCCAGCTTGGTGCCAACCAAGACCGCATTTTTCAGCGATGCGCCAACAAAGAGCGATTTTTCCAGGCAGGCCTGCCCTAAAACGGCTCTATCGAGAACAGCACCGGAGAAGTTGGCCAGCGGTAGATCAACACCGGAAAAATCCGCCTTCTCTGCCCGAACGTCGATAAAACCTGCGTAGCGTCCGTGAGCACCTAAAAATTTGGCCCCACTCAGGTCAGCGCCCGTAAATCGGCACTTGGTCAAATCGGTGGCTGAAAAATCCGCCTCTTGCAGAGAAGCCTGCTGGAAGACAGCTAGCGTCAAACTGCATCCTGGGAACTTTACCTTATCCAGGGCTGTCGCGGTAAAGATGGCGCTGGTGAGATTGGTGCCATTGAAGAGGGCGCCGAGCAGGGGGGTCGCGAGCACCGTGAATCGTTCCAGGTTGGCCTGGCTGAAGTCAATGGTTCCAGTCTCACATTGCACCAAGGTGGCATTGTAGAGATTTGCACCGACTAACAGGGTGTTTGCAAGGGTACACGAGCTGAAGGAGACGTTGGCACAGTCGGCACTGTTGAGTAGTGCACCGCTGAGATCACATCCAATGAACTGGCTGCCGACGAGGTTTGCTCCAGCCAGGTCTGCTCCCCGTAAAGAAACCTTGTCGAACTGCTTACCTGACAGATCAAGATCAGACAGGGTTAGCCCAGAAAGATCCATATCACGGATAAGTTGTTCTGTTGTCAGGATGACGAGTACATCGTCACGATTCATACATGCTCCGCTATCTGATTAAAACTTGATTGATTTGGCTTCTACCCTCTCAGCCAAGCTTTAGAATAGCGCCAGCAGTTATTGCAATTGAAGCGCCAGCGTCTATATTGATATTTGGCGCAGACATCCCCATCTTAATACCTGCATTCACAGTCAAATTTGTATCTGCATCAATCTTTGCCGTACCGGAAGATTGCATGGTCAGGCTTACGTCTGCCAGTAGTTTATTGAATTTTCCCGTATTGGTAATAGTAGCCTCTGCTTCATTTTTCAGGTTGACCCCGGCAGTATTGGTAAGATTGCCGACTGTTGCTGTGTTGGTTATATTTTCCACGTCTGCCTTGTTTGTGATGCCGCCAGCGACTGCGGTATTGGAAATGCCACCCTCCACGGCTTTATTGGTAATACCACCAGCTGTTGCCGTGTTAGTGATACCGCCAAGTGTTGCTGTGCTTTTGATCCCCCCAGCCACGGCAGTCATGGAAATTCCGGTTAACAGGGCTTCCATCTTGATTTTTGGAGATTCCATCTCTATTTCATGTAGATCCAACTCAATAGATGAAGCATAGGAGAGCTTTTCGGCAAGGTCTAGCGTACCGCTGGCGATAAGTCCTGAAATAGCTGCCGCGATGGCAGTAAGGCCAATATCCCCAGTAACAACAGCTGCTTTGGAACCCGCATTTCCTTTTTGTGAAATTCCCAGACCAGCAACAAGCGCTGTATTGGCTGTACTCGCTATAAACATGGCAGTCATGGCGGCTACAACTGCCGGAGAGGCGCCACCGGCCTTAATCTCAACTTTCTCGCTGCCAATGAGTTCATTTTCCTTGAAATTAGTGTAAACGTTACCTCGTCCCATCTCAATTTTGGTACCGATCGTTGCATCGGCTTTTACGCCCAGGAAAACTTCCAGCGCACTGGCTAATTTGATTGCGGTCTCTGTACCCAATAGCACATCATTTTTGGAACCGATCGTGAATTCAGTCTGCTCACCCATGACCAGTTTGTTTTCAAAGGCGCATTCCACCTCAAATCCGGCGGTTGATGAAAGTTTGATACCCGAATTTGCCGACTCATCCTCTAATTCTTTAATTTTTTCCTCAAGTTTCTCATTGGTTTTCTCCTGCTGCTCGTTGATTTCCTCCTGCGAAGGGGAATCATCGCCTTCAGGATCGTTCGGAGTGCCCATCCTGATCCAGGAATTTTGTTTGGGCGTATGCAGCAGTATCCGCTCCCCGCCCTGTTGATCCTCAATATGCAGCTTGTTGCCACCAGCCGTGGTAATCCGGCTCTGGGTACTGTTTGTCGAGGTAACCGGGCTGGGGGTGATAGGGTTGGGCACAGCGGAGGCGATGATGGGTCGGTCCGGGTCGCCGTCAATAAAGGTCAGCAGCACCTCGGTTCCCTTATGCAGCGGAAAGTGCATACCGTGGTTTTCACCGGCATAGGGCTGAGCCATCCGCAGCCAGGAGGAGGCCTTGCCGCCCATGGCGTTGTTCAGATCAAAGGGGAGGATGACTTTGTAGCGCCCCTGATCGTCGACCTCGGCGTACTGCCCGCTTCCGGCCGCATCAATATGGGCATTCATCGTCCCGGGAATACGGGGCTTTTCCGTGACCCGTTCTGGCCGGAACTGGTTACTGGAACTGATCGCGGTGAAACTATTGTGGTAGGCCGAGAATCGTTCGCGGGTGGATCCGGCTGCGCCAAGCCCGGAGGTGAAGAGAAAGGTCTGGTCGCCATTGTGAGTAATATCGGTGGTCAGGTAGGTATCGTTAAAGTCCTCTCGATTATGGCCAACCAGTTCGACAAGATATCCTGGCCGCAGATAGGGGATCAAGCTCACCCCTTGGAAGACCCGCGCCCGGCAGATGAGCGCCTCGGCGCGCACCTTTGCCAACTGGGTCCCCTCCTCCGGTGTGGAAAAATGCTCGCCGTAGATAAAGACGTCGCCAAAACCCCGTTCGGAAACCACGTGCTCCACGGACAGTTCCAGTGAGGGCTTGCGGTAGTTGTAATCTTTCAACAGCACCCGCGCCGGCAGCATCCTCTGACTGCAGACCAGTGATTTGACAACCTCCTCGCGGGCTTCTTCATCCAACCCCGATGTCTGGGAATAGAAGACCGTCTTCCCCTCGGCCATGACCGAGTGCAGCAGGGACGTATCGGTTATGATCAGCTTTTCGCTCTCCGCATCCTGCTCAAAATAATAATATATGCCCTCCCGCTCCATCAGACGGGAAACAAAATTGTAGTGGCTTTCGTTATACTGACAGACATATTCATCCGGCTGGTAGTCGCCGGTCAGCCGTAATTCATAATCAAGGCTGGTCAGACCGCCGTCTTGCAAGGCAGCTTCAATAATCTGCGGGGTGGTTTTGTTGAGAAATATCTGGTTGTGGTACGTTAGGGTCAGGCGCCAGAACGCCGGAGTCAGGACGGCACGGTAATGGGTCAGCCCCTGGGCGGTTTCCATTTGCTCAAAGGCCGACAGCATGCCGTTGAAAACAATATTGCCGTCATCACGCAGAATGGTCAGCGTCGCGCGGGACTGGATCACGCTTTCAAGATCGATTTCGTCGTTATCGGAGACCAGGGTCACGTCAAAATGGTAGAGTTTTGAAAGCCCTTCTGTTCCGGTAAAACTGACCACGTCAAAGGTGTCCGCTGCCAGCGTCGCTGCCATTGAGGCAAAGCTGAATTTCTTTCCAACCGAGGTCATAGAACTGCTCCTTGATATTCAGTCAGGCACGTTATTCGGCAGACCGTGCCTGTACTCGCCTGAAATCCGTTCCCTTTGTGTCGCTTTCCACTATCTTTGCACCATAAAGATCCACACCAAACATGCTTGCCTGTTTCAGGTCGCACAAACTCAATCGTGCATGGCGAAATGAGGCCTTAAAAAAATTGACCCCACGCAGATCACAGTTAGTCATGACCGCCTTCATAAAGTTAGCCTCCCGTGCAATGGCGTTGACCAGGTACACTCGCTCAAAGACAACCCTGCTGAAATCGGCTGCGTCCAATACGGTCCCAGCCATGCGGGCATCGGTGAGGCTGGCGCGCTCCCAGCAGGAACGGGTCAGGTCGGCTCCGGTAAATATGGCGGCAACAAGATTGGTATCTTTGCTGGCCCGCGAGGCGACCAGGTTTGCCTTGCTGAAATCCGCACCGGTGCCCTGCGCACCGTCAAAGGTTGCCTGGCGGACGTCTGTTTCAATGAAGCAGGCATGATCAAGGGTTGCATTGGAGAAATCTGCAGCGGTGATCACTGCCCGGTGCAGGTTGGCCCCGGTCAAATCGGCCTTGAAGAAGTTGGCGCCAATGGCGGTGGCTCCGGCAGCCTTACTCTCCTTTAAGGAAGCTTCAGCAAAAAGCGCCCCGGAAAGACCGGCTTTGGCAAGATCGGCCCCGTCGAAATTGCACCCGGTAAAATCGCCCTCCGAAAGATCGGCTGCTTGCAGTTCCGCCAGGGAAAAGGTGGCGCCAACGGCCTGGACCTTGGTCAGGTTGACCTGTGTCATCCGCGCCCCACTGAAATCCGCATCGGCCAGCACTGCATCGGCAAACAAGGCTCCGGTGAGGATCGCTGCGGAGAAGGTGGTGTTCGCCAGGATTGATCCTGAAAAATCTGCGTGAGCAAGATCCCGGCCGCTGAAATCCATGCCGCTCAGATCGAGTCCGCACAATTTTCTCCCCTGGGCATGACGCTGCATGACCGCATCAACGGAGTCAAGGGTTTCCTCCGCCAGACCTGCATCTGGTGGTGTAACCGGCTCAGCCTCCTCTTCTGCAGAGGCGGGGGCGGGTTCTTCGGCTGCAGAAGGCAGAGCGGCCGCCAGGCTGGTCAACCCGGCAATGATCGTACCGAAGTCCAGCGTAGAGGGGTCGATGTCGGGCATCAACTTGGCCGCGACTTCCTGAATGTTCACTCCGGATTTTTTCAGTCGTGCTTCCACGCTCTGAAGCATGTCGGTCAGGGCCTTGATCTCTTGTTGCGGATCTTTGGAAACCGCCGGTGGAGTTGCATATTTTTTCAGCGCCTCCTCCTTTGAAATACCCATTTTTTTGAAGACAGCGTCCGCCTGCTGGTGGGCCTCCGCAATCAGCTTGTCCAATTCAAGCTGGGTTGGTGCGGTCGTGGGTTCCGGCTGCGGCATGAATTTTTCCATAGCCTGCTCGCGGGTCATCCCCAATTTAGCGAAGACTGCATCGGCCTTGGCATTGGCCTCTGCAATTTTTCCGTTCAGATCAGCCATCAGTTTTTCGGCTTCAGGAGGCAACGGAGGCGGTTCCGGTGGTTTCGGTAACTCCGATGGAGAAGCAGGCGGCGTTGCAGACGGTGGCGGTTCCGGCGCGGCAACAGGAGGCGGCTCGAGCGGCTCTGTCTCCTCGGCCGGGGATATGGTATCGAGGAATTGTCGGTGGTAAAAATCCAACGATTCCGGCTGCGCATTCAACGGTTCCCACCCGGCCATGAGGTGCTCCACGTCGTCGAGCGTCTCGTCGGTTACCGTTGCAACGCCCCGGAAGAGCACAATGCCGCACTCAGCTCCAGGAAAAAGCCAGACCGTCTCAGGCTGCGCCGTTATTTCGGTGAAGAGTTCCTTGCCGTCCACCACACGGTTCAGGAAAAGACGGGCGCGTACCCCAGGCAATGCCGAGCTTATTTCCGCCTTCTCCGGATGCATATTGACTATCCGAACCCGCTCGTCCCCTTTGAAAAATCCGGCAATCCGCTGATCCATGGGGGCGGCATTGAAATATTCCGGATCAGTGTCGAAGGGATAATGGGGCCAACGTTTTTTCAGCCAGGCATCGTCAAAGGTCCCCAGCAGGCTTTTGCGCTGTGACCAGAAGGGGTTGAGGGCGTTGAACCCTGCCGGTTCAGGACGATCTTTGGAAGACACCATGAGATGACGAGGATCCTGAACCGGCGGTAACGGTATTCTCCCATTTGTATCCGGCAGAATACCGACCCCCGTGGGATTAGGCTCCCACCCCTTGCCGCCAAAGGCGTTGGCCCAGCTGACGCGCATCTCTCTGAACGGTTCCGGTGCCGAAGGCAGACCCGCCGCGTTCCAGTATCGAACACCGCTTACGCTTAAGGTCTTGGTCACGCCGGCGACAGTGACACTGACCTGGAGCCCGGTGACCGCTTGCGGCGAGTGGCAGGCCCCATACACCAGGAATTCGCTCCGTTTCTTGGGATACCCCATATCAAGCGCTTCGTCCTCCCCCAATTCTCCTGCCACGACCTGCCACATATGGGCTTCTTCAAGCAGACTATTAGACGTCGCATCCAGTGAAAAACAGGCCATGGCTGCAACAGAGAGACAGCAGTTTCCCCCTATCATGCACGGGGAAAAAAGCAGGCCAAGATTATCGGGCTTGATGATCTTCACAAAATCCCTTCCCTGCTCTCAGGAAAAGTTCATACTGAAGCATCCATCGGCGCCAATATCAAGCTGGACCGCCGAGGGCATTCCGCCGGTGGTGATATGGCCCAAGATCTCCTGCGACAGTTGCGGCATGATGGTACCACGGACAATGTAGTCGATGTTGCGGGCGCCGGTTTCCACTTCAGTACAACGGGCGGCAATGGTCTCCACAACCGCTTCCGTGTAGCTAAGCTTCATCTTGTTGTTGTTCAGTAGTTGCTTGGCCATCTTGTTGAGTTTCAGCCTGACAATGCCGCTCATGGCCGAGGGGTCCAAGGTCAGGAACGGGACGATATTCATCCGTGCCAGCAGGGCTGGCTTGAACCAGTTGGACAATATCGGACGAATTGCCGGGACAAGCACATCCATGCCGGGCCGTTGCTCGTCACGGGTCATCTCGGTAATAACATCGGTTGCCAGGTTGCTGGTCAGAAAAAGGATTGTGTTGCGGAAATTGATCTCGCGCCCCTCGCCGTCCCCCATGACTCCTTTGTCGAAGACCTGATAAAAGAGGTTGAGCACATCGGGATGGGCCTTTTCCACCTCATCGAGCAGAACCACACAGTAGGGCCGATTACGCACCGCCTCGGTAAGCATGCCGCCTTCCCCATAACCCACATAACCGGGAGGAGAACCGATCAAACGGCTGACGGTATGTTTTTCCTGGAATTCACTCATGTTAACGGTGACGGTGTATTGTTCTCCGCCAAACATCATGTCGGCCACGGTAAGGGCGGTTTCCGTCTTGCCGACGCCGCTGGGGCCAACAAACAAGAAGACGCCCATCGGCTGGTTGGGATCGGCGATGCCGGATTTGGTTGATTTCATGACATCGCTGACCAGAGAAAGGGCATGATCCTGGCCTTTGATCCGGGCTTGCAACTCTTCCTCCATCTGCAAAACGCTCTGCGCCTGATCACGCAGCACCTTGCCCAGCGGAATACCGGTCCAGTCGGAAACGACCAGGGCGACCACATCCGGATCGACCTCATACTTAACCATCGGCTCGTCCTTCTGGATGTCGGCCAGTTCAGCCATGGCAGCGACCAGATCTTTTTCCACTGCTTCCTGTGAAGGCGCGGCTTCTCCTTTCTCTCCTTCCCCTTCTGCAGCCATGCCCCCTTCTTTCTTCAGTCCTGCCAGCTTGTTGCGCAGGGAGACGACTTTGTCAACCGCCTCTTTTTCACGAGCCCAGCGCGCTGTGATTTCGGCAAGTTCACTGCCAAATTCGGCAAGATCCGACTCTATCTCGGCAAGTCGCCCTTCATCGAGCACCACCCCATGCTCCTGGTCGCGCAAACGCGCGGTTTTTTCCCTTTCCAGGGCTTGGATGGCATGTTCGCAGTTCTCCAACCGGGCCGGTTTGGAGGCCATGCTGATTTTGACCCGGGCGCAGCAGGTGTCGATCAGATCAATGGCCTTGTCCGGCAGATAGCGACCGGTGATGTAGCGACTGGAAAGCTCAGCAGCGGCGATGACCGCATCATCCCGCACAATGACATTGTGGGATTTCTCGTAGGCCAGCTTGCAACCGCGCAGAATCAGGATTGAGGTGTCAACAGTCGGTTCGTCAAGTTTGACTGGCTGGAACCGCCGCGCCAAGGCCGGGTCTTTTTCGATATATTTTTTGTATTCGGAATAGGTGGTGGCGGCCAGGGTCTTCAATTCGCCGCGTGCCATGGCAGGTTTCAGCAAATTCGCTGCATCTCCGCTTCCGGCAGCGCCACCGGCGCCAATCAGGGTATGGGCTTCATCAATAAACAAGATGATTGGTTTGGGCGACGCCTTCACCTCGTTAATGACCGACTTAAGCCGGTTTTCAAATTCCCCCTTCACCCCGGCTCCGGCTTGTAAGAGCGCCAAATCAAGCCCGAGGATCGAAACCTCCTTCAGGCTGTCCGGCACATCGCCCTGGGCAATCCTCAGCGCCAACCCCTCGATGACCGCGGTCTTGCCGACCCCTGCCTCGCCCACCGCAATCGGGTTGTTTTTCCGGCGACGGCCCAGGATGTCGATAATTTGGCGAATCTCATTATCACGGCCGAAAACGGTATCAATTTTTCCGTCCCGCGCCTTCTGGGTGAAGTCTTCGCAATATTTGCCCAGTGCCCCGCTGGCAACGGACCCGGCCACCGACTCTGCCCCTGCCGCTGTGCCTGCAGGTGTGGTTTCCGCAGTCTCAATCGAGTTGGCCAGAATCTTGAAAAATTGTCCCTCCAGCCCTTCCCGGCTGATGGTCTCCAAAAGATCGGTATAGTTGCCCCCCGAATAGATCGAGGATTTTGCCAGCAATGCCAGCAACAGGGCGCCGGAACGGATGCTCGTTTCGCCAAGATTGACCGAGGCAAGCAGCCACGCATCCTGGATCCACTGCAGCAGAAGCGGTGAAAAAGCGGGCTTACCGGCATTGCCGGAACGCATCTCCTCCAAGGTCCGGTCGAGGCTTTTACGCAAGGCGGTGCTGTTAATCCCGAACTGTTTCAGAATCAGATACCAGTCGGCTCCAATTTCGTCGAGCAGACGGGAGACCATATGCTCAACGGTCACCTCGTAATGGGAACGGGAGACGCACAGTCCGGCAGCTCCTTCGAGGGATCTGGTGCAAAACGGGTTGAGCCGTTTAAGCAATGGCTTTATTTCTACGCTCAGCATGCATTCCTCCTGGAACTTCAATGATGATAGGATGCGGAAGCTCTGGCCTCGCACCGTATTGTGGCAAAACCATCAGAACAGTCGGAGCCTAACCAACTATTCATCCCTAAAAGAGCACCGGACGATTCCCCCAGGCTGATGGACGGCACATCTGACCGGTCAAATAACACCTCGAAATCGTATTCAAGAGGGGAGTTCAGATAATGATCGACCAGGAAAGACGCCCGGTTCAAAACACTTCCTCCTGGTAAGCAGGCCGAAAACTGTTCCGCTGGCACCGGGCCGACAATGATACGAAATCGCCCCATGCAGTCACCAATTTCACTTCCCATGTACATATCCTCGCCCAAGGTGGCGTTCGTTATGCCAAGGGAATTCCGCTGGTCCGCAGGCACAGGAACCATTTGCGGAATGCACTGCCTGATGTTCACCGCTATCCCCTGCAAAGAGTCGCTTAACATGGTTTTCAAGCCGAGTGCGGAACGCGGACGCTGACTCATGAGGCCGGCATACCGCAAAAGCGATCTTCGTGCCTCTTCCTCGGTAGGAGACCGGTCGCTCGAGTCCCCCAAGCCCATCAGGCAGTAAAGGCGTTTCAGATACTCGTGGTTTTTCTCTTCGTTTATTTGCAGGAAGAGATTGTATTTGAGCAAAGATCTGACAAAGAGCGGGTAAACCGTTGAGTTGACTATGTCGAGAAAGTCCCGCGTGACACTTTTATCGTCGCCCGCCTCACGAAGGAGATCTTCTGTATAAAAGGAGGGCAGCGGCGAGGAAGTGCCATAGAGACCGAGAAACGTCGTGTTGACGACAAAACGCTGCTCTCCATCCTCCAGAGGGACGGCCTTGATGCCGGCAATATCCGCAGAGGGAAATCCGAGCGTCAGCTCCGGACGGATACGGAGAAAACGACCTTCCAAGGAAGCGGCCGCTTTGACGCCGCACTCTTCCCGTTGCTTGAGTATGAGCCGAATGAGCCTGATCGCCTGAAAGAAGGAGTATCCAGGTCCATCCTTGAGCAGGCTCTTTTCTAAATCAGAAAATGTTTCCTGTTCCTTGCTGGCCATGTATACGTTTCCCCGGTGTTTACTTCCCTCACAATGAGCGAAGTAAAGGAATTAATTGTTGAATACCAACTCAAAAAACGGTCAAGCACTGATCCGAACAGATACATGTCACCGATGCCCGCAAAATTTTCCCTTTTGAGATGCAAGGTAATGGCGGTACCGCGAGCCATGATGCCCTCTATCAGTCGATTGACGCCTTGTATGTTCACACGTTCAATTCCTGCGACCCGCTTCTTGTTGGCAAGTATGGAGGCCTTGTCGCGCCCTTCAGTGAAGATATACAGATCGAGTAATGTTTTGAGAGCCTCGGGACGGTCAATGGTGAGCAGGTTGATCGAGACATGGGAGAGCAGCCGCCACAGGATGCTGGCGCCAAGCGGCGGCTGGATATTCATGGTCGCAGGCCTGATATTGCTGAATTCCAACAACTCGGGAGAGGTTGAGGTATGGCGGCAGATGTCCCCAAGGCCGAGGTTTTCCGGCAACGAACCATTGGTGCAAAGAAGCTTGAGCGACAGCACTTCCTCGACCGGAGCTGTTGCCGTGCCCGGATAGGCCACCGAGATGTATGATTCGAGGCTGTCATCAATAACCGATTTAGCAATGCTAATATTGTAAACGGCCTCCGCCTCATACTGGGGAGAAAATTGCTGGAAGGAAATATATGATTTTTCCTTCGAGGTCCCCTGCATGAACCCGGAAACTTTTTCAACCGTGATAATCTGATAATCCTTCTGTTTTGCTCCTGATGGGCGGATGAGATAGCGGTTTTTTCGATGGTCATAACGGATCGGCTCTGCGTCATGATGAAACAAATTGATAATCGGTGTGGCAAACAGAAGAAATGAATCCTGTTTTATGGGCAGTGGAACAGAGGGCTCCTTTTTCAGTTGCAGCGTCAGCGAAAAGCTGGAGCCGCTCCCCCTGTTGGTCCAGCGCTGGATCCCCTCTATATCCACGAAAAGAAATTTTTCCGGCAGCATGAAATATTCCTGGAGGAGGCGGTACGCTGGAAACGACTGCGTAGGGTAATGCAGCAGTGTATCCCCCTGATCGAATCCGACAGGTTGTATGCTTGATGGGGGAAGAATGCAGGCCATACCGTCGGGGGACGACAATTCCACCTGCGCGACATTGGTCATTAAGTGGTAATAGAGATCGCTTCCCAGGGGGATTCCGCCGCCAAGATAGAGCCGGATTCGTTTCTGGTTCCAGGCGGAAAGTGGAATACCGGCAAGTTCAAAATGGAGGGTTATCCTGGGGGGCAGGCCGACCCGTTGCTCCATTGCTGCATTTTTGATCCTGAGCGGAAGCGCTTCGACATCAAAACATGTCCTGAACACACATGAAGTGCCGTCAACCGGTACAGAGGCAACCTCAGTTCCGGCCGGGATCAGCAGGGGTTCGCGCAGGGTCGGACGGGGGGTAAACAGCAAAATTGACGAGGATGGGACCGGTCGCAAATAGTGGGGAGCGAGCAGGTTCATAACACCATGCAATAGCTCGGGAAATTCATCGTCAAGCTTATGGCGGACAAGACCTGTCAGGAAGGCGGTTCCCTCAAGGAGCCGCTCAACATCGGGATCCGAAGTCTGGCCGCTCAACATTGGCGCAAGGGCAGGATGGGTTTTGGAAAACTCCGCACCCAGCTCTTTTAGCAGTGTCAGCTCATCCTGGTAGTAACGGTTAAACATGGAAAGTCCCCTCTCTGGTCAAGCTATGCGGTAACTTTTACCTGTCCGTCAGAGTCCACGATGGTTTCAAAGACAATGGGTTTTCCCTTTTCATCGAGAACCAGTTGGGCGGATATGGAAAATCGCAGTGTTAACAGGTCGTCCTGGTGTGTGCGGAAATGAACCGCTACATCTTTAAGGCGAGGTTCATAGCGAATGATGACACTTCTTATAGCCGTTTCCAGTTCAGGGATGGATTCCGAGGAGAAGGAACTTGATATATTGGTCAGATCGGGAACACCATATTCCGGATCGATTTCAACGGAACCTTTTTTGGTATTCAGAACCCTGACGAGGTGCTCAAGCACAGAATTGACAATGGTGCCGGAATCGACGTCAAGACGCCTTTCCGGATTTTCCTCCATCATCCGTATCCGCTCAAGAAGCCGCTCTTTTTTTATTATTTGCATGAATGATTACGGCCTCGTAAAAACCCAAATTTCGGGAAACAATGCGTCGCACATACAAGGTGTTACGAAGCGAGAGAGGTCGTTCTCGTGGTTTTTTTACGAGAATGACCATAAGGGTGTCATCTCGACACAAGACCGGCAGCATGCCGCAAGCTCAGAGAAAGATGCCCTCTCCACAGGCATGGAGAGGGCACCATATCATGGCCGATCAGGACTTAGGTTTTGTCCAATCATCATCGGTCTGAGCCAAGGTCGAGCCCTTTTCGTCAAGGGAGATCCAGGTAATTTTACCATAAGTGAACATGATTTCTTCCATGTCGTGATACGGTTCGTTCTCCTTCAGGAACGTCATAGGTTTATACGATCTGATGGAAACAATAATTGCTTTTTCAAGCTGCACTTTTGCATAAATATATTCGTTGCCGCTGGTGCCAATGGCGGTATAACTCAGCTCCCACTTGGTGATTTGTTCGCCTGATGTCAGTGCCTGGTACAGTTTGGGTGAAGAGAGATCTTTATGCTTGGTGATGGAAAAAGGGCCATGGACGCGCTGCCCGGTTGCAAGGCCGGTGTGGGTGTCGCGCGGAATATGGACTTCATGCTCCATGGCGTAGACCAAGATGGAATCCTTGTACGCTTCCTGTACGCAATCGCCTTTGATATCACCCTGTTTGGCTCCGGTCAATGTCAAATAACTTGTGTTTGCCATCCGCTGATTCTCCTTTGAGGAATGTTTTTGTGATGCGTTGTTTTCCGTTTTTTACGACCCCATCATGCTTGAGGCATCTGATCCTGAGAAGATCGAATATGCCTTGGTGCTTACTTGTCGAGTTTGCCGACCAGAGAAAGCGTAAACGAAGACCCCATATATTTGAAATGGGGCCTGACCATCATGGAAACCCGATACCAACCGGGCTCTCCCTCAACATCTTCCACGTTAATCTGGGCCGAACGGAGTGGTTTTTTCGCTCTTGTGGTCGCTGTTGGGTTGTCCATCTCAACAACGTATTGCCCTATCCACGTGTTCAGTTCAGCCTCCAGCTCGCCCCGCTCTTTAAACGAGCCGATATTCTCCCGCTGAATGACCTTGATATAATGGGCCAAGCGGTTGACAACGAACATGTAGGGGAGTTGAGTGCCAAGCTTGTAGTTAAGTTCTGCTTCTTTTCCTTCTTTGCTAATGCCGAAATTTTTGGGTTTCTGACATGACTGGGCAGAGAAGAACGCAGCGTTGTTGCTCCCTTTCCGCATGGTCAGGGCGATGAACCCCTCTTCCGCCAGTTCAAATTCCTTGCGATCGGTAATGACGATTTCGGTCGGGATCTTGGTCTGGATGGCGCCCATTGATTCGTACTGGTACAATTCCAGGTTTTCTACCGTGCCGCCGCCCTGTGGCCCGATGATATTGGCACACCAGCGATAATTGGCAAAACTTTCGGTCAGACGGGTGGCAAAGGCGAAAGCAGCATTTCCCCACAGAAAACGATCATTTCCTTCGGAAACGCTCTCCTCGTAGGTAAAGCTTTTCGTCGGGTTGGAGGAGGGGCCATACGGCAGACGAAGAAGAAAATGGGGAACGGTCAGCCCGACATAACGGGAATCTTCAGAACCTCGAAAAGCCTGCCACCTGGCATATTGCGGGCCTTCAAAGATAGCCTTGAGATCCTTCAAATCAGGAAGCTTTGAAAAGTCTTCGATTCCAAACATTTCCGGACTGGTCGCCGAAATGAACGGAGCATGCGACATGGCGGAAACGGCGGACAGATCCTGAAGCAGTTTAATATCTTGCGGCCCTGGACCGAATTCGTAGTTGCCGATTATAGCAGCATAGGGCTGACCGCCGAATTGACCGTATTCCCGAGAGTACGCGACCTTGTAGAGACCGGATTGAACGACTTCGGGCGCATCCGAAAAATCGTCGAGCATATCCTGTTTGCTGAGGTTCATGATCTCGAGCTTAATGTTTTCGCGGAAATTAGTCCGATCAACAATAAATTTCAGCGAACGCCAGGCGGATTCCATTTTCTGGTAATCCGGGTGATGCAGGATTTCATCCAACTGGCGACTCATCTTCTTGTCCAACTCGGCAATCATTTCGTCGCATATCAGGGAGTTTATCTTCTCCACTGATTTACCCGGCTGAAAAATCTGCGCAATCAGGGCTTCCACACCTTTTTTGGCGACAGAATAGGACTCGTTCTCTGGAGTCAATTTGGTTGCCGAGAGTATGTCGTCTATCAGGGATAGACTTTCAGTGGTTTCAGCACCCTTTTCTTCAGCTTTAAGTTCTTCAGCCATTGTTATGCCTCTCCCTTTTTATCACCAATACCCATCTCATTGAGAATTTTGTCCCTCAACGCAGGGTCATCAATAATAGACTGAATTTTCTTTCTGAACTCGGGCACGTTTCCCAACGGCCCTTTCATGGCCTTAATGGCCTCACGTAATTCCATGAGCTTCTTGAGTTCAGGAACCTGTTGGACGATGGAGTCAGGATCGAAATCCTTCAACGAATTGAACTTCAGATTTAACGCCATTTGTTCGTCAGGCTGGTCGGTAAGCGTATTGGCCACGCTCAAATCCACCGCCAAATTCTGCGCTTTAAGGACGTCATTGAAATTATCTTTATCAATGTTAATTGGATCTCGCTCCTCAACACTCCGGTCATCTTGAGACAGGGTGAAATCGCCAATAACTAACATTTTTAACGGGAGTTCAACCTCTTCCTTGGCATCGCCAGTTGCTGGGCGATAGGTTATGTTTACACGTTCCTTTGGTGCTACCGATTCTTCCTGCATGTGTGCTACCTCCCAGTTGAGATATGATAAAACATTGTTAGCCCGGCCATCCGCAGTCCATCGTCTACGCCACAAGAGAAATTGTGGGCCAACAAGATTTGAAAGTAAAGACATTTCACAGAAATTCTCATATCTGTTGCTGCGACTGGCCTTGCAAGGCCATTTAGACGAGTTGATGTCCTGGCTAGCTTCAGCCTGCTGATTGTCGACGGAGCATGACTCAACTCTCAAGACAAATGCATCATACTGAATTCAGGTCATAAACGATCACTATAACCTTCGACAACTTGGTATACATTGCAATAGTGTAAACTATTATGGGTACCGCCCTTAGGATAGGTGCGGAAGAGGCTGACTTGACCGTCCATTTCAGCGAGTGGACGATATTCAGCTGGCAGGCGAATACCCCTGTTTGGCTGGTGGCATTCCGAAATATTCGCATCTGAAGAGCGGATGGGACCGACACAGGCGAAGATCGGTTGGCCGTTGTTGCAGTGAACAGAGGGGGGCAAAATGTTGCTTTGCTCAATCAAAGCGGTGGGGTTGTTGTGCAGAATTATATCCATTCGCGCCAAGCCGGAGGTGTCTGCGTCACCAACCTTCAGCAGCGGTTGCGGTAGGAATGCCGATCAGATGCCCCTCCCCGCAAAGATCCCAGCTGATGCTGGCAAGGCACAGGACTCCACTCCTCGGGTCTATCCTTTCAATCTCTCTCCCTATCGAGTTTATCTCTTTCTTCTTTCGGTTGCAGACGACGACCAAAAGCACTTTGGAGCAACTGTTTAACAGCGCTCCTATCACCAGTCGTCAACGAAACTATTTTGGCACCCGTCTGCATCAGTGCCATCGTTAAGAATGCACACGTGAAAACACCAAAGCAGTAAACCACCAGCGCTATAATTTTTGCCAAAGGAACGGTTCTATCGCTCAGGTTAATGTCAAACGCATTCCCCCCAAAACTTGCAGCCAACTGCTGAATAGGTTCTGCCAGAGAAAATGGAGAATGAAGCAGGGTAAAAACAAGCTGAAAAACATCCATGGCATACTTCAGCCCAATGACGATCACAATAAGCCCAATGCATGTTGCCAAGCAGCTGATTATTAACTTTAAAATTTCCACCACCGAGACAGAGCTCTCTCTATTTTCCCTATACATGCGTTCTCCATGCTTCCTTGTCGATGTGCATTATTAAATTGTGCCCATCCAAAAATAGCCTTATCGCCCAATCTCGTTGGTATGCTCAAAATTTCATTCTGAGAATATCGATTATATGCCTTGATTTTGAACAAAAATCCTCTTTTTGGGACAACCACTCAATCATTATAATTATTTATCATCATGCTGATAACTGCTGTAATTGCAAGCAGAAAACGCATTACGCCACTTTTCCCGTTACGGGAGACTATAAGTCCCCCAGAATTTTTTTTGAGTTGCCTCTGTGGTACTGTAGATGGAAATCGATCGCCTGGGGGGCTTTCATGGTGTCTCCCTTGTGGTTGGGATTGCATGAGCAAATTGGCCGTCCTCGAGTATACACCATGATGCTGATAGGCTATCGGAAAACGATTTTTGTCAGAAATAAGGTTAAGGATACCTTGAAAATTAAGTTGGAGCGCCCCTCGCACTTCTTTCTATGTTTTTTGCGACGTTTGCATTGTGCAATTCTCGCTATTTTGCCCGGTCGCAGCCGCTTGGGGCGGGTAAATTCCCCCTGAGAACGCGCTTCACCTGCAGGGGCTTAATAGCATCCCCATTCTATCGATGTTGTAGGACAAATTGCGCCCCCTCACGTCGCGTTGGACGAATTTTCGTTCGACTTGGCCGCGTGGTGATTATCAAGATAGACCGTCGCAAGTCCACCAAGCGAGGTTTCACGATAAAGGGAAAGAATATCGTGACCTGTTGAACGCATGGTCTCCACGACCTTGTCAAAGCTGATCAGATGCGTTCCATCGGTGAGCAGGGCATATTCGGCGCAGGCCATGGCCCGTACTGCGGCAAAAGCGTTCCGCTCGATGCAGGGGACTTGCACCAGCCCCAGGACGGGGTCACAGGTAAGACCGAGATGATGCTCCAGCGCCATTTCCGCCGCATATTCAATCTGCAGGGGAGAGCCGCCCAGCAATTGCGCAGCAGCACCGGCTGCCATGGCACAGGCAACGCCAACCTCTCCCTGGCAGCCCACCTCCGCACCGGAAATGGAAGCGTTGTGTTTGACCAGGTTGCCGATAAGACCTGCCGTTGCAAGCGCCTTGATGACAGAGTGGTCGCTGTGTCGTTTTTCATAACTCAGGTAATACAGCACTGCAGGGACAATGCCGCAGGAACCGCATGTGGGCGCGGTAACGACAAAACCGCCGTCGGCGTTCTCTTCAGAGACCGCCAATGCATAGCTGGAGAGCAATCCCGTACGGGCTTCGCTTTCATTCAACCGCCGGGATTTCACCATAAAATTACGCGCTTTTCGCGGCAGATTCAATCCGCCATGGAGGACCCCGTCATTCCTGAGCCCCCGGTCAATCGCCTCTTTCATTTTTTGCCAGATATCCGGAAGAAAGCTGTTCAGACAGGCAGCATCTTCCGTCTCCTCCACCAGCTTCCAGAGAGGCTTGCCTGACGCTGCCGCCCATTGAAGAACATCCTTCATGGAGTGTTGGGAATAAATATGCGGTTCTTCACCGGTGCTTTCCCCTTCTTCCCGCAGTGCGCCTCCACCTACGGAAAATACGGTCCACTCCTGCACGCATTGCCCGGTGTTGTCCAGCGCGGCGAAATGCATTCCATTGGGGTGAAACTTCAGTTCTTCCCGGCTCCAGATTATTTCGCAGGGGGCAGGAGCGAGCCCGCTGATAATGGCCTGATCGGTCAGATGCCCCTTGCCGGTCAGGCTTAGGCTGCCGTAGAGGGTGACCCGGTAGGCTGCTGCGGCGGTTGTTTGGCTTTTGAATCGACCGGCAGCATTTCGTGGCCCTATGGTATGGCTTGAAGACGGCCCCATACCGTAACGATAGAGAAAGCGGAGTGATTGCATGGAGGTGTGTGCCTGGTTAGGGTTGTCCGTTATTCAAAATCCACCTGATAATATTCAACCTGGGGTTGCAATTGCAGCAGGCCGGTTTCCTGCAGCACCTCAACCACCAGCACGGCAAGGGCAAAAAGGAGTACCACCGCTGCAATTATACGCCTCCATTTGGCTGCAGAACGGTTCATGAAAACAATGCTTGCAGGGAGAATACCGAAAAGGGTGATGATGCCGATGCCGCCAACTACATTCAACGCATTAAGAAATATATCCGGATAAAATGTAGCGGTACACAGCGGCGGTGCAAAGGCCAGAGCCATGATAAATATGCGCCAAGTCGGCAACCGGGAGCTTTTGAGCAGATCGCGTATAAAATTCATCAGGCCGACCCCATTGGCGAGAAAGGAGGTGCAAATGGCAATAATCGCAAACAGAGAGGCTGTTAAGGTAAAAGTCATGGAATGAAGCTGTTTGCCCATGGGCACGGTCGCGGGGATATTACTCTGATAGGCCTGAAGGATGGAATTTTCTCCACTCAGAGGTAAAACACCGATGCCGACCATGATCCAGACCATGTTCATAATAAAGGCGAGAAGCATGCCGAGCATGACGGATCGCCGGAAGGTGGGGAGGTCGTAGCGCAACTCTTCCACCAGCACCGGAATGATATTATGGAAATGAAAGGCAGTAACGATGATAGGCAGGGTCGCCGGCAGAAAGCTCCAATCGTAATACCCGAGTCGCGCAGGCACTATGTGGCTGCCACCGATGACGGCAAGGACAGCAAAGGCTGCGGCGAGAAAGAGAATAAAAAAAATGTTCAGTTTCTGGATGAACTGCAGGTTAATGCAGGTGATGACGATCAGAACACCGGCAAAAAGAAAAAAAAGTGGCATATTTCCTTCCCCCGTTCCAACCAGCGAACCGAGCACTTTGGCGCCTCCAGTGAAATATGCGGTCAGAAGGCCATAAAGGATGATTACATTGGCGACAATGGCTATCCATTTGCCAATATTGCCGAAATATTTTTGGTACAGGGATGGGAAGTCAAAGGTGGATTGTTCTTTATTTAAAAATACCTGATCACCTAAAACAAGGGCGGAAAAATACATCATTCCCCCACCGGCTAGCATAGCTACCAGCGACGGAATAAGCCCGGCAAGTCCGGTATTTATAGGCAGGCCAAGAATGCCCGCTCCGATGAGGTTGCCTGTTATCATGCACGCCGTTGTCAAGACAATCTGCCAGTTCATTTTCCACCTGTTTTAATATTTGAAAGGATCGCGCAGCCTAATTCCACTAATATTTCTTAGCAGTTAGCTCAATTACAATAGCTTATCACACTTCTGTAGGATGACCAAAATTAATCAGTCTTATTGCCTGAAAGTCTTTTGATACCGGAAGCCTGCCTGGCATATTCAATGGCTTATGAAAATGGAGGAAAAGAAGGCACTGGAACCGGTGCTTCCGGGAAAATTTTTGGGCATAAATAAAGTGATGAAATCCGGATTGAAATCTGCAGTCCTTTTTTTAGGGCATCGTGAATTGAGTCAAGAGAGCGGTATTTGAACAGCGCGAGTACAGACCTTGGCGGTCGCTTGGAAGCGGCGATCCGTAGCGGTCACTCGCTCCACAGACTCGGACACCACGAGGAGGCTATTCAGCGTATGGAACAGACTCGAGGATTACTGCGGTGGCTCAGGGAAGGGCGAGGACTCAAACCAAAAGGCTGAGTTCGAATTGCTGATGAGTCTTGGACAAACCCACCGTCAGACTGTATTGAAACACCGCTCTTATATGTTACGAATAGCGTCCTTGAGTGTTCAGGAAATCCTTAAAGATTAGACTGTTGGTAATCGCTTCCCGATTGTCCGATTCGGCTCGGGAGAATGTGGAGACAGCAACAGCCTCCAGGACGTTTGTCTATAAAACCAATTTTACCCAAGCTCTTTCAACGATATGGACACTATCATTGTCCTTTTGCAGGGGTCCCGAAATACCATTATAAAAATCATCGCAGATCTGCTGGAAACAATAGCTAAAGCGGTGGAACCGGTGAGACCCGGAAGAAAGTATCCTCGTAACCACAAGAGGGCACAGAGAAAATGCTGCTTAAACTACAAGCCGATCCTTTAAGTTAATGACATTGACTAATTACCAGTAATTTTCATTTATCCGCGTTAACAGGCTTAAATCGCTCTACCCAAGGATTTGCCGTTACACCGTGCAAAATCACACTCAAAAATATCGTACAGATAACAGTTGCGGATAATTGATTGGCCGCATGCAGTGGATATTGTGACACGATAACAATAAAAACAATGCTGGCTAATCCGCGCGGACCAAACCAGCCGACAAACAAGCGATTTTCTATCGTCAGATTTGAACCTATTAAACTCAGCCACACTGGCAAAATACGCAACACGGTTAGACTTGCCGCAGCATAAAGCCAAGTCTCCCAACTCAAATAGGGCCAAGCCGTTTGAATAACGACCGCACCAAAAAATATCCAGACAACAACCGACAATAATTCTTCATAACCTTCGTTGTTCACTAAATATTTATGTTTATGTTCGCCCAATCGTATCCCGGTGGCTAGACCACAAACAAATGCGGCAATAAAACCACTGCCGCCTAACCATTGCGCAGATGCAAATGCTAACAGCGCCAAACCGGGCATGGTTAGTTGTCGCCACATTGGCAGTTCCCAACCCTGTTTAATTGTGAATTTCATGGTCGTGCTGGTAATCAACGCCAAGAAAATGCCGACCACGAAACCGATGCCGATTTCTTCAAGAATTAAATGTAACGACATGGCAATTGTGCCCGTGTGCATTTCTTCCGGTACTAATATGGCGAGAAAAATGAATAATACCGGCACACAAATGCCATCATTTAACCCACTTTCAACATTAAGCGCCTCACGCATCGGTGCAGGCACAGCTGGATTTGTTACAACTGCTTTGCCCAATGCGGCATCAGTAGGTGCAAGCATAGTGGATAAGATCGCCATCTCTATCCACGGCGCATCTGGAAATATTAATAGGCCCACCCCCCAGCCAGCTAGCAACGTCAGCGGCAAACCAATCAATAATAATCGCAAAGGCAGACCATTATTCGCGCGCAATACAGAAACATTAGCATTTGCCGCATCGGTAAACAAAACGATCGCCAGTGTTAGTTCCGCCAGTACGCGTAGCCCTTCACCATTAATTGAAGGCGTTAATAGATTGAACGAGCTCGGCCCCAATATTAAACCTGCCAATAAAAACATTAAGGGGCCATTTATTAATCGAGACTCAAAACGCCCCGCAAAAATACTATATAACAATAAAAACGCGGCGACGATGGTAATATTTTGATAAATCATAGATGTAACTCCTTTCGCCAGGCCGTTTTTTCCTGCAACCTAAGACCTCTTTTGCAATCTCAAAGAAAATATGGTCGGCGTTGTCGGCATGTTGCTGGCCTTCTTGTGGGATAGACTTGGGCCATCGGTAACGTTTTATACTGGTGCGCGCTTCTGGGTGATTACACTTAGCGGTTTGGCATTGCGACCCGATTTCCCGAGCTTACCAAAGTCAAGATTCCTCTGAAGAAGGTCAAATTTAGGTGTGCGCGCTCAAAATGTGGGTTGCCAAGTCTAATCTAATAAATTTTCGCACAGCTTGTGATCCAAAATTAGCAATCAAGCAATACGAAATTGACTGGCATATAACCGATGATATATACCCTGACCAGCCAGCAACTGAGAATGTGTTCCGCTTTCCACCACCTTGCCCCGGTCGATAACCACGATCTGGTCGGCATTGATGATGGTGGAGAGTCGATGGGCAATAACAAAACTGGTTCGTCCCTGCATAAGCTCATTGAGCGCTTTTTGAATCTTGATCTCAGTTCGCGTGTCGACGGAGCTGGTGGCCTCGTCAAGAATGAGAATCGCCGGATCGGCCAAAATAGCCCGGGCAATAGTCAAAAGCTGGCGCTGACCTTCTGAGAGGTTGGCGCCCCGTTCGCTCAGAATTGTCCTATATCCATCCGGCAGTCGACGGATAAAGCCATCAGCACCTGCCAGTCTTGCTACGGCCTGGACCTCCTGCTCGGAGGCCTCCAGGCGACCGTAACGGATATTTTCCAAAACAGATTCACTAAACAAAAAGGATTGCTGCAGCACCACCCCCACCTTTTGCCGCAGACTGTCAGGGGAGATTGTCCGGATATCAACCCCGTCAATTTCAATAGACCCCTCGGTAAAATCATAAAAACGGCAGAGTAGATTGACAAGCGTCGTCTTTCCCGCTCCAGTATGGCCGACCAGGGCGATCCGTTGTCCGGGCCGGGCATTGAGTGAGACATTTTTTAATACCGGAATGCCGGGGCTATAGGCAAAGGTGAGGTTGTTAAACACCACCTGACCCTGGACATCGCGCAGTTCACTTCCAGTCGATCCATCGACCTGATCTGGAGCAGTATCTAAAAGTGCAAAAATCCTTTCCGCCCCGGCCAGAGCGCCCTGGACTTGATTGTAGAGGTTCCCCAATTGACGCAAGGGCTCAGCAAATCTTCTGGAATAGGTGATAAAAGCCGCAATGGTCCCGATGGTCACCATTCCCTGTATTGCCAGCCAGCCTCCTAAGCCGCAGAGGATGGCAATGTTGAGATTGGAGAGGATGCCCATCATCGGCATTACCAGCAAAGCCATAGTCATTGCTTTAATTCCTGCGTCCCGGACTTCGTCATTGACCCGGTCAAACTGGGCAAGCACATTTTCTTCCTGGCCAAAGGCCATGACCACACGCTGACCGCTATAGGTTTCTTCCAGGACCGAATTCAACCGCCCCATCCGAGCTTGAAGATGAGCAAAAGAAGATTTTGTCCGACGACCGACCATGATCACCAGGCCGAGCATCAAGGGAAAGGCAATCATCGAGCCCAGAGCCAGCCAGGGGCTGAGAAAAAACATGATCAGCAGAATCCCGATAATCGTTAACAGTCCGGTAATCAGGTCGGCGATATTGTTCGTTACCACCTGACTGATCATATCCATATCGTTGGTCAAGCGGCTCATAAGGTCTCCCTGGGACTGGCTATCGAAAAATCTGAGAGACAGTTTTTGCAGATGCCTGAACAGATCCCCACGCAGTTCGCGCATGGCCCGTTGGGAAAGCGTTGCCATCATCATGCCCTGACCGAGACCAGCCACCATGGTCAGCACGTTTACCGCAAGTATTAACCAAACAATGCGCACAAGCATGCTCAAGTTGCCGTGGACGAGTTGATCGACAGCTTTACCTATCAGATACGGAGTCAAGAGCGCCAAAACGGTCGCGGCCAAGGCTAGCAGAAAGAGCAAGGTTAGCAACAGACGATAGGATTTGAAGTAAGACAGTAAGCGCCTGACCGCACCTCTGGTGTCTTTGGCGCGTTCGTTGGCCTGTCCATGGGCCATCCCCCTGCCACCGGGCCCCGGCATTCCACTCATGATAGGGACTGATCGTCTTTGTTCTTTGTTATCAGTCATGACGTACCTCTCCTTCAGCCCTCTTGCCGAGCTGCGAACGGTATATATCCTGGAACACCGTACTCTCCTTGAGCAGTTGCTGATAGGTGCCGATGGCGCTGATGCGGCCGTTGTCCAAAACCATGATTTTGTCCGCCAGCAGCACAGTACTGATACGTTGGGCGACAATAAATCTGGTTGTCCCTGTATTGGATTCTTTAATCATCAGGTCCAGCGCATCCTGCAGGCGGATCTCTGTCTCCACATCCAGAGCACTGGTGGAATCATCGAGAATAAGCACTTTAGGCTGGAGCAAAAGGGCACGGGCAATGGATATTCGTTGCCGTTGCCCCCCGGAAAGCGTCACTCCCCGGGGACCAATCAGGGTGTCATACCCTTGTGGCAGCTGAGTGATGAATTCATCCGCCTGGGCAAGCTTCGCTGCCGCGTGTATGGCATTTTCCTCCGCATCTCTTTTGCCATACCGGATATTGTCGCGAATCGTCCCACCGAAAAGAACTGCCTCCTGTAAGGCAATTCCGACAGCTGAGCGCAGGGAACGAAGATCAAGTTCTCGAATATCGCAGCCGTCAAAGGTGATTTTTCCTGCCGACACGTCATAAAACCTGGGGATAAGATGAATCAGGGTCGATTTTCCGGAACCCGTGGCGCCGATGATGGCAAATGTTTCTCCGGCTTCGGCAACAAAGGATATATCCGAGAGCACCGGTTCAGAACGGTCTCCATTATAGGTAAAGGAGACCTTGTCAAAAACAATTCGCCCCCGGGGATTGATGAGTTTTTTAGCAGATTCCTTTTGCTGTATTTGCGGCTCCGCATCAAACACCTCCATAATTCGAGAGGCCGAGGCATTGGCGGCGGAGATTGGTCCCATCATGGCGGAGAGCATGAGAATTGGAAACAGGGCAAAGGATATGTAGTTAATCGCCGCCACCACTTCGCCTACCGACATATCACCGTTTGAGGCCGAAATCCCGCCGAGCCAGACCGCACCTGTCACGGCTAGATTGAGAACCAGCATGACAAACGGCATAAACACTGCCAACAGCTGCGCTACCTGGATTGTCTGATCCATGAGTTCACTGTTGGCCCTGCCAAAACGGACCTCTTCAAATTCCGTCCGCACAAAGGCCTTGACCACGCGCATACCTGCCAAATTCTCCTGCAGGACAATATTCAAACGATCCAACCGCTGCTGGACCTTTGCAAAAAGCGGATTGGCCTTGCGGGCAAAGAGCCAGAGCAGCAGGATGATGAATGGAATAAAGGCAGCCAGCAGCAGCGCCAGACGAGGACTTGTCAGGACGAGCAGAATAATCGCCCCCGCTGCCCACATCGGAGCCCTGGTAAGAATGCGCAGGGAGAGCAAGACAATCGTGGTAACCTGACGAATATCGCTGGTGGAACGAACAATCAGTTTTCCTGTCTGCAAGGTATCGAGGTTACCAAAGGAAAAGGTCTGGATTTTTCGCATCAGGCCGCTCCGCATATCGGCACCGAAATTCATCGCCACCCATACCGAGAGGTAGTTGTTGGTCATGGCAAAAACGGCTGATAAGAGAGCCGCTCCAACCATGATCAGGGCGGTGGAAATAACCACATGCAGATCACCCGGAATAATCCCCTTGTCGATAATTTGCTGGGTGAGATGTGGAATAAGCAGGTCGGAGCCAACCATGGCCAGGAGCAACAACAGGGCCGCGACGGCCTTGGCTTGATAAGGGCGAATGAACGTCATGAGGCGAAGTAAGGATGTCATTTTAATTCCTCTTTTCTATGAAGCTCCTGATTCTTGCATGCCCCACACGCTGCCGATGGATGCTTTTCTGCAAGATAGTGGTAAACCTTGAGCAAAGATCGTCTCAGAATTTCGCGCTCTTCCTCTGAAAGAATTGTCGCAAATTCTTGATCCATTGCTGTAAATGAAGCATGGGCTTCGGCACGCAGCTGTTTAGCCTTTTCAGTCAGGTAGACGCGGACGATCCGTTGATCGTTTTCATCCCTTTGTCGTTGAATCCACTCATCACGTTCCATACGTTTCAGTGTGTTGCTGACTGTGGGAGGGGCAATGTGTAAGGCTTCGGCAAGCCTTGCCTGGGAGAGGCCGTCTTCCCGCCACAAACGAAAGAGAATCATGCCCTGCGCATGGTACAAACCAATATTTTCCAGCGCCATTCTCCGCTCCGTGCCAACCAACCGACACACGCGCCCAAGAAGTAACCCGAGACTCTTTTCCTGTAAAAATTGATGTGAATTTTGCACGCGCGCCCCTTTTAGTTAGTTATAAAATATTTAGCTAGCTAACTATTATCAAATTTTCTTTACAGTTGTCAAGTTCGGGATGGTCAAAGGCTATGATGATGTCCATGCTCTTTATGCTGAAAACCAGAAGAGAGCAAAAGGAGTCGCACCCGTTGCTCAGTTGTCCCGACATAGCCATATTACTTGCGCACTTTCTTCCACACCGCGATATACCCCCCCGATGAAGTCTTCCGGCAGATGGAAGTGAGACATCGACAAAGAAAAGCCTCCATAGACTCAGCATATTGACTGACATGCTCTCGGCGCGGTTGGCCCCGGAGCGCGCAGGGGTTTCTTTCAGTAAGGGAAAATGGTGTGGAAAAGTGCTTGAGGGAGTAGGTTGCAATTTACTTCTGTTACTCAAGAATACATCCTTTGCCCTCTCCAGGGTAAAGTCTATACCTACTGGGGAGGGTGATGGCCCAAATCAATCAGCAGGCTTTCGCAGCCCGTATCAAAGATTATATCAACAACCCTTCCTGCTTTGAGCAAGAATTCTTCGATTCGGCGCTTCATACAGTCACCGTAAGGGAGCAGTCTCCCCTCCACCAGGGTGAGAAAGTGTGTTTACTAGACCTCCAAGGCCTCTGCTTTGAAGAGTATATTGAACTTGTCATGATCCTTCTTGAACATGGCTATCACTCGCTGCAAAAACCGGCCAGTCTCACGACCTATTGTACGGCTATGGCTCAGGCGGTGCAAAGATTTGCCTTGCCTTTAGCTGTCAATGATCCAGCTAGTTACATGGAGCCCCATTTTTTATTGCACGGTTTAGAAAAGGCAACCATTGCTGAAAGCGTGGCACAGTGTGAGGATAATGGTCGGATTATTCATGAGACCCGGGAAGTTCGCACCGACTATATGGCCCAATATGGCTGCAAGACCTTACTCGGCAATGGTTTGCAAATGATGATGGAGGATGGTTTTGCTGAGGATAATTTGGGGATTTGCTGTTTTATTACAAAGGAAGATGAACCAAATCCCAATGGGGCCGGAAATTGCTACGCCGCAAAGGTCTCTTTTTTCCTTGATACTTCCCAGATGGAACTCACCATCATCACCGTACAGGGCCAGCATGTTAACAAGGCGGTGAAAAATCGAAGCCGGGACTATGCCCGTCTAGGGGCACGCTTAAAAATCGACCCCCGAGGCTATCTCCTGAAAAAGGTGTGTGAAGTTGCCAAATTGGCGGGATATAAACGGGTGCGCGTCATCAGGCCGGAATCGCATCCCATGACCATTGACCATCACGGCGGCTTTGTGGCCCGTTATGACGATCTGATTCGTGAACTAGGCATTAATCATCAAAATGATTGCTATCTGGAAGGAAATTTGTAGCCTGTTCTTATGAAGAACTACCCCCTGTAACGTACACTTGCGACGTTATAAGGGACGCACCACTTTTTTCTGCATCAAGAATAAAGGTATCTTCGTTCTTTCCAGCATCTGGCTCATTTGTGGACGAGATACGACCGCCACCCACCAAAGTGGGTTATCTCCCTCCCCTGTTCCATCACCACCGGTTCGGCGATAAAGCCGGATACCCATGTACCGCTCAGCAACTCCACCTTACCGATCCCGAGCGGATGGGGAATCTGGGCGGTGAAGGGGCCGAGCGCTTTGAGTGGCATGGAATACACTTCCACCTCAATGGCGGCCCCCTTTTGTTCATCGCGGATAAGTCCGGGCTTGGGCGGCTGAGTCTCAAGGGCGAACATTCGATACACCGGGGCAGTGGTGGTACGTTCAACCAGGCGAGCGTTAAGATCCACCAGTTGGTGATTAAGCGGCAGACCTTGGAGATGGGCGCCGCAAACCATCAGCAACACCTCCTCCTCTGATTCAGGTGACGCATAGGGAGGCGGACTCTCCTGACCGATCCCCATGGGCAGCCCTGAGGCTTGGTGGAGACGGGCGCCAAGGGCGAGCAAGCGATGCTCGCAAAAGGCCGGAGCCACCAGGGTAACGCCAAAGGGTACGGGCGTTGTTTGTAGCGTGGGAACTGCTATTCCACAGTAATCGAGCAGGTTCATGAAATTGGTATAGATGCCCAAATTGCTATTGAGCCGCACCGGATCTGCCTTTACCTCCTGGGTGGTATAACAGGTGCCGGCGGTGGGGAGAACCAGGCAATCGACCTGGACAAGGGCCGCATCGGTTTGCAACTTAAGCTCCTGTAGCCTGTACTGCGCCTGGAAAAGTTCAACCGCAGTAAAGTCTCTACTCTGCGTGATGATCTGACGGGTGACCGGATGCCCCGCCTCCGGATGCTCTTGCAAAAAGGGGCCGGCCGCAACCGTACGCTCCGCTACCCAGGGGCCCTCATAGAGCAATTTGGCCGCATCAGTAAAAGGCTGCAGATCAATACACTGTTTTTTCCCGCCAAGTGATTCCAGCAGGGCAACCGTGTCGGCAAACCCCTGAGCATAGCCCTCATTGCCGAAAAATTCCAATTGTCCTTCTTCCGGCACGGCAAAGATGAATGATTCTTCCCCTGCCGAATCGGAGCAACAATTTCCGGCTCTTCGGGAATAGGGCTCTGTGGGATCATAAACGGCAGCCATCCGGAGGACGGCATCGGCATCCCCGGCACAGAGGGCGAAGATCGAGACACAGTCCAAACTACGACAGGCTGGGACCACGCCTTTGGTACTGAGCAACCCCCGTGTCGGCTTTAGCCCCAAAATATTGTTAAAGGCCGCTGGTATGCGCCCGGAACCGGCGGTATCGGTGCCCAGTGCAAAAGTACACAAGCCCTTTGCCACCGCCACCGCCGATCCGCTACTGGAACCACCTGGGATATACTCCGTGGCAAAACTGTTGGCACAGACTCCATAAGGCGATCGAGTACCCACGAGACCGGTGGCAAACTGGTCCAGGTTGGTCTTGCCCAAGGGGATGGCCCCGGCAGTAATCAGTTGCCTCACCACCGTGGCCGACTCCTCCGGCACATAGCTGAACTCAGGACAGGCGGCCGTCGTTGGAATACCGGCCAAGTCAATATTGTCCTTGATGGCAAAAGGGATTCCGTACAGGGGCAGTTCCTCGATACTGGCCTGATCTAAACGATGCAGGTAGAACTCGATTTCGGTCTCGGTTAGCAGATAAATCCAGATGGCCGGATCCGCGTCCCGGCATTGGGCCAGAAGATCGGTAATAAGCTGACGCGGCGTACGTTGCCCCTGACGATAGAGTTGTTGCAGATAGCTGATATTCATGCGCATGGCTCAGGCCTCCTCGGGCAAGACACTGGCAAGGTACTGTCCGGCAGCGACCCGCTCCCCTTCGCAGCAAAGGATTTGCTTAATCACCCCGTTGCAGTGGGCTTTCAGGCTAATTTCCATTTTCATACATTCAACGATGGCAATGGTATCGCCGGTCTGGACCGATGACTCAGCCATCACCTGCAGCTTCCATAGACTGCCCGCCACTGGACTGACCACCGGCGCGCAGCCTTTCAGCAGGGCAACGGTTTCCTCCGGCTCGCTTTCCAGCGGTTCTTCGCTGTGGAAGTTGAGTTGCCCGTTCTCAATCCAAGCCTGCCGCTCGGCCTCAAAGGCACCTTGCTGCCGCTTTTTTAACTGCTGGATAGCCTCTTGATTGGCTTCAAGGAAGCTTTGATACTGGCGGAGGTTAAAGCTGGTCTCTGCTATCTTCAATCCGGCTGCCCCATGGGGAAAATCGTGGCGTATCTGCATGAGTTCCTCGTGACTGACAGGGTAGAACCTGATCTGGTCGAAAAAGCGTAACAACCACGGCTTACCAGGCTCAAACTCTCGGGTGGTGTTGTAGCGGTTCCACATCTGCACCGTCCGCCCGACAAACTGGTAGCCTCCCGGGCCTTCCATTCCATAGACGCAGAGGTATGCACCACCTATGCCCACCGCATTTTCCGGGGTCCAGGTACGGGCAGGATTATACTTGGTGGTCACTAAACGATGCCGCGGATCCAGGGGCGTGGCCACCGGCGCGCCCAGATATACATCTCCCAGCCCCATCACCAGGTAACTGGCATTAAAGAGGATCTCCTTGACCTCTTCAACCGAGTCAAGGCCGTTGATCCGGCGGATAAACTCGATGTTGGACGGACACCAGGGTGCATCCGGCCGCACCGACTGCATGTATTTTTGAATGGCGGTGTGGGTGGCCTTATCATCCCAGCTTAGGGGCAGGGAGACGATGCGCGCCGGGATATCCCACTCCTCGAACCCGGCAATTTCCTGTTCAAGCTCCTCCAAGAGGCAAAGCAGCCCGGCCACCGGCAGGAGGCGATTGTCGTAATGGAGTTGCAGCGAGCGGATACCGGGGGTGATGTCGATGATACCGGTAATCTGCCGCTTCTCCATGACCAACATCAAGGCATGAACATGCAGCCGCAGACGGAGATCCAGTACCGGTTCACCGTATTCGATCAAAAGATACTTATCCCCGGCCCGCCGATACACCACCTTGTGCCCATAATGGCGGGCCTCGGCAAGGATGGCCGGTTCCAATTCGGACTGCGGATCACCCGGGCTCAGTTCCAGAGGGCAAGCAAGGCTATGAAGGTAGGTTTCTTGACGGGATTCCAGCTCTTCGGCCTTCTTGAGCGTGAGTCGTTTGAAACGAATGCGGTCACCGGGGCGTAACTGGCCCACCTTCCACAGTTCGGCCTGAACCACGGTCACTGGGCAGACAAAACCGCCGAGGCTCGGACCGTCCGGCCCAAGGATGACCGGCATGTCACCGGTAAAATCGACCGCGCCGATGGCATAGGCGTTATCGTGGATATTGGAGGGATGGAGACCGGCCTCACCTCCATCCGACCTCGCCCACTGCGGGCTGGGCCCGATGAGGCGGATGCCGGTACGCGAGGAGTTGTAATGTACCTCCCAGTCGGTGGCAAAAAAGCTCTCCATGTCGGTTTCGGTGAAGAAATCCGGGGCGCCATGAGGCCCATAGAGCACCCCGATCTCCCAGGTGGAGGGAAATTGCGGCCGGTGCGCAGGGGGCAATACTTGCGGTTCACGCACGATCTCGGTGCCGATGCGCAACACATCACCGGCCCTGAGACTGCGACCGGCATGTCCACCGAACTTACCCAGAGTAAAGGTTGCCCGACTCCCCATGTACGGGGGCACATCAAATCCACCGCGAATAGCAAGGTAGGCCCGTTGTCCCTCCTTGGCCACCTCCATCCTGAGCACAGACCCGGCCTGCACCGCAACCGGCTGAAAGCGTTCCACCGGCTTGCCATCCAGGGTGGCGTTCATATCGGCGCCGGTCAGTCCGATGACCGCGTCCACATGAAAGGTCAAGGTTGGGCCTTGCACGGTCATTTCCAGGGCTGGGGCCTCTTCACCGTTACCAACGATGCGGTTAGCCAACCGATGGTTGAGGCTATCCATCGGTCCGGAAGGCGGCACCCCGACCGCCCAATAGCCTTGCCGTCCGGGGTAATCCTGCACCGTGGTTTGCATGCCAGGGAGATCAACCGAGATGGTGGGCGCCTGGTAAACAAGCCCGTCGAGAACTCGGGTGGTGTATTGCCCCTGCACAAAGGCAGGCAAGGTAGCGATTTGACGCAGGAGCAGCAGGTTGGTTTCCAGTCCGGCAAGTCTGGTCTGGGCCAGAGCCCGTTGCAATGCTTGCACAGCGGCGTCCCGATCCGGACCGTGAACGATCAACTTCGCCAGGAGCGGATCGTAATAAGCACTAACCTCGGTTCCCCGAACCACCCAGCTCTCCAGACGAATGTCCTGGGGGAAGACAACCTCGGTGAGCACACCGGAGCTCGGCTGGTAGTTTTTGCCCGGATCCTCGGCATAGAGCCGGACCTCGATCGCCGCACCTTGCGGATTTTTGGTTGCAACGGCAAAATCCGGCTCAACGCCTGCGGCGAGTTCAACCATCCACTGCACCAGATCGACACCGTAGACCTCTTCGGTGACACAGTGCTCTACCTGCAGGCGGGTATTGACTTCAAGGAAATAGAAGGTGGCCGCATCGGCATCATAGACAAATTCCACCGTGCCCGCGGAACGGTAGCTGACCCCTTGGGCCAGTCGCTTGGCGGTCTGGTGCAGATCCTGGCGCAAGGCCTCGGAGAGTCCCGGCGCCGGGGTTTCCTCAACCACCTTTTGATTGCGCCGTTGCACCGAGCAATCCCGGTCGCCGAGTACCAACGCCCTGCCCTGCCCATCGCCAAAAATCTGCACCTCCACATGCCGGGCATGCTCGATGAACTTTTCCAAGTAGAGTGCGGTGTCGTTGAAGTTGTTTTCCGAAAGCCGCCGGATGCGGTCATAGGCCTCAAGCAGCTCTTGATCCGTAGAACAAAGGGCCATGCCAATACCGCCACCACCGGCGCTGCTCTTCAACATCACCGGATAGCCAATCAGCTGTGCCTGGGCTTGGGCCTCCTCGACGCTTGCCAGCAGGGGCGAGCCCGGCAACAAAGGCACCTCAAAGGTGGCGGCCAACATTCTCGCCCGGTGTTTGAGACCAAAATCGACCAACTGGAGGGCCGTGGGACCGATAAAGACAATCCCCTCCTCCTCACACCGGCGGCAGAACTCGGCATTCTCACTCAAGAAGCCATAGCCCGGATGAATAGCCTCGGCTCCGCACTCCCTGGCAATAGCCAGGATCTTTTCTCCGTCAAGATAGCTCTGCGCAGCCGGAGCCGACCCAATCAAGTAGGCCTCATCTGCTTCGAGCACGTGGCGGGCGTGGTCATCGACCTCGGAATATACGGCAACTGATCCAATCCCCATATTGCGAAGGGTGCGGAGGATACGGCAGGCAATCTCGCCTCTGTTGGCAACTAACACCTTGGTAAACATCGTTTTTCTTCCTTATTCGTATGCGGGCCAGATCCGGACTTCCACCGGGGTCGGGTTATAGGCATTGCAGGGATTGTTGAGTTGGGGGCAGTTGGAGATGAGGACGAGCACATCCATCTCCGCCCGCAACTCCACATATTTGTTAGCTTCGGAGATACCGTCCTCAAAGTTGGAACCGCCCTCCGGATTGACCGGCACATTCATGAAAAAATTGATATTGCAGACCTGATCCCGCTTATCCATGCCCTGGCCCCAGTCCAGCAGAGCCTTGATAAAGATATCGCGGCAGGAGTGCATATAGCGCTTCTCCAAACCGTAACGGGCAGTATTGCTCTCGCAGGAGCAGGCACTGCCCAGGGTATCATGGCGGCCACAGGTATCGGCAACCACGGTGAGCATAACGTTGTTGTCGTTGGAACGGATCTCTGTACCAGTGGTGATATAGACGTTGGACTGCTCGCGCATGGTGTTGGCGGCGTTGTAGCGTTCCTCGGTACGGGTGGCATTGAAAAAGAGAGTGTCCACCGCCTGGTTGCCATGCAGGTCGGTGATACGCAGGATCTCACCTTTGTTGAGCGGATACATCCAGCCATCTCCTGCAGGGATGGCATAGGTATAACGAGCCTGCTCCGGATTGAGTGCACTTTGTTTCAGTGTCTGCTGCATGATCTTTCCTCGCAATCCAATAAGTTAGCAGTAATAGTCGGCGGTATTTATAAAGCCGCGTTCATTTTCCGGGCAGAACAGACGGCAGGGGTCATCACCCTTTGCCGGTGCACAGGGAAAACTCGTGATCCGCACCGGCTTACGCAGATAGGCAGGCGAGGGATTGAGCGGATGCATCCCAGCATCAAGCACGAGTAAGGTGTCCATCTCCGCCCGTAATTCGACAAAATCACCCGGCCGGGAATACGATTCCTGAAAGGCCAAATTGCCCTCCGCATCCACAGCAACTTTGCTGAAAAAATTGATGGTCTCGGTGAAATCCCGCCGCCCCAGACCGTGCTTGGCCATCTCGATCAGGAGTGAATCGTAGCCATTACGGAAAAAATCGTTGTGCGCCTCCTGATACGTTTTTTGACCGAAACGTTTTTCGATCAGTGCTGCATCGGAAACCCCGCAAACCACGTCGTGCCACCCCAGGCTCTCATCGACAATCGACATGAGGATTCGTCCCATATCCGAGTAGATGCAATGGTATTTATGCAGGGAAGAAATATGTTGAATCTTCAACGTGTCCCCCATGTTGTAGCGCTCGCTGGTGTTGGCTCCGTTGTAGAACAGGGCCGAAACATTGGCCCCGCCTTCCATATCCTCGATGCGGATGGCGGTGCCCCGCTTGACGATGTGGGACCAGTTCCATCCACCGGCAACGACTTTTTCATACAAGACTGTTTTCTTCTCAGACTGATGCATCCTCTTCTCCTTTCGGACCATGAATGGGAGGCATGATGGTGGTGGTCAGCGCGACCTTGCAGCTCTCCACCCCTTTGCATGCCCGAATTTCTTGAACAATCGTGTTCAGTGTGCGCACTGGTCCCTGGACCTGCAGCACCTCCAGTGAATGATGATTCTCGAGTAGCACATTGAGCGACGAAATCACCGTGTCGATATGTTTGCGCTGGATCTGCACCAGTTGGGCGCGTAACGTAGGCCGCGACTCGTCGTAGACCAGGGTGACGGTACCGGCCATGATCTGGTCTCCCTGCTGGCGATGCATGTCGAGCAGACTGTTGCGAACCATCTGCGCCACGGCCTGGCTGCGGTTGAGGTAGATCCCCTCATCCACCAGTTGATCCAGTTCACGGGTCAGGCTGTCGGGCAGGGAAACGCTGATCCGTTGCACCTTGTCGGTTTTAATTTTCCGCTTCATTGTTCGTAGGTCCTCCTGCTCTGCACCGCCCGGTTAAAAAATATCATCCTGCACCTGGGTAAGGCGAATCATCGGCAAGCTGTCCTCAATTTCGCACTGCGGGTGAATCAGGTGCTCGATATGATTCTTGGTGGCCAAAAATTCCGGACTGAGGTGCTGTGACGGTGAACGGGGCTGTTCTACCGGCACCTCCACCATCTCACGCACCCGACCGGGATGGGCATCTAGGACCAGGATCCTATCCGAGAGATAGACTGCCTCGTCCAGGTCATGGGTGATAAAGATGATGGTGATGTCGACGTTACGCCATATCTGCATCAGGTACGACTGCATCCTGGCCCGGGTCTGGGCATCGAGGGCACCAAAGGGTTCATCCATCAACAGCACCCGCGGTTGATTGGCCAGGGCCCTGGCAATGGCCACACGTTGCTTCATGCCGCCGGAAAGCTGGGAGGGATAGTGGTTGGCAAAGTCATCCAGCCCCACCATCTCAATCCACTGCAGGGCCTCGGATTCTGCCGTGGCCCGACCCTTGCCAGCAACCTCCAGGCCGAACATCACGTTCTTCTTCACCGTCAACCAGGGAAAAAGGGTGTAGCCCTGAAAGACCATGCCCCGCTCTGGCCCTGGTTCGGCAACCGGTCTCCCATCCAAAAGAACCCGGCCGGAGGTGGCCTGATCCAGCCCGGAAAGGATCCGGATAAGAGTCGATTTGCCGCAGCCGGAAGGACCAATCACCGAGAGGAATTCACGCCGATACGCCTTGAAGGAGACATTCTCCAGTGCGGTCACCTCCCCTTTTTCGGTTGAGAAGATACGACTGATACCCTCGGTCTCCATGATAACTTCGCGCTGTTTGAGGCGGATGAAGCGATCAGCGACCTTTGGACTTTGCTGCTTATAACTCGGCAGTTCTATTGCGTGCATTGCGTTCTATTCTCTTTTGAACAAAGGTGAATGTCTCGTCCCAGGGGCCGGTGATCAACTCATGGAGAAACTGGAAAAATGCGCCGCGTTTACCCCCGTTCCACACGAAAACATTGCGTCCGATCCAGGCCAGAAACATATCCGTTCCCAGGCCGATCACGCCGATGATGAGAATGGCGGCATAGACATTTTCATAGACCAGATACTTGGCCTGCTGGGTGATGAACCAGGTTATGCCGGTACTGGTGCCGATGACCTCCGCCACGATCAGATAGGTCCAGGCCCAACCGAGCAGGATACGCATATCGAGAAAAACCGAGGGCGCAATTGCTGGCAGCACCACCTTGCGCAAGAGGGTTCCCCCCCTGGCGCCCAAGGTTTGGGCCGCCTCCAACAGAGACGGCGGCAATTGCCTGGTGGTGTTGGCGATCACCAGTACCTGCTGAAAAAAGGTGCCGATAAAGATAATCGCGATTTTGGGACCATCGTTGATCCCCAGAATAGCCACAGCCAGGGCACCGAAGACCGGAGCCGGCATGTAGCGGAAAAACTCGAAAAAGGGTTCGAACAATTTTGAAAAGAAACAAAACACGCCGCAAAAAATACCCAGGGGCACGCCGATCAACGAGGACAGGAGGAAGCCGTAAAAGACAACCCGGATACTGTGAGCCAGGCTCTGGTGCAACCAGGGTTCACTTGGCCGACGCGGTGGGGTCTTGAAGGCTGTATAAACAGCCGCGAGCACCTTATGCGGCGGTGGCAGATACACCGGATTGACCCGAAAACCGGCAATTGATGCATCACCATTCTCCAGCAGGCGCTGGTTCTCCTGGGCAAAAATGTCCCGTTTGATACGCTGCCCTTTCTCCAGATAGGGGCTCTCGCCCGGGTCGGTGATCTCCATCATCGGATGCCAGACAAAGGGCACATAGCTGACAACCGACCAAAGAACAATCGGGAGCACAAACGAGAACAACATCAGCACAGCCCGTTTTCTCGGCGGCAGAGCCTTCTGAATGATAAACCAGGGCATGGGGATTCTTCCTTTTGCTTACTTGCTCAGGGATTTGGTAAAAGAACTATCGATGGTTTTCTTTACCTTGACCGGCTCGGTATAGACCTTGTTGGCAACAAAAAAGGTATTCACATTTTCACTGGAACCATAGAGGCTGCCCATGCCGTCTGCCGGTTTGAATACCGCCAGGGCTTCCGGGAGGGTGAGAATTTTGGTGCCCAAAAGAAAGGGCTTGTACTCCTCGGGCTTGAGGTCGACGCGGGAGGATAAAATTTCAAGCATCTCCTTTTCATTGGCCGGGTTCTGCATGTAATCGACAACGTCATACCAGGCGGCAACCACCTTTTTCCAGTCCTCGTGGTGTTTCATCAAGGATCCGGGCGATACGGTCAGGGTATCGTAGATCAGACCGGGGGCATTGGCACTGGTGTAGACTGCGGTGGAACCGGGCACGAACTTCAAGGCCTGCCCAGAGTTGGGCTGCCAGGCAACAATGGCATCCACATCACCCGAGGCCAGTACCTGCGCGGTCTGGTGCGTGGGTACGTTGACCAGGATGACATCCTTATCCGTCATCCCGTTTTCCGTGAGCGCATTGATTAACAGCAGATGACTGACCACGCCGAGCTCCACGCCGATCTTTTTGCCTTTAAGATCCTTCACGGTTTTGATGCCCGGCTTGGCAACGATCTTATCGTTACCGTTGCTGAAATCGTTGACCAGGATCATGATATTTTTGGCCCCGGAGGCGGAGAGTACCAGGGCATCGCCGTTGGCAACGCAAACGGCATCAACCTTACCTGCGGCAAAGGCGTCCATGGAGGCCATGTACTCAAACCATTTCAGTTCCACTTCCACCCCATGCTTTTGGAAAAATCCTTTGCGCTGGGCGATATCCCAAGCGACCCAACCCGGCCAATCGCTGTAGGCAATCTTCAACGTCTCCGCATACAAATTGCACGAAATAGTCAACAGCATGACCACGGCAAGCATGACTTTATACGCAAGCTTCATTCTTCATCCTCCGTTTATTTTTTATTAACTTTTAATTAAAACTTCCTACAAAATTCAAAAACCGTACCTTTTCTGATATTGATTTCGTATTTTATAAAAACCGCAACAAATAGAACACATTAAAGGGAAAAACGCCCTCTCCACCCGTTCTATATGTCGACCAAATCAGCACAACTATGTTTGTCAGAATAAGACAGAAGAACAAATACGTAAAAAATAGGCAGGCATGTCGAGTTTCGGGAAAAACGCTGCAACGCGTTAGATCGATTTTTTTTTACGACATTAGCAAAGTTTACGAGGTCACATGCATTGGTTTTTCCAATAACCGATTGATTATACTGAGGTTATCTGGGTATGCGTGTGTGTGCGTGGGGGGGGGGAATCATTGGGCTAATGCTCACCTGAATCCGTGAAGGAGGGATGCATGAGAGAGCGTATTTTGTCGCACTTGTGCAGGAGAGCTTAATTCTTTTCCCTTCCCTCTTTACCCACTGCCCATCAAGATGCCCCCCCCCGGTTGAAGAGAGGGAAAACCAGATGATTTTTCTTATTCCCGCAATCCTGTTTGACAAGCGTTGCTTGGTTCAGTATTGGTGAGCACCCGTATCGGTCATTCTCGTAAAAAACAACCAAAGATGACGTTTCCCGCTTCGTAATAGACTGTTTTTACGAGGCCATTAAATTTACTCCCCAAAAAGTGTCTGTCGGTAACCAGCAAAGGAATCCACCATGCCCGCAACCTTGATCCAACGTACCGCCTCGGCCTACGATTACCCCCTTCTTATAAAAAACCTCTTTCTTGCCCCGACGGTTGACAACCCGAAACAGGAAATCGTGTACCGCGACCAGTTGCGCTGCACCTATGAGGATATGCGAAGGCGGGTCCATCGTTTAGCCAACGCCTTGACCACGCTTGGGGTCAAACCCGGTGACACGGTGGCAGTGATGGATTGGGATTCCCATCGGTACCTGGAATGTTTTTTCGCCGTCCCCATGTTGGGTGCAGTGCTCCATACCATCAATGTTCGCCTTTCCGCAGAACAGATCCTCTACACCATCGACCACGCCGAGGATGATTACATCCTGGTCAACGATGAATTTCTACCTATACTTGAACAGATCAGGGGCCGAATCGATACGGTCAAGGGATATGTATTGCTGACCGATCTGGACGAAGCACCCCAATCCATGTTGCCCTTGGCCGGTGAATACGAGGAGATGCTGAACAAGGCCGACGATTTCTTTGACTTTACCGACTTTGATGAGAATACCCGGGCAACCACCTTCTACACCACCGGAACCACCGGCATGCCTAAGGGTGTGTATTTCAGCCACCGGCAACTGGTGCTACACACCCTGGCCAACCTCGCGGCCCTTGGCACCCCGGCGACTCAGGGACGTTTTCATCAACAGGATGTCTACATGCCACTCACCCCGATGTTCCATGTCCACGCCTGGGGACTCCCCTACGTGGCCACCTCATTGGGGATAAAACAAGTCTATCCAGGCAAGTACGCCCCGGGCCCCATTCTCCAGCTCATTGCCCGCGAGGGGGTCACCTTCTCCCACTGCGTGCCCACCATTATGCACATGTTGATCAATCATCCCAGCTTTTCAGAAATCGATCTTTCCCGCTGGAAGGTGCTCATCGGCGGCTCGGCCCTGACAAAGGCCATGTGTCGCAAGGTGCTCGATCACGGTGTGGACGTGTTCACTGGCTACGGCATGTCGGAAACCTGCCCAATCCTCACCATTGCCCATGTCAATCGGGACGATTTGGAGAATGAGGAGGAGGTGGATCTCCGCTGCAAAACCGGTCGTCCGATTCCCCTGGTGCAGATGCGGTTGGTGGACGAGGAGATGAACGATATCCCCAAGGACGGCGAGCAGGTGGGAGAGTTGGTGGTACGCTCCCCCTGGCTGACCCAGGGCTATCTCAAGGATCAGCGCAATTCGGAAAACCTGTGGAAGGGTGGATATCTGCACACCGGCGATGTAGCGCTTATTAACGAAGGACGGTATGTGACCATCACCGATCGAATCAAGGATGTGATCAAAACCGGTGGCGAATGGCTCAGCTCCCTGGAACTCGAAGATGTGATCGGCCTCCATCCGGCGGTGGCTGAGGTGGCGGTGATCGGCATGATGGACAAAAAATGGGGAGAACGACCACTGGCTTTGGTGGTTCCCAAAGCTGAAACCGTGCCCCCCACGCCCCGTCAGTTGGTGAGTCACATCAACCAGTTTATTGAAAAGGGGCTGCTTTCCAAACAGGCCATGCTCCTCAAACTCAAGGTGGTGGAGAGTATCGATAAAACCAGTGTAGGCAAAATTGATAAGAAAACGCTACGTGTGAAATATTTATAAGCCGTTCGGTTGGCGGGTTACGCAAATTGTGCTACATGCAAAAGGAGACGATAACTATTCCCAACATATAAAAGAACCGGCCCGTAAGGTTCAAGAGGAGTAATCATGGCAACAGATCCGACAGGGTGCGGTATTCCTGAAAAACACGGCTGGTGCAGTGTGCTTCTTCCCTTTCTCAAATGGTTTCCTCAGGTTAACCGAAAGACCATGCGAGCTGACCTGCTTGCCGGGCTCACCGGGGCTGTCGTTGCTCTGCCCCAGGGCGTGGCCTTTGCCACCATCGCCGGAATGCCTCCGGAATACGGATTGTATACCGGTATGATTCCGGCGGTGATTGCAGCACTGTTCGGCTCTTCCTGGCTGCTGGTTTCCGGCCCGACCACCGCCGCCTCGGTCGTTCTCTACTCCGCTCTTTCCGCCCATGCCCTTCCCGGTACTCCGGAGTACGTGCAACTGGCCATCACCCTCACCATGATGGTGGGTATGGTGCAATTCATCATGGGGTTGGCCCGCTTCGGAGCACTGGTCAACTTCATTTCCCACAGCGTGGTGGTTGGCTTTACCGCCGGTGCGGCCCTGCTCATTGCGACCAGTCAGCTCAAACATTTCCTGGGCCTGATCATACCTCGCACTCACCATTTCCACGAAACCATCCGTGCCCTGATCCTCAACATCGACGACCTCAATCCCTACACCTGCGCCGTGGGTGGAATCACGATTGTTTCCGGTCTCTTCTGTCGCCGCTTTTGTCCCAAATTCCCGTTCATGATTTCCTCCATGCTCATCGGCAGCTTTTTTGCGTTGATTCTGGGGTGGATTTTTGGCCAGGAAACGGTGCAGATTGCCACGGTCGGTGCCCTACCGGCCACACTCCCTCCCCTTTCGGCGCCGCATTTTACCCTACAAACCTTCCAGATACTGGCCCCGGTCGCTCTCGCTACCACACTTTTTGCGCTTACCGAAGCGGTGTCCATTGCCCGGTCGCTTGCCGACCGTACCGGACAAAATCTCGACGGCAATCAGGAGTTCATCGGTCAGGGGCTCTCCAACATTATCGGCAGTTTTTTCTCCGGTTATGTCGCCACCGGATCCTTCAATCGCAGCGGCCTCAACTACCAGGCCGGCGCCAAAACCCCGATGGCGGCAATCCTGGGTGGCGGTATTCTCATCATTTTAGGGGTATTGGTGGCACCGCTGACCGCCTATCTTCCAAATGCCGTCATGTCGGGCATCCTGTTGCTGGTGGCATGGAGCCTGTTTGACCTGCCGCACATCCTTAAAATTTATCGCACCAGTTTTACAGAAGCGGTGATCCTGACCGTCACCTTTGTCGGGACCCTGGTATTGGCACTGGAATTTGCTATTTTGCTAGGGATCATGCTCTCCCTGGTCATCTATCTTAACCGCACCTCGCACCCGCATGTATTTGTCCGTGTCCCGGATAAACGCTATTCCTACCGTCCCTTTACAACCGACCCCAACCTGCCGGAATGTCCGCAACTCAAAATAGTACGCATTGATGGATCGCTTTATTTCGGGGCGGTCAATCATGTACGGGAGGAGCTGCAGCGAATTCTCCAACAATCGCCGGAACAAAAAAATCTCCTCATTGTTGCAGAAGGAATGAATTTCATCGATATGGCCGGTGCGGAATACCTGTTACACCTGATGAAAGAGGTCCGGCAAAACGGCGGCAACCTCTATCTGCTTGGGGTGAAGGAGGGGATCTGCAGCCACTTCCGACTGTATAAATACTTCCTCGAAATCGGCGCGGAAAATATTTTTGAGACAAAACCCGAGGCGATCGCGGAGATATTCCCCCGCCTTGACCACAGTGTCTGTGAGCACTGTAAATCCCGTATTTTTATCGAATGCGAGAACGGGATAACCAGTGAGGAAATTGCAGAGGCCTTATCGTAAGCCATGTACGCACAACACAGATTTTTGCAGGGGGAACAGGGAGCGGAGACTATCTATGGAAGGAATTCCTGCCCGCATGAATGGCGGGCAGGAACAAGGAAGATCTTGAAATATTCGTTAGTGTCTGTCCAGAAATGAGGGTTTTCGTTTAAGGTCAAGGCATGTGAAAAAATTTTACCGCAGGCATATAATTGATATTCCGAGGATAAGGTTTTAAACATACCGCCGAGATTGGACAAAAGGACCATTTCTGGATGGACACTAATTGCCAGGCACCACGCCACCCTGCCCTTTGAAAGCCTGGGGCAACACAATGGTTGAAATGGAATTTTTCGGCGACCCCTCAATGACCCGATCGCTGTAGGTGAGGTAGACCAGGGTGGAGCGCTTCTTATCGTAGAAGCGTACCACCTGCATTTTTTTAAACAGGAGCGATGTCGATTTCTTAAACACCTGCTTACCATCGTCTTTGCCTGAGGCCACCCGTTCCGGCAGGACGATCGGACCGGTCTGACGACAGGATATCGAGGCATCCGAGGTGTCCTCGGCGACGCCGAGACTGCCCTTGATACCGCCGGTCTTGGCCCGGCTGACATAACAGGTAGCCCCGCTGATATCCGGATCGTCAAAGGCCTCGATCACTATTTTATTGTTGGCACCGAGAAACTTGAAGGTGGTGCTCACATCGCCGATCTCCTCACCTCCTGCGTGCGCAGCAGCCAAGAGCACAAATGTACCGGCAATAAGCGTGGTCAGTTTTTTCATATCCTACTCCCTATTCTTTGCCGAGGATCGGTTAAGCGCGCTGAGCAACGATTTAATCGAGGCAACGATGATATCGGTATCAACCCCGGCGCCCCACCAACTCTCGTTATCCTGGTCCAACACTTCGATGTAACTGACCGCCTTGGACGAACTTCCCTGGGTCAGAGCGTGCTCGTGGTACGAATGGAGCACAAACCGCAGCCCCAGCCCATCACGCAACGCCGTGCAAAAGGCATCCAGCGGCCCGTTGCCCACGGCCTGGATGGTCCGCTCTTCGCCCTTGACCATGACCACCGCCTCGATTTCGGCAATCGAGCTTTCTTCGTCCTTCTCAAAATGACGTTTGAGCACGTTGAAGGAATTCAAGGCAAAGCCATTGGCATTCAGCAGGTATTCCTTTTCAAAGGTGTGAAAAATCATCTCCGGGCTCAATTCGTCGCCAAAAGCATCGGAGACCTCTTGAATCACCCGCCCGAATCCAGGGTGCATGTCCTTGGGCAGCTTGAAGCCGAATTCATGATCCATGATGTAGGCCACCCCACCTTTGCCCGACTGACTGTTGATACGGATGATCGACTCATAGGTCCGGCCCACATCCTGCGGATCAATGGGCAGGTACGGCACCTCCCACATACCGCTTTCGGTCAGTTCCAGGGCTGTCATCCCTTTGTTGATCGCGTCCTGATGTGAGCCGGAGAAAGCGGTATACACCAACTCTCCGGCATAGGGATGGCGCGGAGGTACCTTCATCTTAGTGCAACGTTCATAGATGTTGATCACCCGGTTGATCCGTGAAAAATCCAGGCCCGGATCGACTCCCTGGGAGAACATGTTCAGCGCCAGGGTGACGATATCGACATTGCCGGTCCGCTCACCGTTGCCAAACAAGGTACCTTCCACCCGGTCGGCACCGGCCATCATGGCCAGTTCCGATGCAGAGACCGCTCCGCCGCGATCATTATGGGCATGGACGCTGATGATCGCACAGTCGCGGTTTTGCATATTCCGGCAGAACCACTCGATCTGATCGGCATAGATATTGGGCGTGGACATCTCCACCGTGGCCGGCAAATTAATGATCACTGGATTTTCCGGAGTCGGTTCCCAGACATCCATAATTGCCTCGCAAATTTCCAAGGCGAAATCCAGTTCCGTACCGGTAAAACTCTCGGGCGAATACTCATAGCGGATTTTGGTATCAACCTCTTTGGCCAATGCATGAACCAACTTGGCCCCGGCTACGCCCAAATCGACGATCTCCTTACGGCCTTTATTGAAGACCACTTCACGCTGCAGGGTCGAAGTTGAGTTGTACAGATGGACCACGGCCTCTGGAGTGCCGTTAAGGGAAGCATAGGTTTTCCGGATCAGTTGTTCACGCGCCTGGGTCAGCACCTGGGGCACCACGCCTTCCGGAATATGGTTGCCATCGACCAACAGACGGAGAAAATCGTACTCGATCTGAGAGGCTGAAGGAAAACCGACCTCTATCTCTTTAAACCCGACCTCGACCAGGAGCAGGAACATCTCCAATTTTTCTTCCAGGTTCATCGGCTGGATAAGCGCCTGATTGCCATCACGCAAATCGACACTGCACCAAGTTGGCGCCTTACTGACGACCTTATCCGGCCAGGTGCGGTCCGGTAAACAAACCGGCGGGTAAGGCCGATATTTCTTCAACGTTTCCTGATCCATTGTGTTCTCCGTCAAAAAATAAAAAAAAAAGCCACGGTTTTGCAACCGTGGCTTTGAGGGCTTAACTTCGTTGGGGTCCGTCAGGACACGCTTCCCTTCTCTGCCACAGTTTTTCTGTGCAGTCGGCTAAGAAGAAGGAGGAGAGCGAGTGTACGTGCCATGATGAGATCCTGTCGGTAAAAGGTTGAACGCATAGTAAAGCCCCGGTGATATTTGTCAAGCAGGAAAAATAGGGGAGGTAAGGTTATTACATCTCGCCTCGGAGAAATTTTTCCGCCAAATCGACATCCTGCTTGGAACCGATGATCAACGGCACCCGCTGATGCAGTCCCCTGGGTTCAACCTCAAGGATGTTGCGACCATCGTCGGTGATGGCCCTTCCACCGGCCTGCTCGACAATCATCGCCAGGGGGGCTGCCTCATAAAGCAAACGCAGCTTGCCCTCTGACTTCTCACCGCTCGTTTTGTCGCGGGTATAGAGGAAAACGCCACCCTTGACGAGATTACGATGAAAATCAGCCACCAAAGAACCGATATACCGCAGGCTATAGGGCTTTCTCTCGCCGTCGCCTTGTTTCAGGTATTCGATATAATTACGGGTACTGTCGAACCAATGGTGGGCATAAGCCTCGTTAACGCTGTAGTAGAGCGAATCCTCGGGAATTTTGATATCCGGGTGAGAGAGAAAAAATTCACCAACGCTCGGATCCAAGGTAAATCCATGAACCCCGTTGCCGGTGGTGTAAACCATCACGGTTGATGAGCCGTAGATGATGTAACCGGCCGCCACTTGTTTGCTGCCCTTCTGCAAAAGATCGCCGACATTGCCCTGACCGGAGGCACTGATACGGCGATGGATGGAGAAAATGGTGCCAATGCTGACATTGACATCAATATTTGAAGAACCGTCCAGGGGATCAAAGGCAATGGTGTAGTTGCCTTCATAGCCATTGAGCACAGGAATGACATCGTCGTCCTCTTCCGAGGCCATGACGCAGACATGACCGCATTGCTCCATCCGCCGTTTGATGGTCTGGTTGGCAAAGACGTCGAGCTTCTGCACGCTCTCGCCCTGGATATTGGTCCTCCCCGACTGGCCGAGGATATCGGCCAAACCGGCCATATTGACCTCGGCACTGATGATTTTACCGGCAACGACCAGGTCATTGAGCAGACTGGTCAGCTCACCGGTAGCCTCGGGATGCAATCGCTGGTCATCCATTATCTGGCGACTGACGGTAATTCCTTTTCTTTTTGCTAACATACTGATTCTCCCTTGTATAGGCGGGGTGCCCCGTTATACGGCAATTTATTTTTTTTCGACCGGTTTTAAGGCTTCCCATTGCCCCAGACAGGCGACCAGAGTCCGCACACCGATGCCGGAGGGACCTTTGGGAATATAACTTTTTTCGGTAAACCCCCAGGCGGTGCCGGCGATATCCAGATGCGCCCAAGGGGTCTCACCGACAAACTCCTGGAGATAACAGGCAGCGGTGATGGTGCCAGCGCTACGATCACTCCCGGCATTTTTGATATCCGCCACCTGGGAATCGATCTGTTTACGGTACTCCGGACCGAGCGGCAAGCGCCACAGTGGTTCGCCAACCTGGGCTCCGGCCTCCAGAATACGGGCGGCCAATTGGTCGTTGTTGCTCAGCAAGCCAGTATAATGGTGACCAAGCCCGATGATAACCGCCCCAGTCAAGGTGGCCAGGTCAATCACCGCATCAGGAGCATAGGTCTCAATCCCATATGCCAAGGCATCGGCCAGGATCAGCCGCCCCTCTGCATCGGTGTTAATGATCTCAGAGCTCTTGCCGCCGAAGTGGCGAATAACATCCCCCGGTTTGAGAGCAGCGGACCCGGTCATGTTTTCGGTGGTGGGCACCAAACCGATGACGTTCACATTGGCAAGGCCTATTTCGGCGATGGCCTGCATGGCGGTCATGACGGCAGCCCCACCGCACATGTCGTATTTCATATCCTCCATTCCAGAAGGTGGCTTGATGCAGATGCCGCCCGAATCAAAGGTCAGCCCCTTGCCCACTAAAAGCAGGGTTGGATTTTTTTTGCTGGTTTTATGCTCCAGAATGACCAGATACGGTGGTTGTGCCGAGCCCTGATTTACCCCGAGGAGTCCGCCCATGCCCAACTTCTGCATGGCACTTTTATCCAGCACCTTGCATTTGAGCGAGGTCTTTTTGGCCAGTTTTTTGGCATATTCGGCAAAAGCGCTTGGGGTCCAGCCGTTGCCGGGTTGGTTGGCCATATCGCGCGCGGCACAGGTCGCCTGGGCCAGGGCCAAGCCACGATCCATCCCCTTTTGCACCGCAGCCCGGGACAGCCCCCCGTCGTGGAGAGCAAACCGCTCCACCCGCACCGGAGTATCTTTTTCATCTTTGGGATTTTTATAAAGATCAAAGCGATAATTACCCAGGAGCATACCTTCGACGCAACATTCGGCAATTTCGACCGCATCAAGAAGAAAATCCTTGGGCAGGACCAAAAGCACATCCTTGGCTTTCACAGATGCCGCCTGTTTGGCGATTATTCCGCAGGCCAGACGCAACTGCTCCCGGCGAACATTGATAGCATCGTCCTGCTTACCCAACCCCACCAGGAGCACCCGTTTTGCAGCTACTGGTTGTTTTTTGTCGATCAATGCCGGATAAAAAATAAAGGCTTGCTCCTTGCTCCCTTTAAAATCGCCGGTCTCCCAGATCTGCTGGAGAATGAGGTTGAGCGGTTTCCCGAAATCACCCAGATGGGCAATATCTTCTTCCACGGGAAAGACGAGAAGATCTCCTGAATACGCTGCAGGCTCCTGCTCAAAGACCTGAATGGTCAAGGTATCACTGTCCACGGGCCATTTTCCTCCTCTACGGGTAGTGCTTTCCCGCTTTCAAATCCTGCGAGAACTGTATATTGTAAGTTTTTCATACACTAAAGAACATTGAACCTCAATCGCCAAAACTCCCCTGTCTCTCGATAACAGGCCATATTTTTCCACATTCTTTGCGGAGGCCCCTTTTGCTCATAGTCTTTATTCTCTCCATCTGCTGTGCTTTACTGACCTCCCTGATGTGTTCCCTGTTTGAAGCCACCCTGCTCTCCCTATCGACCACTCAGGTGGAGTTAATGACCGAAACACACCCTCGACAGGCACAGGCCCTGAAAGATTTCAAGGAAAACATCGAAAAGCCGATCACTGCCATTCTCGCCCTCAACACCATCTCCAACACCATCGGCGCCACCGTGGCCGGTGCCGCGGCCGTGGCATTATTCGGACAACAGGGGTTGGTCTGGTTTTCGATCTTTTTTACCCTGGGCATTCTTCTTTTCGCCGAGATCCTGCCCAAAACCATTGGGGTCACTTTTTGCCGCCAGGTGGCGCCCTTCATCGTCGTGCCCCTGCATGTCATGATTCTGCTGCTCGCTCCGATCATCTGGATGACCAAGATCGTTACCCGCCTAGTCCCCAACAGGCACCAAACCCACCATATTTCCGCTGCAGAACTCAAGACCATCGCAAGCCTAAGCTGTAAATCCGGAGAAATCGAGGCTGATCAGGAAAAGGTGATAGCCAACATTCTCCAACTCGGTGAAAAAACGGTCCGCCAGGTCATGACCCCACGTACAGTCACCTTTTCCGCCTCACAAGCGCTGACCATTAAGGAAGCCGCACGGATGGAGGACAAATGGCGCATGCACAGCCGGGTTCCGGTTTTTGACGGCGAGGCCGACAATGTGGTGGGGTTGGTCATGAGCCAGGATGTGCTGATGGCAGCGGCGGTGGGGCAGGACGAGGTCAAACTCTCACAAATCATGCGTCCGGTCCATTTTGTTCCGGAAACGGCACCGCTTGATCGGATTTTCGTTGATTTTTTCGAGCGATACCAGCATCTATTTGTCGTGGTTGATGAATACGGGAGTGTCACCGGCGTCATCAGTATGGAGGATATTCTCGAAGAGATTATCGGCCGGGAAATTGTTGACGAATCGGACAAGGCCCGTAATATGCGCGAATTAGCTCTAATCAGGAAGAAAAAACTTCATGCCACGAGTTGATAGCCTCGAACGAAAGCATCTGGCGATACACGCCTAATCATGGTAACTTGCCGACCAGCCGAGGCTAAAAATCAACAAGATTTTATCGGATTTTCATTTCGTTGCACACATCCCCTTGCGTGACTATAGATCTGTCGACGTTTGGGAACACGAACTTTTGCATGCTCTCTCAACAGACTTTTTTTCATGAACTCAGTTGTTTTCTCTAACAAACGCCGACTGCAACAGGCCGTCTGCCTCTCAGTGCTGCTCTTCGCTCCCGTGGTCCAAGCGGCGGATATTCTTTACATCAAGCCGAGCCTGGAAGTATTGATGCGCAAGGGCAGGGCCGACAATGCCCGAATTATAGCCACAATTCCCATGGGCACAGCCGTGGAGTTGGTGCAGGGGGGCAAACAGTGGTCGCGAATCCGACTGCAGAACGGAACCCAGGGCTGGGTGCGTAGCCGCTTTCTCGGCAGCTCGCCGGTTATCCCCATGGCCAATATCCGCCCGGGCGTCGGAGCAGATGGTGAGATTATCGATCCTGCAGTGCTCGCAGGAAAACGGGTGGAGGAAAACCAGCGACTCAGAAAAGATTTGGCCGCCTGCACCACTGACCGCAGCACCTTGGCGGATAAGTATCAGACCTTGATCGGTGATCCCACCAGTACCATCCACACCAAGACCGAACTCGGTGAAGCCAAACGGCAAATCGAGGCCCTGCAAGAACAACTCACAGAGGCCCAGATCGAATGCACCGTTTTGCGGAAGAATCAGTCGATCAAATGGTTTTTTACCGGCAGCATGGTTCTACTGTTCGGTTGGCTTATCGGGAGGATAAGCAGAAACAGCAAAAAACGGCGGACCTCTTCCTTGCTTCCCTGAACTGTTTGGGGCACGGCAAAAAACGTGCACCAAACCGCACAATCAATTCATAGCCTCCAGCGGTACCTGGACATCGATATTGGCCGAATCGCGCATGAGGGTCAGGGTGACCTTCTGCCCGACCTCGTGGCTTTCGAGCTCATCGCGAAGGTTATCGTAATCCTTAATCGGCTTACCGTTCACCGCCAGGATAATATCGCCGAGCACCAAGCCCTCGCGCACCTGGGTGGCCCCCCGCAGACCTGCCTTGGCGGCTGAAGATCCGGGCAACACCTTGAGAACCATCACCCCTTCCAAACCCAACTCCTCGGTCAGCCGTCGGTTGGCCAGGGTAATGCCCAATCCCGGCCGAATCATCTTCCCCTTGCTGATGATCTGCGGTACCACCCGGTTCACCTCGCCCACCGGTACGGCAAAGCCAATTCCGGAACTGGCGCCTGACGGACTATAAATAGCCGTATTCACGCCAATAAGACGTCCTGAACTATCTAAAAGCGGGCCACCGGAATTACCGGGATTGATGGCGGCATCGGTCTGGATCACATCATGGATGGTGCGACCGGTGACCGATTGAATCTCCCGCCCCAGGGCACTGACCACGCCGGTGGTCAGGGTCTGGTCCAAACCAAAAGGATTGCCGATGGCAAAAACCTTCTGACCAACGAGCAGGTTCTTGGACTCGCCAATGGAAATCGGGCGCAGTTTTTCGGAGGGTGCACTGATTTGGAGTACGGCAAGATCGCGGTCCGGGGCCGCCCCCACCAACACCGCCTTCCAAGTCGAATGGTCGGACAGGGTGACCTCCAACCGGCTGGCATCGGAAATAACATGATAGTTGGTGACTATCCGCCCCTGCTTATCCCAGATAAAACCTGATCCGGTCCCCTGGGGAATCTCATACACATTGAGACTAAAAAAATCACGCCGTACCGCAATGCTGGTGATATAGGCCACCGAAGGGGCTGCGTTGCGGAAAATATCGATCGTGTTCTGCTCGTCGCCAGCTAGGTCGCCTCGGGCTGCAACCGTACGTGGAACCGCGGTTGGGTCCAGTCGCTGCGGCTGAAAGGTTTGAAGCGCCAGCCACCCGATGACGCAGGCCGCAGCAATGAGATAGATGGGTTTCATACTCTAATGACCTCGCAAAGATCCCCTCAAAAAACAATATCTTACGAAACGAGACGGTAACCAGGCCTCAGCCAAAAAAACGGTACCAAGCGCTCACAACCATTTCTTACGCCTAAAAAAGAGCAGCGTCATGGCTGAGGAAAGCATCATCAGCAAAATAGCAAAGGGATAGCCCCAGATCTCGTCCAGTTCGGGCATAAATTTAAAGTTCATGCCGTAGGCACTGGCAATCAGAGTCGGCGGCATAAAAATCACTGTAACCACGGTAAAAATCTTGATCACCCGGTTCTGTTCCATGTCGACCAGACCGAGGAAGGTGTTCTGCAGAAACTCGAGCCGCTCGAAGTTAAACGAAGTGTGATCCAACAGCGAGCCCACGTCTTTGATCATGATCCGCATGTTCTCATAATCTTCCTTGGGAAACATCTTGCTCTTCAGCATTGAGGAGATGATCCGTTGTTTCTCCACGATATTTTCGCGAATGGCAATAGTGGTCTCCTGAAGAGCAGTGATCTTGAGCAATAATTCCCGGTCCGGATCTTTGTCCACGCTCATCTGGCGACTGATCGCGGTAATCTGATCGGTGATGTGCTCGATTAGATCGGCATCGTAATCGACTCGGGTCTCAAGGATGGCAAGAAAGATATCCTCGCCGTCAACCGGTTTGATCGCACGCAGCTTGCGATAGGTCTCGGAAAAAGAGCGAAACTCGTGCGACCGCTGGGTGATGAGGATCTTGTCCTTGAGAATGAACGAAACCGGTTCGTTGGAAAAAGTATTGTTTTCCGGGATGAGAAAGTTGAGGTTAATACCGATCTCATCTTCGGTTTCCACGTACTTGGAACTGGACTCGATCTCCTCACTCTCTTGCTTGGTAAACAATTCCACCCGAAAATCCCGCTCCACCTGTTGAATCTCGTCCTGGGTGGGATTGATCAGGTCGATCCAAAAAATATTAGGGCTGACGGAGCTGTTCCCGCTCTCCATCTTGACCATCTTGTTATCGAGAAAAAAATAATTGACCATTACAACACCCCTGGATCGATATGGTGCTTGGGAAGTCTGCGCCAGCCGGAATGCTGACCTCTTGATGATAGAGTCAGCCCCGAAATGACGCTCGGCATTACGGCAAAAGTAATCATTGTACTGATTACTGCCGAAAAAAGTCAATTGTGATAATCCTTATTGCCCCTTAATCAGGCAAAAAACGAAACTCGATAATCACAAAAATACGAACAATAGCACCTCAAGCGCACTCGTGACGAGGAACGAGACCTCATGTGCGACTTTTCCCGAAAGAAAGGGACTGTTCAGTTAAAAAGGGGACTACGCTGGGCGAGATAACAGAGAAAAAAGCCCAGAACCATAACGAAAAGACCGATACGCCGCAACTGCCCTGGAGCCATCTCGAGGATCTGCCGCAGCCAGCGTTGCATGGATTCCGGGGAGGCGACGTACGGCAGTCCCTCCAGGACAAGAATGAGACCGATAAGGGTGACAAGAAGTTTCATGCGCCCAGCATTACCAGAAAGCGAGAGGCACTGCAACACGCACAAAGCTATTGACAATGACCTGATAAAAAAAGTACCTTCGTTCTATTATTCATATTTCCCGTATTCTTTTTATCCCCTCCTCAAAAGAACAGAAAATATTCCGCTGAACGGATCATTTTCTGTTTGTCGCGGCGGGTAGGCAACCTGACATTCATGACGCAAACATCTTCTAAATACACAGAGGCCGGTGTCGACATCGACAAGGGCAATCACTTTGTTTCCCGGATCAAATCCATTGTCTCCGGTACCCATCGCCGGGGTGTACTCACCGATATTGGTGGTTTTTCTGGGCTTTTTGCCATCGGCAACGAGGATCTGAAAAACCCGGTTCTCCTGGCCTCCACCGATGGCGTGGGGACCAAGCTCAGTGTGGCCAAACTGTGCAACAAACACGACACCATTGGTATAGATCTGGTGGCAATGTGCGTGAACGATGTGATTGTTAGTGGTGCCAAACCGCTCTTTTTCCTCGATTACTTTGCCTGCAGTTCGCTTGATCTCGATGTGGCCACTGATGTGGTTCGCGGCATTGCAGAGGGTTGCAAGCAGGCACAGTGTTCCCTGATCGGTGGCGAGACGGCGGAGATGCCCGGTTTGTACCAACCCGGCGATTACGATCTCGCTGGCTTCGTGGTGGGGATCGGCGACCGCAATGCCCTCATTGATGGCAGCGATATTCGTGTGGGCGACAAAATCATCGGTTTGGCCTCCTCGGGCGTCCATTCCAATGGGTATTCCCTGGTGCGCAAAATCTTTTTTGAGGAGTTGGGCAAGAAGGCCGACGATGTCATTGAACAGTTTGGCTGCACCGTCGGTGAAGAGCTTCTCCGCCCGACCCGGATCTATGTTGAGAGCCTGAGCAACATCCTCCGTCGATTCACCATCCACGGACTGGTGCATATCACCGGCGGCGGCTTTATCGACAATATTCCCCGTATCCTGCCCAGTGGTTGTGCCGCCCATATCGACCGGGGGAGTTGGCCGATTCTTCCGGTGTTTTCCTACCTTCAGGAACAAGGCGGCGTTTCCGAAGTCGAAATGTTTCGCACCTTCAATATGGGCATCGGCATGATGGCCGTGGTTCCGGAAGTCGATGTCGATGATCTCATGCACCAATTCCGCGCCAACGGAGAACAGCCCTATCTGATCGGCGAGATCAAACCGATTCAATCTGGTTCCGAGAACCAGGTTGTCATTGACGGCGTCTGCTGATCCCAGCACCTTCATTTCAATAAAAAAAAGCCCGGGTGAATATTCACCCGGGCTTTTTTTTATTGAAAGAACCTCCAATCAAACCAACTGCGCGCAATCTGCATCCCCACCCTTGAGTTTATACAGCCCATGTTCCAGGGCCGGCAACACTGCCTCCAGGTTTTCCCCGGCGGCCTTTTTACTGCCGGGTAGGTTGAGAATCAGGCAATTCTTACGAATCCCGGCAATACCGCGGGACCAGACGGCCTGAATAGTTTTCTGCAGACTGGCCAGACGCATGGCCTCGGCCAACCCCGGAATTTCCCGGTCTATTACCGCCCGGGTGGCTTCCGGGGTCTGATCCGTGGGCGAAACCCCGGTCCCCCCGGTGGTAACGATGAGATCCAGGTGTTCTTCATCCACCCACTGCATAAGCGTCTTTTCAATCAAGGGTTGCTGGTCGGGAATAACCCGGGACAGGACAATTTCAAAGCCACTGGCCCGGAGCATCTCCTCCAACAAAGGACCGCTGGTGTCCTCACGTTCTCCGCGGGAGCCCTTGTCACTTAACGTTAAAACCCCGCACTTATAGACGACGTGTGAAGAGAACTGCGCCATTATTCTTCCGCCTTTTCCTTCTCGTACACGGCAATGATTTTCTCAGCGATCTGGGCCGGAACCTCCTCATAGTGGGAGAATTTGACGGTGAAGGCACCACGACCACCGGTCATTGAGGTCAAATCCAGGGCATAAAGCTGAATTTCCGCCTGGGGTACCTGGGCATTGATGATTTCAGCCTTGTCGGACGAATCCATGCCAAGCACCCGGCCGCGGCGGCTGTTCATGTCGCCCATGACATCACCGACAAAATCTTTGGGCACCCGGACCTCGACCTCCATGATCGGCTCTAAAAGAATCGGATTGGCCTGAACCACACCTTTTTTAAAGGCAAGCGATCCGGCAACCTTGAACGCCATCTCCGAAGAGTCGACGGTGTGATACGAGCCATCGACCAGACTGACCTTCAAATCGACAAAAGGATAACCGGCGATTACGCCCTTTTCCATGGCCTCGATAATACCCTTTTCAACCGCAGGCCGATACTGTTGGGGAATAACACCGCCGACGATTTTATCGACAAACTCAAACTGCTCGCCCCGGGATAGCGGCTCCATCTCGATGGTACAATCGCCGAACTGGCCACGTCCACCGGATTGCTTCTTGTGTTTGCCTTGGACCGTCACCTTGCCCTTGAGCGTTTCACGGTAAGGTACACGCGGCGGCCGAAGCTCCATCTCCACGCCGAATTTGCGTTTGATCTTCTCGCCGATCACCTCAAGGTGCACCTGCCCGACACCGGAAATCAGTATCTCGTGGGTCTGCTGCTGACGGGTCAATTTGAGGGTCAGATCTTCGTCGAGCAGACGGGTAATGGAGGAAAAAAGTTTTTCCTCATCGCCCTTCTTGGCACTGACCGCATAGGAAATCACCGTGGGCAACGGGTCGATCATCGGATAGATAATGGGCTTAGCCTCTTCGCAGAGAGTGTCACCGGTGGTCGTTTCTTTCAGTTTGGCAACAGCCACCACCATACCGGGGATGGCCAGATCAACCGGCTTCTGCTCTTTACCGGCCATGACATACAACTGGCCGTAGCGCTCGGAGGTTTCCTTGTTGGCATTATAGAACGCATCTCCCTTGAGCGAACCGGAGAAAACACGAAAGATGGTCAGCCGACCGGCAAAAGGATCGGCCATGGTCTTGAACACCAGGGCTGAAAACGGTTCATCAACAGCAGCAATGCGTTCAACCGGCTCACTATTTTTAGGATTGGTTCCCATTCTGGCCGGACGTTCATCCGGCGAAGGCAGCAGGTTGGTGATGGCATCAAGAATGACACTTGAGCCAAGATTGACAAGAGAGGCGCAAGCGCACACCGGGGCAATCTGCCCATTTTTGATCGCGGCAGCCAGGCCGGATTGGATCTCATCATCGGAGAGCTCGCCCTCCTCGAGGAATCTTTCCAGTAAATCGTCATCGGTTTCCGCCACATACTCCATCATGTTCTCGCGCAGGCTCTCCACCTCGTCCGCAAGATCGGGCGGTACATCAGCAAGGGTTGTCTTGCCGCCGTCGGCAAACATCAGGGCCCGCCTAGCCACGATGTCGACCACACCTTTGAAATTTTCCTCCGCGCCGATGGGTAGATACAGCACGACCGGATTGAGGCCGGTGGATTCGCGAATGGCAGCAACGGTTTTTTTGAAGTTGGCCCGCTCACGATCCATTTTAGTGATACAGATCAGACAGGGCAGCTTGTTGTCCTTAACCAGGTCAACGAACTTTTCCGTCTGGGGGCGAACAGCGAGGACCGCACCAACGGTGAGAATGGCACTATCGGCCACCTGGGCTGCAAAACGGGCCTCGTTGAAGAAGTTGTCGTCACCCGGGGTGTCGATAAGAAAAATGTCTTTTTTCTGCCAGGGAATCTGATTGAAAGCGGCACCAATGGAAATCTTGCGTTTGACTTCCTCGGCCTCGAAATCCATGGAGGAGGTCCCATCATCGACCTTACCCAGCCGTTTCACCACACCCGCGGTAAACAGTAAGGCCTCGGCAAAGGTCGACTTTCCACTATTGCCATGGCCGAGAATAACCACATTCCTGATCTGTTGTACGTCCTGCATGGATACCTCCAGTGAATGAAACGGGGTGCTGTATCAGTGATGACAAACTCCAAAAAACCTAAAAAATGAAAATCCATGCACCCTGAAACACAATACAAAGGAGGCACGGAATGTCATTTTCGCGGCTTTTGCGAGAATGACAATGTTTACGGCCGCATTCCTGCCAGAAACCGATGAAAAGCCCTTTCTCTTTCGAAGCAAGAATGGTAACCATCGAATCCACAAAATGAGCCTTTGTTATATTCGTATTAACATTCCAAAGTCAAGATATAACCTGCTGAAACCTTGAACGATCAATGACCGACCAGCCCTCTGACCGACCCTCCGTTGCCACCGGAAAAATAGCTCGCTCCGCCGGAGCGGTAAGCATCGCTGTCATGTGCAGTCGCGTCCTTGGCCTCGTCCGAGAACAGGTCTTTGCCGGCATGTTCGGCGCCGGCTTTGCCTATGATGCCTTTGTGGTTGCTTTTCGCATCCCCAACCTGCTGCGAGACCTTTTTGCCGAAGGCGCCCTTTCCGCTGCCTTTGTCACCGTGTTCACCGAATATAGCACCAACCGCGGTGCCGAGGCCACCTGGCGCCTGGCTGGCAATGTGCTGGTTTTCTTTGCCCTGCTGATAAGTGGACTCACCCTGATAGGACTCCACTGGGCAGAGCCGATCGTCAACCTGCTGGCTCCGGATTTTGCCCAGATTACCGGCAAGGCCGAGCTCACTGTCGGCCTGACCCGGATCATGTTTCCCTTCCTCCTCTTTGTGTCGCTGGCGGCGGTGGTCATGGGGATGCTCAACACCAAGGGCAAGTTCTTCGTGCCGGCGATGAGTTCGACCTTCTTTAACCTCGGCTCCATAGTCGGCGGTCTGTCGCTAGCCTGGCTCTTGCCCAAATTCGGACAACCGGCCATTGCCGGAATGGCCTGGGGAACCCTGATCGGGGGAGCGCTGCAGTTGCTGATGCAACTGCCCACCTTATACAAAGTCGGATTTCGCCTGTTTTTGAGCTTCAAGCCACTTGATCCCGGCCTGCGACGCATTCTCCTCTTGATGCTCCCCGCGACAATCGGCCTTTCCGCCACCCAGATCAACATCTTCGTCAACACCAATTTTGCAGCCAGCTGCGCCCAGGGCTCGGTATCCTGGCTCAACTATGCCTTTCGTCTGGTGCAGCTCCCTATTGGCGTTTTCGGGGTGGCGCTTTCGATCGCGGTGATGCCGGTGCTCGCGAAACAGGCCGCCGAGAAAGATCTGTTCAGTCTTAAACAGACTTTCACCTCTTCGCTGGTGCTGGTCTTCTCCCTGGCCGGACCCGCCACCGCCGGCCTGATGCTGCTGGCGGCTCCGATTATCCGGCTGATCTTCGAGCACGGTGCCTTCACCCCCCAGGACACGATGCAAACCGCCGATGCGCTGGCCTTCTATGCCTGCGGGCTTTTTGCCTATTCGGCCATCAAGGTCATGGTGCCGGTGTTCTATGCCATCGGCAATACCAAATATCCGGTGATCGGCAGCTTTCTCGGGGTGGGCGCCAATATCCTCACCATCACCCTGGTGATTGACCAGCTCCAACACCGAGGCATTGCTTTGTCGACCTCCTGCGCCATGATTCTCAATTTTCTTTTCTTAAGCGTGGTGCTCTACCGCAAACTTGCGGGGTATCCGCTTGGCTACTTGCTGAGGGGTGTACTGAAAATTTTGATGGCCACGGCCCTGATGAGCGGTTGGATTTTCCTGCTCAAAATACCGCTGGCAGGATGGATGGCAGGAAATATGGCAATGCAGATCGTTGCCCTAGGACTCTTGATTGCATCTTCTGTGGCAATTTATGTGGTGGGACTGCAGCTGCTGCGTTTGCCGGAGTTCACCCTACTCACCGGCAAGTTGGTTCAACGTTTTCGCAGATCGTAAAGCAATTGCAATTGGGCCAGCAGGCTGACCACGGCGGTATCCACATGGAGGATGCGGTTGCCCATGGTGAAGCCATAAAAACCCTGGTCGGCAAAACACGCGAGCTCATGGTCGGACCAGCCACCCTCCGGGCCGACCGCCAGCAACAGCCGTTGCCCCTGCTCACCGGAAACCGGGATCCCACTTAAGCTTCCGGAACCACCGGGGTCGGCGATCAATCCCTGCCCGTTTAGGGTAGGCAATACATCCTTGATAAAGGGTTTGAACTGGTGATGAATGTGCACCTCGGGCAGCCAGGTATCCATGGCCTGTTCCATTCCCTCCAAGAGCAGACCACGAATTTTCTCCGGCGCCAGTACCGGGCTGTGGAAAAAGGATTTTTCCACCCTTCGCGAACGAATAAGATGAAATCGGCGCACCCCGAGCACGGTGGCTTGCTTGAGGATGCGCTGGAGCATGATCGGTCGCGGCAAGGCTAGAATCAACTCAAGGTGCAGATCGCTAACCGGGTTGAGGGTGAGTTCCACCGCAAGCCGTATCTTCCCGCTCTCAACGGCCAGCACCCGACCTATGCCCATCTCCCCCTGCACCATCCCTACCCGGACCGTCTCACCCGGCACCACCTTGAGGACTTTTACGAGATGCTCGGCCCGACGGCCGGTGAGGGTTACTTCCCTTTCTATCAGCTCATCGGGTTCGATTAGTAAAAGATTCAAACTGACTTCCTCATAGGGCCAAGACCTTCTCTGCAAAATTTAGCGTAGCGAAATAATCCTCAGGCTTCTCTTCGCGACGAATCAGATGTACCGTACCATCTTCAGCCAAAAGTAGCTCCTGAGGCCGCATCTTGCCGTTGTAGTTGAACCCCATGGCATGACCGTGAGCTCCAGAGTCCTGGATAATAAGAATATCCCCATCAACGATCTTGGGTAGAGAACGCTGGACCGCGAATTTATCATTGTTCTCGCATAAAGAGCCGACCACGTCCACCAGTTCCTTTTCTCCTCTGTCCTTTCCCAGCACCTCGATGTGATGGTAGGCGCCGTAAAGCGCGGGGCGCATCAGGGCGGACATGCAGGCATCCACGCCGATGTAGGTACGGTAGATGTCCTTACGGTTAATGGCCCGCACTACCAATGCCCCATGAGGACCGGTCATGTAGCGGCCGCTCTCCATATAAAGGGCTGGACAGTACCCCTGGCGATCCTTGAAATCAACGAACAGGGCGGTGATCTCCTCGCCCATGGCCTCAATGTTGAGGGGATCGATATCCGGCAGATAGGGGATACCCAATCCGCCGCCGATGTTAATGAATTCAAAGGTAATCCCCAACGCCTTATTGATGGTTTCGACCAGCTCCAAGAGCATAGCCGCAGTCTGCACCATATAGGAATAGTGGAGTTCGTTGGAGGCGAGCATGGTGTGAAGACCGAACCGTTTGGCACCCTTGGCCTGAGCCAACCGATACGCCTCGATGATCTGATCGTGACTGACACCATATTTGGCTTCCTCCGGCTTGCCGATGATGTCGTTACCGGTACGGCGGTTGCCGGGATTATAGCGAAAACAGATCAGCTCGGGCATGGACGGCACCTTGTCGATCAGAGTGATATCATCCAGGTTAAGGATACAGCCGCCGTCCGCGGCCGCCATCTGGAAATCCTCGGGACTGGTGTTGTTCGAGGTGAACATGATATCGTCGGGCTTGACTCCCAGCTGGCGGGCGAGCATGAGCTCGGTGCTCGAGCTGCAGTCAAAACCAAAGCCCATATCCTGCATAATGGCGAGAACGGACGGGTTGGGCAGGGCCTTGACCGCATAATATTCGCGAAAATCGGGAATATCGGCGAACGCTGCCTGTAGCCGTCGGCCAGTTTCGCGGATGCCAGCTTCGTCATATATATGAAAGGGGGTGCCGTAATGGCGGGCAATGGCTGGAAGGTGCGGATAGAGACGATCTTTGAAGGCTTGGGACATCGGCATGACGGGTTCCTCTATGGTTCAACCGCGGATTGGGATGCGCGCGGTCTCCTTGTAGGTTTGCATAACGGTCGCGGTCCGAGTGGAGACGACCTCGTTGATCACAGCGATTTGTTCGCGGATGATGGTTGCCAGCTCAGCGGTGTCCGCAACTCGGAGCTTCACCAGATAGCCGTCGTTACCGGCAACATAATGTACTTCCTGGACTTCGGGAATAGCGGCCAGTTCCGCCCCGATCTTCGGGTTATCTCCCACCGATCGGGTCTGGATTTCGATGAAGGCGATCTGGCGGCGGTCAAACTGTTGCGGATTCAGCCTGACCTCATAACCGTCGATAATCCCCTGACGTTCCATCTTACGGATACGTTCCAGCACTGCTGAAGGCGCCATTTCCACCTGACGCGCCACCTCGACGTTGGGAATGCGGGCCTTCTCCTGAAGAATTTTCAATATTTTCAGGCTAATATCATCAAGCATTCGGGCTCCTAGTTTTGTTACCCATAGAGACGTTTTTCCCGTTCATCCGACATATTTCATATTTAATACCTGCGAGCAACGGCATCAAGAATAAAATTCAGCAAATATGCCTTTTAGCCAACTATTTTTCACATTATCAGAATCATTCAAACTATTATTCTCCAACATCAACAAACAAGAGAATAATCAACAGAAAGAAAGGCCACCTATCCGAACGCTTCCCCTTCGACAGGCCGCCCCAATCCTGGTATCAAGGAGAGAGAGAGGCGTTCCCCAATTAACTTCCAATCAAATTTATCATTCATGGCGATCTTCCAATTTATTTATTCAATATTGAGCAGCCTGATTCTGCTCTGCATCTTGCCATTGCTTCCCTTAATTGCTGGCAAGGCCAAATATAGGGCCCGCATTTTTCGACGGTTAGGTTTCAGCCTCAAGGAGCAACTGATAAATTCCGGGAGTAAATCCGCTCAAGCACCGACCCTCTGGATCCACGCCCTGTCAGTTGGCGAGGTCACGTCCGCCCTTCCCCTGCTCCGCGGCCTGCGGCAGCAATGGCCTGAATCCTCATTGATCGTCTCCGTCACTACCCGATCCGGCGCCGAAGTGGCCAACACGCTGCTTTCTTCCCTGGTGGATGCGATTATCCCCGCGCCTCTGGATCTCGGCCCGGTAATCCCATACTTTTTACGCCGCATTCGGCCTAATCTTTTCATCCAGGTAGAAACCGATTTCTGGCCCCATTGGCTTTTTTGCTTGCGTCAGCGTCAAATCCCGATGCTCCTCGTCAATGGTCGTATTTCAGCCCGGTCATTTCGACGATACCAGACCTTCTCCCAACTCTTTCGTCCCATGTTTGCCGCTTTCACCCTTCTTGCCATGCAAACTGAAAGTGATGCCAACAAGATGCGAAAACTGGGTCTTGAGCAAAGCAAGGTGCTGACCCTGGGCAACTTAAAACTTGAGACTGCCCCCCCGAAAGGCGGGTTGTCCTCCTCAACGAGCTCGACGCTTGCAACTTTGCGCCAAGAATATGGTTTTTCCCTTTCCGATCCGTTGTGGATTTGTGGTTCTACACATCCCGGAGAAGAAGAAATACTCCTGACAATGTACTCCCAACTACGTGCACAATTCCCGGGTTTACAGCTGTTGCTCGCCCCCCGGAATATTGAACGGAGTGGGGAAATCATGCATATCTTTGGCAGAATGCACCTGGATTGCCGTCGTCGAACCCAGACCCCAAACACCCGGGGACCTGCACTTATTCTTGACACCATCGGTGAATTGGCCGGTTGTTATGCCATGGCTGATGTCGCCTTTGTCGGAGGCAGCCTTAAACCCTTTGGTGGCCACAACCCGCTTGAACCGGCTGGCGCAGGGATACCGGTTCTGGTCGGTCCGTATATGGAAGATTTTTCTGAGATCACCCAAGGTTTGACCGACGCCGGTGGGGGTTTCCAGGGAAACAATGCGGAGGAATTGACAAGTTGCCTTGTGCAACTCTTTGCCGACCCGTTTAAACGCCAATCCATGGGAGTAAGGGCAGCTGCATGGATAGCGGCACATCGTGGCGTGGTTAAAAATCATCTCCAAGAGATTGATCGCCTGCTGGCAGAAAAATAGCGGGGAACCTTAGGCATGCAGGGGCTTTTGCGCTTTTGTTCACATCATCTGTTGGTACTGGTCACACTCTGCACCATTGCCGGGGCAGCCGTGGCCGGACGATGTGGAGAAACAGTAGCGCGGATAGTTACAACGTCTTCCCTCCTCCCAGTTTTCCTGTTTTTGGCGATCACCGCCTTTGTGCTGTCATCCAGAGCCCGACCTCTGGCCACCCTCCCCTTCTTTTTCCTTATCGGTCTGTTGCACACGCAACTCGCTCTTCAGCCGCCAACCAACCCCAGCCATATTGTCCAGCTGATCACGGAAAAAACAAAAGCAACCGTGGTGGGGACCATTCTCACCATGCCCGAATTCAACGGCAAAACGACCCGACTCCTCCTGGATTGTCAGTCCCTACTCAAGGCCGAATCCACCAGACCTGCTTCCTTTCAACCAATTCACGGCAGATTGCAGCTCACTGTTCAGGATCGGCTGCCCCTCTCTATGTCAGCGGGCACCAGAATCATGGCCATCGCCACCATCGACCGCCTCCACCGGCACCAAACTCCGGGAGCCTATAATTACCCCTTGCAGATGGCCACCAAAAAAATCTATTGCTCGGCATGGGTGCAGTCGGCAAACGCTATTGAGCCGATCCATGCACCAAAGGAAACAGTGACAATAGCGAAACAGTTGCAGCTGCTCCGCTTTATTCCCGAACAGGCACGGCAACACATGGCCGGGTTTCTGGAGAAAACGCTGTCCAAGGAACGGGCTGGTCTCTACCAGGCTCTCCTTATCGGCTCACTCGTTAATATCCCGCCGGGAACCCTGGAGGCCTTCAAAGCCAGCGGTGTCTTTCACTTACTGGCAATATCAGGCCTCCACTTCAGTCTGCTCGGGCTCTTTACCTTTAGCATATTGCTTTTTGTGCTCAAACGCAGTCAGTGGCTGCTGATTCATACCCACGTGCCTTCCCTGGCCCTCCTCCTGACTGCACCTCTTTTATTGAGCTACGCCTTTGTTGCTGGCCTGAACCTACCTGCCCTACGCGCCCTGATCACCGCACTTTTGGTCCTGGCCGCGGTACTGCTTCGACGACAAAAATCGCTGCTCCCTCTCATTGCAGCTGCTGCTCTTCTTATTGTTGTTTGCAACCCATTGGCACTCTTCACCGCCTCTTTTCAACTCTCCTTTGCCGCAGTTTTAGCCATCAACCTGATTTATCCCCGCCTCCCCGTTTTCAATCTGAACACTGAATCAAGGACGGGCTGGCATGTATTGCTCGACCGAGGATGGCGGACCGGCCAATCAATGCTTTTTGTTTCCCTCGCCGCCACCGCCGGCACCCTACCAATCCTGCTTTTGCATTTCAACCGGGTATCACTCATCGGGCCAGTGATGAATCTGATCATTGAGCCCTTACTCTGCTTATGGGCTCTCCCTTGCGGCCTCATCGCCTTTCCACTACTTTGGTTGGCACCGCATCTAGCGGCAACCTGTCTCCATTGCGGGGAGTTGGGATTAGCGGCATCCTTGTGGCTGATCAAATCGATCCAGATAACCCCGTACCTCTCCCTATGGACCATTACCCCATCTTTGCTGGAATTAGGCCTCTATTACGGCATCCTCTACCTGCTTGTTCAGCGCCCGGCCATTGCATACCGTCCTTTTTGGGTAACTGCTCTCGCCTTGATTCTGCTCGGTTCTTTTACCTTTACCTTCTGGAAGCCATGGCCGAACAACAAACTTACCATTCATTACCTGGATGTCGGCCAAGGGGCCTCAACCCTTATCCAGCTGCCGCAAGGAAAAAACATCCTTATTGACGGTGGTGGTTATCAAAGTGAACGATTTGATACCGGCCAAGACCTGATTGCCCCTTTTCTGTGGCACCGGCGGCTCTGGCGACTCGATACCATTATCATTACCCATCCCCACGGTGACCATTACAACGGCATCCCCTATATTCTTGATCATTTCCGACCGCACCGGTTGATCATCAATGGAGACGAGGGCGATGAACATGCGTATCGGGTGCTGCTTGATAAAGCACAAAGGCAAGATATTCCCCTGTATCGAGTCCGTGCCGGCTCGATACTGCACCAGACCGACAAGGTGCACCTACAGTGTCTGGGCATGTCCGGTCTGCCTGAACGCTTCGGCTGGAGTACCAATGATCGCAGCCTGGTCCTTTCATTACGAAATGAGGCCTACACCTTTCTTTTTCCGGCTGATATTAGCAAGGCGAGTGAACAGGTTTTGCTGGAGAGCGGGACAGACTTGCAGGCTACGGTTCTGCTCACTCCTCACCACGGCAGCCGTGGGTCAGCGTCGGGAGGCTTCGTCAAGGCTGTTGATCCGAAAATTATTATTGTTTCCGCAGGGCGCAACCGGCAGGGAATACTGCCGGCACCGGAACACTTGCAAAGCTGGCGAGAACAAAAAATTTGCATTTTAGTCACCGCCGAGGATGGAACCATTACTTTGGAGAGTGAGGGGAAACGCTTGCGCGCCCTCACTTTTACCGGTGAGGAGATGATTTTTTCCAGAGAAACCGGGGAATTTCAGCAAGAAAAGTGTGACTTGAAAGGGAAGAAAAATAGCTGTATGTTCAGTTACTAACAAAATTTCACCGAACCGCGGAGGAAAACCTAATGATGGTGCTTGGTAAAAAATGCCCGTCCTGTGGAGGACGCCATTTATCAGAGCGACCGCCTGTTGCCCGACTTGCCGCTTTTCCTACTGCCCGCGCGTATGCTTGTTCGGACTGCCGACAACAGCTAGTCTTTCTCTTTCCCTTTTCGATTGGGGTTGAAAACCGACACCGCGCCCGCAAACAGATGCCACCGTTTTTCCTGGTTCGCATCAGTGGTACCAACAAGCAGTATGCACGGATTAACAATTTGAGCGAAGGCGGGATGTGTTTTCAGCAGCAGTATAATGCGCCGCCGCTTCCCGGCCCCAAGCTCATGCTGGATCTCTATAACTGTAACGACGGCTCATCGCTTGAGCAGCTTCCGGCCGAAATCGTTGCTACCAACGAACGGCTGCAGGAACAAAACGGCCACAAAGCCACCAATATCAACTACAGTGCCCGCTTCATGCATTTGAATCAAGCGCAACGCAAGGTGTTGACCAGTTGCCTGGAACAGTACGGAACCGCCTAACCCGGATTTCTCACCAGTTTAGGCGGCGTCAGATTCAAAATCTTTGGCAGGGGATTAAAGTAGACTCTTTTTCTCAGATTTTCGGTTTTCGCAAAACAACGCTTCGAGCTTCGCAGCCTACTTCTTTTGATTTCTTCTTATCGCCAACCTGTTAAATTTCAGTAAAATCCGAAGGTTGATGCTTTAAATATTTCATAAATCGCCCTTTCTCGTAACAGTTCATGTACGCGTCTTCGGCACTGATTTTTTTCTTATCCAATAAATCAAAGATGGCATCATCCAGGGTTTGCATGCCAAATTTCTTCCCGGTCTGCATAATAGAAGGAATTTGATAGGTTTTGGCCTCACGAATCAGATTGCGCACCGCCGGCGTACAGATCAGAATCTCCAGGGCGGCAACACGCCCTTTGATATCAACCCGCCTAAACAGGGTCTGCGAAACCACAGCCCGAAGCGCATCCGCCAGTGTTGATCGCACCTGCCCCTGCTGGTTGGCCGGGAAAATTTCCACCACGCGATCCACGGTTTTCATCGCGTTCATGGTATGCAGGGTCCCAAACACCAAGTGACCGGTCATGGAAGCCTCCATAGCCAGAGCGATGGTTTCCAGATCACGCATTTCACCAACAAGAATAATATCCGGGTCCTCGCGCAACGCACCTCGAAGGGCCGCGGAGAAGGAACGGGTATGGGTTCCTACCTCACGATGGTTGACGATACAGTTCTGGCTTTTATGGACAAACTCGATCGGATCTTCAACGGTGAGAATGTGATCCTTTCTGATCTTGTTGCACTCGTCAATAATGGCGGCCAGGGTAGTTGACTTACCCGACCCGGTGGGCCCCGTGACCAGGACCAACCCCTTGGGCAACGAGGCAAGCCGGGACACAACCTTTGGCAGGCCAAGCTGTTCGCATGTTAGGATATCACTGGGAATTTCACGAAAAACTGCACCGATGCCATATTTCTGCTGAAAAAAATTACACCGATAACGGGCCAGACCGGGTATCTCATAGCCAAAATCGAGGTCTCCGGTTTCTTCAAAAACTTTAATTTTATCCTCCGGGCATATCTCGTAGAGCATGCTCTTGAGGGCTTCGTTTTCCAGCACCTTGAACTTCACCCGCTCCATATCACCACGAATACGGAGAACGGGTTGCTGCCCGGCCATCATATGGAGATCCGAGGCGCCTTCATCATTCATCAGTTTAAAAAAAGCATCTATTTGGGCCATAGCAAGCTGTTCCTCATATTTTCGACTAAATCAACACGCCGTTGCGATCATCGTTTTCGCAAAAAACTGCTATTTTCTTCGAGGCAATCACAATTCATTCTATCAAAAAAACACTACAAAAGTTCATTTTTTAAAGCTGTAATGGAACTAGCCTGATGCAGACCGGTGGCCAAAAAAAACATACGGGATACGGCCCAAGCGCAGAATTGAGAGTTTCCGAGCAGGCTTAAGACCCTTTTTTAACTTCGGCGGTATTCAGAGCGCAACCAACTGGAACTTAACCCTGTCTGCCAATGCTTTCGTATAGTCTTTGAGAGAGGCGGCCATAAAAAAATATTTTTTAGCGGACTTCATTCGCCCCATGGCTTTGTAGATCATCCCAAGTTGGACCATGCCGGCTGCATGTTTTCGCTGCAATTGCAAACAGTGCTTGCAAGCATCCAGGGCCTCGACGAATTGACCGGTGTACATATATGCTCGTCCCAGCCGATACCAGTGATCAGGATTAAAATTATCAAGTGCCAACGCTTTATTGCACAACGATAAGCCAAGCTCACTCCCCTCACCCTGTTCCACATACAACAGCCCAAGCACACTGAGCGAGATATTGTCCTGGGGAAAAAGGCGGAGGGCTTTCTGACAGGCTGAAATTGCCTTTTCCGGCTGGCCGTTTTCCATTGCACAGAGGCCAAGCAAACGAAAAAGAAGAAACTCCTGATCGCTTCCCGGCCGAAGCGACCACTTTTCCAACACGTTGATCGCCTTGGCATAGTGGCCATAATCGGTATAAAGCCTGGCCAACGGTAAAAAAAGTTCCTGTCCGGCACTTTCGTCCTCGGCATGAGCGGCAAAGGCGCGTTCAAAACACTCCAAAGCCCCCTCCTGGCGGCCAAAGGTCTGCTGTACCCGGCCCAAATTAACCAGCGCCATGTAGTTGGCTGGCTCCTTTCGCAGAGCATCCTGAAAGCAGTTGGCGGCGGCCCGCAGCTGATTACATTCAACTAGAGTTACCCCCAGACTGTTGATCAGATTCACATCCTCGGGCCTCAGCCGGAGCCCCCGTCGATATTCACGCAGTGCGGCCCGATAATCTCCCTCATCAAAAAAATAATCCCCACTGATATTAAGGCTGAGGTGGTCAAAGGACACCAGGCTGCCCGGTCCAAAGAAGGATGCATGGCGTTGAGCCTTGAGACAATTACCCACCACATCTCCCTTGGTAAAATCAAGGCAGGGCCAGGAAGCAACACCGGCATAAAAAGGTTCTGCTCCAAAATGTTGCCGGGCATCTTCAACAACGGGATCAACAACCGTATTGTGCAGTTGATCCGGAAATATCAGCAAAACATTTTGCGCATGTGCCAAAACTGCCCCTCCCTTTTTTTCAATTTCATCCTGACGTAAAGCAATCCACGATAAGATCACGTCCTCAGGCGCTTGTTGAAAGGTGATTAGGGTAAGAGTAAAGCTGCGTAGTCGACTCCAATGCTGTCTTCCCCGCTCAAACAACTGGGGATCACTCAAAAGAAATGGGTGGGAATGACGTGCCTCCAGCGTGTCGATGTCACAGAGTCCAAAAGGACCCCGTTTTTCAGCAAGCTCCAATGCCCGCCAGAATCGATCCAACTCCTGGTCAACACGCCCCTTGGATGAGCCCGAAATGCGGGCAAAACCTATCTGTACCTTGCTCATTCCCTCACGGCGCAACTGCCGTTGCAAATGACGGGCTGTTTTTAGAGCAATTTGGCGTTTAGAAAACGGCAAATACAGCCCAAAAACACCATATCCAAAGGAAAAATATTGACCGTGCCCCACTGTCTTCAATAAATCTGCGGTCTCTTTAAGTTTCTGCAGATTGGCGGTTGCAATTTTACGAGGAAAAACCGTATTGATCAGAAAAAGAAATCCCACATGTTCTTCATGCAAATCCTCCCAAAAACAGTTCAAAGCTCGCCTGTTGTAGAGTTCCGTCTCTGGATCAATACCGCTGAGACGGATCGACTCGAACCGTTCCAGCAGGATATCTTGAATTTGTTTGAGCCAGGACCCCGACATCTTGCGCAGAAAGGAGAGATCAATATCGCCGACCACTGCTGCGGCCATTTCCCCGGAATCAAGAGGAAATGGAAAAACCAATTGCCCTGCATCGACCCAGGGCTGGACAAGAGCATGGATCTCCTCCGGGACAGAGGCCCGCTCTCCAGTTAAATGTTCATCAATAGGATGCATGACCCCGTCGGCGGACAAACCATAAAAGTCTATTGTTGCCGGAAGCGGTAATTGAGCGGCCAGAACATCTGAAAAAGGTTTGTAAAACAAGAAAAAATCGTCGAGTGTGAGCATGCTATACTATTCTATTTATGCACTGGGGCTATCCTGGACTTCAGATGAACCCAACAATGCTTCTCGTAAACTTTCAAAAAGGTTGTCTTCCTCGTTTACAGCGACCGTTCGCAGATCAAGCAGCAACCGACCATCCTCGACCCGTCCCATCACCGGAACGGTTGCCGAGCGGAGACGCTGTTCCAAACGGCTGAGCTTCATTGTCTTTGGCTGGATCGAGACAGCCCAGCTGGGCAGGTTCTGCTCCGGCAAGGCGCCACCACCAACTTGTGAAGACACGGAAAGAGGAGCAATAGTGCACTCCTGTACAAAGCTCCTCCGACAGCGTGTACAAAAATGCGCAACACGCTCTTGGAGAGCCGATGCAGGCATGGCTATCATCTTTAAAGTGGGTATATTTTGAATTGCCTGGGATTGGTCCAGATACAAGCGCAGAACCGCTTCCAGCGAGGATAAGGTGAATTTGTCAATCCTTAGTGCCCGATTAATTGGATTGCTTTTGATCTCATCTATATAGTGTTGTGCCCCGACAATAATACCGGCCTGGGGCCCTCCTAAAAGTTTATCCCCACTAAAGGTAACAATATCCATCCCACAGGCCACGACCTCCTGAACTGTAGGCTCCTTGGCCAAACCAAAATGGGAGAGATCCAATAGACAACCTGAGCCCAGGTCTTCCATTACCGGGATTCCGTGTTGACGACCAATCTTAACAAGATCATGCCCTTCCACCTCGCTAGTAAAGCCAATGACCCTAAAATTACTGCAATGCACCTTAAGTAAAAGGGCTGTTTGCTCATTAATGGCATCTTGATAATCTCTTTCATGCGTCCGATTCGTTGTTCCGACCTCAACCAAACGGGCTCCACTGCGGGCCATGATATCTGGAATACGAAACGAACCGCCGATCTCAACCAACTGCCCCCTGGAGACAACCACTTCTCTTCCCTTCCCTAAAGTTTCCAGGGCGATCAATACACCAGCAGCATTGTTATTAACGACCAAGGCAGCCTCTGCCCCGGTCAGTTCACAGAGTAAATCTTCAACATGAGAATAGCGAGATCCTCGGCTGCCAGTGCTCAAATTCAACTCAAGATTAGAATAGCCCGATGCGGCGGCCACGAGACTTTGAAGAGCGGAATCCGGGAGAAGGGATCGACCCAAGTTAGTATGAACGATAATACCGGTGCCATTAATGACACGGGTAAATCGAGGGCGATGATACCGCCGAGCAAAATGGGCCAAATCAGCGAACAACCGCTCCAGATCAAGAGTAGTTTGATTGTGTAACCTACCAGATAGAATATCCTGCCGAAGCGAATCAAGATAAAGACGAATGCAGTGTTTCAGTCGGCTGGCGGGGAAGTCATCAAAGGCGGAAATACAAGCCAAATGAGCCAGGCAATCGTTTACGCAGGGTAGTTGACGAAGCAATAAAGAGGTATCTGTATCCATCAAAGAAACTGTAAATTGGGCTAAAGGATTGAACATGGTCCCATCCTGATTTTAAGCCTCAGGATGGGACCATGTTACGATAAAGACTCGTGCAATAGCAAATACAAAAAAGCCTTTTGTGGCAAAGAGTTGTCCCTCTCGCCTCAAAAAGTGACATGATCGAGCAGAAGGATATTGACGGATATCTTTAAGGGCAGTATATTGGCGCCTCGTTGCTCGTCGGGAACAACAGACGGGTGAGGGAATCGCTTGAAACCA
>JBFWLN010000010.1:0-109846 GCA_050252135.1 Desulfobulbus sp.
GAATGAGGGGTGACTGGACATAGTTTAAATTCACCATATTCAAATAATCTGAGCAATTACTTGGTATGGCAGAATTTTTAACCAGTCAACCCCTTCTTGTTTTCTGCAACTCTGACAAAGACCCGAACAAAGGTAAAAGAGCCGGAAAACAGCAAGGAATTGGATTGATATTAACAAGGTCATTGATTGCCGGACATTCGATATTGCTCTAAATCCCTTTGATGCATCATCCGCAAATCAGTCTATGTTCGCTAATTTATGAACTTATTGATAACCAAAAAGAGAAAAACTAACGAGATAAGGAGTCAAGGTGAAAACAATATGGAAGTTTGAATTAACCCCCAATCGTTTTCAGTCGGTACCTATACCCTTTGAGGGGCAGATTTTAACCGTTCAGGCTAAAGCTGATAATGCACCGATGATTTGGGTTTTGGTTGATCCGGATATGCCCCCACAAGATAGATATCTCGGAGTTTATACAACCAATACGGAACTCCCGGATGAACCGGGACGTTATGTTGGCAGTTTTTTTATCTACGAAGGAAGTCTTGAGTTCCATCTCTTTGAGATGGACGCGCCCCCGGAAGGTGCTGATGTGGCGGATATCCAGTAAATACACACCATGAAGATTGATGACGTCGTAAAAACTTCACTCTACTGCATAGCAGCGTTTATCACGACACTTGATATATCTTATGTCTGTGCACCTTAAAAAGCGCTACTCCTTGTATCTATTTGTTTAACCAAGCTATCTTTCAGAATGTGATGGGTTATTAGGAGTCCATCAAGGTTTACGTGAAAACAATGGAGCGGTTTTGAAAAACAAGAATTTGTCGTTGCAGATGATGCCAGATCGAACGAGACAAAATGACTTTTTCCAGGTCCCGTCCCTTACGGATCAGATCGTCAATGGAGTCAGCATGGCTGACTCGGATGATATCTTGGGCAATAATTGGCCCTGCATCCAGATCAACCGTTACGTAATGGCTGGTGGCCCCAATAACCTTGACACCCCGTTCATAGGCGGAATGGTAGGGCTTGGCACCAGGAAAGGCAGGAAGAAATGAGTGGTGGATATTGATAATTTTATTGCGGAAGTGCCTAATAAAATCATCCGTTAGGATTTGCATGTACCTTGCTAGAACAATGAATTCCACATTGTGTTCGGCAAGCAGCTGCAGTTGATCTTGTTCTTGCTCGAGTTTGTTGTGCCGGTTAATTTCAAAGTGGTAAAAATCTATGCCGAATTGTTGCGCGACCGGCTCAAGATCCTTGTGATTGCTAATGATTAGAGGAATTTCTACCTCTATCTCTTTGGATTTCCAACGTGAAAGGATATCATAGAGGCAGTGCGGCATCTTGGAGACAAAAATCGCCATGCGGGGCAGTTCGTTGGAAAAATGCAACTGCCATTTCATGTCGTATTTTTTGGCAATGAGTATCTCGAAATATTCGCCAATTTTTTCATCGGGTATGATGAAGTCGTTCAACTCCCATTCAATACGCATAAAAAAGACCTTGCAATGTGTATCGACATGTTGGTCAAGGTAGGTGATATTGCCGTTATTTTTGTAAATAAATTCACTGACGGTGGCGACAATGCCCTTGTTATCCGGACAGTGAATGAGCAGGATGGCTGATGCGGTATTGGATTGGGAAATTGATGCACTCATAAGATAAAATCAATAAGGTGTAAACGATATTAGGTAGAACCAAAACGTAGAAGTAATTGCACCTTACCTAACTTTTTTGGTCGTTTTTCGCAAGTTGGGAAAGCGAAAGAGATACTTTTGAAAAAGCCTATCCCTTTCAAAATTCGGATAGAGCACCACTGATCAGTGAGAATTGTTGGAGATTACCGATAAGGTAATAAATATCAGGGGGAAACAGTTCGTACCTTGACAAAGGGTTTCATTTATGTCCTTAATAGTAACCAGGTGGAAAAAGTCCTAAATTTTTACTAGTTCCCCTTCATCGCCATACTTTACACAAAATAGACGAATAATGGCTAAAAAAGATCAGCTCATAGTTGGTGTTGACATTGGTTCCCATGCCGTAAAAATATGTCAACTTCAAAAAACAGGCCTAAATTATAAACTTTTAGCAATAGGCAGTGTTAATATTCCCCCAGGAGCGGTGGAAGACGGGGTACTGCAGGAACCGGATGAGGTTGGAAAGGCTATTGCTGGATTATTAAAAAATCTAAAAATTAAGAATTGTAAGATTGGAATATCTATTTCAGGTTACTCTGTTATCGTTAAAAAAATAGGTTTAGAGAAAATGGAAGATTCAGCTTTGGATGAATATATAAAAGCTGAAGCAGAACAATATATACCGTTTGATATTGATGATGTTTACCTGGACTACCAGAAGCTTTCATCAAAAGATGAGTCAAAAGATAGAATAGATGTAATGCTTGTAGCAGCAAAAAAAGAAGTCGTCAATGACTACATCAATATGCTATCAGAGTTGAAGCTAATTACAGTGCTTGTAGATGTAGATGGCTTTGCATTGGAAAATATTTGGGAAACGATTTCTGGAGGTAAAGATAACGTCGCTTTGGTCGATATTGGTGCATCTAAGATGAATATTAACATAATATCTGAAGGCGTTTCAGTGTTAGCCCGAGATATTGTCGTCGGAAGCGAACAGTTAACTGAGCAATTGGCAAATGCTTTAGAGGTTGAATATGATGTTGCTGAAAAAATAAAAATAGGAGTTGAACAAACTTCTGAAAGTAGTGAGGATGTCGCCAGGATTTTTAATCAAACGTGTACGCAGTGGGTGTTGGAAATTAAGAAAGCTATTGATCTTTATTTTGCAAATAATCCAGATAAGCCATTGAAATCTCTCGTTCTCAGTGGAGGGGGCTCGAAGGTGAGTGGTTTGGCTGAATATATACACCAGGAAACAAGGCTAAATGTTTACTCGTTTAATCCTTTTGAAAAGATGACATACGATCAAAATAAATTTGATCCTTCGTATATTAAATTGATTGGCCCTGAAATGGCGATTGCTGCTGGGCTAGCTATCCGTCAATCATCAATTTGACAAAAATATGATACAGATCAATTTACTTCCTGTACGGGAAATAAGGAAAAGAGCCCGGGCAAAAAATCAGATAATTATATCTACCATATCATTTGTAGGGCTTTTGATTATAATTGGTTTAATGGCTTGGTACCAAAGCGGTGTTATCGCTGATTTGAATAGTCAAAATGACGATATACAAAAGAAAATTAATGAATATCAGAAAATTGTAAAGCAAATTAGGAGAATAGATGAGGAGAAGGCTATTCTTGATAAAAGGATTTCCGTCATAAAAAATCTCAAGCAGGAATCGTCCTTAACTGTTCATGTGTTAGATGAAATAGCAACATTAACTCCCTCCAATCGAATGTGGCTCAAATCACTCAGCCAGTCCTCCTCGCAATTATCTCTTAATGGGATGGCCTTGGACGATCAGACAATTGCTAAATATATGGATGATTTGGAATCCTCTCATTATATAAAGAATGTTCATCTAGCGAATACGACTTTGGACAGATATGCTGAAAGAAATTTGAAATCATTTAGTATCTCATGTCTAGTCGGTTTTGAAAATAATACAGATACTGCCCCTGATAAAAAGTGATATAAAGGTCTCCGTCATGGTTGCAGGAGTACAAAAGTCAAAGTTCGATTTATTTATAGACGAAAAATTTATTCCGTTTGAGCTTAAAAATAAGCTGATAGTTCTTGGGGTAATTTTTTTACTGCCCTTGGTGCTCTGCTATTTTTTTGTGTATCAACCAAACATTGAGCAGACTGATACCTTAAAAGCGAAAATTCAAACATCCACAGCCGAGTTAACAAGGGTAAGGAAGGCTGCGCGTGATCGTCCGAAGCATGAGGAAGAGTTAAAAAAAGCCAAGGAGGCTTTTGAGTTAACCTCAGTACTCCTTCCTAAAAGTCAAGAAATTCCCGATTTATTACGTAATATCTCTGATTTGGGAAAACACTCCGGCCTAGATTTTCTCTCTTTTGTGCCAGGAGGAGAAGTTCCTAAAGATTTTTACGCAGAAATACCCATAGATATAAAAATCCGCGGTCCTTATCACAATCTAGGTCTGTTTTTAGACAAAGTCAGTAAGCTTGAACGAATTGTAACTGTAAATAATATTAGAACTGAAAAAGTTGACTTTGATGGTAACGAAATTTTATTAACCTCCTCTTGTCGATTGTTGACCTATCGATTTACCAATATAAAGCTCGAACCACCCAAACAGAGATAGAGGTGGACCTGAGCCGGTAATTAAATGATATTGATATTGATAAATCCTAATTTTTCACTTGGCCATGCGGAACATATTAATGATTAGATATTCCCTTGTTCTGGCAAGTCTGTACCTTTTTTTTGCTAGCATAAGCCTTTCGGCTCAAATTTCGGATACAGAGCGTCTTATACAAGCAGGTATTCTGCAACGATCCGATTCGTACACCTATTCAAGCGAAGGGCGTGCCGATCCATTTAAGCCATTCGTTTCCAAGCAATCCACGGCTGCTGTTGGACCTGACCCAAATGAAATTATTGATGAGAATACCGGCCTATCAGGAATGCAGCTTTTTGAGCCTGGTCAGCTTAATTTAGTCGGGATCATGGTCTCCTCTACAGAAGAGATTGCTTTTGTGGAAGACCAGGCAAAGAAAGGATATGTGATTAAGGTCGGAACTTTAATTGGAAAACGAGGGATTGTAACCCAGATAACACCAGACCAAGTCCTCATTGAGGAAACGGCTAAGACTCGTTCCGGAAATAAAATTAAATCAACAGTGGCTATGAGATTGAATAAAGAGGGGGACAGGTGATTATGCTTCATCCTTTTTCTGATAATGTTTCTAAAACATCACAGGTGTCCTTAAGGATTTTCCTGTTCCTTGTTTCCTGTTTAATTTCCACCCAAGTTGCTCATGCTGTAGAAGACGTCAATCAGATAGTCTCCTTGAAGTCTAAAATTAATGGGAATCAAACTGAAATTCGTCTGGAAGGTGTTAGATCCTTTGTCTCTTCAGTGTACGAGTTGCCTAAACCGGAACGTGTCGTAGTCGATATAGCCGATGCCGTCCTTGCTGACCATTTTGTTGTACCAAATGATCTTCCTTTTCGTGTTGCCGCCACTAAGGTGCCTGGAACGAGTCCGGTTATCACCCGATTTGAATTTTTTATTCCCGGGTTGGTCTCTTTCACCTCCAAACAAGAAGGCGTAGAGACTTTTCTTGTAGTTGAAAGTAAGGAATCTCCAACCGCCTCATTGAACGCTGATCTCGGATCGTCTGCAAATTCTCAAACCCAATTCAGCGGTGTTCATGTACGAAAATCGAAAAATCAAACAGTTATTCAAATTGATTTTGATCACAAAATCGTTAATTTCAAAAAAGAAATAACTGCAAAAAATGCTGCAGATAATCCTAGTTTGATTATTGATGTCGATCAAGTATCGGCGAACGATCAATTGTTAACTACAACTTCAGTTAACACGGCCGTCACTCAAGTTATCGCTGCTCGAAGGGGCTCCGGCGTGCGTTTCACCTTGGTTTCAGCCTCTGACGCCCTTTTCCCATATAGGATTTCTAAAAAGGATAATGGCCTGGAAATTGTTATCGAAGAAAGCGTTGTAAAAGATCAGGTCTCCAAAATAATAGGGCAACACCAGAATATCGAAAATCAGCTCCCTGATATAAAACCGCTGGAAGCAAAACTTTCGCCTCAGGCACGTGAACAGCAAATGCAAGATGCATTTAATTTCTCCGGATACCAAAAAGATCGTATTTCGGTGGAATTCCAAAAGATGGATCTGCACAATGTGTTTAATTTCCTTCGCCAAGTCAGTGGTGTCAATATTGTTGTTGATGAATCAGTTCAAGGGTCTCTCACACTCGTCCTTGACGATGTTCCATGGGATTTTGCCCTTGATATTATTCTCAATCTTAAGGGGTTAGACAAAGAAGAGCGTTTTAATACCCTCGTCATCTACCCTAAAGGCAAGGGTTTCAAATGGCCGGAGCAAGCTGAAAATAACCTCAGTTTCGAAGCTGATTCTGCGGTTATTGAGAAAGAAGCCTTGGTCATCCAGCAGCAGGATAAGCAGCCTGAAGGAGTCGTTGACGCAAAGGAATTCATTGCCAAAGGGCTAAAAGCGGAAAAGCGGGAGGATTTTGAAAACGCCGTGGTCCTTTATGAGCGCGCCCTGGATAAGTGGCCTACAAATGTCCATCTCGCGAACAAAATTTCTGCCATTTACCTGGTGAAATTACAGCAGAATGCGAAAGCGATGTACTTTGCGCAACGCGCATTGAAGATAGATCCCAATAATCAGGTGGCCTTTCTTAATGCGGGCATTGCTTGCGCAAATATGCAGGATACGTCCCAAGCGGACCACTATTTTTCACGCAGTGTCCAAACGGGCAAGCCAATGCAGGAAGCCTTATTGAATTATGCGGCCTTTAAAGAAGAACGTGCGTCCTACAGAGAAGCGCTGTCTCTGTTGAGTCGACATGATCAACTCTATGGGAAAAGTCTCGACTCGATGATAGCTGCAGCCCGCATTACAGACAAAATGGGCGATATCAGTCAAGCGAGCAAACTTTATCGGGCAATTTTGACTTCAGGTTTTCGAGTTCCACCCGATTTAGCCAAATACATCCAAGGTCGAGTTTCACTGAAATCGAGTTTATAAAATATATGCTATAAAGAATCGGTTGAGGAATAGTATATGAGAATGAATAAATTTTTTGGAGTCATCTGTCTCGCCCTTGTGGTGCCGGCTCTTGTATCTTGTGGTGCCAAAAATAGGGACAACACTGATGCAGACGCCTCAAAAAAAGCTGCCGCAACAACCCTAACGGTACCTTCACCTGCGAAACCCACCAAATTACCGGTGCGGTTTCAGTCGTCTAGTTATGTTGCCCCCCTAGATACCCAAAGCCCCGCTCTGCTTGGAGAAGATAGCGATGAATATCAGATTAAGGTAGGCGCCACTATTCGATCTACCGGTGGACCTCAGCCTCTCTGGGAAGTGATGAAGCGGCTGGCTAATCTTAAAGCGATGACTGTGAGCTGGGCAAGTGATGTTGACCAAACAACCATGGTCGATGTTGACATTGCCGCCAATGATAATTTTTTTGATGCCATTGCCAATTTGCTTCGACAGGCCGATTATTTTCACGAAGTGAAAGGAAAAACGATAGTTGTTCGGAATAAGGCTACTAAGGTGTATCAGATCGGTATTCCAGCGATCAAAGGGGGATACACTACCACAGTGGGTGGCAATTTCCTGGCTAATAAAGATGCGGCTTCCGGGGCTGAGGGAACGGTAAAAATTACCAGCCCGGAAAATAATTTTAATGTTTGGGAAAGTATTGAACTAAATCTGAAAAAAATCCTGCAATTAGCGGCTGTAGAACGTCAGGAAATCCAAGCGGCCGCAGAAGCTGCCAATGCTGCAAAAGAAGCGAATGAGGGAAAGAAAACAGAATCATCCACAGTAACAAATAATGCTGCCACAACCACAACTGCAAGTTCCGCAGGGGGCGGTGGTTATTTTGTTATTGATAAAAATGTAGGAATAATCACTGTCACCGCAAAACCCAGCCTGTTGAGAACAGTGGATGATTACATCCTAAACCTCCGAAACTCGATGTACCAACAGGTGAATATTGAAGCAAAAATTATTGAAGTCTATCTGAAGAACAATTCCAAAATCGGGTTGAACTGGGATGACCTCTTGGGTGGCGAAAAATCGCTTTCAACCACTATCTCCTTCGGTACGGCAGGACAGGTCTATCCACATACAATTACTAATGGCGGAACCTACGCAAATACTTTTGTGAGTCGCGTTTCCATCGCTGATCTGGGCTTTGATGTTTTTATCAATGCATTAAAGCAACAGGGCGATACGCATATATTGGCCAATCCGAAAATTACCGTATTGAACGGCCAACCCGCGCTTATAAGTGTGGGCAAGGATGTTGCTTATATCAAGTCGGTTACTCGGGATAAGGACGGGGACACAGGCGATATCACCTACAGCTCCGAAACAGGGAACGTTGTTCAGGGCGTTGCCCTAGGGGTTATGGCCTCTGTCTTGGATACCAACCGGGTTGTCTTGCATCTCACACCGATAACAACAGATATAGAGAATTTGGATGCCAACGGCGACATTAGCATGACTACGGTCGGCTCCGGCGATACCGCCATTTCGCTCGGCCTGCCAAAGGTTAAAGTTCGCGAGATGTCGACCATGGTCGAGGTTCATAACGGTGAGATGCTAATTATCGGCGGTTTGATTGATAGTATCACAGGGAACAACGGAAGCTTTGCTCCCGTTTTAGGAGATATTCCGGTTCTCAAGTACCTTTTCGGCTATGAAGAGAAGACCATTCAGAAACGTGAACTGGTTATCCTACTTACACCAAGAATTATTTGATAAAATAAATAATTAGGCGGATAAATTTAGGAGAAAGAGTATGAATTTTTGGCGCCATTTCCTGATTTGCGCATTAGCCATCACTTTCAGTGGATGTGGAACGACGGTGAACAAATCGCTGAAGGTTGCACCTGAATCGAGAACAATTGTTGGCAATGACAGAACCGCAGTCATACTGCCTTTTGCGGATTACACCAACGCCAACAATCTGGAATCAGCTTTCCGCAGGAATATGTTTGTTAATGAAAGCATCATTGATCATTTTGTTCGTTTAGGATTTCATCTGCCAGTACAGGAAGATATTTTTCGTTACCTAACCCAACAAAATATAATCAATGTAGTTGCTTATAATCCTCAGAAGACTAAAACCCTCGAATATGAGATGGGAAAAGAATGGTCTCCGGCAATGAAGGAAACCCTGCAAGGGTACATTGATTATACGCAAAGAGCCGATATGAGTTCTGATGAGGGAAATGATGCCCTCACCCACGGGCTCAATGGCCAAGAGATCGTCAAAATTGGTCGCCATTTTTCTGCCGATTATATCGTCCGCGGTCGGATTATTCAGTTCAAGGACCGCTTAGATCCATCTGGTGCTATCTGGAAAAAAGGCGTATTACCCTTCTTTGTAGGCGGAACCAAAAATATTCTTATCGGCAGGGCTATGCCCCAAAGTTACGATTCCCTGGATTCCCCTTATTCCGATTCGCAGAGTTTAATGTCTTTGGGTGATGTACCGCAAGCGGTCGTTCAGCTTCGGATCTGGGTGCAGGACGCTTATACCGGAAACGTTGTTTGGACCAACAGGGTGAATGTGCAGGTTTCACCTCAGTCCGTATTTGCCGATTATCAGTATGACAATCTCTTTGAAACGGCCATCGAAAAGGCCGTAACCTCACTCATGGATGACTTTGCCTACACGGTATACAATGTCCCGCTGCCAGTAGTGAAAAAAGAACACGCCAAATAAGCGAACTGTTACATATTCTTTCTCCAAACCCCCGGGCATCTTAGATGTCTGGGGGTTTTATTTTTTCCGCACAGAGACCTGTGTCTGATACAGGATAGAGAGTAAGTGTCAAAACAACCGCATCTTTTATCCCGCATCGTATGATGTCATACTGTGGCCGACTTGAACACCAACGTAAGCGCCTAATCAAGCCCTCACCTCATTAAGGAGAGGCACCGAAAGCAAAGACAGCACAAAAGGCTCGCCTTAATTGCGAGTCATAGCGATTTGACCGGGCAGAGGTGCGTAGGCCTTGAATAGAATCAAGGAGTAAAGGAAAGGGGGTCGGTACGCCAAGTAATAGACAGCGTCGCATGCTTTGGGCCGGAATCTGCCTTATACTTCTCAGTTTACCCTGGACCAAAAGAACAGAGAACAGAACCAATACCGAAAGTGCGGTGGCATAGAGCAACAGGCTTTGCGGAGAGACCCTCTGGCGTGGTGTGGCATAGGTACTTGTTCTGATTTTTATCAGCTATTGTCCATGGCACGTTTGCCTAAATTGCCGTACCGGTGATAATTGTCGCATACGGTCTGTTGTCGGAGATAATACAAGAGCTCAAGGCGGCCTTCCATATACACCGGACTTCTCAGGATTGTGGCACCTTTTTGTGCTGCTGCCCGTACAACCGTCTCTGGGACACGTTCAGGTCCTGCGTAGCGGATTCGGTCGGAAAACTTGATGCGAGCCGCAAGCATCTCGTCATCCTCTATCAACAGAGGCGTGCTGCCAAGGAATTGTTTTCCTCTATGGTTGGCTAGAAATTGCCGTATTTTGTTCTTTAACTCCGGAGGGATGGAAACCAACGGGCTGCATCCTGTGAGTATAGCGGCGGTGATCCGAGCCAGAGTCTCAAAAAAACCATCCATGTCATGGAGACGGAGGATGATACAGCCGAAGGGAAGAAATCGAATCAGATTGTCCTGTCCGCGTAAATGAAAATAATCCTGGCCCACGCCAAAATAGGTTGCCATCTGGTGAAGGTAACTGTTGGTGGCGAATATAAGCTTATCAATCTCAGGGAGAAAGTCCGGCCCCATCTCTATTTCCGGCAACAAACGCCATTCGCTGAGCAATGCTAGGATTCTGTGTTGGTGTTGCAGCGCCTGGTGGGCTGGCGGCGTGAGTTCTGTGAAGTGCATGAACTGAGACACATATTCAGGGCTTCCGGCTTTTATGCCGGAGCCGAGGGATGATTTACCAACGCCTCCAAAGGGTTGTCGCAGGACGATGGCACCGGTCGTGCCGCGATTGATATAGAGATTCCCGGCGAAAATTCCCTTCTTCCAGATGGCCTGTTCCCTTCGATTCAGGCTTTCCAAACCGCTGGTCAATCCGTAACCGCTCTGGTTGGCCAGTTTGATGGCATGCGCCAAGTTTTTAGCGGGCATCACCCCTAGGAGAGGGCCAAAAAACTCTGTCAGATGGGTAAATGAACCCTGCCGGACCCCGTATTTTATCCCCGGTGACCAGCAACAAGGTGTGCCTGACATAGACCGTGGTAGGAGTGCCCATTCTTCACCCGGTTCAAGAGTGGTGAGCGCCCTGAGTAGATCGCCGCTTGGCGGCCGAATAAGGGGGCCTATTTTATTCGCAAAATCCCAAGCAGAACCGACTGGAAGGCTCGCGGCCGCATCAACGAGTTGCCTTCTGAATTGCTGATCCCGATACACGGATTCTTCCAGGATCAAAAGAGAGGTGGCACTGCATTTTTGTCCACTGTTGCTGAAGGCGGAATGCAAAACATTTTTAATGGCTTGGTCCCGGTCCGCCATTTCGGTCACAATCGTTGCGTTTTTTCCGCCTGTTTCCGCTGCAAGAAAAACTCCAGGGGATTGCTGGAGAATGCCCAGCCCGGTCTCTGTTCCACCGGTGAGGATGACGCTGTTCACTAGGGGGCTTGTCGTCAGCAGTGGCCCGACTTCACTTCCGGAGCAGGGGATGAATTGCAGCGTTTTTTTTGAGATACCTGCCCTCCAAAAGCACTGGCAGAGTATCCAGGCCGTCAGGACCGCATCCGAAGAGGGTTTGAAAATAACTGTATTGCCGGCGGACAAGGCCGCAGTAATTCCACCGCAAGGGATGGCTATGGGGAAATTCCAAGGGGCAATCACCAAGACGACACCTTTGCCGCTGCAGTGCAGATTGGGCATGTGTTCATAACGACTCACCGCATGGGGATAGAATTCGGCAAAATCGATGGCTTCGGAAACTTCCGCATCCGCCTCGGCAAATATCTTACCAGTATCGGCACTCGCTGCACCAATGAGATCACCGCGAGAGTTGCGGAGTTCCATTGCCACCTTTGCAAGAACCGTGTGACGTTCTCGGGCAGATAAGGCTCGCCATCCATCCTCATCGGCAGCTGCTGTGGTCAGTGCGGCCTCAGTATCATCGATCTCGGCCATTGCATAGCGGGAAACACTCACCCCCGGCTGACTCGGATCCTCACTGGTAACCGTCTTTCGACCTTGAAAGATCGAATTCCCGCCAATCACCAGCCCAATATCGATGGGGTGATCTTCAACTGTTTTCATCCAGCGCCGGCGAATTTGTTGCGCCCATTTCCTGTTTGCCGGCAAAGACCAGTCCGTATCCGGCTCATTGGTGAAATAATTGCTGGTGTAGGGCGAAATGTTTGGGGAAAAGAGTTCGTTGGATCGATTCTGGCTTCGGTGGGGTCGGTCATTGAGGTTCTGTTGCAGTTCGCAAGAGCGGAGAAATCCGTCTTTAAGCAGCTGCCATGCAGTGGAACCGACCGTTAATTGGGGGGCATGGCGAAGGAAATTTTCCGGTGCCGTGTTTTCATCCAGTCGACGGAGAAGGTAGGCTATGGCATTGATGAACTCATCTTTTCCGGCAACCGGCGCGTACAGCAATACATCCCCCCCATCCTCCTGCAATGCCCGCCGAATATGATCAGCCATGCCCTCAAGCATTTCAAAACAGAAAAATTGAGTCACCTGACGAGTTTTGGCCAGGGTGGCGGCATAGGCAAGCTCAAACAGGTTATGCGAGGCAATGCCGAGATGAACCGCGCCGATATTTTCCGGCCACATGCCGTATTCCACCATCCGTTTGTAGTTGGCATCCACCGCCATTTTGTTGTCGAAGGGCGCCAGGGGCCAGTTGTTCAGAGCAGATTCCAGTTTTTCCATTTCCATGTTCGCCCCTTTAACGATGCGTAATTTGATCGGCGCACCGCCACGGGCTACCCGCTCCCTGGCCCACAGACTGAGTTGCTGCTGAATGGGGTAACTCTCCGGCAAATAGGCTTGTAGCACGATCCCTGCCGGGCAGTGGAAAAACTCCTCCTGGTCGAGTGTTTCGACAAAGACCTGATAGGTGATGGCAAGGTCGCGGTATTCCTCCATGTCAAGGTTAATGAATTTAGGAACACGTTCTCCGTCCGGGCGTTGAAATAAATGCTGCCGTGCCATCCGGTAAAGAGTGGCAAGCCGCTTTTTAAGGACGGCGACCGTGGCCTCAAAGGCGAGGGAGTTGATTTGCGAGTAGAGGGTCGAGATTTTGATCGAGATGTATTCAATATCTGGATCTTGGAGATCCTCGATATAAGTCGCCAGCCGATGAGCCGCCTCCTGCTCGCTAAGTACCGCCTCCCCAAGATGGTTGATGTTCACGCGCACGCTTTGAGAACGGCGCTCCTGCAAGTGGCGATGGAGCGGTTTCGTTTCTCCTGGAATGATGAGTCGACTGCTTAAGCGTCGCATCTGTGCAACCAGCAGGGGCATCAGCGGTGCGGCCAACCTACTGTCCATGGCGGTGAGGATGTGCAGCAATCCGCGCTCAAGTCTATTCAGAAATTCAAGCGTACCGTATTCCTGGAGTAGAGCCTGCAATTGATCAGCTGCTCGGCGATTGTTGCGGGAGCGAAAGCTTTGGTCAATCAGTTGACTCAGCAGCACTTTGTCCAGCGGATGGGCCAGGAGCTTACGCAGCTGGGTTTGGAGCATTCGTTCTTGCCGGGTCAGCAAAGCGTTGGCCCGGTTTTGCCACCTTTCCGCCAGAGCAATGGCTTGTTCGCTCAGTTCTCGCTGCTCGCGTTCCATATCGATTTCCCCTCAGGTTTTGGGCATGGTTATCGATTCAGATAGAAAAAAATATGTCCGGGAAGAAAAGACAGATATTGGGGCGCCCTTCATGCCCTCTTCGCCGTTCCCGTAAACAACCTCGAGAACGACGTTTTTTTCTTGGCACCTGACTGATTTTGTGATGCACGATTTCGGAAATTTTTTATGTTTACGCAGCCATCAATGTTTCATTGTTTGATGGACGAAAGCGTTTGGCTTCTCGCCAATAGAGCATGTTCCAGACGCAGACGGCGATTTGCATGGCGTAGCTGGAATAGTTCCTCCTCTTCCGAGTTGCGATGCATGGTTGCGTATGCTGACCCTTCCGCTGCAGCTTGTGTCGGCGCAGCATCAATGGCAGCAAAATTCTTAGAACCCTGCCAGCTTTGAATCATGTTCAACGGGGGACGATGCCGCAGACGTTTCAGGGGAAGCTCTGTGTTAAAAAATGAGCAGAAATCAGCCAGCATTTCCCGGGCTTCACTGAGCGACCAACGAGTTTTTTGTAGGTTGAGGGCGCCGATAAGGCCGTCGACAACCTCAGACACTGATTTCGCCTGGCCAACATCATGCCGGTGATGGCTTATATTATGCTGATGGCAAAGCAGGGGAAAGGGATGTTGTTCTTCTCCGGCTGAAGTCTGAAGTGCATCGAGCGTACTGGTCGTAAATTCCGAGTTAGAGGTGGTATGCACTGCGGTCAGTGGAAACGGGGTTTGGCCGAGCAGGTCCTGTAGAAAGGTTGTGGACGTATGGGCTGGACGTATTTCGGCGTAGAGCCAACGGGAGGCGAGATCAACCGCGAGATAAAGAACACGTTGTTGCGAGGCTTTGAGCAAGGGAGAAAGGTCGATGGCGGTAATGCACAACACTCCGGGATCATCTGTTTTGCTGCTATGTACGCATTGGAGAGGGAGGTCGCTCAGCTTTGAGATACCATGTCGGCGCAGACAGCGGTCGAGGGCTGATCGGGAGAGGCTTGATTGAAGAAATACCCGAATTGTCAAGAGGAGATCATCCAAGGAGAGCTGGAGAAGCCATCTCAAACCGACAGCAAACAATTCTTCTATGGGTGAAAGGGCCGTATGGATGGTATGGGGCCGGTGGGAGTTATCTTCCACGGATTGACGCTGTTTCCACTTCCGTACCGTGGACCGGCTGATACCGTACTTTTCCGCCAAGGCTCGTTCGGAAAGGCTCGATTCCCGGATCTCCTGACGGATAGCTGGAGTCGTCCGTGCCTGTTTATGGAGTCGGATTTTCATAAAAGGAGGGCCTCTGGAAGCAATGGATTATTCACTTACTCTAAAGTAAATAATACTGCTGGTCCATCCTCTTTGTTCAGCCTGTGCGGTTTACGGCCCTGCACCACCAGCAATTAAAAAAAGCCGTGGCAGGAGGGGGAGGGGCCTGCCACGGCAACAGTTAGTTCTTCAGGGGAGAAAATCAGTGATCCAGGCGAATGCCGATTCCCTCGAAGAGGAAGAGGACACCAAATCCATACCAGACGGTGTAGACGACATAGAAGATCAGGGCAAAGGCGAGCAGCAGCATCTCCTCCTTGACCGGTTTTGCCTGAACACCGTAGTAGTTGTAGGCCGGTTCAATGGCCTTGGTCATGGCATTCTTCACCACCTTAGCCTGTTCAAAGGCTTTGGCTTTGTTCAGGTCCTTTTCCATGGCCCCCAGCGATTTATACCAGCTGTTCAACGCCTTGCGTTCGTTAATGCCGTACTTCTGAGAAATTGCCGCGCCGTCGTTTTTGTACATCAGATCGGCATCATTGAGCATAACGGTGAGCATGGCACCAAAATCACCACTGACCGAAACTTTGGTCCCCTCGACCGTGGCCGGAATGTTATTGGTGTTAAACAGCTTGGCTGTGGTAGCCGCCTCATCGACCGATTTCATACTCATGGTGGTGGAGAAATTCTGGCCGTTGAACTTGGCCACCTTCTCTTTTTGGCGGTCAACATAGTAGGCCGACCCCTTGGACAGTTCGTTGAAGAAGTTGTCCAGATAATCTAGGCCGTTCACTTTGCCGCCGTTGGCTCCGGGATACCAGGGCATAAAAATTGCGGCAAAGACCAGGAAAAAAGGAATGAGCAAAAGAAATGCACGGGTTCTGTATTGTGCGGAAGTAGTTGCCATATCAGTGAACCTCCTCTGTACGCAGGACGTTGAGGTTAGAGAAGAAGCTGTAGAAGACCCAAGCGGCGAAGATGATGATGATCACGAAAAAGCCGATGGTACCGATGGTATCGAGAATTTTGAGGGTGTCAGGCCCGACCTTCATGTACCCCATTTTGGTCAGTTTGGCTGGCAGGGCGCAGGCCCGGTTGAAAAAACCGGCACTAACGGTGACCGCATAAAAAGCGCGGATGGTGGTTCCATGGACGACTTTGGTGACGATGGAGCCGATCTGGATACCGATGAGGGAACCGAGCAGCATGCCCATGGCCAGGGTGTAGAAGATAAAACCGTAGATCGCATACTGACTGATCGAGGCATAACCAGCGGTAAACACGATCTGGAAGATATCGGTACCGACGGTGGTCATAGAGGAAACGCCCAGCCCGTAGACGAACATAGGGAAGGTGAGGAAACCGCCGCCCACGCCCATGATGGCAGCCGTCAGGCCCACGATAAAACCACAGATGACGAGGAAGATGGCGGAAATGCGCCGACCACCGGGAGTGACGCCTTCGTCAAAGGTGATCATCGGCGGGATGTTAACTTTTTGCAGGGCTTGGCCACAGGGGGGCACTTCTTCAGCTAACTTTTTTGCTCCCGCTTCCTTGGTGGGGGCCGTTTTTTTGCGGGCAGTCTTGGCCCAGTCGGCCAGTGCATAGAAGGCGAGGAAGCCAAGCATGAATACGTAGATGGTGGTGATAAAGGCATCGCTCAGCACCGGGTTCTTGTCATACAGGGCACGGTTGATATAGCCGCCCACGGTGGAACCACTGATAGCTCCGACCAGAAAGGTAACCGCCAATCCAACGGAGATGTTGCCCATCTTGCGATGAAGCACCGAGCCCATGATGGCCTTGGCAAAGATGTGAAACAGGTCGGTACCAACGGCGAGGATACCCTTGACGCCAACGCTCATCAGCGCCGGAGCAATGATAAAGCCGCCACCGGCACCGATGCAGCCGGTGATCAAACCAGCGCAGAGGCCGACGAGAATGGAGGCCCCAAAGACCAGGTTCGAGTAATGGGATGGGCCGTAGGCCGATTTACCACCCAGAAAATTTGGAACCGCATTGCCGATGTCATCGGCAAAGCAAATTCCGCCGATGATGGCTGGCAGAAGAAGCAAGCCGAGCACGAGCAGCCGTTTTCGACTCTTGAGAATGTTGGTAGACATCTCCAATTCCCACTGTGCCTGGGCTTGAGCCCCGGCGACCATGAATTGGTTGAGTTGACGGAAAAAATTCATTGTGATCTCCTTGTTTGAAATATCCCTTAGTCCTGTCGACTATCAATAAAACGCGGCCCCCTCAACTCGGCAGCGCCATATCCCTCTTGATTTGTGCCGTTTCAATTTTTTCCTGCTGAATACGTTTGCGCTCGTAAGCGGCATCGAGCTTTTCCATCAGTGGTTCCATATCGATGGGTTTCATCAGGTAATCAAAGGCTCCGAATTTGATACCGTTGATCCCTGATTCCACCGAAGCATGACCGGTGAGCATGACCACCTCGGTCAGCGGTTTGATTTTTTTGATTTCCCTTAAGGTTTCGATGCCGTCCATACCGGGCATTTTTACATCGAGCAGGACCACGTCGTAGTTTTTGGTCTTCATCATCTCCAGAGCCGAGGCTCCATCCGGGGCGCTGTCGCATTGCAGATCCCGCTTCGCAAGTTTCTTGGTCATGACCTCGCGAAAATCCTGTTCATCGTCGACGAGCAAAATGTCATATCGTGTCATTAATCCTCTCCTTATCCTTCCTGTTTTACCGAGTGAATAGGCAGGGTCACGGTAAATATAGTTCCTCCCCCCTCACGATTCTGTGCCTGAATCGTTCCTCCGAGGGAACGGATTATGTTTTGGCTAATGGACAGGCCCAGTCCTGTCCCCTTGCCTTGTTCCTTGGTGGTAAAGAAGGGATCCCAGATCTTTTGCATCACCTCTGGGGGGATCCCAGGCCCGTTATCCGCGATTTGAACGGAGATCTGCTGAGGGGTGCAGGAGGTGATAATCTCCACCTTGCCGTCGTGGCCAACCGCATCAAGGGCATTATCGATGAGGTTGAGCAGGATCTGCTGTAGCCGGTGGCTTTCAGTCATGGTCGTGGGCAGCTGTGGATCGAGCTTGAGGTCGACTGCGATGTTGTTGTGCTTGGCCTCTTTCTCCAGGAAAGACAGCGTTTCCTGGATGATGTCGTTGATTTGTACTTGTTCCTGCTCCGCGCTGATTTTGCGGGCAAAACCGAGCAGCCGATGGGTGATGGTGGCGGCCCGTTCCACATGGTGTTTGATTTTCTTGATGGTTTGTTGATATTCATCAAGGTTCTTCAACGTGGCCGGATCTTCCTCGGGAAGCAACTCCTCGATCCAACCGGCCTGGGCCAGAATCATCTGCAGCGGGTTGTTGATCTCATGGGCCACACCGGCGGCGAGGCGTCCGATATTGGCCATCTTCTCGATATGGGCCATCTGTTGGTCCATGGCTGCGGACTCCCGGTCTGCCTTGGCCACATGGGCAACGATGAAGCGGCTGAGGAAAACGGCGATGATGAAAAACAGGGTGGCGGTGACCACGATGATTACCAGGGTACGGTTGAGATGCTGGTAATAGGGGCCGAGCATGTCCGGAATATGTACCTTGAGCAGCAGCATCCATGTGCCGTTGTTGAGCCAGGTGGTTGCATAGAGGTCGTCGCCTTCCTGAACCATCTCCGGGGTGATGTGATGGCGCACCAATCGCATTTCTTGGGGAGGCAGGGTGGTCAGGTTACCCTGCAGACTGGGCGTCTGGAGTTCTCCGTTTTTGTTAACGATGAACACGTCGCCATTGGGCCCGATCTGGGCGCTGTGCAACAGCGAGTTGAACACGCTTGAATTAATGGTGGTGCGTAGCACAAAGCGTTTAAGCGGGTCTGTCAGGGCCACCACGAAGTGGGGGAGCTTGCGGTAGCCGCTGAAGACATCGCTGACGTGTGCACCACGCACCAACACTTCCGAAAACCAGGGCTGATCCTGGTAGTTTTTGCCTGTAACCTGTTCCCGATAAGGGCCGACATAGGCCAACTGCTGGCCGTTGGTATCAATCAACTGCAGGTCGACCATGCCGCCGGAACCACTGATGGCAAGAAACAACTGATCCAGGTGTGCTTGATCCTGGAGATACTCGCGGGGATAGAGACTGATCAGGGTTGTGAGCAGATCAACCTGATGGCGGAGAAAGTTGTTGATTACATCCTGGCGGTGCTGCGTCACCTGGCCAGCGGTCAGTTCCAGATCTTTGATCGCGACTTGCTTGGAGTTATAGATCGAGGTAGTGGCGATGATAAGGATGGGAATGATACCGCAGATGAAGAAACCAGCAGCAAGCAACTTCGTGAGCTTCTGATAGTGCTGTTGTTTATCGGCCATGGTCTCTAATCCTTAGTCGTTGAGTAGGGTGTCGATGTCGATGGCCTGATCCACGGAAAAACGGTGGATCGGAATTTCTCGCCCCAACATGGTGCTGATATTGAATTGGGTATCGCTTGGCTGGGCATCGCCGCTCTGGAGAAGAAAAATCGCATCTGGAGCAAAGGTGATGATCTTTAATTCCGTGTTTTCATCGTGTTGGATGAAGTCGAAGATGTAGTCGGAGTGTTCCCGTTGTCGGTAGAGGGCCCAGATGATGTCGCGGGTCATCGCGGCTGAAATCTCAGCCTGCATAAGAATAAACAGGATTTTTTTGGTGGTTCCCTGCAGGAGCCGTTCAGGGATGCGGATGTTATGGCGAATGAGATGCTGAATCAAATCCTTTGAGCGGATCAGCGCTTTATCGTTGTTCGTGATCACCGGGAGCATGCCTTTTTCGACCCAGCGTGCAAGTCGCTCTTCCGAGATCGAACAGATTGCGGCAGCTTGTTCAAAACTCAGATACTCAAGGTCTTCGGGGTGAAGATTTGTTTTTAGCTCATTTGCCATTGTCCTATCCCTTAAAGCGGAAAGATCGTGCAACCTTTGCCGCTATAAAGGCAAAATCGGGCCCTGTTTGAGCGTGTTAAAAGGTGATTTATGTTTTTTTCTGTTATTTCAAATAGTTGATTAGTGTAATTTTGAATGGACTTTCAGCCTTTATCGACGGTTGGGGGAAAAGCTGTATGGTCTGGGTGACAGATAGGAAAGGTTTTTATGTTTAAGTTACTGAAATATGGTGGATATGTAGAACGGGGACGGAGTGAATCCCGTACCACAATTTACAGTCACGACTGATCATGTACCATTAATTTGTGGCGCGGTTACGTCGACGAAGGCTGAGTGCTCACCAACAATAACCAGGCTTGCTTCTTTGAGATTCTTCCCTTTCACCTCTCGGGAAATCGTCAATCTTTTTTTGGGGTTCTGGCGAGAATCTGTTCTGATTTATGGATGATTTCGGTTTTTTTGAGCCATTGCGGCTCGATCTATCAGGCGGGAAAAGAGAGAAAAACCCTTGTCTGAATAATGCCAGGTTTTGCTTTCGATTCGCCGAAAATCAAATGTTCAACAGGGACCTGTTTCAGGTTCGGATGGCCGTGAAAAATTGGTATATGATCAATAGAGATTAAATGTCATGTACCACAATGGTTTGTGAAGCAAGGGTGACACTGCCTATTGTGGTGTGCAGGAATGGGAACACCATAGGAAGAATATGGTTTGTTGATGGCGTTGTAAAAACTTAGATTTATTGCGTAGCAGCGATTTTCCCGGCGCTCGACATATCTTATGTATGTCTTCATACCGGTAAAAACGATAACGCTTATATATCCCTGGTTTTATTGTGTAATATTTCAGGATGTAGTGGACTTTTTCCGAGTCCATCTTGTTTGAAAATGCAAGATAGGGGGGAAGAAAAAGGAGGGAGGTAAAACGTACCAGGACACAGGCGGGTGGAAATTAGGACTCTTATTCTCGCCTTTGCATAGAGAACTCAAGCTGTTGTGGAAAATTGGAGTTGAAGGTGGACGAGGTCCCGTGCCGTAACGCCAGGTCGGGCGGCAGGGTGGCCCGAACATCTGCTCGATCTGCTCACAGGAGGGGTCAGGTGCCGTTGAATCTGCGGCACCATGTGGACATTGAAATCTTTACTTGCCGGCCGGGGTAAGGGATGCAGCAATGAAAGAGGACGTTGCACGGTGGGGAGTACTCTGGAAAAAGAATAATCCGCGAGTGTTTGTCGTTCTCGCAAAAAAGATTAAAAAACAACGGATTCCGCTTTGCAAACCAATGTTCTTCTCATGTATCGCTTTATGGCCTTTCACGAGGCCATCAGGGTTGCACGCTTCCTTTGTTGATCAGGGCCTTTTGCGCAGCCAATTCCACCTTCTCCAGTAATTCCAAAACATCGATCGGTTTGAGACAGTAGTCAAAGGCGCCGCCCTGCATGCCTTCAATACCGGATTTCACCGAGGCATGTCCGGTGAGAATGATCACTTCCACCAGCGGCCAACGTTCCTTTACCTTTTTTAGGCATTGGATGCCATCGAGGCCCGGCATGCTCACGTCCATGATGATCACATCAATGGGTTGTGATTCCAAGGTCTCCAGAGCAGTAACGCAACAGTCGGCCAAACTGAGCTGCACCCCCATACGGGTCATACGTTTGAGGATAATATCTTTGAAATCCGGTTCATCGTCGACCAACAGAAGCTGTATCTTTAGGGCTGCATCGAGTTTAAAAGCACGCTCATTTGTCATGGCTTAACATCTCCTCAATTTCTTGGATAAATTTTTGCCGGTATCGTTGGCATTGCTGTGGATCGGCCATCACCATGTCAATCTGGCGGGTATGGATGATGAGATAGCCGAGTACCTTTAACCGGCTGAAGAGAAATTTTTGCGTCCGTTTTTCCACTCGCGCCGCCAAAGCATCGCCGGTCAATTCCACCCGGAAATCGAACCGAGCCAGGATTTCCGCCAGCAGTTCGATTCGGCCGACGCGGCGGGATTCGTCCGCGGCCCCGCCCTTGAAGCGGAAGGTGACATACCGCTCGGTCCGCAGGCTGCTGATAAACGCCTCAATCATAGCATAGTGGTAACCGAGCCGCACACTGAGATTGCAATAATTGCGGGCAACCAGGAAATAATTTTTCTGGTTCATTTTCGAGGCCACTGCCGGATCCAGGGCCGGATTCATGGCCGATTGGAAGACGATGGATCCCATGCCGCGCATGCTCACTGAAGGGGGACCATCCCATGGATAGGCGTGCATGCCCTGCCAGATGGCCAGCATCGGTGTTGAGACCACCTCGTTGATGTGGATGAATTTGTTGGCCGAGTCAAACTCGGCGGCAAATCCATCCGAGAGATTGATCATCCACCATTCAAGCGGCATGTTGTCCACCAGCCGTTTTGCCGCGCCCTCATCGAAATGATAGCGTTTACCAAAATCGAACATCTCGACCACGGATTTCTCGTGGCAGAAACGGGTGATGTCATGCATGGTCGTGCAGAGACTGGCCCGGAAGTAGGGTGAGGCCGGATCGGTGAGCGTCAGGGGGGCAATAAGTTTCAGGGCATCGGTCAGGGTCTGTTGCACCGGACTCCCGTCCATGGGGTTGGGCCGTTTTTTGGCATGCTGTGCGAGTAGCTCTTCAATCCGTCCTTTATAGATGGCCCGGTTGGTCGCATCCACAGTGACGATTTCCCCGTTATTCAGGGTTTGCACCGCATGGTCGAGTGACAGCAGCGAGGGCAGACTGAATTCCCGGGAAATGGTGGCCAGATGTCCGGCTTCGCTCCCGGTCTCCGCTACCATGGCCATCGCCCCTTTTAACAGCGGCGCCCATTCGGGCAGCGGATGCTCCACCACCAGCACGGATTTTTTGGGGAAAAGCACCATGTCATCAAAGGTGCGGACGATAAATACCGGCCCGCATCCCACCCCGGCGCAACCGGTCACACCCCCTTGGAGCAGCAACCGTTCGTCTTCAAAGACATCTGCCGCCCCGTTTTCGCCTGCAAAGAGATGGACTGAGATCGGTCTGCTCTGCAGCACATAGATTTTACCTGCAGGATCAATCGACCACTCGATATCCTGGGGCGAGCCGAAATGGTGTTCCAATTTCATACTGATCGCAGCCAGCTCCCGGGCCTGTTCTTCGGTCAACTCCTCCCCGTTCTGGCCCGGTGCAAAACTCTGTTCGACGATACAATGGGGAGGTTGGCGTTCCAGGGTGTAATGGTTGGTTTTCTTGGTACCGTCGACAATGCCCTTGGCGGTTCCAGAGGAGAAAAAGATATCCAAGGTGCCGATGCGGCCACTGATGGACTGGGAGTAACAGATCCCGCTCACTTTGGCATCGATCATTGCCAGGCAACCCACGCACATAACGATATCTTCGTGGCGATACCCCTTGGCCAGGCGGTAGGTCATTGCCTGGTGGGAATATTTGGACGCCAATACCGACTTATAGGCCTGGATCAGATGTTCCCGGTCAACGAAGAGTTCGGTGTGGTACAAGCCGGCAAAGGAGGCCCGCCCCAAATCTTCGCCCAGGGCACTGGAACGGACCGCCATCTTGACATCGCCGCCGCTGATCTCCAGCAACTGGTCAAACTGGCTGTAGAGTTGCCGCTCCAACTCCAGGGGAAGGCTGCTGTTGATGATCAGTTGCTGCACTGCCTCGCTTTTCTTGAGCATGTCTTCCATGTCATGGGCATCGGTCTGCTGGAAAAGCCGGTTGATCTCGGGATAGATATTGTTTTCCAGGTAAAACCGGCGGCTGGCGGAAGAGGTGATTGCAAATCCGGGCGGAATGCAGATTCCGGGAAGGGTCCCTGCCTCACCAAGGTTGGCCATCTTTTCGCCGGTCAGTTCGACCAGGCTGCGGTTGACCCGAACCATGGGGATGAACCAGTCGCCCTCGGGAAGGATAATCTCCTTGTCGATAATGGCGTCGATCTGCTCCTGGATCCGGTTAAAGGAATTTTCCAGATTGATGTAGCCGCCGTCGGCCATTTTGCGCAGATTCTGCACCATCTTATAGATGTTGACCGTGACCACGGTCGACTTGGAGCGGATAAAAGTCATGGAAAAGGTGCGGCCGTCACGTAGGGCTGTTTCCAGTTCGGCCATGGCCTCGAGGGCATTGTTGTTGGCGGTGAGGAGTTCGCGAAAGCAGCGGTACTTGCTTTTGAAGAGGGCTTGCAGTTCCTCGGTACTCAGGGTGGGGACGGTGGAAATGCCGAGGAGATCTTTGATACTGGTCAACAGATTTTTGATCATGGCAGTACCTAATAGAAATGCTGCAGCGGAGTAACCTCCACTGCAGCATGATGAGAAAGAACGGTGAGGCGATCAGTGATCCAAGCGGATTCCAATACCCTCAAAGAGGAAGAGGACGCCAAAGCCGTACCAGACGGTGTAGAGTACATAGAAGGTCAGGGCAAAGACCAGAAGCAATATCTCCTCCTTGACCGGTTTAGCTTGAACCCCGTAGAAATTGTAGGCGGGTTCAATAGCTTTGGTCATGGCATTTTTAACGACCTTGGCCTGTTCAAACGCTTCGGCCTTGTTCAGGTCTTTTTCCATGGCCTCCAGCGATTTATACCAGCTGTTCATCGCTTTGCGCTCGTTAATTCCATACTTTTGAGAAATAGCCGCGCCGTCGTTTTTGTACATCAGGTCGGCATCATTGAGCATAACGGTGAGCATGGCACCAAAATCGCCACTGACCGAAACCTTACTGCCCTCAACCGTGGCCGGGATGTTGTTGGTGTTGAACAGTTTGGCGGTTGTTGCGGCCTCGTCGGCCGATTTCATACTCATGGTGGTGGTGAAATTCTGGCCGTTGTACTTGGCCACTTTCTCTTTTTGGCGGTCAACATAGTAGGCCGAGCCTTTGGACAGTTCGTTGAAAAAGTTGTCCAGATAATCCAGGCCGTTCACTTTACCGCCGTTGGCCCCCGGATACCAGGGCATAAAGATTGCGGCAAAGACCAGGAAAAAAGGGATGAGCAAAATATATGCACGGGTTCGGTATTGTGCGGAAGTAGTCGCCATGATCAATGAACCTCCTCTGAGCGCAGGACGTTGAGGTTGGAGAAGAAGCTGTAGAAAACCCAGACGGCAAAGATGACGATGATCACGAAGAAGCCGATGGTACCGATGGTATCGAGAATTTTGAGGGTATCAGGGCCCATCTTTATATATCCCATCTTGGTCAGCTTGGCCGGCAGCGCGCAGGCCCGGTTGAAGAAACCGGCACTAACGGTGACCGCATAAAAGGCGCGGATGGTGGTTCCATGAACAACCTTGGTGACGATGGAACCGATCTGGATTCCGATCAGGGAGCCGAGCAGCATGCCCATGGCCAGGGTGTAGAAAATAAAACCGTAGATCGCATACTGACTGATCGAGGCATAACCGGCGGTGAACACTATCTGGAAGATATCGGTACCAACGGTGGTCATGGAGGATACGCCCAGCCCGTAGACGAACATCGGGAAGGTGAGGAAGCCGCCGCCCACGCCCATGATGGCAGCCGTCAGGCCCACGATAAAGCCACAGAGGACAAGAAAGATGGCGGAAATGCGCCGACCACCAGGAGTGACGCCTTCGTCAAAGGTGATCATCGGCGGGATGTTGACCCTCTGTAGGGCCTTGCCGATGGGCGGAATTTCTTCAGCCAGCTTTTTGGCGCCAGCCTCTTTGGTGGGGGCCGTTTTTTTGCGGGCGGTCTTGGCCCAGTCAGCCAAGGCGTAGAAGGCGAGAAAACCGAGCATGAACACATAGATGGTGGTGATGAATGCATCGCTCAACACCGGGTTCTTGTCATACAGGGCACGGTTGATATAGCCGCCCACGGTGGAGCCGCCGATGGCACCAACGAGGAAGGTAACGGCCAGACCAGTGGAGATGTTGCCCATCTTGCGATGAAGTACCGAGCCCATGATTGCCTTGGCAAAGATGTGAAACAGGTCGGTACCAACGGCGAGGATACCCTTGACGCCGACGCTCATTAGGGCCGGAGCGATGATAAAGCCACCACCGGCGCCAATGCAGCCGGTGATCAGACCGGCGCAGAGGCCGACGAGAATAGAAGCCCCAAAGACCAGGTTCGAGTAATGGGAGGGGCCATAGGCCGATTTCCCACCGATGAAGCTGGGCAGAGCACTGCCTATATCATCGGCAAAACACATCCCGCCGACGATCACGGGCAACAGCAGCAAGCCGAGCACGAGCAACCGTTTACGGCTTTTGAGAATGTTGGTGGACATCTCCAATTCCCATTGTGCTTGGGCCTTGGCACCCGCCATCATGAACTGATGCAGCTGACGGAAAAAATTCATTGTGATCTCCTTTTGGTTAAAAACGTATGGTTATTTGTTGGAACAATAAGGCGCTGCCCCCTCAGCTTGGCAGGGCCATATTTCTTTTGATCTGGGCCATCTCGATCTTTTCCTGTTGGATTTTTTTCCGCTCATAGGCGGCATCGAGTTTTTCCATCAGCGAATCCACCTCCATGGGTTTCATCAGGTAGTCAAAGGCGCCGTACTTGATGCCGTTAATTCCCGATTCCACCGAGGCGTGACCGGTGAGCATCACCACCTCAACCATGGGTGCGATGTTTTTAATCTCACGCAGGGCTTCGATGCCGTCCATGCCGGGCATCTTCACATCGAGCAGGATCACGTCATAGTTCTTGCTCTTGATCATCTCCAAAGCGGCGACTCCGTCCGCAGCGCTATCGCAGTTGAGATCCCGTTTCCCCAGTTTTTTGGTCATGATCTCACGGAAATCCTGTTCATCGTCGACGATGAGTACGTCATATCGTGCCATTGCTTTTCTCCCTTACGTGTTTTGTTGCATGCTCTTGATGGGTACTTTCACGGTAAAGACAGCGCCTTCACCTGCTTTGCTTTTTGTGTCTTTCGATCTCGGCCATTGTCCTCGTCCTCAGTCGTTGAGCAGGGTGTCGATGTCGATGCTCCGATCCAATGGAAAACAATGGATCGGAATTTCCTTACCCAGCATTGTGCTGAGTCTCAGCATGGAATCTTTTGTATCTGCATCACTTTTCAGGAGAAAAATAATATCAGGGTCAAAAGTGATGATCTTTAGCTCGGTCGTGCTGTCACATTCGATGAAATCAACGATGAAGGCCGGATGTTTCCGTAACCGGTACAGCGCCCAGATGATGTCATTGGTTATGGTGGAGGGCAGATCCTTTTCCAGAAGAATGAAGAGGATCTTTTTGCTGTTGCCTTGAAGCAGTCGTTCCGGAATGCGGATGTTGTGGCGGATGAGATGTTGAATCAGGTCTCGGGAACGGATTAGCTTGTTCTCGTGAATCTCAATGACCGGAAGTAGACCTTTTGCGATCCATTTGCCAAATCGTTCCCCAGAAACACAGCAGATGGAAGCAGCCTGATCAAGCGTCAGGTATTCCAGGTCTTCAGGGTTGAGGATTTTTTTCAGGTCGTTGCTCATGATTCATTGCTCATGGGTTCAGAAAATCCGTACATCGGCATCTCCGGTGAAGCAGAAAGAAGACCAGATTTTTGCGGGGGCAGGTGAAATAAAATATCTTGTAAAAAGAATAGGTTATTCGGCCTGTTCCCGGGAGGTAGAATTGAAGAAATGGGCGGTGCTGTATACGGGAAGTGACAGTACGGAGAGGAATTTTCCTAACCAGCTGAAATACTACGGTTTACGCTGTGTATAAAAACGGTGACATGACTGGTCTGCTTGGGTAAGGTCTGTGCAGAATTGGTGACAAGGAGGATCTTATGGAGCAGAAAACAATACAAATTCTTGAGCAGCAGCGTCAGGATCTGGTTATTCGTGTCCTCAAAAAGCATGAGGAGATGGAGGCAACCCAATTTTTTACCGAGAGGATTCTTGCCGGCATCAGCGAATTTTTTCTTTTGCTCGATAAGGACTTCCTGGTGATCCAGACCAACCGCGAATTTCTCGAACGTACCGGGTATCCTTCGCTAACCGACCAACCGCTCACTCTGGAGCAGTTGTTTTCTGCAGAAAAGGTCGAGGAAATCAAGGGCGTGTTGCGGCGAGAGGAATTTGCGGAAATGGAGGCCCAGCTGCGCACCCGTAACGGGCGTAGTTTGCCGGTGAAGATGCGCGGATCGACCCATGTCACCCAGAATGGACGGATACTGCACATGCTCATTTGTACCGACTGCAGCGAGTTTTTCGAACTGATGGCGCAGATGCAGGAGGGGCAAAAGCAGTTGATCCACTCCAGCCGTTTGGCCAGCTTGGGCGAAATGGCGGCCGGTGTAGGCCACGAACTGACCCAGCCGCTCAATGCCATTCTTCTCTTTGCCCGCAACTGCCTCAAGGCTCTGGAGGCCCCGGGGGACCACAGCGAGATGCTGCGGGAGAATCTGCATATTATCATTGACCGGGTCAACAAGGCCTCCTCGATTATCGGCACCATGCGCAGCTTCGGGCGCAAGGTCGACGAGGAGCGTTCACCGGTGGACCTCAATGAAATTATTCGCAAAATTATCAAATTTCTTGAGGCCCAGTTTAAACTCAGCGAGATCCATCTCGATTTGCGACTTTCAACGCAACCCTGCGAGGTCTTGGGGGTGGAGGTCCGATTGGAGCAGGTATTTCTCAACCTGGTGCAGAATGCGATCCAGGCCATGGGCAAGGTGGTGATGCCGCGGCTCACCATTACCAGCCGTATTACCGACTGTCTCAATCTGACCACCATGCTCAAGGAACCCTATGTGTTCGTCACCGTGGCCGATAATGGGGAGGGCATTCCCGAGGATTTACAGAAAAAAATCTTTGATCCCTTTTTTACCACCCGCGAGGTCGGTACCGGCATGGGATTGGGGCTTTCCATTGTTGACCGGATCGTGCGCGGTTTTTCCGGCTATATTGAGGTAGAAAGCGTACCCGGCAAGGGGGCCTGTTTTTCGGTCTACATCCCCCAACTGAAGAGGCAACAGATCAACACCCAAGGAAAGCTGCGATGAGCGAGGAAACGCTTGCCCGACCCGAAATTCTGGTGGTTGATGATGACCTCTACCTGCTGGCCGCCATTAAGCAGACCCTGGTGCTCAATGGCTATGCGGTGCAGACCTTCAGTAATCCGGTGGAGGCGCTGACCGGTCTTGCAGGCCATTCCTTTGCGGCGGTCCTGGCCGATATCCGTATGCCGGAAATGGACGGGATGGAACTTTTGGAACGGATTCTGGAAAAGGATCCGGATCTGCCGGTGATCCTCATTACCGGCCACGGCGATATTTCCATGGCCGTGGATGCGGTCAAGAAGGGGGCCTATAACTTTCTCCAGAAGCCGGTGGATGAGGATATTATCCTCGCCACTTTGTCGCGGGCCATTGAGCGGCGGCAATTGGTGTTGGAAAACCGTCGTTTGGAGCAGCAGTTGATTGCCACCCGGGAGGGGCGTTCCCGTTTTTATGGGCTGGTCGGCAGCCATCCGACCATGCTCGGGCTCTATTCCCTGATCGAGGCAGTGGCCGGTGAGAGCGATCCGGTGCTGATCATCGGCGAAACCGGCACTGGCAAGGAACTGGTGGCTCGAGCCATTCATGATATTGGTCAGCGCGGTACAGCCCCCTATGTGGCGGTCAACATGGGGGCCATTCCCTCGGAGATGATTGAATCCGAGCTCTTTGGGCATGAAAAAGGCGCCTTTACCGGCGCCATTCAACGTAAGGTGGGTAAGTTCGAGTACGCCGGTGCGGGCACGCTCTTTCTCGATGAGATCTGTTCGATGCCCTCCCAATTGCAATCCAAGTTGTTGCGGGTGCTCGAAGATCGCACCTTCTCCCGTTTGGGCAGTAATGGCGTTATTCCCCTGAATGCGCGAATCATTGCTGCCACCAATCGGGACCTGTTGGCGGAGATCGATAAGGGGACTTTTCGCCAGGATCTCTATTTCCGCCTCAACGTTCTGCCAGTCCATCTGCCGCCGCTGCGGGACCGCAAGGAGGATATCCCCCTGCTGGTCGATTATTTCTGGAACGAGTACTGTGGCGGCCAAGCAGGCAGTACCCGCCCCTGTACCCCGGAGTTGATCCGTCAGTTGATGCAGCAGGACTGGCCGGGCAATATCCGCGAGCTTCGTAATTTTGTTCGCCGCTACTGCGTTCTCGGCGAGCAGCAACCGCTGGAAATCAAACCCGTGGTCGAAGCAGTCAATCCGGAAATGGATGGCCTCCCCTGGAAGGAGTTTATGGATCAGCAGGAGCGGCGCTATGTGGAGCAGGTGTTGCAAAAAGTCGGGGGCCAGGTCAGTTTGGCCCACCAGGTGATGGGTATTTCCCGCAAAAGCCTCTATGACAAGATCAAAAAATACGGCTTGGATCTAAGTCGTTTTCGGGAAGAGGGTGGGGGGAACTGAATCGGGTCTGGCATTCTTTCCCACCCATTGGCTTAAGGGGCGTCCCCGGGCATTGGCGGACCGAGCAGTTCAAGAATTCGCCGACAACTTTGAGCAGGTATATCGTTACGGGGCAGTTGTTCAAGCAGGCCTTTGACCAAGGCCTGCTGTTCATTGTCAAGGGTTCCGGTAGCAAGCAGTTGGCGCCCTTGTTTGGCGAAATGGGCAGGGAGTTTTTTCTCGAATCCCTGTTCACACGCATAGCGAAGGTTTTTTTTCCAGGTTTCCAGATTTAAGGGAGTGGCCCCTGCCTGTAACGCCCCACGCGGTCCTGCATCTGCGGTCGATGGCGCAAGCTCGGCTTCTTGGACAAGCGAGCCGGGGGGGCTGTCTTTGGCAGCGGATTTTTTCGCCTGGACAGTGTTTCCTTGAGTATCTTCTTGTTCGAGTTTGGGGAATCCCATATCGAGAAGCTTGCTTTTTGGGGCAAAGAGGGCAGAGCTACTCGCAGCGGGGCTTGCTCCCTCATTAATTTTTTGTGGTCGTTCCTCGCTGGTTGTCGGAGCAGGGACGGACAGCTGAAATGTCTTTTCCCGACGGGATGGTTCAGGTCGCTTTTTTTCCAAAATCTGAGGCTGATGCAGCGATTGATGGACCAGCAGGCTCTGGTCCATGCGGGTTGTGATGGTGACAAACAGAGCGATACTCGCCGCGACGGCCAGAAAAGACCCTGCAGCGGTGAGGATCTTTGGTTTAGAAAGGAATTGAAGTCTATTAGGCCGTTTCTTCTGCTTGCTCAGGCTCTGCCAGTGCTGATCAAGCTGCAGCCAGAGGCGCAGGCACTGATCGCACTCTGCCAGATGCGCCATACAACGCTCGACCTCGCTCTGCTCGAGTTTGTCCTCCACCAGGGCTGCTAGTGTTTCATCCTTTAGACATTGGTCGGTTGGTTGAGGGCGATGATGTGTGAGCAAGGCCATCAACGCCACACGTCGTTGCTGTTGCTGATGCTGTTCGAATTGTTTTGATTTGGCCATCGTTGTTCACGTCATAGAGTTGTGGATATCTGAAAGAGACGGACCTTGCCAGCTGATGTGTCGTTTTAGCTGTTCAGTAGCTGCAGTTCCTGATCCACCCCTGCGGCGGCAAAATCCCGGCGCAACCGTTGCAAAAGGCGACGGAGCCGGCCATGGACCTGATGTCGGTTCCAACCCAGCATCCGACCAGCTTCGCTCACCGCAATGCCGTCGCGGAAACAGAGTTTGAGCAGGAGCCGCTCCCGCGGTTCAAGGCTGATCTTCGCATGCAGCATTCTTCCCAGCATTGGGGTATTGGGGGCAGAATCGCCTTCTCCAAAAACAATGCTTGCCAAGGCTTGTAAGCATTGCTCCCGCTCCTTGTGTTCCAACTTCTGCTCCGGTTGCGAGCCACCCTCATGTTCCTCCCCGGCCGACAGCTCGTCGGAGATTTCCGTCTCTTCGCCGCGATACCCTCCACAATTCGGGACTTCGCCTAAAAGCTGATAGGCAGTCTTCTCCGCAACGGCCCTTGTACAGGCCTGGCGGGTGGTGAGTATTTCCACCGCCTCTGCCGGGCTGAATCGCTCCAGGCAGAGGAGACCAAATAGGTCCTCCCAAATGCCGCCGAGTCGGCGAACCCAAAGAGGAGCTCTGATGCGGCCGAAACGCAGCCGGGCAAAGTCTTCCAGCAACCGGAGGGCCACGGCTGCCACATAGGTGGCCAGGGATGACTGGCCGCCAAAGGCCTGCATCCGCTGCCAATCGTTTTCAGCCAGTTTATCCATCACAAACAGGGCGGCTTCCTCCGCCAGTGCCCCGTGGGGAAAGCGGCGTCCGGCCAGGCGATTGATCATCGGCCAATGGGAGAGGGTTTGCTGCTGCCAGGAGGAGGAAGGCTTCATAGTTTGTTGATTTGCAATGGATTTTTTCTGCAGTTACAATGCATCTATATTTTCTGCGACACATCGGGCCGCAAATGCCGTTCAAGACAATAAGAACGGCAGATCAGCTGCCCCAAGCAGTTTTCCCTTATCCAAAAGGAGTACCCATCATGCAGAAAAAGACCGTTATGATGTTGTTGGCCCTGCTGCTCTTGGCCGGATGTTCGACCTCACCTCCGGAGAGCGATCAGGACGGTGGGCAGACACAGGTGAACGAACAGGAGGTCGTCCGCGCCGAGCTACGGTTGCAGGCCAATGAACAGCGACGGAAGATGGCGCGCCCGCCGTCGCCCCAGATGCTTGCGGCACCCATGACGACTGCCGCCGTCAGTGGCGTGATGCCCTTTATGGATTCCATGCAACGCAGAGCACCGGCCTGGAATCGTGAATCCTACAATGCGGTTCAGGAGAATGGATTCGTCAACACCAGCCATGATCCATTGTCAACCTTCAGCATCGATGTCGATACTGCCAGTTACGCCAATGTTCGCCGCTTTGTCAACGATGGCGGGTTGCCACCGGTGGGTGCGGTACGCATCGAGGAGTTGGTGAATTACTTCTCCTATGACTACCCCGCACCCAAAGGCCAGGATCCCTTTGCCTTGAGTGCCGAGGTCGGTCCCAGCCCCTATCATCAGGATTATTTCCTGGCCCGCATCGGTCTGAAGGCCAAGGATCTGGCAAAAGAGCAACTGCCGTCCTCTAACCTGGTCTTTCTGGTTGATGTCTCCGGATCCATGCAGGCCGGCAACAAACTGCCGTTGCTGCAACAGGCCCTGCCGCTGTTGGTTCGGCAGTTGGGCCGCCGTGATCGGGTGGCCATGGTGGTGTATGCTGGCGCCGACAGTGTGGTCCTGCAACCTACAGCGGGGGATCGTCAGCAGGAGATCATCGCAGCCATTGATCGACTGCGGGCCGGAGGCTCGACCCATGCCTCCAGCGGCATTCGTACGGCCTATCAGTTGGCACGCCAATCGTTCATTCCCGGCGGCAACAACCGGGTTATCCTTGCCTCGGATGGCGATTTTAATGTCGGCGTCACCAGCCGGGATGAACTGGCCCGCCTGATTGAACAGGAACGAAAAGGTGGCGTCTACCTGACCGTGCTCGGCTTAGGCATGGGCAACTATCATGATGATACCATGGAAATTTTGGCCGACAAGGGGAACGGCAATTACGCTTATATCGACAGCCTGCTTGAGGCAAAAAAAGTCCTGGTCAAGGAAATGAGCGGCACGCTCTTCGCATTGGCCAACGATGTGAAGATTCAGGTCGAGTTTAATCCGGCCCGGATAGGAGCCTATCGCCTGATCGGCTATGAGAACCGGGTCATGGCCGATGAGGATTTCAAGGATGACAGCAAGGATGCGGGTGAAGTCGGGGTCGGGCATCGGGTCACCGCGCTCTATGAACTGATTCCAGCCGGACATAAAGCGATTCCACAACTGGATCCGCTCAAATATCAGAAGGTGCAACCAACTGCCGCCAAGAGCAGCGAAGAGTTGATGACAGTGAAACTGCGCTATAAACCCCAGGGAAAGAAGAGCTCGGAACAGATCAGCCTGGCCGTGCGTGAGGCTGGGCAACAGGGGTCGGTTGATTTCCGCTTTGCGTCCGCCGTGGCTGGCTACGGCATGTTGCTCACCCACTCACAAAACCTTGGCGATTTCACCTGGGAAGAGTGCCTGCGGTTGGCCCGTGAAGGGCGTGGTCAGGACCGCGAAGGGTATCGGGCTGAGTTCTACCGGCTGGTGGAGATGAGCGAATTGCTGGCCAAACAGACGAAGAATGCGGACACGTCGAAGCCTTTGCCGCAGCCGATCCTTAGGTGAGCAGGGTTGACCAGTCGAGGGCGGGGAAGCTGGTGTGCAGCATGTGATCGTCGTCCTCGAGCCGGACCTCCAGGGTGCTGAAGGTCGCTTCCGCCTGGGGCAGGACCAGATCAGGTGGGCAAACCGTGTCGTGCCGGCCCATAACCAGTAGGGTCGGCACGTTCACTTTTTCTTTTGGCGGTTGGTACTCGTAGTTCAGGGCCGGTGCCAAGAGCACCAGCCGTCGGCACCACTCTGGGAAACGGATCGCAAAACAGGTGGCCATCAGGCCGCCAAAACTTGATCCCACCAGGATGAGCTTCTCCATTCCGGCCACCTGTTCTTCCAATTGTGAGAGCCTTTGGCTGAGATCGCCTTCATAGTTACGCATCTGCACCTGAGGAAAATGGTGCCGAAACCACCGGGCCTTGGTTCCCTCGATCGAGGAATCAAGGCCGTGGAGGAAAAGCGGGGCGGGTTGGGGCAATACTGTCACGACTGTACACACCACGCATAAGCGTTCTGAAACATCCGTAGCCAGGGGCTGACCGGCAGGGATTTCATCGATTCCGGAACCCAGTGGGCCTGCCAGGTGAGGAAGGTTCGCTCCGGATGGGGCATCATCGCCAGGTGACGGCCGTCGGGTGAGCAGAGACCGGTAAGGCCTCCGGGCGATCCGTTGGGATTGAAGGGGTAGGCCTCGGTGGCTTTGCCCTCGTCGTCCACATAGATGACCGCTGCCATCTGTTCGTTCCAGACGCGTTCACGGATGGATTCATCCGGAAAGTGAAGATAACCTTCCCCGTGATCAACATGGATGCCGAAGACGAGGTCTTCCATCCCCCGGAGCATGATCGATTTGCTGGGCAGCACTTTGACCGTGGTCCAGCGTGACTCGAAACGGCCGCTGACGTTATGGATAAACCGGGGCTGACGTTCGGCCTCGATCCCTAACCAGGGCACCCAGCCCAACAGACCAAACAGCTGGCACCCGTTGCAGATCCCCAGGGTAAAGGTATCCGGGCGGTTGTAAAACTCGTGGAACTGGGCCTGGAGACGCTCGTTGAAGCGGATGGTCGCGGCCCAGCCCTTGGCGCTCTCGGGTACGTCGGCATAGGAGAAACCGCCCACCGCTGCAATGCCGCGAAAGGCCGCCAAATCGATGCGGCCTGCCAGGAGGTCGGTCATGGTCACATCCCAAGGCTCGAACCCGGCGCTGTAAAAGGCGGAGCTCATTTCGCGATCAGAGTTGGAGCCCTCGTCGCGGAGAATGATAACCTTGGGCTTATCCGCTTTCTGCAGAATTGTGAGCGCTGTTGCCTCCGGCGTAAAACTGAGATGATATTCTGGCCCTATGCGATCCAAGGTGTTGAATTTTTCCGCATCCGCACACTCGGGATTCATTTGTAGGCGTTCCAATTGGTAGCTGGTTTCCTCCCACCACTGCCGCAGCAGGACCATGGAATCATCCAGAACCAGGTCGCCGTTGAACTGAATGGTGACCGCCTGTTTCACACTGGTTGTCCCCAGCACCGTGCAGGGAATTTGCTGCCGTTTAAAGCGTTCTTTGATCTGTGCCAAATGATTCCAGCGGCATTCGATTACCAACCCCAACTCCTCGGCAAACAGGGTCTCGAGAATGGTGCCCGCGCTGTTTAAGGCAAGATTGAGTCCACAGTTGCCGGCAAAGGCCATTTCAAGCAGGGTGGTGATCAACCCGCCGTCGCTACGGTCATGGCCGGAGAGGATCACTCCCTGGTCAATCAAGGATTGGACAGCCATAAAGGCCTGCTTGGCCTGGGCAGGGTTGTCCATGTCCGGGACCTCATGACCGATCTGGTCACAGGTCTGGGCCAAGGCGCTGCCGCCCATGCGGTGTTTGCCCCCGGAGAGATCGATCAGGAGCAGGACCGATCCCGGCTCCTTGATGTCCGGAGTGACCTTCTTACGAATGTCGCCCATAGCCGCATAGAGAGAAATCACTAGTTCCCGTGGTGATTTGACCACCTCGTCGCCGACTTTGGTCGCCATGGACAAACTGTCCTTGCCGCCGTCCACCGCAATTCCCACCGCAATCATGGCCTCGGCCATGGCTTCGGCCGCATCGCGCAGGGCCGCACCCTCGCCGGAAAGTTTCGGAGCCCACATCCAGTTGGCCGAACATTTAACCTGCTCCAGATCTTCAATCTTGGCCCAAACAAGGTTGGTCATGGCCTCGCCCACGGCCATGCGTGCACCTGCCGCAGGATTAACCAGCATTTTGATCGGTTGCTCACCAATGGCTGTGGCAATACCGGTATGGCTGAAATGGCTCTGGGCCACCACTGCCACATCGGCCACGGTCAATTGTAGCGGCCCGCAGCATTGCTGCTGGGCAATGAGGCCTGTGACCGCCCGGTCCACCTTGTTGGTTAAAAAACGTTTGGAGCCGACCGAGACCAGCCGCAGTACCCGATGCAGGGCCTCGCGCACGCCCATGCCTTTGGGTGGGACAAAGGGGGACAGCGCGGGCGTTGTCCTGGTGTCGGTAAAGGTTTTCTGCGGAATATTACCGAGGAGTTCGGGGATGTCGATGTCCACCGGATTGGTGTCGTCCTGGCTGTCATGGAGAATAAAGCGCAGGTCGCCGGTCACCTCACCCAGGACCTCACAGGCCACCTTCTCGCGCGCACAGATGTTTTGAAACTGTTCGATGTTTTCCGGGCTTATCAGTAGGCCGACACGTTCTTGGTACTCGGCCACATAGATCTCCAAGACCGACATGGTCGGATCGCCGACCCGGATATTGCGTATTTCCACCCGGCCACCGGCATGCTCGACCAACTCCTTGAGGACGTTGGCCGGACCGCCAGCACCCTGATCGTGGATGACATCAATCAGGCTCAAGTCGCCCATTTCGTTGCAGGCCCGCAGTACCCGATTCATCTTTTGTTCCATCTCGGCATCGCCGCGCTGGACTGCATCGAAATCGAGTTTGGACTCGTTTTCCCCCTGCATCATCGAGGAGGCTGCACCACCGCCGAAGCCGACGCGGTAGGCCGGTCCACCCACCTGGACGATGATCATGCCTTTGGTCGCCTCTTTTTTCTCGGTGTGACGGTCGTCGATCTGGCCGATACCGCCGGTGAACATGATCGGCTTCAAGAAACCCCAGCGCTCACCGTTTTCAAGGCGCAAATCAAAGGAGCGGGTAAATCCCTGGATCAGGGGCTCGCCGAACTTGTTACCGTAGTCGGAGGCACCGTTACTGGCTTCGATCTCGATCGTAAGTGCCGGTGCCAGACTGTCGGGGCAGGCGTAGTCGTTTTCCCACTCGAGCCGATACTCGGGAATGTGGAGGTTGGCCACACAGTAGCCAGCGGTTCCGGCCATGACAAAACCGCCGCGTCCGGTGCCCTGGACGTCGCGGATACGGCCGCCGGTGCCGGTTTCCGCACCCGGAAAAGGAGCCACACCGGTGGGGAAGTTATGGGTTTCTGCCGTCAGCAGCGGATGATAGCAAACACTCGTTTCCTTGAGTGGTGCAGGATTTCCTGGCTTTTCCGGGAGCAGGGTGTTGAGAGTGAACCCTTCGATGACACTGGAATTGTCCTTGAAGGCTATCTTACTCCCCTTGGGATTAGCAGCCAGGGTGTCGGTGACCACCTTGAACAGGGGCGTGTCGTAGTTTTCTCCGTCGATCACCTGTTTGCCGCGGAAAAAGCCGTGGCGGGAGTGCTCGGAGTTGGCGTTGTTCAGATCCATGATCTCAACAACGGTCGGATTGCGGTCACACCGTTTGACAAAGTAGTTGTAGTACAGTTCCCGGTCCCACTCATCCATGGAGATACCGGGGATCTCGAGCAGACCGTCCGGCCCTTTGGTTTTGAGATCAATCTCATACACCGGTTCCGGTACAATGCCGGTTTCAAAGGTGGTCAGTGGTTGGGCGTAAACACATTCGGTCATCCGATCATGATTCTTGGCAACAAAGGCATCCATGTCCACATCTTGTGGCACCAGATAACGGCGGGAACGCTCCACGCGGGTGATTACATCCAGGCCCACAGCCCGACAGATGGAAACCATGTTGGAAGACCAGGCCGTGGCAAAATTGAGCCGAGGACCGACCTCAACCACGCGCTCACCTTTGAGCTGCGGTTCAAAGGTAACGGTTTCCACAAGAAAACCATCAGCGAGGATCAACCGTAACCGCTCCATTTCCTCAGCTTCCAGCGTACGGCTGGATTCGATGTTGAAGCAGTAGGCAAAGTCGGGTTTAAGCTGACGATGGAGTTGAGTCACAAGAGTAGCCATGGTGTGTCCTTTCTATCTGAATATCCATGCCGTAGAAACGGCAGGGCAAAAATACTGTGGGGGAAAACTATTAGGCTTTTGCGAGAGCATCACGGCCAAGCCTAGCATTAACAACGATTTTTTTCTGCTGCAAAGTGCAACCGTTCACGAGATTTTTTTACCCGCCTTCGTGGGGATGCCAAGGGAAATGGGGCGTAAAAAAGGGTGCATGATTGGAGGTGAAAAAGGGCGGATCGCGGCGGAGGATGGCACTGATTTGCGGCTGTCGTTTAAATTCTCGGTCGAGGAATGTGCGGATGGACCGTCGATCCCAGCCTCGGGGGTGGGTGAAGTCCTGGTACAGTGAGAGGTCGCCGCTGGAGAAATTTTTACCTGTCACTGTCAGAGACTCGGGACTTCCCACCGGCATGTTAAAGATAGCCAGATTAAGAAAGGTGACGGCTTGGTGGTGGCGCTGGGTGAATTCCAGTGTCTTTCGTGCCTCGGTCATCGATTCGGATGGGGTGCCGAACAGCAGATATACGTAGGTGGCAATGCCTGCCTGGGCCAGTGCGGCAAAAACCCGCTGGACCAACTCGAGGCTGATCCCTTTGTGCATTGCATCAAGGACCTGCTGAGACCCGGACTCAAGGCCGAGTTTGAGGAGCATGCAACCCGATTGGCGCAGTCGGCGGCAAAAGTCGGGATCGGCCAGTTGCTCGTGAAAGCGGACAAAACCGTACCAGGGAACACCTGGGGGATTCTTACAGAGCGCATCCATCAACGCAGGACTGACGGCATTATCAAGCAGGTGCAGCAAAGACGGTTTCGTTTGGCTGCAGAGGTGGTGCAAGTGATCGACGACAGTCTCGGCGGCAATGGGGCGGTAGCGGCTCTGTTCGGCCGTTTCCGGGCAAAAGGTGCACTTGTTCCAATAACAGCCCCGGGATGCCGCATAGGGAAGGATCAGGCCGGGTGCCAGATAATTCGCCAGGGGCAGGTCCGCATATTCCGGGGCAGGGTCCTGATACTGATCAGTGAGGCCAAGCAGGGAGAGCAGGGGCGTTTCACCGGGACCGGCAATGCAGTGGTCAACCAGGCCGGAAAAGGGATTGGTCCATTCGGGATGACTCATCCAGGAGGTGACCAGGCCACCGCCAAGGATCAGCTGAATGTGAGGGAAATGGGCGCGGAGAAATCCGATCAGGCTAAACGTGCACAGGGCTTGGCTGAGGTAGCACAGCGATATACCGACAAAACGAGGTGCTTGTGCCTCGATTAGGGGCGAGAGCCGTTGTTCAAACCAGGGGAAAAAAAGATTGGTGTGATAGGTTGCTGCGGCCCTCAACAGGTCGGCGCTTGCCAGAGGATCGAGCCGACTATCCTCATAATTGACCAGGTTGAGCGACAGCTCCGGCTGGCAAGAGGCGGCCAGCTCCAGAACCCGGTTACAGTCGCGGACCGCTCGCTGGTAACGGTCGATATTGGTGTAGGTTGCCGGTGAGCGCAGGGCGGCAAGGTTCTCTTGCCGGTGTTTGAGCGCACGGGTGCCCCAGGTATCGAGCGGATTCTGTGCCGAGCCGATCAGCCACAGCTGGGCCTCCAGGTTGGCGTCCACCAGGGAACAGTCACCCCCGTGCCGACGGAGGCATCCCGCCAAGGCGGTAATGCCGGCCGGTGGCTCGGCCGCCTTGGCCAGCGGTGGGTGGATCAGCAGGATTGAGCTGTTGGTATGCTTACCGGTCAATGCGCTCTCAGACCGATTCCCGTGTTTTGTGGAATTCGATCTCCGGAAAGAGTTCCTGGGTGTGAGCCAGACGCCAGCTCCCTTCGGCCAGGTAGGAAAGGTGGCCCTCGGCATCCAGGGCCAGGTTGAACTGGTATTTTTTCTCGAACTCGCGCATCTGCTGCTTGTTATCGCTGGTTATCCAGCGGGCCAGGGTGTAGCTGAGCGGTTCGTAGGTGGCATCCACCCCGTATTCGTCCTTGAGCCGGGTCATTGTCACCTCGAACTGGAGCACGCCGACAGCGCCAAGAATGTATTCGTTGCCCACCAGAGGTCGGAACACCTGTACTGCGCCCTCTTCGGCCATTTGCAAGAGGCCCTTTTGTAATTGCTTCATCTTCAGCGGGTTACGGAGCACGACCCGCCGGAAATGTTCCGGGGCAAAGTTGGGGATGCCGGTGAACTTGAGTTCTTCCTTGTCGGTGAAGGTGTCGCCGATTTTGATCGTGCCATGGTTATGGATGCCGATGATGTCGCCCGGATAGGCCTCGTCGACATGGGAGCGTTCCTGGGCCATGAACACGGTGGCATTGCTCAAATTGATCTCCTTGCCCAGCCGGTGATGCAGCACCTTCATCCCCCGGGTGAATTTGCCGGAGCAGATGCGGAAAAAGGCGATCCGATCGCGGTGGGCCGGGTCCATATTGGCCTGGATCTTAAAGGTGAAACCGCTGAAGGTTTCCTCTTCGGGGTCGACCATACGGGTGGTGGTTGCCCGCGGCCCTGGAGCCGGTGAGAGCTCGACAAAGGCATCAAGCAGTTCGCGGACACCGAAGTTGTTGATAGCACTGCCGAAAAAGACCGGCGTTTGTCCGGCCTTGAGATATTGCTCGTAATCAAAGGGGTTGGCTGCCCCCTGGAGCAGTTCGATGTCCTCGCGCAGTTTGTCGGCGGCGAAGCTACCCAGCAGGGTGTCCAGCTGGGTGTCGGCCAGATCCTTAACCACAATGGCGTCTTCCGGGCGGGTATCCTGACTGGGGGTAAACAGGGTAATCTGCTTACGGTGCAGGTCATAAACACCCTTAAAGCCTTTGCCCATGCCGATCGGCCAGGAAAGAGGTACGCATTCGATCTGCAGTTTGTCTTCGATGTCGGCGAGGATGTCGAGGGGCTCCAGACCCTCACGGTCGAGCTTGTTGATAAAGGTTATGATCGGGGTGTTGCGCATCCGGCAGACCTCCATCAATTTGGTGGTCTGGGTTTCAACGCCCTTGGCGGAATCGATCACCATCAGTGCCGAGTCCACTGCGGTCAGGACCCGGTAGGTATCTTCGGAGAAGTCCTGATGGCCGGGGGTATCGAGCAGGTTGATCTCGTAATCGCGGTAGTTGAACTTCATCACCGAGGTGGTGACGGAGATACCGCGCTCCTTTTCAATGGCCATCCAGTCGCTGGTGGCATGGACCGAGGTTTTACGCGATTTGACCGCTCCGGCCATCTGGATGGCGCCACCAAAGAGCAACAGCTTCTCGGTGAGAGTGGTCTTACCGGCATCGGGATGGCTGATGATGCCAAAGGTTCTTCTTTTTTCAATTTCTTTACGGTGTTGACTGCTCACGTGGGTACCGTTTGATACGAAATATTCGATCTATTGTTCTCGTATTTATTGCCGATAACAATAGAAAAAAAAATGGGCCGGAATCCGGCCCATTTGCGGAGATTTTTCTTCTATATAATAGATTTGGCGGAATTTGTCCAATCGAGAATAACCTTGTTCGGTAGCGATCGGTCGTATTCGTTTTTTGCCGGTGAGTGCTACCCGTTCAAGTCGTTGCCTCTTGCGGCTGGGCTGGGGCTGGGTTGGGCGTGGCGAGCGGGACCAGGTTCTGCATACTCAGCACTACCATCCGGCTGGATTGGGTGAGGAAACGGTTGATCATTAACAGCTTGGTCACATCCTGTTCCCGAATTTCGCGTCGAGAAATCGAACCCGCACTTGCCCGAATAAAGGCTTTGTCCGCCTTTTCGACATTCTGAAACATCAATCGTAACTCTTCCTCCTGCACCTCGGGTCGTGGTTCGGTCGCCACCTGTTCGATCGTCTTCCAGAGAAGGCTGAGCCGTCTCAGGACTTCAGCGTGTGCCTGGAGGAGAAAGGCGTTGTCTTCGCCGCCGATGTCGTCGATTTCCGTGCGCAGATCATAAAGATTTCGGACCACATTCATCATGCTGCGGCTGGAACGGATGATCGGTTCAAGCAATACCGCCTCCTGGGGATCAATGGTCTCGGCCTGGATCTGGGCGTAAAAGGTGAAGATTTCGGCGTGGAGGTGCTCCAGGTCCCCGTAGGCGAGGGGAAAAGCGGATTGTTTTTGATCCGCTGAGCCGATATCTTCTTCGGTTTGATTCACCTCCGGTGGCTTTAGGCCGTAGTGTCTGCCGATATACCGGACCGACAGGAGTAATTGGTGCAGGACCTCGTTACGCAGTGCGGCCAGTGCCGCCTCCGGAACCTGGGGCGAGGTGTTGTGAATGAAAAGCGTGAGCACTGTTCGCTTTTCGGGGAAGAAACGATGCAGCAGGTGGACCAGGCCGGAAATGAAGGGGAAAAAAAGCAGTACTCCCAGCACATTGAACAGGGTGTGGAACAGGGCGATACCCAGGACCGGGTTATCGGCGAGATGAAAGAAGTCCTGCGTGATCCAGGTCATCAGTGGCAGCAGGGGGGAAACAATCAGGGCGGTAACCGCATTGAATATCAGCGAACTGACCGCTGTCTGTTTTTTTGCAGGAATACCGCCAATGGCGCCGAGCAATACCGTCACCGTGGTGCCGACATTGGCGCCGATCACGAGGGCGGCGCCTTCGCGAAAATCGATAATGCCGGAGAAAAGGGCGGTGAGGATGATGGCAATGGTGGCGGAACTCGACTGCATCGCCGCGGTCAGGATGATACCGATCAGAACATAGACCCATAATCCCAGATTCGGCAGGGTGGAAAGGTCGACCGATCCGGCAAACGTTTCCACGCTGGTTTTCATGAAATCCAGGCCATGAAAGAGGAAGCCGAAGGCAACCAGAAGCTTGCTGATATTGATGTAGCGGGTGGAGCCCGAGAAAAAGATCAAGCCCAGGCCGCCGATACCGATCAAGGGCAAGGCAAAGACATCAATTTTGAGCTGAAATCCGACCAGGGCGACGACCCAGGCGGTGCAGGTCGTGCCCACCATGGCACCCATGAGTACCGCTACGGCGTTGGCCAAAGACATCAACCCCGCACCGACAAAGGCCAGCACCATAAGGGAAACTGCCGAACTCGATTGGAGGATGGCGGTGGTGACGAAACCGGTCAACAGTCCCTTGAGGCGGTTTTCGGTGCAGCGACGGATTAGAATTTTGAAAGATCGGCCAGCCAGGAGTTTGACCGACTCCTCCATCATGAACATGCCGAACAAAAAAATACCCAGCCCGGCAAGGAATTTCCAACCGTCAAACATCGCAAACATAGTGCTTCTCCAGAAATGTGAGGGTGTTTTGCATCGTTTTGATCGTTCCCGTACTCCGTGGAGGGGACCAGCAAATAAGAACAGCTGTAGAGGGAGATTGCGAGTTTTTCACGGTAGAAAACATTTATTCCTGGGTATTGCCGGTTTGTTGGTTGTTCGCTTCAGACCATGGCGGCCAATGACGAATCCTGTGGCGCATTACCCAAGCCCCTGCCGCCCCAAACCAGTCCGCAGTTCAAAGAGTGAACCCCGAAATGTTCCAGGGCCTCCCTGTATTCAGGGAAACCTGGGGATGTGTATATGGCTAAGTCCGGCCACCGACCAGGAGAGTCTGATGGCCTGCGGCGTGGCTAAGGCGACCCGAGAATTTCTACAGAAAGACAATGGGAAATGTCAAAAATAGCTGCAGTGGCGGGATAGATCCATGCAGCAGTGAGGTGGGGTGTACGACTTGGGCGCTGCTTTAAACGGGCAGCGCCGCCTCAGGAATAAGGGCTGAAACGACAAAACCCCACAGGTTTTAACCTGTGGGGTTTTGTGCATCGTGCTGGCGCACAATGTATATTGGCTCCCCGGGAGGGACTCGAACCCCCGACAAGGCGGTTAACAGCCGCCTGCTCTACCAACTGAGCTACCGAGGAATATAGCTCTTTTTCGATTTGGCATTTGCAAAGGTCAATGTCATTTCGAGAATGGCTAAATAGCATAGAGTCGTCGGGCCGTCAATAAAAAATTGTGGTTGATTTGATCAAGATGCAAGAAAATCTCTTTGTGCGGTTCCTTGGTGCCGGGGCAGATGGATTTCGACAATAAGACCATTCCGATCATTATTGTTACGGATAGCGATCCGGCCGCCATGCTGCTGTACTACCTGATGGGCAATAGCCAAGCCGAGGCCGGTTCCGCCGCTGTTGCGGTCCCTGGCTTCGGCCACCCGGAAAAAAGGATCCTTGAGGTGGGGAATTGTATCCTCCGGCACCCCCGGTCCGTGGTCACGAACCTGAATGACGGCCCAAGAGTTTGCGGTTTCATCATAAGTGCTGAAAAGGCGAATTGACACCACTGTTCCGGGTTGGGTGTAATAGGCCCCGTTGCGGACCACATTCTCAATCGCCTGGTGCAATAGTTCCAGGGAGCCAATCACCGCGAGCGGTTCCATATCAAGAACCTTGACCTCTTTTTGTCGGTCACTGGTTTCAAAGCCCACATCTCCGGCAATTTCTTCTATCAGTTCGGGCAGGTCGACCTCTGGGGTATCCTGATCTATAACAAAGGCTTCGCTGCGGGTAAGGGTCAGCAATTGGCCGATGAGCGCATTGAGTCGTTCCGACTCCCGGCCGATACGGGCGAGAATATCGTCATTTTCAGCATTAAACCGTTTTTTTACCAGTTCCAGTGCCAGGTTGAGCCGGGCCAGGGGAGAACGGAGTTCATGGGAGATGTCAAGCAGCAGCCGTTTCTGGCCGTTGACCAACCCTTCCATCCGTTCCGCCATGTGGTCGAAATCCCGGGCCAAGTCGCCGATTTCATTGCCTGGCTTGCCCAGGTTGGTGCCGACACGGGCAGAGAGATCTCCCGCAGCGATCTGGCGGCTGATGCGCCGTAAACGTGCCAGAGGCGCACCGTACGAACGCGCAAGCAGGTAGCAAATCACGCCGGCAACCGGCAGGAAGACCAACAGGCGGATCCCTATGTCTCTACCCCAGAACGACCAGAAAAAAGAACGCTCTCGTTCATGCGGTGGCGGTGGCGGTGGCGGCGGCATCCGTCTGCCGGGGCCGCCATCGGGTGGCAGCAGGCCTTCCATACCCGGAGGCGGCCCCATGTGATTGAGCCCGATAACCAGGTAGCCCTTGCCTTCCGGAGTCTGTAGTTGTTTGGCGACGATGAGTTGCCTACCGTCATCCTTGATAAAAGGCTGAGCGGTAAGGTCGGTGGTGGTCTCGAGAAGGGAGAGAATACCCTGGTCAAGCGGCGGCTCGTTTGGGAAGACGGTCCCATCGATACGAAGATACAGCTGGGTCCGCATCGAGGCGTTGATTTCATGGATGTAATCGACAAAGGCCTGGTCATCACGATACTGGCGTATAACATAGGCCGCCTGCCCCATGAGGACCATAGAGCGGGCGATGTTGGTTTGCAGTTGTTTTAGGAAGGTGTGCCGGAAGGAGTCGACCGAGCGCCGGGAGATGGAAAACATCACCAGCCCACTGATCACACCGGTGAGGAGGATGGTGAGGAAAAAGCTGAGCAGCAGGCGAAAGAAAATAGAACGCATTTGGATCAGGGCGAGGCAGCGATGCAGGAATACATATAGCCGACACTGCGAATGGTTTTAATCCGTTCCACCCCGTTAATATGGTGGCCGAGTTTTTTCCTCAGGCTGCTGATATGGACATCAATGCTGCGATCAAACATCTCCAGCTTGCGCCCGAGCACCTCCTGGGCCAGATCCTCGCGGTTGACCACCTGGCCGATACGTTTAATCAGGGCATGGAGCAGGGAAAATTCCACGGCGGTGAGGGTGACCTCGATATCCTGCTGGTACACGGTTCTTGTGCCAAAGTCGATGGCAATATCATCGGCGACGATTTTTTCCGGCACGCCTGTGCGGTTACCAAAACCATTTTCTCCCCGTCGGTGGATCGCGCGAATACGAGCCACCAACTCTCGCGGATTGAAGGGTTTGGGCAGGTAGTCGTCCGCACCCATCTCCAGGCCTACAATCCGGTCGACCTCATCGCCACGGGCCGTCAGCATGATGACCGGCATGGCGGACGTGCGTCGCAACTGGCGCAGCAGGTCAAATCCGTTGAATCCGGGCAACATGACATCAAGGATAAGAAAGGCATATTCGCCGGAAAGAGCGGCCGTGAGTCCATCTTTGGCTTCGTAGATGGCGGTTATGTCGAATTCTTCCTGCTCCAGGTAGGTGGCCAACAGGTCGCAGAGCTCGATGTCGTCGTCAATAATCAGGATTTTCATTGGGCTTCCGTTTCGTTGAGCATATTTTGAATTTTCGATCGCCCACCTTAGTGCCTCCAGGCGAAGGTAGGTTAGATATTTTACAGAAGTTTACAATTATTACCTGAAGCTTAACAAGCAAAACTGCCTAATATACCGATATAATCCTATCTGTAGTTCAATGGGGGCAGGATGGTTTTTACAGAGGTGAAGCGTCTGAAGCGATCATACCTAAATACGTTGTTGACCTGGAATGGTGTTGCGGCAGGAGATGGCCCATAATTGACACGCTGCTATCCGATTGTTGCGCATCGTTACCCTATTCCAACCCAATCAGCATAAACAGCCTCTTTGTTCATGACGATGCGAGAGGCAGGCCCGAAGTGCACGGGGAAAAGGGATGGCGTTGTGAAAACTTCGATCTACTGCTTCGTAGCGCTTTCCCCGACACTTGACATATCTTTTGTATGCCTTCGTGCCGGAGAAAGCACCACTCTTTGTACGTCTTTGTTTTTACTGAGCCATCTTCCAGGATGTGATGGGCTTTTACGAACCCAGCAAAAGTATGTTTGCCCCGTTTTCTTCCAGGCATGAGGCCAAAAAGGAGAACGGAAGGTAGCAGAAACGTCAGACGGAGGTGTATTATGTCGGTCATCGGTATAGGCAGTAGTAATAATGGATACTCAATCGGGCAGATGATGTCCCGGATGCAGACTCGGGGCCCCTCAAAGGATGAGGAAAAAACAGATCTGTCGCAACTGGTCACGCAGCTGGACACGGACACCAGCGGAACACTGGATACGACCGATGAAATTCAAAGTCTGGCAGATGCTATCAACAGAGCATCAGGTGTCTCGAGCGATTTAACCGAGTTTCTCTCGACCTATGATACCGACCAAAGTGGTACCGTTAGCGAGGATGAGGCACTTTCGGCCTTGGAAGCCAACCGGCCGCAAGGGCCTCCCCCTCCCGGTGGTATGGGGCAACCCGACGAGAGTGATATGGTCAATGCCGCTGATGAGAACGGCGATGGGATCATTGATGAGGACGAGGCTGCCAGCCTGGTGAATATCATCAATAATGCCACCGGTTCCGATGTGAGTGTCGAGGATTTTTTGGCCAATTACGATACGGATGAGGTCGCGGGGCTTTCAAACGAAGAGGCTGTAGCCGCCATGCAGGCCAATCGGCCGGAGGAAGCACCTTCAACGGAAGATTCGGGCATAACCGCCGCAGCAATGGAGACCTACTTAGCCATGTCGGCCATGGGCTCCCAAAACACCGGGGATCTGTTGACCATGATGCAAGGCAATAGCGAGGAATCGATTAATCGCATGGCCTGACAATTGTGAAAGAACGCCGGGCAGGACGCCCACAGGACCAACAAGGAAACGCCACTCTCGGGTCAATGAGAGTGGCGTTTTTAAAATTTAGTTTCGCTGAAACTGCAGCGCCACCCACTCATCCTGATATTGGCGGCTCAGCAACTCGAAGCCCAGGTTTTCATAGAGACGGATAAGATTCTCCTCCTGGGTGCCGCTTAAAATACCCGCCAATACCAAGTGTCCACCGGAAGCGGTCAGGTTGGTGAGCGTTGGTGCCATTTCCACGAGGACATCATGGACGATATTGGCAATGACCAAGGGGAAGGTGGCTTGAATTTGCTCCACCGGGGTGGTGCTGACCGCAATTTTTTCTTCCAGTCCATTCTGGGCGATATTTTCCAGGGCAACACGCACGGCATCAGGATCGTTGTCAATCGCTACAGCCCGTATTGCCCCGAACAGGATCGTTGCCATGGCGAGAATACCGGTGCCGGTGCCGACATCAAGTGTATTTAATGCGCCGATTCGGGCCATGCTTTCCTGAATCAGGGCTAGTGCCATCCGGGTGGAGGCATGTTGGCCGGTACCGAACGCCATGCCCGGATCCATTTCGATGACCTGTTCACCATCTTTTGTGAGATAGTCTTCCCAGGATGGTTTGATCACCAGGCCAGGGACAATTGCAAAAGGTTTGAAATATTGCTGCCAGCTCGTGGCCCAATCCTCATCTGCCAGCAGCGTTGTGCTCAGTAGTGGCAGCTCTTTGTTATAGAGAGCAAAAAGATCTCCCATCTGATCTTCCACTTGGGCCGTGATCTCAGCGGCGGTGGGGTGAGGTAGGCTTGTGTCTTCAGCCGGGGCGTCGAGTTGAAAAAAGCCGCTGATTGTGGCTCCGTCTTCGTTTTCCGGGCTTTGCTCCACACCTGCTCCACTCAGGACTCCTAAAAGATCAGAGGCCGGATCAAGGAGTTCTAATGGACAAAAAAAAGTGATTTTGAGCCATTGGCTCTGGCTGTCTGTGGTGTTGCTAGTCGTCATGGTCAAAAAGTAAGAGATGGAATTGAGCGCGCAGTCGGCTTGGAGGGTCTTTTTACGATTTCGTACGAACGTGACAATCATACCCTGATTGCACAATCGCGGCGAGTCTTTCCTGGTTTTGGCATCGGAGGGAGCCGTTGGCGTTGGCAGGGCAAATTGGTGATTGACAAAATAATCATTAAACGATTACTTAAGTCTCCCTGTTGCTGGTTACGGAATTGCCCAAGGTAGAGTTGCGGCCAATCGTCTAGGGGGGTACAAGCCGACATCATCACCACACGATTCTTGTCCATCTGTTGTTCCCTTCGATTCTTTCCGCCCGCGCCACTAAAAATTGCCTTGGAGTGACGTTGTTGTAAAACGCCATGAGAACGACGTCCTCTGTTCAGTGGATTGCGGTGTTTTATCAATGGTTTTCCGATAGTTATATTTGAGCGAGGCTCTCATGGTTGACACTTCAGGGCACCATATTGTGTACGGTGAGTTGGAGGACTTTCTCACTGGCGATATTTTGCCGGATACCGATGATGAACGGGTGCGTCAGGGCCTCGCCCGCCTGCTGGTTGAGCAACTGGGATACGCTAAAGAGGCGTTGGAACCTCGGCTGAGCATTGTTTCCGAGTATACCAACCGGGTGGTCACCACCATAGAGTTCACTGTCTCGATTGGCGGGAAACGACTTTTTATCCTCCGTTATGGGCCGGGATCATTGGTGACCCGGGAAAAGGCGGCTATTGCCGCTGCCCGGATATTGGATCCGGAGTATCGCATTCCCCTAGCCATCGTTACCAACGGTCGCGATGCCGAGCTCTTAGAGACGGCTCACGGCAAGGTCCTGGCCACGGGCATGGAGTGCATTCCTTCCAAGCAACAGGCGGAGAAATATAGAAAGCAGTACGCGTTTGAGCCCTTTTCCGACCCGGACAAGCGCGATCAAGCCCTGCGCATTCTCAATGTTTTTGATCTGGAAGTCTGCTGTTTTGGCAACAGTTGCGCTCCCGACCCTAAGTGATAGCATGCCTCGGCGATACCCAAGAGTGTCGACGAATAGCCGATAAACCTTTTACCCAAATGATGAACATGGAGAATACACGCGACTGGAGCAAGACGAGTTGGCACAATTTCCCTGCCCTGCAGCAACCCAAGTGGCCGGACAAGGAGCGATATGACGAAATCATTCAGACCCTCTCTGTGTTGCCTCCGTTGGTTTTTGCTGGTGAAATCAGGGATTTGAAAGCAATGCTCGCCAAGGCGGTCAAGGGTGAGGCCTTTTTACTGCAGGGCGGCGACTGTTCCGAGGAGTTTTCCCGCTGTACCGCACCCAACATTCGGGAAACACTGAAAGTTCTGTTGCAGATGGCTGTTGTTCTCACCTATGCGGGCAACAAGCCGGTGGTGAAGGTCGGTCGTATCGCCGGTCAATATGCCAAGCCCCGTTCTGCCGATATGGAGAAGGTCAATGGCGCGGAGATTCCCAGTTATCGTGGTGATATGGCCAACTCAGCCGAGCCTGATCCGGCAGCCCGTATTCCCGATCCGCAGCGTATGCTCAAGGGGTATCACCTGTCGGCTTCGACCCTGAACCTGTTGCGCGCTTTCACTCGTGGTGGTTTCGGCTCGCTGCATCGGGTTCAGGCCTGGAACCAGGAGTTTGTCAAGCAGTCTCCCATGGGCCGCTCCTATGAGCGCATGGCCAAGCAGATCAGCAATGCGATCAAGTTCATGGAGACCATCGGTATCGCAACCGATATCCCGCAGTTGAAGGAGGCCCAATTTTTTACTTCTCACGAGGCCCTGTTCCTGGGATATGAAGAAGCCCTGACCCGTGAGGATTCGGTGGCCGGCGGCTGGTACGACTGCTCGGCGCATATGCTTTGGATTGGTGACCGTACCCGCCAGATCGACGGGGCACACATCGAGTATCTCCGTGGCGTGCGTAATCCACTCGGTATGAAAGTCGGGCCCAACTATGATGTGGATAATATCCTCAAGATCATGGAACGGCTCAATCCGGAAAACGAACCGGGTCGGATCACCCTGATCACCCGTTTCGGTTACAAATCGATCGAAAAGTACCTGCCGCCGCTTCTGCGGGCGGTGAAGAAATCCGGTCAGCACGTGCTCTGGACCTGCGACCCGATGCATGCCAATACCTTCAAGGCCGAGTCCGGGCACAAAACCCGTGATTTCGACAATATCCTCTCGGAGCTGCGTTGTTTCTTTGAGCTGAACTGGGTCGAAGGAACGGTCCCCGGCGGGGTCCATTTCGAGTTGACCGGCGACGATGTCACCGAGTGCATCGGCGGCGCACGCCAGCTTTCCGACGCCCAACTGGGGCAACGTTATCTGACCACCTGCGATCCCCGGCTCAATGCCGAGCAGGCACTGGAAATGGCGTTTCAGATTGCGGAGATGATTCGCAGTAGTTGAAAAGGATGTGGATATACCCGGTGCGGTCTCCTTTATTCGATCGCGCCGGGATCTGTCGCAAAGAGGGCGACGATTTCGTCGCGGGTGGTGTAATCGAACAGTAGCTGGCGATTGCAGCTCTGCTTAAGGACCCGGCTTACGCGAGCCAGGGTCTGGAGATATTCGCCGCCTTTGCCGGCCGGTGAAATCATGAGTATGAACAGGTAGACCTCGCGTTTGTCGATAGCGTTGAAATCAATGCCCCCTTTGCTTCGACCGAAGCAAAGCAGAATCTCATCCAATCCTTCAATCTTGCCATGAGGGATGGCCACTCCGTTTCCTACTCCGGTGGAGCCCACAGCTTCCCGTTCCAGCAGAATTTTGTAGAGCACTTCTTCGGTAAAACGGCCGCATTGAGTGGCGGCCAGTCCTGCCAACTCCCGTAAGGCCCCGTCCTTGGTGGCGGCCTTCATATCCAAAATGATCGCGTCGCTTTTCAGTTGGGGCATGAGTCCGCCTAAGGGTTACACGTTTTGGCGCCGGTGTTTGACCGGAAGTATTTTCAATTGTTCCCGGTATTTGGCAACGGTACGGCGGGCAACGGAGATGCTCTCTTGTGCAAGCAACTCGGAGATCTTGTTGTCGCTGAGCGGTTTAGACGGATTTTCGCCGCTGATCAGCTGGCGGATGCGGGTTTTGATGGCCTCGGCGGCAACGTTGTCGCCATCGGCATTGGGAACGGCGGTGCTGAAGAAATATTTCAGTTCGTAGATGCCTTGGGGGCAATGGACATACTTGTTGGAAGTGACCCGGCTGACGGTTGACTCATGCATGCCGATGTCCTCGGCCACATCGCGCAGGATCAACGGCTTCATTGCCGCTGGCCCAGACTCAAAAAAATCGTGCTGGAATTTGAGCAAACTCTCCATAACCCGGTAAATGGTACGCTGTCGTTGCTCGATCGACTTGATGAACCATTCGGCATTACGTTTGTTTTCGCGAAGATAGCCTCGTGACTCGCTGTTGAGGCTACCCTTTTGCTTGAGCAGTTGCTGGTACTCACTGGAGAGCTGCAGTTGCGGCAAACCTTCATCGTTGAGCTGGATCACGAATTCGCCGTCGATTTTATACAGATAGACATCCGGGACCACATAGTTGGTCTGCTCGTTACTGAATTCATTGCCAGGATAAGGGGTCAGTTCCTGGATAATGGAAATTGCTTCCATCACCTTTTTGGCCGGTGAGCCGGTTTCCCGGGCAATCTGGGCGTAGTTGCGAGACTGCAGCAACCCCATGTGCTGATCAACGATCTGGTAGGGCAGGGTGTCGTAATAATCGAGTCGGTCAAGTTGCAGCAGGAGTGATTCGCGAATATCTCGGGCAGCCACGCCAGGGGGATCAAGGCTCTGGACAATGCGCAGGCAGCCCTCGGCCTCCTCTTCGTCGCAGTTACCGAAGGCGCAGATATCGGCAATGGTGGCCTCAAGAAAACCGTGACCATCCAGGTTGCAGACGATGAAGTTGGTCAGGTCCTCGTCTTGTTCGTTAAGATCCAGATGGGTCAGCTGCCACCGAAGATACGAGCCCAGTCCTGGAGTAGCGGAGATAAAGTCGAATTGGGATGGCGCATCAGCAGGCGGTGCCTCGTAAGCAAAAGAAAGGTCGGTGTCGAAGCTGTTGGAATAGTCTTCCCAGTTGATTTCCGCCACCGTGGCCGGATCATCTCCCTTGAGTCGATCCGTGACCTTGGCCTCCTCCTGGACGATGTTTTCTTCGGCGTTGAGTGCTTCGGGATTGGCTACCTGTTCCTGCAGCGAGGGGGCCTCCTCAAGCATCGGATTCTGCTCGATTTCCGCCTGCAGGGCATCTGTGAGCTCAAGACGTCCGAGCTGAAGCAGCTTGATGGCCTGACGCAGTTGCGGCGTCATCACCAGTTTTTGAGCTAGCTTCAGATTTTGTCTGAGTTCAAGAGCCATTGATCCGTGTGTCCCGTCAAATCAAGTTGATGCGTGAGTGCCGATAGCTACGTTTTTTTGTGCCTACATGTGGAAATTATCGCCGAGATACATCTTGCGTGCAACCGAACTCTGAATAATATCGTCGGCCGCGCCACTGGTCAAGATTTGACCGCCGTTCATAATATAGGCGAAGTCGCAGACCTGCAAGGTTTCACGCACATTATGGTCGGAAATCAGTACTCCCAAGCCCTTGCCTTTGAGATCACGGATAATTTCCTGAAGGTCCGCCACCGAGAGGGGGTCAACTCCGGCAAAGGGCTCGTCCAGAAGGATAAAACGGGGCCGGGTGGCCAGGGCCCGCATGATTTCCACCCGGCGACGTTCACCGCCGGAGAGTCCGTGACCTTTGTTGCCAGCCAGATACTCGAGCTTGAGTTCCGCCATCAGCTCGCTGATTCGCCCGTTGATTTCGCTACGGGAAAGACCGAGCGGCTCCAGGACGATGCGGATATTCTCCTCCACGGTGAGCTTCTTAAAGACCGAGGGTTCCTGGGCCAGATAGGTGATTCCCCGTGAGGCCCGTTTGTGGATCGGTAAGCTGGTTATGTCTTCACCGTCCAACAGAATCGAGCCTTTGGTCGGGCGGATAAAGCCGACAATCGAATAAAAGGTGGTCGTTTTCCCTGCCCCGTTGGGGCCGAGCAGGCCAACCACGGAAGAACTGGGTACCTGCAGGTTGACCTGATCAACCACTCTTCGGTTGTGGTATTCCTTAATCAGGCCGCTGGTTTCAAGCAAAGCGCTCCCGGTCATGGTTATTTTTTTGATTCCGGATGGATCACAGCTCGCACCCTGCCGTTGACTTTTTTATCCTGCTCTACCACCGATCGTTTTTGATCGAGATAGTAGGTAATGGTTTTTCCGGCCACCATATTTTGCCCCTGCCAGGCCTTGGCGTTCCCGGTCAGGATCACCTTGCGTTCAGGTGCAAAATAATCCATGCGATCACCGGTGCCCAGCCAATCCCCCTGGCTGACTTTGACGTTTTTTTTGCAGATCAGCTTTTCCACCTTGTTGGTGGTTTTATCCGTTTTGGCGGTTGCTGCCTGTGGTGTTTTGCTGCTGTAATAGACGGTCATTTCATCGGCCCGAATGGTCAGGTTCCCCTGGCGGGCGTCGACCTTGCCCTGGAAGATGACAATGTTGTCTTTTTCCTGCGATACCATGCGGTTGGCTTCGATGCTGATAGGTTGATCAGCCTCCTCGGCTGCAAAGGCCGGAGCCAACAGCGCAAGCGTCACAAGGATAAGCAGGTATAGCACTCTAGAACGAACGCCTGGTTCGTATTCCATGGTCATCTCCTCGGAAATGCAAGGGAAAAATGAACATTTGTTATTTTGGGTTTATTTTTTGCAAGAATGGTCGAACATTACTTGGTTATCCTTCAAAAGTAAAGAGGCTTGGCCTGATGGAGACCTGCGTTTTTGCGGTAAAGATACGCAGGGGTTTACAGGGAAGGGAAGCAGAGGTAAAATAGTCGCTTTATTTACATTGGACGGCTCCAACGGTTGGAATGAGGGGGAGAACCCTATGATGAGAGAAGAAATAGCCAAGGCCAAGGTGTTGGTGGAATCGCTGCCGTATATCAGTGAATTCCGCGAAAAAACTGTGGTGATTAAATACGGCGGCCATGCCATGGTCGACGAGGCACTCAAGCGCAACTTCGCCCTTGATGTCATCCTGATGAAATACATCGGCATCAATCCGGTGATTGTCCACGGCGGGGGGCCGCAGATCAACCGTTTTCTCGAGAAAATGCAAATCACCCCTTCCTATGTACAGGGGATGCGGGTCACCGATGGCGAGACCATGGATGTGGTTGAGATGGTCCTGGTGGGCAAGGTGAACAAGGAGATCGTCGGCTTGATTAACCACTGCGGCGGCAAGGCCGTCGGGCTCTCCGGCCGCGACGGTGATCTGGTGCAGGCCCGCAAGCTGACCATAAAAGGGAAGTCAACCGGCGAAGATCGTCCGCCGGAGTTGATCGATATAGGCCGCGTGGGCGAGGTGACTCGGATCAATCCGGAAATCTTGACCGCGTTGGATCAAAAGGATTTCATCCCGGTCATAGCCCCGGTGGGCGTGGGCGAGGATGGGCAAGCGTTTAATATCAATGCCGATCTCGTTGCCGGAGCCATTGCTGCCGAGTTGAATGCGGTCAAGCTGATGCTACTCACCGATGTGGAGGGGGTTAAAGACGAGAATGGCGAGCTGATCTCCACTATTTCTCGGGATCAGATCCACAGTCTGATCGAGTCCGGTGTAATTAAGGGTGGTATGATTCCCAAGGTCAACTGCTGTAAATCGGCCCTGGACGGCGGCGTCGCCAAGGCACACATTATCGATGGGCGGCAGGAGCACGCCATTTTGCTGGAAATTTTCACCCGAAAAGGTATCGGGACGGAGTTGGTGGCATGAGCAATCAGGACTGGGCGACGAGAGGAAATGCTGTGTTTGTTGGAACGTACAACCGGTTTCCGGCGGCGATGATTAAGGGCAGCGGCTGCAAGCTTTGGGACGCGGACGGCAAGGAGTATCTTGATTTTCTCGCAGGCATTGCCGTCTGCTCATTGGGGCACTGTCATCCGGTGGTGACCGAGGCAATCTGTCGCCAGGCCGGATCTTTGATCCATGTCTCGAATCTGTTCCACACCAAGCCGCAGATCGAGTTGGCGGAACTGCTGGTGCAGAACAGTTTCGCCGACCGGGTTTTCATGGGTAACTCCGGTGCCGAGGCCAATGAGGCAGCGATCAAACTGGCACGTATCCACAGTGGACCGGGAAAATATGAGATCATCTCGCTCTCCGGCTCTTTTCATGGGCGGACCCTGGCCACGGTGGCTGCCACCGGCCAACCTAAGTTTCATCAGGGGTTTGAGCCCCTGCCCCAGGGCTTTGTCCATGCCGATTTTGGCGATCCCGCAACCATTGAGCAGTTGATCACCCCGCAAACTTGCGCCATCCTCTGTGAGCCGCTCCAGGGGGAGAGCGGGGTGCGGCCTCTTGAGCCCGAGTACCTGGCGGCCATTCGCGTTCTTTGCGATAAACACGGACTGCTCTTGATCTTTGATGAGGTCCAGACCGGGCTCGGTCGGACCGGCACTCTCTTTGCCCACGAGCAGTTAGGGGTCACCCCGGACATCATGACCCTGGCCAAGGCCTTGGGCAATGGACTACCCATCGGTGCCATGCTGACCACCGAGAAGATCGCCGCCTCGCTTGTCGTGGGCACCCATGCCTCCACCTTCGGCGGGAATCCGGTGGCTGCCGCAGCTGCGGTCGAAGTGATGAAGATCATGCTTGCCGACGGCTTTATGGCCTCGGTGCAAGAAAAAAGCCGATACTTCATAGCCAAGCTTGAGGATGTGGCCAAGCGGTATCCGCAACTGGCCACCGGCGTCCGCGGACGGGGACTCCTGCTTGGGCTGATATTGACCGACCGGGGCATTGAGCTGGGAATGGAGATTGTGCAGCAGATGTTTGCTGAGGGCGCATTGATCAACTTTGCCGGCAACAAGGTGCTGCGTTTCGTGCCGCCGCTGATTGTCAGCGAAAAGGAGATAGATGCCCTGGTGGAGATGCTCTGCCGCGTGTTTGATCGTTTATAGTCATTGGGTGGTCTGTTCCTGGTACCGTGGATAGTCTTTCCTTAATCGCCGTGGCTGTGGCCTTGGCCATGGACGCCTTTGCCGTGGCCCTGGCAGCCGGGGCGGTGCTGCATCCGTTGAGTTTTCGGCCTTGTTTCCGGCTGGCCTTCCATTTTGGCCTGTTTCAGGCATTGATGCCTGTGGTTGGTTGGCTTGCCGGGTTGACGGTGCAATCCTTTGTTGCCGCCTGGAGCCATTGGATCGCCTTTACACTGCTCTTGTATATCGGTGGCCGCATGATCATTGAGGCACTTTCCGTTGAACAAGGGCAGAGGCGCAATAATGATCCCAGCCGTGGGCTGACCATGGTCGGGTTAGCGGTGGCCACCAGTATCGACGCCCTGGCTGTTGGCCTCAGCCTGGCCATGCTCAATGTGGTGGTCTGGATTCCTGCCCTGGTCATCGGGCTGGTTGCCTGCGGCTTTACCGTGCTCGGTTTGTTCCTCGGCACCCGTGCGGGGAAACTTTGGGGCCGCCGGGTCGAGGTGGCCGGAGGCGTTATTTTAGTCCTAATCGGGCTCAAGATCCTTCTTTCCGCTCTCTTTCTCGATAAGGCGGTCGCCGGTATTCTTTAATCCCTCTTTTCCTGACTTTGTCTGCAAACAGAGGCCTTCCGGCAAAATCCCTTTGCAAACGACCTGTTTTTTTGTATCAATTATTTTTTTACCCGGAGAGACATCGGTAGAATCAGGCATGATAGCCTGGGAAGCATGACATCGTTGTCGTTCCCGGATTACCAGGGATAGTAAGATGAAGAAACACCTGTTGGCATTGGGCGATTTTACGCGCGAAGAATTACGCGCCTTGATTGATCGGGCGCTTGTTTTAAAGGCGGAGAGCAAGCAGGGCGTGCGCCACCAGCAGCTTGCCGGCCATAAAATCTGTCTCCTTTTTGAAAAACCGTCGACCCGTACCCGGGTCTCTTTTGAAGCGGCCATGTACGGCCTGGGCGGGCAGGTCATTTTTATGTCCGCCAAAGAATCGCAACTTGGCCGGGGGGAACCGCTTAAAGATACGGCACGGGTACTTGCCCGCTATGTGGATGCGATTGTAGTCCGGACCTTTGGCCAGCAGGTAGTGGAAGAACTGTCCAAGTACTCCGACGTACCGGTGATCAACGCCCTGACAGATCTGCACCATCCCTGTCAGGTACTCAGCGACATGATGACCGTCGTGGAAAAAAAAGGATCGCTGGAGAGCGCGAAAACCGCATGGATCGGTGACGGCAACAACATGGCCAACTCCTGGATTGAAGCTGCCTCGGTATTCGGATTTCCGCTCAGCTTGGCCTGTCCCGAGGGCTTTACACCCAATCAAGCCATCTTCGACAAAGCCCAGGCCAGATGTCCGCAGCCAATCAAGCTGACCCAGGATCCGGCCACGGCAATTCAGGGTGCCGATGTGGTCAATGTCGATGTCTGGGCTTCCATGGGACAGGAGTCGGAGCAGGAAGAGCGTCTTGGCGTTTTCAAAAATTATCAGTTGGACCGGGCCCTGTTGACCAAGGCCGACAAAAATGCCATTGTCATGCACTGCCTACCGGCGCACCGAGGGGAAGAGGTCACTGAAGAGGTGCTCGAAGGGCCGCAAAGCGTGATCTTTGATCAGGCGGAAAATAAAATGCACATCCACGCCGCGATTTTGGAGCATTTCATTCTGGGCGTGAACAAATAAATACAAATAAAGGGTCCCTTGAATATTGATGAATGCGTAAAAAGTCAAAAATCCATAGAGTGCGCATCATAAAGACAGTCGGTTGCGAAGTTCGAAACGTCGTTTTCGTGTTTTTTTACGAGAACGACAATATTGATGGCGTCGTAAAAACTTCGATCTCCATAGAAAAAACGCAGTGTTCAAGACACCCTAAAGACCAATACAAACGATCCCCTTGGGATCTTAGAGTGGAATTATGTCGATCAACAAGATTGTGCTCGCCTATTCCGGCGGGTTGGATACCTCGGTCATTTTAAAATGGTTGGCCAATGAATACGGCTGTTCGGTCGTTGCCTATTCCGCCGACATCGGTCAGAAAGAGGATTGGGATGCGGTTCGTGCCAAGGGCATGGCCACCGGTGCGGAGAAGGTGGTTGTCTCCGACCTGCGCGAGGAGTTTGTTCGCGATTATATCTTCCCGGCCTTTCGCGCCAATGCCATCTACGAGGGGTCCTATCTCCTGGGCACCTCGCTCGCCCGTCCCTTGATTGCCAAGGAGCAGGTGCGGATTGCCATTGAGGAGGGGGCCGATGCGGTGAGCCACGGTGCCACCGGCAAGGGGAACGATCAGGTTCGCTTTGAGCTGAGCTATTTGGCTCTTAATCCCAAGCTGACCATCATAGCCCCTTGGCGTCTCTGGGATCTGAACTCGCGTCAGAAACTCGTGGCCTTTGCCAAGGAAAACAACATCCCGGTGCCGGTTACCAAAAAAAATCCCTACAGTTCCGATGAGAATCTGCTCCACATCAGCTTTGAAGGCGGCATCCTTGAAGATCCGTGGAACGAGCCGGATGAGGATATGTTCAAGCTGACCGTCTCCCCGGAGAAGGCACCGGACACCCCCACCTACATTGAGATCGATTTCGAGCAGGGCACCCCGGTGGCCGTTGACGGCGAACGGTTGGGCCCGGTTGCCTTGATGAGCAAACTGAACACCTTTGGCGGGGCTAACGGCATCGGCCGGCTGGATATGGTGGAGAATCGGTTTGTGGGTATGAAATCCCGTGGCGTCTATGAGACTCCGGGCGGGACCATCCTCCGCGCTGCCCACCGCGATTTGGAAACCATCACCTTGGATCGTGAAGTCTTAGGCATTCGTGACTCCCTGGTACCGCGGTATTCGCAGCTGATTTATAACGGTTTCTGGTTCTCACCGGAGATGCAACTGCTGCAGAAAACCATGGACGACACCCAGGCCACGGTCAATGGCACTGTCCGGCTCAAACTCTACAAGGGCAACTGTATCCCGGTGGGCCGGAAATCGGATAATTCGCTTTACTCCGAATCCTTTGCCACCTTTGAAGAGGATGATGTCTACAATCAGGCCGATGCCACCGGATTTATCCGGTTGAATGCTCTGCGCCTGCGAATTCAAGCCTACCAACGGAACAAATAAGCGTGGCTGGACAACAAAAATCAGAGAAGATGTGGGGCGGTCGCTTTGCCGAGGCGACCGCCGCTTCGGTTGAGGCTTACAGTGCATCGATTCAATACGACTGCCGCCTGTACCACCATGACATCATGGGCTCCAAGGCGCATGCGCGCATGCTGGCCCGTCAGGGCTTGATTGCTGTCGAGGAATGCGAGGCCATCATCCAGGGATTGACCGAGATCGAGGCCGAAATCGATCGGGGTGAATTTGTGTTCAAGCCCGAGCTTGAAGACATCCACATGAATATCGAAAAGACGCTGACCGACCGCATCGGGCCGGCAGGGGCAAAACTGCACACCGCACGCAGCCGCAACGATCAGGTCAATCTCGATTTCCGCCTTTACCTCCGCGACGAGGCCGACACTCTGGAGACCCTCCTGAGTGAGGTACAGAAGGCCTTTGCCCGCATGGCCCGGAAATATCTGGGCGCGGTCATGCCGGGTTACACCCATATGCAACGGGCGCAACCAGTTCTGGTATCCCATCATTTGCTGGCCTATGTGGAGATGTTCCAGCGGGATCGGGATCGTCTGGCCGGTTGCCGCCAGCGGATTAATATCCTACCGCTCGGCGCTGCCGCCATGGCCGGAACCGGTCTGCCCATTGACCGCCAGTCCGTGGCCGAGGAACTTGGCTTTGCCGCCATCACCGCCAATTCCATGGATACCAGCGGTGATCGCGACTTTGCCCTGGAGATGCTGTTCTGCCTCAATCTGATCCAGATTCATCTCAGCCGCCTTTCCGAGGAACTGGTGCTTTGGTCATCCAAGGAATTCGAGTTTGTCCGAATCGGCGATCGTTATTGCACCGGCTCCTCAATCATGCCGCAGAAAAAGAACCCGGATATTCCGGAGTTGATGCGCGGCAAGACCGGCCGGGTCACCGGGGCGTTGATGGCCCTTCTGATGACGGTCAAAGGGTTGCCGCTCACCTACAACCGGGATCTGCAGGAAGATAAGGAGCAAGTTTTTGATGCCCTGGATACGGTCAAGGCCAGTCTGTCGATCACCGCGGAGCTTCTTGATAACACCGAATTCAATGTGGAACGGTTGCGGGCGGCCACCATCGGTGGTTTTATGACCGCCACCGATCTGGCGGATTACCTGGTGAAACGCAACTTACCCTTCCGTCAAGCGCATGGTGTTGTTGGCCGCATTGTGGCCCTCTGCCAGGAACGGGATTGTGAACTGGTCGACTTGACACTTGCGGAAATGCAGCAATTTTCCGATCTGATCGAAGCCGATATTTATGAGGTCTTGTCCGTTGACGGATCGATCAACAGTCGTGTCTCTGCGGGCGGTACTGCCCGAGTGCGCGTTGAAGAAGCGCTTGAACGGGTGGAACAACAACTGGGAAGAGTATGATGCGCATGGGAGAACGGTTGGCAAAAGCAGCACTGGCATTCACCACGATGGGCATCCTCGTTTGTGCTGGTTGCGGATATAAGGATAATCCTGTGCCGCCCCAACAGGTTCTTCCGCAAGCTATTTCGGATCTTCGCGTCGAGTTAAACGATCAGGGGGCAACGCTGAGTTGGAGTTACCCCCGGAAAACGGTCACTGGCGATCCGGTGGAGGAGATCGAAGGGTTCGAACTGTTTCAGGCTGAAATCCCGGAAGAGGATTTTTGTCCCTCGTGTCCCATTCCGTACAGGGCGGCCATTGAGGTGCCCGGCGGTCTGGTTGTCCCGGGAAGCGGCAAAACGTCCATCTACGAGTTCCGCGATCTTCGCCCCGGGAACCTGTATTATTTCAAGGTCCGCAGCAAGAGCGGTTGGTGGCGCGAATCCAAGGATTCCAATGAAATTTCTTTTCTCTGGCAAACGCCGCCCTTGACCCCGCAGGGGCTCACCGTTGTCAGTGGTGATGGCCAGAACACACTTCAGTGGCAGGCGGTCACGCTCCTCAAAGACGGTGCCGCAAGCACGGTGCCTGTGCGCTACCAACTCTATCGCGGCGTCGATGGCGGGAAGATGAACACCTATGCCGAGCCTATAACCGCAACCATCTTCAACGATACAGCCGTGACCAACGGCAAAAGCTATGCCTATCAGGTGCAGGCGGAAAACACCTACAGTCATGGTGTCGTCAACAGCGGGCTCAGTGAGACCGTTATCGCCCAGCCCACGGATCACACACCTCCGCCCGTGCCTTTGCGGGTTGAAGCTCTGCGTACTGAGATTGGGGTCAAGGTTTTTTGGGATAATTCGGAGGCGGAGGACTTGGCCGGGTATCGGATCTATCGTCGGGTTCCCGGGGCGGAACCGGTGTTGGTCGGCGAGGTCAACCTGCCCAACACCTTGTTTGTCGATGAAAAGGCCCCAGGCGATACGGTTTATTATTCGGTGAGCAGTATTGATACCCGCAATCCGGCCAACGAGAGCGGACGTTCTACCGAGGTCCTGGCGGAATAAATTCGTTTGAGGGAGTGAGCCTGTGAAGCAGCGGATCAGCCTGCCGATTCCGTTTTGGAAAATGAATGGTGCCGGCAACGATTTTATCATTATCGACCATCGTCGGCCTGTGATTCCTCTGGATTTGATGCCGGAGTTTGCACGCAGGGTCTGTCGCCGTAAATTTTCCGTAGGGGCAGACGGATTGTTTCTGATCGAGCCCTCGGAGAAGGTCGATTTCAAGTGGCGATTTTTTAATGCCGATGGTTCGGAGGCGGAAATGTGCGGCAACGGCGCCCGCTGTGTAGCTCGATTTGCCTATATGCACGGCATTGCTGCTGCCCGGATGCAGTTCGAAACCCTGGCCGGAATCATTGATGCCACGGTGTCCGATACCCAGGCGACCATTGGCATGACCTCGCCCCATTCATTTCGCTACGACAGGCAGATCGAAGTAGAGGGGCAACTGTTCATGGTCCATAGTGTGGATACCGGCGTACCGCACGCGGTCATTTTTGTGGATGACATTGAAACCGCGGATGTGGTTGGCCTTGGGCGGCAGTTGCGATATCACCCGGTCTTTGCCCCCGCAGGGACCAATGTTAACTTTATCGGCCAAACCGCTGAAGGCTTTCGGATTCGTACTTACGAGCGAGGGGTTGAGGACGAGACCATGGCCTGCGGCACCGGGGTGGTTGCCGGTGCCTTGATTGCAGCGGCCAAGGGGAGGGCTGACTCTCCTGTGGCCATGGTGACCACGGGCGGTATTGCCCTCACCGTGCAGTTTACCGGGAACAAAGGTGGTAAAGTTGACCAGGTGGTACTGAAAGGGCCCGCACATCTGATTTACAAGGGCGAACTGACCGCTGAGGCCCTGTTGGATTAACCCCTGAACCCGCGACACGTCGGGAGACCTCTCCCCTTGAGGGAGAAAGATATTGAGAGGAGAGTAATAATGGAGCGATTTGAGGGAGCCTTAACCGCATTGGTTACCCCTATGCGAAACGGCAGTGTTGATGAACAGGGGCTGGTCGATCTGATTGAATTTCAGATTGCAGGCGGTATCCATGGCCTAGTGCCCTGCGGGACCACCGGTGAATCGGCTACCCTGAGTTTTGGAGAGCACAAAAGGGTGATCGAGCTAACGGTTCAAACCGTCGCCGGTCGGGTGCCGGTTATAGCCGGAACCGGGGCCAACAATACCCTGGAAGCCATCGAATTGACCGAGTCCGCCAAAAAGAGCGGTGCCGATGCCGTGCTCTCTGTTGTCCCCTATTACAATAAACCCAGCCAGGAAGGGTTGTATCGCCATTTTTCCGCCATCCTTGAGGCGGTTGACATCCCCATGGTGCTGTACAATGTGCCCGGACGAACCGTCACCAATATGTTGCCGACAACGGTGGCGCGCCTGGCAACCCACCCCAAGGTGATCGGTATTAAGGAGGCCAGCGGAAATCTTTGTCAAATCAGTGAGATCATAGAACTTTGTCCCCAAGATTTCATTGTTCTTTCCGGTGACGACTTTACCGCCATGCCGACAATTATGATCGGCGGCAAGGGAGTCATCTCCGTGGTTTCCAACCTTGAGCCCGGTAAAACCTCCTCAATGATGGAGGCGGCGATGGCAGGCGATGTGACCAAGGCAAAGGCCCTGCATTATGAGCTTTTTGCACTCATGGGCGCCATGTTTTGTTATCCAAGCCCGGCGCCTGCAAAGAAGGGACTGGAACTGATGGGCAAAATTGGCTCAAGCGAGGTTCGTCTCCCCATGACGGAGATCGATGAGGCCGGATTGTTGCGCTTGACCCGGGACCTGAAAGAGTGCGGGTTGCTGTAAGCTTTTCGAACAACTGAGGATTATTGCATGACCAAGGTAATTGTGGCCGGTGCGGCCGGACGGATGGGACAACGGATTATTGATATGGTGCAGGCGCATCCGGAACTGGAACTCAGCGGCGCCTTTGAACGTCCTGGAAGCCCTGCCCTCGGCAAGGATGCAGGATCCATTAGCGGCTTGGGGGAAACTGGAGTCGCCATCACCGAAGGCATCGAATCGGTGATTGAAAATGCCGATGTACTGATCGACTTCACCTTCCATGAGGCCACCGTGGGGTTTGCCCAGGTGGCCGCAAAGCATGGCGTGGCCATGGTGATCGGCACCACCGGTTTGACGGCGGATGAACTCGAAACCATAAAGAAATGTGCTGAGGCAACCTTTCCCTGTGTGCAGTCCCCCAATATGGCCGTGGGGGTCAATGTGCTGTTTAAACTGGTGGAAAAGGCAGCGGCCATCCTTGGCGATGCCTATGATGTGGAGATTGTCGAGGCTCACCACCGGATGAAAAAGGATGCCCCTTCTGGAACGGCTCTCAAGCTCGGACAGATGGCGGCCTCCGCTCTGGGAAGGGATCTGGCCCTGGTTGGTGTGATGGAGCGAAACGGTATCATCGGTGAACGAACGGACAAGGAAATCGGTATCCAGACCATTCGTGGCGGCGATATTGTCGGCGAGCACACGGTCTACTTTGCCGGAGCCGGGGAGCGGTTGGAGATTACCCACCGTGCCACCAGCCGGGATAATTTTGCCCGAGGGGCAGCTCTGGCTGCCGCCTGGGTCGGCAAACAGGCCAATGGCATGTACACCATGTTTGATGTCCTTGATCTGGCTAATTTTTGATGGCGTCGTAAAAACTTCGATCTACTGCGTCGCAGCGTTTTTCCCGACACTCGACATACCTTATGTACGCCTTAGCGCCGATAAAAACGCTACTTCTTGTATGTCTTTGTTTTTACTGAGCAATTATTTAGAATGTAATGGACTTTTTACGAGTCCATCAATCTTTGATTTACCTCTTTTTCCAATACAAGACTTGGGAAATTTTGCCTCTTAACGATGGTCAACCGGCACACGGCAATTCTCGGGCTTGGTTCCAATTTAGGTCAATCTGCTCAAATTCTACAGGATGCCTGGAAGGCCCTGCGAAATAATTCCGAGGTTGAGCCATGGCGGCTCTCCCCACCTTACCGGAGCAAACCAGTTGGGATGGAGAGTTGCCATTGGTTTGTTAATGCGGTCGGTATCGTCAGAACCACTTTGTCCCCGGTTGCCTTACTCCATGGGCTTCAAGCGATTGAAACCAAATTCGGGCGCCAACGTGATCCCGCGTTGGACGGATATCAGGATCGAACCCTTGACCTTGATCTTCTGTTGTACGACGATATTGTCCTGAACACACCGGAGTTGGTTCTTCCCCATCCAAGAATGGAGCAACGGCGTTTTGTCTTGGAACCTCTTCTCGACGTTGCAGAGGGTATTGTACTCTCGCCTTTTACACCGCCTTTACGGGCATGGGCTGAAAATTGCCTGTCGATGCTCAAAGATCAGATGCTTGAGCGTTGTTTCTGGGGAGATCTGTAACTATTCGTAATGATAAATGATAGAGCTAGTTCTTGCAGGGCTCGAGCAAATGGATTTCAGCATCATCTCCGCCCTCCTCGCTTTTTGCCAAGTTTCCACATTACAGTTAGACATTTGCCCACCCACGGATATAATGACACCATGCTGAGCGTAAAGAGCACACTAGGCCAAAAGGGGCACACTAAACAGTCATGACACCGATTCGTCTGTTGGTTTTGGCCATTCTTGTGTATGTCGGCTGGCGCATGTTGCGACGGTCCAATACGACTGCGAAATCCCCGGCCCCGCCGGAATCATCTCATGAAACTAATCCTCAGGATGTCCTGGTTGAAGACCCGGTCTGCCACGTCCTGATACCAAAACACCAGGCCCTGCGTTTGCGCAAGGATGGAGTAACGTACTATTTCTGCAGCGAACGCTGCTGTGACCAATTTGCCGAACAATCGGAACAAGGAGAAGAATGAAGTTTTTTATCGATACCGCCAACATTGACGAGATTAAAAAGGCTCTTGCACTGGGAATGGTCGACGGTGTGACCACCAATCCTTCGCTGGTGGCCAAGGAGCCCCGACCCTTTCTTGAAATTTTAAAAGAGATCTGCACCCTGGTGGAGGGGCCGGTCAGCGCCGAAGTCATCAGTCTGGAAGCTGACGGTATGGTTGCCGAAGCCCGCGAACTGGTGAAGATTGCCGACAATATCGTCATCAAAATACCGATGATCGAGGAAGGGTTGAAGGCCGTCAAAATTCTGAGCGCGGAAGGCATTAAAACCAACGTAACTTTGATTTTTTCAGCCTCCCAGGCCTTGCTCGCCGCCAAGGCCGGCGCAACCTATGTCAGCCCCTTTGTCGGCCGTCTGGATGACATTTCCATTAATGGTCTGGATCTTATAGCCGATATAATGACAATACTGCGTAATTTCGGCTTTGCCACCGAGGTGATTGTCGCTTCGGTCCGCAGCCCGATGCATGTGGTTGAGTCAGCCCTTTTAGGTGCGGATATCGCCACCATCCCGTACAAGGTTATTGCCCAGTTGGCCAAGCATCCGTTGACCGATATCGGCATGCAGCAGTTTCTGGCTGATTGGGAAAAGCGACAAAAATAATGGCCTCGTGAGAGCCCAGAAGACGTAAAATCATGCAGTACAATACAACAGTGAGCTGTTAAGCATGGAACATCGTCTACGGGTTTTCTTGCGAAAACGACAAAAATAACACAGGTTGCCTATGATCTCACGCCTTCGTCTGACAGTTCTTCTCCTCCTGGTGATTACACTGCCGGTTTCAGCGGGCGCGGCGATGTATGCCTATGTTGATGCCCGGGGCATGTGTCATTACACCAATGTCCCGGGTAGCGGTCGCTATAAGCTGGGTGAGCGACCTCCTCGGCGGGTCGACTCTCCGGAAGACCAGCTTATCCGTACCATTACCCGCCGCTCAAGAAGCGGTTTGGCTCCTGCAAACTTGGCCAGTAGGGGCTATCTGCGCCGCTTCGCCTATACCGGTCGTTCCCTCCGCTCAGCGCCTCAATCCCTTAATCGCTATATTCAACTGGCTGCAATGCAGCATCAGGTTGACCCCTTGTTAGTCACGGCTGTGATCCAGGCGGAATCAAATTTCGATCCCCATGCCCTCTCCCCTAAAGGGGCTCAGGGACTGATGCAACTGATGCCGGGGACGGCTCGGGACCTTGAGGTCGATGATCCCTTTGATCCGGTACAAAATATTAACGGCGGGACCAAGTATTTACGCTACCTGCTTGATAACTTTAATGGTAATGTGGAATTAAGTCTTGCAGCATACAATGCTGGTCCGGGAAGAGTGGCTCCCTATGGCGTAATTCCCAATATTCCCGAAACCCAGGACTACGTCGCAAAGGTTATGGAAAACTACCGCTCGTATAAACGGAGCAGTAGAAGGCCTCGACCTGCTAACATCAATGTCCGGCAAATGGTAACCGTCAATTGAACCGAAGTTCCAAAATTCTTAATGTACCCAATCTGATCACAGGCAGCCGATTCATTCTCTCCGGCTGCCTGATGTTGCTTTTACTCCTTGAACAGACAAAGGGAATCGCTTTCTTCGCCTGGCTGGTTTTCGCCATTGCTGCGGGATCAGACTGGATTGACGGTTATTTTGCCCGTAAGTATAAAGAGGTAACCGTCCTCGGTAAGTTGATGGATCCCCTGGCCGATAAGGTCCTGGTGACCACAGCCCTGATCATGCTTATCCCCACGGGAAAGCTGCCCGCGTGGATTGCACTGATCATTCTCTGCCGCGAGATTGTGGTGACCGGACTGCGTGCAGTTGCCTCCTCATCCGGAATTGTGGTGGACGCCAGTAGTCTCGGCAAGTGGAAATCCATCATACAGTATATCGCTTTGGGTACCCTGATCTTCCCCCTCGGTGTTCTACCGATTCCCCAACTCCACCAGATCGGGCTTGTTATTCTTTACGTGGCCTTAGTGCTCACCGTCTGGTCCGGCATCGACTATTTCTACAAGCTACGACGAATTTTTCTTGAGGAAGCACGGTAAATTCGCGAAAATGTCCTTGCAAAGACTTAATGGGCAACACCATCTTTGCGGATAACTTTTATTGCCGTGAGCCAAAGGATGTATATATCAAACCGGAAAGAGCGCCTCTGTAGATACTCAAGATCCAGTTGAACTTTTTTCGGAATAGGCAGTTCGTCCCGACCATTTACCTGAGCCCATCCGGTAAGACCCGGAACTAAATGATGAACCCCCACGGCTGTTCGGTGGCCAATTAAATCGTCTTGGTTGTACAGGGCGGGACGCGGGCCGACAAAACTCATATCTCCTTTTAAAATGCTCCAGAGTTGTGGAATTTCATCTAAGCTGGATCGACGGAGAAAGCCCCCGATAGGTGTCAAATAGGTGCCTGGATTGGCCAGTAGATGTGTTGCTACGGCAGGGGTCTCAATCCGCATGCTGCGAAATTTGGGCATTCGGAATACTTTGTTATTTTTTCCAATGCGATCAGACCAATACAGAACAGGTCCGGGCGAGGTGAATTGTACCATGCAGGCAATGAGGAGAAGAGGTACCGAAAAAATAATAAGCAGGACTATCGCCAGAGCCACATCAAAACAGCGTTTTAACACCGAGCATCTCCTTTAATCCATCTTCAAGGGAGACTTGAGGATGCCAGTTTAATTCTTGTTCAATCCGTGCAGAAGAATACCACGCCGATCGTAATAACCGATCCACAACCTCCGTATTGAAAGGACCGCGTCGTCCGCTCAGTCTTTCCACGCCATCTCCACAACCAGCCAGCAGACGTAACGTCCATTCCGGGACGGACCAGTGAATACTGGGCATCATGGATACCGCGCGTAGGGCATCAAAGATTTCCCTGCCTGAGGGCGCATCGGGGCCGGTTAGGATATAGGTTTTCCCTTTGGCCCGTTCGTCATCGGCTACGATGCATAGGGCAAAGACAACATCATCCACATGAACCATCGAGCGGCGATTCCGCGTTTCTGGCAAAGGGGGGAAATAGCCCCTTTGAACCAGTTGTGCCATCCGTTGTAAATTGCCCCTGCAGCCAGCGCCATAAACCATGGATAGGCGAAGGACAACAACATGCATGCCGTATTGTCGGCCGATATCGAGGACAAGTTTTTCCGCAGCCAGCTTTGATTGACCATAGGGGGTATTGGGGGCACCCGGAAAATCTTCGTCCGCACAGAGACCTTCATCCGGTTCAGCCATGGCCTTAACGCTGGAAAGGAAGATGAACCGCTGGACGCCGGCCCGCGCCGATGCTTCGATGAGGTTTCGAGTTCCTGCAAAATTAATCTGCCAATGTTTCCTCGCTTCCTCTTCGTCCGCTGGAGAGAGAGCGTGAGCATATCCGGCGCAATGGAAAACTCTTTCGATGCCAGTAAGATGGGGAGGTAAGAGCGAAGGATTGGTGATATCGATGGAAAGAGAATGCGGCCCGATTTGACGTTTTCCCGTGAACAGCCGGCAGGGGCGGTCTTCCCGTTCGAAATGGAGGGCCAAGCGGCGTCCAATAAACCCTGAAGCCCCGGTGATGAGATCCATGATTCCGTTTAGCTTTTGGGTTGAATACAGGGCAATCGGCCCCAATGTTTGTAAAAATAACGTCCCATGCTGGAAAGATGCCAGTAGAGATGACGGATATTGTGGCGACTGGCACGTTGGGCATTGTGGACAACGGATACCTGTGGGCAGACAAGGACCTTCATACCGCTTTTCCAGGCCCGGACGCAGATGTCTACGTCTTCGTAATAGAGAAAATATTGCGGATCAAATCCTTTGAGTTGTGCAAACGAGGAGCGCTTAAACAACATAAACATTCCCGCTACCCATTGCGGATAAAACAGGGCGGCATGTTCGTTGATACGATGCCGTCCATCACTCAACCCCAAGGCCTTGTTGACCAGAGAGCGAAGAGTAGGAAAAGTACGTATGCTATCCTCACAGACCCCTCGTGCATTCGTCACTCTTGGGGCGACAAGGGCCGCACCGGTCAGGTGCAGGGCCGCAAGCAGAGAGGGGAAAGGGTTGTGGGGAATTTCTATGTCAGGATTTAATGGGCAGAAATAGGGAAGTTGGCATTCCTTGAACGCGTTGTTGTGATTTGCGGCAAATCCTAGCGGGGATTCATTGTTAACGCAAACGATACGTGGATCAGGCGGCAAACACAGGGCCTCCGGCAGGTTACACGTCACCCTGATCTGCCCGACCTCGGGAAAGGGCAGTAAAGAGTTGGTCAGCCGCTCCACCATCTTGCCGTGCTGATGGCTGATGATGGAGACCGCGACAACGTGCTGGGTAGTGGAGAGGGCGCTTATCAATGGAGTAGTGGAGAACGGCAACCACCCCCCAATCGAATATATTGAGGGGCGGCAGCAGAAAAAATAAATGATGGACTCGAAAAAAGGCCATCACAAAGAACAAAGACGCTTATTCGCGTAAGGCTTTATCAAAACCCTTCAAGAGGGGGCCAAGCAGGTAACTGATTACGGTTCGTTTATCCGTCGTAATATAACAGGATACAGGCATGCCTGGTGATAAATACGCATCTTTAGCCTTAAGATCGTTTTCATCAACCACGGCATGGATTTCGTAATACGAGACCATCCCATGCGGACCTTCCTGATTGATCAGGTCGGGAGAGACATATGTGATATGTCCATTAATGGGCGGGGTCGCCTTACGCTGAAATGCGGCAAGCTGCACCTTGGTCTCCTGGCCAACTTTGAGACTGATGATATCCTGGGGCCGCACATGGGCCTTGATAATCATGGATGTATTTCCAGGGACGATTTCAAGAATCGGCCTTGCAGGAAGAATAACACCGCTGCCTTCGGAATGTACCTGCATGTTGATGACAACGCCATCAACGGGGGCCAGTATTTTTAACCGTTCTTCGGCGTCTACCTGTGGTTTGATCTGTTCCTTGGTTTGAAAAATCTCATCGTCAGCCTCTTTCAACTTGGAGAGGGCTTGGTCTTTATACTGCGTTTCCAAATCCAATATGCGCAGTTTCAGTTCCTCGATCATCTGATAGAGCTGGGCAATATCCTGGGTCAGCTTGCCCTTGCGCCCTCTGTTTTCCGACAGAACCCGTTGCAACTCAAGAATGGAGGTTTTCCCGAGATATTTCTCTTTGACCAGGGGCAGTTTGCTGTTTAGGTCTTCCTGGAGATTTTTGATGATTTCATTGATACTGCGCAGTTCTTGTTTGGACCCATCGATACGGTTGCCAAGTTGCAGAATTTGAGAACTGTACAGGTCCTTTTTTCCCTGAATATCGGCTCGTTTTGAGACAAATAAATCCTGTTCCGCTGTTTTGAATTTGGCTATTTCCTGCTGATTTGTGATGGTTTCGAATTCAACAGGCCAGGTGATCGACGAATCGAGGCTCGCTTCCGCCTTGAGCCGGGCCGCTTCCGCCATTTTGGCCCACAATCGTCCCTGCAGAAGGTCGACATTCGAGCTGACATGTGGACTTTTGAGGACAATCAGGACGTCCCCTTCCTTGACCTTGTCTCCATCTTTGACCAGGATTTTATCGATAATACCACCTTCATAATGTTGTACCGTCTTTCGCTCGCCGCTCACCATCACTACACCTGAAGCAATAACAGCCCCCTGGAAGGGGAAAAAGACGGACCAGACGGTTAACCCTCCAAAAAAGAGGGTGATCACCAAGATCCCGGCAATAATGTATCGTGAGGGGTTGGTGTTTAAAACGTTGCTTTGCTCTGCCACTGTTATGCTCCTGCTGCCTGCTGGGATTGTTGTCTTTTGCTCAGCTCTGCCAGGACATCCTTGCCTGCGCCATAGAGGGCTGGTTGGCCTTCATTCATCACTAACAACTTATCGAGCTGTACTAAAAGATTAGACCGGTCGGTAACGAATATTGAGGTGATTTTTTCTTGTTTCAAGGTGTTCAGTGTGTGGAGTAGCATTCTGAAACCAAGCTCATCGATGTGCGTCTGCGGTTCATCCAACACGACCAGTTTGGGTGAACCATAGAGCGTCCTGGCCAAAGAGATGAGTTGCCGTTGGCCGGCGGCCAGATTTTTTCCAGATTGGTCGATCACCGTGTCATATCCTTGCGGGAGTTGCAAGATCATCTCATGAACACCGGCTTTTTGGGCGGCCAAAATGACTTGTTCGGCGTCAACCGTCATGAGCCGGGCAATATTTTCGGCAATACTGACGGGAAACAACTCCGATTCCTGGGGCATATAACCGACAAATGTTCGTAATTGCTCTTGGGGCCAGTGGCTGATCTCCGCACCATCCAAGCGCACTTTGCCAACCGTAGACGGCCAAATGCCCAAGAGAACTTTGCAAAGAGAGGTCTTGCCCGCTGAGGAAGGCCCCAAGATTCCCAGGCTTTCTCCAGGTTCAAGGGTGAAGGAAACGTTATGGACAATCGTTTTTCCTGCCAATGCCAGTGAAACGGTTTCCGCTGAAAATTTCCCCTGTGGTTCCGGGAGGGTGATTTTAGGGGCCTGATCCTGCAACTGCACGAAATGTTGCAATCTCTTATAGGCTGCCATCGCCTCTATGGCTGGCTTCATTTCGTTCAGGCAACGCTCAAAGGGAAAAAAGATCCTGGCGGTGATCATGACAAGAGCGAATATGGAACCAGTGGATATTTGTTCGGAAAAATAGACATACACACCGGCCGCAAAAACTGCTGCCAGGGCGAACAGGTGCAGGAAGCGGATAGCTGTCCCTATCCCGGCATGGAAGGCATCCGCTTCTGCGCGAAGCCGTAAAATTTTTCCGTCCCGCTCCGCGTATCGTTCCTGAATTCTTGGCAGCATTCCCATACCTGCGACCAATTCAGCATGGTGCAGGCACTGTTTGGCAAAATCGGTATTGGCATGGAAGGCAACGTCGGCGATGGTGTAACGTTTATTTTCAAGGATGCCAAGCAACACCTGAAACAACGCGGCCATAACAACGGCAGCGGTTGCAACTCCACCGATCATGGGATTAATCAGGAAGAGCATGATCAGAAAGATAAGTATCCACGGGAGATCAAGCAGGAAAACAATCTGCCCGCCCACTATGGCGTTGCGCACGCGTTCCAAATCTTCAAGGCTGCGATTATAGCCATTCCGGTTGATTCCTACCGCCTTGTGCAAACTTTCTATGGCGTATGCGGTGATTTTTTGGGCAATACGGTTTCCAACTTGACTCAAGAGCCTTAGGCGAAAATAATCGAGCAATCCCATGATAAGGAGGCAGAACAAGACGCCGACGATCATGGTGATAAGTGTGGCAACACTAAAACTGAACAAAACCCGATCATACAGGACCATCATGTAGATCGGTAGCGCAAGGTAGAGTAGGTTACTGCAGAGCGCAAACAGTCCGGCAATGAGAAAATATTTCAGCCAGGATTTCATCATCATGTGCATGGATTGGCTCCTTTTAATTGTGCCAAGACGGTGTCTCTGTTTCCAAACATGATTTGTTGTCCCTTTTGCAGTACAAGGATCTTGTCGACAGTAGCCAAGAGGCTTGTCTTGTGCGTTATCATTATGGTTGTTGTTCCCATGTTTTTCAGACGCTGCAATGCACCGGCGAGGGCCTGCTCTCCGGTTTCATCCAGATTGGAATTCGGTTCATCCAGAACGACGAGTTTCGGGTCGCCATAGAGGGCACGAGCCAAGCCTATACGCTGGCGCTGTCCGCCGGACAGGCTATGCCCGGCCTCGCCGATATCTGTTTCATAGCCTTGGGGAAAACGTAAAATGGTCTCGTGGGCACCGGCGCGTTGGGCCGCCTCCACTATTTTTTGTGCATCGATCACACCCATTCGGGCTATATTCTCCTTGACCGTGCCGGTGAACAATTCCACATTTTGGGGCAGGTAACCGACGAATTGTCCCAATGTGTCGTTATCCAGTTGAAACACCTCTTGATCGTCCAATTTCACCGAACCTTGGGTTGGAGCCCACATGCCTAGAATCATGCGGCACAGGGAGGTTTTCCCCGCTCCGTTGGGACCGATAAGACCCATGATTTCACCCGGTTTGAGGGAAAAGTCGAGAGCATCCAATATTGGGCTCTCGCCAATGTGCAGACTGGCGTGTTGGATCTGTAATCCCCCCTGCATCTCCGCCATGGAAATGGACTTCTCCTGTTCGCTACGCTCCAGGAGTCTGCTCAGGTTTTCGTACGCCGACTTGGCCCCGGCGGTCTGTTTCCAGGCATCGATGCCGCGATTAATCGGTGCCAATGCCTGCCCCATGATGATCGATGCGGCAATGATCACCCCCGAATTGGATTCGCTAATCAGCACCAGCGCTGCCCCGGCACCAAAAATCAGCACCTGCATCAAAACACCGAAGCTCTGGCTGATGGATCCGAGAATGTGGCCGGTCTTTCCCATCTTGTCCTGCAGGCGTATTTCCTGGTCATTGATGGCGCAGAACCCCTTGGCGGCATTGGCAATCATGCCCATACTCTGCAGTTCCCAGGCAGTCCGAAAGCAGGTGAGAGTCCATTGGCGCCCCTGGTGATTACACTTTTGCGCCTGCTGCTGGTCCATTTGGGGCAGGCGGGCCTGGAGTAACCCGAGGATGAAAACCACCACGGCGCCGCCTGTTGCGGTGAGGCCCAGAATCGGGTGGACCAGGTAAATAATGGCGAGGTAAATGAAAATCCAGGGGATATCAAAAAAGGCAAAGATGGCATTGCCGCCGAGATAATTACGCAACGTGTTGATATCTTTAAGCCCTTCGGCATAGTGAAGACTATCTATGCGGCAAAGGTCCTGGAGCATCTCCTTGAGGACTCGGCGGCTTAACAGTCTGTCCAGCCGTATCCCAGCCCGAATCAATAACCTGGAACGGCAGAATTCAAGAATCCCCCAAACAAGAAGCGCTGTCAGGGCCAGTCCAGTGAGGGTATAGAGGGTGGGGAAACTGTAACTGGCTAAAACATCGGAATAGACGGCCAGCATATAGAGCGAAAAGGTGAGCTGCAGCGTATTGATAAACAGAGAAAAGGCGCCGGCATAAAAAAAATAAGGGGCGCAGCTCCGGAGATGGACAATCATGCTGCCTCCCTTACCGGGACCTGTAATTTGCTCAGTTCCGCCAATACCTCGCCCTTGGGACCAAAGAGAGCTACATGGCCATTCTGGAGCATAAGCACCTTGTCCATCGAATGGAGCAAGGAAAGCTTATGGGTGACCATGATACAGGTACACGAGCGGGTCTGTTTGAGTTGCATCAGGATCGCAAGCAGTTGTTGCTCTCCCTGTTGGTCCAGGTTGGAGGTGGGTTCGTCCAGAACCAATAGCCTGGGTCCCCCATACAATGCGCGGGCCAAGCCGATTTTTTGTTTTTGCCCTCCGGACAGGCGCACCCCTTGTTCGCCTTCCAGCCGCGTGTCAAGGCCGTCGGGGAATTGATCTATCATCGACTCGATGCCGCACAAGGTGACGGCTTGGTCAACCAGCAGACGATCCACTTCACCTAAGCGGGCGATGTTCTCGGCAATCGTCCCGGGAAAGAGTTCAATCTCCTGGGGCAGATAGCCAATACTGGGGCCGACCTCGTCCTTATTCCAGGCAAAAATATCCTGACCGTCGAGATAGACCTTGCCGCCCAGAGATGGCCAGATACCGAGCAGCAGTTTGCACAAGGTGGTTTTTCCTGCACCGTTGGGCCCAATCAGACCCAGCAATTCGCCCGGCTCCAGCGCAAAAGAAACCCCATTCAGTAAAATTCGGTTCTCCATCTTGACCACGATCTTGTCGACCACAATCCGTCCCTTGGGAACCGGTAACGGCATGCCATGTTCTTGCCTTTCAGCAAAAGCGGCAAGGCCGCTCAGGCGGCGGTAAGCCTGCTGGGCCTGAATAAGGACCTGCCAGGAAGACATGAGTTGCATCAACGGTGATAGACCCTTACCCATGATGATAGAGGCTGCCACCATTAGGCCCACATTAAAGCCTTCCTTCATGGCATAAAAGGCCCCGGCAAAATAGATAAAGACCTGAATCGAAGTCTGCAAAGGTTTAATCATCGATTGGATGACACCGGCATAATTGCTTGACTGGGTTTGATTGCGCATCACCAAATCGTTGCCGCGAATAAACCGGTCGCTGACCGCACCGATCATCCCCATGCCGTTGATCACCTCGGTATTGCGAAGAAAGGCCTGCACAAAGCGAATATTGCTGCCGTTGATTCGGTTGGCTTCCAGCATGCTCTTACCAACCAGAAATTGCTGCAAACCACTCAAGGCGACCATAACGGCAGCGCCGGTGGTGGCGATCAGGCCCAACACAGGGTTGATGAGGAACGTGAGGCCAAGATAAAATGGGGCCCAAGGGGCGTCAAATACAGCGTAGACCGATGGTGAGGAAAAAAAATTGCGTAAGGTCTCCAGATCGTTGAGCCCGCCCTGATACGCACGTCTTGGATCAATGACGTAACCTTTCATCATAGTGGCAAAGACAGTGTGGCGTAAGGAGTAATTCAGGTCCTGACCTGCGGTGGCTAAGAGTCGCGAACGGAGATAACTGAAAAGGCCCAACGAGATTACGGCAAAGAAAGCCACAACCGTGATGTTGGAGAGGGAGTAGAGGCTATAGGAGATGACAATATTCTGATAGATGGAAAACATGTAAAAGGGAAAGATCAATTGCAGGATGTTCACGAAACAGCTGAGCAGGGCGGCAAAGGTCAGAAACTTTTTCCATCGTTGTAAAAAGGCCGTCATGGTTCAGGAGCGCTGCAATTGTTCGTCAATCTCTTCGTCGGTCCACAGGGCCGGGGGGGAAGATTGGCCGGGATGAGAGGTCTGGTTATTGTTTTTATCGCCAGGGCGAGCAAGGAAATCAAACAAAACGTAGATCGCCAACAAAACAAGAGGGCTGAGTAGGCAATAAAGGAGACTCACCTGAATCGCTATTAAATGTCCGGCATCCATTCCTGCCTCCTTGGTGAAAAATGATGGCCTCGCCAAACCCTAAAAAAATGAAACTCAGCCTCGTACAACAAACAGTGCGTTGCGAACGCGAGAAACGTCCTTTGGGGAGTTTTCGTGCGAGAACAACAAACTTCGGGGCGAAAGGAAAACTGTGTATTTTACTCAACGTCGGGCTTCAGGTCAATGGCAACCAAACCTTAATCAACCATTCTTATCTGTCAACGTTGGTGGGCTCGTAAAAAGCCTCTCATATTCTGAAAAATGGCTCAGTTAAAAGTAGATATACAAGGAGCAGCCTTTTTTCCGGTACGAAGGCATACATCCGGCATTTCGAGTGTCGGGAATAACGTTACGACGCAGTAGATCGAAGTTTTTACGATGCCATCAATGTTGATGCCTGCGTTTCAAGGGATATAGCGGATACGATTTCGACATCAGAGGGACGCATTACCATCCGAATCGGGAGTAATGCATTGCGGCGATCAGGTCATGGCTAACTGCTCACGGGGCTGTGATCAATTGTTTTTCCCGGCGTGCAACGTGGACGCGGTTACTTGAACCGCTTCACAGGCCGCCTAGGGAATTCAGCAGGGTGTTTGCAGGCCGTGTTTGTGTGCCGGAAACAATCAACCGATCCAGTCATCATCCAAAATAGTCCGCACAGCCGTCAGTTTGACCACACCCTCGCCAAAACTGCCGCCAACCGGGTTGAACACATCCAGGAAAAAGGTTTCATTGCTTTCCGGCTTGGTGTCACCGATGATTTCCACCGCGATAACCGCCTCTGTTTCGCCGGGGTATAAGTTCAGGGTACCAATGGTGGCCAGGTAATCCTCACCGGCAACGGCTGTGCCGTCGCGGGTCGTATACTCGACGCTGAGAATGTCGGTGGGTTGATTGCGGATTCCGGTAAACTCTAACAAAAAATAGACCAGACTGGTGCCGCTGTTGCCTTCCCAAACCTGCGTTTGCACCTCTTTCGCGTTTTTTGGGGCATCAATATATTGGGCCCGGAGGCTTTGATCAATCCAGGATTGGTAAGAAGAAATATTTTGCCAGGCAGCGATTTCGCCAAAGCTGCTGTTAAGTTGAGAATCTATGTCGGGATGAACCAGGCCTGTGGAGAGGCTGGTCGTGTAGCTGGCGATCCCCGCGAGCTGCGCCTCGATAAAAGCCGGTCCGCCGCTGTCACCAGGGGATATGAGCCCTTCGCTTATGCCGAGACCAGGGTGCGGGACCCCCAGAAGCTTGCCGATGGCGTCATTGACATTGGTGCCATTGTCAAAATCAGCCAGCAACTGGGTTCCTGGGAGCGGTGTCCAACTGAGCTGTGTGCCAAAATGCTCACTCAGATCGGTTCCTTCGGCATCGAAGGTGTTTTTTGCTTTGAGGCGCAGAGGGGGGCCGGTATACGATTCGTCTGTCCCGTTTGCACCAATTCCCGGGGTGCCGTAGCCAACCAAGGTCATTTCCTTGCCTATGGCATCGCTCTCTCTATAAAGCGGATAGCGTTCGGCAGTCACCGGTGCGCTATGGTTCAACCACACCAGAGCAAGGTCGTTATTGCCGTTGACCGGATCATACCCCGGATGGATGGTGATGTCAGCGCTGGTGATGGTCGTCACCCCCGTGAGGGTCTCAAAGGAGATCGTCGCCGTTCCGCTTCTTTCCCTGAAAAGGTGGGCCGCAGTGACCACGGCCCGTCCATCGTACAATAGCGTGCCGGTCCCGTAATGCCCATCGTAGACGACACGTACAACCCCGTCAAACCCCTGACCTGCCGAGGCCTGGGAATTTTCAAGTGTGTATGAAGCAGCAGTTGTAACCATGGCTTTTCCGTGAGGAGGGTGGTTGATTGTATAGGATGAATAGTTTTGTGAGCAGGAAAAGTTGATGTACTCTATTTCCTTTATGCAAGCTTGAGGACCGCTTTGCAAGCGGTTTGCAGGCCGCAAGGAATCATTCTTTGGATGATTGTCCCCCTCAAGCAGGGAGTACCCGGGCCGCTAAATCCCTAATGGCCTTTTCTTCCCATGGTGATTTTGAGGCGACAATCCATAAATCGAAACAATGCATACGGCGTTTTCCGGCTATGGTTTGGAAGCCCGTTTTTTGCACTGCGGATGTCAGTGATTTGAGGGTAAATCCACATTTATGTGCCATGAAATGGTGTCCGAGTGCTAGGGCTTTTTCGTGCCCGTAGAGGATATCTAACGGTGTAATCGGTCCGGCAGGGGATTGATAGGCGGTATCGGTGAGTTTATCCTCGGCGACCATGGTACACACGGTTTGCAGGTCAGGGCAAGTGATGACCAGGAATCCTTCAGGTTTTAGCACCCTTAAAAACTCTTTCAGGGCCACCTGCACCTCGTAGGCATAGACGTGCTCAATATTGTGGGCAGAGTAGATGGCGTCCACACTGGTATCGGCCACCTCCTGCATACCGAGCATGGAACCGACAATATCCGGCTCAGTGGCAGGGTCGATATCTAAGCGGATTTCTTTCCACTCCGGTGTTTGAAAAATCGGCGGTAGCTTGGCACCATTGCCTCGGTGACCAGGACCGATATGGATGACGGTTTTTGGGTTCATAACCTCCTCTTGTGCCTCAATAGTGCGATATAGGCCGATCAGGGTGTTTTCCAATTGTTGGGTAAAGCCTTTAACATCCATTAAGGGTGAAGAACGCATACGATCTCGAAGAGTATTCCGCAAGGTGATAAGCCTCTCTGGATCGCTCGCCAGTTCTACAGCTATCCTCACATACGCCTTTGCATCCGTTGCCGCGAGTTCCGCTAATCCTATGGCTGAGAGAAGAGCATAGGTTTGTCGACTCACTACCCGGCTCTGCGGCCAAGTTATCACCGGTACACCCATCCATAAGCATTCGCAACTGGTCATTCCACCGGTAAAGGGAAAGGGGTCGAGAGCGATATCAATGTCAGCGTATTCCTTCAGTAGGTCGGCGTGGAAGCTTGGGCCTCTGAGTTCGATACGCTCGGCCTTGATGCCCCGGTCGACAAAAGCTTGGGTGAGCTTTTGCCGGTAGGCGTCGTCGTTAAAGGTACGCCATTTAAGAACCAGGCGGGAAGTTGGGACTTGGGCGAGAATCTGCGCCCAGGCGTTGAAGACACCGTCGTTCAATTTGGCAGTGTTGTTGAAGCTGCCGAAGGTGATTCCCCCATGACGGAGGAATGGTGGCGAGGCAATTTCCGTAGGTGCCCAAGGGGCGGGCTGGTAGCAGAGACGGCCTCGGGGCAAAGGTACGATCCGCTCGATAAAATGATCTTCCATGCCGGTGGGCGCATGCCATTGGTCGAGCAGGATCGCATCCATGTAACCAAGTCCGGTAGTTGCAAAATATCCGAGCCAACTGACCATGACCGGAGCTGGGCGAAGGGCGAAGGCGGTTAGACGCGAGCCGGCAGTGTGTCCGGATAGATCTACCAGCACATCGATGCCGTCGGTTCGAATTTTATCGGCCAAGGCCGCGTCACTTAGTGTCGAGACATCGCAAAACCGGGAGATTAAACGGATTTCATCGGTCACCCAGTCCCGCACCTGCCCGGCGCTGTAGGCAAACACCTGCACCCGCTGCGGATCGTGTGTTTTGAGGACATGTTTTATGAATAGGCCAACAGTGTGCTGGCAGAAATCTGCGCTCACGTACCCGATACGCAGTGTGCGAAAATCCATCGATGCGAGTTTAGGCCTGTGACGGATTCCCCCACTGCGGGCGATGGCCCATCGGCCCCATGCGTCAGCGTGAGCAAGGCGTTCGGTGTCTGTAACTTCGGGGGTGTATTCCTGGCTGGTCAGGGCGTTGCGGCGGATGATCGGATGCTCTGGGAGATGGGTCAAAAGCTTCGTGTATAGCTCTCTGGCCTCGTCATGATCGCCCATGTCGCGGGCGATGTTGGCCAGATTGATCATCGGGAGAAGGTCATTTGGGGCCAAATATTGAGCCTTCTCAAAGCAAATCTTCGCCTGGGAGAGAAAGCCGAAATTAAACAGTAGTACGCCAACGTCCAGAAAAGTTGCCGGAAGAATGCCTTCGGCTTCGAGGATGCTTCGGCATTCAGCCAACATTTGGGGAAACCGGCCCTGCTGGGCGTATTGCTGTGCGGCGGAGAGGCGCGTTGTATGGTCTGTCACGGAGAGGTGTTATGCTGGACTTGGTCGGTGGGCAAACTGAGGAAATGATGTCGACGTTGAAGAGATGCTCGTTTCTTGAATTGACTCTTTCGCGGCTTGCGCCGCATGAAACGAAGGGTTCGTCATTCTGTGGCGCGATTCAAAAAACATTGACGATTTTCTCTTGGTAATTAAAAAATTTTGTGCCGCACGATTTTTTGGATAGACACCAGTTTACTCCTCGATCTGCTCAACGGTCAAACCCATGGCCTCGGCAATTTTCTTCAAGGTGGCTCTTCTTGGCCGTGCCCCTGGTCGCTCTATCTTGGCGAGAGCAGGTTGAGAAATCCCGGCTTTTGCCGCGACTTCCTCCTGAGTTTGTCCCAGATGTTTACGCCAGGCACGAATCAACCGCCTACCACCGACGAGATTGGCCTTGATCACAGCATGGGGGATTCCGCCCGGTGCGGCACCATTGGCGAGCAAAGGCTGTATTCTGCGGAAATCCTTTACGGGTACAAACACAAATGCGGGTGCGCCGTTGAACTCTATCGTCTGGTAGTTATTTGTATGTCCGCTCATTTTTTTTTCTGACCTCCTCAATACTGATGATATCGAGTGCGTTGAACAGGATGCGATAGTTCCCGGTTCTTAACCTGTGTGTGCACCGATGATTCACCCCTGCCTTGACGCCATCAACCCTTCTTCAACTGAGGTGGTAGGGGCTAGTGAGACATCTTGAAGTGTAAAATAAGCAATGTTCCTTTTGTTAAAACAGTTACGGGCTTCAGGCTGCCTTGCTCAATTGTTCGAGGCCCTTTGAATAAGCTTCATTTGGAGCCTGCTTGTCAAGTGACGAATGTTTTCTTTTTTCGTTATACCAGCCGAACCAGGAAGTCAGATCCTTGGAAAGCTCAGTTCCCGTTTCATATGACTTCAGGTAGATTCTTTCGTATTTCAGTGTGCGCCATAGCCGTTCGATGAAAATGTTGTCTTTAAAACGTCCTTTTCCGTCCATGCTGATCCTGACGTTCCAGGCTTTGAGGACGGAGGTGAACGCTTCACTGGTGAATTGACATCCCTGATCAGTATTGAATATCTCAGGGGCACCATATTTAAACAAGGCCTCTTTCAAAGCTTCAACCCAGAACCTGGTGTCCAGAGTGTTGGATAGTCGCCAGGCAAGAACCTTTTCTGGTGGCCCAGTCCATGATCGCTATCAAGTACATGAACCCCCGAGCCATAGGGATATAGGTGATGTCAGTCGCCCACATCTGATCGGGCCTGTCAATGGTCACTCCTCGGAGCAGATAGGGATTGACCGGATGCTTCGGTTGTCGTCTGCTGGTACCCGGCTTGGGAGCCAAGGACTCGATGCCCATGATCCGCATTAAGCGGCGGACACGACCCCTGCCCACCAAAAATTTAGGAGTTGTCAGGTGTGATCGGCAAAGGAGCGACTCCCCATCCAGGGGTGCTCAATATAGAGTTTGTCTATCCGGGACATCAGTTCCAAATCACCAACACGTAGGCCAAAACCAAGGCCGCGGTAATAGTTGGAACGAGGCAGTCACAAAAGCTGGCAGCAACGCTGAACAGAAACGTCGGGATGATCCATAGCGATCACTTCCTGCTTCTGCGCCCGGCCAAGTTCAGACCGGGCAGATTGGCTAAAAAATCGTTCTCAACCTTGAGTTTGCCGATCTGACGGTGAAGCTCGGCCACTTCGGCCTCATGGTTGACTTCTTTCTTTTTGCCTTTGCCAAAAAGGTCGGAAGCGTTCTTGGTCAGATCCTGCTTCCAGCGGGTGATCTGGGTTGGGTGAACCCGGTACTCAGTTGCAAGGTCCGCCAGAGTCTTTGACTCCGACAGAGCAGCCAGGGCTACCGTAGCCTTAAATTTTGCGTTATGACGTGTACGATGCGGTGGGTTTGACATTGAACTTCTCCTTCAAAATAGGTTGGTTCATTGCTTATACACCTGTCTCAATAATCGGCACCTCTTCAGAAATCTATGAGCTTTATCTGAAACGTTGGGATGTCGAGCTGTTTTTTCGCGATATCAAAACGACCATGGGCATGGGTATCCTGCGGTGCCAATCTCCGGAAATGATCCGCAAAGAAATCCTGATGTATTTTATCGCCTATAACTGTGTCCGAAAACTGATGTGCGAAGCAGCGGAGAAAATGGGATTTTAGGCATGAGTTGTGAGCTTCAATGGCACAGTATAGGCCATTGGCAACTGGGAGCCCCATTTAAATCAAGCAAAAATCAACAAGACGGAGCGCTTGAAACTGATACGTGATTTGTATGGCGCAATGACAGATTCACCGATCGAGCTGCGTCCGGGAAGAAGTGAACCACGATGCCTGAAACGACGACCCAAGAATTACCAGTCGATGACCTCGCCGAGGCATGAGATGCAGGAGGTGCGCACCGCGGCAGATGACAGATTGAAATCGCTAAAACTAGCGCCATTCGAGTTGGACTACGTTTTGTTTCCTTTTAGGTTGTTAAAGAAATGAAAATATGAAAGACCGTCAAAGTCGGAATCGTGTCTCTCGATCCTAAAAGAAAACCCCGCCTCTTTGTGAGAGACGGGGTTAAGTTTATTGCACCCTCAGAGCCTTGAGAGTTTTTGGGTGGAAATTAAGCAGTAAATACAAAATCAGCTGCGGTGATCGTACCAGTAACACCAGTCATCTTGATCAATGTATCGGTTGCGGCTGCAGCATTAACTAAGTCATTAGCCATTAAATATGTACCTGCCATTGCACCAGCAGTTACAGTCACTACACCAATTTGCTCGGCACCACCGACAGTAGCTGCAACTTGAGTACCGATTGCCGTCAGCAAGGTGGCGACGTCAGCAGCAGTAGCAACAGTCACGTTGGTGACGACGACAGAGGTAACAGGAGCGCCAGTATTGACAAGCGCGATTTTGTCTGTTCCGGCAACAAAGTCAGTGATTGTGTCCATTCCAGCGGTTGTAGCTAACGAGTCTGTGAATACACTCGCGACTCCACCGTTATAAATGAACGTATCTGCACCAGCACCACCAGTCATTACGTCAGCGCCAGTGCCACTAACAAACTTATCTGCCGCCGTACCACCGATTAGGATGTCGGAAACACCAGAACCTGTGGCAACCAGCTTGCCAGTAAATGCTGACGCGTCGATTTTAGAACCAGTAACCGCCCCAACCAAAGCGTTGCTGATGGTTAGATCTTTACTACCGGTTACAACGATATTTGAGTTTTCAACGTTGGTCAGAGTAGTGATAACGTTGGAACTACCTGTTGCACCATCAGATGAAAGATTAACAGTTGTCGCTCCGACTAAGGTTACACCAGCAATTGTTTTTGCTGCACCGGACTGATTGTCAAGTGCGATAGTAGTAATGGCTTCACCAACTTTGTTATTGATGGTTACTGTGCCAGTACTTGTCGCGGTGGTGTCAATGGTGTAAGCGGTTGTCGATAAAGAGTTGTTAAATGTTTCACTTAAGTTGGCTGCAGTACCAGTGTTGCCTAAACCGACATTAAATTTATTAATGCCGTTAGTGATTTGAGCTATATCAATAGTAGCTGCAGTGGTATTGATTCCAAGTACTTCAAAACCAGTTGCTGCATTGATAGCAGCGTATACAGGGGCAGTGTCATTAATTACGAGTGTGTCGGTGCCGGTACCGCCAACGAGTACATCAGCGACACCAACAGTATTTAGAAGGTATCCTGCTTTGAAAATGACAGTGTCGTTACCGGTGCCACCGGTGAAAGCCAAAGTGGTATCTGCCGTTTGTGCAGCACCATCAAAGGTCACTCCGCCGGTATCTGTAGCTGCATTAACCGTTGTAATTTTGTTGTATCCAGCAGCTGTTTGTATTGTTACAGCTTTGTCGCCGGAGATGTTCAACGTCTTCATTACATTGGCTGTGTTTGTCAATGCAATGTAGTTGGCAGCAGTATCAGATGTCAGGTTCATGGTTGTGACAAGTGCGCCTGTGTTGATGTCAACAGCATCATATGTGATGGCACCGGAAGCAATTGCACCAACTTTAGAAACAGTAAGGTTTGCAGCTGTATCAGTCGCACCGAACTGCAGTGAGCCACCATTACCAGCAGTGTCGTTTTGCAAAGTGATTGTTTGGTTTGCAACCTTAAACACGTTTGCAGCAGCTGATGTGTTGTCAATAACCAAGCCAGTAACACCGGCTTTACCGGAAACATCGATACTACCGGTAACTCCATTAACAAAAATGGTTTCAATGTTGGAAATTGTTCCAAGGGCCGTTCCAGGAGCGGCTGCAGCATAAATTTTCAGTATATCCGTGCCTGCTCCGCCATTAATTTGGTCAGCATTTGATAACGTCGTGTCGCTACCAATGATGGTGTCATTACCGGATGTGCCAACTATGTTATCAATTCCAGTAGTAAGCGTAAAGGTCTGCCCAGCGCTACCACTTGCATCAGGAGTAACTTGCTCAGAAACCGGAACCGGTGTCACAGAAATACCGGTCTCAGTATCACCCACATACATATAGTGGCTAATCGGATCAAAACCATTGGCCTGGAAAGCTGCCGTTACTTCGGCAACAGTCAAGCCAGTTGCAGTAGCCTTCTGGTCCAGATAGGAGCTCACATCAAAAGCGTTGGACGGGTTGACGTTCTCTGTCCAGCCAATTGAGGTAAAATGGTCGTAGGCATTGGTATACCCTGCATTCTGCAATGCCAGAGCAACCTTATCGCCTGTCCAGGTTGTCACACCTTGGAGGGTGTTCAATTGGACGGCTTTTGCTGCTAAGTACTCGTTTGTGTTGAAGTAGTCATCAGGGCTGGTTCGCTCTGCCAAGCTGTAGGTGCTAAAATGCTGAAACGTGGTCATGCCGTTTGCTTCTATTGCATCTTTAACTTGGGTGGTAGTGGAAAAGCCGGTGACGCCACTAGATGTCAGTTGATTGAGTTTGCTGGTGAGGTACGCGTACTCATCAAACCATGCTGTGCTTGCCATAAGGAACTTCCTCCTAATCGATTAAGACGGGGTAAATTGAGCCCCCACAACATTGCAGGGGCAGCGCTAACTGTGTTTATTATACTAATTTTTGAATTTTGACCAACTTTTTTTACTTCCGGTTAAGAATTTCAATTCCGACTTAGCAACCTGATAATCCAAGGTTGCATTTGCTTGATTAACCTGTGCTCGTACCAACCGGCTTTGGGCATTGAGTACGTCCGTCATGGTGGAAACGCCCGCCTTCAGTCGATTCTCTTCGGCCGAATAATTTTCTTGAGCCGCTGTCAAACCGCTGCCCGATGCTTTCAACCGTTGTTCCGCCTCTGAGAGGGAAAACAGAGATTTACGAATTTCTGTGGCCAGCGTGTTCTGCGCATCTCTGATAAGGGCACCAAAACGCGAGGCGTCAATGTCACTCTTTTGGCTCTCGTATAAAGCACTGCCACCGTCAAATAAGTCCCATGAAAGAGAAATACCGGCCATCCAATACTGGTTGGTTTGGTCTCTGTCGTAGGTGGAATAACCGGTGTTGCCAAGCGAATCATAATTGGTGTCTTGATCATAAAAACCGCCTTCAAGACGAACCACCGGCAAATATTTACCCAAGGCAACTTCGGATTGTTTGTACGCTGCCTGTTTTTGGAACATGAGACTTTGCAGGTCAGGCCGTTGTTCCAATGCTAATTGATAGCATTCATCAAAACTAGGTCCCTTGTCAATAGAGATAATGGTTTCTTCTATAAAAAATGTACCTGCATCCGGCGGCAAGTTCATCAGGGAGAAGAGTGTCACCCGTTCACGGTTTTCATTGTTTTTGGCAATGCTCAATTGATTGTTGGCATCGTCAAGGTCAACCCGGGCCTTGAGCACCTCGACAGAAGCAACTAATTCCTTCTTCAAGAAGGCCTCGGCCACTTGGACATTCTTTTGTAATCGATCCACACTTTCCTGGCTGACAAGCACATCTTGTTTTGCCTTCATTACCCGGTAAAAAGTGGTCTCAATTTTGTAGGTGAGATCCATCTTCGCCAATTGCGTCTCTGCTTGATTTGCCTGTTCCAGATAACGGGCGCGATCATAGGTATTCACAAGCCTTGAGCCTGCATACAGGATTTGGCTGAGCTTGATATTGGCAGACAGGATATCCTGATTGATATAATCGGTATCGGTCGGCCCATGCGCATAGGAGCTATCGATACGTGAATAGGCCGCCGAGGAGGAAAGATGCGGGAAAAAATCGGCCCTCGCAATTTTAACGTCTTTTTCTGCAGCGCTTGCCTTGTATTTTGCCGCGAGCAAGGAAGGATTTTGTTGCAACCCTATCTGAATACATTGGGCTAAGGTAAGTTCTTGAGCTGTACAAGCAAATGGAACAAATGTGCCTAAAATAAGAAGAAAAAAGAGTAATTTACGCAAGGTTAGATTATGGCAGTTGCTAAAGGTAGAGTCGTGATTATCGAACGATAAAAGAACAGAATGTCAGAATATTATCAGTTTTTAGGGTTTGCGGCAAGTTATTTTGTGACTTCATATCGTTACAGCCTGCCGTAGGCTCTCTCTGGTGGTATATGTATTGTGTCGAACCGGGCTGCCCAGGTATTGGCCGCAATAAAATTTTTGACAAGATTTTGGTCCGGTATGTAGGCGAGGGCTCGTTGGGCCTGTTGCTGAACGTCTAGACTCTGTTGTGTCAAAAAAACACCGTGTTCACTCCCGCGATGCGTCATTTCGCCAAAGGAGGTTGAGAGCACAGGTTTTCCTAAGGCCCGGTATTCATAATATTTGATTGGGTCGACCGATGCGGTCAATGGGTTTTGTTGAAAGGGAATCAAACCCACATCGAAGTGTTGCATGGCTTGTATGGCCTCTTGATGGGCGCAGGGTGGTCGCACCTCAACGTTTTTGGGAAGGCTTTCCAATGGCGTATCCGAAAAATTGGGCCCAATAAGGCGGATTGTATCTGCTGGCCTGGCCTGGGATAAGGCCAAAACCCACTCCCAATCAAACCACGATGCAATGGTGCCAACGTAGCCAAAAACAAAGGGTGGGGCTGCAACGAAATCTGGTCGGGAGGGAGGCAATACCGAGGTATCCAAGCCGTTGGCAATCAATTGAATGTCGGGCCGGTGTTGAACCCACTGGCGGTGTAGCTTTGATGATGAAGTGAGTACAGTGTTAACCTTTTTAGCGAGGCGTTGTTCACGCTGGCGCATGGCGATTTTGGATATCCCTCTATAGAATGCCGGGAAATCGTCCATGATGTCGTACAAAGAGGGCTGATCCGGCAACGCGTTGAGGAGTTGTAAGGCAAGGAGTGAGGGCTTGCCAACACTGATGAGGGTTGTGTCGTTTCGGCAGAAATGAATCACCTGTTGCCTTGTTTGCCGCCACAAGACACGGTTGAGCAAACCTGAAAACGGTAAGGGCTCAATGGGGACTGCAGGTGGGCGAATAACCGTCAACCACGAGGGGGTGGGCGCTCTGGTCGTTGCCGTTTGCGGAAGAAATCGTTTCCTATCGGACAGAACCGGTAATCGTGTTGGATAGGGGTCTATCCACAACACCCTTTTTTTATATTTTGCATAAAACCAGCGCACAAATTGATGCGGCCTTTGGCTGAAACTGGCCCATGGCACGGGTGAGAGGTAGACTAATTGCATCAGGCAAAATGGTTGCGAAGGGCTGTAACGATGCGGGCAGCGGCCTCGCCGTCACCGTAGGGGGATACGCCTCTGGCCATAGCGGTATAGGCAGACGGGTCATCAAGGAGTGTTTGTGCCTCGAAAAGGATGCGGTCATAATCGGCACCAACAAGTTTGACCGCGCCCAACTCCACCGCTTCAGGCCGTTCGGTCTCGTTGCGGAGAACAAGGACCGGTTTGCCAAGAGCAGGGGCTTCTTCCTGAACGCCGCCTGAATCACTGATGATAAAATACGCTTGTTGCATTGCGGCTACGAATGGGGGGTATTCGAGCGGGTCGCAGAGGATAAAATTGGCTACATCCGCCAACAGCGCGTGCGCAACCTCTTTGACATTCGGATTTGGATGGACAGGATAGAGGAATTGGACGCTGGGATTTTTGAGGGCTAAATCCCGGAGTGCCCGGCAAATGGTGTGAAAGGGTTGGCCGAAATTTTCTCGTCTATGTGAGGTGACAAGAATCAAGCGTTTGGCGGGGTCCAGGGGGACGCCAATCGCAATGTTTTTGGTGGCGGTCATGAATAATGCATCTATAACCGTATTGCCGGTGACCATGACGGCGTCTTCCGCGATTCCCTCTTTAAGTAAGTTGTTGCGCGCACCTTCGGTCGGAGCGAAATGCCAACGACTCAGTCGCCCGGCGATAACCCGGTTAGCCTCTTCGGGAAAGGGATTTTGCAGGTCACCGGTTCGAAGACCGGCCTCAACATGGCCAAAGGGGATATGCTGATAATAGCAGGCCAAGGCAACCGCCATGACCGTGGTCGTGTCTCCCTGGGCAAGGACCACATCGGGCTGTTCGCTCTGTAGCACTCCATCAAGTTCATGAAGGAGCCGGGATGTTAATTCGCTCAGCGACTGGTTGGGACGCATGATGTTCAAATCGATGTCCGGGGTAATCCCAAAGAACTGGAGGACCTGATCGAGCAGGTGACGATGTTGAGCCGTTGCAAGGACCCGGACTCGTGCCCATGGTTCTTGCTGCAATGCCTTGATGACAGGGGCCATTTTGATGGCCTCTGGACGGGTTCCAATACTGCAGAGAATGGTGCGGGGCATAAATAAACTCCGAAAGACCTAAGGAAGAGGGCGAGGTGCAGGGGTGTACTCGCCTGTTAATAGTTGCAATTGCTGCCTCGTGTCACCCACAAAATTATCCACCACGAAGTGGTTGGTCACATGGACGCTGCCGCCTTCATCGTGTATCTGTGCAAGTGTTTTCTTGCATGTTTCAAAAAGGTTAAGTGGTTTGTTGGTATCGTTAACGATGAGGGCGAAGTTTAAGCGGTTGCTGTTAGTTTTGTCGAGAGCTGCAAGTGCAACACCATCACGTTGTTGTGCGTACGCAGCAGTAAAGGGGATAGCGGAGACGGTCCCTAGAAAAAGGTTCAGCATCGGTTTATCCCGCAATTCAGGAAAGGTGACGGGGTAGGCGGACGAAGGGCTGACGCATTGGAGGACGATCTCCGTATTCCGCAGGGTTGATGCGATATCGTCGGGGTAGCTGGTCTGTCTGGCAAAGAAGGTAGGGGCGGACCATGCCTTGATGATTTCGGTTGTTGGTAGCCCGGCTGGCCGCCAGGCAATGTCATAATGGCTGTTAAACGAGAGGATTGAGACTGATTGTCCAGCGGCCAGGAGACCATAAAGCAGGATCGTTGCTTTGGCGGGGAAGCCGGTCTCACCGATTTTGACCACCAAAAGGATGATTCCTAGTCCGAGCAGGTATTCCAGAGCAATCGCATAGCGAACATAACCGAACAAGCCTTGCCAGAGGAGGAAGGAAAATATGATCATGGCAATGAAGAAGGCTTCCTGCAACTGCCATCGCTGTTTGCGGAAAAAAAGCACGATTAAGAGGCAGAGGAAAAAGATCCAGGCAATGATCAGTTTTAAGTCTGGGAAGAGATCTTTAACCTCGCCGAGTAGTTTGGGGTCGGCGATAGCAAATAAAGGGTAGAATGCTCGTTGTATCCAGGTGGTTGGTCCATAATTGAAGGCCCATCGAGCTGTTGAATAATATGGGGATTGATAAATATCGTTGTAGTAGGGGAATAGAGGGTTTCCTGTTTGGAGATAAGCATCAAGCCAGTACAGTGCCGGTAAAGGGAGCAAGGCCAGAATATAGAAAAAACTGGCTGAAAGTGCTGTCCGGGACGGTGCGGAAACATGCAATTTATTGAGAGCAGATATTCCGGCAGCAAGGGTGCTGAAAAATAGGGGCAACACATAAATAATGTTCGTTAATTTGGTGCAGAGCAGGCCCGTGAGCAGCCCCAGTAATGTTGTATGGGCGAATAATGCACTGATAGATGATGCTTTTCCCAAAGAAAAAACCAGGAAGACGGAAAGCAGAACCAGAAAAGCGTAGATGTTGTCTGTATAATAGGTGGCGAGCTGGAAAAAGCCTTCATTGACGACGAGTGCCGGCACGAAGAGAAGAGCTGTTGCTATGGTGAGCCGTTGGCCGATAACGATGGAGGCAATTCGTACACTGAGGATAAGGCATCCAAGGAATGCAAGGAGTGAGCCCACGGTTCCAAGACGGTATCCGAACAACTGGGAAAGGAGATAGGTGACAGTGTCAAGGGTTGGGTTGAAACTGTGCATCCCTAAGGGGTAGAATTCCGCCTTCTGAAACAGATGGGGGAAATTTTCCACAGCAGCCTTGCCGAGAAAGACGTGATAATTAATGCTGTCGCAGGCAATATCGGGAAAAATCACGCGTTTAGCAAAGAGGAGGATGGCGTATGCTGCAATGAGAACCGCAGCATACCGCACACAATATATTGGTTTTAGGTTACAGGATGGAATCATTTTGCACGCTCTCTAGCTGTAGAGAGGGTAGATAATGAAAAAGGAGAGCATACATGTCTAGCTATGCCTGCGGGGCAAAAACGATGGTGTTTTCATGTATACAAATCGTTTAGCTTCTTGGCGGCCACGGGTGACGGTGTCGAGAATTAAACCGCAGACCAGCGACAAAAGTGCGCACGTCATCATCGTCACCGATAAAACTGCAGTTGGCAGTCGGGGGACCAAACCTGTGCGGAGAAACTCGACCAGCAGAGGAATGAATAAGAGCATGGCCGTTGCTGCCAAAAGGGCGGCGCAAAGGCCAAAAAAAGCTAAAGGACGTTCACTTATAAATAGTTTGCCAATGGTACGAAGAATTCTCCAGCCGTCCAGGTAGGTGGAGAGTTTGCTGTGCGAATCTTCAGGCCGTCTGCCGTAGGAGGTGTCGATTTCACCGTAGGGCATTCGCAGCTCGAGCGCATGGACAGTTAATTCGGTCTCGATCTCAAAGCCATGTGAAATAGCCGGAAAAGATTTGACATATCGGCGAGAAAAGACACGGTAACCAGAGAGGAGATCCGTAAATGAGCCACCGAACAATTGGACTACACTCCAAGTCAGCAAGCGGTTCCCCCAGCGATGGCCGCGGCGATAGACAGCATGGTCTGCGTCATTGTCGTCAGTGGTCCGGCAGCCAACGACCATGTCAAGGTGGTCGTCGAGCAATCTGTCCACCATGGCAGGGAGTGAAACTGCATCGTAGGTTGAATCGCCATCGACCATGACATAGATGTCTGCCTCGACATCGGCAAACATGCGACGAACCACATTCCCCTTGCCGCGGAGGGGAACAGAGACCACTGTGGCTCCAGTCGCCCTTGCCTGTGTCATCGTTTGATCGGTGGATTTGTTATCAAAGACGTAAATGTCGAGTTGTGGCATGGCTCGACGGAACTCGTTGACAACCGTGCTAACAGTCGCCTCTTCGTTGTAACAAGGGATGAGCAACGCTATCCGATAGCCTCGATAGGTCATAGGCTCGTTCCCGTTTGTGGTGCTTTGCCTTGTTTCATCATAGTTATTGCCCTGCAAAGGGTTTACGCAGAAGGTGGGGCATTTGTGCTGTCTGTGGCGTCTATCTGGTCGTGGCCGCGATAATTGTGGGGAACCCACTCGCCCCATTTTGCTTCATAAATTTTCTTGTTTTCTTCGAAGAGACGTTGTCTCTCCTGTTGGCGCAATTGATTAAAAGAGGCTGAGAGATGATGGTGAATAAAGACATCTTCTGCACACATGACGCTTAAGCCGCATTGTTCGACCCGGCGGCAATAATCGTCGTCTTCAAAAAAACCTCTCCCGAAAGCCTCGTCAAGGGGGCCAACGAGTTCGTAGGTCGTTCTTGACAGCATGACACAGAAAAAGGCCGCAGTTCTCAAAGGGAAGAGCTGACCGATGTGCCTCCGGGTGTACGCTGCTGCTGCCGTCCGCATTTCAGACATGTTTTGATAATGGATGTCAATTTTCGCTTCATTGCCAATATTGTTGGTCACCGGCCCGATAAGGCCGATTGTCGCATCCCGCTCCAGATGTCGGTATAAGGTTTTGATCCAGCCAGGAGTCACATAGGTGTCATTGTTGAGTAAGACCAGGTATTCGCCTTCTGCAGCGAGTAATCCTTGATTGTTGGCTGCGGCAAATCCTTTATTCTCTTGATTGAGGATAAGCTTCCGCCCTTGTTTCTCTGTAACCCATTGGTTGAGGAATGTTGGTGTGTCATCACTGGAGGCATTGTCAACCACTATGATTTCCATTGGTTCGTAATCACTGCCACTCTCAAGACTGTTCAAGCATTCTTTAGTGAGGTCAAGATTGTTGTAGGTGACGACAATGACACTCACGCGAGGATTGCGGTTGGTGGTTTCAACGGCCGCAATCAGTTCTGTTCCACGATGGCTCCACGTTTGCCCGGAGGCAAAGACAGCGCGGCGTCCAGGCAGATCGGACGATTCGGGTTGTTCGATAAGCTTTTGGACGGTATCGACAAATTGATCCTGGGTTGTGGCCTGATACACAAGATCACCAAACTGGGCCATTTCTGGCAGGTTCATGGTGACCACTGGTTTGCCGGCGCTGAGATATTCGTAGGCTTTAACAGGGTTGGTTGCAAGGGTTAAAGGGATGACTTTGAAGGGAAGCAAGCAAATCGTAAAACCGTGGAGGTAGAAAGGCAACTGTTGGTACGGGACTTCGCCGGTGAAGGTGACGTTGGGGAAGTGACGAAGCCGTTTTTGGGCGTGCACGGTATCTGCCCCAATCAGCAATATTGAGCATTGCGGATGCCGTTGGGCCACAGCCTCAAGAAGGTCGAGGTCAAACCAATCGGCGATAGCCCCATAATAGCCAATGACCGGACGTCCCTGTGGGTCCTGATAAACCTGCGTCGGCTTTGTTGCAAAATGGTCGAATTCGCAGGCGTTGCGGATAAGTGAACGAAATCGGGCCTGAGGCTTTACAGCTTCATCGAGCCATGAGGAGGTGGTGATGGTCAGGTCTGCGGCTCCCAAGAGCGATTGCTCCTGGAGTAAAAGGGATTCACAGTTATTGCCAAAGCCCTCATGATGATCCATACAGTCGTAGACGAGCCGGCTGTTGGGGATCACGTTGGCAATCTTGAACCAGAACGGGTGCTGGACCAATGAAACTATTTGGGTGCTGTCGGTCCAGGCAAGGAGTTCGCCAATGCTGAGGCGCAGTCGTGCTATTGTTTCCGTTCCGGCCGCCGCCGCGTAGATCGAAGGCGCACTGCTGGCAAAAAGCCGGATTTGGTAGATCCTTCCCGACTCATCAAGGCGTTCCATACAAAACCCGGGACGGTCATCATCAATGAGTTCTGGTGAGATATAGAAAACGCGGCGATTTTGTTGGGCGAGGACGAGGGCCAATTGTTGCGGTCGTTGATGGCGGAAATGCCAATCGATGACGCCCCAAAAAAGATAATCAGGCTGGTCATCCTGGGCTTGCTGCGGTCTTTCACTTGGAGCGATAAATGTTTCGTTTTGAGCACTCCCACACTGTATTGATCGCTCAATCTGCTTGAGAGGTCGGCGCAATACGAGGCTGAGTCGCCGCCTAAGCGCGAGTGGTATCGGCAGGCGATGATAGATGCGTTTCAGAAGAGTAAGAATTTTTTGCCGGTCGTCAGGAGTTAATCCGTGCCGAATCAACCGGGCAAAAAAACGCAAAGGACGAGTAATTCGCCAAGACCAACTCTGGAGCAGGTGATTATATGTGGCACGCGACTCGTCCCGTGCCATTAAGGCGATATCACGTTGTTCGACAGCTTGGTTTTGAGTTTTGAGAGCGTTATTTTGCAGGGCTATGGCGTTATCACGCTCGGAGATGGCGTAATTTTTTTGCGCAATGGCCAAATTTCGTTGCTCCTCAGCCTCCTTTTTTTGCGCAATGGCCGAATTCCGTTCCGCGATGGCTGAATCGCGTTCTTTCTCAGCCTCATTTCGTGCCGCAATCGCAGCAGCTACTTCTTGTGCCGCGAGTGGGTTTTCGTAGACTAAATGGAACAATTCTACGGCTGGGGGCCAATCCAATTCGGTGGTTTGGCCACTTTCAATGGGATGGGCCTTGACGATATACTGGTAAACATCCCCATCAGGACGTGTTTGCAGAACCTGAGTCAGGCTCGAAGGAAGTGCATTCCAGGTTTCTGCAAATTCAGAGAGGGCAGGATCCATGCGAGTGGTTTCGATTTGGGAAATGCCATACTTACATTCAGTCAGTGCTCTGGCAATGCCCTTTGCTCCCCAGAATTTTAGGTGTGTTGAATCCAGGAGTCCTGTAGTCCGATACCGGAAATCTTCATTGAGAAGTTCCGCTATCACCCCATTGTGGCAAACGTTGGGGAGGGAAATGACCCAGTAGCCATCTTCAGTCAAAAAGTTCCGGAGCTTTAGCAAACACCTTTCTGGATCTTTCAGATGTTCAAGTACATCTGCCGCCATAATGACGTCAAAGCGCCGTTCACCTAAAAGATCCTGCCAATCAACCGTATCGATATCGATGATAGCCAGGTCTTCGCAATAAGGGCGGGCATGTTCCGCACTCGATGCGTCGAATTCCACCCCATACACACGACAATTATAAAGGTTCTTGAGCACGGTGGTCATAACGCCATACGCACAACCAAGTTCAAGAACAAATTTTTCTGAGCCGACAGCGCGGGTTACTCGTGCAGCTGTACTGTCACCTTCCGGATCGAAATCGTAGAGATAGGGAGAGTTAGTCATTAATTTTTCGGAATCGTTGAATTTCAGCCGGAACTCCGGTGACGATGGCGAGAGGTGGCACATCTTTCGTCACCACGGCACCGGCGGCAACTACGGCACCACGGCCGATTGTGCAGCCCTGAGTTACTGTTGCCCCTGCCCCAATCCATGCCCCATGGCAAATACGGACCGGGGCATAGCTGAGAGGGTTGCGGTAAACACTCTCAACACCATCGTCGATTTGATGGCCTGCAGATAGAATTTTGACATGCGGCCCTATGAGCACCTCGTTTTCTATGACCAAACCGCCTTCTCCGGAAAGAAAACTGCCGGAGTTTATCATGACTCGTTCTCCAATGGTGATGCCAACACAAGGAGCTTCAGACGGATCACCAACAACGAGACGCACATAATCAAAGATGACGACATGGTCACTGAGGCGAATGAGAGGATTGGCCGTATTCATCGGCCCTCTCCGCCAAATACTTAAGGTTGAGCTGATACGGCATTCACTGCCAATTCTCTCAATGAGCTCGTGTGATTCAATGAGGGGGGGAAGCCCAGCAGGTTTCATATTGCACGCTCTATCCTATCCATGAGGGCTTTTTTTATGAATCCATAATCCATCATGATATAGTAGAAAAAGAAATATTTGTAATCTCCGCCCCCATCATGCCGAAACATTGTTCCGATGGGACACAATTTATGATTAAAGCATCGTGTCGCCATTGATGATGAATGTGCTCTTCAAGATTTCCTTGGCCAATAGCAGCGGACACAGAGTACTCCCCCTGCTGTAGGCGTGGCATGACAAAGGTGAAGCGAGCAAGAATCCTTTGTCCTTTGGCAAGATTGGTGGGGCTTGTCAAGGTATTCGCTGAATTTGCACCGAAAACAACTTGGCCGAGGCGGTCTCGGACTAGAAAACCGACCAATGGTTCGGCAAAGTTGTCAAGAGCATGACATTTAATGTCCATGCAAACCGTTTCACCACCCGCAACAAAAGGTAAAGCCTGGCCGTGGTCACCGCTTAAGGAAACCGAAAGAATGCGGGCGGCTCCGGTGCCGAAATCATTATTCGACGATTGCAAATCAGGTGCGGACCGAACCTCATCTATTTGCTCCGCCTCTTGCGAGGCGTCGTCTTTAGGGTTTGCATGGTGCGGAGATGATTTTAGATGTTCTCCATGCAGCATGGCTAAATAATATTCTGAAACATCTTTAGGAATACCGATTCGTTTTACTTGTCCTCCATCGAGAAGCAATGCCTTTGTGCAGAGACCAAGTACGGCGTTTATATCATGGCTAACAAATAAAAGAGTACCTGTTTCATTGAAAGAGCGGAGAAAACGCATGCATTTTTGAACGAAATACGCATCTCCTACGGCTAGGGCTTCATCTATAATTAAAATATCAGCATCGACGTGGGCGATAACTGCAAATGCCAGTCGAACAAACATGCCGCTTGAATAAATTTTTACAGGCTGATCTATGAACTCGCCAATGTCTGCAAAGGATATTATTTGGTCAATTCTTTCTGCTATCTCTTTCTCTGTTAATCCATGGAGAGTCGCACTGAGAATAACATTTTCTCTGCCGGTAAAGTCGGGGTTAAACCCTGATCCTAATTCAAGAAGTGCTGCGATTTTTCCTTTTGTGCTAATAGATCCAGTGGTTTGATTTAGTGTTCCACAGATCAATTGAAGTAAAGTCGATTTGCCGCTTCCGTTCCTTCCAATAATGCCGACAATATCTCTCTTGTAAATTTCAAGATTAATATTCTGTAATGCCCAGAAATCATGATAATAAATATTCGTTGGCCGCTTCAACCATCGCTGCACGCGAGGGAAGAGAAATTGTTTGAGGCGGTCAGCTGGTTTGTCGTATATTTGGTAACATTTGGCGATATTTTGAACATTGATGACTAATTCAGATGACATCTGCAAACCCCTTGCGTGTTTTTTGAAACCAGGCAAAACCAGCCCACGCAATCATGGCTCCCGTCCCTGTTAATAATGACCAGGAAAGGAAATGAGGTAGCTGGCCAAAAATGAGGATATCTCTAAAGCAATTAATCAGCGCCGCAAGGGGGTTCAGTTGTAACCACCATTGATATTGTTCGGGCAAGGATGTTATTGGGAAAAAAACACCTGACATAAACAGGAGAACTGTAGTGAAAATCCCTGTGACTTGACTGACATCTCGTAAGTAGACCCCAATTGAAGATAAAAACCAGGAAAAGCCCATGGTCACAAAAACGAGAGGGATAAGGACAATAGGGAAAAATATGATTGTCCATGGGAAGTAATGGTTGAGAAATAATTGTGCTATGAGCAGGACTAATAAGTTGATTAAAGCCTGGAAAATTGATGATCCTAGTGTCACCCACGGTAAAATTTCCAGGGGGAAAATTACTTTTTTAACATAATTGACATTTGAGGTGATCAATAAGGGGGCCCGATTAATACAATCTGCGAAGAGCGTATGTATCGTAAGTCCTACAAAGAGAATTAACGCAAAATCAGTTCTACTCTCGTTGGGATCAACGCCCCATCGTGATTTAAAGACAACCGAAAATACAAAAGTATATACAATGAGCATAAGGAGTGGGTTGAAAAAGGACCAAGCCAACCCTATAAGTGAGCCACGGTATCGACCAAAGGCATCACGCTTACTCATTTGCATGATTATATGCCGATGAAGCCAGAGGCTAGATAACATTTCTTTGGGTGAGATGGCGTATTGTTGCATAAGGTGAAAACCTAATTTTATTTGGGCGACTGCAAAGTCGCAATGAGGAGCGAAGACACAGGGGCATTTTCTGGTTCAAGGTTTTTCGATTTCCGCCCTTTTGCGAGTCTGTCAAAATGAGAATCAACGAAAGATTGGTTGCATTGTCTCTAATATGGTTTTTTAAGGGCGATATTTTAAGCCGAAATCTGTTGACTGCAAGCAAGGTCTTGTAGTGTGAGATTCATCGTTAGGCGGGATGTTCGGCTGTGGGCTATTCTTCCTGCTGAACCATGTCGCAGAGATTAAACATCGCGAAATTCCAGGGAGAACATCAGATGCCGCTAGATTAATTGATTAAATGTTGTAAGCCAGTAACGGGATCAATGTAAAATTTACGCACTATAATCCGGCATATATTCAGGAACAATCTCTTTTAACGTTTTTTTAATCCCCGCACTGTCAAGCTCTTTCGCGTAAATAGCCAGAAGTTCCAGCCGTTTTTGAATGGGTTGGCATGCGATCATTTTTTCCGCTTTTAAAACCATAATTTTTTCATGATGGGTGTTGGCAATACCTTCACCTTGAGTGATTAGTTCTTCGTAGAGTTTCTCACCTGGTCGAAGGCCAATATAGCGAATTTCGATATCGATACCGGGTTCGCGTCCGGTCAACGTTATCAACTCTCGTGCCATCTGGTCTATTTTGATCGGATCTCCCATTTTGAGGAGGAAGATTTCGCCACCCTCACCCATCGATCCGGTCTGCAGAATCAACTGGGCGGCCTCTTCAGCCGACATGAAGTAACGCGTTACCTCTGGATGGGTGATGGTTATCGGGCCGCCTTTTTCGATTTGGCGTTTGAACAAAGGAATAACTGAACCGGAACTGCCCAGGACATTGCCGAAGCGGACCCCCATAAAACGAGTCCCATGATTGCGCTGGGGGGGGGGAAGCGTTAACTCTGTATGGGGGAGGTCCTGCAGTTGTTGCCAAGGGGGGCTGAGTGAACCATCCCAGCATAAATTGCTGTAGGCTAACATGAGGAGTTCAGTCACCCGTTTTGAAGCGCCCATAACATTGGTTGGCCGGACCGCCTTGTCGGTAGATACCAAAACAAAGCGAGCTACGTTGAAAACGATAGCTGCTTCCATAAGAAGCTGTGTGGCAAAGATATTATTGTAAACTGCCTGCCACGGATTTCTTTCTACCAGAGGTACATGTTTGTAAGCAGCTGTATGGAAAATTACCTCTGGTTTGTACTTTTTGAAGACCATTTTCAGCAGCCGAATATCTTGAACTTTACCGAGAATAGCAACGGTTTTGATATCGGCATGATTATGGCGCAATTCCATTTGCACATTGTAGAGATTCTCTTCACCTGCGTCAAAAAGAATGATTAATTTTGGCGGGAAACGCAAAATCTGTCGGCAAAGTTCTGATCCAATTGATCCGCCTGCACCTGTTATTAATACCGTTTTGCCGATGAGGTACGAACCTATTTTATCTTGTTCGAGATGTACTTCTTCCCGGCCGAGAAGATCTTTATAGGATATATCACGGATGGTGGTAATAGAAACCTTGCCATTAATGAGCTCGCCCATATTAGGCAAAATTTTGTAAGGAAGTTGTGTCTGTTGGCAAAGTGAAACTAGACTTCGCATTCTGGTCTTGTCGGCGGCTACAGTGGCAATAAGTATTTCCTGCGCTTTAGTTCGACGGATGTGTTCTTCCAAATCAACCGGCAAACCTATAACAGGAATACCGTGAAGCTTTAATCCTGTTTTTTGAGGATCATCATCAAGCAATCCTACAGCAACATACGGTAATGAATGATTCTCCTGTAGCTCTCTCAGAACCCTTTCTGCGGCATCACCACAACCTAAGAGAAGGAGGCGCTTTTTTTCACGAAAAGTTTTTTTGGGTATCAGGCGATCTGAAGGATTATATTTTAAGTAAAGGTAACGGATGAGCACGCGATGCAGCGTTATTAAGAAAAGTGTAAAAAGGCAATCCAAGATAAAAACCGATCGAGAGAAGCCAAAAAATCTATTGCCGAATAGAAGGAGTATGGTCAATATTGACGAAGAGAAAAGTGTGGCTGTGAGTATGTTGATAACATCGTGAAAGCTTGTGTATCTCCACATCCCGCGATATAGACCAAATAAATAAAAAGAAGGAATCTTGATCAAAAGAATAAGAGGCAGCAAGTTTATCAGCCGCTGAAAATAGGGTTGAGGTATATCAAAATCAAAACGTACTTCATAGGCAAGGCAATGCGCTATTGCGAGCAGGAGAATATCAGTGCAAACAACGATCCAGAATTTCGGATTACGGATGAGATTTTTAAAGAGATGGATGTGGACAAAAAGTCTATCTGATAAGGTTTGAAGCATTGCGTCCCAGATTGAAAATAGCGCGGCAAATGTGCAGTGATGAATAGAGGCAGGAAAACGGGGCTCGGTAAAATGTCCTTCCCGTCAAAACGGTTCGATATGGCCTGTTTTTGACAAAATAACAATCATTATTTTGTGGTTGCATAAAACGTTTTGCGAATAATTCCCAAAAGCGAGATTGCAGCATTCCCTGGACCCAATGGCCAGCTTTTTTTTTGTGTCTGCCTGTTGTTTGCTGCTGTTTGGCGTTGGAGTTTCCTGCAAAGACTGCTAGAAACTCCAGGCGTGGGGCAAAGGACAACGTGAAGCTTTTGATGGGAGGGTCGCTTGGGTATCGATCATTTTGATCGCCTTTCTTATTTTCTATCCTGGACAAACAGAGATATCCGGTCCCCCATCGATCCGCATCCACTGCACCAGGAGTTGCCAAATCAAACTTAAGACCTCTCCTCTGTGGTGAGAAATTTTGCTGGACAGATGGTGAAAAAGGCATCATGCTCAAATCATTGATCAATGCTGATATCATTCACAGAACTTAATGTCCAAAGGAATTCTGTGGAGGGAAAATGGACATTATACCCCAAAAAAACGAGTTGATGCAACGTTTTGAGTGCATCATTGACGGGAAGACCGCGTTCCTTGAATACAAAACACAAGGACCGGGTGTTTTAGTTTTTCCCCACACCTATGTTCCCCCGGAGCTCCGTGGGCGAAATCTCGCAGCCATTCTTACTCGTTTTGCTCTGGACGATGCTCGCCAACAGGGCAAAAAAGTTACCCCCCTTTGCTCCTATGTCGCGGTCTTTATGGAACGCCACAAAGAGTATAAGGATCTTATGATCGTGCCATAATCTCAATCATGCCCATCAGCGACGCGGTGGACAATGTTTGCCGCGGAAGGGGCCTGGCGCATAGCAGCCCATACGGTTCAGTCGTCTACCAGATATTCTTCAACTGCAACTGGATGAAATCCAGGAACGGGTTTGTCGAAAGCCTCAACTCCATCATGCAGGCCGCTAAACGCAACGCCAGAGGCTATGGCAAATATCACTCCGTCATTCTCCTTCCTGCTCACCGGCAAGCTCAATCTTCAAAAAAAACCCATTTCCCCCACCCGTTTTGCATAAAAAACAAAAAATCGGTTGTGCCAGGTTTTTCCCGATACTCGACAGACCTTCTGTATGCCTTTGCGTCTGGAAATATGCAATTCTTCCATAAATCTCAGGCTCGTTTGCGCCTTGCAAGGTTACTTGACCGGATAAGGCTGCGGAGCGATATCATTCACTTTCCCGGAAACTGGGTCAAGCTGTTGCCACACGGAGGCGATTTTTTTCCAGCCCTCTTTGCGGCAATCGACAGTGCTGTTTCCCATGTTTGTATAGAATTTTATACTATTAGAGCTGATACCACGGGCAGGATCCTTTCTACCACGGTCAAGGAGGCCGCTGCCCGTGGCGTTTTTGTCGCTATCGTCTATGATGCCCTTGGTTGTTTTGATACCCCGGAATCCTATTGGGCGGACCTTCGGCGAGCCGGAGTACAATGTCTCCCCTTCAACCCCCCCTCCTTTGCCGGAATCCACTTATTGGATATCCGTGATCACCGCAAGCTTGTCCTGATAGACGGACAAATAGCCTTCCTTGGCGGACTCAATGTGGGGGATGAATATTCGGGATACGGGGATAGCTATGCCCGATGGCGCGATGTTGGTATTCGGCTTGATGGTCCGGCGGTAGGCGAACTGCAGCAGATATTCGAGGTCACATGGGTCAGATTGGGCGGGCAAACGCTGATGATGAGCAGTTGTAAGAGGGAAGCAAAGCAAGGTGATGCCGACGTGGTGATTGTCAACGGTCGGCCCCATAAAAATAGACCGCTCATTCGCAATGCCTTCCGGATCGCCATGTCCGGTGCGGAAAAACACATTCAGATTATCACTCCGTATTTTGTGCCTGGACCGCGGGTGGTCCGTTCCTTGTTGCGGGCGGTACGTCGAGGGGTATGGATTCAGATTATTTTGCCTTCGATTAGTGATGTGCCGGTGGTAAAAATTGTTGGCCGCGCTTATCTGAAACCGCTTTTAGAAGCCGGGGTTGAAATCTATGAGCGGCAGGGAACCATTCTTCATGCCAAGGTGATGTCGGTGGATTGTCGCTGGGTCACGTTGGGATCGGCAAACCTTGATTTTCGCAGTTTTCACCGCAATTTTGAAATCAATGTTATAATCGCCAGCCGACCCTTTGGCCGGCAGATAGATACGCTCTTTAATGAGGAGTTGGGCAAATCGCGGAGGATTGATCTCAAAGAATACGACAGTCGAGGGTGGTTTGAACGGTTTTGCGAAAGGCTCCTGGCACCCTTGGGGCGATTCCTCTGATCCCTGCTTGCTTTTCACTAGAGCCGGTGTTATCCATCAACATTTCGGCGGAACAGTATTGCCACTGAGGCCTTGTATTTTTCAGTCTATGTTCAACAAAACGAAAAAACGAAATATTATCTCATGTCAACATCTCTGATGCCCCATGATTCTTCGTTTTCGTTTTTTGCGTATTTATACCATAGATGGACTCGTAAAAAGGCCATCACATTTTGAGAGATGGCTAGGTTAAAACACAGAAATAAACGCTGTGACGCAGTCGATCGAAGATTTTACGACGCCATCACCATTTCAATGTATTTTATTTGTGAGCCCTATGACTGCCTATAGCATCGGCATAGATACGGGCGGCACCTATACTGATGCCGTCCTGATGGATATTGATACGGGCAATGTTATTGCCTGGCATAAAGAAAGAACCACCCACCATGACCTCAGCCTGGGTGTGGGCAAGGCGCTTGCGGGGCTGCTGCGGCAGTCGGTCAAGCCGACCGAGGTGAAGAGACTTTCCGTGTCCACCACCTTGGCCACCAATGCGGTGGTTGAAGGCCGGGGGGCCAGGGTCGGTTTGTTTGTCCTTGGCTATGTGCGCCATTTCAAACTGCCCATAGTCGCCAATATTTTTATTAAGGGTGGTCACTCCATCACCGGCGAAGAAGACGAACCGCTGGATATTGAAACCCTGATCGATACCATCCCGGGATTGGCTAAAGAGGTTGATAGCTATGCCGTTTGCGCGGCGATGTCGATTAAAAATCCTACCCATGAGTTGGTCGCTAAAGAAGCTATCCACATGATCGATGCCAACAAGCCGGTGTTTTGCTCTCACTTGGTTTCCGGGCATCCTGGCATGTTGGAGCGATCGGCCACGGCCTGCCTGCATGCCAAACTGATGCCGTTGATGGTCGATTTCCTGGCCTCCATTCAGCGATCCATGGTCAGCGTGGGCCTGGAGTGTCCGGTGACGATTATCTGCGGCAATGGTAAGGGCGAATCCTTGGATAAAATTGCCGACCAGGCCGCGGTGACTATGGCCAGTGGTCCAGCTGCCACCGCTCGATTCGGTGCCGGTGAAAACGATGGTACCGCCCTGGTCGTTGATGTTGGCGGTACCACCACCGATGTCTGCCTCATTAAAGACGGCAAGCCGCTGTTGAATAAAGAGGGCTGTGTGATTGGGCAGTGGCGCACCCATGTGGAAGCGGTTGACATGTATACCTCCGGCGCTGGAGGAGACAGCCATCTCGTCTGTCAATCCGATGGTCGTCTCCAGCTAAAAAACTCTCGGGTCCAACCTCTGGCCATGACCCAGGGCCTGCCTGATCCTCAGACCTGGCTGAAAAGCGGCTTGGATGAGCAACTGGTGGTTCCCGTTGAAGGGCTTGATCCGGAGATAATTGCGACCGATCCCATCCTCAGCTTTTTGGCGCAAAATGGCCCCAGTTCGCCCAGCCTCATTGATCGGCAAACCGGGATTGGCGGTGTCGTCTTGGAAAAACGGTTGGAGCGGTTGATGTTTCTGCAGCAACTTGTTCTGGTGGGTTTTACCCCCACCGATGCTCTGCATGCCTTGGGGCGTCTGGACATCGGCAATGCAGCCGCCAGTCTTGCCGGTGCTAAGATTCTGGCGGGTGAGCTTGGCATGAGCGTTGATCGATTTTGCCGGCAGGTGGTTTCGGTGACTGAGGATGCCATTGAAACCATCCTGCTGACCTACCTTGGACGCGCTGTTTGGCAGGGAGACCAGAGCGTTCCTTTTCTTAACCGCCGTGACAACGACCTTTTCTCGGTGCAGTTTCGACTCAAGCTCCCGCTGATTGGGATCGGTGCCGCTGCCCGCAGTTTTCTTCCGGGGGTTGCCCAGCGCCTGGCGACAACCGTAAGCTTTCCCCAATATTGCGAGGTGGGCAATGCCATTGGTGCGGCACTGATCGGGCAGGAATAGAGAATATTTATGCCGGGTCCATTTCTGAAATGGTAATTGATCATAGGGGGGAATCAATTATTTTTACTGAGTATGATCGACTTGTTGCGAGCCCATCAAGGAATATAGCCTCCTATAATTCCTTGCCAAGAACCATGATGCTGCACAGCTTGTACGGATGAGAAATCCGGGCTAAAACCTGGATTTTTTCTTTACATTGAGGTCGCACTGATTATTCTTGTTGAGAAACAATCTCAACTGTTAGTGGGTGTATTGATGGAGTTCCTGCTCAGCCAGTTTGATACCTACCTGCAGTCCTCGTTGATTGTCTCGGTGGTTATTGCCTTTATCGGTGGTATGTTGGCCAGCTTAACCCCCTGTGTCTATCCGATGATTCCCATCACCGCCGGTGTTATCGGCCATGCCAATATCGGCGGTTCCAGGTGGCGTGGATTCGGACTATCTCTGACCTACGTGATCGGTATGGCTCTGACCTATGCCGCGCTTGGTGTTTTTGCCGCGGCAACTGGCCGTTTTTTTGGGACGATCAACAGCAGTCCGTGGACCTTCCTGGTGGTGGGGAATATTATTTTACTTTTTGGACTTGGCATGTTGGATGTGATTCAGTTGCCATCCTACGCTGGTCGTTTGGGTGCACAGCGCCTTGGTCTGGGGGGCATTTTTCTTGCCGGTATATCCTCCGCCCTTGTTGCTGGCCCTTGCACAACTCCGGTTTTGGGGACGCTCCTTGCCTATACTGCCTCCACTCACAGTTTGATTGCGGGGGGATTGCTTCTATTCGCCTTTTCTTTGGGGATGGGCGCCTTACTTCTGGGTGTCGGGACTTTTTCCAGTTTTCTTGCCTCTATACCCCGATCAGGGGCTTGGATGGTGAAGATTAAAAAAGGTATGGGTTTGGTCATGCTTGGTTTGTCCGAATATTTTTTTATCAAGGCTGGAAGCCTCTTTTTCTAACTTTTTTCTCTTTGATCGTTTGAATATCCTAATTCTTTCGTAAAAAGTTGATGGCGTCGTAAAAATTTCGGTCTACAGCGTCGCAACGTTTTTTCCGACACTCGACATACCTTATGTATGCCTTTGCGCCTGGAAAAATGCTACTCCTTGTATCTCTGTGTTTTAACTTAGCCATCTTTCAGAGTGTGATGGCTAAGTTACGAGTCCATCAAAAGTTAACAAACGAAAACAAGTGTATCGTAAAAACGAATTGTTACGAAGTGCGACACGTTGTCCTCAAAGTTTTTACGACGCTATCAAACCATTCATACCGAGAACAGGCATGAAACACGCTCCACTGAAGACCCTACTACTGATTTTTTGTCTTTTAATGCTTCCCGTCACCCTTTTAGCGGTCCAGGAGGGGCAACAACTGATCCCTTTCAAGGGGATGGATCTTGACGGCAAACCGATTGATCTTGCGCAGAGTATCGGTACCAAACCGGTGCTTCTCGTTTTTTGGGCCTCCTGGTGCCCGAGTTGTCGTGCCGAGGTGCCGAAGATTAATCAGCTTGCCGAGAAGTATCGCAGCCGTGGCATGGAGTTCCTGGCAGTGAATGTGGGGTACAACGATTCGGTGGAGCGGGCCCAGGCCTTTGTCCGCAAAACAGGCATGCGATATCCGGCTTATTTTGACGGAACAGGCAAGGTGACGGAACAGTATAAGCTGGTCGGGGTGCCGACCATCATTGTTGCCGACAAACACGGCGTTGTCCGATTTAGCAACTTTATGTCGCCGGATATCACCGAGGAGACCTTCGCGCGGTTGACGGCAGATTAAAAAAAGTGGATGGGGCAGGGTGCCCAGCCATGACCAAGCAAGAATAGACCCTTTCTTCCACCAGAATAGAGCACCTCAAGGTTCGTCCTCCGGGAGAATGATTGAATAGGCATGCTGCACTTCAGGGGGAATGGACATCGGTTTTCCCGACTCCAGATCACAGAAGATGAAAACGGTTTCTGCGGCGGCGATAACAATGCCGTCTGCTGGGCGGATAAATTTATATTTTCGGAGGGAGCGTATTTTGTGAAAATTGGCGACCCATGTCAGCACATCAATGCGGTCACCCGCATAGGCCGAGTGAAAATACTCGATACTATGCGAGCGAATGATCCATGTTTTACCTAGCGATAAAAAACGCTCCGTGGGCCAGCCCAATGTCGCCGAGTGGGCCATGGCCGCATCCTGCATCCATTGCACGTACTGCACATTATTGACATGGCCGTTAACATCAATGGCCGATTCCGGAACCACCAAAGTAGTTCTTCCAATCCCCTTCATTATTGTTTCGGTAAATTCAGTCCAGTCAAATTCCGTCCGGTTGCCGCCAGCAAACGCTGATTTTGCAGTTTGTAAGAGACCAGCGCCTGTGCCAATCGGCCATAGGTGGTTGTCAGATCTCGCTGTGCTTCATTAAGCCTGACGAGGGATGCTTCACCGGCCTCGTATTCATTTTTCGCTAAATCCCGGTTTTCTTGCACCAGTTTCACGGTCTCCCGCTGCAACCGGACTTGTTCTTTGGCCGCAGCCAGTAAGGCCAGATACTGGCGGATTTCGGCGACAACGGAATTCCGCAGACCAGCCAACGTGTACACCGCCTCCCGCTTGGCCTGCTCGCTTTCGATCATGCGCGCTTTATCCGCACCGCCAGCGTAAAGGTTCCAGCTCATGTTAATGCCCACCGTGTGGCCGAAATCCTCGTCACTAAGGCCTATGTCGCCCTCCCGGTCGCCTTCCAAAGCCCCGGCTAGCTGTACCTTTGGATACAGTGGAGCCTTGGCCATTCCCTGAGCAGCATCAGTCTGTTTGATTATCATTTCCTGCTGGCGGATATCCGGCCGCGCTGCTAGGGCTTCCTGGATCAGGGTTTCCGTCTTTTCCTTGTTGGTGGTGATTGGAGATTCTTTGTCCAAGGACTCAAGGCGAAGATGAGCGGGAAGGGTGGCGTCATTCAAACCCATAAGGTCCGCCAGTCCGTATCGGGCGGCCTCAAACTCCCGTTGGGAGCGAATGAGACTGGTTTTTGCGGAGTTGACCTGAACCTTTATGTTGAGGATATCACCCCAGGCACCGGCACCAACATTGTACCGGTTTTGTGCATCTTCGAGTTGGCGATTATAGAATGTTTCATCTGCTCGGGCGATGTCGATGTAAGTTTGCGCCAACTGGGCATTGAAAAAGGCCTCAGCCACGGAGTTGACCAATAACCGCTGGCTGTTGACCATGGCTGCCGCATTGGATTTTTCGTCGTAGGCGGCTTGCTGTTCCTTGAAGGTACGATAAAAGCCATCGAACATTACCCAGGTGGCCTGGAGACCGGCACTGTAGTTTTCGACGGTCTGATCCGTGCTGCCACCATACAATTTGTTCGCGAGGAGGTTGTTGTATTGGTATTGCGTGTCTGCGAGGCGCCGTCGGGCACCGGCTGCATTGAGATCTAGACTTGGCCACCAGGCGGCAGCGGCCTGACGGACTCTGGCCCTGGCCTGTTCGATCCTAGCCTGGGCTGCGGCCATATTAGGGTTACCGGAAATGGCGACTTGTTGAGCGGTTTTCAGATCAAGGATTTTAATCTGGGTGAGGTCTACAGACGATTTTGATGCATCGGCAAGGGCCTCACGGCCTTGTATGCAAATAACCATCAAAAAAAACACTAAAATAATCCGCTGCATGATTTCCTCCAGTGCATGCGTTCGAGCTCAAATGTCCGTTGGACAACCGAAAGGTGTGAGATGCCGCTGGCAATGTCGACTCGACGAGAAACTCCCACTTTTGCGAAGCACTATAAACTACTCAAGGTTTGGAAACACAAAAAAAGAGCAGCTGCCCTCGATTCTCTGCCACAGCTGAGTTTGAGGGCAACAACCGAATCATACCCGGAAAGGTTTCTTCTCACGAGGGGGGAACGAAGTTCAAAATGTTTGTGAAGCGGAAAACAAGGGGAGACCGGACAAAAGTCCGGCCTCCCAAGAAATACGACAATAAAACTTTTCTATATTGTCGTGCTTTCGGCAAGCATTTTTAGAGCAGTGTATGCAGGGATAAGCTGTCCTTGTCAGGCTTGATGGCGTCGTAACAACTTTGACCAACTGTGTCGCAGCGAGTTTTCCAACATTCGGCATACTTTCTGTATGCTTTCGTGCCGGGGAAAACTCCATTTCTGGGTCTTTGTCAGAGTTGCAGAAAACAAGAAGGGGTTGACTGGTTAAAAATTCTGCCATACCAAGTAATTGCTCAGATTATTTGAATATGGTGAATTTAAACTATGTCCAGTCACCCCTCATTC
>JBFWLN010000011.1:0-108770 GCA_050252135.1 Desulfobulbus sp.
ATGAGGGGTGACTGGACATAGTTTAAATTCACCATATTCAAATAATCTGAGCAATTACTTGGTATGGCAGAATTTTTAACCAGTCAACCCCTTCTTGTTTTCTGCAACTCTGACAAAGACCCCAAAATACCCGGTTTTATACCCGGTTTGTGCAGATGTAAGAATTTTGACACCAAGATTTAAGCGATTCATCCTTGGCATGGCATTGCACTTTTAAGTATATGTCTCACAGAATAGCACTTACGATCAGTATGTCTCATTTTTTCTCGGATAGTGAGACGTTTTTAGAGCAAGGGCCATCCCGTGAGGCTGCATACGTTACCTGTGTTTGCTCTTTTGGTTATCGTTTCCAGGCCGGCGGGCCAAGTGGCCAGGTGCCTATTGTGAAAATAGGGAAGCAACCTTGAAAAATAGGGTGTTTTTGAAAGGTGAACACCACCATTATTGTGGAAATTCCGAACTCCACAAAGCGTTATATATGATAACTATTTAAAATGATTAAATAAAACATGAAAAGTTAACATAATGTATGTTATGCGACGTTTGCATTTTTACCGCTAAAATATGTTAACTGCATGTTTTTATTATGGTAATTTTTTTAAGCATCATTTTGAGAGGTTATTCTTCATGTATTCCTTAAGGTCATTTATCAAAAAGCGTTTTCTCGCACCATACTGAACGGTTTTCAAACCTGCTTTCACCCACCGGTGAATGGTCATTGTCGATACTCTACAGTAGGCGGCCGCTTCCTGTTGGGTCAGTTTCCGGCTTTCGAGGGGAAGGTCGGTTCGTCCTGTCTTAGCTTTCACGCCTTCCATGCGTGTCAATCTGGCGCTCTCTGTAAGGGAAAGGGCATGGGTTAACCTATGATTTCCTGTTGCCTGCTTGTCTTCTTCTGTTGTGTCTTTTTTCTTTGTTTCTTTTGCCATTGGTTGGTTTCGGTATTGGTTTTTTGGGTCAACTGTTTATGCTCGGCATAGAGCAGGGGGCGACTGCCCGGCAATAGTGATCCGGACCAGGTCCGCCGTCAATCAATATCGTTACACTGTACCAGCGCCCCGTTTGTTCCCAGGTGGTGCTCTCCTTTCGTAACCAGGGGGCTCTATCCGTAACAGCGTAACAAGTGCGATATTGCTGATAGATAGGTGTTTCCTTTTCCGTAGCCGTTACCGTAACATTTTTCTATACGTAACATGCCCGTCATTTCCGAAACGGTCCCCGTTGTCCTGTATGTTACGGTAACTATCCGGAACGTTACGGAAGGTGTTACTTATTAAAATGATGTTTTTTCGTGATTGTTACGCTGTTACGGATAAATCACCCTTGCCTGTCGGTATATACCGTGCAAAGGATTCGTCGAATTGTCTTCTTTCATAACCTTTGGCAGTCCCGGCATGGCGAAAGCGCAGGGTGGTGCTACTGATGCCGTACCCCTTCAACTTGCCGGATATTTGCCGGGGCGTGATCTCTTTTCCCCGGTTATAGGTCGACCATGCCTTTTCATCGTCCGTGCACAAGGCCCGTATAAGGTCCGCTGTGCTGATCCGGTCCACCTCCTTTTCTTCGAACACCTCTTTTATGTCCGCCAGTAGCTCTACCCCGATAGTCTGCGTGGGGCTCTCGTTTCCGGAAAGCTTTATTGCCGCCCTGGTGCCGATCTCAACCCAATGCCCCCCGGCGACCATGGCAATGGCAAGTAAAGGTTCCCAATTGTCCTGGGCTCGGTCGTTCAGGCAGGCTGGCAAGTCCGGCCTGGCCTGGCGGATCTGGTCGGCGTGGTCCTCGGCCATGCGGGCCAGTTTTGAGCGCAGGTCGGTAAACAGGTCTGGTTCTACATAGCGGAGCCGGTCCACGGTCTCGTGGGGCAGCTTGCGGCGCAGCTCAAGGACCACGGCGCGGTCCATAATGGTGTCAGCAACGTGACCGATACCGGCAAGGGCCTTTGCTCCCCAGGTGTTGAACTTGGTCGGGGTGAAATTATCGCCCACGGTGCGGATGACATAGGCCGATTCCCGAGTGTGGCCGCTGTTGATGATACCTCGCAGCTCCTCGTTGTCTTTCATGCAGGCGTCCGCCTCGTCGATAAGCAGGGTGGGTTTCCATGCATCGATGGCCCTGTATAGCGCCGCCGACGAGATACTGCTAGCGGTCATCGCCCGGGCCGACAGTCGCCCCAAGAGAAAGAGCAGTTGCGACTTGCCGCACCGTTTTTCCGGGGCGGTGATGACCGCCAGGGGGGCAATCTGCACCACATCCATGAACCAGGTCATGGCGGACCAGAGCGCCACGGCCCGGGCGACATCGTCCGAACAGACAATAAACCGCTGAATGGTGGCGGCAATATCGTCCAGTAGTTGCCCGGGTTCGACCGGATCCGGCCATGGGTTGGGCTCGTCAAAGGGCAGGTCCTCCCCGTCCTGCCCCTTGCCCGCTTCCTTCACGGCGCGGTCAAGGGCGGCGGCCCGAACCCCCAGGGCCTCGGCAACCGCGCGGCGTTTTTGCTCATATTCGATGGCTGATAACCCCGCCAGGTAGCGAATTATCCCTTCGGGGTCGTCTTCGTCAGGTTTTGGCGCTGCCTGGCCAACTGTCAAAGATTCCTTGACGGGTGGGTCCACCTGCTGCTCGCTTGTTGGTTTTGCCGTTGCAATGGCCTGCTGTATTGCCTCCTGGCCTTGCTCGTGCCACAGGTCCCAAAAATCAGCTTTTTTTCCCATGCCTGGAACCGCGACTAGCCCCCCGACGGTAACAGCCGCCGCCATAGCCGCCTCGATCCCTGGATTACCTTCTTTGTCCTCGCTTCGGTCGTCGTCCGCGCAAAGGATGATTTGTGCACCCTGGTTGTCGGTGCGGACCATCCCGGCCACCGGCCCCAGGTTGACGGCGGAGAAGGCCACAGCCACCGGATACCTGGTAGAGGCGTGGATAGCTGCCCCCGTTGCCCATCCTTCGGCCAAGCATACGGTGGTTGCCGTGGTTATGTCGCCCAAGGGGCAATACAGGCCGGATATGGCGGCCCCCTTCATGAACAGCTTCTTACCGTCCGGGCGGATCGTTTGCAGGGCACGGACCTCCCCGGCCTGGTTGTACATCGGCACCAACAGAAGGTTGCCCGCCTGGCGGAGCCCCTGCCCGGAAAGGTGCTTGCCTGCAAGGTAGAGGTGATCCTCGTTGACCGTTCCGGCTGCCACCCACCTTCTGGCGGCCTCCATGGCCACCGCTTCCGGATCCTGCCTAGTTCTGGTGCATTGCTCTTTGGTGCGCGTCCTGGTTGTTGGTTTTTTTCTGGTGGTTTTCGTCGGCGTTGGTCCCGGCCATAGGTCGCGGATCCGCAAGGCGGTGATGACATCCTGCTGGGAACAACCAGCCATGCACTTTACCAGCAGTTGGCCGTTTTCTCCAAGATCGACCGACAAAGACGGCTCCTGGTCGTCATGTGCCGGGCAATGGCACATCCAGCCGCCACCAGGTTTTTGTTTGCCGCCAAGAGCCTGGCTTATGGTATTGATGAAATCAATCATTGGGCCACCGCTCCCTTGCCACACCACCGTGGCTTTCCTCCAATTGAGCGATAATCATAGCCAGGTCGCGGGCCACCACAGCTCGAGGGTCCCTCATGTCTTTGGTTTCATTGAGATGGGTGCAGAGATAGTTAAGCGCGGCTAGGGCCGAGACTGTGGCAAGTCGGTTACAGGAGTAGTCGTTCAGTTTTCGCCGCTTGGGTGGCAGCTGCTCCCTAGCCTCGGTAACCATGTAGCGCACCAAGGGATTGGAATGTGTGTGTGAATCGCGTTTTTGCAGATGATTATCTGGAAAGGGGCCGGGTTGGGCGGCGGGTTTTCGCTTACCCTTGATCAAAGTGAAGCGGGATGTGCGGCTTTGCTGCATGGTCACACCTCCTTGCCGGTGGCAAGCGAGCCCCATAACTCATGGTTGCATGCAATCAGGTGGCAAGCATTGAGGCGCTTTCGGAGTTCTACTTGGCAATAAGAGGAACTGTCTTCCCAGCCGTCGAGTAGTTTTCGCGCCTCTTCAGCTAGGTCAGATAAGGCTAAAAGCGTGTAAAGCAACGCTTCGTCCTTAAACAGGATTTTCCCTGATTCGTCATCAAACCCGGCTAACAGTACGTCAATGAGGCCCTTGATTTTGTTCAATGGCAAGTAGGGTTCTTTAAGGTGTTCGCCTGTTGGTGAGCAGTAACGATCCAGCCCGGCAAATATCTGTTCGGTAGTGACGATCTGGGATTGGTTGTTTTGGTTAGGTGCGGTGGCGGATTGGCTGGCTGCTGTGCCGGTGGTGGGACTGGTGGCGTGGTTCATGCTTATTCTCCGGTGTCGTGGGTTTTTAAGCCCCTCGTTGCGCGACTAAACGCAAAAAGGGACGGACTATGTGGGTTAGTCGACCGGCACCGGACCGGCAGGGGTTGCCCCCTCCCACATAGCCGCCCCAAAGAGAAAGCAAGCTATGGTGCAAACGCACTACGCCTGAACGATAGGCACAAAAAAAACCGCCGAACTGGAAGGTGTGGCGGTGCGTCCGCCGGTGGTCGGGCGACTAAACCCGGCAAACGTTTTTTGCGTTTGCGTTCTTATCTTTGCCGGGAAGTTGGGCAGTTGTCAAGGATTGATTGATGGTTGGTGCCATGGCCGCTGGTTGATGCTGCCCCGTAGTCCCCTGGTGTTGTGTGGTTAGGCGGGGAAAGATTATCAATGATCACCATCGGGCGCTGTATTCGTGTCTCTAATGTGCGACATGCGGTCTAATGGTGTCGCATATTAGAGACAGATGGTAGGGCCGGGGGCGGTCAAAATCCCTGGATGCCCTAGGCTGACAACCGGTGGGCAGTTTTCCTGCGGTGTTGGCAAAATTGGGAAAGGGGGGTATTCGAGTCTTGCATAGCGTATCTTCTTGTAATTACTTGATAAATTAAATAGTTCACAGTTTTACTGTTTGGGTGACTGCTTTTCCGCAATAACGGAATGTAAAAACGATAGAGCCACGGTCGTTGATAGTGACCTGCAATTGCTCCCGCTTCCATACCGGGAACCAGGCAAGGCCCCACCGGCCACAGGGCCAGCGGAATTTCGACCGAGCAACCAAGGCGGTCATGGTCCACCCGGCCTGGATGAGCTGAGCTTTGTTCTCTTTGATCCATGGCCAAGCCACCCGGAAGAATTCCCTTTGTTGTGCTGTTACCAGCTCCGGCTGCGGATCGGTTACGGCAAGACCAAGGTGGTTATGGTCCACTGCTGGCATAGGTTCGAGGGCTGGTCGCGCCTTCCTGGTGGTCTGGCCGGTGGCCTCCACCGGGTGCCCCTCGATTCCTGGTTGACAGGTGGTGCAGAAGAATCCGCCACCGGATCCGGCCACGAACGACCTCCTGTAACAGATAGGGCAGGGTTTCAAGAAAGACAGGCGTTCCGGTTTTGGCTGCTGGCGGTTATGCTTTCGGTGCTTTTCCTGGCCGTTTTCCAGGGGACCTGGTGTTATTTTGCACTCAGGTTGGGGCGTTTTCCCGCCTTGTAGTAGGAAAACTGGGGTGCTTTGCCGGTTTTCAGTGGGCAAAATCGGGGCGTTTCCCCGCGCCAGTTGGTCAATCGCGTCCTGAAGTCTCATTATCTGGCCTGCTTATTCTTTGAATTCCTTCCCTTCCACGCGCTTTTTTGCCTAAAAATGAGGTAAAAATTTCGTTTTGACGGTCCCCAAGGGGTGTTTTGCGGTCCCCAAATCGGCTTTTGCAGTCCCCAAAATTGAATGGTTTTCCTTGAATTATCATCTGTAATATATATAAATATTTATAATTATTATATATTTTATATAGCTGGGGACCGTGGGGACTCTGGGGACTGTTAGATATTGTCGCGCGCGAGGTGTTTCCCGCTTCTCCCGTTGTTTTTATTTTTTATTTGGTGAAAAAGTGCGGTCCCCACGGACCCCAGCCTTGTTTTTACGTTGTTTTTTGCGGTCCCCAGGTGAAAAGGCAGCGGTCCCCACGGTCCCCAATTTTGAGCCGTTTTCATGGATTTGCCCCCTCTTCTTTATTGTCAATAAGTTCTAAGTTGCTGTTTTTAATGAACCATTCAAGGTCAAATACCCAAGATTTTTTTTGAATCGGTCGTCCTGACAAATCAAGCTCAGGGGTGCCGGGGAACCGATATTTCAAGCTGTTTCGTAGATAAGAGGGATGTTCTTGTAAAGCCCTGGTGAGCAGCTCGCTGATTTGAAAATTTAAACCTCTGTTCCTGAGTACCCTTTCAACCTCGGGGAGATTCACCAAAACAAGCTTTCTCTCAAGGTTATAGTGGCAAGCCGTGGGGTATCTCTCGGTGTCTATGCTATCGAGCAATTCAAAAAAGTGGTCGGCAACGGTAGTTCGGCGGATTGCACTGGTGACGCATTTCTTCCGCCCTATTTTGGCCATAAACGCGATTACCGGCGGTTCGATATCGATATCAAAGCAGGTGCAGAATAAGCGATAGAAGGCCAGAATGAGTGCGTGGTTATCCAGTATTCTCCGTTCAGCCATGGGGCGTAGTGTCGTTTGTGCTGCTGTGTATTCTTTGTGCCAGTCCTTGAAGTGTGCCCTTTTGATAAGCACCTGCTGCATAATTCCTGCAATCTCGCGCTTGTCGATGGCGGTCAATTTCTCATAGGCCGCCCGGGTGCTGTCGCTGATGCCTTCAGCTTTGAATTCAAGGCTAATGGTTCGTTGCTTCTCTGCCTTGCTGTTGAACGGTTCAAGGTTTTGCGAGAAAAGCAGGGTGCCTAAAAATGGGTTTTCCTTGGTGGCCAGGTCATTAGAGAATGAGGCTTGCACCTGCAGTGGTCCCCGGTTGTAGGCGGTCAAAATGATGCTGTAATCAAACCCTTTTTCGTTCCGGTCGTTGTCCTCAAGTAGTGCGGTAAATAACCCTGAGACCTGGCCAATGGTGCGGATTGCACCTTTTTTGGTGTTGAGCTGAGTCACTGGTAGACCTTCGCCCTCCCGGCCCTGAATGTTGTTCAACAGGGTGACCAGTGCGCTCTTGCCGCTGGCGGGGTCACCGAACAAGGAAAGAAAGGGGAAAAAGTTGGTTTCTGCTTTCACCTGGTTGACGAACCACCCGGCCACCGTCCACGAAAGAGCAACCACGCCATTCAATCCCCAGGCCTCATGGATGAGCCGGTATATTTCTTTGGCGCGCTTTTTGGTGATGGCAATTGCTTGAATAGACTTGCTTTCGCCATGCTGCGGCGGCTTGAAGTATTGATTATGGCCAATTTTAAACACGCTGCGTTTGTTTGGCGCAGCGAGGTTCCCGGATATATCGACCGCCCACCGGTTAAAAATGTAGTGGCCACTCTCGGGTTGATACCCGGTAACAGCGAGTTGCACCACCTCTGGGGCGGCCTTGTCGCTGGTTATCTTGGTCTGTAGGGCGGTTGCCGCCTTGGCATCGCCTTCCCAATTGATTTTTGCGGTGGAAAGCAGGAACTCGTTTAATGCCCTGGCGCTTGATATATCCTTGCCGGTGGCGATCACTTCAACCGGTCGGCCCTTTGCCGGGTGTACTTCAAGGTTGTACAGGTATTCAGGCTTGGCCGGGGTTGATCGGTCCATGATGTAACTGAGCACCTTGATAGTTCCACGGATGCAGATGGAGACGGCAACAAAAGGGGATTCCGCTTCGTTACGCGGGGTTTTAAGTGTCGAGAAATAGGTGGACCGGTTGAAGGTGAACAGCCCCGGTGGATAGGTATAAAACTGGTGGTAGATCGTGGCAAAATCGTTCGCGTTTGCCGCCAGCGCTAAAGCTCCGTTGTGCCTATAGCGGGGAAGGTCTTGCTCGAATTGTTCTTTGACCTTGGCAATGGGGCCGGTGTTTAGAATGTCGTTCCAGTCCTGGCCCTGGTCGCATAGAATGACCTCCGCTGCCGGGTGGGTGGCCTTCCACTTCTTGCAGGCACGATGGCCAGCCTCGTCGTTATCGAATGCAAGGGCCAGGTTTTGAAAAAAAGACAAGTCAACCCTGGCTGGATCTTGGCCGGAAGCAAGAACGGCAATAGCTTGTTTGCCCATTTCGAGCAGAGAGAGGGCGTCAAGAATACCTTCAGTGATGAACGTCTTCTGGTTTGGATCATAGGTCATTGCTGGGTGTTGCCAGTACCGCCCGGCGGTTGACCCTATATTGTGGGTTTTTCCGTCCCCTGGTGGCGGATTGAAAAGCCGCCCGTTCAGGATATCCTTACCATCCGGACCAGTGGTCACCAGGAACATTACCGCACCTGAGCCGGTTTTTCTGGCATCCCTGAGGTATCGGAAGTTAAGGCCGGGCAATACACGGGAAAGCCCTCTGGATTTCAGGTACTCCCGTGCCGGGCGGTGTGGATCTTCTTTGGTTGCCGGAAAATCGCGCTCAATGTCCTGCCGGATCTCCGGGAAAAGTTCAAGCGTCTTAGTCCGTGCTCCGCATTGCGACATGCGGTTGCAATTGATGGCCATGGGGCTTGAGGCGTATGCCCAGGCGTTTTTGTCTCCGCACGCTGGGCAGGATAGCCCCTGGATGGTGTTGTTGCTTAGTCTGGTCTTATTGGTCCAATACTGGGAGGCCTTCAAAGCCTCTCTTACTTTCTCGTCAAACGACATGCCTTGTTACCCCTTCCTGTTGCCGCCGGTGGCCTGGTCTGCGGCGATGTCTGTGGCCCAGAAAACGGTATATGGTGGGGTTTCAGTTAAAAGAGTGGATCTATTGCCGGGGTGAATGAGAATAAGGCGAATGTTGCCGTTTTGCAGTTCCTTGCCGAGTATGGCGGTTGCATTATGCGCTGATCCAGGAAATAGGGTCATGACAGGGTTACAGCCTGGCACCACTGGTGAATGGCTGTAACCGTTGGGGGTGAGGGAAATTCCTTTACTGTTAAGGTCAACGCGGTTTATCGGGGAAAAATCAGCCAACCCCAGGCGCTGGTAGGTGTCAAAGGCTTTGTTCATGCTGCCACCTCCTCAGTGGTATTGGCGGTGGGCAAACTGTCAATCCAGGCGTAAATGGTGCTGGCTTTCCAGCGAATGGAACGGGTGCCAAGTTTCACCGGTGGTGGAAACCTGCCCTCTTGGATCAGGGTATAAAGCTTACTTTTCTTTAGACCGACAACGGCCTCAACCTCGGGGAGCCTTAACAGGGATTCGGTGGGTTGCATGATATAGTCCTCCATGCTTGTTCATCCCGGTGGGGATGAATGTTTTTGATCAATGGGGACTGTATAGTCTTGAAATTACATGAAAATCAAATTGGGTAAGGTGCGAGCGAATGCGAGCGAGTGTAAGCGGGTGAAAATTAGGGGTGTTTTTGGGGGTGGTGCTGAAAAAATGGGAAAGGTGACGATCGGCGCCGGGGTGGGTTGGATGAATTTTATTCAAAAAAAACAGAGGATTGCGAAAAAACAGCAACAAGTTTTGATCAAAAAAAAATGCATCATAAAGTGTAAACAAGTGCAACCATTTGATATGTTAAATTATTTCAAAAGGGTGCACTTGTTTTTTATTTTCGGTCCATATATTCGTGATATTTGTCCCTCAAGGTTTCCACCTCGTCGGCGTATGCCCATACGTTTTTCCCGTTTTTATGGATAATGTTTGGCATTTTTACCTTCTTGTTTGCTTTTATTATGGTGACTCGAGACATTCCCGCTTTGACCTCAATACCCTTTGTGCCCTTCCATCCATAAACCTTTTCGCCTTTATTGTGCTGCTGAACGGGCGAACTGTGGTTTTCCTGATTATTTTCGGCGGTCGGTGAAGGGGGGGCCTGTGTGACGGGTGGATGGTTAGGGGGGTATAACCTCTTGAGTCGTTCCATTTCTTTCCAGGAAATTACAAAATTATCAACAGCGTAAACGGGAAATTTATCTTGATCCAGATCGTATATTTCAATTGCTCCGGCGGTCGCAGGTATAAAATCACCCATATTGCCTGCTTGCACAAATAATTCATCCGCGATTGGCTCTGGCTGCCTGGGTGGAGATTGGTTTTCTAACCTCCTGTTCCATGCCGCCAACCATTCTTCCATGACTTTCGATAAATCTGGGCAATCTTCGGGTATGATTGTTCCTTCGTCTTCCAGGGTAAACAGAACCTTTCCGCACCCATCGTAATCCAACTTATCAAGCTCCAACTTATCAAGCAGTGATCTATATTTTTTGAAATGGCGTTCGTCTACAAGGTGCATGACGGAAGATGTGTCCTTGATTAGAAATCTAGAGGCTTCGTATGGGGTAAGGCACATTAACTCATCCCTGTACCCGACAACCTTGAAATGATAAGTGTGCTGGTCAACGGTGACGACTACTCCTTTGAACCAAACAGATATTGCAACTTCACCCTGCGCGGCCAAGTGGATAAATTCTTCAGGGCGGATGCTGGTGTTGTTAGTGGCCTCTAACAGGCTGTAGAAAGATTTTTTTATCATGGTTCGGTTCGCTCCAATTTGGTGGAATTGTTCAAGCTGATATCTCGGCCTTCCCACCTATCAGCACAACATCTTCCCCGTGTTCCAGTAGGTACAGGTGATCCGCCCACCATTGCATCATCTTGGTTCGGTCCTGCATATATTCACTGCGATGGTAAGCGGCGCGGATGGCGTTCTTCTCTTTGTGGGCTAGTTGGCGTTCAATGGCGTCGGGGTTGAATCCGGCCTCGTTGGCTATAGTGCTGAACAATGCACGGAACCCGTGCACGGTAGCCTTGCTGTGGTAGCCAATACGGTAGAGTGCAAAGAGCATGGTGTTTTCACTGAGTGGCTTTTCAGGGTGATGGATACCTGGAAAAAACAAGGGCTGGTTACTGTGGAGAATTTTCAACCGGTTCAGAATAGCGATTGCCTGCTTAGAGAGGGGCACGGCGTGGGCCGACTTCATTTTCATCCGTTCGGCGGGGATGAGCCATAACCGTTTATCAAGGTCGATCTCCGCCCAAGTGGCACCGCGCACCTCGCCGGACCTGGCGGCAGTAAGGATGGTGAACTGCAAGGCAAGCTTGGTGGTGGTGTGAATGTCTGATGCGGTGAGGGCCTGCAGGAACTCCGGTAGCTCTGCGGGTTTTATCATGGGGTGGTGAACTACTTTACGGGAAATCAACACGCCCCGCATATCGGCTGCCGGGTTGTAGGTTGCTCGCCCGGTCTGGATGGCATAGCGAAACACGCCATTCATGATTTCAAGGCATTTTTTGGCAGTCTCGCCAGCTCCACGGGATTCAACCGCTCGAATGATCTTCAGAACCATAGGCGGGGTTACCTGGTCGATAGGGATTACGCCGATAGCGGGGAAGACGTTGCCCGTCAGCTTGGCCAGGTTTGACTTTGCATACCCGGCGGACCATCGCGCTTGCCTGTGGTGGTGCCATTCGTAGGCCACTGTCTCAAAGCTGTTGGCCGCTAGGTTCCTTTCTTCTTCTTTGGCTTCGATAGCTGCTTGCTTTTGCTGCTTGCGCTCTTCGGATAGGTTAATACCGGCCTTAACCTTCTCCCGGATCTCGGCGCGTTCCTTGCGAGCCGCCTCAAGGGAAATGATAGGGTATTCCCCAATGACGTATGTGGATTCCTTGCCAGCGATGGTGTAGCGGTAGCGCCATGTTTTCATGCCGCTTGGGGCAATGTACAGATAAAGGCCTTTTCCGTCGGTGAGCTTGAAGGGCTTATCCTTGGACTTGGCGTTGCGGACTTCAATTGCGGTGAGCATGTGGGGTCGCCTCTCTGTTGGGGGAAGAGGAGAAATAGCGGGTATTCGTGGAACGGGTAGATATACCCTGGTTTGTACCCGGAAAAATCGTGGAAGTAAACGGATAAAAATGGAAGGAAATGGACGAAAAACACAAAAAAACCCCGAAAAATCAAGTGATTTTCCGGGGTTAAAGGACTTCCATGGAAGCCCATGGATAACAGTGTGGTGCCGAAGAGAAGACTCGAACTTCCACGAGCGTACGCCCACTAGACCCTGAACCTAGCGCGTCTACCAATTCCGCCACTTCGGCACTGCGCGGGCTATTATGCTTGGTCGGCAGGGCTTTGTCAAGCATTTCTTCAAAGACAAAAGTAGATTTGTTCCGTAGGCTCCATAATGATGTTGCAGGGATAATCGGGAATGAAAGTGGTAGCCTGTGCCATCGGAACAGGTGCTTGGGCATCATCGGGCATGAACTGTTTGCTTGTTTTTACGATATAGGGTAAGTATCCCCTTTTCATGGTCGCGTAGGTTTTCCCTGCGTGCCGGGAATCCTTTTTGTGTTGTAGACGGACCGCTGTTATCGGCGGCAGCTTCCATGGAAATATATACAGATCTCACTGCAATCCAACACCCGTTTGTTCGAGCCCATGTAACCATCGGCAATTTCGATGGAGTGCATCTGGGGCATCAGAAGCTCTTTGAGCATGTGGTGACCAGAGCTCGCCAGGACCAGGGAACCAGTGTCGCGGTCACCTTTGACCCACACCCACTGAAAGTTCTCAGCCCCAAGGGCATTCGCCTTATTTCCACCACTGCGCAAAAAATCGAGTTGATCGAGCGTGCCGGCATCGATGTGCTGGTGATCATTCCCTTTAATCGCGAGGTCGCGGTGACTACGGCTGAGGACTTCGTCGATCAGGTCCTGCTGAAACGTCTGGGAATGAGTGATCTGGTGGTCGGCTATGACTATGCCATGGGCAAGGGACGTCAGGGTAATACTGATTTCCTTGAGCACCAGGGGCTGGAAAGGGGCTTTTCCGTTGAGGTGATGCCAGCCCATTACGAACAGGGAAAGCTGGTTTCCAGTACTCGGATTCGTGAGCTGGTGGCCGACGGCAAGATGCGCGATGTTCGCGGTCTGCTTGGACGTTATTACCAGATACGCGGTGATGTGCAGTGGGGGCGGCAACGCGGCGGCAAGCTGCTTGGTTTTCCCACCGCCAATCTCAGCCTGTCCGAGGAAGATCTTTGCCCGAAACGTGGGGTTTATGTGACCCAGGTCATCTACGATGGCCGGCAGTACGGCGGTGTTTCCAATATCGGTTATAACCCGACCTTCGGTGATACAAGCCTGGTGGCGGAAACCCATATTTTTGATTTTAATGCCGATATTTATGGGCGGCCGCTGAAGATCAATCTCCTGCGGCATCTTCGGGGGGAGATCGCCTTTGACGGCATAGAAGCCTTGGCCCGGCAGATTCGGCGGGATATTCAGGTGGCGCAGGAAGTTCTTGCCCAGGAGCGCCAGCGTCGATTGATCAGCTATCAGGGGTTAAAGGGCGCCTGAACGAGGTCTGGTGGCTTGGGGAATTTCCCTGGGTCGTTGACTTGCGTCGAAAGCAATTGTGTCTATACTATAGAAACTTTTCCCTTGGGGATGAGACGGCGTGCCGCCCCAACGGGTCCACTTCAGCAAAGAGAAAGGTTTTTTTTATGACGGAAGCACAGAAACCAGCCGATATTGCGGCTGTCATCAGCGAGCTTGAAAAAATTGTTGGGGAAAAGCCGAATAATGTCATGGCCCGGCACCACCTTGGCCTGATTTATCGGCAGGTAGGACGCATTGACGAGGCGGTGGCCCAGCTGGAAAAGGCGATCGAACTCGACAACCAGTCCATGGAAAGTATGATCAATCTGGGAGCTATCTTTTTTGATCAAGGCGATACCGACCGTGCCCTTGAACTCAATGAGCGGGCGCTGAAAATCTCCCCGGATATGGCCGAGGCCCATGTAAATATCGGTCTGATTCGTCAACATCGCGGGGAGGCTGACCAAGCCGTGGAATGCTACTCCAGGGCGGTACAGATCGATCCCAAGCTGTTGACCGCCTGGATCAACCTTACCTCCGCCTATACCATGCTCGAAGAGGATGAAAAGGCAGTGGACGCCGCCCGTCAGGCCGTGACCCTGGAGCCTGATTCGGCCATGGCCCGCAACAACCTTGCGGTCGCCCTTTATTTCAAGGGTGACTATGGCGAGTCACAGCGAAACATGGAAAAGGCCAAGCAACTCGGATACAGTGTGGATGCCCGATTTGTTGAGGCTCTCAAGGCAAAAATGGCCTGATCATGAGCAGCAAGGCGGAAACACTCCTCAAACCCTGGTGCCCCTTCTGTGGCATGGATGTCGGGAGACCGGCAATCAGCACCCAGCGGAAGATGCGGGAATTCGCCCAGGGCACCTGTGATTGCGGGGCTGTGTATGTGAGCGAGCCCACTGGTCATAACATCGGAGCGGCCATGGTCGAATGTTTGGTCACTGCCTGCAACGACGAGTGGGACCTGGCGTGGGAACTGATTCCTGAGGAGGATTACCTCACCGGGATCGTTGAAGATTACGACGAGGTGACCCATCAGGTCATTCCCAAACGTAATCTGGACGGGCGTGCGGTGCGCGGGGTGTTGTATTTTGTACGCCTGCATCGGGAGATGGCTGATCTGGTCAAACGCTTTGAAAATAAATTGGCCGAGAAAGAGGCTTCTGCGGAAGGGATTGAAGCTCCGGTGGACCTCGGACCCGCCATTGAACCAGCCCGCGATCCGAAGCGGAAGAAAAAACGGGCGGAGAAGAAGTCGGTCAAGGCAATGGCCGAGGCCAGGGACATCGATGGACTGGTTGATCTCTTTTTTGATGACCGCAAAGTCCTGCGTTATCTCCAACGTCTGGTGTATGAGCCCACCCCTGGAGCGTGCTACCGGGTTGCCTGGGTGATTGGTCAGGTTTGTGGCCGGGTGGCCAGCCGTGAGCCGGGACCAGTGGCTGATTTGCTCCACCGTCTGTTTGAGGCCTGTTCCGATTCCGCCTCCAGTTCGTGGGGCATGGTGGAGACTATCGCCGCAATCATCGCGGCACGGCCAGACATCTATGGTGCCTTTACTCGGCATCTATTCAGTTTTATGGGCGACCCCGGTACCCGCGAGGGTGCTCTCTGGGGCCTGGGGGAAATCGCTGCCACCAAGCCCGATCTTATCCGCAAATCTACACCGTTCTACTCCCTCTTTCCAGTGCTGAATCATAACATTCCTGAACTGCGGGGCTTGACCCTGCGACTTCTGGGGCGGATTCAGGCCAGCGAGGCCGGCCTACAGATCATGGGCCTTCAGTTTGACAACACCCCCATCACCATTTATGAACAAGGGCAGCCAGTAGAAACCACCGTGGCCGCGTTGAGCGTCGAGGCTACCCGAAACATTCACAAGGACGATGCCAATGGCGAGTGATACCCTGCAACCGTTGAATACCCTTGGGCCGATGGCGAAAGGCCCTGATGCCGATTTGGATGATCCGGCAAAAAAAGATTACCTGGAAGGGCGTAAGTTTTTCCAGAATGGAGAGTATGCCCAGGCTGCCATTGCCTTTCACAATGCCCTTCGCGGATTTGAGGAAAAGGGTGACCAAATTGGTGTGGCCAACTGCGCTGATCGGCTTGGTGATGCCTGTCTTGCCCGGGGCGAATATGCTATGGCGCTTGCCAATTACCAGCAGTCCCATGCCATCTGTGAGACAGAAGATGATAGTTTCTCGGTCCTGGCTTTGAACAAGAAGATGGCCGCGGCCTATCGTAAACTCGGCGATCATGACAAGGCCCTTGAGCTGCTCTACGATATTCTCGAGCATTATCGCCTGACCAACAATCCCAAAGGTGCGGTCGAGGTTTTGATTTTGATTGCTGATACCTACAACGAGCAGGGCGATAAGGCCGGCGCGGCGGATGCCTATCGTTCGGTCTCGAGCATCCACAAACGGTTTAAGCATGAACGGCTGGCAAAGGAGTTCGCCCAACGGGCCGCTTCCTTGGAGCAGGAAGGTTAAATGTTCACCGGGGTCATTCAAGGGTTGGGGACGCTTTTTGAAAAACGCCCCGCCGGCGGCGGGATGATTTTCGGACTTGAAGCCGATTTTGATCTGACCGATCCGGAAGAGGGCGAATCCATCGCCGTCAACGGCGCTTGCCTGACTGCGCGTAATATCAAGGGCAATCGTTTTTATGTCGATGTATCCCCGGAAAGTTTGCGGCGAACGGTATTGGGCAACCTGCAATCCGGCAGTCGGGTGAATCTGGAACGGGCACTTCGTCTGAGCGACCGTCTGGGAGGACATCTGGTCAGCGGTCATGTCGACGCTCAGGGCCAGGTCAAAGAGCGGCGCAGTACCGGCGATTTTACCCTATTCAGCTTTTCCCTTGATCCCGCTCTAATCAGATATGTGGTCGAAAAGGGATCTATTACCATCAACGGTGTCAGCCTGACGGTAAATAGCTGCGAACGCGATCGATTCTCGGTATCAATTATTCCCCATTCTTTGGCGGTAACCACCTTGGGGTTGTTACGCGAGGGAGACCGGGTCAATATCGAGGTGGATATTATCGGCAAGTATGTGGAGAAACTGCTCTCAGCCGACGAGGCTGGGCGTTCGGCCCAGAGCCGGATCAATCCCGGTTTTCTTGCCGAACATGGATTTTTATAATCACGGTTGGAACTGATAAACCAGCCGCAACGAACCATGGAGACCGAAGAGTTCGGCTCGTTTCCCTGAAGGGGGGCGGTTTTCAGGACTAATTGCATTAATATAGGTCGCTTCGCTGAAGATGAGGCCTGGCAACAGAGGGGGCTATCGCCTGTGGGCGACGGCTTGGAGAGGCATGGTATGGCAGTCAGTTCTATAGAGGAAGTAGTCGAAGATATCAAAGCCGGGAAGATGGTGATCCTGGTCGATGATGAAGACCGGGAAAATGAGGGCGATCTTTGCATGGCCGCCGAGTTGGTCACCCCGGCGGCGATCAATTTCATGGCCACCTACGGGCGTGGGTTGATTTGCCTGGCCATGAGCCCAGATATTATTGATCAGCTTGGTCTCCCTATGATGGTTTCTAAAAACCAGTCGCCTTATGGAACCGGCTTCACCGTCAGTATTGAGGCTCGCACCGGGGTGAGTACCGGTATCTCGGCAGCGGACCGTGCCCGGACCATTGAGGCTGCGGTGGCATCCGATGCCACCCCCCGGGATATCATTAGCCCCGGCCATATTTTTCCGTTACGTGCTCGTGGCGGTGGTGTTCTCGTCCGCACCGGACAGACCGAAGGTTCGGTGGATCTGGCGCGATTGGCAGGATTACGAACGGCTGGTATCATCTGCGAGATCATGAAAGATGACGGTACCATGGCACGGATGCCTGATTTGGAAGTCTTTGCCCGTGAGCATGATCTCAAAATTGCCACCATTGCTGATCTTGTTGCTTACCGTCTACGTAAGGATATATTGGTGCGGCCTGCCGTCGAGGCTCGCCTGCCCACGGTACATGCTGGTGAATTCCGGGTTATCGCCTACCAAAACGATGTCGATAATCAGGAACATGTGGCCCTGGTCATGGGCGATGTCACCACCGATGAGCCGGTGATGGTGCGAGTCCACTCGGAGTGTCTGACCGGCGACGTGTTCGGTTCGGCCCGCTGCGACTGTGGTCCCCAACTGCATGCGGCCATGCGGATGGTTGAACAGGAAGGGCGCGGCGTTGTGCTTTATATGCGCCAGGAGGGACGCGGTATCGGCTTGGTCAATAAACTTAAGGCGTACAACCTTCAGGATAATGACGGACTGGATACAGTGGAGGCCAATATTCGACTCGGCTTTAAGCCCGATCTCCGCGATTACGGTATCGGCGCCCAGATTCTGCGCGACCTCGGTATACGCAAAATGCGACTTTTGACCAATAATCCTAAAAAAATAATTGGCCTTGAAGGGTATGGCCTGGAAGTTGTCGACCGGTTGCCGATCGAGATTCCGGGTGAGGAAGAAAACAAAAAGTATTTACGAACCAAACGCGATAAGATGGGACATATCCTTGAGTTGTATGGCGACATGCCGATGGGATCGGTCACCAGAGATCCGTGATAGCCTGATAGGAAAAGAACATGACAAAGTATCTTGAAGGAAATTTACTGGGAACCGGGCGTAAACTGGGTATGGTTGTTGCCCGTTTCAACTCTTTTATTTCGGAAAAGCTGTTGGAAGGCGCCATTGACAGCCTGGTTCGTTCCGGTGTGAGCAGCGACGACATCACTGTTGCCCGTGTGCCCGGTGCGTTTGAAATTCCGCTTGTGGCCCAAAAGATGGCCAAATCGGGCAAGTACGATGCAGTGATCGTCCTTGGAGCTGTTATCCGTGGGGCAACGCCGCATTTTGACTATGTTGCCGGTGAAGTGGCCAAAGGGACTGCCCAGGTTATGCTTGATACCGGCGTACCGGTGCTTTTTGGTGTCTTGACCACCGAGACCATTGAGCAGGCCATAGAGCGTGCGGGGACCAAAGCGGGCAACAAGGGCTCGGATGTAGCCATTGCTGCCCTGGAAATGATAAATTTGCTGGAGACCGTCGGTTGATGACTATGCCGTATCAACGAGTGTCCAGCCACCCCCGGCCTTTGTGAGGCATTATGGGATTACGGCGTAAATCCAGGGAGTTTGCCCTGCAGTTTTTGTTTAGTCACGATTTCCAGGGGCGCTCATGTGCCCCTGAAGACGTGGCCCAAGATATTGATGTCTTTTGCCGCTTTTTTGATATCAGCGAAAAATCGCTCGATTACGGCAAAGAGTTGATCAATGGGATATGCACCAACCTGGATGAGATCGATGCATTGCTTGCCGAGCACTCTCATAACTGGCGGGTTGAACGTATGTCGCTGGTGGACCGAAACATTTTGCGCATCGCGATGTACGAAATGCAGCACTGCGACCAGGCACCGGCCCAGGTGGCCATAAACGAGGCATTGGAAATCGCCAAGCGTTACTCCATTGGTGAGTCGGTAGCCTTTATCAACGGTATTCTCGACGCAGCTCAGGCCGCATTTGATCGATAACTCTCCACTCTTCCCTCCTTCCTCGTTTATTTCTCTGCCGTTTTTTCCGATCATAGCAGAGCTGCGGGTTAATGTCTTGTTGGTCCCCGGAGTTGAGCTGCTGCTGTTTTTGCTCTTTTGCTAAAAATAGTGTACACATGCAGGGGCCTTCGATCTTCAATGCATGAACAGCAAGGGATCGAAGGCCGGATCTCGCTTCATGGGGCGATCTGGTATCATTTCTATCCCCATCGTTCAACAGAGCACCGGCACGTTCTCGCCGGATTACAAAGAAGATTATTCATGACTGTACCGGACACCCAACCCGAGCCGCGGCACCGGCAGGAGGTCGCCTCCCTATTGCTGTTGTTTTTGGCGCTCTTTCTCCTTCTGGCGCAAATTAGCTATATCCGCCCGCTCCTTGGGCCGAATCCTGCCTGGCAGGAGCCGACTGCCAACTGGTGCGGAACTTTTGGCTATTATTCGGCACATTATCTTTTTTCTTTTTTGGGGATGATTGCCGTTTTTCCGGTCTGCCTGCTTGGGTATGCTATGATCAGCGTCCTGCTATCACGCCCGGCCACCAACAGGCTCCCCGCCATTGTTGCCGGCCTATCCGGGATTATGCTCAGCTCATCCGGACTGTTCGGTGCCTTTGATCAGCTTTGGTTGCCTCCAGGGTTCATTGCTCCCGGCGGCTATTTGGGCTCGCTGGTGTGGCAGGTGCTACACCGGGTGATCGGCAGTGTCGGCACCGTGCTGGTTCTGGTTTTGGTTTTGCTTTTCTCCCTCATGGCCTCGGTTCGTTTTTCGCTGTTCGCAGTTGTGCGCACCAACGGGAAATCTCCAAATCAGGAGGAAATGGAAGACGATGAGGAACTTCCCGTGGTACCAAGAAAACGAACCCAGAAAAATCGGGTTCGTGATCCGGAGGATCGAGGTGCTCCGACTATCGAACGACCTGAAACCGGACCGGCTGTGATCACGAAACCCGTGGTGGAAAAGAGATCACAGAGTGTGGCTACCGGCCGGGAGAAACAGAAATCGGTTATGGGTGATTTTCAACTGCCGCCCATTTCCTTGCTTGATGAAAATCCTGGCGACGCCGTGGAAGTGACCAGCGAACATTATTATGAGGTCAGCGATACCCTGATCGCCAAGTTGCAGGATTTCGGCGTCCAGGGAGAGGTGGCTGGCATTTCTCCTGGGCCAGTGGTCACCACCTACGAATTCTCACCGGCCCCCGGGGTGAAAATTAACAAAATCGTGACATTGGCCGATGACTTGGCCATGGTGCTCAAGGTGGATAGAGTCCGTATTGTCGGCTCGATTCCGGGAAAGGCGGCCATTGGTATTGAAATCCCCAATCCGATCAGAAAAACGGTCTATTTGCGCGATATTCTCTTGAGTTCGGAGTATCAGGATTCCAAAGCCATGCTGAGTCTTGCCTTGGGTTTTGATGTTATTGGCCGCCCGGTGGTGGCAAACCTGGCTCGGATGCCGCATATGTTGATTGCGGGGGCTACTGGTGCCGGTAAATCGGTAGCCATCAATGCTTTTATTGCCTCCATCCTTTTCAAGGCCACGCCGGACCAGGTGCGTCTGCTCATGATCGATCCCAAGCGGATCGAACTCTCGGTGTACGACGATATCCCCCATTTGCTGCACCCGGTGGTGGTTGAAGCAAAAATGGCCTCCCGGGCCTTGCTTTGGGCGGTACGTGAAATGGAGCGCCGCTATAGGCTCTTGGAGGAACGCCGGGTGAAATCCTTTGCCACCTACAACCAGGTCGCTGAGGAAAAACTGCCCTATGTCGTCATCATTGTCGACGAGTTGGCGGATTTGATGATGGTGGCCTCCAAGGATGTGGAAACCTCTATTGCTCGTTTGGCGCAGATGGCTCGGGCGGCAGGCATGCATATCATCCTTGCCACCCAGCGTCCTTCGGTGGACGTGCTGACCGGCCTGATCAAAGCCAATTTCCCTACGCGTATTTCCTTCAAGGTGTCGTCCAAGGTAGATTCGCGCACCATCCTCGACGGATCAGGAGCGGAACACCTTCTGGGCATGGGCGATATGCTTTTTTTGCCGCCTGGAGCGGCCAAGCTTCAGCGTATTCACGGCGCTTATATTTCCGAGCAGGAAACCGAACGTTTGGTGACTCGCCTGAAAGAGCAGGGGAGCGCTCAGTATGACGAGTCCGTGCTGCAGGTGGTTGAAGAGGAGCCGGAGAGCATTGAAACCGGCGAAGAGGAGTATGATGAAAAGTATGATGAGGCCGTGGCCATTGTTACCGAAACAGGGCAGGCTTCCATCTCCATGGTGCAACGGCGTCTTCGCGTTGGCTATAACCGTGCGGCTCGAATGATCGAAATTATGGAACGGGAGGGTATCGTCGGCCCTGCTGACGGGTCGCGACCAAGGGAAGTCCTGGTGCGCTCGGCCTATGTTGAAGCAGACGAATGAATTGTTACCAATTCGGGTCGGGAAATTTTGTCGTTGCTGTAAAAATACACGGAAACAATGTCCCGGGTTTGGTAGCGGAATGTTTTGAGAAGGGACTGTTTCTCGGATTTTGACTTTTCACCAGTCCATCAATTTTCATTATTTTGCTCTTCCAGATCCCGATTGAGTCCCCCATTGGGAGAATGGTTGAAGTATATATCCATAATTCTGATACTTTGAATAAATTTTGTTGTTCAGCCTTGTTTTGACGATTTTTCTTGACATCAAAGAGGCAACAAATTAAAAGATTACACGACCAGAATGAGTGGCTGTTCATTTTTTTGAAAGAAAATTTCCGTCTGAAAAGATGTGTTATCTGAGCATGTTGCAAAATTCGGTTGCGGTGGAAAACGGATGGCTGCATGACATGAGTATTTGTTTTTCTTGAAGCAAGAAGCTAGAGGTTATTGGTTGTCCAGTTTCGGACGCCATAAAGGAAAATCCAAGTGAGGAGGTAGTTTAATGCCAAGTTACGTAGATCCTTCGAAATGTGATGGTTGCAAGGGCGGCGATAAGACTGCCTGCATGTACATCTGCCCTAATGATCTGATGGTTCTCAATGTTGAGGCTATGAGAGCTTACAATCAGGAGCCGGATGCATGCTGGGAGTGTTATTCCTGTGTTAAGATCTGCCCGCAAGGTGCTATCTTCGTTCGCGGTTATGACGACTTTGTACCGTTGGGCGGTCAGGTTCATCCGATGCGTTCTTCTGATTCCATCATGTGGACGGTCAAATTCCGTAATGGTAACGTAAAACGCTTCAAATTCCCGATCCGGACAACCGCAGAGGGCGCTACCAACGATTATGCCTCTGAGAAAGGTGCTAACCTGGATGATGAGTTGTTGCTGCTCGAGGGCACTCTGCCGACTCCCACCAAGCTCGCATAATTGGCAGTTGGTAAACAGGGAATTACGATAAATTCTATTCTGAAAATAATTCTGAGGAGATAGAAATAATGGCATTACCGAATAAGCCGAAAGGCGAGCTTGCCGCCGTTGTCAATCCGGAAATCGTCGAGCATAGCTGTGATATCCTGATCGTTGGCGGTGGTATGGCTGCGTGCGGTACCGCTTTTGAGATCAAGAAATGGGCTCCCGAAGGAATGAAGATTATCCTTTGTGACAAGGCTTCCATGGAGCGTTCCGGTGCCGTTGCTCAGGGTCTGTCCGCCATTAACACCTACATTGGCGAGAATGCCATCGAAGATTACGTAAAGATGGTACGTAACGACCTGATGGGTGTTGTTCGCGAGGATCTGATCTACGACCTCGGTCGTCACGTAGATGAGTCTGTTAAGCTGTTCGAGGAGTGGGGCCTTCCCGTATGGAAGAGAGCAGACGACGGATCCAACCTTGACGGTTCAAAACCTGCTAAAACCCTTCGTGATGGTGGCACCCCGGTACGTACCGGTAAGTGGCAGATCATGATCAACGGTGAGTCTTACAAGTGCATCGTTGCTGAGCCCGCAAAGAAAGCTTTGGGCGAAGAGAACATCATGGAGCGCGTTTTCATCGTTAAGATGCTGCTCGACAAGAACAAAGAGAACACCATCGCCGGTGCTGTTGGTTTCTCCACCCGCGAGAACAAAGTTCACGTTTTCAAATGCAAAGCAGCTCTCGTAGCTTGTGGTGGTGCCGTTAACATCTTCCGTCCCCGGTCTACCGGTGAGGGTAAGGGCCGTGCATGGTATCCGGTATGGAACGCTGGTTCCACCTACACCATGTGTGCTCAGGTTGGTGCTACCCTGACCATGATGGAAAACCGTTTCACCCCGTCGCGCTTCAAAGATGGTTACGGTCCTGTTGGTGCATGGTTCCTCTTGTTCAAGGCCAAAGTACAGAACGGTCTGGGCGAGTTCTATGCCAATAGCGAAGGCGCCAAGGAAGAGTTGTCCAAGTACATGCCGTATGGACAGTCTCCGGTTACCCCCACCTGTCTGCGTAACCACTTGATGCTCAATGAGTTGAAGGAAGGACGTGGCCCGATCTACATGGCTACCGAAGTTGCCCTGAATGCTTTCCTCGATGCACAGCGTGCTGCCGGTAAGGACGAGAAAGAGGTGAAGAAGTTCTGGAAACACCTCGAGTCCGAGGCTTGGGAAGACTTCCTCGACATGTCTGTTGGACAGGCTGGCCTGTGGGCTGGTGCCAACATCGAGCCTGAGAAAGTAGGTTCCGAGATCATGCCGACCGAACCCTACATGCTGGGATCTCATTCCGGTTGTTGCGGTATCTGGACCTCCGGTCCGGAAGAAGAGTGGGTACCTGCAGTTGATGGGCCTCGTTCGCATCAGTACAAATGGGGCTACAACCGCATGACCACTGTTAACGGTCTGTTCACCGCAGGTGACGGTGTTGGTGCTTCTGGGCACAAGTTCTCCTCCGGTTCCCATGCAGAGGGTCGTATCGCTGCTAAACAGATGGTTAAGTATTGTCGCGACAACGCCGACTTCACTCCTGAGCTGGCTCAGACCGCTCAAGAGTTGGCCGATGAGATCTACGCACCGGTTAAGTTGTACGAGCAATTCAAGGATGCTTCGACAGCCGTCGACGTCAATCCGAACTATTGCAAGCCCGCCGGTATGATGATGCGTCTGATGAAAGCCACCGACGAGTATGGTGGTGGTGTTGCTACCTACTACATGACCTCTGGCAAGCTGCTCAACATCTGTCTGGATCTGCTCCGCCTGATGCGTGAGGATGCAGAGAAGATGGCCGCTGGCGACCTGCATGAGTTGATGCGCGCTTGGGAGAACTATCACCGTATTTGGTGTGTTGAGACCCACATTCGTCACATCGAGTTCCGTAAAGAGTCCCGTTATCCCGGATTCTATTATCGTTCCGATTATCCGAACGTTGATGATGAGAACTGGAAGTGCTTCGTTAACTCGACCTTCGATCCGAAGACCTCCGAGTGGAAGTGCGAGAAGGTACCGTGTATCAATATCGTCGAAACCAGCCCGTGGCTGTGATATCGAATCGATACTGATTGTTTAAGAAAAAATCTCCAGACTCCCTTCGTGGAGTCTGGAGATTTTTTTGTATAGGCCGTGATTTTGTTTGAGTTGATTCGAAAGATGAAGTAATTTTTCTCATTTCGTATCAATTGAACCAGAAATCACCTTTCATCAATACCAGCAGTTATGGAGGTTTGGCATGAGTGACACTGCAGGCAATGGTGCGGTACTGGTTGTTGGCGGCGGTATCAGTGGTTTGACCGCAGCGCTCGAAACAGCTGAGGTGGGCAACGATGTTTTTCTGATCGAGAAAAACGCCTACTTCGGTGGTCGGGTAGCACAACTGAATCAGTATTTCCCCAAACTTTGTCCCCCGACATGCGGTCTTGAAATCAACTTCAAGCGCATCAAGGACAACCGTAAGATCAGAACCTATACCTTGACCACCGTGAAAGCTATTTCTGGCGGACCTGGGAACTATGAGGTTCAGCTTGAGACAGCTCCTCGTTACATTAACTCCAATTGTACCGCCTGCGGCGATTGTGGCCAAGCTTGCACCGACGAAATTGACGACGAGTTCAACTTCGGTATGGGGAAAACCAAAGCGGCTTATCTGCCCCACGAGATGGCTTTCCCTCGCCGCTACGTACTGAAAAAAGAAGCCTGCTCAGCTGCATGTCTCGATGCGGTCAAAGCTGCCTGCAAGTACAATGCGGTCGAGTTGGATATGCAACCAAAAACCTTCACTCTGAAGGTGAGCTCCATTATCTGGTCTACAGGTTGGAATCCGTATGATGCCACCAAAATGACCAACCTGAATTACAACTCTTCTTCTGCCATCATTACCAACATGATGATGGAGCGGCTGGCCGCCCCCAATGGACCGACCAGTGGAAAAATTCTCCGTCCTGGAGACAGCAAAGAACCCGAATCTTTTGCTTTTGTACAATGTGCCGGTTCGCGTGATGAGAACCACCTGCAGCATTGCTCTTATATCTGTTGCATGGCAACCTTCAAGCATATCTCCTACATCCGCAGCCAGTATCCGGAAGCCAAAATTTATGTCTTCTACATTGATCTGCGTACCCCGGGGAAATACGAGCATTTCCGTGAGAAGTTCATGGCAGACCCCAACACCACCTTCATCAAAGGTAAAGTAGCGGATATCGCTGCCGAGCGTGATGGCGGGGTGACGGTTCTGGCTGAAAATGCCTTGACGGGTGCCAAGGTTCACCAGAAAGTGGATCTCTGTGTTCTCGCAACCGGTATGGAACCTGCCCTCGGTGAGCAGGGCAAAGCTCTTGGCGTGACCATGGACGGAAACGGATTTGTTGTCTCCGATCCCGAAAATGGAATGATCGCAGCAGGCTGTGCCAAATCTGCCGTTGACGTATATACCAGTGGACAATCCTCCACTGCAGCTGCTCTCAAAGCCATTCAGATCGGACGGTAGGAGGAACACTCATGAAGAAAGTATATGGTGCTTATCTCTGTACTGGTTGCGGAATTGGCGAGGTGCTCGATGTAGATGGCCTGAAAGATGCGGCCTCTGATTCCGGCATCGAGATGAAAGAGCATGCCTGTTTGTGCGGAGCAGATGGCCGCGCTTTTATCGAAAAAGATATTAAAGAAGCTGGTGTTAACACCGTCGTCGTTTGTGCGTGCTCCCCTCGCGTCATGCAGCAGGAGTTTAATTTCGGCGATGAAACCATCACTGTTCGCGGTAACCTTCGTGAACACGTTGCTTGGACCGGTTCTTTGAAGGAAGATGGTAGTGTCGATGATTTCCTTCAAGAAATGGGCACCGACTATGTTCGCATGGCGGTCACCCGGGCCCAGAAAACCGAACTGCCTAGCCCGTATCTGCTTGAAACCATCAACAAGAAGATCCTGGTCATGGGCGGTGGTATTGCCGGATTGACCGCAGCCAAAGAGGCTGCTAAAGCCGGATACGAAGTCACTTTGGTAGAAAAAGAGGCTCAACTCGGTGGCAAGGCCCTTGGTTGGCGGAAAATGTTTCCCACAGCCTTCCCCTATGATGCGCTTGAAAACCCCACCATCGACGCAATGATCGCCGGTGTTGTGGGTGATGGCAAAATCACCGTCAAAACCAGCTGTGAGGTTGCCCGTATCGCCGGCGCTCCCGGCCAGTTCAACGTTACCTTAAAAGATGCCGGGACCTCCACTGAATGGGATGCTCCTGCCAAGGTTACCGCCGATCAGCAAGATCTGATCAACAAGGGCGAACTGGAAGACCCCAATAAAGGTCTGAAAAAATATACGGTAATAAACCCTGAGGGGGAATCCTTCGGGGCTGTCGTTCTTGCCACTGGTTGGAAGCCTGCCGATGTTTCCCAGTATGATCATCTGGGGTATGGAAAACTGACCAACGTTGTTACCAACGCCGAATTCGAAAAACTTGCAAAAAACGGCAAGGTTCCTGCGAGGGTTGCTTTTGTTCAAAGCCCGGGTGGTAAAGACAACGACCAGGATTTCCCGTACTGTAACTCCGTTACCTCTATGGTTGCTCTTAAACAGGCCAACTATGTTGTTGAGGACAATGCCGACGGTCAGGCATATATTCTTTATCAGCACATGCGTACCCCTGGCAATACCGAGTTGTTCTACAAAGGTATGCAGGCCCAGGATGGCGTGTTTATGACCAAGGCCTCTGTAACCCAGGTATCTGCGGCTGGAAACGGCCTGGTCGTACAGGCTGAGGACACCTTGCTCGGTGATGATCTTGAGCTCGAAGTTGACATGGTTGTCTTGGCAGCGGGCATGGTTCCCACAACAGCTGATGCCAACACCATCAACCTTGCCTATCGTCAGGGCCCTGCGTTCCTGGATCTTGATTTGTTTGACGGTTATGCCGACTCTCACTTCATCTGCTTCCCGTACGAAACCCGACGTACCGGTGTCTACACCTGTGGTGGTGTGCGTAAAGCAGAGACCATGGAAGAGACCATCGACGACGCTACCGGCGCAGCTCTGAAAGCGATTCAGTGTATTGAGTCCGCTAACCGTGGTGTTGCGGTTCATCCGCGTTCAGGTGATCAGACCTATCCGGATTTCTTTTTCTCGCGTTGTACGCAGTGTAAACGGTGTACGGAAGAATGTCCGTTCGGCGCCCTTGATGACGATGAGAAAGGAACGCCGCTGCCTAACCCGACCCGCTGTCGTCGTTGTGGTACCTGCATGGGCGCCTGCCCGGAACGTATCATCAATTTTGCTGACTACAGCATCGATATGATCGGCTCGATGGTTAAAGCCATTGAGGTTCCGGATGATGATGAGGATAAGCTGCGCGTTGCTGTTTTTGTTTGCGAGAACGACGCTTACCCGGCTGTTGATATGTCCGGTATGCATCGCAACAAGATCAACCGACTGGTCCGCTTCATTCCAGTTCGTTGCCTCGGATCCGTCAACATGGTTTGGATCAAGGACGCCATGTCCTCCGGTATGGACGGCGTACTATTGCTCGGATGTAAATATGGTGACGATTACCAGTGCCACTTTGTCAAAGGTTCTGAGATCGCCAGTCGCCGTATGGAAAATATTGGTGAGACCCTTGGCTCTCTTGGACTCGAACCAGAGCGTTGTGGTGTTCGCGAAATCGCCATTTCCGATTACGACAAGATCCCTGATATTATCAATGAGTTTGTCGATGAGATTATTGAAATGGGACCGAACCCCTTCAAGGGCTTCTAATCGCAGATTCTGTTGATCGTATGCCGCCACCTGATTTTTTTTAGGTGGCGGCTTATCCTATTACTCAGTGATACACACCGACTGACGCGTAGATCACCACCTTTCATGACAGGAGGAAATAATGTCCATGAACGTGCAACCCGATCTTGATTTTATAAAAGCCATGAAGGAGGCGGGTGGGGACACTTTGAAAAAGTGTTATCAATGTGCGACGTGTTCTGTCGCCTGCCCGCTCTCCACCGACTCCAACCCTTTTCCCCGTAAGCAAATGATTTTGGCCCAGTGGGGCCTGAAGGATCAGCTTACCAATGATGCGAGTATCTTTCTCTGTCATCAGTGCGGTGACTGTACAGAGATGTGTCCCCGTGGTGCTCGTCCCGGCGATGTGCTTGGTGCCATTCGATCGTATGCCTACCGTTCGCTTGGTTGGCCGACCGCTCTGGCGGAACTGTGCGCCTCTGCTAAGAACCTTCCGATGTTGATTGGTATTCCCGCAATTGTCATTTTTGTTCTTTGGATTATTTCCGGTGGCATGCATATTCCCTCAGGGGAGCATTTTGCAAAGGCCGGCTACACCCAATTCTTTGGACACTGGGATTTCCACCTGCTGGCTAAAAACGTTCTTTTCATCGATATCATCATGCTCACGGCCGCTGGTATTGCCGTGACCTCGATCTATAAAGGTATTTCCAAACTGTGGAAGGGAATGGAAGCCTCCATCGGCCAGAAGGATGTAGCCTATCGTCCGTCCGTCCCGCAATTCATCAAGCTTTTCCTGTGGCCTGCTATTATCGAAATCCTGCAGCATTCTCGTTTTAAGGAGTGTACCGTTAATGCTGACCGGGTTAAAGGGCATCAGCCGTTAATGTATGGTTTCATCGGCCTGTTTATTGTTACCTGCTACTCACTGTTCACTCAGGACGTTATCGGTATCTTTATCCCTTCAATGCATGGACCGATTTCTATGTGGAATCCGGTAAAACTGCTTGCTAACGTTTCTGCGGTGGCCATGATTGCTGGTATCGGAATTTTATGGATGAATAGAACTAAAATGGAAGCTGCTGGTAAGGCTTCCAACACCTTCTATGACTGGTTCCTGATTTGGATCATCATGGGGGTTGGTGTTACTGGTCTCTCCGCTGAGGTTCTACGCCTGATCGGCATTCCTTCTCTTGGATATGTTGTGTATTACCTGCATTTGATCTCCGTAGTTATGCTGTTCCTGTACATGCCGTTTACAAAATTTGCTCACCTTGTTTACCGCACCTTTGCTATGGCTTTTGAGCGGTATCGTGAGTCTTCCTTCATCAAAAACCCGTTAAATCAGTAAGAATTGATCGAACGAAGATGTTGGTTCGAGGCCGAAGGGGTGATGCCCCTTCGGCCTTTTTGGGTTAGAGGGTAATCAAAAGCAAAAAAAAACTTGATTTAATAAATAATCAGGGTATATTTGCCGGGTTCTCGCTGGCGTAGCTCAATTGGCAGAGCACCTGATTTGTAATCAGGGGGTTGCGGGTTCAAGTCCCATCGCCAGCTCCAGCGGAGATGAGAAGACAAAAGCCAGAAAGCGGCTGGCAGGAATCTGTTGTCTGCTTTCTGTCTTTTGTCTTCTGATAATATAATATGTGGAGGGGTTCCCGAGCGGTCAAAGGGAACAGACTGTAAATCTGTCGGCGGCGCCTTCGGAGGTTCGAATCCTCCCCCCTCCACCATTTTATAACAGTGACATGTTCAGTGCGCTGCACTGACAATGCGATCAAGCGGGAATAGCTCAATGGTAGAGCATCAGCCTTCCAAGCTGAGGGTTGCGGGTTCGAGTCTCGTTTCCCGCTCCAGTTTTTTGCGTTGCACCACATGGCTGTAAGTTGATCTAATCGTTCTTGCGCCCGCGTAACTCAGTGGTAGAGTACCTCCTTGGTAAGGAGGAAGCCATCGGTTCAAATCCGATCGCGGGCTCCAAAGTATCAGTCGATTGGTAAAAGGGATCGATTGAGTCTGATTGAACTTTTGCCCAAGGAGACATGAGATGGCGAAGGAAAAATTTGAGCGGACAAAGCCGCATGTCAATGTAGGAACAATCGGTCATATTGACCACGGTAAAACCACTCTGACTGCTGCGATTACACGCGTATTGTCGACCAAAGGTATGGCGGCTTTCACTGACTTCAGCGAGATCGATAAGGCTCCTGAGGAAAAAGAGCGTGGTATCACCATCGCCACTGCTCACGTCGAGTACCAGACAGAAGCTCGTCATTATGCCCACGTAGACTGTCCTGGTCATGCTGACTACATTAAAAATATGATCACCGGTGCTGCGCAGATGGATGGCGCAATACTGGTTGTGGCAGCAACCGACGGCCCCATGCCTCAGACTCGTGAGCACATTTTGCTTGCACGCCAGGTTGGCGTTCCGGCCATGGTCGTATTCTTGAACAAATGCGACATGGTCGATGATCCCGAGCTGATTGAGCTGGTTGAGATGGAACTTCGTGAGTTGCTTGATAAGTATGATTTTCCTGGTGACGATATTCCAATTGTCCAGGGGTCTGCACTTCTGGCTCTCGAAAATCCGGAAGACGAGGAAAAAGCCAAATGCATCTGGGATCTGATGGCTGCAGTTGATAGCTACATTCCCCAGCCTGAGCGAGCGGTGGATAAACCTTTCTTGATGCCGGTTGAAGACGTTTTTTCTATCTCTGGACGTGGTACTGTTGCTACCGGACGTATCGAGCGTGGTGTCATTCACGTCGGTGACGAGGTCGAAATCGTTGGTATTCGTCCGACCGCCAAGACCACCTGCACCGGCGTTGAAATGTTCCGAAAACTGCTCGATGAAGGGCAGGCCGGAGATAACGTCGGCGCTCTGCTTCGTGGTGTTAAGCGTGAAGAAGTCGTTCGCGGGCAGGTTTTGGCTAAACCGGGTTCAATCAAGCCGCACAAGAATTTCAAAGCTGAGGCATATATCCTGACTAAGGAAGAGGGGGGTCGTCACACACCGTTCTTCAATGGATATCGTCCCCAGTTCTACTTCCGGACCACTGATGTAACGGGTGTGGTTACTCTGGAGGAAGGAGTGGAGATGGTTATGCCTGGCGACAACGTACATGTCACCGGTGAGCTGATCACTCCGATCGCTATGGAAGTCGGCCTTCGCTTCGCCATTCGCGAAGGTGGTCGGACCGTTGGCGCCGGAGTAATCTCCGAAATTATCGAATAAAATTCGCTCGAATGTTCGAGTGGATTTGAGGACGAATTTGCAGCCGGGCTTTCGAGTCCGGCTGCTGTCACTCTATAGAGCGAATTATGAGAGATACAATAACGTTGGCTTGCCAAGATTGCAAACAGCGCAACTATACCACGACGAAGAATAAAAAAACAGTTCCTCACAAGTTGGAGCTGAAAAAATACTGCCCTTTTTGCAAGACGCATACAGCGCACAAAGAAACCAAGTAAACAGGCCAGTAGCTCTAATGGTAGAGCACCGGACTCCAAATCCGGGGGTTGGGGGTTCGAGTCCCTCCTGGCCTGCCACTGATTTACGTAGAGTGAATCAAAGGTTCTCAGCACCACATAATGTCGACAAAAAAAACAAATCGAGCAGGCAAACAGGGCGTGGAAAATAAAAAAGAGCTTGGTGACCGGCAGAATAGCGCAGCGCTTTCTCCGTCGGGGATCAAGCTTTTTCTATCCGAAGTCCAATCTGAATTTCGAAAAATTGTTTGGCCTGGAAAGAAACCAACAGCAGGATTGACAGGGTTTGTCATTTTACTTGTCATCGTGATTTCTCTGTATCTCGGCTCGGTCGATTTGCTTCTGGGGAAACTTGTTTCAATCGTGCTCAAATGATTGACGGGCTGGGAAAACTGCATGGCTAAAAGCTGGTATATCGTACATACGCACACAGGCTTCGAAAATAAAGTCAAGGCGACTCTTGAAGAGCGGATTAAGCTCGCTGCTCAGGATGATCAGTTCGGCGAAATACTCGTCCCCACTGAACAAGTTGTCGAAATGGTAAAAGGTGCGCGCAAGACTTCAGAACGCAAATTTTTCCCTGGCTATATTTTGGTCAATATGGAGATGAACCAACATACCTGGCACACGGTACAAGATACACCCCGTGTCACCGGTTTTGTTGGCATCAACATGAACCAAGCAGGCTCTGACAAAGACATTTATAAAAAAATTCCATCTTTAACTGAGAAGGAAGCCAATAAAATTATAGGACGGATTGCTGAAGGGGCTAATAAGCCCAAGCCTAAAGTCGTATTTGGCGAAGGTGATCCAGTTCGTGTTATTGATGGCCCTTTTGCAAATTTTCAAGGTGTCATTGAAGAGGTTTTTCCGGATAAGGGCCGTGTGCGCGTTATGGTTTCCATTTTCGGGCGCTCAACTCCGGTTGAACTTGAGTACATTCAGGTAAGTAAAAATTAAACTCCCGCAAAAACGGGGAGGTTGAGCAATGGCAAAAAAAATTCAAGCATACATTAAGCTGCAGATTCCAGCTGGAAAGGCCAACCCTTCTCCTCCTGTTGGTCCTGCACTTGGTCAACATGGCGTGAACATAATGGATTTCTGCAAAGCTTTTAATGCGCAGACTCAATCCGCCGGTGATACCATTATCCCAGTTGTTATTACCGTATATTCCGACCGTTCCTATAGCTTTATCACCAAAACTCCCCCTGCATCTGTTCTCTTGAAAAAAGCAGCTGGTTTGAAAAGTGGATCAAGCAATCCCAAGAAGGACCGGGTAGCCGAACTTAATGGTGCAAAAATCAAGGAAATCGCTGAAATCAAAATGCCTGACCTTAATGCCTACGACGTCGAACACGCCATTCGCATTATCGAAGGGACTGCCCGTAGCTGCGGAATTACTGTCATAAAATAATTGTACTGATTCGCACCTGTGTGAAACCACAGCACACCAGGGAGAACGAGGAGCTGACATGCCCATACGTGGAAAAAATTATAAAAACGCCATTGCCGCTATCGATCGGAATAAGCTTTATAATCTGAACGAAGCAATTGAATGCGTGCTCAACGCAAAATTTGCCAAATTTGATGAGACCGTTGATATCGCCGTTAGGCTCGGCGTTGATCCACGTCATGCAGACCAGATGGTTCGATCCAGTGTTATCCTCCCCAACGGTACAGGAAAAACTGCTCGGGTGCTCGTTTTCGCCAAGGGGGAAAAGGAGAAAGAAGCTCTGGATGCCGGGGCTGATTTTGCTGGATCTGATGAGATTATTGCTAAAATTAAAGGTGGATGGCTCGATTTTGATAAAACCATCGCCACCCCAGATATGATGGGTGAGGTCGGTAAAATCGGACGTATTCTTGGACCGCGTAACCTCATGCCTAATGCAAAACTGGGTACTGTTACCTTTGATATCACCCGCGTGGTGAATGAAATCAAAAAGGGAAAGGTTGATTTCCGTGTCGATAAAGCAGGTGTTGTCCACGCCGCCATTGGAAAAGGTTCCTTCGGTGTTGATAAGCTTTTCGAAAATATCGTGGCCTTTATCGACAAACTGATTCAGCTCAAACCTTCTACCAGTAAAGGTGTTTACCTTCGCGCCATTTCGGTTTCCAGCACCATGGGACCTGGCTTAAAGGTTGATCCTTTACAGGTACGATCACTGCTCAAGTCTGCCTGATTTGTCAGGAGATAGTTTTATAGTCGTTGCTTTTTCATTTTAACTTGTTGGGAAGGTCTGAGACAGCAGGTACTGGAGTTTAATAGCGGTTCGCCGCTACCTGCCGAGGCCGTATTGGCAATGATTGGATTGCCAGTTTAGACTTCATTCCTCTCTCTGCTCTTTAGGACAGTCCCGCTCATTTAAGGAGGTCCAAGCGTTGAATCGCGATCAAAAGACTGACGTAGTCAGTGCACTCAACGAAACCTTTTCCAAAGCGAAGTTTGCGGTGGTTGCTGACTACCGCGGGCTTAAAGTAACGGAACTGGAAAAACTGCGCAAGAATCTGCGTCAGAGTGATGCGCAGATTCAGGTTGCAAAGAACACTTTGCTTCGGCTGGCGGTCAAAGGGACGCCATACGAAGGCTTGGCCGATTCGTTCAGTGGGACGACTGCTGTAGCAGTTGGTTTTACTGAGCCTGTAGGTCCAGCAAAAGCTCTTGCTGCCTTTGCCAAAGAATTCAATGCGTTCTCTATCCGCACTGCTTCTCTCGAAGGAAGTTTGCTGAAACCAGAGGACGTAGAGGCTCTCTCCAAGCTGCCCAGCAAAGACGAATTGCTGGCCAAATTGCTTGGAACCATGTCTGCCGTACCGACTGGTTTTGTGCGACTTCTTGCTGCAGTTCCGCAGAAACTGCTTTATGCCTTGTCTGCGGTTAAAGATCAGAAAGATAATTAAATCGATACCCACAATTACTGTGGGGCAATGCTATCATAAGCCTGGAGGAATGAACAATGGCTGTTTCCAAAGAAGATGTAATCGAGTTTATTGCTAACATGACCGTACTCGAGCTCTCTGAGTTGATCAAAGAGCTTGAGGAGAAATTCGGTGTTTCTGCCGCTGCTCCTGTAGCTATTGCTGCCGCAGGTCCTGCCGATGGCGGTGCCGTCGCCGAAGAGCAAACAGAGTTTGATGTTATCCTTACCGGTGCGGGAAGCGAAAAAATCAAAGTTATCAAAGAAGTACGCGCTATCACTTCCTTGGGCCTGAAAGAGGCTAAGGAATTGGTTGAAAGTGCTCCTTCTCCCGTCAAAGAAGGCGTCAGCAAAGACGAAGCTGCCGCAATCAAGGCTCAGATCGAAGGTGCCGGCGGTACCGCAGAGATCAAGTAATTCATCCTATTATTATACATCTCGGGTTAACGTTAACCCGTCACACACCACCCAATCAGGTAACGCTATAGGGCTTTCAGCCCCGTAGCGTTCCTGTGTTTATAGGTTTTTCTTATTTTCAGGTCGGATTCTGATTAATTTTCATCTGTAATTACAGTGAAATATTAAAATGTGATCTGCTTCATGCGGAATGTTTCGAGGAAATCATGAGAAGAGTACGTAAGAGTTTTGCTAAGACTAGCCAGATTTTGGAACCGCCCCATCTTATTGCGATGCAGCGGCATTCTTACGAGCACTTTTTGCAACGGGTTATTGCGCCTGAGGAACGCAAGGATCACGGGTTGCAATCTATTTTTCAGAGTATTTTCCCGATCACTGATTTTAACGGTCTTTGCTCACTTGAATTCGTCCGCTACAGTTTTGGTGAACCCAAATATACCGTGGCCGAATGTATTGAGCGTGGGATGACCTATGAAGCTCCATTGAAAATCACGGTTCGGCTAATCACCTTCGATATTGATGAAGAGACCGGGGTGCAAACCGTCCGCGACATTAAAGAGCAAGAAGTCTTTCTTGGCGCCTTGCCGCTTATGACCCAGGACGGTGTTTTTGTCGTTAACGGCACTGAGCGTGTTATCGTTAATCAGTTGCAACGTTCTCCTGGTTTGTTTTACACCCACGACCACGGTAAATCGCATGCATCCGGTAAACGACTCTACTCGGCTCGTATCATTCCGGTTCGTGGCTCTTGGCTCGATTTTGAATTCGACATTAAAGATGTTTTATATGTCCGAATTGACCGGCGACGAAAATTGCCAGTGAGTGTCCTTTTGAAAGCCTTGGGATATGATGATGAGCAACTGCTGAACGAGTTTTATTATGCCGACGAAATCGTTTTTGATGGTGAGAAATATGCTATCAGTTTTAACCCGATAACTTTCGCCAACAAACGGCTGAGCTCCGACATTGTTAACCCGGAAGACGGGAGTGTTCTTGCCAAAAAAGGCAAAAAAGTCACCAAGACCTTAGCCAAGAAAATTGAAAATCTTGGGGTCAAATCTTTGCCCATTGACGCTGAGGATTTGGACGGACGATATTTTGCCGTGGATATTCTCGATCCGCAGACAAATGAGCCTCTTGTAAAGTGTAACGATACAGTCACACCTGCAATTCTTGAATCATTGGCTGCTGCTGGCGTTAACACCTTTTCGCTCCTGTTTATTGACGGTGTTAACTATAGCGAGTCGTTTAGAAAAACACTTCTCTTGGATAAAATCAAGGATACCGATGAGGCGCTCATTGAGATTTACCGTCGGCTTCGTCCTTCCAGCCCTCCCACAATTGAAGTCGCCAGATCTTTCTTCGACAACCTCTTTTTCAATCCCTCAACGTATGATCTCTCCGAGGTTGGGCGGTATAAAATCAATACCAAGCTTGGGGTTAAAACGCCCATTGAAGAGCGCACCCTGACTCAAGAGGATATTATAAAGAGTGTTAAACATTTGGTCCGTATCAAGGATGAACTGAAGGACGGTGATGATATCGATCACCTTGGCAATCGCCGTGTTCGTACCGTCGGCGAACTGTGTGAAAACCAGTTCCGTATGGGCCTTGTTCGCATGGAACGTGCGATTAAAGAGCGCATGACCTTGCAGGAAATTGAAACGCTCATGCCCCATGACTTGGTCAACCCAAAACCTGTGACGTCCGCTATCAAGGAATTCTTTGGTACGAGTCAGCTGTCCCAGTTTATGGATCAGACTAACCCACTTTCGGAAGTAACCCATAAACGTCGTTTGTCTGCCTTGGGACCTGGTGGTTTGTCACGGGAGCGCGCCGGTTTTGAGGTTCGTGACGTTCATCCCACTCACTATGGTCGTATTTGTCCGGTTGAGACCCCCGAGGGGCCAAACATCGGTCTAATTGTCAGTCTCGCGACCTATGCCAAGGTTAACCCATATGGGTTCATCGAAACACCTTACCGTTATGTCAATGACCGTGTTGTCTCTCATGATTACAAATATCTTTCAGCCCTACAGGAAGAGCAACATGTCATCGCTCCGGCAAAGATCAATTTTGATGGGGATCGAATCGCTGATGATTATTTGATTGCCCGGCAAGAAAGTGAGGTAGCCATGGTCTCTGCGGAGGATGTGACCATGATGGATGTGGCACCTAACCAGATGGTGTCTGTGGCTGCATCTCTTATTCCTTTTCTTGAAAACGACGATGCCAACCGTGCGCTCATGGGCTCCAACATGCAGCGCCAAGCCGTACCTTTGTTGAAGACGCTTTCTCCTTTAGTCGGCACTGGCGTGGAAAAATATGTGGCCCGTGATTCCGGTGCCTGTTTGCTTGCCGGAGGGGAAGGTGTGATTGAGGAGTCCGATGCCAATCGTATCGTTGTTCGCTACGATCAGCCCGGTGTCGATGGGTTTGATACCGGCATTGGTGTGTACCACCTGCAAAAATATAAAAAGTCCAATCAGAACACGTGCTTTAATCAGAAAGCGTTGGTTTTGCCAGGTACCCGAGTAATCAAAGGCGATGTCCTCGCCGATGGGCCCTCAACCGAAGCGGGAGAACTTGCCCTTGGCAAAAACGTGACCATCGCCTTCATGCCTTGGCGCGGATATAACTATGAGGACTCCATCCTTGTGAACGAGCGGTTGCTGAAAGAGGATACCTTTACCTCTGTTCACATTGAGATTTTTGAGACCATGGCCCGGGATACCAAACTGGGCAAAGAGGAGATCACCCGCGATATTCCCAATGTTGGTGAGGAAGGTCTGCGTAATCTGGATGATTCCGGTATTGTCCGGATTGGTGCCGAGGTGCGTGCCGGTGACATGTTGGTTGGCAAGGTGACGCCCAAAGGTGAAAGTATGCTCTCACCCGAGGAAAAATTACTGCGCGCGATATTCGGCGAAAAGGCCGGCGATGTTAAGGATTCGTCCCTCCGTGTTCCGCCTGGCGTTGAAGGTGTGGTCATCGATGCCAAAGTTTTCTCTCGTAAAGGTGTTGATAAGGACGAGCGTACCCTGATGATCGAAGAAATGGAAATCGATCGTCTCAACCGGGATATGGAAGATGAATTACGCAGCCTTCGCAACGGAGTGCGCAATTCCCTTGGTGTGTTGCTTGAAGGCCGTACCGCAAAGGCCGATATCACGGATAAAAAAGGTAAGGTTGTCTTGAAGTTGGGCAAGCAGTTAACCCCCAAGGCAATTAGCCAGGTCAGCTTCTCCGAGCTTCACGAGCTCGACTTCTCGGAAAAGGTGAAATACGAGGAGGAGATTGACGCTATCTTCAAACGGTATAATACCCAGGCTTCCATCGTTCGTGGTCGCTACCAGGGCATTGTCGAGCGGATGGAGAAAGGTGACGATCTGCCTCCGGGTGTTGTGAAAATGGTCAAGATCTATGTCGCCACCAAACGGAAACTCTCGGTGGGTGACAAGATGGCCGGTCGCCATGGTAACAAAGGTGTCGTGTCCCGTTTGTTACCGGAAGAGGATATGCCTTTTTTTGCCGATGGTAACACTGTGGATATTGTCCTTAACCCCCTTGGTGTTCCCTCGCGTATGAATGTTGGCCAGGTCCTTGAGTGTCACCTCGGATTTGCAGCCAAGCGGCTCGGTGAGCAGCTTACCGTGCTGGCCAAAAAAATGGAAATCGATGGCCTGAAAAAACGTTTACAAGATATCTATTCGGCCGAGGAATACCTAAAGCTCACCGATGGTGTCAGTGATGATGAGCTCCTTGATGACATGCGTAAATTTGGTAAGGGTATTCATGTAGCCACCCCGGTTTTTGATGGTGCTTCCGAGCGTGAAATTCGTCAATCGTTGGTAAGCGCAGGCGTCGATGAGGTCGGGCAGAGTCAGCTTTATGATGGCCTGACTGGTGAGCCGTTTGATAACATGGTTACGGTCGGTGTCATGTATATGCTGAAACTGCACCACCTGGTCGATAACAAGATCCATGCTCGTTCGACCGGTCCTTACTCTCTGGTTACCCAGCAGCCCCTTGGCGGTAAGGCACAGTTCGGCGGCCAGCGTCTTGGTGAGATGGAGGTTTGGGCAATGGAGGCCTATGGTGCGGCTTACACGCTCAAAGAATTTTTGACTGTAAAATCCGATGATGTCGAAGGACGAACAACCATGTACGAGAAGATCGTTAAAGGGAACAACTTCCTGGAAACGGGATTGCCCGAATCGTTCAACGTACTTGTCAAAGAACTGAAAGGATTGTGCCTTGATATCGAGTTGCAGGAATAACTGCTTAGTGAAAACAATTCACAAAAGAGTTCGGGTTTCTGCCGTATAATCGGGTTGATTTTGAATAGAGCATAGGTGAATACGTGGAAGAACTGTTTAGCTTCTTTGCCAAACCGAAAGGTCCCGTCAGTTTTAACAAGGTGAAAATCTCACTGGCCTCCCCGGAAAAAATCAGGGAATGGTCACATGGTGAGGTTAAAAAGCCTGAAACCATCAACTACCGTACGTTCAAACCCGAACGTGACGGCTTGTTCTGCGCGAAAATTTTCGGTCCTGTTAAGGACTACGAGTGTAACTGCGGTAAATATAAACGCATGAAACACCGTGGAGTAGTCTGCGAAAAATGCGGTGTTGAGGTTATCCAGTCAAAAGTTCGCCGTGAGCGTCTTGGGCACATTGAGCTGGCCGCACCTGTTGCCCATATCTGGTTTTTGAAGAGTTTGCCCTCGAAAATCGGTGCTATCCTCGATATGACGTTGAAACAACTGGAACGGATTCTCTATTTTGAGTCCTATGCCGTTGTTGCTTCCAAAGTGGAGGATATGCCGGTTGGTTCCCTGCTCAACGAGGATCAATATCGGACTGCGCTGGAAGAACATCCAGGTCAGTTCCGGGTAGGTATTGGTGCCGAGGCAATCCGGGAAATGCTTATGGGACTGGATCTCAAAGAGCTATCCGAGACCTTGCGTAAAGAGATGAAGGAAACGGGTTCCGTCACCAAGCGAACCAAGTACGGTAAAAGACTCAACGTGGTTGAGGCGTTCCGTGACTCGGGCAACCGGCCTGAATGGATGATTTTGGAGGTAATCCCGGTATTGCCACCAGATCTGCGGCCGTTGGTGCCCTTGGAAGGTGGACGTTTTGCCACCTCGGACCTCAATGATCTGTACCGTCGTGTTATTAACCGCAACAACCGTCTCAAACGTCTGCTCGAGCTCGATGCTCCTGATATCATTATCCGCAACGAGAAGCGCATGCTTCAGGAGGCGGTGGATGTCCTCTTTGATAATGGACGCCGGGGGCGGACTATAACCGGCCCGAACAAACGACCGCTGAAATCGCTGTCTGATATGCTCAAGGGGAAACAAGGCCGGTTCCGTCAAAACCTTTTGGGTAAGCGTGTCGACTATTCCGGACGTTCGGTTATCGTTGTTGGCCCCTATTTACGCTTGCACCAATGTGGTTTACCGAAAAAAATGGCTTTGGAGCTGTTTAAGCCCTTTATCTACAACCAACTTGAGCGCAAAGGGTATGTCACCACCATTAAAAGTGCTCGCAAGATGGTGGAGAAGGGGACCAAGGAAGTCTGGGACGTACTCGATGATATCGTTCAGGAGTATCCAGTCATCCTTAACCGGGCCCCTACACTGCATCGCCTTGGTATGCAGGCCTTTGAAGTGGTTCTGATTGAGGGAAAGGCCATCCAGCTGCATCCGCTCGTTTGTGCCGCCTTCAACGCCGACTTTGACGGTGACCAAATGGCGGTACACGTGCCGCTTTCGGTTGAGGCCCAGGTGGAAGCCAGGGTTTTGATGATGTCGACCAACAACATCCTCTCGCCTGCCAACGGCGGCCCAATTATCATTCCCAGCCAGGATATCGTTCTAGGCCTTTATTATATGACCCGTGAGCGTTTGGGTGTGGTGGGGGAGGGTAGTATTTTCTCCTCACCCCAAGAGGCTCGTATCGCCTATGACCATGGCGCTGCCCATATGCAGGCACGGGTGAAGGTCCGGCTGAAAAATGGGCTGGTCGACACCACGGTTGGTCGAATTCTTGTTGGTGAACTGCTTCCGGATGTTATTCCCTATTCGTTGGTCAATAAGGAACTATCGAAAAAGGAGCTTGCCTTCCTGATCGATTACACCTACCGCCATGGAGGCACCAAAGAAACAGTCATTCTCGCTGATCGCCTGAAAGATCTCGGTTATGAATACGCCACCCGCGCCGGCATTTCCATCTGTATCAACGATATGAAAATTCCGGTACGGAAAGAGGAATTCGTTGAAGAGGCGGAGAAGGAAGCGGCAGATGTTGATCAGCAGTACTCCGACGGTCTGATTACTGATGGTGAAAAATACAATAAGATCATCGATATCTGGTCAAAGGCAACGGACAAGATCACCAAAGAGATGATGGACGAGATGGCGGTCGAGTTTATGCCGGATACAACCGGTAAAGTCCAAGAGATCAAGAGCTTCAACTCAGTCTTTATCATGGCGGACTCCGGTGCCCGTGGTTCGAAAGATCAGATCCGTCAGTTGGCTGGTATGCGTGGCCTGATGGCAAAACCTTCGGGCGAGATTATCGAAACACCTATTAAGGCTAATTTCCGTGAAGGCCTTAATGTCCTTGAGTATTTCATTTCAACACATGGTGCCCGTAAAGGTTTGGCCGATACCGCACTGAAAACTGCCAACTCTGGTTATCTAACCCGTCGACTGGTCGATGTTGCTCAGGATTCCACCATTGTCATGAAAGACTGTGAAACCATGCGGGGTACCATGGCCGAGCCGCTCATTGAGGGTGGCGAGGTTATCGTCCGTATTGGTGAGCGTATTCTTGGACGTGTTGCCTTGGAGGATGTGGTTGATCCCCATACCGGTGAGGTCATCGTCGGCATGGATGAAGAAATCACCGAGGACCGGGTTGAGGCCATCGAGGCTGCAGGTATTGATCGTGTCATGATTCGTTCGGTACTGACCTGTGAGGCCAAACGCGGTGTTTGTGCCGCGTGCTACGGGCGTGATCTCGGTCGTGGACATATGGTGAACATCGGTGAGGCAGTCGGTATCATTGCTGCACAATCGATTGGTGAGCCGGGAACACAGCTGACCATGCGGACTTTCCATATCGGTGGTACTGCCCGTGGTGCGGTGGAACAGGCCGAGGTTCGTACCCAGCGTGGTGGCCAAATCCGCTACAAAAACCTGCACTCTGTTACCAACAGCGATGGTTTTGAGGTGGTAATGAACCGTAATGCTGAAATCACGGTCCTTGATGATCAGGGAATTGACCGTGAGCGGTTTCCTGTTCCCTATGGTGCCACCCTGCGTATCAACGATGGCGCTTCCGTAGATCCTGGGGGGGTTATCGCCGACTGGGATGCATTCTCCATCCCCATCGTTGCAGAGGTCGCGGGTAAGATTAAGTACGGTGATGTTGCCGAGGGTGAGTCGATGCAGGAACGCGTCGATCAGATCACAGGTAAGGCCAGCAAGGTTATTACCTCGGTCAGCTCAACCAAACAGATGAACCCACGCATTTCAATTAAGGATGAACGCGGGCGAACGATGAAACTGCCCGATGGCGAACTCGCTGCCCGCTACCTGCTGCCGGTTGGCTCGGTTATCACCGTCAATGAGCAGGACATGATCACTGCCGGTACGGTGATTGCGAAAATTCCGCGTGAAACCACCAAAACAAAGGATATTACTGGTGGACTGCCACGTGTTGCCGAACTGTTTGAGGTCCGTAAACCCAAGGAGCAGGCGATCATCTCGGAAATTGACGGACGGGTTGGCTTTGGTAAGGATCTGAAAGGTAAACGCCGGGTTATCGTTACCCCGGAAATAGGCGAGCCCAAAGAATATCTTATTCCCAAGGCGAAGCACACCACCGTGCATGAGAACGACTGGGTCGAGGCCGGCGACCCCTTGATGGAAGGTATCCGTCTGCCTAATGATATCCTTAGGGTCAAAGGTGCCGAGGCCTTGGCACGCTTTCTGGTCAACGAGATCCAGGAAGTCTATCGCCTGCAGGGTGTTAAGATTAACGATAAACACATTGAGACCATCGTTCGTCAGATGCTCAAACGCGTTCGCATTACCGATCCAGGTGATTCTCGCTTCATGCTCGATCAGCAGGTTGAGTGGTGGAAGTTCCAGGAAGAAAACGAGCTGATGTTGAAGGAAGGCGGTCAACCCGCTGCAGCCGAACCGTTACTTCTCGGTGTCACCAAGGCATCGTTGTCCACGGATTCATTCATCTCTGCCGCGTCCTTCCAGGAGACGACCAAAGTACTCACCAACGCAGCTATGGCAGGTAAAATTGATGATCTATCTGGATTGAAAGAAAATGTAATCATGGGGCGTTTGATTTCAGCAGGTACCGGGTTGAAACGATATCGAATTTCTAAGGACAAATAACGAAGATATCACTTGACTTGAGTGGCCTGATCGGTTAAACATACAAACTTTCATGCTTGGCCGCCCCCTATGGGGTGGGGCTTGATCGTATTTATAAAAGGAGCTGCTTGCATGCCCACTATTAATCAACTCGTCAGAAATAGACGTAAGAAAATTACTAAGCGTACCAATACCCCAGCCTTGCAGAGTTGTCCGCAAAAGCGTGGTGTGTGTGTGCGTGTCTATACAACCACTCCCAAGAAGCCGAACTCGGCGTTGCGGAAAGTGGCCAGGGTCCGTCTGACCAATGGTATTGAGGTGACCTCTTATATTCCGGGTATTGGGCATAATCTCCAGGAGCACTCTGTGGTGCTGATCCGTGGTGGTCGTGTTAAGGACTTACCTGGTGTTCGTTATCACATTGTCCGTGGTACCCTGGATACGCTTGGCGTGAATGATCGTCGTCAGGGTCGGTCGAAATATGGGGCGAAACGTCCTAAATAATATCCGTAAGTAAGCTGAACAGGTTATAAGATATGCCACGAAAAAAATTGTTGGACAAGCGCCCGGTTGCGCCGGATCCTCGATTCAACTCTGTGCTGGTCTCTAAATTTACCAATGGGCTGATGTCTGACGGGAAAAAGACCGTTGCTCGGCGCCTTTTTTACGATGCCATGGAAATTATCGGTGGTAAGATTGCCGACCATGAGCCGCTGGCGGTATTTGAAGAGGCTATGGAGAACGTCCGCCCAAGAGTGGAAGTGAAAAGCCGTCGTGTCGGTGGTGCTACTTACCAGGTGCCGGTTGAAGTTCGTCCTGAGCGTCGCAACGCGTTGGCAATTCGTTGGATCATTAGCTTTGCCAAGAGCCGTTCCGGGCAGTCGATGTCCGATAAATTGGCCGCTGAGTTGCTGGATGCGTATAATAGCCGTGGGGCTTCGGTGAAGAAAAAAGACGATACCCATAAGATGGCAGAGGCAAACAAGGCGTTTGCCCATTATCGCTGGTAATAATTAGGTTTTAAGGTGCTTTTTATATCTTGACAAAGTGGCCTTGTTGAACTATCAACATCGGTCACTTTTTCATGAGTACTTGGAAATGCGAATTTAAATATGGTGTACGGCAGTGGCTGCTGCAGAATCTTTATCGAGTGTGCGCAATATAGGCATAATGGCCCATATTGACGCTGGAAAGACGACAACCACTGAACGAATCCTATATTACACAGGCCGATCGCATAAAATCGGCGAGGTTCATAACGGCACTGCTGTTATGGATTGGATGGAGCAGGAGCAGGAACGAGGCATCACGATTACTTCGGCTGCCACAACCTGCTGGTGGAAAGACTACCAAATCAACATTATCGATACTCCGGGCCATGTAGACTTCACTGTTGAAGTTGAACGGTGTTTGCGAGTTCTTGATGGGGTGGTCGCTGTATTCTGTGCCGTTGGAGGTGTTGAGCCCCAGTCTGAGACGGTATGGAGGCAGGCTGATCGATATCACATTCCGCGTATTGCCTTTGTTAATAAGATGGACCGGGTCGGGGCTTCATTTCAAAGATGCCTCGAACATATAGAAAGCCGTCTAGGGGCTTCACCGGTAGCCGTTACCTTGCCAGTTGGTTCAGAAGACCAATTTGCCGGGGTAATTGATCTTATTGCACAAAAAATGCTGACCTTTGAAGAAGAATCGAAAGGGCAGCTCGTCAGTGAACAGGCGATACCGGATGCATACGTAGAAGAATCTTCGGCTGCTAGGATGGCGCTAATCGAGAAGTTGGCCGACTTCGATGAAAGCGTCATGGAAAAATTTTTAAATGATCAAGAGATCGCTCCCGGTGAAATCAGAGTGGCGTTGCGTAAGGCAACGATCAATCTGAATCTCGTGCCGGTACTCTGTGGATCAGCGTTCAAAAATAAAGGGGTTCAACCCCTTTTGGATGCTATCACTTGGTACTTGCCCTCACCCGAAGATGTTCCCCCAGTTGAGGGGACGGATAAGGACGGTGCGCCGCTTATTCGAAAACTTGAGAGGAGCGAAAAATTTTGCGGTTTAGTTTTTAAACTGCAAAGTGATCCGTACGTTGGGCATCTGTCCTTTATTCGCGTTTATTCAGGTGAACTGAAATTAGGCGATAAGGTCTTTAACCCAACAAAACGGAAAACGGAAAAGATCTCGAAACTGATAAAATTGCACGCTAACAAGCGGGAAGAGGTCAATCGAATTGGCACCGGTGATATTGGTGCCATCGTTGGGCTAAAATTCACGCGAACAGGCGATACGCTGTGTGAAAACGGCGATTCTATTGTCCTGGAGGCCATCGATTTTCCGGAGCCGGTTATTGGGATAGCTATTGAACCCAAAACCAAGGCCGACGAAGGCGTGCTTGCTGAAAGTTTAGAAAAAGTTGCCTGGGAAGACCCGAGTTTCAGAATCTCTGTGAGTGAAGAAACAGGGCAGACAATTATTTCCGGGATGGGTGAGTTACATCTCGAAATTATTGTAGACCGTCTCCTCCGGGAGTTTAAGGTCCAGGCAAATATAGGTAAACCGCAGGTTGCCTACCGAGAGACAATTACTCAGGTTGCTCAAGCAGAGGGTCGATTTGAGTCAATGGGAACCGGTAAGGAGCAGTACGGGCATGTCGAGCTCGAAGTTCTTCCTGCAGAGAAGGGAAGCGGGAAATCATTTGAATCCTGCGTGGACGAAAAGCAAATTCCGTCTCTCTTTATCGCGGCGATAAAGAAAGGTGTGCTTGACAGTCTCGATAGCGGTCCAGTTATTGGTTATCCGATGCTGGATGTTAAGGTTAGGTTGATAGGCGGCTCGTTTGATGAGGAAAAATCAACCGAGATGGCTTTTGGAATTGCTGGTACCATGGCTTGCCGAAAGGCGGTAGGGTCTGCAAGCCCAGTTTTGATGGAGCCCATTATGAATCTGGAAATTGTTACCCCAGATGAATACTTAGGTGACGTCATTAACGACCTCAACAAAAAACGTGCTCAGGTCAACGGTGTTGAAGCTGAGCAGGGTAGGCAGGTGGTCCATGCCAAAGCTCCCTTGGCGGAGTTGTTTGGCTTCTCAACGGACCTTCGATCAGCTACCCAGGGTAGAGCAACATTTACCATGTTTTTTAGCGAATTTGCGATGATCCCTGCGAAGAGAGCTGAAGCAATTATTCATAAAATTAAAGGCGTATAACGAGTATAGCCCGATTTGAGGTGCATGAAATGGCGAAGGAAAAATTTGAGCGGACAAAGCCGCATGTCAATGTAGGAACAATCGGTCATATTGACCACGGTAAAACCACTCTGACTGCAGCGATTACACGTGTACTGTCGACCAAGGGAATGGCCAGTTTTACTGACTTCAGTGAAATCGATAAGGCTCCTGAGGAGAAAGAGCGTGGAATCACCATCGCCACTGCACACGTCGAGTACCAGACTGAAGCTCGTCATTACGCCCACGTTGATTGTCCTGGTCACGCTGACTACATCAAAAATATGATCACCGGTGCCGCGCAGATGGATGGTGCGATTCTGGTTGTGGCAGCTACCGATGGTCCCATGCCACAGACCCGTGAACACATCCTGCTTGCTCGTCAGGTTGGTGTCCCGGCCATGGTCGTATTCTTGAACAAATGCGACATGGTCGATGATCCCGAACTTATTGAGCTGGTTGAGATGGAGCTCCGCGAGCTGCTTGATAAGTATGATTTTCCGGGTGACGATATTCCAATTATTCAAGGGTCTGCACTGCTTGCTCTCGAAAATCCGGAAGAGGACGATAAAGCAAAATGTATCTGGGATCTGATGGCTGCTGTTGACAGTTACATTCCCCAGCCTGAGCGGGCTGTTGATAAACCTTTTCTTATGCCGGTTGAGGACGTTTTCTCTATTTCCGGTCGAGGAACAGTTGCTACCGGTCGTATTGAGCGTGGTGTCATTCACGTTGGTGACGAGATCGAAATCGTGGGTATTCGACCGACTGCGAAGACAACCTGCACTGGTGTTGAAATGTTTCGCAAGCTGCTAGACGAGGGGCAGGCTGGTGATAATATCGGCGCTTTACTTCGTGGTGTTAAGCGTGAAGACGTTGTACGGGGGCAGGTACTGGCTAAGCCGGGTTCAATTAAACCGCACAAGAATTTCAAAGCTGAGGCCTATATTCTGACTAAGGAAGAAGGCGGCCGTCACACCCCGTTCTTCAACGGATACCGCCCTCAATTCTACTTCCGGACCACCGATGTAACAGGTGTGGTTACCCTTGAAGAGGGCGTTGAGATGGTGATGCCTGGTGATAATGTGCATGTCAGTGGTGAGCTGATCACTCCGATCGCTATGGAAGTTGGCCTCCGCTTCGCAATTCGCGAGGGTGGCCGTACCGTAGGTGCCGGGGTAATCTCCGAAATTATCGAATAAAAGGAGAGTTATGATTCCTGCAGATAAAATTCGTATACGATTAAAAGGGTATGATCATAAGCTCCTTGATCTGTCCACCAAAGAAATCGTAGATACTGCCAGACGGACCGGCGCAACTGTTGTCGGTCCTATCCCGCTACCTACGAGTACCAATAAATATACAGTATTGCGGTCGCCTCATGTGGATAAGAAGTCTCGTGAGCAATTCGAGATGCGAACCCATCGTCGACTGCTCGACATTCTTGAGCCGACACAACAAACCATCGACTCCCTGATGAAGCTTGAACTTTCAGCTGGAGTTGACGTGGAAATAAAACTTCCCTGATTGTTGGCTAAGCAAAAACTGATCGATCAAATTATAATCGCTTTAAGTGATTAAGAATTGACTCCAGGTAGACAGATGCCGAATACAAAAGGAATATTAGGACGTAAATTGGGTATGACTCGGGTCTATGATGAAAATGGCCGATCAATCCCGGTTACGGTCATCGAAGCAGGCCCTTGCACCGTGTTGCAGAAGAAAACTGTAGCAAAAGAAGGTTATAACGCTATACAGGTCGGTTTTCTCGAGAAGAAAGCCTCACGCTTGAATAAACCTGAAGCTGGACATTTTAAGCGGTCGGGTGGTAAAGGCTTTTACCATATTAAAGAATTCAGAATAGCCGACCCCGCAGTCTATGAAGTCGGCCAGGAAATCACTATTTCGGAGATTTTTACCGTTGGTGAGATGATTGATATCACGGGTAAAAGCAAAGGACGCGGTTTTCAGGGCGTAATTCGCCGGCATGGATTTGGTGGTGGACGCAAAACTCATGGTTCAAATTTTCATCGTGCACCGGGTTCTATTGGCTGTAGTGCTTGGCCTTCACATGTAATGAAGGGCAAGAAAATGCCTGGTCGAATGGGGAACGATACCGTCACTCAGAAAAATCTAAAAGTCGTCGACATTCGTACTGAAGACAACGTTTTGCTCGTTCGCGGGACTGTACCAGGAGCAAAGAACGGAGTAGTCAATATCTATTCAAAAGCGTGATCCTGGACTGCTTTTTAAGGAGATTCTCATGGCAGTTTGTGAAATTCTAAACACTCAAGCAGAAAAAGTCGGTGAAATCGAGCTCAACGATACCGTATTCGCTGTAGAAGTCAACACCGGCATTCTTCACGAAGTGGTCTGCATGCAGCGAGCGAATCGTCGTGGTGGCAACGCTTGCACAAAGACTCGTGGTGAGGTTCGGGGTGGTGGGGCTAAACCCTGGCGACAGAAAGGAACTGGTCGTGCTCGCGCCGGTAGTCGTACCTCACCGATTTGGCGTGGTGGTGGAACTACCTTCGGACCTAAACCCCGTGATTATAGCTATAGCATGCCGAAAAAGGTAAAGCGATTGGCATTAAGAATGGCTTTGAGCGCTCGCAACCAGGAAGGCAATATGGTTGTTGTTGATAAATTCGAGATTCCGGAAGTAAAAACCAAGAATTTTGTTCAGGTAATGAACAAGTTTCAGTTTGATAACTGTTTGGTTATCACTGAAGGGGTTGATGATCAGATCAACCTTTCCTCTCGTAATGCAGTCGGTTATAAGGTGCTGCCGGTTGAAGGCTTGAATGTCTATGATATCCTCAAGTATTCAAAACTGATGCTTATCCAATCCAGTCTTGCAAAAATTGAGGAGAGGGTACTGGTATGAAAGTGATCTATGAAGTTATCAAAAGTCCGTGCCTGACCGAAAAAGGCAATTTTCTGCAAGAGACCGAGTCTAAAGTTATTTTCAAGGTTGATCGACGCGCCAACAAGATCGAAATAAAAAAGGCCGTCGAGAGCTTGTTTAACGTAACCGTCTCCAAAGTTGCAACGGCAAACATGACGGGGAAACGGAAGCGTGTTGGCGCAAAATCCGCTGGGTTAACGAGTAATTGGAAAAAAGCATATATCACCTTGTCAGAAGGGAAAATCGATTTCCTTGACGAGCTTTGATTTGCGATCATTAAGTTTCGTCTGCTGCGATTATAGGAAGAGAAATGGCTATTAAAATCCATAAACCGACATCACCTGGAAGCCGTCATCACGTCTCTATACGTCAGGACTTTCTGGCGGACAAAGAGCCGGAAAAGTCGTTGACGGTTACGCTGAAAAAAACTGGTGGGCGTAATACTTACGGCCGCATTACCGCTCGTCACAAAGGCGGCGGTCATAAACGTAAATATCGAATCATCGACTGGAAACGGAATAAAGAGCAGGTGCCTGGTAAAGTGGCTGCAATTGAATACGATCCCAACCGGTCCGCCAACTTGGCTCTGCTCACTTATGCTGACGGCGAAAAGGCATATATCCTTGCTCCGAACGGCATTGCAGTTGGTGACACAGTTGTCGCAGGTGCTGGGGCGGATATCAAGGTTGGTAACTGCCTTCCGATGATCAATATTCCACTTGGTACTGTCATCCACAATATCGAGATGAAAATCGGTAAGGGCGCACAGCTTGTCCGTTCAGCTGGAGCTGCCGCTCAACTTATGGCCAAAGATGGAAATCAAGTTTTGGTCAAACTTCCCTCGGGTGAAGTTCGTAAATTCCATAAAGACTGCCGTGCCTGCATTGGACAGGTAGGAAATACGGAGTATGGAAGCCAAAAATTAGGAAAGGCCGGACGTTCACGATGGAAAGGTATCCGTCCGTCTGTACGCGGTGTTGCGATGAACCCCGTTGATCATCCAATGGGTGGTGGTGAAGGTAAAAGCTCAGGTGGACGGCATCCATGCTCACCTTGGGGTATGCCTTCCAAGGGGTATAAAACCAGAAAGCCCAAAGCTTCTGATCGCGATATTGTCAATAAACGGAAATAGTGCACGGAGATACTAGGAATGGCTCGATCTATAAAAAAAGGCCCCTTCGTCGATGGTCATCTGATGAAGAAAGTGGCGCAGGCCCAAGAAACTGGTTCACGTAAAGTTATAAAAACGTGGTCTCGTCGATCCGATATTTTACCGGAAATGGTAGGTCTCACTTTCGCTGTCCATAACGGAAATAAATTTATTCCCGTTTACGTTACCGAAAATATGGTTGGCCATAAATTGGGTGAATTCTCGCCGACCCGTACGTACTACGGACACGCATCTGATAAGAAAGGCCGTAAGTAACAATAGATCTTGCAGGAAAGATCCTGAGGAGTGAAAACGATGGAAACTAAAGCCGTCGCTAAATATATACGTATCTCACCACAAAAGGCACGTCTCGTTGCAGACGTTATTCGTGGTATGAAAGCTGATACTGCTGTTACTACCTTGCGGTTTATGCCAAAAAAGGCTGCGCAAATCATCCGTAAGGTGCTTGAGTCTGCTGTTGCTAATGCCGATCAGCGCGATTCTGTTGATGTAGACAGCCTCTATGTAAAAGAGATTACGGTGGATGGTGGGCCGATGCTTAAGCGATTCAGCCCAAGAGCCCAAGGGCGTGCTACCCGTATTCTGAAGCGTACCAGTCATATAACTGTGGTCGTAGACGAAGCTTAAATTCACCTATTTATATAAGACTAGCAGAGGGAACGGAGGGTTATCTTGGGACAAAAAGTAAATCCCATCGGACTGCGTATTAATATTACACGCTCTTGGGAATCCATTTGGTATGCTGATAAGGAATATGCAAATAATTTGCATCAAGATCAGCTGATCCGCAAATATTTAAAACAACGTCTCTATCACGCAGGTGTTGCTCGTATTGTTATTGAGCGTACCGGCGAAAAGATTAAGATTAAACTCTTCACCGCCCGTCCCGGTATTGTTATCGGTAAAAAAGGCTCCGAAATTGAAGGGCTTAAAAAGGATCTTGAGCAAAAGTTTAAGAGGAATTGTTTCATTGACATCCAAGAAGTACGCCGCCCTGAGGCGGATGCACAACTGGTTGCCGAAAATATAGCCACCCAACTTGAAAGACGAATTGCCTTTCGTCGGGCCATGAAGAAGTCGATTAATTCAGCTCTTCGGTTTGGGGTGCAAGGCATTAAAATTTCTTGTTCCGGTCGTCTTGGTGGTGCAGAAATGTCACGTACTGAATGGTTTAAAGAAGGACGTGTGCCACTGCATACATTGCGAGCAGATATCGACTACGGAACGGCCGAAGCGAAAACCACTTATGGAATCATCGGCGTTAAGGTTTGGATTTTTAAAGGCGAAGTTCTGGCTGGCACTGACAATGTGGGTGATAGCCAGGTTCAAGCCAATTGATCCAATCATTCTGAGCCGGTGAATTTCTAAGGAGTTGAGATATGTTAAGTCCTCGTAAAGTTAAGCATAGAAAACAGTTTAAAGGAAGAATGGACGGCACCTCCCTCCGAGGCGCTGAATTGGCCTATGGCGACTTTGCACTGAAGGCTGTTGGCTGTGGACGTATGACCGCACAACAAATTGAAGCTGCGCGTATTGCCATTAACCGTAAGGTAAAACGTGGGGGGCAACTCTGGATCCGTATTTTTCCGGATAAACCCATCACCAAAAAACCTGCTGAAACTCGTATGGGTAAGGGTAAAGGTGTTCCCGAATATTGGGTGGCAACTATCCGTCCCGGTCGTATTCTGTACGAATTGAAAGGGGTTCCTGAAGAACTGGCTCTAGAGGCATTGCGGCTCGCCAGCTATAAGCTTCCATTTCCCACGACTGTCATCAGTAAGAGTAGAATATTATGAAAGCGAAAGATCTGAGAAGTTTAGCCATCGAAGACTTGGAAAAGAAGGAAGAGGAGACCCGAGAAGATCTGTTTAAGCTTAGGTTTAAGCACGGTATTCGTCGCCTTGAAAATCCTACTAAGCTCAATCAACTCCGAAAAAATATCGCTAGAATACAGACTATTCTTGCTGAGAAACAAAACCAAGCAGCGTAGCTGATTAATTTTAGACTTGGAAAATACAATGAGCGAAAACGTAAAAAAAACGCGACAAGGTTTTGTTGTCAGCAACAAGATGGACCAAAGTGTCGTTGTTCTCGTCGAGCGAAAGATTCCCCATAAATTGTATGGGAAATATATTCGACAACAAGTCAAATATATGGCTCATGACGCATCTAATCAGTGCCAAATTGGAGATCTGGTTGTGATCGAAGAATGCCGACCCTTGTCCAAAAGAAAAAGATGGCTGGTTCGGAGCGTTGTAGAGCGTGCTGTATAACTCCATAGCGCCTAATAATCAGCTTAAGAAACGAATCGAGAAGATAATCGGGTGAGGTCATGATCCAAACTGAAACCGTGTTGAATGTAGCCGATAATTCCGGTGCGAAAAAGGTACTCTGCATTAGAGTCCTTGGAGGTACCAGAAAGCGCTATGCACGTATTGGTGATATTATTGTTGTAACGGTTAAAGAAGCTATTCCCCATGCAAAAGTAAAGAAAGGGGATGTTCTCAATGCCGTAGTCGTGCGAACTGTTAAGGCTATCAAACGTCCAGAGGATACGTCGGTTAGGTTTGATGAGAATGCTGCCGTACTGCTTTCAAACAATGGTGAGCCCATTGGAACGCGTATTTTTGGACCTATTGCTCGTGAACTGAGATCACTTGGCTTCATGAAAATAATCTCCCTTGCTCCGGAAGTATTATAAACTCCTCCTCATTTACCTAACGAAATTTAGGGGATTACGATATGCGTCAAGGTCATTGCAATTTACGCGTTAATGATAAAGTAGAAGTCATAGCTGGAAAAGATAAAGGTCGGGTCGGTAAAGTATTACGTGTTGACCGCGACAGCAACCGTGTGGTTGTTGAGCGGATCAACATGATTAAGAAACACCAAAAAGCAACCGACGCCTCTCAATCCGGTCAAATTATAGAAAGAGAAGCTGGCATTCACATTTCCAATGTCATGCTTGTGTGCCCCGAATGCGCCGAAACTGTACGAATCGGTAAGCAGATCCTTGATGACGGCACTAAAGTTCGCATTTGCAAAAAGTGCAATGCTACCATCGAATCAGCTAAATGACGGCATTCTCGCTTACGGAGTAAAGAATGGGCACATTAAAAGAACAGTACGAAATAGAGATTAAACCCGCGCTGCAAAAACAGTTGGGTCTTGACAATGTCATGGACATTCCTTGCATTGAGAAAGTTGTTCTCAATATGGGACTGGGTGAGGCCGTTCAAAATCCTAAAATTGTCGAGAAGGCTGCTGGAGAACTTACCCTTATCGCCGGACAAAAAGCCGTCGTTACCCGGGCCAAGAAATCCATAGCGACCTTCAAGCTTCGTGAAGGCATGCCTATTGGAGCAAGGGTTACCCTGCGAAAGGAACGAATGTATGATTTCCTTACCAAATTGATCAACGTAGCCTTACCCCGAGTTCGCGACTTTCGTGGCGTCTCTTTTAAAGGGTTTGATGGACGCGGTAATTACTCGATGGGAATCACTGAGCATATCATCTTTCCTGAAATTGATTACGATAAAATCGATCAGATTCGCGGATTGAATGTGACAATTGTTACCTCTTCAAAGACAGATGAAGGGGCTAGGGCCTTGCTTGATGCTATCGGAATGCCCTTTAGAAAAAAAACCAATTCCTAAACCCAGATGCATTGCATTGCCCTCTAGGAGGATTCTGTGGCCAAAAAATCTTTAATTGCCAAGGCTAAACGTACCCCAAAATTTGAAGTGCGACGTTACAATCGCTGTCCTTTGTGTGGGCGAGCACGTGCCTATTACCGCAAATTTGGCATTTGCAGATTATGTTTCCGCAAGTTGGCTTCCCGAGGGGAGATCACTGGCGTAACTAAATCAAGTTGGTAAACGTACTCATACAAAGCCAATTTTCATATTGAGAGGATTTATTCAATGTCTATGAGTGACCCGTTGGCAGATATGCTGACAAGAATTAGAAATGCTACCAAATCGCGTTTCAGTTCAGTTGAGATGCCACTGTCCAAACTCAAGGCCGGCGTAGCTAAAGTGTTGATGGATGAAGGATACATCACTGATTTTAAAATCAGCGACGAAGGTCCCCAAGGCACTTTGAAGCTCGACCTTAAATATGGACCGCATAATGAACTGGTAATAACGGGTATCCGTAGAATCAGCAAACCCGGCCATCGTCAGTACAAACCGAGCAACCAAATCCCCGCTGTTATGAATGGATTGGGCATCGCGATTCTGACTACCTCCAAAGGCGTTATTACCGATAAGCAAGCTCGTGAGCAAAATATCGGTGGTGAATTGCTTTGCGAAGTTTGGTAATTTAAAGAGATTTGCTGAATTAAGGAGATCCTAATGTCCAGAATAGGAAAACAGCCAATTCCGATCCCCGGCGGGGTCAAGGTTGAAATACAGGGAACGCATATCAAGGTTCAGGGAAAGAAGGGTAGCCTAGAGCGTGATGTTCGTCCTGAGATAGAAATTGTCGAGCAAGACAATGCTCTGGTTTGCAATCCCAAGGGAACCAGTAAAAAAGTTATCGCCTTTTGGGGGATGACCCGGTCTTTGGTCAATAACATGGTCATTGGTGTCGATAAAGGCTTCACCAAAAAACTCATGGTAGAGGGTGTGGGATATCGTGCCAACGTCAGCGGAAGCACTGTAACCCTTAGCGTCGGTTATTCCAGTCCTGTCGATTATGTACTTCCTAGCGGCATCTCCGCAACAGTTGACAAGGACAATTCCATTACTCTGGAAGGAATTGATAAAGAGCTCATTGGCTTGACCGCCGCTCAGATCCGTGCAATCCGGAAGCCAGAGCCCTACAAAGGGAAAGGCATTCGTTATTTTGACGAACATATTGTACGTAAAGTCGGCAAGGCCGGCGGTAAAAAATAAATTCTGACTATACTATTATCCGACCATGGCCAAAACTAATCCGAAAGTAACAGCAAGAAAGAAACGGGTTCAGCGAATTCGCGTCAAGATTTCAGGCACGGCTGAGCGGCCTCGTTTATGTGTATTTCGTAGTAACCGCCATATTTATGCCCAAATCATTGATGACTCCCAGCATATAACATTGGTATCCATGTCCACGGATCACAAAGATTTCTCCACAGAGAAAGCTGGTGATAAATGTGAGCAAGCCAAAAAAGTTGGACTCATGATTGCTGAAAAAGCGAAATCAGCTGGCATTGAGCAAGTTGTCTTCGACAGAGGTGGATATCTTTATCACGGTCGTATCCGATCTTTGTCTGATGGTGCCCGCGAAGGCGGTTTACAATTCTAATAACGAACGCTTCTAACGAGTGAATCAAATTTAACAACGGGGGTGTTTCTTGGCTGAATTTAAACGAGCTAAAGAAGGAATTCAGGAAGAGCTCATTGAAAAAATAGTTTATATCAATCGCGTGGCCAAGGTTGTTAAAGGTGGTCGACGATTTAGTTTTAGTGCCATTGTCGTCGTTGGGGACGGTAATGGACGCGTTGGGTACGGTTTGGGTAAAGCCAATCAGGTTCCCGAAGCTATCCGTAAGGGAATCGAACAGGCACGTAAAGACATGAAACTTGTCTCGCTGACAACTGTTTCCATTCCTCATGATATCACCGGCAAGTTTAAATCCGGTTCCGTCATGTTAAAACCTGCATCTGACGGTACCGGTGTTATTGCTGGTGGTGCTGTTCGTGCAGTATTGGAGGCCGCCGGTGTGCAGAACATTCTGACCAAATGCCTGGGATCAAACAATCCTCATAACCTGGTTAAGGCAACCATTGATGGACTGAGGCGGCTCAGAAGTGCAGAGCAGATTGCTAAACTGCGAAACAAATCAGTTGCAGAACTTGTCGCATAAGGTTTCGAGGGGTTTTTTATAATGGATAAAATTGTAACATTTACCCAAGTAAAGAGTAGTATCGGCAGTCCTCAATCTATCCGGGCTACCTTGGTTGGTTTGGGCCTGACCAAATTATATAAAACCGTGACCCGTAAAGATACACCCGAGTTGCGTGGTATGTTGAACAAAGTTCAACACCTGATTAAGATGGAGGTTTGATCGTGCTCAAATTGAATACCTTGGCACCGAGTGAAGGTGCCCGTAAGGACAGAAAAAGAGTAGGACGCGGTCCTGGTAGCGGCACTGGAAAAACTGCTGCCCGCGGACATAAAGGTGCACGGGCGCGATCTGGCTACAGTATGCGGGCTGGTTTTGAAGGCGGGCAGATGCCCCTTCATCGTCGGCTGCCGAAGCGCGGATTCAAGAACATCTTTAAAAAGGTTTACGCAATCGTTACTCTGGATCATTTGAATACCTTTGAAAACGGTTCCGTTGTCGACAGTATAGCCTTGTTTGAAGCTGGTATTATTAAACAGGACGCATTTGTGAAAATTTTGGCCAATGGCGAGTTGCAGAAGTCTCTTACCGTAAAAGTAGACAAAATCAGCCAGGGTGCAAAAGAGAAGATTGAAGCAGCCGGTGGAACTGTCGAGGTGTAATGCATGGCAGGTCTAGTCAGTGCTGCAAGTATACCTGAACTGCGAAAGAGAGTGATTTTCACTCTCTTTATGCTTTTGGTCTATCGCATGGGGGTACAAATTCCGACCCCTGGGATCAATGGAGAGGCTCTGACCGCGTTTTTCGCCAAAAACGCAAGCACCCTTTTTGGCATGTTCAACATGTTCTCTGGCGGTGCCTTGGAAAAATTTTCCATATTTGCCTTGGGCATTATGCCCTACATTTCAGCCTCCATTATTATCCAGTTGCTCACTGTCGTTATTCCCCAATTGGAAGCCCTTTCCAAAGAAGGTGAATCCGGCCGGAGGAAGATCACCCAGTACACCCGCTACGGAACGGTTTTACTCTCAGTTATCCAAGGCTTTTTTATTGCCTCCGGACTTGAGGGAATGACAAGTCCCAATGGTGTCTCAGTCGTTATGGACCCAGGACTCCAATTCAAATTGCTTACTGTCATTACGCTCACTTCAGGAACCGCCTTTATTATGTGGCTGGGGGAGCAGATGACCGAGCGGGGGATAGGCAACGGAATATCTCTCATCATTTTTTCTGGAATCGTTGCTCGCATGCCGGCTGCTGTTGGCAATACGATTGAGTTGGTTAAATCGGGAGAGTTATCACTGATTTTTGTACCAATCATCCTTGCTATGATGTTTTTGGTTGTTGGGTTCATCATTTTTGCAGAGACCTCTCAACGTCGTATTCCAATTCAATACGCTAAACGCGTTGTAGGGCGAAGAGTGTATGGGGGGCAGTCGTCCCACCTTCCTCTAAAAATCAATGTTTCTGGTGTTATTCCTCCTATTTTCGCCTCATCGATCATGATGTTTCCTGCGACAATTGGCTCATTCGTCAAGGTTGATTGGGTACAACAATTATCAGCGGCTTTTTCACCAGGTACGATTTACTACTACCTGATGTATGTCTTCATGATTGTCTTCTTTTGCTTTTTCTATGCCGCTGTGACTTTCAAGGCAGATGATGTTGCAGAAAACCTCAAGAAGAACGGTGGATTTGTGCCTGGAATCAGGCCTGGCAAGAAAACCTCTGAATTTTTAGATTTTGTTCTAACCAGATTGACCGTTATCGGTGCTGTTTATTTGAGTGCTGTCTGTGTAATGCCGACCATCCTCATCAGCAAATTAAACGTGCCATTTTATTTTGGTGGTACTGCCTTACTCATTGTTGTGGGTGTGGCCATTGATACTATTTCTCAGATCGAGTCGCATATGATTATGAGGAATTACGACGGATTTCTTAAATCCGGTCGAAAAGGTCGGTAACGAGGTCGTTGTGATAGCAAGCGAGAACACCATAACCTTAAAAACACCTGATGAAATCGCGATCATGCATCAGGCTAATCGGATTGTTGTCGGTGTATTGAATCTTCTTCGATCGCGAATTGTCGAAGGTGTGACAACATACACCCTGGATAAATGGGCCGAAGAGTATTGCAGGGACCACGGTGCGGTCCCTGCGTTTAAAAACTACAAAGGGTTTCCTGCGAGTTTGTGCGCATCCGTGAATGAGGAAGTCGTACATGGGATTCCCTCGAAGACAAAGCATCTAAACAATGGCGATATTATTTCTCTTGATTTTGGAACGCGTTACAAAGGTTTTTATGGTGATGCTGCAATCACTGTGGCCGTTGGGGATATTCAGCCCAAAGTCACACTACTTTTAGATGTCACCCGAGATTCCTTGATTAAGGGCATTGAACAGGCGCAAATCGGTAATCGTGTTTCTGATATCTCACGTGCTGTTCAAAATTATTGTGAATCGTACGGTTTCTCGATTGTTCGGCAATTTGTGGGGCATGGTATAGGGTCTCATCTGCACGAACCTCCTGAGGTTCCAAATTACGTCCAGCGACAAGCCTCTCCCCGTTTGATGGAAGGCATGGTGTTGGCGATTGAGCCAATGGTCAATCTTGGTGCTGCCAAAGTTAAGATTCTTAAAGATCAATGGACGGTAATTACCGCCGATGGCAAGCCATCGGCCCATTTTGAACACTCCGTTGCGATCACTAAAAACGGACCACTTATTTTGAGTGATCATCCGCCCGAATAAGTTAGATACATAGCAAAAGACTAAAATAGTACAAAAACGCTTGATAATTAGGCTTTTGTTCGATATATAATTAAAATTTTCTGCTCGTCTATTTCCGGGAGCGATATACCTTATGGCCAAAGAAGACGCCATCGAAGTTGAAGGCACTATCATAGAACCTCTGCCCAATGCCATGTTTCAAGTTGAACTTGATAATGGGCATAAGGTTCTTGCGCATATTTCTGGAAAAATGCGTATGCATTACATTAAAATTCTTCCCGGCGACCGGGTCACTGTAGAGCTGTCGCCTTACGACCTTACTCGCGGAAGGGTAACCTTTAGAGCGAAAGGCGGGAAGGGGAAAAATAATAAATGATTGGGGTGAAGTATGAAAGTTCGTTCATCAGTTAAAAAGATCTGCAGCGAATGTAAGATCTTGAAACGTAAAGGCGTAATCAGGGTTGCTTGTGTAAATAAAAAACACAAACAGCGTCAAGGATAAACTCGTCGTTAATAATCTAGCAAGATTCTGATAAAGGAGCACAGATTTGGCACGTATAGCTGGTGTGGACCTGCCACGCAACAAACACATGGATCGAGCTTTGACCTATATCTACGGCATTGGATTAACGACTGCTCGCCAGATTCTTGATAAGGTCGATCTCCCTTATCAGATGAACAGTGATGATCTGAGCGGCGATGATGTAAACCGTATCCGTATAGTTATAGAAAGCGACCACATGGTTGAGGGTGATCGGAGGCGTGAAGTATCGATGGATATTAAGCGTCTCATGGATTCCGGCTGTTATCGCGGTCGTCGCCATCGTCGTGGACTCCCTGTTAGGGGTCAAAGGACGAAAACTAATGCCCGCACTCGGAAGGGTCCCAGACGCGGTGCAGCTGTTCGTAAGAAATAAATATCACTCGCACTGTTCTGACTGAAGAGTAATTGGGAGTCGCTATGGCGAAAGCAGGAAAAGTCAATACGAAGGTAAAGAAAAAAGATAAGAAAAATGTTCCTGAGGGAATTGTTTTTATTTATTCAACGTTTAACAACACCGTCATCACTGTTTCTGACCGGCAGGGAAATACCATTTCTTGGTCAAGTGCAGGCGTACTTGGTTTCAAGGGGTCTCGTAAATCTACACCCTTTGCAGCCCAAAATGCTTTGAACGATGCTGTAACCAAAGCTAAGGAACATGGTCTCCGTAAGGTTGAAGTTCGGGTAAAAGGGCCTGGGCCAGGTCGCGAAGCAGCGCTGCGTGCCCTCACCGGCGTTGATCTTGACGTAAGCCGTATTGTCGATGTTACGCCGCTTCCTCATAATGGGTGCAAGCCGCCTAAGCGAAGAAGAGTTTGATACTCAATACTCGACTATCCGTTCAACAGTCAGAGATCTTATCGGGTAAATTTTGGAGGTAAAAGTTGGCTAGATATACAGGCGCATCCTGCAGGCTGTGCAGACGTGAAAATCTCAAAATGTTCCTCAAGGGCGACCGTTGTTATTCAGACAAGTGTGCCTTTGAACGGCGTTCTTTTGCACCTGGGCAACACGGACAGAACAAATTTCGCAAGGTTTCTGATTACGCTGGTCAGTTGCGTGAAAAGCAAAAAGTAAAGCAAATGTACGGTATGCTTGAGGCTCAGTTTCGCCGGTATTTCGAGAAAGCTGAACGTATCAAAGGTGTTACCGGCGAGATTTTGCTTATTATGCTTGAGCGTCGCTTCGATAATGCTCTTTATCGGAGTGGATTTGCGAGTTCTCGTGACCAAGCCCGGCAAATGGTACGCCACAACCTTTTCTTGGTGAATGGAAAAAAGGTTAATATTCCTTCGTATCAAATCAAAGCTGGCGATGTTCTCTCCTTGAAAGAAAAACATCAAAAGAACGAAGTAATTGTTGATAATCTCGAGGGTGCGGTACGTCGTGGACTGCCGAGTTGGCTCGAGCTTGATCAGGCGAAATTTCAGTGTGTTGTCAAAGCATTGCCAAATCGCGAAGAAATAACGATGCCAATTCAGGAACAACTTATCGTTGAGTTGTATTCCAAGTAACTTCAATCGTTAGGTATTGCATGGCACAAGAAATTCGGGACGACAATCCCTTTTATAAAAACTGGCATAGCCTTATTTCCCCTGAAAAACTTGAAGTTGATGAAGGCTCACTTTTAAGCCATTACGGGAAATTCGTCTGTCATCCCCTTGAGCGTGGTTTTGCAACAACCATTGGCAATTCGCTTCGGCGAATTATGCTGAGCTCAATTCGAGGTGCGGCGATCACCAGCGTCCGTTTGAACGATGCTCTTCACGAATTTACCACAATTGATGGGGTTCATGAGGATGTTGCGGAGATTATCCTTAACCTGAAGCAGGTACGGTTGAAACTTAACGGTCCTGATTCTCGCACTGTTCTCATCGAGAAACAGGGACCAGGGAAGGTGCTCGCCGGTGATATCAATGGTGGGGCCTATGTCGAGGTTATGAATCCTGATCTCCACATTTGCACCTTGACTAGCGATATGACCTTCCGCGCCGAACTGGAGGTGCTCTGGGGAAAAGGCTATGTCTCCGCTGAACACAACAAAAAAGACGGACAGCCCATAGGGGTTATCCCCATTGATGCTTCATTTTCACCTATTGTACGTGTTCAGTATGTCGTCAGTCAGGCTCGCGTCGGTCAACAGACTGACTATGATCGCTTGACCATAGAAATCGAAACAGACGGAAGCGTTGAGCCTCAGAATGCCTTAGCTTATGCCGCTAAGATTCTTAAAGAGCAGATGACTATCTTCATCAACTTCAATGAAGAAATTGCCAAGGCACCGGATAACGCAGATGAGGACGATGATGGTAAGGCCTATCCGCCGTTCCTCGATAAAAACGTTGAAGATTTGGAACTTTCAGTCCGTTCGGCCAACTGCCTAAAGAATGCCCAAATTCAGTTTATTGGGCAACTTGTCAATAAGACCGACGCAGAAATGTTGAAAACCAAGAATTTTGGACGGAAATCCCTCAATGAGATTAAGGCCCTTCTTTCCGAGCATAATCTCACGTTGGGCATGAAATATGACGGGTGGGTAGCCCCCGATAAACGAGAAGAAAAACTGGAAGAGTAAGCCCCACAGTTTTCATAGAGGACTCTTTTAGAGACAAAAGGACAAGACCATGAGACATAGAAAAGCAGGTCGTAAACTTGGCCGAACATCATCGCACCGTGATGCAATGTTGCGCAATATGGTGACCTCATTACTCGACCAAGAGCGGATTGTTACCACCGTTCCCAAGGCAAAAGAAGCACGGCGTGTTGCAGAACAAATGATAACTTTGGGCAAACGTGGCGATCTGCACGCCCGTCGGCAGGCCTTGTCCTACATTCGCTCCAAGGAGATTGTCGCTAAACTGTTTGATCACTTGAGCGGTCAATACGCTGAACGGCAAGGTGGATACACCCGTATTGTTCGTACGGGTAATCGTGCTGGTGATGCTGCCCCAATGGCGATTCTCGAGTTGGTGGACTATCAAGAAGCCATTGTAGAACCGCAAGCAGAGCAAGAATAATTTTTTTTGTCGGCCCAATTTTAGATATTCAAGCTGGTATGAACCTTCATACCAGCTTTTTTTTATTATTTTCCCATGGATTACGAAAATTTAATACCTGTTGATCGGGAACGCTTAGGGAAAGAGCCCTTTCAATTCCATTGTCATCCCGACGTTCCCTGTTTTCTTACCTGTTGTCGGAATGTCAATTTGTTGCTCTATCCCTATGATATTTTATTACTGAAACGTCATCTGAAATTATGCAGTTCTGAAATACTTGAACGCTTCACCACTCTTTGCGAGGGAAGCCATCCTTTCTTTCCCGGATTGAGACTTAAACTCCTAGATGATCGGGCCGCCTCCTGCCCTTTTCTCAGTGAGGACGGATGTACGGTCTATAGCAATCGGCCTACTGCCTGTCGGACGTACCCATTGGAGCGTGGTCTTGAGAGCAAGGGAATAGGTCATCCTCTGCAAATTCATTATTTTCTTACTCATCATCCCTATTGCGAAGGTCATTTTGAAACCCGCACCTATTCGGTTAAGCAGTGGGAACGGGATCAACGCTTACACCAATGCAACCTGATCAACGACATGTGGGCCGAGTTGGATGCCTTTTTTGCGACCAACCCATGGGCTGGAGAGGGAAAGGCTGGACCTTACCAACGCTTGGCCTTTATGACCTGCTACAATATTGACGATTTTCGCTCTTATTTGCAGCAGCACGCAATTCTTGGTCAATTCAGACTCACTAAAGATGAACGGCGTCGAATAGAGCGTGATGATGAGGCCTTACTCCAATTTGGCTTCCGCTGGCTTGAATTCATTCTTGGTGGAAAACAGAAATTGGTCAAAAAATAGGGCCAACCGGATTTCGACGGTTAATCTGTTATTTGAGTTGAGTGGTACTTGTAAATTACATGCCTTCGTGCTAATATAAACAGTTCGACTGTTTTTCGGGGCGTTCTTTCGGACCCCCTTACCACACACATCCTGACGATTAGGTCCAGGTGTTTCATCGTTGATGAAATCGGCCGACAGGATGGAGGTCTAACCAAAATACAATCAGGAGATTACATGGCAGCAGTAAACATGCGTCAGATGTTGGAAGCAGGTCTGCACTTCGGTCATCAGACCCGGCGTTGGAATCCCAAAATGAAACCGTATATTTACGGGCCAAGAAATGGGATTTACATCGTAAACCTCGACATCACCATGAAACTTTTCCGGAAGGCTTATGCAGCTCTTGCCGACATTGTTGGTGAGGGCGGTTCAGTGCTTTTCGTCTGTACCAAACGTCAAGGTCAAACCATCATTAAAGAAGAAGCTGAACGGTGTGGCATGTATTTTGTCAATCATCGCTGGCTTGGCGGCATGCTCACTAACTTTCAGACTATTAAACATTCCGTAGACCGTCTGAAAAAGATTGAAGCCATGCAGGCTGACGGAACGATCAATCGATTCCCTAAAAAAGAAATCCTGAAGATGGAAAAAGAACGGGTTAAGCTTGATCGCAATATTGGTGGTATTAAGAATATGCGCACCCTTCCCGATGTCCTTTTTGTCGTTGATCCCAGGAACGAAGACATTGGGGTGGGAGAGGCGGTTAAACTCGGTATCCCGGTTATTGCCCTGACTGACACTAACTGCGACCCCGATGGAATTGATTATGTCATCCCTGGTAACGATGATGCTATCCGTGCTATCAAATTGATTTCTACCATGATGGCTGAGGCCGTTCTTGAAGGAAAATCACGTCGCGGTGAAGAGACGCCCACAGACTTAAATGACCTTGAGGCCGCAATGAGTAACGGTGCTGCCGAGGATTTGGCCGCTAAAGTAGAAGAGCAATAATTTTTCTCTTTTTTCTTTTTCACCCTTGTTTAAACAACCGACAGAGTGGCTTTGAGCTTCTTTGTCGGTTTTGCATATACTGTTGACTATGATATGTGCTTTAATGCACGTTGACGAAGGAGAACTACTGTGACGATTACAAGCCAGATGGTAAAGGAACTGCGGGATAAAACCAATGCCGGCATGATGGATTGCAAGAAGGCCCTTACCGAAACGGGTGGGGAGATGGAAAAAGCCGTTGACTTGCTTCGCCAGAAAGGGTTGGCGGTCGCTGCCAAACGGGCTGGTCGTGAGACCAAAGAAGGTGTAGTTGAGTGTTACATCCACGCGGGAGGTAAGCTCGGTGTTATGGTTGAGGTTGGTTGTGAGACCGACTTCGTCGCTAAAACCGATGACTTCAAGGCTTTTGCCAAGAACATTGCCATGCATATTGCTGCTGTGAATCCTGTTTCCATCAGCCGTGAGGACGTGCCAGCGGAATTGGTAGAACGTGAAAAGGAGATCTACGTTAAACAGGCTCTTGATTCAGGCAAACCCCAGCAGATCGTTGAAAAAATTGTTGGCGGTAAAGTGGAAAAATATCTCTCCGAGATTTGTCTGCTTGAACAAAAATATGTCAAGAATCCTGATCTGTCGGTACAAGACCTGCTTAATGAGCTCGTTGCCAAAATGGGCGAAAACATTTCTGTGAAGCAGTTTGCCCGTTTTCAGATCGGTTAATTTATTAGTCTGACCTCCGAGGGTACGTCGTTAACAAATTACCCATGGATGAAATGTGGGAAAGAGAAGTGACGAGGAGAGCTGCGAAATGAAATTCAAACGAGTCCTTCTGAAAATCAGTGGCGAAGCCCTCATGGGAGATCGTCCCTATGGCATCAGCACAGATGTAATCAAGTACTTGTCCCAGGAAATTCAGGCGCTGCATAACCTCAAAATCGAACTCGCCCTCGTGATCGGGGCGGGGAATATTTTTCGTGGTGTCGCCGGGGCTGCCAGTGGGATGGATCGGAGTTCTGCCGACAACATGGGTATGCTCGGCACGGTGATGAATTCACTGGCCGTGCAGGATGGATTGGAAAATCTTGGGATCCCAACCAAGGTTATGTCCGCCATCACCATGCTTAATGTCTGCGAAGCCTATGAGCGACTGAAAGCCCTCGATCATTTGGAGCACAAAAGAGTGGTGATCTTTGCCGCGGGTACCGGTAATCCTTATTTTACCACCGATACCGCCGCTGTACTGCGGGCCTTGGAGATCAAGGCCGACGTGATCATGAAAGCCACCAGGGTTGACGGGGTTTATGATCGTGATCCTGAAAAGGATTCAAATGCGGTCCGCTACCATACCCTGACCTTTTCCACTGTTCTGCGTGATGATTTAAGAATCATGGATGCAGCAGGAATTTCCCTTGCTCGAGACAATAATCTGCCGATCTTTGTTTTTGATATGACAAAACCCGGCAATATTGTCAAAGCTGTAACCGGGGAAGATGTGGGAACCTTGATTACCAACTGAATTCGATACAACCTCGTTGAGAGCCAATCTTAACGAGGTTGTACTAGTATGAGGAAAATATGACCAAAGACGTTATCGATCAACTGCAGGATAAAATGGCCTCAAGCACTGAGGCGCTCAAACGTGATCTGGTGAAAATTCGTACCGGCCGGGCGACGCTGTCATTGCTGGATGGGATCAAGGTCAACGCCTATGGCTCGCAGATGACGCTTGAGCAAGTAAGTGCCTTGACTATACCAGAGAGTAACATGATCTCCATTAAACCTTGGGATCCACAGGTACTTCCGGCGATTGAAAAGGCCATTTTGGCTTCTGATCTTGGCCTAACCCCGAGTAGCGATGGCAATGTGGTTCGACTCACCATCCCGCCGTTGACGGAAGAACGGCGTAAGGATCTGGTTAAACAGGTTAAAAAACTCGGTGAAGAGCACAAGGTCGCTATTCGTAACGTTCGTCGTGATGCCAACGAAAGTCTCAAGAAGATGAAGAAGGATAAGGAAATATCTGAGGACGATATGTTCCGTCTCCAAGAGGAATCGCAAAAGGCCACCGATGGTTTCATCGCTCAAATCGATGAGATCGTCAGCGGTAAAGAAAAGGAAGTTATGGCTGTTTGATCAGCCCTTGAACCCCCTATCGGTTGCCGTGGAGATCCAAGAATCAGACTGTACCATTCCCCGTCACGTTGCCATTATCATGGATGGAAACGGACGTTGGGCGGAAGAGCGTCATCGTCCACGATTGTTCGGCCATAAAGCCGGTGTGGACACTGTCCGCGAGATTGTTGAGGTGTCACGTTCCTTAGAAATTCAATTCCTCACCCTGTACGCTTTTTCCACCGAAAATTGGAAACGGCCGAAAGGGGAAGTTAGCGGCCTTATGGGCCTGTTGAAAACGTACCTGCAGGCAGAATTGCGAACCATGCTTCGCAACGATATCCGCCTCAATTGCCTTGGTTTTTCGCAAAAGCTTCCTGAAGATGTGCGTCGGATATTAGAGCAGAGTATCGAGCAAACCCACTCATGCACTGGGATGACTTTGAACCTGGCTCTTAACTACGGCGGCCGTACTGAACTGTTGAATGCTGTTAAGGAGATCGCCCGGAAATGTCAGGAAGAAGGGTTTGATCCGGAGGCGTTGACTGAAGCGAGCATCGACGAACACCTTTTTACCGCCGGTCAACCCGACCCGGATCTTCTTATCCGCACCGGTGGCGAAAATCGGCTCTCCAACTTCCTCCTTTGGCAAGCTTCCTATGCCGAACTCTACTTTACCGAGATAAAGTGGCCTGATTTTCATAAAGAGCAATTTATTGCCGCCCTTGACAATTACTCCCAACGACAACGCCGTTTCGGCAAAACCGGGGCCCAGCTTACCGGCGCATAGAAACAATGAATCGTGTGATACCCGGCGTACTCATGGCGGTTTGTTGGTTTATGCTGCTCTTTTTGGGGACGCCTCTTCTCTTTTGGAGTGTTGGGCTGATTGTGGCCGGAATCGCGCTGCATGAGTTCTTTCGCATGTCCTGCGCTTCGATCACCGGGATTCGTCTCTGTGCGACTGTTGTTGCCTGTCTATTTCCCATATTGACGGTTTTTAACGGCCATGTCGAATTATTGCCGGTAGGGCTTTTTGCCGCTTTGTTGGCAATCGTGACTTTGGCCTTGCATGGGTACGGAAAAGTGGAGGATGTACTTCGGTATCTCACCTGTGGTGGGTTTGCCGCGCTCTATATTTCCGGATGCCTGGCCCACCTGGTTCTGCTACGCTTTTTACCCCAAGGCCCATATTGGCTCGCACTCTTTATCGCCATGGTGGCGGGTTCCGATACAGGTGCTTATTACGCTGGCAAGACCTTTGGGCGGCGCAAACTTTTTCCGCTGATCAGCCCCAAAAAAACCATCGCCGGGGGCGTTGGCGGCATTCTCACTGGTGTTGTTGCCGCCGAGGGCATGAATTTTCTTTTCCCGCAGCCGGCCAACCCTTTACTGCTTTTATTTGCCAGCACCCTGTTGATTGTGGTTGGCATAGCCGGTGACCTGACAGAATCCCTGATCAAACGTTCTGTTGGGGTCAAGGATTCAGGCACCGTGCTTTTGGGGCACGGTGGACTACTTGATCGGGTTGACAGCCTCTTGCTCACCGGTCCTGTGCTTTATTATCTGCTCTATTTTCACCTCCTTCAATGAAACGTATTGCACTTCTTGGGTCAACTGGCTCCATCGGCACCAATGTCCTGGCTATTGTTCGTCAGTTTCCGGACCAGTTTTGTGTTGTCGGCCTTTCCGCCGGGAGCAACATTGAATTGTTGAGCCAACAGGTTCGCGAATTTTCTCCGGAGTGTGTCTCCATAGGTGATCCTGCGCTTGTTGCACCGCTTTCTGAATTGCTCCCCTCTTCGTATCGGTCCCGCATTGTTTCCGGAGTAGAGGGCAACTGTGCCATAGCTACCCTTGCAGAGGCGGATATGGTGGTGACAGCCGTGGTTGGTTCGGTTGGTCTGCTGCCCACTTTGGCAGCTATTCGAGCGGGCAAAGACGTGGGCTTGGCCAATAAGGAAACCCTGGTGATGGCCGGTCGTCTGGTGATGGAGGAGGTGCAACACTATCAGGTGCGACTGTTGCCCATTGATTCCGAGCACAGTGCCATTTTCCAAGCCTTGGAAGCAGGCCGCGGTGAAGATGTGGCCAAACTGATTTTAACCGCCTCCGGTGGCCCTTTTCGTACCTGGACCCGACAAGATTTACAACAAGCCACCCCCGCTCAGGCCTTGGCCCATCCCAACTGGTCCATGGGACGAAAAATTTCCATCGACTCGGCAACACTGATGAATAAAGGGCTTGAAGTCATCGAAGCGCGTTGGCTTTTTGGTGTGGAGCCCGAGCGGATTGAAGTTGTGGTGCATCCCCAATCCATCGTCCACTCTCTTGTGGAATACCAGGATGGTTCGGTGATGGCCCAATTGGGTATCCCGGACATGCGAATTCCCATAGGCTACGCCTTGACGTATCCAAAGCGCTTGCCCTTAAACTTACCGCGTCTTACTTTATCGCAATGCAGCGATCTCAGTTTTGAGCAACCAGATATGGTTCGGTTTCCGGCCTTGCAGATGGCTTTTTCAGCCTTAAATGCAGGTGGGGTTCAACCGGCGGTGCTTAATGCAGCCAACGAGGTGGCAGTCGAATCCTTTTTGCAGGGGCGGATTGGCTTTTTGGATATTGCTCGTGTGGTTGAGCTCAGCCTAGACAATACCCCTCAGGGCAACGAGCTTGATTTAGAGGCAATCCTGGCGGCTGATAAATCCGCTCGTATTGCTGCCGAACAAGCGGTGAGCGCCCTCTGAACAAGGGGCTCACTCGCTGAGCCACACCCCGATACACATGGGCGCAATTTTTATGAACGCCTACAAACCAATTAAGCAAAAAGTTCTGCTTTTTTAAACGGAAGCGTGAGACGCTGGAAACCGGCTGTCGTGACTTTTTGCGAGAACGAAAAATTTTCTCAGGATTGCTATGATTTCTGTTTTTTCCTTTATACTCGTTCTCGGTGTCTTGATTTTTGTCCACGAACTGGGCCATTTCCTGTTTGCTAAGCTTTTTGGGGTTAAGGTTCTCAAGTTTTCTTTGGGATTCGGCAATAAATTGATTGGTCGCCAATGGGGAGAGACCGAATATCTTCTCAGTGCCTTTCCGTTGGGTGGATATGTCAAAATGTATGGTGAAGCGGCTGACGATGAGGTCGGCCAGGAGGATCAGCATCGATCTTTCTCCCATAAAGCCGTTTGGCAGCGGTTCGGCATTGTTTTTGGTGGCCCGCTTTTCAACCTGCTTTTTGCGGTGTTGCTGTTTTTTCTCATGTTCACCTTTGCAGGCATGCCCGAATCCGTGGACTCGACCAAAATCGGTGAGATCAATCCAGGTTCGGTTGCCCAGCAAATCGGGCTTAAAACCGGTGATGAGATCAAGAGTATCAACGGGCAAGCTGTCACCACCTGGGAACAGGTGTCCGACGCGGTAAAAGAGAGTCAGGGAGCGGAAGTTACCCTTCAGGTTCTTCGCGCCGGCCAGAAACTCCAATTGAGCGGCCAACCCACCATGCAGGAGGTCAAAAACCTCTTTGGTGAAGTGGTTGGGAAACGTTATATGCTCGGTATTGTTCGCAGTGACGAAATTCGCTATGTCGATGCCACCATAGGCCAGTCTTGTCAGGCGGCATTGGTGCAGACCTGGAATCTTGGTTATCTGACAGTGATGGGGATCGTTAAAATGATTCAACGGGTCATTCCGGCAAGTGAGCTCGGTGGCCCTATCCGCATAGCCGAACTGGCCGGTCAACAGATGGAAGCCGGTTGGATAAATCTGCTTTATTTCATGGGCTTGTTGAGCGTTAATCTTGGAATCCTCAACCTCCTTCCCATCCCCGTTCTTGACGGTGGTCACCTGGTTTTTCTTTCGCTGGAGGCGGTCCGTCGTCGCCGTTTGAGTGAACGGAGCATGGAGATCAGCCAGAAGATCGGCATTGCCATTCTCGGCACCTTGATGATTTTTGTATTCTACAACGATATTTTGCGCCTGGTAAGACGATGGCTGGTGTCCTGATCCTGGCGATCGAGACATCCACCGGTTGCGGCAGCGTCGCGCTTACCCGTGGGGATGGAATTTCCGGCAAGGTGCTGGGCGAGTATACTCTCCAACCAGAAATCACCCACTCGCGACGACTGCTGGGTTCAGTGACGGCGATGATGGAAGCCTTATCAGTTTCCTGGACTGACCTCGACGGAGTCGCGGTCAGTCAGGGACCTGGCTCTTTCACAGGGTTGCGGATCGGCATGGCTGCCGCCAAAGGCATTGCCCTGGCCGCTGATCGTCCTCTAATCGGGGTGCCGACTCTCGATGGTTTAGCCTTGCAGCTTACCCCTACACCGCTGCCAGTCTTTCTCGTGTTGGATGCGCGCAAACAACAGGTGTATGCGGCACGATATTATTTTTCGGAAATGGCCTGCCAACGGTCAGGGGAAATCGAGGTTTTGACTGCCGAACAACTACGCGACAAAATCCAGGAGCCAACCCTGGTGGCGGGACCCGGAGTGGCAGCCTGCGCGGATCAACTCAAAGAACATCCTCAGGTTCGGTTGCTGTACTCCGCTGTTTTGCATCCGCGAGCGGCGGCCATCGGATTTTATGGAGCCTTGATGCTTGAGCAAAACAGTCCATCCGAAGCTGAGAATTTGATTCCGCTTTATGTTCGCGCCTCGGAGGCAGAGCTCAATTTGCGGCGAATGATAAAAAAATAAAAAGGGGGAAAAGTCTTTTTGCTGAAAAAAGCCGCGAATGTGCTCTTTGCCGCTTAGGTATTTTTTCGTGTATAAGGTCTTTCTTCATTTTATTTTTTTCTGTGTAAAATGCACTTTTTTCGGGGGTTGTAGAAGGCGATCATGATTAAACGCAGAAAAACGCGCCGCATTTATGTTGGTAAAGTGGCTATTGGTGATGGCGCCCCCATTGCCGTTCAGTCGATGACCAACACTCTGACCCACGATGTTGAGGCCACCGTCAGTCAAATCCATGCCTTGGAGCAGGCAGGCTGTGAAATTATCCGGGTAGCGGTTCCCGACCTTGCTGCCGCCGAGGCCATCACCGCTATCTGCCAACAGATCGCCATTCCCCTTATTGCCGATATTCACTTTGATTCGCGCCTTGCGGTTGCAGCCATGGAGCACGGCGCCCAGGGAATCCGGATCAATCCGGGCAACCTCGGTGGAGCGGATAAACTGGCACGGGTCGTGGACTCGGCCAAGATGCACCGGGTGCCGATTCGAGTCGGGGTCAATTCCGGTTCTATTGAAAAGGGGTTGCTGCAGCAGTACGGTTATCCTACCCCCGAGCGTCCCGAGGCCCTGATTGCCAGTGCCTTGAACAATGTCCGCCTGCTGGAAGCGCATGGTTTTGATGCGATCAAAATTTCGATCAAATCTTCCGATACCCTGACAACCATTGCCGGCTATCGCCAACTGGCCAAACAAACCGACTATCCCTTGCATCTTGGGGTCACCGAGGCCGGCGGCCTTATTCCTGGGACGGTCAAGTCGAGCGTGGCACTCGGCATTCTCCTCTTCGAGGGTGTAGGCGACACCTTTCGCATCTCGCTTACCCGCGATCCGGTGGAGGAGATACGTGTCGCCTTCGAGCTGCTCCGTTCCCTGCGCATACGCGAGCGGGGACCGGAGATGATCTCCTGTCCCACCTGCGGTCGGACCCGGATAGATCTCTTCTCGCTTGCGGAACAGGTGGAACGAAAACTACAGACCATGGAGAGTACGTTGAAGGTCGCGGTCATGGGCTGCGTGGTCAACGGTCCGGGTGAGGCCCGGGAAGCAGATATTGGCATTGCCGGTGGCAACGGTGTCGGCATTCTCTTCAAAAAAGGTGAAATTTACAAAAAGGTTGCCGAGGCCGATTTACTGGCGATCTTTCTTGAGGAATTGGAAAAAATGGAAGCGGAATTTAAACAAAACCAATAAATTGTTCTGCTTCCCTCTTAGAACGTGTTTTTGCAAGCGGAGATTCGACATGCGTTATTCACAGATGTTATTGCCCACCACCAAGGAAACCCCGTCGGAGGCCGAGGTTGTCAGCCACCAACTCCTGGTGCGAGGCGGATTCATCCGTAAGCTGACCTCGGGGATGTACACCTATCTGCCGATGGGGTTCCGTGCCTTGCAGAAGGTGACTGAAATTGTTCGCCAGGAAATGAATCGTGCCGGGGCGCAGGAGATTCTCATGCCTATGGTGCAACCGGGGGACCTTTGGGAGGAGTCGGGTCGTTGGAAAAAATACGGACCTGAGCTGCTCCGCTTTCGTGATCGCCACGACCGCGATTATTGCCTTGGACCGACCCACGAAGAGGTGGTCACCGATATTGCCCGGCGTGAACTGCAATCCTACCGGCAGCTGCCGATCAATCTCTACCAGATCCAGACCAAATTCCGTGACGAGATCCGTCCCCGATTTGGCCTGATGCGCGGCCGCGAATTCGTGATGAAGGACGCCTACTCCTTTGATGTCGATGATGAGTGCGCCGGTCGCAGCTACGAGATCATGCGTCAGGCCTACCACCGCATCTTCGAACGCTGCGGGTTGGACTTCCGGGCGGTGGAGGCCGACAGCGGCGCCATCGGTGGGTCCTACTCCCACGAGTTCATGGTTTTGGCGGAAACCGGCGAGGATACCCTGGTGATCTGTAACGATTGTTCCTATGCCGCCAACGTGGAGAAGGCGGCTATCGTCCTACCCGAGACCACTGCTGCAGAAGCGGAGATGGAGCCGATTGCCAAAGTGGCCACTCCCGGAAAGAAAAAAGTGGAGAATGTAGCGGAATTTCTCGGGGTTCAGCCAGGTGATGTCATTAAGACCATGTTCTACCTTGCCGATGGCGAGGTGGTGGCGGCCCTGGTCCGGGGTGATAGGGAGGTGCAGACCGTCAAGCTGAAAAATTTGTTGGGTGCCAACGATATTGAGCCCCTGGACGAGGATCAGGTTTGGCAACAGACCCGGTTGCCGGTGGGTTATCTCGGGCCGGTGGATCTGCATCTGAAGATGGTGGCCGATCAGGAGGTGATGCGCATGATCAACGCCGTTGCCGGCGCCAACGAAAAGGGCTGTCACCTCACCGGCGTGAATCCGGAACGCGATTTCAAACCTGCGATTGTCGGAGATTTGCGCCAAATAACCATGGAAGATCGTTGCCCCAATTGCGGCGGCTCCCTTGGCCTGAAGGAGGGGATCGAGGTTGGGCACATCTTCAAGCTCGGTACCAAGTACTCCGAGGCCATGGAGGCACGTTTCCAGGACAGCGACAGCCAGGAGAAGCCCTTTGTCATGGGTTGCTATGGCATCGGCGTCAGTCGGGTGGTGGCTGCGGCCATTGAGCAAAATCACGACGCCAAGGGAATTATTTTTCCCGTACCCCTGGCACCATTCCAGGTCATCATCCTCAATCTTGGGCCTAAAGACGACGCCTTTTGCCAGGCCGCCGAAGGGCTCTATGCATCGCTTAAGAATCAGGGCCTGGATGTGCTTTTGGATGATCGTGACGAACGGCCGGGGTCTAAGTTCAATGACGCCGATCTGGTGGGAATCCCCTACCGCCTCACCGTGGGCAAGATCTTTGAAAAAGAGGGTAAGGTGGAAGTGCGTAACCGTAAGTCCGGAGAAACGCAGCTTTTCACCCCCGAGGAAGTTGTTGGTTTCCTCACCAGCCAAGTTCGGCAAGCCCTGTCCTGATTCCGGGGGAAATCCCCCATATAGAAGAACGGAAACAGCGTTACCATGTCGGATATCAAGCCTTTACGCTCTCTGGCTTCCGGTTATCTGAGCGGAGTGGATCTGACTCCGCTTGATACGGCCTGGGAGTTTATTCAAGAACGTCACGCCGGACAGTTTTGCGCGACCGGCGCCCCTTACATCGATCATCTCTTGGCCGTGGGCTCGACCCTGGCCTCGATGCGGCTCGACCTGGATACCATCGTCGCCGGTCTGCTCCATGGCGCCCTCAAGGAGCAGGTGGCCACCCTGGAAGAACTGAAAAAGAAGTTTGGCCAGGATGTCGCCAATATCGTTGACGGCGCGACCAGGATCACCAATGTCCGCTATAATTCTCACTTGGCCCATGAAGCGGAAAATATTCGCAAACTGCTTTTGGCCATGGGGGCGGATATTCGGGTCCTTTTGGTCAAGCTCGCCGATCGTCTCCAGGATATGCTCAGCCTGGATGCGGTTGGAGAGGAAGAACAGCGGACCAAGGCCCGGGAGACCATGGATCTCTATGCACCGCTGGCCAGCCGTATCGGTATCGAATGGCTCAAGCGTGAACTGGAAGATCTCGCCTTTCGCTATCTGTTACCGGTTGAGTTTGCCGATCTTGCTGCCCACATGGAATCAACTTTGGACGAGCGGCAGGTCTATGTGGATGAGGTGCTTGACATCCTTCAGCAGAAACTTAAGGCCGCCAAGATCGTACCGGTGCGGATTATTGGCCGTCCCAAACACCTTTATTCCATCTATAAGAAGTTGGTGGCCCAACGTATTCCCCTGGAACGGGTCTATGACAAGGTGGCTTTCAGAATCATCGTCCGCACAGTGAAGGAATGCTACCAGGCCCTGGGCACGGTACATGCCGACTGGACCCCGGTCCCCGGCCGGATCAAGGACTGGATCAGCGCGCCTAAATCCAACAACTACCAGTCGCTGCACACCACGGTATCGGGCCCCCATGGTCAATTCATCGAGATCCAGATTCGGACCGAGGAAATGGATCGGATTGCTCAAGAGGGTGTTGCCGCCCATTGGGCCTACAAGGAGGGGCAGAAGATCACCACTGGTGATGCCCGCCTGTTCAAGGAACTAAAGCGACTGGTGCAGTCGCTTCAAGAGGTCGAAGACCCAAGCGAGTTCATGGAGTCTGTGCGCGGCGAGCTGTTTGAACCCGATGTCTTTGCCCTCACGCCCACCGGCGAGGTCCGCGAGTTACCGCACGGCAGTACCCCGATTGATTTCGCCTATGCGATTCACTCGGAAGTCGGCGATACCTGCGTTGGCGCCAAGGTCAATGGTCAGATCATTCAGCTCAAGCATAAGCTGCAGAGCGGTGATATCGTCGAAATTCTTACTCAAAAGAACCAGCATCCCCGCCGCGCCTGGCTGCAGTTGGTCAAAACCAGCCGGGCCCGAACTCGAATTCGTCAGTATCTCCGGCGTGAGGAAAAAGAACGCTCGCTCAAACTGGGGCGTGAAATCTGCGAACGAGAGTTGAAAAAATACGATGCCAACCTCCGTGGCCTGTTGAAAAGCGGGCATCTGCGGCTTTTGCTCAAACAACTCAACTGTAACACCCTGGAAGATATGCTCATCCGCGTGGGCAGTGGTTCAATCACTGTGCCCCACCTGCTGCGAACCCTGCAGCCTGAGGAGTTCCGTGAAGCCGAGGAAAAACGGCGAATTGCGGAAATGATCGAGCGGGCCAGGCGGGCAACAGAGGCTGCCAAGAGTGGTCCGCCAAAACGGAATACCATCGATATCGACGGGGTGGACGGCATACTGATCAAGATCAGCCAATGTTGCCGGCCGGTTCCCGGTGATGCCATCATCGGTTTCATCACCACCGGCTCAGGGGTCTCGGTGCACAAGGCAGACTGTCAAAACCTGCAGGCCACTGATCCGGCTCGTTGGCTTGATGTTTCCTGGGCCGGAACTCCAAACAGTACCTATCGTGCCGGTCTGCTGATTCGTTCGGAGAATCGCAAAAATTTATTGGCGGATATCAGTGGCACTATCAGTGCCGACGATGCCGATATCGTCGAGCTCAATGCCCGCACAACGGTGGAGAACATTGCCGAGCTCGACGTACTGATTGAAGTGGCCAACCTAGCGCATCTGCAACGGTTGCAGCAACATTTGCTGCAGATGGCCGAGGTGATGGAGGTACGGCGTAAGTAGCGCCTAGTCTCTGTTGGTGCAAGGAAAGAGCGTTCCATGATATGTCCGGTCTGCGGCAACGAGGTTGCCTTCGGGCATAAGACCTGCCCCTTCTGCGGTTCTCCCTGCCAGACAGAGGGGGTTACGGCAAGCGGTATCCTTCATCGCCAGATCAATCTGGAGCGTGGCAAGCCCTTGGTGCAACAGGCCCTTGACCGTCTTGAGAGCGAACTGGTAACCAGCCGCAGCCTGGGGTGCAAGGTTCTGACCCTGATTCATGGATACGGCTCCAGCGGCATTGGCGGAGCAATCAAAGAAGCTGTTTTGCGCCAGTTGCAATTTCTTCAATATCAGGACCGGATCAAGAATATGATTCCCGGTGAGCATTTTGAGGGCCGATCCGGGCGAGGTCGGCAACTACTGCGCCAATATCCCTTTCTTGCTGACCACCGCGACCTTAATCGCGCTAATCCCGGTATCACCCTGGTTATTCTCTAACCTGCATCGGTGGGCGGGATGAATGCGTTCTGTCTCTATTGTCGCACATGCCTTTGTTAAATCGTATGCGTCTGTTTTTCGAGCCCTTCTTTCGAGGTAGGGCAAAATGTTCCTGAGAAATACGGGGTAGCCCCAGCTTTCTCCCTCCTTTCCGGTTCACTCGCCGCCTTGTGGGGCACCCATCCGCATGTCATCTTTTTTCTCGTAACTAGCTGATAAGGTTTACTTGTAATCGAACAATCACGGGCAGAAAATCTGGCACCCGGATGAACACTCATGGATTCAAGTAAACAACTTTCAACCACCATCGCTGCGTTGCCTCTGCAGCTTGATCATCAAGGAGAATGCCCATGCTTATAAGGAAACGTCCGGCCAATGGATTGCGCCCGGTCAGTCTGGAATACGGGATGCAAGCGCATGCCGACGGCTCTGTCCTTATTCGAATGGGCAACACCCATGTCCTGTGTGGGGTGACCGTGGAGGAGAAGGTTCCGCCGTTTCTTAAAGGCAAGGGACAAGGGTGGATCACCGCCGAGTACGGTATGCTGCCCTGTGCAACCCACAGCCGTGGGCGGCGTGAGGCCGTTTCCGGACAGTCCGGTCGTACCCAGGAAATTCAGCGTTTGATCGGCCGTTCCCTGCGGATGATGGTTGATTTGCAAGAGATCGGGGAACACACCCTGCGGGTCGACTGTGACGTGCTCAATGCCGATGGCGGTACCCGTTGCGCTTCAATCACCGGCGGGGCCCTGGCGGTTCGTATGGCCCTTTTGCGGATGGTTGAGCGTGGTCAATTGCCAGCCCTGCCGACGATCCTTCCGGTGGCGGCGGTCAGTGTTGGGGTGCTGGACGGCCAGCCGGTGCTTGATCTTGATTATAGCGAAGACTCAGGAGCGGATGTGGATGCCAACTTTGTGATGTGCGGTGACGGTCGTTGGATCGAGGTCCAGACCACCGCGGAGGGGCTACCCTTTCGGCCCGAGCTGTTCACGGACATGGCCGATCTGGCAACTCAGGGCATCAATCGTCTTTTTTCACTCTGGGAAGGAAAAAAACAACTGGATCACCAGGAGTGAAGGGGGATTCAACCCACAATTGAGGAAAACTGCACCGCCTCAAGGTAGTGGTCGTAGACCTTGGCCGGATCGACCTTGATCAGCCGCAGTTGGCGCAGACATTCCTTGGATTTTCCCTGCTCATAGGCGAGCATTGCCTGAAAAAATGGGGCAAGAATTCCTTCTCGAAGGGTGAGAGCCTCCTTGATCTGATCCGAGAGAGGCAACATGTTCAGCACCTGCTCCATGGGTTTATCAAGGATGGCATCAATAAGAGAAAAGAGGCCCAGGAGAAAGCATTCACTGCTTTCCTCGACCCGCTGACTGTTTTCAGCCAGCAATTCACACCAACGGGCTCGGATGATCGACATTCGTACCAATTCTGTGGGTTTATCCGCCGCCAGCTCGGACACGATGACCAGGGTCACAAAGCGGCGAATTTCTCGCTCTCCCAGGTAAATGATCGATTGACGGATGGAATCAACCTTTTTGAGAAGATGATAAAAGGCCGAGTTGATATATCGAAGCAGCTTATAGGAGATGGCAACATCGGCCCCGATGATCTCCTCAAGTTTATCCACCGTTGTTTGCGGCTTATTGATCTCCACCAGTAGGTTGATCAGGCTGATTTTATTGGAGGCGATTTCGGTGATGCGCAGTGATTCGGGTTTGGCGAAAAAATAGCCCTGGAAGTAATGAAATCCGAGCTTGTGAGCATGTTCAAACTCGTCGTAGGTCTCAACCTTTTCGGCCAAAAATTTGAGGTTAAATCGGGCCAGACGATAGAGCATCCGTTCGATTTCACTGCTGCTTGAGAGTCGGTAGTCAATTTTAATAATATTGGCCAACCCGATCAGCGGCAGCAGATTCTTCTCATAGACAAAATCATCAAGCGCCAGGATGTACCCCAACTCGGAAAGGTGCTTGCAGGCGGCAACCACTTCAGGTGTGGGAACGACATCCTCGAGTATTTCGATGATGATTTTGTTTTTGGGAAAAGTTGGGGCAATCTCCTGGAGAAGGAGATTTTGGGTGAAATTAATGAAACAGGGGCGGTTGCCGGCGATTTTTTCTATACCCTCTGTGAGAAAGGCTGTGGAAAGCAGACTGGTTGTGGCCCGATCTCCACTCAGTTCACCCAGATGCAGTCCTTGCGATTGCCGAAAGAGCAACTCATAGGCAAAAACTTTTTTGTGGGCATCAAAGATGGGTTGCCTGGCTATATAGACATGCATGGCGCCTCTCGTGCAATTGCAGAGTTCATCATAGGCGCAGTATAGGGTAAATTATATCGTTGACCAAGCAATAACCCGAATCCGTGAGGGCTGGATGTGGAGGGGGCGATTTGTTGTGTCGCATTTGCAACACTAGCCTGGATTCCTCATTAGCTCAGGCGATGTCAGATGCAAAGTTTTTGGCAGGGAATTGGAGTCGGCCCTCGTCATTGCCACAATATATGGCCGACGGCCGATGAACGCTTACCGATTCAGAAAGAACCGTGGTTAATGCGGCAGACGTTTCAGCAGGAGCATTCCATCCGGGGTTACCGGTTCAACCTGGTTAAGCTCTTCGATTTTTCCAAGATTGATGAAACGGCCGTAATCGATTTCCTCCTCCTGGAGGGTAAAGGGGCCATTGCTGGTACAAGCAAAGATGCGGCCCCAGACACGGTTGTCCGCATCTTCGTAGTACTGATCAAAAAGCGGGCGAAGTTTGGCGCCGCTGACACCCAACTCTTCACGCAATTCCCGTTTGGCCGATTCCTCGTAACTTTCCCCCTCCAGGACCACACCACCGGCAGCCAGATCCCAGTAACCCGGATAGATATCCTTGGTGAGGGTGCGCTTCTGAATAAATAATTCACCGGCAGTATTGAAGACCAGGATGTAGGAGGCCCGGTGAATCAACCGCTGTTGACGCATGATTTTGCGGGTGACCGCACCGATGGGCTGGTTCTCCTCATCGACGATGGCCACAATTTCCTCGGCCGGATTATACGGCTGCATCAGAAGACTTCAGTGCTGCTGTCGGTGGGATTAAACGGATGGCGAAATTCCCAGCAGCGGTGGATGCGTTGATTGCGTTTGAAATCAAAGGGCACGGTTTCCTCGCTGATTTCCCGGATATCGAACTGCTGTTCAAGCGTATCGTCGAGCTTGAATTTGCGGAAGTTGGTCGAAAATACGAGCACCCCGGCCTTGGCCAGGTGCTGCATGGCCAGGCTGATCAAGGCAGGGTGATCTTGCTGGATATCAAAGGTTTGTTTGCGATGGCGCGAATTGGAAAAAGTGGGGGGATCAAGGAAGATGACTCCAAAACGGTCATTGGATTTTTTGAGCCAATCCAGGCAGTCGGCTTCAACCATTTGGTGTAATGGACCGCCGAATCCGTTCAGAGCGAGATTGGCCTGGGCTCGGGCCAAATAGGTGTCGGATACATCGACAGTCGTCGTTGAGGTGGCCTCGCCCATGGCGGCATAGACGGTTGCCGATCCGGTGTAGGCAAAGAGATTGAGAAAGGTTTTTCCTTGAACCAGTTGCTGCAAGCGGGCCCGGGTGTTGCGGTGGTCGAGAAAAAGGCCGGTATCGAGATAATCGGTGAAGTTGACCAGGAAACGGCCACCGCCCTCAGTCACTTCGAACAGGTTGCCCATACTCCCCGTGCTTGATTTCTTCTGATACTGCTGCGATCCCTTCTGTTTCTGCCGGGTTTTGATGAAAATCCGGCTGCGCGGCACATCGAAGACCGAGCGGGTCACCTGCAGGGCCAGATTGAATCGTTCCTCTGCCTTGGCCGAATCGACGGAAGCGGGTGGAGCATATTCCTGGACATGGATCCACTCTTCGTAGAAATCGATGGCCAGATTGAATTCGGGAATATCGCTGTCGTAAAGCCGAAAACAGGTGATTCCCTCGGACTGCGCCCAGGGCAGGAAATGATTGCAGTTTTTGATCAACCGGTTAGCCAGATCTTCACCTGGGCTGCCCTCGGGAAGTGGTGTGGTCGTCCAGGTTGGTGGTTCGCGATCTTTGAGCTGGCAATCGCTACCCACCAGGAGTTGACATTTGATCGGCCCATTGAACAGCCGAAAGCGGCTCCGCCACTGAATCCCGGTCATTTCTGCCAGGTCCGGGTTGGCGGTAAAAAAGCCCATGGTCCAGCCGGGAAACTGGGCCTGAAAGGTTCGCCCCAGACAGCGGTAAAGGTATTTGACCGCCTCTTTTTCCGAGAGCCGTTCACCGTAGGGTGGATTCGTGAGGATGCAGCCCCGGGTGCCAGGGTTTTGCAGCCGGGCCAGTTGCCGCTGTTTAACCACGATCACGTCACGCAAACCAGCAGCGATCACGTTTTTTCGCGCAGCAGCCACCACCTTGGGATCGGCATCAAAGCCGATGAACTGCGGCCAGGTTTCCGGCAATCCCTGGCCTTCGCGATCAAGGGCTTCCTGGACCAATCGATCCCAAAGCTGAGGATCGTGTTTGTTCCAACCCATGAATCCAAAGGTCTTGCGCAGCAGGCCGGGAGCACTGTCGCTGTACATGAGTGCGGCTTCGATGAGCAACGTGGCACCGCCGCACATCGGATCCAAAAGAATCGGTTCCTCCTCCGCTCGATCAAGCCAGCCGGAGAGACGGACTATGGCTGCGGCCAGGGTTTCCTTAAGCGGCGCTTCACCAGTGGCGGTGCGATAACCGCGGCGGTGCAGACTTTCTCCGGAAAGATCAAGCGACAGGGAAGCCCCTGTGCCCTGGATGTGCAGATTGAGTCGGATGTCTGGATTCAGGGGATTAACATCCGGTCGCTTTCCGAAGCGTTTACGGAACTGGTCGACAATGGCATCCTTGATCCGCAATGAGGCGTACTGGCTGTGATTGATGGCTGCGTTGACCAAGGTCGTATGCACGGCAAAGGTCGATTTGACCGTGAAGTGATCATCCCAGAGGATGGCTCCAGCGTGGGTGTAGAGGGCATCGGTGTCCGGTGCATCAAAGCGGCCAAGTTCCAGGAGGATGCGGGAGGCGAAGCGCGACCAAAGGCATGCCCGATACCCTGTTTCCAGGTTACCGGTCCAGCTGACGGCACCTGGGTGTGATTCAATCCCCGCCCCGCCAAGGGAGGCTATTTCCTCACTGACCAGCTCTTCCAGGCCAGACGCGCAGGTGGCGGTAAATTGAAGGGGTTGCTTTTTCTTCTTACGGGCAGTCGGACGAAGACGATGCATACTTTTTTCTCGGACGGTCACTTTGGCGAAAACCCGAAAAGCTATCGTGGAAACAGCGATCAGGAAGGGGAGGGGACGCAGGTAAGCGGATTGTTGGTTGAATACCTTGACAAGGAGGGGCAACCTGTGCAAACGATGAACAATTCCTTGCCGGGCAAGGGCGGAAAACGACAGAACTGTCGCGGTTTGTTCAGGGTGCAGCCCACCTCTAACAGGCGTGCAACATAGCCATTCTTGCACGGGAAGTAAACAATAACTAGGCTTGTGACGGACAAAACTCCACTCGTTTTTCCCCTAGGGAAAGAATGGTCAAGAGGGCTTTGTGAATGAAGTTTCGATTCCCTTGTTTGAAGGACTCGTCAAAAGGCCATCACATTCTGAAAGATGGCAAAGTTAAAACACAGATATACAGAGAGTAACGTTTCCTCAGGCACGAAGGCATAGATAGATAAGGTATGTCGAGTGTCGGGAAAAACGCTGCGACCCAGTAGCGCGAAGTTTTCACGACGCCATCTTGTTTTAAAGGCGAATTTTTTCTCTTGAGGAACTTACAATGCAACCATTTCAAGACCAAGAAGCACCTCTTGCGGGTGAGTCGGCCGCTGAAAGCAGGCTCAGCCGCGAGCATGGTCATGCCTTCAAAAATATTTTCAGCATTATTATCGCCAATGCCGAAATGATCGCTGAAGAAGAAGGGGAGGGTGGTCTGGTCCATCGCCGCCTGGAACGGATAGTTGCCGCCAGCCGTCGTGGCGAGCAGCTGATTGAATCGATCCGCAATCAGCAACAATCATCGCTCTTGGCGTCTGTGCCCGTGTCTACCGAAATTATGGATGATACGGAAACAGGTCCACTGCACGGGCGAATTTTAGTGGTGGACGACGAGCCGGATATGGTGGAAATCATCCGCCGCTACCTGATGAAGGAAGGGTTGGAGGTTAACGGCCTGACCGACAGCTTGGAAGCGACTGAACATCTCGCGGATACATCGTTTGCTTACGATTTGTTGCTGACCGATCTGGAGATGCCGCATTGCTCTGGAACAGAGCTTTGCCTTAGGGTGTCTGCCTTGCGACCGGAGCTGCCGGTGGTCGTCATGACCGGCTATGGGCGAAGTATTACCCCGCGTGAGATGCATAGCTGTCGAGTCAAGGCATGGCTTTGTAAACCAATAGACCGCGGATTGCTGATTGCAACCATCCGCCGCCTCTTGTCTGCTTGACAATTTCCGGGACAGCCCATGTAATGGATAAAGTAAGTTTGCACCCAAAAAAATGGAGATTAAACGCATTTTTCCTTTTTTGGCGCACGATGCGGCCAATACCCCAGATCCCCCCATGGCGAAGATTCTGATCATTGATGACGACCCCTTATTGGCCGAAACAGTGGCCGACAAACTTGAGCGCCTCCACCACCAGTCGCAGACGGCAAACTCCCTGGCCAAAGGGCTACGAGAAGCCGTGGATGGGAATTTTGACATTGTTTTACTTGATGTCTACCTGCCCGACGGCAACGGCCTTGATATTATCGATCAGCTCCGTGGGGTGTCTTCCAAACCCCAGGTGATTATCATCACCGGCCAGGGCGATCCGGATGGAGCGGAAATGGCCATCCGTCACGGGGCTTGGTGCTATCTGGAAAAAAACTCCATCATCAAGGAGATCTCTCTCCCCCTGGCCAGGGCCCTTCAATACCGGCAGGCAGTTTGCGGGCAGAAAGCGGTGATCGCGGCGGTGGAGCGGGATCACTTGGTCGGCGAGAGTCCCCTTTTTATCCAATGTCTGGAGATCCTGGCCAACGCTGCTGCTGCCGATGCCAGTGTGCTCATATCCGGAGAATCCGGTACCGGCAAGGAGGCCTTCGCCCGGGCTATCCATGCCAATAGTCGCCGTAAGAATGGCAATTTTGTGGTGGTCGACTGCACTGCCTTGCCGGAACAGCTGGTGGAGTCGGTCCTTTTTGGCCATGTCAAAGGTGCCTTTACCGGTGCTGATCGGGTCAACCGTGGCCTCATCCGTCATGCCGATAAGGGAACGCTCTTTCTCGATGAAATCGGCGAACTACCGTTGTCCACCCAAAAAAGTTTTCTTCGGGTGCTCCAGGAACGGGCCTTTTGTCCGGTTGGGAGTCAGGAGGAGTGCCACAGCGATTTTCGCCTGATCTGCGCCACCAACCGGGATCTGGCAGCCATGAACGAAAAGGGGGTGTTTCGCGAGGATCTATTGTATCGTCTTCGTGGCCTGAGCCTGCATCTGCCGCCGCTCCGGGAGCGTGACGGCGACATTCCCCTGTTGGTGGAGCATTTTCTTAATCGGTTGGTGCAGCGCTATGGTCAGGAGCCAAAAGAGTGCTTGCCGGAGGTTATGGAGCAGCTCTGTAGCTATCACTGGCCGGGCAACGTGCGCGAAATTTCCCAAGCCATTGAATCTGCCTTTGCCCAGGCTGTCTACTCACCGGTACTGTTCTCCCAGTACTTGCCGGTCCATATCCGTACAGCCCATGCTCGCGCCAATGTTCAGCGTCCGGCGCCCGTTTCTGCCGCACTCACCACGAATGGCGAATCCATTCTTGACTGGCGAGAAGCCAAAAATATTTTTGAACGGGACTATACCCAACAGCTTTTGCGTCACAGCAAAGGGAACATCATGGAAGCCGGGCGCCTCTCCGGGCTCTCCCGTACCCGCCTTTATCAACTGATCAAGAAATATGCCGACATTTGATCGTCACAATGCACCGATTCTTTTCCACCTAATTTGATTCTGTATCTGTGTGAGCTTTCGCCTGACAAACCCGGTCCTGTGGGGTGTCCGCTCAAATTGTCAACTTTTTGAGACGCTGTCCTTAATAGTTTACAGTTGATACTGGCGTTTCTTTTTCCTGATTTATTAACTTCTGGCCGCGAAGCCTTGTGGGAGAAGCCATTCACCCATCTTGTCCGTTTCAGATCAATTGGCGCATTCCTTGCTTTCTGAACAAAGAATACCTGGGGTCTGTTTAGATTGAGGGGAGAGATTGCCATGAATGTGCTGTTGTTTGCAGCGAAACATACAGAGAGTGGTGAGCGACTTCAAGATTCCATCAAGGCCTTGGACAACTTGGAGTCCTTGACCGATTGCTGGAATATGGGTGAGTTGTTGCGCCATTTCCAGACGCCGGATCCGTTGCCGGAGACGGTTGTTGTTCAGGCCACCTGTACACAGGATTTGCAATGGTTGTCGCCATTTCGTTTCCGGTTGGAACAGGTGTTTTTCATCCTCATCCTGCCCGATGCCGAGGTCGAAACCGTGGCTTCCGCGCATCAGTTGCGGCCGCGATTTATTGCCTATCAGGATAGTGATTTCAGTGAGATTGAAGCGGTGCTCAATCGACTGGAGACCCGCAGCCACCCGAAAGGCATGAACCCTGACGCCCAAGAGGCAAGGAAATAATCTGTCATGAAGGAACAGCTTTTTGCCTCGTTTATTCTTGATCGTGAGGCGGGTATTGAAATAGCCATGCCGGCGGAGCAGGTAGTGGAAGCCCTGCCGTTGCAGGCTCCGATCCAGCCCCTGCCCACCGGAGCACCTTTTCTCGAAGGGATCATGTCGCTTCGTGGCGATGTGATTCCGGTGATCAACCTGAAAAAACGACTCATGCTGCCGCGGACCGAATACGGATCCGAGGCAAAGGTTGCTGTGATTCAGGTGCACCACCGCCGTTATGGGTTGTTGGTGGAGGATATCCGAGATGTTTTGCGGGTAGGGCCGGAATCGATAGAACATTTTCCCTCTTTCCTTCTCACCGAAGAAAGCGTTGTCACCGATCTGATCAAGCTGGATCAAGGGCGGCGAACCTTGGAGTTGCTTGATCTGCAACGTCTCTTTCCCAACGGGGCTGAAGGCGACGAGAATTTGGATGAGCAGGCCGAATCCATTCCAGCCAAGCCACGACGGTATCACCAGTTTGTCCTCTATTCCTGTCGTCAACAGATTTACGGCATCCCGGTTGCCGAGGCGCAGGAAATTTGTTTTTTCGCCAACATTGATGAAACCTTTAAAAGTGGCAAGATCCAGGGCGCGTTGCAGCTTCGCGGGCAGACCATTCCTGTGCTCTGTAGTGCCGCCCTTCTCGGTTGCGCAAGTGAGGACCTTAAACCCACCGAGGACACCCGTATCCTGGTGATGCACTCGGAGTCGCTTTGTTTCGGCCTGATTGTCGACAAGGTGCATCAAATTCTGGTGGTCGCCGAAGAGGAGATCATGCCTATCCCCAGGCAGCACCTGCCCCATCTTCAAGGTGTTTGTTCATCGTCGAAATTTAGCAATGTAATGCTGCTCAATGTTCAGGGGCTGGTCCGCACCCAGATCGACAAAATAAGTGCCATGGCCAGACTCCGTCGCAATGCCGGACTAGAGAGCCGTGAGGATGAACCGGCAGCCCGGCACATCATTACCGAACATTGCTACCTGATTTTTGGCATCGGCAAGCATTACGCCATCGAACTCAAGGATGTGCAGGAGATCATTGACTGCGGTGATCTGATCCAAGTTGCGAACGAGCAGGGGATGGTTCAGGGCATCATTAACCTGCGCGGTCGGGTGGTGCCGGTGATGAGTCTGCGCAATTTCTACAGTTGCCCCGAGCACAATGTGGTCAGCCGGGCCTTGGGTCAGGAAGATAAACTGATCATCGGCCGGGCAGGTGGCAATATGGTAGCCTTGCTGGTCGATGAAATCACCACCATTTATAAACAGGAACGATTTCACACCACCCCTTCATTACGGCCTGAATTGCAGTCAAAAAAAGATACCCTGGATCGATTGATAGAGTTTGTCGATGAAGAAGGGCTAAAGGAACATGTGTTGGTTGTCAATGTCGCCAATATCCTGCGTAATCACCTGCAGATCCCGGATGTGGAGGTGATTGCTGAGGAAACATTGACGGCAGATTGCTGTGCGGGCAGTCTGCATCACTCCAGTGAACAACCGGGTTTGGTTACTACTTAAGAAAATATGATGGAGGAGACAATGGCAACGGGAACGCAAACACCTGCGGGTACTGACATGGGTATTCTTGAGACCTGGGAAGAGCCCGGTTTTATGGTTGATGGCAAACGGATGATCACCTGGGTGAACCGGGCATTTTTGCAATCGTTTAACCTTTCAGCCGACCAGGTGATCGGTAAAATGACCTGCGAAGAAACCTGCAACCTGCACCTCTGCGGCACCAAGGATTGTCCGGTGGAAAAGGCTGCCCGGCTGCATAAACCGGTCAGTGCCGAGGCCCTGCAAAACACTGACGGGAGGATCCGTTATTTTCGTTCTCTGGCCCGCCCGATGGCTGGTGAGGAGGGGCAGACATTGGTCACCATGACCGATATCAGCCGGGAAAAGGCGTTGGAGTCCCGGTTGCGGCAGATGGAGACCGATCTCAATGTCATTCCCACGCCGATCATGGAGATCGACGATAAATTCACCGTTACCTTCATCAATCCGGCGGGTGCGGGCGTGGTCGGGCTCAGCCCGGATGAGGCAGTGGGCAAGAAGTGTTTTGATCTCTTTAAGACGCCGCACTGTAAAACTGAAAAATGTGCCTGTATGCGGGCGATGAAGACCGACAGCGTTATCAGCGAGCATACCATTGCCCGTCCTAAGGACGGGGTGATCATTCCCATCAAGTACACCGGTGCCCCGATCAAGGACGCCAAAGGCAATATTATCGGAGCTGTTGAGTATGTGCTTGATGTCACGCAGGAAAGCATGCAGCAACAGCTGGCCGAGGAGAAGATCGAAAACCTCAACACCATTCCCACGCCGATCATGTCGATCGATACTGATTTTACCATTACCTTCATGAATCCGGCGGGTGCGGCAGTGGCCGGGCTCAGCCCGGATGAGGCAGTGGGCAAGAAGTGTTTTGATCTCTTTAAGACGCCGCACTGTAAAACTGAAAAATGTGCCTGTATGCGGGCGATGAAGACCGACAGCGTCATCAGCGAGCATACCATTGCCCGGCCCAAAGACGGGGTCATTATTCCTATTAAGTACACCGGCGCGCCGATCAAGGATGCCAAAGGCAATATCAAGGGGGCGCTCGAGTATATCCTGGATATGACAGAAGAGAGCAAGCAGCAGCAGATGGCCAATGAGAAGATCGAAAACCTCAATGCCATCCCCACGCCGATCATGTCGATCGACACCGATTTCACTATCACCTTCATGAACCCGGCCGGAGCCTCGGTAGTCGGTCTGAGCCCGGATCAGATGGTGGGCAAAAAATGCTACGACTTCTTCCGTACTCCCCATTGCCGCACCGAGAAATGTGCCTGCGCCCAGGCGATGCAGCGCGACTGTATTGTGACTGAAGAAACCATTGCCCGGCCGCGCGAGGGGATGATTGTTCCCATCAAATACACCGGTGCGCCGATTAAGGATGCCAAGGGGAATATCAAGGGTGCCCTGGAATTTATTCTCGATATTACCGAAGAGGCTCGCCAGCGCCACGATGCCAACACCAAGATCGAGAATCTTAACGCCATCCCCACGCCGATCATGTCGATCGACACTGATTTTACCATCACCTTTATGAATCCGGCCGGTGCGGCAGTGGTAGGCCTGACTCCGGACGATGCCATTGGCCGCAAGTGTTTTGATCTCTTTAAAACCCCGCATTGCCAGACCGAGAAGTGTGCCTGTGGCAGGGCGATGAAGACCGACAAAGTGATCAGCGAGGAGACCATTGCCCGGCCGCTGGATGGGGTCATAATGCCGATCAAGTACACCGGTGCGCCGATCAAGGATGCCAAGGGCAATATCACCGGTGCCTTGGAGTTTGTCCTCGATATCACCGATGAGGCCCGACAGCGACAGGAGGCCAACGAAAAGATCGAGAACCTCAACGTCATTCCCACACCTATATTCTCCATTGATACCGATTTTACGATCACTTTTATCAACCCCGCTGGAGCCAAGGCCTTGGGGACGACCGCCGACGAAGTCATTGGTAAAAAGTGCTACAACCTTTTTAATACCTCACACTGCCAGACGGAACAGTGCGCCTGCAGCCAGGCGATGCGGACCGACCAGGTGATCTCGGCCAAGACCGTTGCCCGGGTTAATGGCCGGGAGATTCCCTTCAAGTATACCGGTGCACCGATCAAGGATGCCAAAGGCAATATCAAAGGAGCGCTTGAGTTTGCCCTTGATGTCAGTGCCGAATCCGAGGTGGAGCAACTGGTGAGCCAGGCCAGCGGTGAGGTCGCAGCCCTGGTGGCTGATTCTCAGCAACGGATGGATTTGGTCAAACGGGATATGCAGGTAATGAACGAATCCTTGGATCAGGAGGTGGTACGTCTGGATGCCTCGGAAAACACAATTCGCCGGATGCTTGATTCCTCCACCGAGATGCTTGGCGTCAGCGAAAAGGTCAATCAGCTGGCGGGCTCCATGTCGCATGAGGCGGAAAACGGTCGTAAAGCAGGAGCAGAGGCTGGCGAGAAGATGCAGCAGATCAACCGTTCCATGCAGCAGAACAACGAGATGGTTGCCACTTTGGTTTCACAGGTGGAGAAAATCGGCGGATTTGTCGATATTATTAAGGAGATCGCCTCTCAGACCAACTTGCTGGCCTTTAATGCCGCCATCGAGGCAGCACGGGCCGGCGATGCCGGACGCGGTTTTGCGGTGGTGGCCGATGAGGTGCGCAAACTGGCGGAGAACAGTTCACGTTCTGCGGTGGATATCTCCAACATTGTCAAGATGGTGGAAAACGATAGTCGCCAGACCATCAACGCCATGCAGGATGGCATGCGTATGCTTGACGATGGTTCCAAGGTTATCAACACCGCACTTTTCGCCATGGAGGAGATCTCAACCGGCATCATGACTATTTCGACCTCCATCGACGATGTCAGTGGCCGGGCGGCAACTCTTGCCGATCACGGGCAAAAGGTCATGGAACAGATACAAACCGTGGTTAAATCGGCTGGGGATAATCGCCGTACCACGGAGACGGTCCAGGATTCGGTCGGGGATACGGTCAAGGCGCTGGATCGACTCATGGCTTCAAGCAGTTCGCTACAGACTGCAGTGAACAACATGACCAAGTAAGATGTGGATGAGGCGGGATATTGCTCAATTGTTGGGTAGTATCCATTCGCCGAAGGAATCCGGGATATCATGACCATTTTTGGCAACAAGATCTTCACCATACGTCTGCAGTTGCGCCGTATTGAGATCGACGATGTGCCGCTGTTGGCCCAGTGGAGTAACGATCCTCTTGCCTATGGCCTGTATCTGACTCCTGAGCGCTACTCGATCGAGGATCTTGAGGGGCAGATCGATTCCGGGATGCTCTGGAGCGAGCGCAACAAGGCCTTTCTCATGGAGTTGCGCGAGGGGATACCACTTGGGACGATCCAGTATTGGATTCGTTCCGAGGACCCCAATACGGCGGTCATGGCCCTTAAGATTGCCCAAACCGAAATGCGTGGCAAGGGATACGGGACGGAAGCACAAAAATATTTGATTTTGTTTCTTTTTAATCGTCTCAATATCCGTAGGGTTGAAATATTTACCGACGTGAATAACCTCCCCCAGCAGCGCTGTCTGCAAAAACTCGGCTTCGAGCTTGCCCAAGCCTTGCCGTACTCCGATCAGCAGGTGCAGCGGCTTGGCTATCTGTACCGTCTGGAACGGGAACGATTTGCCAATGAACCCATCTACCAGCACCATTATGCATAAGGCCCCAGGCATTCTCTTTGACCGGAGATATTTTGATCACAGTATTCCCTCGGTTTCTCTTGAGAATGCCGGTCGGGTGCGAGGGCTCTATCAGACCCTGGAGTCGGAGAAATATAGCGACCGGTTGTGTACTTTTCGGCCCCGTGAGGCCTTGGCCAGCGATATTGAGGCGGTGCATTCCAGTTTTTATCTGGAGCAGCTGCGTGAGCATGTCAATCTGCATGATCCGTATTCGTATGATCGCGATACCTATCTCATGGAGCAGAGTCTCTACACCGCTGCCCTTGCGGCAGGGGGCTGTCTGGAGATGGCGGACCAAATTCTTGGCGGTGAGATCAACTATGGTTTTGCCCTGATCCGGCCACCGGGGCATCATGCCGAACCGGGGCGGGGCATGGGGTTTTGCGTGTTTAACAATGTGGCAATCACGGCCCAGTATCTGCGGCGGGTTTATGGACTCCACCGAATTCTGATCATCGATTTTGATGTCCACCACGGCAACGGAACCCAGTCGGTTTTCTATGAGAATGAGCAGGTCTTTTTTTGCTCGATCCATCAGGAAAAAATATTCCCTTTTACCGGGCTTTCCCAGGAGGTCGGGGCAGACAAGGGGCGAGGGTACACCATCAATCTTCCTGTGTATCAGCAGTTTGCCGATCAAGAGTATTTGTTCCTGCTCAGCAAGGTGCTCGGGGGAGTGGTTGAGCAGTATCTGCCACAAATTATTCTCGTCTCAGCAGGATTTGACGGTCACCGGGATGATTCCATCAGTCGTGTCCTTCTCTCAAGTCAGTGGTACGGTGTGGTCACCGAGCTGCTCAAATTTCTTGCCCATGAGGCCTGTGATGATCGTTTATTGTTTGTCCTTGAAGGCGGCTACAATCCGGTCAGTCTGGAGTCGTCGGTGTTGGCCACGGTAGATAGCCTCCTTCGTCCTCTAGGGAAGCGACCAGGGGTAGCCCATTCGGAGAGGGCGGCCAAGATACTTGCGCAACATCCACTACACGCATTCTGGACCTTATGAGTGAAATGGTCCTTTTCTTAGCGATTTTGGTGGGTGAAAAGCAATGACAAGACATGTCGCACCTGATGAAACAGCCCTGCGGACCATCTTTGCCGAATGCCGCCAATGTGGCACCTGCTGCAGGTCGTATCGGAAAATTTCTCTACATCCCGATGAGGTGGACTTTATCCGCAAAATGGGAGGACACGTCGGCATTGATATCACCCTGGCACAACTGCGGGACAAATCGATGCAGCTGTTGGAGCAAGAAGCCCTTGCAAAAGGCAAAGTGTATATGATTCATCCCGATGAAAAGGGCTGTGTTTTCTTGCAGAAAATCAATGGGAAATATTGTTGTAAAATCTACCATTATCGACCTCGGACCTGCCGTGGGTTTCGTTGCAATCTGGCGGATTCCAGTTTTCTTGAACTGTTCGGTCGCGACAGTATTCATCTTCTTGGCCAGGACCGCTACGGCATACCGTTTGCCAAAGCCGGTGTTTCCTCTGACTTGCCATCTACATAGTGTTGTTGGAGGTAAGGGCTATATGGTGGAGATAGAACCGGTAAAGGTTTGTTTTTTTGTTGGGAAGAACAGGCGGAAAGGTGTTTGACGCAGCAGTTTTTTTCACATAGGATACGAACAGACACAAGACTATCGGGCACCTTGACGAATTGTTTTTTCCGCCGATCTTACTGAGACTTCGCTTATCTCGTTTGGCTCAAAAAAATATCCTCAGAATATATCGCCTATACCGGCGGTGAAATTTTTCGCATGCCTTGATCTTGGTCGAATAATCCAGGTCTTCAAGACGCCCTATCGTCTGAGGTGTTCCGGGGGGAGGGGAAGCCCATGTTAACTGCGTTGAACATTCGAAAATTTCTTGCTCCGGAAATCATTTTTGGTGACGGCGCCATCGAATTGGTCGGCCGGTATGCCCAGAATTTTGGCGCAGGCCGGGTCTTTATCGTTACCGATAAGGGGATCGTCGAGGCCGGTTTTTTGGAACGGGCCCAAACCATTCTCTCGTCCGCCGGGATACAGTCGGTTGTCTATGACCGCGTCAGCCCCAATCCCAGGGAAACTGAAGTGATGGAGGCGGCTGCGCTGTATCGGCAATCCCACTGCGATATCATCATTGCCCTGGGTGGCGGTAGCCCGATGGATTGCGCTAAAGGCGTGAGCATTGTCTCTGCCAACAACAAGCATATCCTTGAATTCCAAGGGGTGGATAACGTAGAGATACCCGGGCCACCGCTGATCTGTTTGCCCACAACTTCCGGCTCATCCGCCGATGTCTCCCAGTTCGCGATCATTAACAATACTGCCGACCAGGTTAAGATTGCTATCATCAGCAAAACCGTGGTTCCGGATTTAGCGCTGCTCGATCCCGCCCTGACGTTGACCATGGATCGCAATCTGACGCTTTGTACCGGCATGGATGCTCTTGTTCATGCCATTGAAGCCTATGTCAGTTCCGCCTGCTCGCAACTGACCGACATTCATGCCCTGGAGGCCATTCGCCTGATTCATCGTTTTCTCCCCCAGGTTCTGGATAATCTCAACGATGTTCAACTGCGGGCACAGGTGATGCTAGCCAGTCTCGAGGCGGGTTTGGCTTTTTCTAATGCCAGCCTGGGCGCTGTCCATGCCATGGCCCACAGTCTTGGCGGGCTACTCGATCTCCCCCATGGGGAGTGCAATGCGCTGCTTTTGGATGCGGTAATGCAGCGCAATTACGAGGCGGTCCCTGAACGCTATAATCGTATCGGTGAGATTTTTGGTGTGGTGGTGACCGAGTTGCCGGAGCAAGAGCGGTGCCGGGCCATCCTTAATGCCATTGTTTCCTTCAAGCGTCAGCTCGGATTTGAATCCGGCTTGGGCAAACGAGGGGTGCGACTCGAAGACATCAATCTACTGTCTCGTAAAGCGCTGGCCGATCCCTGTCTGGTCACCAATCCGTGTCGGCTGGAGTTGGCGGATATCGAAGCTATCTTTGAGGAGGCGTTCTGACCTATGACCAATCACTCCGGCAGTGGAGATAACTGGGATGAACTGAAGGACGCGATTGTTGGTCTGGGGGAACGATCGATTCGAAAGAGTTATTATCCCGAATTGAGGGCGAGGGTACACGATCTTGACGAGCAGAGGATTTTTTTTCTCTCCACCCTCAATAGTATCCCCGACGGGGTGGTGGTGATGAATGCTTTCGGTGAGATCAAACAAGCTAACCCTGCCCTGTGCCAAATGTTTGGTTATGTCCAAGAGGATCTGATTGGGCAGAAGCAGACCATTCTTTATGAGGATAACGGCGAAAAGTTTCGCCACGACGATTTTCCCACAGCCTGGTGTCGTCGATTTGTGCGTAAGGATGGTCGCATCTTTGTTGGCGAGACCATGGAAAACAATATCCACGATGATCAAGGAAAACTGCTTGGCACCCTGGAGTTAGTCCGTGATCTCAGCGATCAGCTCTCCGTTATCCGTCAGCAACGGCAGTTGGAAGAACAACTGCGCCAATCGCAGAAGATGGCTGCCATCGGCACCCTGGCAGGTGGTATCGCCCATGATTTCAACAACCTTTTAGCGGCTATCCTCGGTTATGCCGAACTGGCGATCTTAAAACTGCCCCCGGGTATTGCCCTGCAACGGGAGATCCGGCAAATTCTCAAGGCTGGCGGTAAGGCCTCGGAATTGGTCAACCAGATCCTGGCTTTCAGCCGTAAAGAAACCACCAAGCGTATCCTGCTCCAACCGGGGGTACTGCTCAAGGAGGTTGTTAAACTGTTGCGGGGAACAATACCTTCCACCATAACCATCCACGAGCGGATTGCCGCAACGGATCGGGTCATCCTTGCCAATCCCACCCAATTGCACCAGGTGGTGATGAATCTCTGTACCAATGCCTTTCATGCGGTTGAGGATGAGGGCGGCGAAATTATCCTCAGTCTGGAACCGGTGATCAAAACCATGCCTGAATCTCAGGTCGAACGGGAGTGGATCAGAATTTCGGTAACAGATAATGGTTGCGGAATCGACCCCGCCAACATCGGACGGATTTTTGAGCCCTATTTCACCACCAAGCCCAGCGGTAAAGGGACCGGGATGGGATTGGCTGTGGTGCATGGAATTGTTGAGAGTCACGAAGGTCGGGTCGAGGTAGAGACTGTCCAAGGGAAGGGCACCCGTGTAGAGGTATACTTTCCCGTGGTGACAGGGATTGAAACGCAGCAGGCACAGTACGAATCGCAGTCTTTGGTGGGGGGAAATGAATCGATCCTGATCGTGGATGACGAGCAGATGGTGGCCGATTATCTTAAATGTTTTCTCGAACAGCTCGGCTACAAGATCACGGTCTGTAACGATGGTAACACCGCCCTGATGACTTTCGAGAACGACCCGCATGGGTTTGATGTGGTTATTACCGACCAGACCATGCCTGGGAAAACAGGGTTTGAGATCGCCCGTACCATGTTGACTCTGCGCCCGGATCTGCCGATCATTCTCTGCTCGGGCTACAGTTCAGCCCTCTCGCCGGAGCGAGTGACCAAAGCCGGAATTTGTGAGTTTATGATGAAGCCGGTCTCACTGCACGATCTGGCTCCAGTGATTCGTTCGGTACTGGGTAAAGCCTGATCGATACAGTTGCTCGACAACTTGTGTACCCCCAAAAGGGGCGTCTGCTTGAAAACAGACGCCCCTTTTGCATTTTGGTTAGGCCATTTTTCTTTTTCGCTGTTGCACCATGAAATAGAGCACTGGCACCGCCATGCGGCTGATCAACAAGGAGGCGATTTCACCAAACATGAGTGAGATGGCCAGCCCCTGGAAAATCGGGTCGGCCAGAATTACCGAGGCCCCCACCACCACCGCAAGCGCGGTGAGCAACATGGGGCGGAAGCGGATCGCCCCGGCCTCGACCACAGCCTCGGCCAGCGGTAACCCGTGGCTGAGACGCAACTCGATAAAGTCGACCAAAATGATCGAGTTGCGGACCACAATGCCCGCACCGGCCATGAAGCCGATCATCGAAGTGGCGGTAAAAAAGGCGCCCAAGCCCCAATGGGCGGGAAGGATACCGATCAGGGAGAAAGGAATCGCAGCCATCACCACCAGCGGAATGACGTAGTCCTTGAACCAGCCCACCATCAGCATGTAAATCAGGACCATCACCACACAGAAGGCCAACCCTAAATCGCGGAAGACCTCCAGGGTGATATGCCACTCCCCGTCCCACTTCATTGAAGGCTGGCTTTCAAGAAAAGGCTGATTGAGGTTGTAGACGGTAATCGGTCCTGCCAGTCCGCCAAATTGGTCACCATTCAGCGTCTTAATCTGCTTATTCATATCCAGGATAGGGTAGACCGGGCTTTCCGCCGCACCAGCCACGTCACCGGTCACATATATTACCGGTTTGAGGTTCTTGCGGTATATCGGCTGTGGCACCGGCTCTTCGCTCACCTTGACCAACTCCCGCAATGGAATCAGTGGAGCCTGGGGATTGGCAGTGGGGCGGAGGGTGATGTTGAGCAGGTTGTCGATCCGGGCCCGTTGCGCCTGCGGCAACTGAACAATGATTTCAATTTCTTCCTTGTCGCGGGGCTGGTGGAACAGATCGATGGATTTTCCGGAGAGTCCCATGTCGATTGACTGGGTGATCTCCGCTTCAGAAAGCCCATTGAGCGCCGCCTTTTCCTTATCCACGGTCAGCACCAGTTTGCTGCGCGTGGCTTCCCGATACCAGTCGATATCAACCACACCCGCAGTCGAGGCAAAGATCTGTTTCACCTTGGTGGCCAAGGCTAATCGGCTGACGTCGTTGGGGCCGTAAATTTCCGCAACCAGGGTTTGCAAAACCGGCGGGCCGGGCGGCACCTCGGCCACCGCCACCGTGGCCCCGTAGCGTTTGGCAATTTGGGCAATTTCAGGCCGAACCCGCTTGGCGATCTCATGGCTTTGGCTGTCGCGGTCGGCCTTACCCTTGAGGTTGACCTGGATGTCGGCCACCGTTGCGCCGGAACGGAGAAAATAATGGCGTACCAATCCGTTGAAGTTATAGGGTGAAGCGGTTCCGGTATAGACCTGGTAATTGATCACCTCGGGCTCCTTGCCGACGACCTCGGCCATCTCCAAGGCAACCCGGGCTGTCTGTTCCAGAGTGGAGCCCTCCGGCATGTTGAGCACGATCTGGAACTCGGATTTGTTGTCAAAAGGCAGCATCTTCACCTTGACCTTGCCGAAGTACACCAGGGAACAGGAAATGAGCAGTAACCCCACAATGGTCGCAAAGAAGATCAGTCGCCATCCAGAATGGGCCAACAGGGGCTCCATAATCCGGTGATAGAGCCGGGTGAACCAGTCATCTTGGGCATGATCAGGATCATGGCCTTTTTTTTCTTCTGAGCCGGATGGTTTTTTAAGAAGACGAATTGCGGCCCAGGGGGTGACGGTGAAAGCGATCAGTAGGGAAAAAATCATGGCCGAGGAGGCACCGATGGGAATCGGCCGCATATACGGGCCCATCAGGCCACCGACAAAGGCCATGGGTAAAATGGCGGCAATGACCGCCCAGGTGGCGAGAATGGTGGGGTTGCCGACCTCAATCACCGCTGCCACTGCAATATCCTTGAGCGAGGCACGCTGGTTGTCCGGCAGCCGCATGTGGCGTACGATATTTTCGACCACGACAATGGCATCATCCACGAGAATACCGATGGAAAAGATCAGGGCAAAGAGGGTGATCCGGTTGAGGGTATAACCGTAGAGGTAAAAAAGCAGCAACGTCAGTGACAGGGTCGAAGGGATAGCCAACATGACTATGATCGACTCCCGCCAGCCGAGAAATAGCAGGATCAGCACGGCAACACCAAAGACAGCGATTCCCATGTGCAGCAGCAGTTCGTTGGATTTTTCCGCCGCAGTTTCACCGTAGTCGCGGGTAATACTGACCTCCACCTCCGGCGGAATGAGCGTGCCTTTCAGGCTCTCGATTTTGTGGAGAACCGTCTCCACCACATGGACCGCGTTGGCTCCGGGCCGTTTGGCCACCGACAGGGTGACAGCCGCTTCCGGATTTTGGTCGCGAGAACCGAAAAGGACATAGGTTTTGGGTAGTTCCGGACCATCGATAATGGTGGCTACTTCATCGAGGTAGACAGGCTTGCCGCCATGGACCCCGACCACCACCCGGCCCGCCTCTTTGGCGGAGGCAAGAAAAGTTCCGGTCTGGAGCAGGGTTTCATGGTTTTCGGCCCGCAAGGTGCCGGAAAAAGATTGTCGATTGGCCTGCTGCAGGTGGAGAACCAGATTAGCCGGGCTGAGATTGCGGGCAGAGAGCAACAGCGGATCGAATTGGACTCGCAGTTGTCTGCTGGTACCGCCGATCACCTTGGTTTCGGCGACCTCGAAGATGGACTTGACCGCATCGTCCACCTCGGCGGCGAGACGGCGCAGAGTAAAGTGATCGTAGACCTTGGAATGCAGGGTCAGCGCTAGAATCGGTACATCATCGATGGTGTGCGGTTTAATCAGCGGCAGCGATACCCCATGGGGGATGCGATCAAAGTTGGTCTGCAGCTTCTGGTTGAGGCTGACAATGGATTTTTCAAAATCCTCACCCACATAGAAGCGCGCGATTAGTAGGCACTGACCCGGCATGGAGGTTGAGTAGATATATTCAACCCCGGGCAACTCATAGAGCAGTTTTTCCATGGGGATGGCCAAACGTTGCTCCACCTCCTTTGGGGTAGCACCGGGCATGGAGACCATGACATCGATCATCGGCACCTTGATCTGCGGCTCCTCTTCCCGGGGGAGCTGGGCCAGAGCCAACAGGCCGAGCAGTAGGGAAGCGACCAGGCCGATCAGGGTGAGCTTGGAGCCGATAAAGGTGGCGGCTAGCCGACCGGCAAAGCCAGGATGGAGAGGTTGTTGCTCGTTCATGGCTGGACCCGTACCTGCTGCCCGTTTTCCAACAGGCGGTTATTGGAGATAACCACCGTTTCTCCGGGCGTCATCCCGGTAAGAATTTCCACCATGCCATCATGCCGCAGGCCGGTTCGAACCAAACGAAGATGGGCACGTCCACCCTCCACCACAAAGACGCGGTCCATCTGTCCCGATGGGACCACTGCTGTTTCCGGGATCAGCAATGCTTTGGTGTCGGTGCCGGGTAAGAGCACTCGGGCAAATTGGCCGGAGCGAAAATCCGGGTGGACCGGCATATCTATTACCACCGGCGCGGTGCGGGAGTTGGGGTCAACTGCCGGAGCAATTTCGATAACCGTACCCTGTACCAGGGCACCGGCCGACGCCACCTTGACCATGAGGTGATCACCGGTATGGATGTTGAGCACCAGGCTTTCCGGAACTGCCGAGCGAACCTGAAGTTTTCGGTTGTTTTCGAGATATAAAAGCGGCGTACCCGGGGTGGCTAAATCCCCGTTGTTGACATCCTTGCGGGAGATGACCCCATCGAACGGGGCGGTAATGGACATGTAGCCAAGCATGCTCTTGGCCTCATTGTAGCCGGCAAGGGCCATGTTGTATTGATTGCGCATGGTTTTGACCGTTTCCGCGGTGGACGCATTCTTTTTTAGCAGATTTTGCTCTCGGTCAAGGTTACGCCGGGCCTGGGAAAGTTGGGCTTCGGCCTGACTGAGACGGGCGTCGATCTCGCCGGCACTGATCGTCAGAAGCAGATCCCCTGTTTTGACCGTTGAACCGAGCGCAACCGGAACCCTGGTGACGATGCCCGTCATCTTGGCGGCAATGACGGCGCTTTCCTTGGCTTGCAGGGTCCCGACCACCTCAACCAGCGTAGGAATGGCCTGTAACTCGGCCTTGGCAACGCCCACGGTCAGAGGTTCCGCACTGGTGCGTTCCAGTTCGCCGGCCAATGTGGATGTGGAGAGCAGGCAGGAAGCGAGCAGTAGAAAAAGAGCATGCTTGATGCGGTGATTCAGACGGGGCATGATTATTTTCCTTGGGTGAATTGGTGAAGGCCAACGCTGCGGCGCAGGTCGGCAATGGCAATTTTGCGGGAAGCGCTGGCCAGGCTGTGGCTGACCAGGGCATCGGTGAGGCGGTTTTCGGTATCGATCAGCTCGGACGAGAGCACGATACCCTCTTTGAAACGCAATCGAGAGAGTCGCGCACTTTCTCGAGCGGAGGCAACCATTTTTTGGGTTACCTTGAGCCGCTCCTCCTCTTGCGTGAGGGCGAGGAGGGCTTGCTCCATTTCCAAGCTGAAAGCCAGTTCTAACTTGTGTAACCGTTCACGGGCCTCCCGAAGTTGGGCTTCTGCTCGTTCCACTTCCGCTCCGGTTCGTCCCCCGTTGAAGAGGGTGTAGTTCAGGCGAACACCGGTGGTCCAGGAGTTCCCGGAGCCTTCATCGAGTTCCGTGCCCTTGTCCACCTGATAGGAGCCGAAAAGATCGGCTGTGGGGGCGTATCCGCCTCGTGCCTGTCGGACCATGGCCTCTAGCGTCTTGATCTGCGCACCCATAGCCTTTAGCTCCGGTCGTTGGCTGATTTCCGGCTCGGCAGGTATGGTCTGTGTAGGTGAAGCTTGGGGATCAAGATTGACCATATTCCCCTGAAGCCCGAGCAGGCGGAGAAAACCCCGTTGGGCAAGGCTCAGGCTGTGTTTGGCCTGGATGAGTTGTTCCTCGGACCGCGACTGTTGCACTTCCAGGTTGAGCACTTCTTCCTGTAACAGGCTCCCTTCGTCAAATCGGGCGCGGGCAACAGCCAGAGAGGCGGAGATGGCTTCAAGGGAGGACTGACGGGCCAGCACCACTTCGCCTGCCTGGACAATGCTACAAAAGGCGCGCACCACATTGTATTCAAGCTGCAGGCGGATAGCATCATTTTCAAGAATGCTTGCCTGGCCTCGGTTTTCCGACGCATCCACCCCGGCCACGTCACGGCCACCGTTGTAGAGTCTATACTGAATGATACCCTTGGTCTGCAGGGTGTCGGTGGTTCCGGGATTATTAAAATCAATACTGTCGGTAAACATGCCCTGATTGAGAATGTTGCCAAAAGAATACATCGGGTTGTTGGTGCGGCTGTATTCCACCGCCACCCCAACTTGGGGATAAAGGGCGGAACGTGCGGCCTTGAGATCCGCCTCGGAAGCGAGGATTCGTTCCACGGCTGCCTTGGTGTCCGGATTATGGGCCAAAGCATAGGTCACCGCTGTTTGTACAGACCACTTTGTGGATGTATTGTCGGCGGGGGCTGCGTTAATCCCTTGTGGAAAAAGACTGAGAAATAATACCATAAACCATGGTGCGCGCGCGGATGATGTCATATGTTATTTTTCCGGTGCAAAGAGGGGAAACCTGTGAGTATATTGGTTTGAGGGATGAACAAAATACAATAAGAGGAACGGCTGAAATAGTTTACTGCCGTTCAGTTTGTGGACGACAGATTGGAAAATAGGTTGAATTGGGAGAATTTGCAATACCAATACCCCTGCTTATTGTTGTTTTGAAGTATGGTTCAAAGCATTAAATGGAGCGTATCAATGAAAATGATGCAGGTCGTGAGTCTGGTGGGAGTGAGTTTGTTTTTCAGCCCAGTGCAAGCAACGTGGGCACAGAGTGAGAAGGCTGGCCAGGAGGTCAGCCAGGAGGTCAGCCAGGAGGTCGATGCCCCCAAGGTGCAGGAGGCTCCTCCTCAAGATGACAACAAATGGGAAGCCGCCGGGCATGAGGTGAAGGAGGCAACGGGCGCGGTGGCCAAGGCCACCGGTGAGACTGCCGGCTCAGCCTGGGATAGCCTCAAGAGTGGTTCAAGCGAAGTCTGGCATAAGACCAAATCCGGATCGATGGAGTTGTACGATACGGTTGGTGAAAAATCCAAGCAAGCCTGGCATGCTACCAAGGAAGAATCCGAGGAACTATGGCATAAGGGTAAGGCTGCCATCCATGAGGCCACCGCTCCGGAGGCTCCGGCACCCAAGGCTCCACCAGCACCATCGGGGCCGGTCGCTCCGGCAGCACCCGTTTCGCCGGAGACTCCATCGCCGGCGGCCCAGCAGTAACGGAGTATCTTGCCGGGAGATTCTCTCTCCCGGCTCTTTTATCTACACTCAGATCGCAACCGACTGGTGGAGCTCTGGCATTTGAACCATGGTACCACTGATATGGGTGGCCAAAGCCTGCATGGCCTCGGGCTCGCCATGGACGAGAAAGGTAGCTTCCGGCTTGCCGGTCCGTGCATGCCAGGCAAGCAGTTCCTCCTGGTCGGCATGGGCGGAGAAGCCACCGATAGTATAGATCTCGGCATTGACCTCCACCTGCTCGCTCAGCACCCGCACAACCTCATCTCCTTCGATAATCCGCCGCGCCAGGGTTCCGTCGGCCGCATAGCCGACAAAGACCACCGAGGATTCCTTGCGCCAGAGATTGTGGCGAAGGTGATGGCGAATGCGACCCCCGGTGCACATCCCGGAACCGGCGATGATGACTGCTCCCCGGATATTTTTCAAGGCCATGGATTCACTGGTGTCACGAACAATTTTCAGACCCGGCAATTCGAAGGGATCATGGCCGGCATTGATAACCGCCCACGTCTCCTCGTCAAAGCATTCCCGGTGGTGCCGGAAAATTTGGGTCGCGGAGATGGCCATGGGAGAATCGAGGAAAACCGGGAGGTGATGGGGCAGTTGTTGCTGTTCGATTCCCTCTCGTAGGTAATAGAGCAGCTCTTGCGTCCGCTCCAGGGCGAAGCTGGGAATCAGCACATTGCCGTTACGGGCAATGGTGGTATTGATGGCCTGGTAGAGCTCGTCAATGGAAGGTTCTAGCCGTTTATGGAGTCTATTCCCATAGGTGCTCTCCATGACTACGATATCGGCTTGCGGTGGAACGGCGGGATCGGGGAGAATGGCTCGGCCGCAATAGCCGAGATCGCCTGAGAAAAGTACCCGGCGTTGTTGCCCGTTTTCCGAGAGTTCCAGAAGAATGCAGGCCGAGCCGAGGATATGCCCGGCCTCGTAAAAGGTGGTTCGGATGCCGGAGGCGAGGTCATAGGGTTCACCGAAGGAGGCAATGTCGGCAAAACCATCGAGGCTGTTGAGGGCATCAAGGGTGTTGTAGAGCGGTTCAACCGACTGCAAATTACGCCGTTTACTGGCCTTGTAGTTGCGGTACCGGGCTTCCTCCTCTTGGATTCGGGCGGAATCGAGCAACACCAAACGGGCGAGTTCCCGAGTGGCTCCGGTGGTCAGGATTTTGCCACGGAACCCGAGTCGATGGAGGAGCGGAATGCGGCCGCAGTGGTCAAGATGGGCGTGGGTAAGGAGAAGATAATCGATGGCAGCCGGATCAAAACCAAAATCATTCCGGTTTTCCTCGTCCATCTCCCGGCCGCCCTGATAGAGGCCACAGTCGATCAATATTCGTTTGTCGCCGCACTCCACCAGATGGCAGGAACCGGTGACGTTCTGGGCCGCGCCATGGAAGGTGATACGCATGCTCGTTCCCTGTGGTTGAGGTGAATTACTGTCCGCCGCGGAGGACGATGGTTACCCGACGGTTGAGCTGGCGGCCTGCCTCTGTGGTGTTGGGGGCAACGGGGTTGGCGTAGCCGTACCAGTAAAGCAGAATGCGATCTGATTTGATGGCAAATTTTTTCCGCAGATAGTGGCGGACACTTTCGGCCCGGCGCTGGGATAGGCCGACGTTGTAGGCCTCGGAGCCGATGCTGTCACAGAAGCCGGAAAGAACCACATAAACCTGCGGGTTGTCTTTGAGCATTTGCCCCAGGATATCGAGCTGGCTGTACACTTCCCGGCGGATAGAGGATTTGTCAAAGTCAAAGAGGATGTTGTTAAAGCCGTTGGCTTGGGTATCCATGTAGAGCTTGCCGAACAGGTGCTCCGGGTGGTCAAAGACGGTGTCGAAGTCAAGCACCTGCGAGCAACTGTTGACTGCGGCGATATCCTTCAACAATCGGCGATCCTTGGCTGTGGCGGCACTGGAAACAATGTTGAGGCAAATATCGTATTTACCAGCCAGCAGCTTCGCCTCGCTTAGTGGTTGCGGCTCCAAGCCGGGATAGGTCATGTGTTTGCCGTCGGAGAAAAGAAAAATTTCCGTGCGTCCGGGTAGGCCAAGCAGGTGTTCAAGTTTCATCAGGCCGGTCTGCAGCATCGGCGGGCTCTGCGGTGTGGTCGGCAGTTGGTCGATGGCCTTGGCAAATTCGCTCTTCTTGTAATTATGCAACCGGTAGTAGGGCTTGAAAGCCATGGGGGAGCCGGGCAACCAGAGCTCACCCTTCCAATGCGGGTACAACCCGGCCTGCCAGTTGAGTGGCGGTAGGGAGGCATTGCTCTTCTGCAGAATGTATTTTTGGGCTTCGATGCGGGTCATGCCAGTGGTCTTGTACGGCACATCCATGGTTGAAGTCGGGTCGTAGAACACAAAAAAGTTGTGCGCCATGCGGATGTAGCGCGACCCGGAGTCATAACGGTCAAGGGCATCGGCCCTGGTGGGACAGGTGGCGGTAAGAGCCAGCAGCAGGACAAGGGCGCTAAGCGAGGCAAGGAGGCGGTCAATCATGATGGACTCGTCAAAGGTGATGGACTTGTAAAAATCCAAAAGACGGAAAACCACAGGTCTAAAAACGGTGACTTATAAAGCGAAAAACGTAGTCCTCGGGATTTATTCCGAGCTCGAAAAAAGGTAAAAAAACAAAAAGTGGCGCATTGCAAAAAAAAACAACACGTTACGATGCTCAGGAAGCCGTTTTTTTTATGGTTTATTACGACACGACCTGCTTCCTTCACGGATCGATTTCATCCCAACAAGGGGTGGATTCTTGCCCTTGAGTATACCTTGCCGCTGGAGACTGTCAAGGAATGGAGTGATTTTGACCACATGGATGGTTTCGTGAGGAGAAGATACAGGCATACCTGAACCGGTTCTCTCTGAATGAAAAATTCGGCAGACCACCGGAAGAAGATCGCACGTTGTCCCCCTGCTGTTGCGGTCTGAATTTTGGGAAAACGGGCGCAGATGGTTACCAAACTTCGTCAATTGACGGATCATCATACCGATCCAAGGTAGCTAGCCATTCGGGCATGTCTTGTTTTATTGTTTCTTTCAAAGCATCCAAATCGTCTTTTTCTATCAACCCATTTTTATGCAAAAAAGTGTAAAACTTCTTAAGGCTTGTTGCATAACTTTTGATGCTTGATCGGCTCGCCCACATTGCTTTTTTTATAAACCAATATCCAAGAAACATTCCAACGGCATTGGTGCCGTCTTTTGCTTCAATTGCATCTTCGTAGAGGAGAAATTCGTTTATATAGAAATCAATATTTGAGACATGATTGTTGATCGTCTTCTCAGATACTCCAGAATCCTTTAGGGAAAGTGCAAACGCATTCAATAGCTGTGTATTTACTTCTCTTATCTTTTTGCAATCATTCTCGTATTTTTCGTAATTGTCCATTTCTTGTGCTCATATAAAAAAGTGGCGATTTCAAAGACAAAGTAATCTTCGTCACAAAAAAAGTTCTGCTGCCGACGGTTACCCCGTTGGGTAATATGGTGTGGATAATCCGGTGCAATAATCCGAGCGATTCTGGCCATGAACAAACTGTAGCAGGGTATTGGAAAATGTTAAAGATAGATATGGTATCCCTGTAACTATTGGCGATAATTCAACTGCCGCAAACATCACTCGCTCAATCGGACATGGAGGTTTCCTGCAGGCACATCTCCATCGTGCTCGCCTGTACTTCCAGCTTTTATGCTACGAAAGGAAATAATTGCTGAACATCATTGGCAAATAATCCGCGTATTTTTTTCGAAAATTGAGTCCATAACCGTTTCAGCTGTGCCTACCTCAACGCCAGGTATGAGATTGTTTTTTGGGATTCCCTGCTGTTTCATACACTGCCCACCGACCATGACCCTGGCGCCTTGCTTCATGAAACTGGCTAGCTTTTCTTGAAAAGTGGTATCGCCGATCCTGTCATTGGCATCCTTCAAGGCTAGGGAGAGGGCTTTGACCCTCAGTAGCATGGTGACCTTGTGTCCTCTTTCAAAAGCTACTTTGGCAATGTTGATAGCAGCATCTGCGTAGGCGATGTCATTCGTTGATAGAATGACGACCAAATTGTCCATGGGCTCTTTTGAGTTGGCCTGAGCGACTTTTTCGGCGGCAAAACCAATTTGTGGCAGAAGTATAAACGTGCAGCACAGCATGATGAGTAAGGCTTTCGTTCTTTTTCCCATTTTGTTTCTCTTTTCTTGAGTTCAATTTCCTGGGGAGGTTTTTGATGGTATCCGAGACATTTTTCTTGAAGATATTTTCTGTGAGCACCGCAATATTAACCGCGGTAGCCATAACTCAGTTATGGTCAATTGTTATAGATTTCATTTCTTAAGTTTCATATCGCCATTTTCGATAAAGTCGAACATTGGGCCCCATGCGATCTCCCAATAGTAACCGTCGAGATCTGCAAAATAGCCACTGAAACCGCCCCAGAATGTGTCTTGCGGTTCTTTGACAATTTGGGCACCAGCTGATTTGGCACGATCCATTATTGCGATGACCTCTTCTTTGTTACGAGCATTATGAGCGAGAGTTACCCCGCTGAAGCCACTGCGATGCCTGGGAACATCGGGGGAAATGTCTTCAGCTAGTTTTGAAAGGGGATAAAGGGAAAGCCATGACCCTGGAAGCTCTATAAAAGTGATGGCATCTGATGAGGTATTGGGAATAGTGCTCAAGACCTGCCTGTAAAATTCTGTTGCCTTGAGAAGATCATTCGCGCCAAGAGAGATCATGGTGATTCTAGGTATTTTCATTTTTCCCTTCCTGTAGCATTGCTGAAACATCTACGGCTTGCCCGTAGGATGTCATTGTCGGAATTAAATCGTATTTTCGAAACTCCCCTCAAAAAAATAGTGACTTTAATCGTGCTCTGGGTCCGATTGTTCTGGTTAGGCAAGACGCAACTGCGCCAAAGAAGCGACTGCATTTCCCCCGCTTATTTCCGGGATGATGCTCAACTCGAGCACCGTGACCGCTGGTAGATCGACGTGAAGGTCTTCTGTCTCGCTGGTCGCACCCTCGGGACTGAAGCTCCACTGCTGTCGCAAGATTTCCCGGAATGACTTCCCTTCATCCGGTGACCAACGCAAAACGTACTCTTGCGTTCGCTCGGTGCGGGTCTCCACAAAGTTCATCCAAATCCGCCGAAGCTGTTGCGGATTGGTAAAGAGAAGTCTGATCGTCTGCTTGCCGGGCCCTGCGGCACACCAGCCCGAGGTCTGACCGGGCAGCAACGCAGATTCAATTGGATGTGCGGTGTCCTCCGAGGAAATTTCCACTTCCGCGAGTTCTTCTATATTTAACCATTCCAGATCAGGAAGTGCGGTTTCCTGCTGAACAGGGGGAATGATTCGCTTACGCATAATTGTATCTCCTGATCTCAAGCTGGAGAAATTTCCTGCTGCCAAACTGCAACATCTGGGCTTGCCAGCAGGATGTAATTGTTGGAATTGAGTATCGCGGTCCCCGGAACTCACGGAACTCGAAGGGGCATCAGTAGCGGCCACTGAACTTGACCGCGATTAGCACAACGCTGCTCACCGCAGTCTGGCTGGCCCGCTTGTGTACGCCCGGCATGGGTGTGATCTAAAGGGGTGCAAGTCCCCTGTATGTAAACCCTGTTACTGTCGTGATGACAGGAACATAAATACTAGCCGAAAGCAAGGGCGATCCCGCGAGGGTTCGTCTGGAGGAAGCTGGAGCGCAAAGTTATGAGCCAACGAACAGAAACGGCATATAAGGCCAAGTCTCCGGGCAAGCCAGCACAACATGACAACACCCTGGGTTTGGGAGATATGGTAAATGCCGCGGTTGCATAGTGACAGATCACGTTCTTATCCGGGGAGACTTGCCCGGCATGCGGCCGCTCTTTTGGCGGCAGCGCTCTGTGTGGCAACATGCAGAGTGTTCGAGCAAGAGACAGCAGAGGCCATAGTAGGTGCGGGGAATCACCATGCAGGTGGCATTGTGACTGGAAACGAGCTCGGCGAATAGACAAAAGCCTGGAGGCCTCACCCCACTGAAGGGCTGAACTCAGAGAAGAGAGCAGGATCTTATATGCTCCATCACGTGATGAACCCGACCGGGGGGAGCGAAACGATGGGCGCGACGTAAGGAACATTTTGCTTTCAGGGATATTTTGCAGTGTCCACCTTCCTGCTTTCAAAGATCTGCAAATATACTTCATCCGGCTAAGGCCCGATGCTCTTTGGGAACCGCCTGGTGCGGACCCGCATGCCAGGTGGTGTGGGGAGGGCGGGAGAAAAACCCGCCCTTACCCGATTAGCCCAATTGTTTTATTATTTTTATTAGTGTTTTGTTCAAGTTGAAGAACAAAACACCATGAATTGAACCAATTATTGTTCCCGATGTAATTATTGGAATATATGCTTCAGCAATTCTTTTGAAAAATTCTAAGGAACCGGGAGATATATTATCGAATACACTTCCAGATGCATATACTTGCGTTGAGTAACTCCAGACAGATATTGCTAATGTTGCAATTATACCACAAACACCACCTTCAATGGCAGAGGTGCTGTTTGTTGCTTGTCCATTTCTAATTTTTTCAACCGATTTTTCCCCACGCCAAGCAACAAAGGCAGAACTTGGAATTATGATGAAAACTGGCTCTTTTTCAAAACGGGTGGGTAATGGGTTGAGGTAGAGTATTGGCGACCAACCCTACCTTACCCCCCTGACCCTGAAAACAATGGAAAAAATCTTTGAAAAGGCGCTTGGCGTCGAAAGTCCT